>JANQPV010000004.1 GCA_028285305.1 Alphaproteobacteria bacterium | reverse complement strand
CACCGAAGGGCTGCAGCTATTCGCATCCTTCGCCATGCTGATGAATTTCCCGCGCTTCAACAAGATGAAGGGCATGGGCCAGATCGTCACCTGGTCGATCCGCGACGAAAGCCTCCATTGCGAAGGGATGGTGCGCCTCTATCACGCCTTTGCGCGCGAAACGGGATGCGTCACGCCGTCGGTCGCTGACGATATTGTCGATTGCTGCAAGACGGTGGTTGGTCTCGAAGACAAGTTTATCGACCTCGCCTTTGAGATGGGCCCGGTCGAAGGCATGACCGCGGACGATATCAAGCAGTATATCCGCTACATTGCCGACTGGCGCCTCGGCCAGCTCGACCTGCCGAAAGTCTATGAGGTCGAAAAACACCCGCTGCCATGGCTGACCGAAATTCTGAACGGCGTTGAGCACGCCAATTTCTTCGAAGCGCGCGCCACCGAATATTCAAAAGCGGCGACCCGCGGCGAATGGCACGGGAGCGACGGCGTGTGGACGAATTTCGATCAGCTGATGGAAAAGCGTAAAGCCGCCGCAGGCTAAATTCGGAAAATAAAACGCCGACCCGGATTGTCGGGCCGGCGCATTTTTTTGACGCGAGATCGACGCGCGTTGCTTACGACCGGTCGAGATTCATCACCTTCGTCCAGGCTGCAACAAAATCGTTGACGAAAGCGCCGTCAGATTCGTCATAGGCGTAATACTCGGCGACGGCGCGCAGTTCCGCATTCGAACCGAACACGAGATCGGCTTCGGTGGCGGTCCATTTAAGATCGCCGTTCGTCCGATCGCGGCCTTCGTAAACGCCGTCGCCGGTTGGCGACCATGTGGTCGACATGTCGAGCAGGTTGACGAAGAAGTCGTTGTCCAGCGTTCCCGGATTGTCCGTGAAGACACCATGAGCGACGCCGCCGGCATTGGCGCCGAGCGCGCGCATGCCGCCGACAAGCGCGGTCATCTCCGCCACGGTCAGGGTCAACATATCGGCGCGGTCAACGAGCAGAGCCGAGGGCGATCCCGCCGCGCCGTCGCCAATATAGTTGCGGAAACCATCCGCCGCGGGCTCCAGCACGGAAAATGACGCCGCGTCGGTCTGTTCCGCGGTCGCATCGCCGCGCCCGGGCGTGAACGGCACGGAGACAGTGTGCCCAGCATCAGCCGCCGCTTTTTCAATGGCTGCCGCGCCGCCGAGCACGATGAGGTCAGCCAGGGAGACCTGCTTGCCGTTCGCTTGCTCGGCGTTGAAATCCGCTTGAATGGCTTCAAGGGCTTCAAGCGTTTGCGCGAGCGCAGCCGGGTCATTGACCGACCAGTCCTTTTGCGGCGCGAGGCGGATGCGCGCGCCATTGGCGCCGCCGCGCATATCCGTGTCGCGATAGGACGCGGCCGCGCCCCACGCCGTGCGCACCAGATCAGAAACCGACGCTCCAGACGAAAGGATCTGCGATTTCAGCGCAGCGATATCTGCGTCATTGATCAGCGGATGATCGGCCGCCGGGACGGGGTCCTGCCACAGCAGTTCTTCCGTCGGCGCTTCGGTGCCGACATAACGCGCGCGCGGGCCCATATCGCGGTGGGTCAGTTTGAACCACGCCCGCGCAAACGCGTCTTCGAACTCTTCCGGGTTCTCAAGCCAGCGCTGCGTAATTTCCCGATATTTCGGATCTTCCTTCAACGCCAGATCGGTGGTGAGCATGATCGGCGCGTGGCGTTTTTCCGGATCATGCGCATCGGGAACAAGGCTCGCCGCCGCTTCGTCCGTCGGAATCCATTGAATGGCGCCGGCCGGGCTGCGCGTTTGTTTCCATTCGAAGGCGTAAAGATTGCCGAGAAACTGGTGCGTCCATTGCGCCGGGTTCGACGTCCATGCGCCTTCAAGGCCGCTCGTAATCGTGTCGCCGCCGACGCCGCTGCCGCATGCGTTGTTCCAGCCGATGCCCTGTTCTTCGACAGCTTCAGCGGCCGGTTCCGGTCCGACGCAATCCGCGGGATTGCGCGCGCCGTGCGCTTTGCCGAACGTGTGTCCGCCGGCGATGAGCGCGACGGTCTCTTCATCGTTCATCGCCATGCGGCCGAAGGTTTCACGGATGCGTTCCGCCGCCGCCAGCGGATCCGGGTTGCCGGCCGGCCCCTCCGGGTTCACGTAAATGAGGCCCATTTGCGAGGCGCCGAACGGTTTTTCCAGCGGGCCGTTATTGCCGCCGTGGCGATTGCGGCCGAGCATTTCGCTTTCCGGTCCCCAGTCGACGATTTCGGCCCGCCAGTCGTCCTCGCGGCCGCCGGCGAAACCGAAGGTTTCAAAGCCCATGGATTCAAGGGCGACATTGCCGGTCAGAATCATCAAGTCGGCCCAGGAAATCTTGTTGCCGTATTTTTGCTTGACCGGCCATAAAAGACGCCGGGCCTTATCGAGATTGGCGTTGTCCGGCCAGCTGTTGAGAGGCTCGAACCGAATTTGCCCGCCGTCGCCGCCGCCGCGCCCGTCGACGGTGCGATAGGTGCCGGCGCTATGCCATGCCATCCGTATAAAGAAGGGTCCGTAGTGGCCGAAGTCCGCCGGCCACCAGTCGACCGACGTGGTCATCACCGTCTCAATGTCCTGCTTGACCGCGTCGAGATCGAGACTGGCGAACGCCGCTGCGTAGTCGAAGTCTTTGTCGTAAGGGGCGGACGCCATGGCGTTTTCGCGTAGCGGGCCGAGATCGACGCTTTCCGGCCACCAGAACCGGTTGGATTTTGGCCCGTCAACCGGCGCAGTCGCAGCGGGCTTTGCCGCGCCTGCCGGTTTCGTGCTTGTCGCTTCGGTCTCCGCCGGGGCCGCAGCATTTTCAGCCGGCGTTTCGCTTTGACCGCAAGCGGCGAGGCCGAGCGCGGCGCATGCGACGGTCGCGAGCAGGGCGGATTTATGATTGTGGATCATGACGTCACTCCCTTTCGAGTCTGTAATAAAGACGGCGGGGCGACTGTCGGCGCCGATACGGACATGGGTCGCGACGTCGCCCTTGAACCGCACGTTAGCGGCGGCCAAATTATAAGTAAAACAGATAGTTTCTATATATTACATCGATTTTATCGATGCACTGAGGCGCCGCTCTATCTGACCGCGTCCAGTTCCTCAGCAAGCTGACGAAGTTGCGGCCGGTTTTCTTCGACCATTTCCAGCGCGCCGCGGGTCAGGCGAATGATGTTGCCCTTGGTTGAATCGTCAATGCGGTCCGAGCCGCGCCCCCGGTTCAGCATGTAGTCGAAGCGGAAATAATCGTCGCCGAGGAGGTAATGCAGTTGCCGGTTTACGGCGCGGGCCTGGCCGTCGGAAATCGCCGACAGAAGCGGCGTGCGATACCGGCTGACGGGCGAGACCCATTGTGAAAAGCCCCAATTGCGCGATTCCCGAAACGGATAGTTTCGCGTTTCCCGGCCCGCCCCCAGCGAAATCACGCGGAAATCATCGCCCGGAAACATGCGGATCGCTTCGGTCAGCGCCGCCATGGCCGGGTCGTTGATGTAAACGGCGCCGTCAATGGCGGTCCAGCAACCCGCGCTGTCGACGCGCTCGATCCTGTGGGGCGGAAAAAATGTCGGCGCCGCCGTGGCGCCGAGAATGACGTCCCGCGCCTTCAACATGCCGAAGCGGTTCGCCTCGTCGCGCTCCTCATAGGCGGGCCCGCCGCGGAACAGAACGATGTCGCGGGGATCGATAGAGTAAGCCGATATCATCAGATTCCGGCGCGCGTCCGCCATCACCATGTCGCCGAAATTTTCGTACAGCACGTCGCTCAGCCCGCGGGGGTTGTAAAAGGGTCCGAACAGCTGGGGCAGGCGGCCGAGGATCGGGACCTCGCAAAACCATCGCCGCGGGAAAATGCGCCGGGCGTCGGTTTCAAAGATGCGGCGGATTTCCGCCGGACTTGCGCTCTCCTCTTCTCCCGGTCGCGGCATGACCAGGCCGGCGGCGACGATGGCGCCGGAGGACGTGCCGGCGATGAGGTCGAAACAGTCGGCGATGCGACAGGATTTGCCGACGGCCTTGAATTCCGCTTCGAGGGCCTCAAGCACGATCGCGGCGACAATGCCGCGGACGCCGCCGCCGTCGATGGAAAGCACATGGCGCAGCGCCATCCCCAAAACTCCCTTTATCCCCAACGACTTCGCGCGAGGCCCGCCGGCAAAACCGAGGTGGACAAGCCGGTCGCGCGCCGCCATATTCGCGCCAATCCAACGGCAACGCAATTCACGAGATCAACAGGCGGACCTTCATGTCGAACGAACCCGAACGCATTACCATCCTCGCCCGCGAATTCACGGCGGCGGCCCTCGAATTTCACCGCGGCCGCATGGCGGAAAAGGGGTATCGCATGGAGGGATCGATCACGCCCCGCAATTTCAAGATGATCGAGGGGCTCGACGCGCCTAAGGATCTTTTTGAGGGCGAGCCGTTATTCGCGGTGACGTTCGTGAAAAAGGACGACTAGCGGCGATATCGGTTGCGCGGACGCGCGGCGGACATCCGCGCCCGGGGCCCGCAGCCGGAATAGGCGTCGCCGCGCGCCGCAAAAAGACAGCCGGGGGAAGCGAAAAAGCCCGTAAATGTCGCGCCTTGAGATATATTGGTCCTTCCGCAGCCCCTATTCCTATCTCGCCTGCGACCGGCTGATCGCCATCAAGCGGGATTATGATCTCGATACGGACTTTCGCCTCGTGCGCCCGCTGGCCTTACGCGAACCGGAGTTCTTTTCGAAGGGCCGCAAACAGTGGGCTCCTTACCTCCTGAAAGACGTGTTCCGCGAATCTGAGCGGCTCGGCGTTCCGGTCGTCTGGCCGAACCCCGATCCCGTCCGCATGGATCTTGCTTCCGGCGCGGTCGATGCGGAGCAACCCCATATGGACCGGATCATGCCGCTTGGGGTCGCCGCTTGCGAGGCGGGCGCCGGTCTTGAATTCGCCGCCGCCCTGGCGCGGCGGATCTGGTCGGGGGCCGAAGATTGGCGCACGGAGGAAAGCCTTGCCGCGGCGGCGACGGAGGCCGGTCTCGATCTCGCGGCTCTCGATCAATGGGCGACGGACAACGCCGACGCTGTCGCGGAGATCATCGCCGGTAACGAGGCGGCGCAGCTCGAGCATCACTGGGGCGCGCCGCTCATGGTCCTCGATGGCGAACCCTTCTTCGGTCAGGACCGGCTCGATGCGCTGGTCTGGCGGCTCAACCAGCGCGGTCTTCGCTCTGACTAGAACCGGCGCCCACATAGACGCCGGCGTCATCGGCGCCTATGATCCCGGCGCGAATCACGAGGGAGCGCGTCATGAGAAAACTCGCAGGACTTTTGGGCGCATCATTGATGCTGGCGTCCTGCGCCAGCCTGTCGCCGCGCAACCGGATTGAGGATCGGTTCTTTGAACTCGGTCTGTCGCGCGAGCGGGCCGAATGCCTCGCTTACGAACTCGACGAACGGCTCGATCGCAGCGACCTGAACGACGTCGCCGATTTCCTGACCGACTTGAATGACGCCGGCAGCGCCGGCGGCGCCCTTGACGCGCTGCTCGCCATCGACAATCCGCGCATCGCCGCGAGCATTGCTCGGGCGAGCGTCGCCTGCGCCTTCAACCGGGGCTGAATGGCCTTATCGGACTGGTCCGACGGGCGCGTTCCGAATGGCGCGGGCGCGATGGGCGATGGGTTCGGCGCCGTCGGCGACGCTTTCGCGGACAATTTTTCTGATGACGGAGAAATCGGCGCAAGCTTTGCGGCGACGATTGACGGCGAACTGATCGTCGATATTCGCGGCGGCTGGCGCGAGCGTCGGCGGGAAACGCCGTGGACGGACGATACCATCGCCTGCGTCTACTCCTCGGGGAAGGCCGTGCTGGCCTTGCTGGTCGCGCGCGAAGTGTCGGACGGTCGTCTCGACTACGACGCGCCGGTCGCGCAATACTGGCCGGCCTTCGCCGCTGCGGGCAAAGGGGACATCACCGTGGCCGAGGTCCTGTCCCATCAGGACGGTCTCGTCGCGTTCCCTGAAGGAACGCCCCCCGAAACCTATCTCGACTGGGACGCGGCGTGCGCGGTCCTCGCCGGGATGGCGCCCCTCTGGGCGCCGGGAAGCGCCAACGGCTATCACCCCCAGACTTTCGGGTTTACGGTTGGCGAGGTCTTGCGCCGCGTCGCCGGAAAATCGGTCGGCGCGTTGCTGCGCGACTTGAACGCCGGGAAGAGCATCGATGTTTACTGCGGCTTGTCCCCGGCGGAAATGGCGCGGGTCGCGCCCATGCGGAAGCCGCCAAGACCGCCGGACCTTGGCGAGATCAACGCGTATAAGAAACTCGCTTTCCTGAGGCCGTCCTCGATTCCGGCGCGCGCGGGCCGGGAAGAATGGATGGCGGCGGAAATCCCTGCGTCCAACATGCACGCCAACGCGTCATCGCTGGCGCGTCTTTTGTCCCCGCTCGCCAATGACGGCGTGTGGCCCGGCGACGACCGGTTCATCGATCCCGGCGTCGTCAAAGGCGCGCTCGCCGAGCGCATTCGCGGCGACGATCTCGTCCTGCCGTTTCATCTGTCCTGGTCGGCGGGACTGATGGGCAACATAAACCGCCATTTCGGCCCGAACGAAAAGGCGTTCGGCCACGCCGGTTTCGGCGGTTCCTGCGTCGTCATCGATCCGCAAAACCGGCTGACCGCGGCCTACGTCCCGAACAAAATGTCCCCGCACCTTGTCGGCGACCCGCGCGCGGTGAAGCTACTCAATGCGCTTTACGCGGCGCTTTAAGACTGATCGACATTCAGAACTGAATTTCCGTGTGGTGTAGCGCATAGGTTTTCAGTTCTCTACTCCAAAGTCTTTTTGGCAGTTAAGCGTGTAAATTGACGAGCGCGCAGTGGCGCTTCACGGAGGCTGCTATGATCACAAAGTCGCGCTATCCGGGCCATACTTTTGCAAAGGGTCCGTCACTGGGCCAAGGCGCGGCGCGCGTGAGGTAAACGCTTCTGTTTCTTGTTGGCGGGATTCTAGGGGGTGAAACGCGTTTAAGGACTTGTCGTATATTCATCGCGGATCAGTCATATAAAGTTCAAAACAAAATCAATATTCGTAAAACTCAGCTCTTGCTGTCGTGCGATTTTTTTTGCAATATCCATGTAGTAATTCATCATGTGATTTAGTTCCAGTATAGTTTCACCGTAAGATAGTCGCGCGAATCTAGCGTCGCGGGTCCGTATGCCAGATTGGCGTTCGGATAAGTTGTTTTGCGCATTCGTTTTTTGCGTTTGGTTATGAACTGACGAACCAATTTTGAGAGGGATAATGAAATCAAGTTATTCGGCGCGACTCGCGAGAATAATTGGCGCGGGAGCGTTGCTCGCCACATCAGCGGCGTTGGCGCAGTCAGCACCCGACGCTGAATACGAATATGACGATCTCGGGCGGTTAAAAAGCGTCACTTATTCGAACAATAAAGATATGGGATACTACTATGATCCCGCCGGCAACCGGGAGGCGGTTGTTATTGCCGACGAAGGGGCGTTGCCTGCAGAGGCGCCTGAAGGCGGCGTCGTCATCGTTGTGCCGCTCAATGGGTTCACGGTTGTTCCCGTCCAATAGAACTTCCCCTCGTCTTTCACCCGTTAATTTACCACCATGACAAAGCTGCGAGCTGCTATGAAATTTCCCACTATTGCGCGCCGAGTTCTTCGAAGCATTTCGTTTTTGGCTTGTTCAATCGCCTTCAGTTCATTGGGCCTTTTAGGCGCGAGCGCGACGGCGGAGCCGCCGGCCGTAAAGTTTGAGAGCGCGCCGCTTGTGTCCCCGAGCGCAGCGAACAGCTTTTACGGATCGAGTACGACTCACACGAAGCGGCTATGCCAGCTATCGCCTGGAACCAAATTTTGCACCGATCCAAGGCCGAAAGAGATCAAAGAATTAGCGCGAGCTCTCGGAGCAGGGCGCAAAAGCAGTAATGAATTTGCAGACAATGTCTTTGAGTACATATATGCAAATGTCGATACGGAGTTTCGATATGGGCTTAGCAAGGGCGGCTTCGGCGCCATGCTTGATCAGTCCGGCACGCCGTTCGATCAGGCTCATCTTATGGTCGAATTGCTGCGCGAAGGCGGGGTAACGGCGACATACAAAGCCGGAACAATTACTTTATCGGCTGATGAATTTGGCAAGTGGTCGGGGTTTGTTACGGGTCTGAATGAATCCAATCAGACCTTTACCGTCGATGCGGCCGCCGCTTGCCAGTTTCTCGCCGACGGCGGCGTGCCCGCGATCATAAACGGGTCGTCGCCCGCCAATTGCAACCTTTCCGGAAATCTTTCCAGCGTCACCCTCAGTCATATCTGGGTGGAGGCGAACGGAAAAAAATATGACCCTGCTGTGAAAACGCACACGCTGAAGGCTGGGCTGACCAATATCGCGTCCATCATGGGGTGCGGAAGCAGTTGCGGGACGGACGTTGTCAACGCGGCTTTTACTGGCGCTTCCCATGGAACCGATTCCATTGGCGAATACGCCCAGAACATCAATGAAACCGCGCTGGGAACAGAGCTGAAGGATCAGGCAGTCAACCTGCAAAACTACATTGAAGCGAATATGCCGGCCGCCGAGCTCGAAGACGTCATCGGCGGAGAACTCATCGATCTCGACAATATGCCGACGCCGGCGAGTACATTGCCGTATTCATCCTCCGTTCAACGTACATGGACGGGAGACATTCCGGATCAATACCGAACGCGGTTCGGCGTGGCGTTCGATAATGTCGCGCTCGATGATACGGATAAGTCGACAGGCACAACAAGCGATGATGCATTGTTTGCGGACGAGGTATACGGGAATTGGCTGGAAATTGCGGGGGTTCAAAACAGCGGGCCGTTTCCAAAAACACGCCAGACGGCGCTTGTATTGGAAGGTATCGAATATTTGCCGGACACAAGCGCCAATCAATATGTTCTTAGCGTATCCAGTCTGACCGCTGCTTCCGGCACGATGCCGCTTAATATGAACGTAGATCATCCCTATGCAGCGCAGAGCGGCGGTTACCTCGATGAGACTTTGGAACGACCGAGTTATTTTGCTGCATGTTGCGATCCGACTTACTCGTTCTCGCCATCATATCTCATTTTTGAATTGGGCTCGGCCGGTTCTGGGCGGGCGGCGTATGCGGCGAAAGTTGGAGCGCAAATCAATAAGATCTCTGAAACGCCAGGCGTCCAAGCCGACAGAGTTATTTCTCAAGGCGGAATAGACTACAGACCATTGCCCCGGAACTCAACGTCTCAACCCGGTGCGGTTGTTAGCTGGCTTGCGCAGGCCAATGCTGCTGCTGAGATTATCGATGCGACCAATGCGACGAGAACACAATTTCATCATTCAATTGGCGTATCCACGAGTTACAATACGCCCTATGTCGATGTTGAAAGTAGCTTTAGCATTGTAAGCCCGAACTCTATCGGCGCAGATGAGCTGGAGTCTCGTTACAATACCGCTGCGCTCCTTGGCATGCTTGAGGGCAGCACCCAGGATCAATCGCGTAACTCTTGGGCGAACGCGTCTGGTATATCGCTTTTTCCACTGGCCAATTATAAAAGCAAAAAGTTTTACAATATTACGGATAGCAACCACGCTGCATTTCAGTCTGCGCGCACGAACTACACCTATCATTCAAATTTTGAATTCGATGAAGCCGCAGTCGTTGACGCCTATTTTTCCGATCCTAACCACGACTATAGCTTGATCGCCCCTATTGACGGCGATCTGGGCGTATTTGGCTCCTACCCTTCAAATATCGAAATTAGCATAGCGCCGTTGGCCGCATACTCTAGCGATGTATCGCGCATCGCCTATTCGACGTCCTCCGGCGCGAAGGGAGCGGCAACGCTTGGCGGCGCACTCAATCCAGAAGAGGAGCTTCGTAAAACGCTGGAAATCAATGAAGACGAAAAACCGCTCGATTACACGATTGATCCAGCGACGGGGACGTTGTCCATAACGATGCCGCCGGACATCGTTAGCGGCCAGGGAGAGTTCCCTCACAGTTTGCCGCTTCAACGGACATTTAATGCGAGTAAAATCGATGCGGTGGATCGATCGTATTTTGCAGATTCATATTCTGATCCGAGTCGCAGCAATGGATGGCGTCATAATTTTGAAATAACGGCAGAATTTGGCAGCGACGGAAGGGCTGCGTTTGGCAGCGGGCATGTTGTTAATGCGTCTTCTGCAATCGCTGCAACGTTGGCGTTATCGCAGCTAAACAACAGCCCGGATTTTAAGGACCGGATGGCGGCAATATTTACAGCAGCATGGCTCAAATTTGAAATTGCCGGCAATATGCTGACTGTCAAAAAGGGCGCAGACGATATTGCGTTTTTCCGCCGGCCTGATGGCGATTATTATCCAACGGGCAATTTATTTTCAGAAATTGAACTAACCTCAACCACAAGCGACCCGGCGGAAGGGCGTCGTTTATATGGGCCGGGTTTCGTCGTTGATTTTAGCCATATAGAAATTGATTTTATTGATGTTGACGGAAGCGTTTTGAATTTTGGTGTTGAGTATTACATCGGGATTATGGCTCAGAGTTGGAGTTTCCCGAATGGCGTCGATATATCATTTGTTTATGAGGATGGAAGCGATCCGCAGGCGTTGAGGTCAGTAAAAGAGGTTTACAATAATCTCGGGCGAAAGCTAATTTTCTCTAGACCGGAGTATGGCGGCGCAGGAAGCGATCCGGACGGCTTTGATGGCAATTTTCGAGAAGTTACAGACGAAAACGGCAGAACAGTAAAATTTTTGAATAAGATTGGGGGATACGCCGATTACGATTTCAAAGTCCTGTACCCAGACGGCAAGAAAGCGTTTTATGGCTATGAGGAAAATACCTACACAAATTTCAACATCTATTTTCCGGTATACGAATACAGTTTTGAAAAAATCACTCTTGGTTCAACGTCCGCGCAACCTTATCTCACTTTCGACTATGACGACCTTTTGCGCGTAAAATCTGTCACGGACGGAACCGGCAATGTCACGGAATATTTTCCCGGCAAGCTGTCGGCGGAGCGATACGCCCGCGGCGAGATTGAGAGCCCGCTCGGGGATATCTCAGTCTCCTATTTCAACGAGGACGGCGTGCCGGTTCTGGAAATTGATCCTCTCGGCGAAGAAACCAAACGCGAATATGATGGGCTTGGCCGCCTGACGGGCGTCACGGCGCCGGACGGAAACCGGGCGGAATATGAATATGATGACCGCGGCAACCGCACGGTTGAGCGCCTTATCGCCAAACCGGGCTCCGGCGCGTCGAACATAACGTCCAGCGCAACTTATGAGGCGAACTGCACTGCGTCGAACCGGGCCTATTGCAACAAGCCCAAGACGATTACCGACGCCTTGGGCAAGATCACAACCGCCGTCTATCACGCCTCGGGCCAAATCGATACGATAACGGAACCGGCCGTCGCCGGCGGCGCGCCCGTGACGGACTACGCCTACAATGCTTTCGGACAGGTGACGGGGATCACCAACCCGGAAGGAGAAAAATCATGCTTCACCTATGACAGCAGCAATAAGTATGTACTGGACGAAGCAAAAACGTCCTGCCAATCGGGCGGCTTCAATTATGTCTCGACGTTCGGCGCCGATGCGGTCGGCAACCCCACGAGCATCAACGGTCCGCGCACCGATGTCAGCGACATTGCATCCTATGAGTTTGATTTGCGCCGCCGGCCGGTTGTTCTCATAGAGGCGGACCCTGACGGCGCCGGTTCCGGCGTGTCGCCGGTGACGGTCAATGTTTTCAACTCGGATGGGCTTCTCATAAAGGCCTGCGCGCGCGCCGAAGGCGGGAGCCTGCCGGCGGACCCGGAAGCGAGTTGCGCGTCCGCGACCCACGCCAACCAGACCTTCTGGTCGGTGACGGAAACAGTCTATGATGATGCCAACCGCCCGATACAAGTGAAGGACCCTGATGGGTTCAGCTCTTACACCTATTACGACGCCGCGGACCGTCCCATGGTCACGGTCGACGCTGCGGGCCGCAAGACCCGCACGGTTTATGATGCGGCGGGCCGCGTCACGAAGCTCATCAAAGCCTGGGCAGGCAACAATAGCGGGACCGGCGCGACGCTTAGCTGTGCGCAGATGCGTAGCGACACCGAAGCGGACCCGACCAAGCTCCAGCAATGCTATCAGGAGTATTCGTACACGGCGAACGGCCAGGTTGAGACGGTCAAAGACGCGAACGGCAATCTGACAACGTATGAATATGACGGCCATGATCGGCTTTATCGGATGTACTTTCCGTCAAAAGGCACGCCCGGCGTTTCGTCGACCACGGATTATGAAGAATACGTCTATGACGCCAATGGCAATATGACGTCGAAGCGGACCCGGCGCGGCGATTCGATTGCCTTCGTTTATGACGCACTGAACCGTCTCGTCGCCCGCACCGCGCCGGGGGCGCCGACGCACTCATCGTCCTACGGGACGATCTCTCACGAATTCGCTTACGACCTGGCGGGCCGGCGCACGCTGGCGAAACATGACGGCGGGAGCATTACCTATGGTTATGATGCAGCGGGCCGCATGTTGTCACAGACCTATCCGGGGTCGAAGACCGTTTCCTATCTTTACGACAAGGGTTCGAACGTTATCCAGCTCACGTATCCCGACAACTGGAAGGCGGCGTTTGGCTATGACGCGCTGAACCGGGTCGTTTGTGCGGAAGAGGGTGCGGCCAACACGAACGATCCATGCGCGTCGGCGGGCCGCCGGCTCGCCACCGTCGCCTATGACCCGCTGTCGCGGCGGCAGTCCGTGAGCTATCACAACGGGACGAGCGCCAAATACGGCTTTACCACGCGGGGTGATCTTACCTGTCACGACTGGAACCTCGCCGGAACCGCGCCGGCGAACTGTAACGCCGGCGCGCCGGAGATCGCCTATGACTTTTCCTATAACGGCGTCGGACAGCTGTTGAGCGAGAGCGTCTCGGACGCCCTGTTGCGCTGGCAGCCGGGCGAAGACCAGGTCGACACCTACCGGGCGAACGGCCTCAACCAGTATGACCGCGTCGGCTGGTCGAGCCCCGACTATGACGGCAACGGCAATATCATATCCGACCACAATGGCCGCGATTTCGTTTACGACGCAGAGAACGTGATGCGATCGGCTTCAGGGCTCGATCACGGGACGGCGAGTTACCGTTATTGGGGCGACGGCGCGCGCCGCGCTAAGACCTATAATGGCGCGACGAGCGACTTCTACTATACCGGCGATCAAGAGATCGCGGAGTATTCCGGCGGAACCATCGACCGGCGCTATGTGCGTTTGCCCCGCTCCGTCGACGAACCGCTCCTGATGATCGACTACACCCTGCCCGCCAACGACAATGAGCGCTGGGCCCATCAGAACCGGCTGGGCTCCGTTGCGGCGACGACGGACAAGAACGGCGCGGTCGAGGAACGCTTTACATACTCTCCTTACGGAGAGGCGGGCTCGGAAGGCGATGCGGGCTTCCCGTTCCGGTTCACGGGCCAGAAGCTCGACCCCGAAACCGGGCTCTATTACTACAAGGCCCGGTATTACGACTCAGAAACCGGCAGGTTCCTGCAGACCGATCCGATTGGGTACCGGGATCAGATGAACCTCTATGCGTACACGCGTAATGATCCGGTCAACAGGATCGATCCTACTGGGGAGGAGTCGTACTTAGTTTCCAGGCCAACCGGTTGGGCCGGCCAGAATCACGCGTTTGTCGTCGTCGTCGATGACGAAACCGGCGAGGTTACACGATACTCTTATGGGCCTGAAGGAGCACCCCACAATCCCGGTCAACTTGTGAGTCTAACTGGTAGCGGAACGGCTACCGATGTCGATGATGCGGCTGCATATTCAGCGTATGCAGAAGACCCGGCTGCTGCGGCAGAAGCGGGAATTTCTGCAAGTCAAATCAACGCATCCGACGATGCTGTTCGAGCCTCTGGGGATGCTGTAGACCGAGCGTTAGGCACGCCCGAAAATCCGGGTCCAGTAAAATACGCGCCACTAACAGGGCCACAATCTACATCGGATTATGGCAATAGCAACTCTGCGGCTTATGCCGTGGCGGACAGAGCTAATCCGGACGATACGCAATCATTGCCGCCCGGAACTCGAAATCCCGGATGGGGTCAAAGTGATCACATTCCCGACGATTGCTCGGACCGCGAAACATGCTAGTAAGGCAGCTGCCAGAATGCTGTTCTGGAGAGATCAATGAAGTACGTTATTTGGGTGGCTTTGGGCGTTGCACTTGTAGGATTCGGATACCTGATGGCCGACGAGTTTAATCGAGCGGGAGTATTGAGTTCTAAAGGTTACATCGAGAGCGGTTCGAAGTTTGGAATTGACATAGGAATGTCGCGCGATGCAGCCGCAAGACAACTTTCTGATCAGGGCCTTGAACAAGTGGAACTTACTGCAACGCAGAGCTGCCACGGCCGGTCTCACGGTCCCGATCGCTACGTGGAGCTTTGGTACGATCGGAGCTGGCGCCGCGGTACGATCTGCCTTTCCTCGACGGGGAATAGAGTGGCGAGCGTGAGCTGGGTCTATAACTGGGCGGCCCCGTAACGCACGTTGTCATTGGCGCAATGCGCGGCGGCAGTCCGTGAGCTATCACGACGAGGCCAGCCTTCAGTATCAGAGCCCTCCCCCCTAAAACCGCACGCGCAAATCGAACGACACATAGGCCGGCTTCGGATAGCCGGGGTAGACTTTGTTCATGGCGAGGCTCTCATCCACATAGCGTTGATGAAATTCCGTGTCGGCGCGCGCCCGGCGCGTCACCGCCATGACGTCGACCTGCGTGTCGCGCAGTTCGATCGTCGTCAGCGTCTTCGGCGTCCGCCGCGGCTCGATAAGCTGCGGATCGGCCAGCGCCGGCGCCGCATAAAAAACGAGGACGCTGGAAAGCGCCGCTTTTCTCAACAACATGGATTTTTCTCGCCCGTCTTCCCTGCGTGACAGAGCCTGACGGCGGGGTGTGACCAAATGTTTAGGTGGAATGGGCGGATTTCCGGCAATCTTCCGGCAAAAGTCCCGCAAATTAGCCGGACATTTTTCGTAAAAGCCAATCAATCAGGATGGCGTTCAGTTCCGCCGGCTTTTCCCACATCACCCAATGGCCGCAATCGGCAATGACGTGTTTCTCCAAATCGGGCACGATCTTTTCCATGCCGTCGGCGCCGCTCGTCGGCAGGTAGATATCGCTCGACGCGCCCACCCACAAAGCGGGATGCGCGATGACGGGATCGCGGCTTTTCATAAATTCCCAGTTGCGGTCGATATTGCGGTAAAGATTGATCCCGCCGGTAAATCCGCTGCGCTCATAGGCGTCCACATAAACCGCGATGTCGGCGTTGCTCAGCACCACCTCCGCATCGTCGGTGACGGGCGGCCCGTGCTGCAGTCTGCCGAGGAGATCATAGACGCGGTTGTTCAGGTCGTCCGGGAGCGTGCGAAATCTCGGCCGGCGAAACATCATCCGGAAGAACGCGGCAGGATCGGCTTTGATGATGCGTTCGGGAACCGCCTCTTCCTGAAAGCGCACCATGTAGTGCTGATCCGTATGCCGCTTTTCCAGGATCGACAGGGGCGCAACGGGCGGCGGCGGGCGATGCGGCGTCGAGACGCCGATGACGCCGGCGACGCGGGGCCCGTGCAACTGCGCCATGGGCCAGACGATGGCGCCGCCCCAGTCATGGCCGCAAAAAATGGCGCGGTCGATGGCGAGGGCGTCAAGCAGCGCGGCGAGATCGCCGGTCATGTGCTCGATATCGTAAAGCGCCTTGTCCGCTGGCGCGTCGGACCGTCCGAACCCTTTGAGGTCAAGCGCGATGGCGCGAAACCCGGCGCCGGCCAGCGCGGGCAGGATATGTTTCCACGAATAGGCGATTTCCGGCCAGCCATGAACAAGCACGACCGGCGGGCGCTGGCGACGGGGGTCGCCGTCCGTTTCATAGACCGCAAGCCTGACCCCATTCGCGTCGATAAATACCGGCTGCGGAAAGCTTTCACCCATAGGCGAATATTGGGGTGCGGCGTCGTTGCCGGCAATCGCTTTTCGCATATGGCTGCGCGAGACCCTTTGCCGCGCGCGGGCGCTGCGCTAAGCGGGCTTCCATGAATGACGATGCGCAATTCGACCCCGCGCCGGCGGGCTGGACGCTGCATGCGCTTTCCGAAACTTTCGCCGGGCGGGCCGGGCCCTTTTACTGGCGCGAAGACGGCGCCCCCGGCGTCGGCTTTTTTTCAAAGCCCCATCACGGCAACCTCGGCGGCGTCGTTCATGGCGGCATGTTGATGACGCTGGCGGATATGGCGCTGTTCAATATCTGCTGGAAGGCGCTGGACGGGTCCATGGCCGTCACCGTCAGCCTGAATGCGGAGTTCTTGCGGCCGGCGCCGATCGGCGCCTTTATCGAGGCGTCGGGCGAGATCACCGGCGGCGGGCGCAGTCTTTTTTTCGCGCGCGGCATGGTCCGCGCCGGCGATCAGGATCTTCTCGCCTTTTCCGGAACCCTCAAACGGCTTTCGCAGCGCCCGCCCGGTTAGCGCGCACCGCGTCGATGCTGAAGATCGCCAGCGCCGTCCAGATCAGGCCGAAGCTGATCGCGTGAAACAGCGTAAAGGGCTCGCCGTAATAAAGCCCGAGAACAAACTGCAGCGTCGGCCCGATATATTGGAGGAGGCCGACGGTCGTCAGCGTCAGGCGGCGCGCAGCAAGCGCGAACAGAACCAGCGGAATGACCGTCGCCGGCCCGGCCAGCATCAACAGGATATCCATGCTGAGCGATCCGCCCTGAAACGCGGCCTCGCCCGCGTTCATCAGCATCAGGACGTAAAGGGCGGCGAACGGCGCGAGCAGCGACGATTCGATAAACAAACCGGGCATGGCGCCCACCGGCGTCGTCTTGCGAATATAGCCGTAAACCGTGAACAGGAAGGCAAGCGCCAGCGACACCCAGGGGAGGGCCCCGGCGCCGACGGTCATGACAACAACGCCGAGGGCGGCGAGCCCGATCGCGATCATTTGCGGCGGGCGCAGTTTCTCCCCAAGAATGAAGACGCCGGCCGCTACATACATGAGCGGGTTTATGTAGTAGCCGAGGCTCGCTTCCAGGATCCGGTCGTTGAACACCGCCCAGACATAGGTCAGCCAGTTCAGGGCAATGGCGACGGCGGCAAGCGCCAGGAACATGACAATGCGCGGCGAGCGGATCGCGCTCAGCACCTCGCCCCATTGCTTGCGCATCAGAATGAGCACCGCGCCGAAGGGTGCCGACCAGAAAATGCGATGGGCGAGAACCTCCGGCGCCGAGACGTCCGACAGTTGCCTCAGATAGAGGGGAAACAGACCCCATAACGTATAGGCGGCGATCCCGGTGATGAGGCCGAGCCTGATCTCGTCGGCGGCTTTCCGGGCCGCGGGGCTATCGCTCGCTGACAATACCGTCTTCCCGTAGTGCGTCGACGATGCGGTCAAGCGCGTCGCGGGCGCCGGCGCCCGTATAGTGCGCGGTAATGACGACGCGCCCGTTTTCGCGATCGGCCTCAATCGACCGGTAGACAAATCCTTCGCCGTGAAACGGCTGCGGCGCGCGATAGAATTTCGGATTGTCGTTGAGTTTGTCGAGTTCGCTGATCAGAATCCGGCGCGTGACGAATTCCAGCGGCAGGTACCGGTTGACGCCGGTGCGCTGGTCGATGGCGAAGTCGCCGAGGCGCGCCTGCAGCTTTCCGTCGACGACCTCCGGCAAGATCGTGACGTCAATGCTGCCGGTTTCGCGAACGGCGCGCCATGGACGGCCCTGGCCGTTCCAGCCGCAATTCCAGTATTCATATTCGAGATCGAGGGCGAAGCGGATCGCCCCGCTGGGGAAGCCGATCAACGGCTCGCCGGCGGCCCATCGCTCGCCGCAGTCCTGACGGTGCGTGGCGATCCAGTTTTCGAGATCGCGTTCGGTTTCCTCGATGAACTTTGTGACGTCGGTGACCAGCGCGATGTCAAGGCGCCCGCGCGCGGCGGCGTCCATGTCTGCGAAAAGCGCAATCTCGGCGACGACGGGGCGCCCGCCCATATTGACCCGGGTCGGCGCGTCGTAGAATTTTTCGTAACCGTCCGGCGCGCCGGCTTTTGCCTGTGCAAAGGCAAAGGTGAAAACCGCAGCAAAAATAATTGTTCTCAGCACCGCCATCTCCCCGCCGACCTTTGGTTGCGCCCGGCAGATTAGAGACCGTATCGTCCGGGTCAAACCCGAAAGTTGCGGGCGTCAGGCCGCCTTTTTGAGGTGGCCCCGATTGATCAGCGTCTCCGCGATCTGCACCGCGTTGAGGGCGGCGCCTTTGCGCAGATTGTCGGACACGCACCACAAGGCGAGGCCGTTCTCCACCGTCGGATCGACGCGGACGCGGCTGACAAAGGTGGCGAAATCGCCGACGCATTCCACTGGCGTCACATAGCCGCCGTCCTCGCGCTTGTCGACGACAAGAAGGCCCGGCGCCTCGCGCAGGATCTCCCGCGCCTCATCGTCCGACAGCGGATTTTCAAATTCGATGTTCACCGCTTCCGCATGACCGACAAAGGTCGGCACGCGCACGCAATTGGCGGTCAGCCGGATCGCCGGGTCGAGGATCTTTTTCGTCTCCGCCGTCATTTTCCATTCTTCCTTGGTGAAGCCGTCTTCCATGAAGACGTCGATATGAGGAATGACGTTAAAGGCGATCTGCTTGGTGAATTTCTGCGGATCCGGCGTATCGTTGACGAAAATGCCCTTGGTCTGGTTGAACAGCTCGTCCATGGCGTCCTTGCCGGCGCCGGAGGTCGACTGATAGGTCGAAACGACGACGCGTTTGATGGTCGCGGCGTCATGCAACGGTTTCAGCGCCACGACGAGTTGCGCCGTCGAGCAGTTCGGGTTGGCGATGATGTTCTTCTTGGCGAAGCCCGCGACCGCGTCGGCGTTCACTTCCGGCACGATCAGGGGAACGTCCGGGTCCATGCGAAAGTGGGACGAATTGTCGATGACGACGGCGCCGGCTTCAGCCGCTTTCGGCGCCCATTCTTTCGCAACGCCGCCGCCGGCGGCGAAGAGGGCAATATCGGCTTGAGAAAAATCAAAGGTCTCAAGGTCGCGGCATTTCAGCGTCTGGTCGCCGAACGAGACCTCGCGGCCGATCGACTGGCGCGAGGCGACAGCGAAGACGTCTTTCGCCGGGAACAGGCGCTCGGCCAGAATGGCGAGCATTTCCTGCCCGACATTGCCGGTGGCTCCGACGATCGCGACATTGACTTCCATGGGTTTGGCTCCGTTTGTGCGCGTGCGAAAAACGCGCAAATCCCGCGGAAGTCAAGACGGGGCCGGCCCAGCTTTTCTGAAGGGGTTTCGAGGTCTGCTGCGCCAAAACAAAAGGGCCGCCGGATGGCGACCCTAATCGTTCAGATGCGTTGCGTTCGGCTTTACGCCGCTTTCCACTTGATCTGGAACTCGACCTCTTCCTCGCCGTCGCCGCGCTCATGCTCGATGTTGAACTGGGCCCGTGCCGGCACGTAGACGCGCTCGCCGGCGATCTGGATTTCAAACTTTTCGTCATTCTCCAGCGCGTCCGCGAGGCGGCGCAGCTTGGCGACGAACTGGTCGATGGGATAGTCCTTTTCGATATCGCGGTCGGATTTGCCTGACATGAATGTCCTCCATGGGAAATGAATGAGGCCGCGAGCTTAGGGGACTTTGTTTACGAAAATGTTTCGGGATGGGGCCTAAAACCCGCCGCCGGTCTTGAAGCCGCCGCGGCCCCGTTTTGGAAAGCGAACCCGCGGGGGCCGGGGCGCTCTTGGCGCCCGGGGGGCGCGGGGCAGGCGCGGCGCCCGGGGCGGTTTTGGAAAGGACCGTCCGCCCCAGCCGCTACGATCCTGTCGCGGCAGGCCGAAGCCGTCGCGCCACTCTGCGCCGCCGAAATCGTCGGACCAGTCGCGCTTGCGCCGGCGCTGCGCTTTCTGCAGGCGCCGCCAGGCGTTGCGTTCGTTGATCGCGCCGCGCAGCAATTCCGCAAGGATGACGCTGACGATCCCGCGATCGGGAAACTCCGAATAGGGACTGTCGAAGCGGGCCGATTTGAAGCGCCGGCGCACGGTTTCGAGGCCGCCGAGAATATCAGCGTGCTGATCGACGGTGCGGGCGAGGGACCGTCCATGTTCCTCGATCTCCATCCGCTCCCGGCGCAGGCGGATCAGCTCGTCCACAAGGTGGTCGTCTTCGAGGGTCAGCGTTTCGGCGGCGAGCACTTTGAGGTCCGGGATGGACCGGTCGGCGAGGGCCTTGGCGACGAGCTTACGCGCGTCCCCCATGGGGCCGCCGCGCCCCTCAGCCGCCTCGGCGTGGCGCTTGGCGAGCGTTTGATGCGTCGCCTCGGCCTTGGCGATAGAGGCGTCGATCTCTTCCAGCGCTGCGCGGGCGGCTTTGGCCTTGTCGCGCAGCTTGCCGACGCCGTCCCGTTCGAGCGCGTCGCGTTCATAGGCGGCGATGCTCGCTTCGATGTCTTCGGCCGCCGCCTCGACCCGTTCTACATGGTCCGCGAGCCGTTCGGGTAGTTCGAGGAGGCGGGCGTAATTCAGCTTCGCGTCCCGATAGCGGATGAGGCGCGCAACCCAGCGGTCGAGGGCGGCGAACAGGAAAAACGCGCGATAGTCCCGCGTCGCGAAGTTCCGCTCCCAGAGATAGGAAAACAGCGGGTCGTCTTCATAAGGCGCGCCCTTGGCGGCGCGGTCGGCCCGGGCGAGATCGAGCTTCGCCTCGGCCCGTTCGACAATGGCGTTTGCCTCTTCGAGCGCCGCGGCGCGGCGGAGATATTCCTCGTCCGTTTCGAGGCGCTCATTGGTTTTGTCGACAGCCCGGTCATGGGCCTCGACGGCCTTGTCGAGGGCTTCCTCGTGCCTGCGCCGGTCCTGTTCGAGGCGTTCGATGGTCTCGCGGGCGTCCGATAATTCGCCGGCGAGTTCTTTCAGCCGGTCTTCATGGGCGGCGATTAGGCGTTCGGCCTCTTCGTCGGTTTCGCCGAGAGATCGAGTCAGTTCGTCCGACTGCAGATGATCGAGGCGGATGCCGGCGATGGCGCGATAGGCGTCGCTTTCCGCCCGTTCGATGGCGGCGATGCGCGCGGCGCGTTCCGCCGCCGCGCGGTTCGTATCGCCGAGCCCGGCGCGCGCCTGGGCGATAGAGGCGTCAATGCGATGGAGAACGTCGCGGCCGGAGGTCATGAGACGCTTACCATTCGAGTATCGCCCCGCCGGATGTTTCGATCGAATATTCCGGCGTCAGCGCGCCTTTCGGTTTTTCGCCGATAAGGGCGTTCTGGATGATCTGGTCGTCCTGTTTGTCGGCGGCGACGCGGTTGAACTCCCCTTCCGGCACGCGCACGCCCCAGCTTGTCACCCAGTCGCGGCGCTGGTCTTCCTCGCTGGCGATCTCAAAGGTCTGCGCCGCGCCGCTGGCGTCGACCCCCTCGACGATGAGGTAATAATTGCGCACCGACGCATCGTCGTCATGGGTGCGGAAGACGCCGGAGAATGCGCCCGGCCGCGAGACGATGCGGATATCGAGATCCTGCGTGAGCAGTCGCTCGAGCCTGTCTAGATCGCCGATCGCGGCGCGCGCGGCGTCGGCGATTCCGTCAGCCGCGGCGGCAAGGCCGTCTTGATAGGCCGTTTCGATCCGCGCCCGCGCCGCGTCTGTATTCGCGGCGGCGAGGGCCTCGTCCCGCGCCGACGCCAATCCGTCCGGCAGGGTCTGCGTCAGTTCAATTTGCGTTTCGCGGGCCTTCGCCTCGCGCGGCGCCACGAAACCCAGCTCCCAGATCGCAGTGACAAAGGCGGCGAAGCCGATAATGACGGCGACCGGCTTTAGCCAGCGGTCCCGGGCGATGTAGAATTTCGCAAGGCCCACGGCGAAGGACTTTTCCGGCGGTTCGTAGACGAAGCGTTTTTCTTCCAGCGCCTTGACGCCGTCGGCGAGAATGCGGTCCGGCACGTCAATGCCTTGCGCCGAATAGATTTCTTTGAGGCGGCCGATGAGTTTTTCTTCGCGCGCTTCCGCCGACAGCTCCCGGTCGATCAGCTTTTCGCGGTGACGCAGCGTGTCGACAATGTCCATGGCGAGCATGACGTCGTCGAGCTTTTTCGGCGCCGGTTGAGGCGCGGCGCCGGCGTTGTTGATCGCGGTTTCGCTCACGCGCTGAGGGCCGCTGTGGCGCCTTCCTCAACGAGTTTCGCCAGCCGTTTCTTGCCGTCTTCCACGGCCTCGCGGATTTCCTTGGAATTCTCCGTCGACAGCACCCGCATTTCCTTGATGATCTGTTGCGAGCGCTCCTGATAGGCGACGACCGAGTCGACGAGGCGCTTGACGGCCGCGGCCGAGACCGTGGGCCCGTAGCCGGCTTTTACCGCCTCTTCCTGCACCTTGCCGCCGATATCGGAGAGGGTTTCGAGGGACTGCTCGATGCCTTTTTTCATGGCTTCGAGAGTCTGGGTCGATTCATGTAGCCCGTGCATGCCGGTGAAGGTGGCGGTGAGCGCCGTCAGCACCGTCTCGTTGGTGCCGAAGAAGGAAACCGACTGGGCGTAAATGCGCTCCTTGGCGTTCGTCGTCTGGACGAGGCGCGTCATGATCACTTCCGACGTGTTGTAGCCGACGGTGATATTGTCGGAGAGGTCTTTCGACACCTGATAGCGTTTTTCTTCCTTTTGCAGCGCGCGCAGGGCTTCGTCGCGGTCAAGCTCCAGCGTCGCCCGTTCCGCCGCGTCGTCGCCGGCGAAATTCTCGACCGCGGCGACCTTCTCGCGCAGCACGGCTTTCGACGCTTCGAGTTTTTCTTCCGCGGTTTTCAGGACCTCAAGGGCCAGCACTTCGGACTGTTTCAGGGCGCCGCGGAAATCGCGATAGGCTTCGAGAATGCGCAATTCACGCTCGACCTGGTCGCGCGTGTCTTTCGCGACGTCGAGATAAAGGTCCTTGATCTTGCCGAAGCGCGCGGCGATGTCGCCGCGGGTCATTTTCATCCAGACATTCTGTACGCGCTCGAATGTGGAAATCTTGCCGTCGGCATACTGATCGACCAGGGACTTGGCGTCGTCGCGAATGGAATCGAACGCCGCCGTAATGCCTTCATAGCGCTCGCCGACGCTCATGCCGGCGACCTGTTCGCGCACCACGTCGTTGAAATGCGACGCCTGATCGAGGGTGCGGGCGATGGCCGAAACCCGCGTCTCGTCAAGGTCGGAAATCTGGTTCAACAGCGCGATGATCGGGGCCGGTTCCCCGTCTTCCGGGGCAAAGCCCAGCGCGCGCAATTCGCCCATGGCGCGATCAAGATATTGAAGCGCTGTCTTGCGTTGTTCTTCCGCCATATGATGGATCTCCCGAAGCCGTCCCGGCCTTGTATTTAGGTAACGGGGCCGCGGGCGCCAAGTCCTTGAAATCACAGGATCGGCTTCTATGCGGGGCTTTAGGACTGCGGCCGGCGCGAGAATTGAACGATGTTGTTCGCCGCGTCCGGGTCGATGTCGTCCTCGCGGAGGAAGGGAACAATCTTGTTGTCCGAATCGTGCCCGATATCGGCGCGTCCGAGATAGGGAACGCCGGCGCGTTCGCACCAATAGCGCGCAATCTCCTCCGGCTCGGCGCCGAAGGGCCGATCGTTTTCCGGCGCCTCGCTGACGCGGCCGAGCATCACCCCGGCGGCGTCTTTCATTTTCGGGCTCGTCACGATCGCCTGCATGGCGCGATCGATGCGATAAAGATACTCGCCCACATCTTCGAGCATGACGACGCGGCCGGAAAAGTCGGGCGTTCCGTCGAGGCCGATAAAATGCGCCAGCACGGTGATGTTGAAAGCCATGCAACGCGCGCGCATGGCGGCCTGCTCGACCCCGTCCGTGCGGTCGAAGACGAGAAAGTCGAGGGCGCGGCGCATGGCGGCGTGACCATCGACGCGCACAAGGTCCGTCGCCATTGGCCCGTGTACGGATTTTCCGATCCCCAGCGCATCGAGGCATGCGAGAATGACGCCGGCGTCGGAATAGCCGAAATAAGTTTTCCCCCGCGCCGCGTCGTTGAGCTTGGCGTAAAGCGCGTCGTCGAGACGGCCCGCGCCATAGCCGCCCCGGGCGAACCAGACGGCGTCATAATGCGGGTCGTTCGCGACCTCCAGGAAGGCCGCGCTGCGCTCATCATCCGTGCCGGCGAAGTGTCCGGCTTCCAGGAAACATTGCTCGTGGAAGCGCAGTTCGACCGCATTTCCGCAATGATCGGCCGCAATCTCGCCGAGTTCCTTTGCGAGATCCCGCGTGATAGGCCCGCCGGGGCAGACAAGCGCTATGGTTCTCTTTGAGGCCGTCATGGAAAAATGCTTACCACTTGTTGGTTAATTTCCGTTACAGCGATCCGACAATGACTGAAACCAGGGATTATTTCTTCTGCGGCGTCGGCGGCTCAGGCATGTTGCCGCTGGCGATGATCCTCAAGGCCCGGGGCCATATTGTGGCGGGGTCCGACCGGGCCTTCGATCAGGGGCGCACGGCGGCGAAGTTCGACTACCTCAAAATGCTCGGGATCCGGCTCTTTCCGCAGGACGGGTCCGGCGTCAGACGCGCCGGCCAGACCCTCGTTGCGTCGGCGGCGGTGGAGGAGACGGTGCCCGATGTCGCCGCGGCGAAGGCTGTCGGCGCTGGCCGCCTTTCCCGCGCCGAACTGCTTTCAGAACTTTTTAACGAGGCGGAAACGCCCATCGGCGTCGCCGGCACCAGCGGCAAGTCGACGACGACGGGGATGATCGGCTGGATCCTTCATTGCGCGGGACTGGATCCGACGGTGATGAACGGCGCGGTGATGAAAAATTTCGTGCGCGAAGAGACATTGTTTGCCAGCGCGCTCGTCGGCAAGGGCGCCGCCTTCGTATCGGAGGTCGATGAAAGCGACGGATCGATTGCGATGTTCGCCCCGAAGATTGCGGTGCTGAACAATATCGCCCTCGATCATAAATCCATGGATGAGTTGCGCGCGCTTTTCGGCGGCTTCGTTGAGCGGGCGGACGTCGCCATTCTCAATCTCGACAATGACGAAACCCGCGCCATCGCCAAGGCGCGCGCCGCGCGGAAGATCACCTATTCCACCGGCGATCATGACGGCGACCTCATCGCCGAACATATCTCGCCGCAGCCTTTCGGCGTTACCTTCGCCGTGGCGGCGCGCGACGGGGAACGCGCGAGCGTGCGCTTGCGCATGCCTGGCAAACACAATGTCTCCAATGCGCTGGCCGCCATCGCAGCGGCAAGCGCTTGCGGGGTTGACCTTGCCGCGGCGGCCGAGGCGCTCGGTTCCTTTGAAGGGGTCAAACGCCGGCTCGACTATGTGGGCGAGGCGAAAGGCGTCACCGTCATCGACGATTTCGCCCACAATCCGGACAAGATCGCCGCAAGCCTCGAAACCCTGCACGAATTTCCCGGGCGACTCCTCATTCTGTTCCAGCCCCACGGCTTCGGGCCCCTCAACAAGATGAAGGACGAATTCATTTCATCCTTCGTCGATCATTTGAAACCGGCCGACATGCTGATCATGCCGCCGCCCGCCTATTTCGGCGGCACGGTGGATCGGTCCGTCACCAATGAAGACATTATCGCCGGGGTCGCCGCAGCGGGGCGCGAGGCTGAGGCGTGCGCATCCCGCGAAGCGGGCGGCGCCCGGCTCCTCGAGCTGGCAAAACCCGGCGACCGGATCGTCGTCATGGGCGCCCGGGACGACACGCTGTCGACCTTCGCCGCTGACCTCCTTGAAAAGATCGACGCCTGACGGAAGACGCGGAAATCCGCTTCGGACCCGCTGCGCCGCCTCACGATCCGGCGAGGCGGCGACAGGCCGCGGCGATTGCCATTGGCCGGGCGCCCCGCCGGCGCTACCTAGGCGTCATGGGCATACGCGGCCTTTTTCTGTTTCTGGCGATCATCGCCCTCGTCCCGCCGGCTTTCGGCGAGCCGCTGGATCGCGCGGAGACGACCTATGTGGAGAGCGCCCTTTACGCCGACCGGGCGGGCTTCGTTCCCGGCGAGACTACGTGGTTCGCCTTGCGTCAGGACGTTCGCGACGGCTGGCACGTATTCTGGGTCAATCCCGGCGACGCCGGATTGCCGCTGACGCTCGACTGGTCGCTGCCGGCCGGATTTGCCGCCGGCGACATCGTTCATCCGGCCCCGGACTATATTCCCGTCGGCCCGCTCGCCAGCTACGCCCATGAGGGCGCGCCGGTTTTTTTAACGCCCGTGACGGTTCCGCCCGACGCGGCGGTCGACGATGTCGTCGACGTTTCGATCCGCGCCGCCTGGCAGGCGTGCGAAGACATCTGCGTGCCGGAAGAAACGCTGTTTGAGTTTTCCTTGCCGGTGCGCGCGGCCGAAGACGCGCCGGTCAGCGAAAACCGGCTCCTGTTTGTCGCCGCGCGCCTTGATCACCCCGAACCGCTCGCCGTGCCGGCCGCGTTTCGCCGTGCCGGCGAGACCTATGAGCTCGCCATCGACGACTGGCCGGATGAAGAGACAAGCGACGTTTTCTTCTTTCCCGAGGAGGAGGGGCTGACGACGCCCGCGGCGGCGCAGACCGCGGCCGTTTCGGACGGCGCCTTGGTCGTCGCCATGAAGCCGGGCTGGATTGACGGGCCGGCGGGCGACGCGCTGCGCGGGGTCTTGCGCGTGGGCGCCGGCGCGGAGGCCCGCGCCTACGCGGTTGAGGGAAGCGTCGCGCCGGGAACCGCCGCGCCCGCAAGGCCGGCGCCCGCCCTCATGCAGCCCGCAGGCAATGTGGGCGCCATGCTGATCCTCGCCCTTTTCGGCGGGCTTATTCTCAACGCCATGCCTTGCGTCTTTCCGATCCTGTTCGTGAAGGCCGCGAGCCTCATGGCGAGCGCGCAGCACGATCCGAAAGTCACCCGCGCCCATGGCGCCGTCTATGGCGCCGGCGTTGTCGCGAGTTTCGCCGCTATCGGCGCCCTCCTCATCGCCCTGCGCGCCGGCGGCGAACAGCTCGGCTGGGGCTTCCATCTGCAATCGCCGCTGGTGATCGGCCTTTCCGCCTATGTCCTCTTTGCCGTGGGCCTAAGCCTCGCCGGCGTGTTCGCCGTGGGCGAAAGCGTTGCGGGCGCTGGCGACGATCTGGCAAAAAAACCGGGCGCGGCCGGCGCCTTCTTCACCGGCGTTCTTGCCGTTGCCGTCGCCGCTCCATGCATCGGGCCGCTGCTCGCCGCGCCTATGGGCGCGGCGCTGACGCAGCCGGCCCCTGTCAGCATGCTGATCTTTGTCGCCATGGCGCTGGGCCTTGCCGTGCCCTTTGTCGCGATCACCTTCGCGCCGGGCCTGGCGCGCGCCCTGCCGAAACCCGGGCCCTGGATGCAGGTCTTTAAACAGGCTCTCGCATTCCCCGTATTTGCGGCGGCGGCCTATTTTGTCTGGGTGTTTGCGCGTCAGACCGGCGACGCATCGCTGGCGGGACTGCTCGGCGGTCTCGTGCTCCTCGCGCTCGCTGCATGGCTATTCGAACGCAGCAAGGGCGGCGGCGCCCCAGCGCTGATCATTCGCGCGGCGTCGGCTCTGGCGATTGTGCTGGCGCTGGCGCCGGTCTTTTCCGCCCGCCCCGCGGCGGCGTCCGCATCCGCCGTTGAACGTTATGGGGCGCTTGCGGTGGAACCCTATGACGCCGCCGCCATCGCCGCCTATGGCGCCGAGGGACGGCCCGTTTTCGCGATCTTCACCGCCGCCTGGTGCGTCACCTGCCAGGCCGACAAACTCACCGTGTTTTCAAGCGAGGCCCTCGCAGAGGCGATTGCGGCGGAAAACGGCGTCGTCATGGTGGCGGACTGGACCCTGCGCGATCCGGCGATCACCGCGGCGCTTGAACGCCTCGGCGCCTTTGGCGTGCCGTTCTACGCCTATTACGGGCCCGACGGCGCCGTCACGGCCCTGCCGCCGCCCATTTCAAAACGGGACGTTCTCGCGCAATTCGGGCGTGTGTCGGAATAACGACCGAACGCCAGAGGGACTATTTGGGAGCGGTCGCGACGCGCGCCTGTTGGACGTCGGCCGCATTGACGCCGATGCCGGCCTTCGTCGCCCCGACGGCGAATATCACGCAGACAGCGGTGATCGCGGCAAGGTCAGTGAACATACGGATGAGATGGCGCGGCGTGAATGTGAGCTTCATGACAATCCGGTTAGCATGGCGTCGTTAACGGCCATTGAGGATGACAGATAAAATCCGTATCAAGCTTTCCCTATTGAACGCCATCGGGAAGGCGGCAGGATGACGAGCATTGTCGATGCGCCGGAATGGCGGGCGCTGACGAAAAACGCCGAAGCGCTTGCCGGAACGTCCATGCGCGATCTGTTTGCGCGCGATCCGGACCGGTTTCGGCGCTATTCGCTGTCCGCCGCCGGGCTGTTTCTCGATTTTTCGAAGAACAAGATTTCCGACGAAATTTTAGACAATTTGCTGGCGCTGGCGAAGGCCCGCGGGCTCGAAGCGCGCCGCGACGCCATGTTCGCCGGCGACAAGATCAACGAGACGGAGGACCGACCCGTCCTGCATGTCGCTTTACGGGCCGGCGCGGATGCGGCCTATGCCGCCGGCGGCGCGCCGGTCTCGGCGTTGGTGAACGAAGAGCTCGCCCGCATGAAGCGGTTCGCGGACGCCGTTCAAGGCGGCAAGGTCAGGGGCCGCACCGGCAAGGCCCTTGTCAACGTGGTCAATATCGGCATTGGCGGGTCCGATCTCGGGCCCCAGATGGCGGTCGAGGCGTTGCGGCCGTACTGGATCAAGGGCCGGCGCAGCCATTTCGTCTCGAATGTGGACGGCCGGCATCTCGCCGACACGCTCAGCGAACTCGATCCGGAAACGACGCTGTTCGTCATTGCATCGAAGACTTTCACGACGCAGGAGACCCTCGCCAATGCGCGCTCGGCGAAGGACTGGTTCCTGAACAGCGGCGCCCGGGAAGAAGACATTGCGAAACATTTCGCCGCCCTTTCCACCAACGAAGAGGCGGTGACGGCATTCGGCGTCGATCCTGAGAATATGTTCCGCTTCTGGGACTGGGTCGGCGGGCGCTATTCCCTGTGGTCCGCCATCGGTCTTTCGATTGCGTTGCAGGTCGGATTTCAAAACTTCGAAAAACTGCTCGCCGGCGCCCGCGCCATGGACGCCCATTTCCGCGCCGCGCCGCTTGGCGAAAACATGCCCGCGCTGCTGGCGCTGGTCGGCGTCTGGAACCGCAATTTCCTTGATATCCGCGCCCATGCCGTGCTCCCCTACGACCAGCATCTCCACCGCCTGCCGGCCTATCTGCAACAGGCGGATATGGAATCGAACGGCAAGCGCGTCGGTCTCGACGGCGCGCCGGTCGCCCATGAGACCGGGCCGGTCCTGTTCGGCGAGCCCGGCACCAACGGTCAGCACGCCTTTTATCAGCTTCTTCATCAGGGCACGGATATTGTCTCGGCCGACTTCATCGCCGCGGCGACCGCGGCGTCGGAGCTTGGCGATCACCACCAATTGCTGCTCGCGAATTTCCTCGCTCAGACCGAAGCGCTGATGCGCGGCCGGACGGAGGCGGAAGCGCGGGCCGACCTCGCCGCCGCCGGGCTGGCGCCGGCGGAGATTGACCGCCTTGCGCCCCATAAGGCGTTTCCCGGCGACCGGCCGACCAGTTCGATCCTCATGGACCGTCTGACGCCGGAAACCCTCGGTGCGCTCCTTGCGCTTTATGAGCACAAGATTTTCTGTCAGGGCGTCATCTGGGGGATCAATTCCTTCGACCAGTGGGGCGTCGAACTCGGCAAGGCACTGGCGCAGGATATCCTGCCGGAGATTGGAGGTCCCGGCGAAACACGGCCCCCCGCAACGGCGCGCGATTCGTCCACGAACGGTTTGATCGACCGGGTGAACAAGGCGCGCGGTCAGCGATCGGGTCGCTAAGTCCGACTTGTTCCGGCGATCAAAAATTGTACCATTCTCTTGGAATGTCTGTCGTCGGCGGCAAAATCTATTGCGTCTACCTGTTGGCGAGTCAGCGAAACGGCACGCTCTATGTCGGCGTGACGAGCGATCTTGTCGGCCGCGTATGGCAACATAAGGCCGGAATTTTTGAGGGATTTTCAAAGAAGTATGGCGTGAAACGTCTTGTCTGGTTTGAAGCGTTCGATGACGTAACCGCCGCAATTCAGCGGGAAAAGACAATAAAGAAATGGCCGCGAAAGTGGAAATTGAATATGATTGAAAAAGAAAATCCCGGCTGGCGCGATTTGTATGATGATCTTTCCATGTAAAATGACTGTCATTGCCGGGTTTATCCCGGCAATCCAGAGACTTTTCGGATTCGTTGGATTTCTGGATTGCCGGAACAAGTCCGGCAATGACACCACCTCTTTCATTGCAGCCTTAGTTGTTGTCATCGCATTTTTATCGGGCCTATTGCTGTCGCCATTCGCCGCTCATGCCGAAGACGCAACGACTCACGCCAATATCCAGACGTCGAAAGGCAACATCGTTGTTGAACTCGCCGCCGAGGCGGCGCCGGCGACGGTTGCGAATTTTCTGGAGTACGCCGAGGCCGGGCATTTCGACCGCACGATCTTTCACCGCGTCGTGCGCGGCTATGTCATTCAGGGCGGCGGCTTTTCGCAATACTTCAACGAGCGCCCGACGCGCGATCCGATTCCCTATGAAGGCGACAACGGGCTGAAAAACGTCCGCGGGACCATCGCCATGGCGCGGACCCTCGACGAAGACTCCGCGCAGGCGCAATGGTTCATCAATCTGCGCGACAATGAAAAGCTCGATCACCGCGTCACCGATCTCGGCCCCATTTACGGCTACGCCGTCTTCGGCAGGGTCGTCGAGGGCATGGACATCGCCGACGCCATCGGCGCCGTGGAGACGGGCGAGGGCGGGCCCTTCGACGCCGAAGTCCCGGTCGAGCCGATCATCATTCTCCGCGTCGATCCCATTGAATGGGATATTGAGGCGACCCCCGCAGAGTAGACGGATTCGACCCAACCCCCGACCTCCCCGGCGAAAGCCGGGGTCCAGTGAACCAGGCGCGGCGTGCGAGGCCTGGATCCCGGCTTTCGCCGGGAAGGACGGGATGATGAACGTCGTGTGATCGAATTTAACGGATAGCGTTTCAGACCCGTTTACCGTTGCAAGCTATTGTTGCGCTCGCCGCCATGGCGGGGAGCGCCGCACGTTGAATAAATTCATGCGTCTACGGATCAAAAAATTGAACGCCGTTTCCGGCGTGCTTGCCGGCCTCTTGCTTCTCACGACCCTCGCCGGCGCGAAGGCCCAGCGCACCGGCGCCTTTACGGACATTCAGTCCCAGGAACTTGTGTTCGGCGGCCATCCCGGCGGCGACGACGGCACGGGGCCGGTCCGGGACATCAGTTTCGAGCTGTACGCCCCGCCCGCCTACGACCCGGCCGATCCGCCGGGCCTCCTTGTCTTCATCAGTCCGGTGATCCGGGGCAAGCCGCCTGACCGCCTGCAGGCGACGCTCCGCGAACAGAACCTGATCTGGATCAGCGTCAACGACTCCGGCGACCGGACCGAAGATCTGGAGCGGATGATTGAAGCCTATGGCAGTCTCACCTACGCCCTCGATCACTATAAAATTGACCACAGCCGCCATTATCTAGGCGGTTTCGGCGGCGGGGCCCGCGTCGCCAGCCTCTTTGCCCAGGACTATCCGCAGTTCTTTAACGGCTATCTGTTTTTCAGCGGCGCCGACAACTGGCGGGACCCGGAGAACCGGAACCTCGCCTATATCAATCGCCTTCGCTTTGCCTTCGTCACGGGCGCCAACGATCAAGGCGCGGCGCGCACCCGGGCGGCGTTTGAAAGTTTCGAGGCGGCGGGGCTTGAAAATATCGAATTTTTTGAAATCAAGGGGCTTTCCCACCGCCTGCCGGATGCTGAGGAATTCAGCGAGGCGATTGATTTCCTCAACGCGCGCCCCCGTTGATTGCCCCTCGGGCCGGCATCGGCTATCCCGCGGCGGACCATGGCGAAAAAACAGAAGACATTTCGGCCCAAAGCGCGCATCCCCCGCGGCTTTCGCGACCGGCTCGGCGCGGAAATCGCCGCGGAACGGGCGATGCTGGCGAAAATTTCCGCCGTTTACGAAGCGCACGGTTTTGACGCGCTGGAAACGCCGGCGTTCGAGTACACCGATGCGCTGGGCAAGTTCCTGCCCGATGTGGACCGGCCCAATGCGGGCGTCTTTTCGCTTCAGGACGACGACGAACAATGGATGAGCCTGCGCTATGATCTGACCGCGCCGCTCGCCCGGTTTGTGGCGGAGAACTTTGACGCCCTGCCGAAACCCTTTCGCCGCTACGCCGTCGGCCCCGTTTGGCGCAATGAAAAGCCGGGACCGGGACGCTATCGTCAGTTCACCCAGTGCGACGCCGACACGGTGGGCGCGCCGAGCCCTCATGCGGACGCGGAAATGGCGATGCTCTTCGCCGACGTCATGGAGGCCGCCGGCATCGCCCGCGGCGACTATGTCATTCGCGTCAACGACCGGCGGCTGTTGACGGGGCTTCTCGAAACCACCGGGCTCGCCGGCGAAGGCGAGACGGAGACGGCGCAGCGGCTGACGGTCTTGCGCGCCCTCGACAAGCTCGACCGGCTGGGCGAAGCGGGCGTTCGGGCGCTGCTCGGGCCGGGACGCAAGGACGAAAGCGGCGACTTTACCGACGGCGCGGGACTGGTGCCCGAACAGATCGATCGCGTCATGACCTTCGTGACGTCGACCGCCGAAACCAACGCGGAAACGTGCACCCGCTTGGCCGCGTTTTTCGCGAGTTCCGAAATCGGCATGGCGGGCGTTGAGGATATGGGCGCGATCGCCGCGCAGGCTGCAGCCTTAGGCTATGCGGAAGACCGTATACAGATTGATCTGTCGATCATCCGTGGCCTTGAATATTATACGGGCCCCGTCTTCGAAGCGGATATACTTTGGCAACCAGAACAAGATGGTCGTCCCATTAGACTTGGTTCCGTTGGAGGAGGCGGGCGGTATGATGGTCTCGTCAAACGGTTCAAGGGCGTCGAAGTGCCGGCGGTTGGGATCTCCGTCGGCGTGTCGCGATTGCTTGCTGCACTTGAGTTTAAGACAGATGCGTTCAGAGCCGGTTCGGGCCCCGTGATCGTGCTGGCGCTCGAAAAGGACCGGATGGCCGACTATCACGCGATGGCGGGGGAGCTGCGCGCCGCTGGCCTGCGCGCCGAGGTCTATCTCGGCGGCTCGAACTTCGCCAAGCAATTGAAATACGCTGACAAGCGCGCTGCGCCCGTCGCGATCATTCAGGGCTCAGATGAACGCGAGAAAGGCGAGGTGACGATCAAGGATCTCGTCCTCGGCGCGGAGCTTTCCAAAGACATCGAGGACAACAAGGCGTGGCGCGAAGACCAGCCGGCGCAGTTCACGGTGAAACGCGGCGACCTTGTTGATGCGGTGAAGAAAACGCTGGCGCGTCACGCAAAGTAAAACAGAACCGCCGAAATCGTCAGCACGGAGAGCAGCGTCGTTGTCAGCACCCCCGCCGCGGCTTCTGTTTTGTAAACGTCGTACTGGTTCGCCATGACGAAGGCGAGGACCGCCGTCGGCACGACGGTAAAGAGCGCCAGCGCGCCCATATAGGTCGGATCGCTGACGCCCAGCGCCATGGCGAGCCCGATAGCGAGCGCCGGCAGGAGCGCCATCTTCGCTGCGGCGATCAGCGCCACGCGCCCCGCGACCTGGCCCGCGGCCGGGAACGGGTGCGTCGCCAGAAAAAGGCCGAGCGAGACAAGCGCCGCCGGCCCCGCGGCCCGCCCGAGATAATCGAAGAAGGTTTCAAACGGTCCCGTGAGCGGCAAGCCAAGCGCGGAATAAACAAACCCGGCCGCCATGCCGACAACGAGGGGGTTGCGCAATGCGCCGGCGAGGTTTGCAAGAACGCTCGCGCTCTTTTCCCTCGGCGCCGTCAGCGCGGTCCCGAGGGCGATAAAGACCGCGCTTTCGATCAGCATCAGGACGATAAAGGGCCGTGTCCAGCCGTCGATATGCATGGCGATGGGCAGGCCGACGAACACCGCATTGCCGAGGGTTGACGAAACCCCGTGGGCGCCGGCTTCGGCGCCCTTGAGGTGAAACAGCGCCCTTGAGGTGAAATATCCGCCGAGCATCGTGGCGAGGGCGGCGCCGGCGTAGGCGCCGGCGATGCGGAGATCGGCGAGGCCCGGCGGGTCGGCGCGGGCGGCGAGGCCGAACAGCGCCACCGGCATGGCGAGGCGAAACACAAACCGGTTGAGGGCCTGAACGTCGTCAGGCTCGAGCGCGGAAAGGCGCGCCGCGGCGAAGCCGGCTGCGATGATCGCAAAAACGGGTAGAGCAACGGAGAGGACGGCGGACATGGGGACCCCGGAAACGGCGCCCCGTCTGTCGCGGGGTTCGCGCGGCCCGGTCAAGTTGGGGGTCAAGGCGGGTCAATTTTGCGGGAATAGGCGCCGGACAGACGCCATGAACCTTGGATTTCCCGGGGGCTGGGGGGCGATGGTTAAAAACCGGAATTTCCGCCGCCGGCGTCTGTCCGACGCCCCCAAGATGGCGGGCGATTGGGGCGGGTGAAGGGACCAAATATGGCCATTTCGTGGACGTTATGAGGGTTTTCGCGGCCGAAAACCGCCGTCGCGGCCTTGCCCTTGGGGAAATCCCGGGCGATGCTGGCGCTGATGAGTTCGCCCGAGTGCATTGAACCGCAGCGTCAGGCGCGCCCCGTCTCGAAGAGAGGGCGCGCGCCGGAGCAAGTCGCCTTCACGAGATCAGAACTGACCCGCATACTGGGGGTTTACGGCCATTTCGTCGCCGCCGGGGAGTGGCGCGATTACGCCATTGACTGCCTGTCGGAACGGGCCGTGTTTTCGGTCTTTCGCAAGGCGTCCGAAACGCCGCTCTACCGGATCGAAAAGCGCCCGGCGCTGGCGCGCCGTCAGGGCCAGTGGATGATCGTGTCGATGACCGGCGCCATCCTCAAACGCGGCCATCATCTGAGCCAGGTGTTAAAGCTGTTCGACCGGCAGAAACTAAAGCTCGCGACCTGACGCCAGTCCGGACGGGGCGCCGCAGGCCTCAATCGTTTCTTCAAAAACATGGCGCTGTGCGTGGCTGCCGCCGATGCGGTGCAGCGACGGCGCGATCGCGCGCAGAGTTTTCGCCGCGGCGTCGCGGTCGTCGCGCAGGAAGGAGACGATCGCTTCCCCGGCGGGCGCGGCGACATCGGCCCAGACCGCGGCGGTCGTATCTTCCGTTGTTTCCGCGCGCCGGCGCATCCCGGCGAGAAAGGCGTCGGCCTCGGCGCCGGTTCCGGCCCGGGCGAGGGCGTAAAGATAATGCAGGTCGTGAAACGGCAGGAGGTGATCGTCCATCCGCATACGGACCTGTTCGACGATGGGCGCCCAGCGCGCGCCCACATCGGCGCCGCGCAGTTCAAGCCGCCACAGCATTGAAATCGCGCCGATCTGTTCCTGCGGAAATTCCGGCCACGCGCCCCAGAGCCGCCGGTCAAAAATGGAAATCGCTTCGGCGTTCAGGCCGAGCGCCAGGCGAAAGAGCGCCGCATGCCACCAATTATGGTCGCGAATGAAGACGCCCTTGCGGTCCCAGGTATGGGCGCAATGATCGAGCCACTGGGCGCCGTCGCGGGCGCGGCCCGCGGTCTCCATGACATGGGCGACGGCGTGATGGGCCCAGGCGTCGTCAATGGCGATCTCGCTCGCGCGCAGGCCTTCTTCTTCCGCTTCGTCGAGGCGATGGTTCTGTTCCAGCGCAAAGGCGATCATGCCGTGGGCGTAGGGACGGTTTTCATGGGCGATGCGCGCGCGTTCGCCGAAGCGCAACAGGGCGCCCGCGTCGCCGAGATTAAAGGCGTGATACTGCCCCCATTTGATGGCGCAGAGATCGCCCGGCCAGCGCACGGTGAGTTCGTCGAGAGCCGCGCGCGCGGCATCGAAATCGCGCGCCGCCCAGGCGCGGACCGCGTCGCAGAAGAGGCGCTCGCGCGCCGTCGCATCGCCAATATGACGCTCCATGCGGTCGAGATAGGCTCGCGCCGCGGCCCAGCCTTCGGCCCCTTCAAAGGCGAGATGCAACGCTGCCGCATGGGCGTTGATCAGGGGCGCGCCCGGGGTCTTGTCGGCGACGTCGAAAAGCGCGCGAAGGTCCGCGCCGTAGCTCAGAAACTCATCGACATAGGCGTTATAGCCCGCCGCCGCGGCCGCGTCGGCGCCGGCGATGGGCAGGCCGTATTGATCGCTCGCATGAGACATCCGGCGGACCTTATGGAGACCGGCGGCAATGCGCAATTCGCGAGGCCGTGACCCATGATCACATTTGCAACGGAAGGCGGGGACAAAAGAAAACCCCCGCCGTTTCAAGGGCGGGGGCTCTCCATATCGGGTTGACGGCGGCGCTATTCGCGGGCGCCAAACAGGTTCATCAAAATTGTGAAGATGTTGATGATCGCGATGTAGAGCGACAAAGCGCCGTGTACGGCTGCGACCTTCAGTACGCCTTCATTACTCGTTGATAAGTAGGTGGATTTCAACGCCTGTGTGTTAAAGGCGATGGCTGCTCCCATCAGCAGTAGGAACACCAGCGACAAGACCATTTGCAAGCCGGAGGCCTGGAACAGAAATCCGTTGATAGCCATGACTGCAAAAACACCAATTACTGCAAAGCGCAAAAAAGTGCCAAGTGGCGTCATGTCTACCTTGGTCGTATACCCCCACAGGCTCAATCCGCCAAAGGCTGTCGCTGTGATAAAGAAGACACGTGCAATGCTTTCGCCGGTGAAGTTTAGACCAATCGAGCCTAGCGATGCGCCAATCAATGTGACAATCGTCCAGTAAAAAACTTGTGCGCCCTGTGGCGTCCGGCCGATCGGAACAAAGTAGTTTATCAATAGAATGACAACCGGGGACCAGGTGACGATCGACCCCAGCCCCGTCGGCACATATCCACCCGCCTGCGCACTATAAACAAAAAGCGCGTCGCGAACGGCAGGTACGCTTGCCACAGTAAAGGCTAATATCCCGCTGACGGCCAAACCTAGCGCAAGATAATTGTAAACGCCCAGCATATATTGCCGGAGGCCCTGATCGACGGCGGCGCCTGTCGCGGTTGTGGTCGCGGAGCGGCCAAATTGCGTGCGCGGTTCGTTCATGGACTTCAAACCCTTTCAATAGCGTATGGCCGGCCCCTGGGGGTCGGCGCTCATGGCGGCGAATATTGGGCCTCTCGCCCGTTCGATCAAGAGGCTGGGGGCCCGAAAATGGCGTATTCTAAGGGTTAACGCGGGGTTATCGAAAATCCGATCAGGCGCGGGGCCGGGTCCGATCAGTCGATCATCTTGGCCGATCGCAGCCAGAACTCCTCGTCAAAGCCCGGCGTTTCGAGATTGGCGATGAATTGCCGCGTCGCCGCCTCCCAGGAAAAGCGCTGGGCCCATTCGCGGCACGCCTCCGGATCGCGCTTTTCCCACGCCGCCATGCAGGCCGCGCGCAAATCCTCGCTCATGGCCCCGCAACCCTCGGGCGCGCCGTCGAGGATTTCCAGCGGCCCGCGCACCGGATAGGCCGCGACCGGCACGCCGCAGGCGAGCGCCTCCACATTCACCAGTCCGAAGGTGTCGGTGCGCGACGGGAAGACGAAAACATCCGAACCCTGATAATATTTCGTCAGCTCCTCATTATATTTGGGCCCGACGAAAACCGCCTCTTTGTATTTCTCTTCGAGTTCTTCGCGCTGCGGGCCTTCGCCGACAATCAGCTTGGTGCCGGGCAGGTCGAGCTCAATGAAATCCTCAATGCTCTTTTCAACCGCGAGCCGGCCCACATAGAGAAATATCGGGCGGGGGTATTGATCGAGAAACGATCGGTCGCCGGGCTGAAACTGTTTGAGATCGACGCCGCGGGTCCACAGTTTCATTTTTGAAAAGCCGCGTTCGGTCAGTTCTTCAATGAGGCCGGGCGTCGCCACCATCATGGTTTCGCCGTCCTTGTGAAAATCCTTGAGCACCGCGTAGCCCCAGGAAACCGGCGCCTTCCAGCGTTCATTGGCGTATTCGGCGAAGCGGGTGTGAAAGCTCGTAGTGAACGGATAGCCGCGACGCTTGCAAAAGCGGCGCGCGGCCCGCCCGATCGGGCCTTCCGTGGCGATGTGGATGGCGTCGGGCTGAAAGTCGTTAATGATCTTGGCGACCTTGCGGTTCGGCATCAGGGAAAGCCGGATTTCCGGATAGGACGGCAGGGGCACCGACTTGAAGTCATTGGGCGTGATGTACACCACCTCATTGCCGAGACCGGTCAGGATCTGTCCCAGCGTGTCGAGGGTTCGGACGACGCCGTTCAGTTGTGGTTTCCAGGCGTCGGTGGCGATGACGATCTTCAACCCGCCTTCGGAGTTCGGCATGTCGAACCGGGCTTTCGCCCGCGTCAGGCGTCCGACGCCCGAGCCAAGTCGTCGCAGGGGCCCCTTCTTGCGCGGCGGCGCCGGGTCGTCGGTAATTTCGCTCATGAGGGTATTTACCTGTTTACGCGCGGGTTTTCTGTAATTTTATGTCGCGACGGGCGGCGTAATATAAACCGGCTGTAATTGTCACTATTTTGTTGCATTGCAAAAAATATATTGCGTCGCAATAAAACTTTTTCTATTGTTTTTCTGCAACGGTCCTGCCGTTGCCGCCCTCTACGGGCGTTTCCTCCCTATGACTTGGCCGCAGACTTAAATGTCTGCGGTCTTTTTTTTGCGCCGCAACAGGCGTTTTTATTCTGCGGCCTGCGTCATCCACAAGGCGTCGCGGTCGAGGCCGGTCATGCGTTTGATGAGGGCGATCATGGATGCGCGCAAGGCTTCGAAGGTTTCGGTCCGGGTGATGCGTTTTTCATCGAGGTAAAGCGCCCGGTTGATCTCGATCTGCAGGACGTGAACGCCGCTTGCGGGCCGGCCATAGGAGGCCGCCACATAGCCGCCGGCATAGGGCGCGTTCCGGGCCGTCTCATAGCCTAGCCCCGCGAGGGTCGCATCGGCCGCTTCGGTCACGGCGGGCGCGCAGGACGCGCCGAAGCGGTCGCCGAGGACGAAATCGATGGGCCGCTCGCCAGGGCGCATCGGCGCGCCCCCCGCCGACGGCATGGAATGGCAGTCGACGACCACGGCGCAGCCGAAGGCGCGGACGGCCTCGTCAATGAGCCGTCCGAGCGCCGTATGATAGGGATCGTAGCAGGAGGCGAGGCGGCGTTCGGCGTCGGCGAGACGCAATTTGCGCGCATAGATGTCCTGGCCGTCGGCGACGATGCGGGGAATAACCCCGAGCCCGGCAATGACGCGGTTGGAGCGGGTGTCGGCCTCAGCCGGCAGCTCGTCGGCGAACATGCGCGGATCGAGCTCGGCCCGGGACCGGTTGACGTCCACATAGGCCCGGGGGAACAGCGCCCGGAGGAGCGGCGCGCCATAGCGCGGCGCCGTCTCGAACAGGAGGTCCACATAGCTGTCCTCGGACTGGCGCAGGCCGTGGCGGTCGAGGCGGGCGTTTTTCAGCAGCGAGGCCGGATAGTCGCGCCCGGAATGGGGCGAGGCGAAGATAACCGGCGATGTCAGCGACGCCGGCGCCAGCACTTCCACCGCCGCGCGCCGGTCGCATTTTCCGCCTTCGCTGGCGCCTTTTTGATCGCCCGCCTGGGACATGAATGTTCCGATCTTGAAAATGAGCCGACTTGCGGCATGTTAGCGCCGCTTTGGGGCGTTCGTTAAGACCTTTGGCGCAATCAGGCTGAATTGGAGCGGCAATTGCAAGGGGTCTCGCGAATTTGTCAGGACCGCCGGTTGGCGTCCACATCCCGAACACGGTTATTGTCTTAACGACGACACCGGGCGGCAGCGTAAAGGCGAGTATTATGGCGGCGATTTTGCTGGCGGAAGACGATGAATCGATGCGGCGCTTTCTCAAAAAAGCGCTGGAACGGGCAGGCCACGCCGTGATCGACGCAGGCCAGGGGGACGAGGCCCTGACCGAGCTTCAGTTGCGCGAGTTTGATCTCCTCCTGACCGACATCGTCATGCCCGTCATGGACGGCATCGAACTGGCGCGCCGGGCCGCGGAAATCGATCCGGAAATGAAGATCATGTTCATCACCGGCTTCGCCGCCGTCGCCCTCAACGCGGCCAACCAGGCGCCGGAAGACGCCAAGGTGCTGTCAAAGCCGTTCCACCTCAAAGACCTCGTGCAGGAGGTCGATCGCGTGATCGCCGCCTGAGCCATCGCGGCGCGCCTTGGCGCGCGCCCTTGCGAGGCTTGCAAGCCCCGGAAATTGCCGTTAGAGACCCTCGCTTCCGCGATGCATCGCGCGGGGCGCGTAGCTCAGTGGGAGAGCACTACGTTGACATCGTAGGGGTCGGCAGTTCAATCCTGCCCGCGCCCACCATCCGAGCCACCGGCGGGCCTTCGATCGAGGATCGAAGTGAGGCGAGGATGCCTCGAGCTGAGCGAGAGGCTGTTGCGCTTTCATTAATCTTGGTAAGTCGTAACAGCTAGCCCAGTCGAGCCTACGGGGTTGACCTCCTTGACTTCTTGGCTCCGCAGACTCGCCAATTAGCACAGTTTTAGCTCACCCGAGGGTGCACTACGACTTTCTGGGAAAGGCGGAGGGGTTGGAATTGTGAGCTTATAACCTCAATTACCAATGCGAACGGCACTCGTCAGTATTTTTGAGGCCGCTGCGGGATCAGGTCTGAGACCGGCATGCCCATCTCGGCTTGCTTCAATACGCCGATAATCTGTTCGACTGAATATCGTTTCCGTTTCATGGCTTGCTCCTTCATTTGGAAAAACGCACCAGAAAACTAACGCTATTGTGGACCACTATTTCGGGGGCACTTCAGACCAACAAGGATGTCTAAGATGTGCGGGTCTGACGGCTCTCTTCATCGAACCAGGATCACCCCGGAACTTCTGAGGATTGGACATCGATCGCGAGTCGATCTCCCCAAGGAGGTTACAGCGAAAGCTTCGACAGTAGGCTGAGAGTCAACTACCGAACGGAGAAATCGTTTGCTCCCTCTCGGAGTTATCAGTCCTGATTAAAGATTGACGAATTCACTGCAATACAATCCGTGCACATAGGTATCTGGTACACTGGGCCCTGACTCTACCGTTCAAGCAGGCTTTTCAAAGCCAAAACCTCGGAGTTACATAAGGTCTGGACGCAAATGTAGGGCCAGGTCACGGTTAAGCTGAACAAAGTCATGACCAACGGCGCGATTCAAATTGCTCTGTATGAACGCTTTACAAGCCAACTTCAGACCGGAGTTCTGAGCTGAGCAAAACACTCGTAGTCTCGCTCTCTATATCGCTTTGTTCAGATAAACAGGTTTTCGCTCTCGCCCAAGGCGTTGATCATTCCGAAAACTGGAGGGTCAATTCGACCACCATTCGGCTGTAAACAATGTTAACAAAAAGACTTCTGATTTCCAAAAAGAGTAAGCACCATCGCCAAAGTCGGATGCGGAGAATGGCTTTTGGCGTCGATTGGTCTGGGTTTGGTGTTTTCTGCGCAAGAAGAAAGCGTGCCCGTGTGACCTTGCGATTCGTCCGCGGCCCTTCTTAAACTCGGTGCTCATCTCAATCCATTCTCTTCTCACCCTCAGTGAACTAGAGGGAATTGTTACGGAAGAGTCGGAGTTGGGCTTATCCCAGATTTCGGAAGAGGCAAGGTTCAGCGCCGGACAAGCGTGTCTCAATGGCCCGAGACTCACGGTGTGACATTCCAAGCACAGGCTTATCGCAACGGATGCGGTGGCCAAATAAACAGTGTTTACATATTGACAGGGTGCACCCTTATTGTAGACTGACTCGTCAGTCAAATGGTCGAGGTTTCTCGCTTGTAAGGGGCGGGTGCGCGAGCGCTGCGTCGACCAAATGACGATGAAGACGAGCAAAAGGGAGGGACGGCAACAATGCGTAGAGTGAAAAAATCACTGCTACTTAGCTCACTGATGATCTGTGCGGGGGACTTGGTAGTATCAACTGCGGTGAATGCCCAGATTGATGAAATTGTGGTGACAGCAAGGAAGCGGGAAGAAAGCGTACAAGATGTGCCTGTTGCGATCAGTGCGTTCACAGGGAACTTTCTTCGACAGAATGCGGTAAATTCAATAGAAGACCTTGGTTCCATCGTACCCAATTTCATATCTGGTCAGTCTCAGCTGTCAGCAGGCGGAGCGATCTACTTGCGAGGTGTGGGATCTGCAACCGGAAATGGATTGATCGATCAGTCGGTGGCAATCAATCTTGACGGAGTTTCGATTGCACAGGCAAGTCTCATGTTCTCGGGACAGTACGATGTAGAAACTCTGGAAGTTCTGCGCGGTCCCCAAGTGCTTTTCTTCGGTAAAAACAGTCCGGGAGGGGTGGTTGGTTTCAAATCGAGAGATCCGGGCGATGAATTCGAACTGGAGCTTTCAAGCGGATACGAAATTGAAGCCGAAGAAAAGTATGGTTCGATCATTCTGTCAGGGCCTCTAGGCGACAGAGTGGGAGCGCGTGTATTTGCACGGTATGCGGATCAAGAAGGCTTCTATAATGTTACCGATATCGATGCACCGGTGGTATCCGGTTTGGGGCCGGCTCTACCGTCAAGCGCCGATAGTCTGCCAGATGCGTCCGATATCTTTGTTCGCGGCACTCTGACGGCAAATCCCGTTGACGCGTTGGATTTGAGAGCAAAGTTCACGTTTTCAGACAGGGATATCGATTCATATCCCATCGGCTGGCAACGTTCGTTCTGCCCCTTGGGTTCACCCAATTTTCTCGGTACTCCGTTGTCTATCGTCGCTCCGCAGATTGATATTGATGACTGTAAATTTGATCGCAATATTTACACCGGGGACCAATCAGCGGCAGCTCTTGCAGCTTTCGACATCGCAGAGGCGGATGCAGATGGCTTCCGCAGAGCCAAGATCATATTAGGGTCGATCGAAGGTAACTACGCCTGGGATAACGGGCTGACACTCACGTCGATTACCGGCGTCTATAATGTCGATGATGACGTCAATCAGGAACAGTCTGCGTTGCCAACTTCGGCACTTCCCACATCGACTTCTTACAAGACGAATATCATTACGGAAGAGCTGCGAATTAGTTCTGATTGGGACTTTCCTTTAAACTTTATGTTCGGTGGACTGTATGAACATCGAACGACCAGTACCGTTAGCCGGATTCCTGCAATCGGCAGAATCAACGGCACAAACGAGCAAGAGCAGAGCGCTTATTCGCTCTTTGGTCAGGCGGTGTGGGACATCACAGATCAAGTCGAGCTTTCGATGGGTGCGCGGTATACTCATGAAGAAAAGAGTGTCGATGTGTTCCGGAATTACGTTCGTCAGACGTTTACAGTTCCTGGTGCTGATGAAATCAGCTTCAACAATCTTTCACCCGAAGTATCGCTCTCCTACAGTCCGACGGACGACTTCTTGATTTATGCCGCATACAAACAAGGCTACAAATCAGGAGGGTTCGATGAAGGTGCATTGAATGCTGTCCTGTTGAATGAAGCGGCGACTTACGATGATGAAGACGTGGAAGGTTATGAGATAGGTGTGAAGGCGACTTTGTTTGATGGGTCCTTGCAAGTTAATGCAAATGCTTTCTCATATGACTATTCCAATCTTCAGGTCACTTCATTCGACTCGGTTGCCATCGTTGTCACAACGGTAAATGCGGCTGGCGCCGACGTGGACGGACTAGAGATGGATTTCATGTACCAGGTGCCGATGATTGAGGGGCTTTCGATCAGAGGTGCTGGGTCTGTTTTGGATGCCAAGTACAAGCAATTCATATCCAACTGCTTCACTGGTCAGCGGCCGGATCAAGGGTGCAATGTCGATGTTATTCCTGGTGGTGCTTTCGAAGGGCTGGATCTTTCAGGCGTCGAAATTCAACGTGCGCCGGAATACACGGCGTCGCTGGGCGTAAACTATCAGATGCCTCTGGGAAACAACTTCATTCTTGGGTTATCCGCTGATGGACAATACAGCGACTCATACGATACGCAGCAACAGCGTTCGCCCGGAACCCGTCAGCCCAGCTACTATAAAGCAAACACCTCGGTTAGCTTGTACGATGCCGACGGTGCGTGGGAGTTGTCATTTATCGGACGAAACTTGAACAATGAGATTCTTCGGACGGTTGGTCAAAACGTTCCATTGTCGGGATCAGGCACTGGAACCCCCGGGGCCGTCAATGCGGACTCCCTCAATCTGTTTGCGGAACGCGGACGAGAATTGATCTTCCAATTCAGAGTACGCCCCGCGGAGTTATTCAACTAGATGGAATGATATTTTGATCTAGCACGCGAAATACCCTTCCGAATTTCCGTATTGGGTCATGACTAAACGGTTGCAACTCTGTTGCAACCGTTTTTTCACTTGAAGCCGTAGACACCAACATGCAGGCAGGGCCGGCGGACCTTCGTGCTCTCTTGATGAGTTTTCTCTGTACCGGTCACAATAGCGTGGATGGTAGAGTTGATTCCCGGTCTTCTAAAGTGGGGGGCGCCGGTTGCTATTCGGCTCCTTGGGTCGCCGTATGCGATGCCAAGTTCATCGCAAGATAATTGCACAGCACTCGGACATCAGGAGTATACATCAATAACCTGCAGGTTGTGATGGGACCTTGCCAGCATATCAGCTGTAACCACTGAGGAGTTTCTCGTTTAGGTCTTCATACAGATCGGGATTGTTTGGCGTGTTCAAGAAGATCACTTCATCGATTCCAATTTCTTCGAAGTCTTTAAAAACGCGTGCGATGTGCTCGGCGGGCCCGATAGCCAAATAGCGCTCCTGGTCTTCGGACTCGGTTAGATTGAAATTGGCCCCACCAGCATACCCTGTTCCAACCCGCCGGCGAAATCGTTCAATCTTTTGTTCGTCATCCAACAACATGACCGGGTGGTGCACGGTTTTTCGAATTTGATCTGGATCCCGGCCAACAGCATCGCAGTGACGATAAAGTGCTTCGATTTTGCGCTTCACTTTCGGCAGTGGACCGCTGACGTTCATGACATCGCCATACATTGCAAGTGTACGCAGCGTTCGCTTTTCTCCGGCGCCGCCAATCAAAATCGGGAGATGAGGCTTTCGATAGCACTTTGGCGAGAAGGGTGCGTCGACTAATGAATAGTATTTGCCTTTGAAGCTTACAGCGTCGTTCGATGTGAACAGCATTCTGATCAGTTTCGCTGCTTCTTCTAATCTGTCGGACCTTTCACGCATGGGGGGTAAGCCCCCAAAATACGCGTCGTGTTCGCGCTCGACATGTGCTGCTCCAATCCCGAGGCAGAAACGACCCCTACTCATGTGATCGATGGTTGCCGCTATTTTCGCGAGTAACGCAGGGTTCCGATAAGTGACGCCTGCGACGAATATCCCTAGCTGGAGTCTTTTTGTCACTGCTGCAAGACCTGCGAGCAACGAAAGACCTTCAAGGCAATCAAGCTCTGAGTCAAAGCCGGGAAGCGCTGGAATAAAGTGATCAGCGATCCAAGCGCTTGCCCACTGTCCTTTTTCCAAAGTTGCCGTACACTTCAGGATCTCATCCCAACTGGTTGAAGTTGCGCTAAGTGCCATGCCAAATGATAACATGTGAGATTCGCCTTTGTTATCTGCCAACTGAATGCGCCAATAGTTCGAACGCAAGCTTAAAAGAGGAACATGCTATGCAATCTCGAGAATCCTATATATATCTAAAATCCGTATACAAATGAGAAAACTATTTCTCCCAATCCACGGATACAGAGAGCGCCTTTCGGTAGGGTTTAAGTCCTATAGCGAGCACCAACGCGGCAAGTGGGTATGTTATCAGCGCTGTTGTCCCCAGAGAGTAACCCACTGCATCATCCCGCATAAAGACGTATTGGGTGAGGAGCGCAATGATGAGCGGTGCCAGGAGGTAAGATAGAAAACTCACTGCAATTCCGTAGATAGCAACCATTTGTGCTCTGAACTCGTTGGGTGTTACTGACTGCACGATGGCAGCTCCCAAGCCTGGCGTAAGTGACATGAGAAATATCACGACCGGCAAAAGCAATAAGACCGTTGTTGTATCGGATATGAAGCCTATGGCTCCGCCAAAAGGTATAATCGCCACGCATTTGAACACCGCGACGCGCATTGTGCCGTCGGAAACTCCTTTTCGCATCAAGCGAGAAGAGACGTAGCCACCGGTGATACTGCCTGCAATTCCAAACACGAGCGCGCTTGCGCCAAAGGCCAAGCCTGCTTCCGATCGATCGAGCCCATGTACACGGATTAAGAATTCCGCACCCCAGGCGAAAAGGGCAAAACCTTGTGTCGCCATAAGCAGAAAGCCGGCGAACAGAGAGAAAAACAACAGCCGCCGTTCAAGCATAAACTGCATAATGTCTTTGAACGGAACTGGTTTTATTTCGTCTTCATTTAGCCTTCCCGTTCGGGGTGGTTCGCGCATCATGAAAACCACGACGGCCAAGAGAAGGCCGGGTAAGCTGACGACAAAGAATGCCGCTTGCCAGGACCGGATCGGACCAATGATCGGTAGTACAAGTTCGGGCATGTTTTCCAAATACTCGATCAGGACGCCGCCCAATATGTAAGCGATGCCCGCCCCTACAAATGTCGCGCTTTGAAAGAGCCCCACGGCAAACGGCAGCCTGTCTTTGTGAAATAGATCGGAGAGCATGGAATAGGCAGCCGGTTGCAGCGATGCTTCACCGACGCCGACGCCCATGCGTGCCAGGAATAAGACGGAGTATTTGTTTGCCAGTCCGCAAACGAAGGTCATGATGCTCCAAAACGCGACACCAATGCCGATGATGAGTCGGCGCGGATGCCGGTCTGCAAGACGGGCAATGGGAAGTGTGAGAGCCGTATAGAAAAGAGCAAACGCAGCGCCGATGAGAAGGCTGACCTGGGTATCACTAATGCCGAGATCGCGTCTGATGGGCCCGATCATCAAGGCGAGGATCTGGCGGTCCACATATGAGATGATTGATGCCAGAGTCAGAATTAGAACGGCGTACCAAGCGTACCAGTCAGTAGGGGGATTGGTATTGGGCGGTGTTTCGACGGTGTCGCTTTGATGTGTCGTCTTCTGCATGACCTTTGGTTCCGCTTTCTGAGCGTCGGGGAACAAGCGCCGACATTTCCCTTGTTGCTCGATACTAAACAGTGTTTACTTAATTTCCAAGTGGATTGATGAGTCGCCGCATCGGATGCGCTTTCGTTGTTGCTGCCAGCGTGTCCGTCTAAGAGGTGGACTAGACAGCCGTTCGACTTGGTGGCGGTTCGGGAAACGCGCGATGCTGGTGAAGCAGCGCCTAATCGGTGCCGCGTAGCGACGGGTGTCATCATGGAAGAGGGACCCGATTTCTATTCATTCGAAGGGTCTCGTCTGCGACCGAAATGGTTCGGCGGAACCCCTGGAAAGCGATAGGTAGTGTTTGAACCTCAACAGGCGTGCTTGCTCTGTTTTTTGTTGTCCGTCAGCGCGCCGGTGCCAGTTCGCGAAGCCCGGTCTGCTAAACACCGTTTTGCACGTGCTTACTCAATATCGGGGTGTGATGCCGACTTTCAACAGGAGTTTCGCTTCACGTCGATGCGTACTGTGACCCCGGGAGCGTGCTGTTAGAAAGTGGTGGTGTAGTGAGGTAGGGTGGTTTTCCTCTTGGTGGTACTGAGGCGCATCCTTAATTGGTTCGTTTGCATCGCAAAGTGAGTTTGTAGCGGTAGGATTGTCAGCTAACCTTCTTCAAGTCAGATGATTTAGCAGTACCAATCATGATGACCGAGCTGCGACTTCATCTCATGTCTGAAGAACTAGAGCCGTTTTGGTTTTGACGGAAACACAAAACGGCTCCAGATTCTTTGTTTTGCGCGTTTCCTGACGGTGAACCGGATTCCACTTCACCTGGAAACGCCCTAGCGGACCGCACGTCCGCGTAGATCGGGACTCCAGTATTCCAGTGTCGCGCACTAATCAATTTCAAATTCATAAGGTTCCTAGATCCCCGATCAAGTCGGGGATGACGGCCTAAGGGCCGTCAAATGTCAACATCGTCATCAATGCCCAAAACGCCTTTGGTGGACGGAACCTCGTCGGCACGTCTGGGATCGATTTCAATGGCGTGGCGCAGGGCATTGGCCAGCGCCTTGTAACAGGACTCCACAATATGGTGGGAGTTCTCGCCGTAGAGATTCTCCATGTGGAGCGTGATGCCGCCGTTCTGGGCAAAAGCTTGGAACCATTCTTTGAAAAGTTCCGTATCCATGTCGCCGACTTTCGGGCGTTTGAACTCCACCTTCCAAATCAAATAGGGGCGATTTGAAACATCTACGGAGGCCCGTGTGCAGGTTTCATCCATGGGAATCATGGCTGTGCCGAAGCGGCGGATGCCTTTGAAATCGCCCAAGGCCTTCGCCACCGCCTGACCGATCACGATGCCGGTGTCTTCGGTGGTGTGGTGCATATCGATGTGTAGATCGCCGTCGGCGCGCACCTTCAAGTCAATAAGCGAGTGCTTGGAAAAGGATTCCAGCATGTGATCGAGAAAGCCGATGCCAGTATCCACATCGTACTCACCATTGCCGTCCAAGTTGACCGAGACGAAAATATCCGTCTCTTTGGTTTTGCGTTCGACTGTTGCCGTGCGCATTTTTCCACCTTTCCCGGCCGCATTTTTCCTAGAATTCGGCCAAAAACCGACGCACTTGATTCGCGCGCCATAAATTGCCACTTAATCACCAAGAGCTATCTAGAGTAAATATAAACAAGATCAATGCCGGATTAAGCCGGCTCTTTTCAACGCAGCGAGGATTTGTGACAGCCGCACGATTTGAAGCGTGGCACGGGACAACGATCTTGTCCGTGCGAAAGGGAAATGAAGTGGTGATCGTCGGAGACGGACAAGTGAGCGCCGGCGATACCGTGATGAAAGGCAACGCCCGCAAGGTACGCCCGCTCGCCAAAGGGGATGTCATTGCCGGATTTGCAGGCGCCACCGCTGATGCTCTGGCTCTTGCCGAGCGGCTTGAAGGCAAATTGGAGCAATATCCCAAACAATTGACGCGCGCCTGTGTGGAATTGGCGAAGGATTGGCGCACGGATCGCTATTTGCGGCGGCTGGAAGCGATGATGATCGTTGCCGATACGGATGTGACCTTAACCCTGGTGGGGACCGGCGACGTCCTTGAACCGGAAGAAGGCGTGGTCGGCATCGGTTCCGGCGGCAATTACGCCTTGGCGGCGGCTCAAGCGCTCTACGATTCTGATCTGAGCGCGGAGGAAATTGCCAAAAAGGCCATGGCTATTGCCGCCGATATCTGTATTTACACCAACTCGAACCTGACGATCGAGAAACTCGCCTCGACCACTTAGTCCTTGGGAAGAACGTATGTCTTCATTTTCACCCCGTGAAATCGTTTCGGAACTGGACCGCTACATTATCGGCCAACAAGACGCGAAGAGATCTGTTGCCATTGCGCTGCGTAACCGCTGGCGGCGGCAGCAACTGGACGAAATGCTCAAAGAAGAAGTCCTGCCCAAGAACATCTTAATGATCGGGCCGACGGGCGTGGGCAAGACCGAGATCTCGCGGCGGCTCGCGAAACTGGCCGGAGCGCCCTTCCTCAAGGTCGAAGCAACGAAGTTCACCGAGGTGGGCTATGTGGGCCGGGATGTGGAACAAATCGTTCGGGACCTGGTCGAGATCGGGATCGGCATTGTGCGTGAGCGCAAGCGCAAGGAAGTGGAAGCCGAAGCCCATATGAAAGCCGAGGAGCGGGTGCTGGATGCGCTTGTGGGACCCGGTGCCAGTCCGTCGACGCGTGAGACGTTTCGGCAAAGGTTGCGGCGGAATGAGCTCGACGACAGTTATGTCGACATCGAAGTGGCCGACACCAGCAATGCGATGCCCAGCTTTGAGATCCCCGGCATGCCCGGCGCCCAGATGGGCATGCTGAACCTCAACGATTTGTTCGGTAAGGCCGTGGGCCCGCGCATGAAGCAAAAGAAAATGAAGGTGCAGGAGACCTACGAAGTTCTGATTATGGAAGAGTCCGATAAACTTCTTGATGAAGACCAAGTGGTGCATGAGGCCATGAACGTGGTGGAAAACGACGGCATCGTGTTTCTCGACGAAGTGGACAAGATCACGGCCCGGTCGGACCGGATGGGGGGCGATGTCAGCCGGGAGGGCGTCCAGCGGGACCTGTTGCCGCTGATCGAAGGGACGACAGTGAGCACCAAATACGGCCCCGTAAAAACCGACCATATTCTCTTCATCGCGTCCGGCGCGTTTCATATTGCCAAGCCGTCAGACCTCTTGCCGGAGCTGCAGGGGCGTTTGCCCATCCGGGTGGAGCTGGATGCGCTGACCCGCGAAGACTTCAAACGTATCCTGACGGAACCGGAGGCCAGCCTTATCAAGCAATATGTGGCCTTGATGCAGACGGAGGATTTTGTTCTCGAGTTCACCGATGGGGGAATCGAAGCGATCGCCGACATTGCCGCGGAGGTAAATGCGACGGTTGAAAATATCGGTGCCCGTCGCCTGCAGACGGTTCTTGAGCGGGTCCTCGACGAGGTGAGCTTCACGGCCGCCGACCGGCCCGGCGAAACCCAAGTCGTCGACGAAGCCTATGTCCGGGAAAATGTGGGCGATCTGGCCAAGAACGCGGATCTGAGCAAGTTTATTTTGTAGGGCAGCTCCCTGCCTTCAAGGTAGTGACGGACTTAGTTGCCCGCCGTGAATTCTCTCAGAGTTCGCTTGAGCTGATTGGGCGGAGGTCCGGCATCGACCAAAGGGGTGCTTGCGTGTCCGAACGGCTTGGTCCAATGTTAGACAGACTCTCTGGTCCCTAGACGATGACGACGTACACTGAATTAGCGAAACTCGCTGAACGTCCCGAAATCTTTTCCGTCTACACGGCTGACACCCTCTGGACCGATCCACATCTGGCAAACCAGATGCTCGAAACTCATTTGAGCCAAGATACCGAGCTTGCGTCTCGTTCAGTTGAAGCCGTCGATCGCGTCGTTGACTGGATCGACCGGTCCTTCGGATTGGAGGGTAAATCCATTTGCGATCTTGGGTGTGGCCCCGGACTTTACGCAAACCGATATGCACAGCGTGGCGCAATCGTCCATGGTTTGGACTTTTCGCGCAACTCAATCGACTATGCGAAAACGCAGGCCCCGTTACACGCCAGACCGACATACCAAGTCGCCGATTATCTTAAGGACCCGCTCCCCGCACAACAGGACTTGGTCACGCTGATCTATTGCGACTTGTGTGCCCTCTCGCCCCCCCAACGCCAAACGCTGTTGGTCAAGATTCTTAAATCACTGACGCCCAGCGGAACGTTCATATTCGACGTTTATTCAACGAGCGCTTTTAAGAACGTAGACGAGGGGGTCTCTTTTGAGCGAAATCTCATGAACGGGTTTTGGTCTGCGCATGACTATTTCGCTTTCCAGCACACGTTCCGATATGAAGATGAAGCCGTGTCTCTCGATCGCTTCACGATCATCGAAAAGGATCGTACATGGGACGTCTACAACTGGTTGACGTATTTTTCGCGGGACGAAATCCATAATGAACTCAAGCAGGCCGGATTCGGAAATATTGAGTTTACGGAAGGTTTTGGTACTGATGGTACCGATGAAACGACATTCGGTTTGGTTGCCGGCGCGTAACCACGTATAAGCATAGTCCCTATGACCTTGTAAGGGGTCAAAGCATCTCACTGTTCCGGCGGTACGTTTTGAACGAAACTCACCCTGTGATTAGATCTCCTATCGCTTTCCAACTTTTCGCCTGCCTGATAAAACCCAATAGAAACCGTACCCAAGGAGCCGAAATCATGACCCCAACCGCAGAAGAACGCGATGCGTTGTTCAAGGCGTTTGGCCGCGCTTTCTTTAAGCAGGACCTGGACGCCATGTACCAAGTGGTGACGGAAGATTTCGCCTACTCCATCTTGGTGGGCGACACGCCCCGGCAAATGACGTCGCGTGACCAAGTGGCGGCGTTTTTTGAGGAGCGGCGGGGCCTTCAAAAGGATGTCCGGTTCGAGGACGTTGTTTTTCACCACGCCCCCGATGCGACCTTCATGACCTACCGGGTGACCGGAACGGACATTGCGAGCGGTGAGCCTTTCGAGCGTATCGGCGTGGAGCGCTATACGTTTCGCGATGGTCGTATTGCAGAGAAAGACGTTTACAGCCGCCCGGTGCTGCAAGCGGCGGCTTAAAGGTTCAGGCCCTTATTGGCTCTGATCCCTTTCACCCGGAACTAGAATTGCGTGAGTGCGCTCTGCACCGAAGTGCACTCACTCCGCCTTGGCCAAATCGTCCCTCAACGAGCGCGAGGCCAAGTACATATGAAGGGCGGCCCAAAGTCCGATCAGGGAGACGAGCGCCAGCGACCAGCGCAGCGCCGTACTTGCGTCGCCCGCCGCCGGCAGCAGCATATCGCTCAGCATACCGATCGCGAGCGGTCCAAGGCCCAGACCGACGATGTTGGTGATGAACAAAAACACCGCCGACGTGGTGGCCCGCATGGCCGTCGGGACAAGGGACTGGCAGATGGACAGCGCCGGCGCTAAGAAGATCGCGCCTAACGTCGCCGGCAGCAAGAACGCAAGGATGCCGATGACGACCGAGTCGGAGAGATAGAAGAAGAGCGCGAAGGGCGTCGAGATCGTCACCCCTAAAGCCGGCAGCCACATGGTCCAACGGACATCCCGGCGCGCCAGGCGGTCAGCGAGATATCCGCCGAAGAACGTCCCAATTCCCCCGCACACACCGAAGATCAAGGCAAGGACAAGCCCGACCGTGCCGATGTCCATCTGATGGGTCCGGACGAGATATGAGGGCACCCACTGGGCGACGCCATAGCCAACGAGGGCGCTGAGGGCCGAGCCAAAGCAAATATGGACAAAAGCGCCCCTTGAAATGAGAATGCGCACGACTTCACCGAGAGGTGGTTGCTCCGGTGTTTCGTGGTGGCGGTTGTCTGCAAAGCCGCGGGGCGGATCTTTCAAGCTGAAATGAACAATGACGGCAAGCACCAAGCCGGGCAGGCCGGCCGCGATGAACGCGACGCGCCAGTCGAAGGCCGCCGCGATTTGGCCGCCCGCAAAGAACCCGACCATAATGCCAAGGGGCACGCCCAGGGCAAAGATGCCCATGGCCGTCGCGCGCTCCTCCGGTTTGTAGAGATCCGCGATGATGGAATGGGACGGCGGGCTTGTTCCCGCTTCGCCGACGCCCACGCCCATGCGCGCCAGGAACAGATGCCAAAACTGCGTGGCCATTCCGCATACCACCGTCATAAACGAAAACAGGGCGAGAGAGGCCGAGATGATGTGTTTGCGGCTGTGCCGGTCGGCAAGGCGGGCGATAGGAATGCCAAGGGTGGCGTAGAAGAGACCGAACGCCAAGCCGCTTAAGAGGCCAAGCCAGGTGTCGCTGACCTGAAACTCCTCCTTAATAAACGGCAGCAGGATCGAAATGATCTGCCGGTCGACGAAATTGATAAGGTAGACCGCTGTCAGCAGGAAGAGCACATAGGCGCGGTAAGTGACACGAAACCCGAACAAACTGGTATGGCTGGGATAAGCGGCCGCTGCTCCTGAGGCGTCGAGCTTTTGCGTGGACTGCGCTGCACCGGTGGTGGCACCGACCGCCTGGGCGGCGGATTCCTTAGGAGTTGTGTTCACGCCTCCAGCGGTGGCGGCGTTCGCTCCCGCACCAAGTTTCGGATCCTCCTCCATGGGCCACGCCCTCCCTCCTCGTTTTCTTATGTTGTGTTCTTTTCTTGCTCGCATTCTTGGTGCGAGCTGTTGTGTGGCGGCGACCAATCGACCAGCCCGAAATTCACGAAGCGCTTCAGCCGATGTTCAACGAGGGTCCTGTTCCGCGCGAGTCTCCAACGGGGTTTTGCTTATCAGACTATCGCTTTGTAGTAGTACACTCGCTAGCATTCGAGCTCCTTTACGAGAAGTCTTAGGTGAGGGACCGGCCGATAGGATTTTCCAATCGAAAATCAAGAAAGGTTTGGCAGAACATATCGGAGGGGGTTGAACCATCTCTCCGCCCGCGGCGCGCAGGTCGGGATACGCAGATGGCTTATAGAGGGGTCAGACCCTATAATGATACAGGCATGGACGCGAGATCGATCTTATCGGGCAAATCGTCTTCAAACAGTGCAGAGGCGATCACTCACAGAGATGACCGCCGGAGGCGCGGACGAAGCCCATATGCGGGACGTTGTGGGCGGCCTACGCCAAGAACCCGGACCTCAGCAAGTTTAATTCGTAAGGGGGTAGCGGCGTGTTTTTCACTGACCGCGGTGATAGGTCAGAAGTTTTTGGCCGCAATGCAGCTGCTTCAGTTTGTGTTCAGCATATCTGCGCGGATTGTCATGCGAATTCGGCCCAACACGGAACGAGGCACACCTCATTGGCAATGTGCGTTGACGAATAACGACAAGACGGAAAAAAGTGATGGCTTGTTCTGCTGAAGCCTTCGCCTAGATAAGCCAAACGTCCGTCTACGTTGCCACCATTGGATCTCCCATGTCTGTTGATCACCAAATGCGCTTCACCCGAAAGACCAAACACGGATCCGCAGAAGCCGCTAACAGGCAAGCAAAAAGGATGGGATATCAAATCAGATGCCCGCACGCACAGCGGAACGCCGTCCCTCCGCTGTTCAGGAAAAGGTCAGTACAACCCGCACGAGAGAGCCTTCGCGCATCTCCGCAAATCCCTCGTTGATTTCAGTGAAGGGACGAATTTTGTCCACGAGCGGCTCGAACAACAGTTGCTTGTTGTCACCAAGCGACGCGATCTTCTGAAAATCGACGGCTGGATTGGCCGATCCGTATATGGAGCCCGTAATCGATTTTTCCTGCAGCAGCATGATTGCGGGAATCGTCAGCATTTCGGTGTAAGCGGGTAAGCCCACGACGACGCACCGCCCGCCCGGCCGAATGACGTTGAATGCGTCGGCCATAACCTCGGGGTTGCCGACACATTCGATCGCCGCATCAACACCCCCTTGGGTGTCACCCAGGATTGTTTTCACAGCAAGCGCGGGCTCGAGGGCCGATGTGGCGCCTAACTCCAAAGCGGCGTCACGACGCTGAGGAATGGGATCGACCGCAATGATCTGGGCGGCTCCCGCAACCCGTGCGCCCTGTATCGCAGCGAGGCCCACACCGCCGCATCCAAAAATCGCGACCCGCTCGCCCCACCGTATTGCCGCCGTGTTCACGGCCGCGCCGAAGCCAGTCGTGACGCCGCACCCGATGAGACAGCTATGGACCGCATTCAATGATGAATTGACGGCGACGGCCATAGCTTCGGGGACCACCACATGCTGTGAGAAAGCGCCAAGGGCCATGAAACGATCGAGCGGTTGGCGCCCCAACGTCAACGGTCCGCGTCCTTCTGTCGTCATGTTGACGGCGTCGCAAAGATGGACTTCGCCCCGCAGGCATCCCGAACAGACGCCGCATGCCGGCGTCCAGGAAAGAATGACGCGATCGCCTTCTTTCAGGGACTGAACTCCTTGGCCAATGGCTTCAACAATTCCGGCGCCTTCGTGTCCCAAGACAACTGGAAACTGGACTGTCTCTTTGCCCTCCAGCGCACTCAGATCGCTGCGGCATACACCACAAGCTTCGACCATGACGCGCACTTCACCGGGACCAGGGTCGGCGAGATCGACTTCTTCTATTTTCAATTCTTCGTCAGCTGAAAAAGCTATGGCAGCCTGAGTTTTCATTGTCTTACTCCTAAGTCGTCGGGGTCCGCAGCATGCCTTCAACTTTTGCACCGCTACCGCGTGCAGCCAAACAGGAACGGTTTTCGGACGAGGACTTTTGACTTCATTGCAGTACCGGAATTGCTCGCTGACCTCTGAGATGCGCACACCAAGGCGACACGTCGAAGAGCTCCATCTTCTGGCCAGCACCAAGATTTTGGTCCACTGCCCGAAATATGTTCCGCCTGCGTTACTTCAGCGAAAAATTAAGCATCCGCTGCGTCCGTCTTTGGGCGCCCAACTTATAGCATGCCTTTTCGCTTGGAGGAAAGTTGCCGCCGAACGAGAACGCTTGCTCGTTCGGCGTGTGTTCGGGACGGTGTGTTGGAAAGCACGAACCGGACCCTTGGTGTGTGGCCGCCAATGTCGGCGAGATTTTGCCATTCTCGTTGCTCGAAGAAAACTTGTGTGTTTTTGCACTGCGAGATTGAGTTGGTGGGAAGAACGTCAGACTTCCTTACGATCAGGGACAAGAGCCGTCCGCAAGATCGGGTTGTACTGAGCCGAGCCGCAATTGGGCCGCCTCAGGGCGGCCCAACCTCTGGGATACTGTTAGTCGGGTGTGCGGACTAAACTGCGTCCGGGATCCAGCTGCCGTGGAAGCCGGCGGGCACGCGCACGGGCAAGTGCACGCGGGCCACGGGGTCGGCCTCCACATTGCTGGCGTCCAGAATGACGAGCTCGCTCTTGTTCTCCGCCGGGTCGTGGACAAAGCTGAGAAGATAGCCGTCATCCTCGGCGCTGGCGCCGGCGGCCGGGGCAAACACAGGCTCGCCGCCCGCGCGGCCGTTCTTCAGGATATGCGCCGTCGACGTGCCTGTCTTCATGTCGTATTTGCGGAAGGCGGCGGCCGCCGGCAGACCGCCGAACTCGGCCGTATAGCCATAGCGATAGGGCTGACCCACCAGGCGGTCCGGGACGCGGGGGAAATCCACCGCCCGGTCATCCAGCTGCCGCTCGGAGACCTTGCCGGCCTTGAGGTCGATCGTCCACTGATAAAGGACCGGCGGAACATCGGGCATGCCTTCTTTCATGGAATGGGCCATGCGGCAGACATCGATGACGATGGTGTCGCCGTCCTCGTAAGCGTTAAGAGGATGATAGACATAGCACGGATCAATATCATACCAGACCACGTCTTCGTTCTTGCCGTTTCTCGGCATCACACCTAGCCTGGCGCCGTAGTCGTCGGACCAGCGGATGGGCATGCCGTATTTCTCGGCGGCGGCGAAATCCCAAATGAGCGGCAGATCCATGAAGATTACATGGTTCCGCGTGATGTTGAAGTCATGGACCATGGTGGCGCCCTTCACCTCAATCACTTCGCTTTGGAGCAATTCTCCGTCTGCGGAAGCCCGGTGATAGGTCAAGTATGGCGGCGTGAGGCCATACCCAAAGAAGAGTAGCTCGCCGGTTTCGCCGCACACCTTTGGGTGCGCCGTCATGCCGGTCTTGAGCTTGCCGCCGTAATTGTACGGGCCGACCGTGTCGAGTTCGGGCGACAATTCATAGGGCCAGTGGCCTTCTTCTAACGCCAGAATCTTTCCAGCGTGGCCGATGATGTGGGTGTTGGCGATGGACTTGGTCAAATCTTCCATCGTTTCGTCAACCGCTTGATCTTCTGCATTTAAAAGGGGTGTGCGGACGTATCTGTTCCGATACCAGTTGGCTTTGCCACCGTTTAACTCGACTCCGTGGATCATGCCGTGGCCGAAGAACCAGTGGGGCGTATCGCCGGACGGAGGATTGGCGCCATTGCGGAAGTACCGACCGTTCAGCTCCGGGGGAATAGCGCCCGTTACCTCAAGCTTGGTCTCGGTGATCTCTTCATGCACCGGCGCGAAATTTCCCTTCAACCAGAAGCGGTCTTCGACTTTCATTTGCGGTTGTTCATTCATGCGTCTCTCCCTTGATTGTCCGTTTTCGGACGGTTGATTTTACCCTAACTCTTCTCCGCAATGGGCGCTAGCATCGCTTTTATCGCTTTGATTGCCTCTAATATGTAAACTTCCCGGCGTGAGGCATCGCCGGTTTTGCGCCAGGCGCGATAAGCGCCGTCTACCACAGCGAAGTGAAGCTCCGCCATCACGCGGGCGTCGCCCCTTCTCACCGTGCCGTCCGCCATGCCCCGCCTCAGATTGGCTTCGATGACGGAGACAATGAAGCCGCTTTGCCGGATGACGTCAAAGCCGTCGAGTTTGCGTCCCGCCTCTTCGAATAGGCGATAAAGCCCGGGATCCCTGTCGGAAAAATCGAAGGCGCTGCGAACCACAAACTCCTCGGTCACAAGGGTCGGATCGTTGGGCATGGTCGCAGACGCCGCGTCCCGGGTATATTGCTCCGCCAGCTGAGCAAGAAGCCCGCGCTTCGAGCCGAAGTGATGAAACAAAATGCCTTCGGACACGCCGGCCTTGTCCGCGATCTGCACCGTGGAGGTGGCATCATAGCCTTGGGCCGAAAAGAGATCGCGCGCGGCGGCCAGGATCTTCTCGCGTTTCTTTTCCGGGGCGCGCCGATAGGCGGGCGCGTGTCTCGGTTCTGTGAGTGTCTGTTCCATTGTTGAGTGACGCTTTATAAAGTAATACTCAACAAGTCAAGAGGCTGTACGATCCATTCCCTCTCCTCCCCATTCCCGCTATCGTGAGAGCATTCCGCATATCCATTCCAAAGACCGGAACCCAGATATGTCCTTGATAGAGTCTATTTCGCTTGGCTTGTCGGTCCCACACAGGTCCCTTGATGACCTGAGCGTCGCCGAGATACGCGATGTCGCGTTGCGCGCGGAGGCGATCGGTTTCGAAGACCTCTGGGTGACGAACAATACGGTCGACCGGAAAGCCACCTGTCTCGATTCTCTCACGGAACTGAGTTTCTTGGCAGGCTTTACGAGCAGGATCCGGCTCGGCGTCTCTGTCCTGATCCTCCCCCACTACCATCCCATTCATGTGGCGCATCAAGTTGCCAGCCTCGATTTTCTCAGCGAAGGACGGACCGTTCTCGGCATCGGCTTGGGCCGGCCCAGTTACTATGAGGACTTTCAAGTGCCGGTAGAGCGCCGCGTGGGGCGGTTCAAGGAACAGTTGGCGCTGATGAAAGCTCTTTGGACTGAGTCTCCTGTCACCTTTCACGGTGAATTCTATCAGGTTCAAGATGCGGTGGTGTCTCCAAGGCCCGTGCAGCAACCGCACCCGCCCATTTGGATGGGGGGACATGCGCCCAAGGCGGTGAGGCGCGCCGCCGACTTGGCGGACGGGTGGATGGGAGCCGGCGGTGCGGGTACGGATCTCTTTAGGCAAAACGTCAAAGACCTAAGCCAAGCCTTGGCCGACGCGGGCCGCTCAACAGATGACTTCAAGATCTCAAAGCGAGTTTTCATATCCATTCATGAGGATCCCGGCATTGCCAGAGAGGAACTCCATCGTTGGTTTGCCGAGGTTTATGAGACGCCGCAGATTACCGATGAAGGCGGCGTCTACGGAACACCTGAACAAGTTCTTTCCCAACTGTGCGAGATCGCCGATGCCGGTGCCAGTCACCTCTTGCTCAATCCTGTCACGCGGTTTCGCGAGCATGTGGGCATTCTAGAAGAAATGGTGAACGCGTGATGGAAAACGTGCGGCGCCTTGGTATAGTCCTCTCGCCTCGGATTTCTCCGGCAGTGCGCCACTGAGATCAAGCTTCAAAGGAGACCAAACATGCCCGCCAGAACCACCGACGGCCTCGGCCGCCTCTATAACAACGTGCTCGACACGATGGGCAATACGCCCTGCATTCGCATCAACCGGTTGGCGCCGGATCATGTGAGGCTTTATGCGAAGGCGGAGTATTTCAATCCGCTTGCTTCGGTTAAGGACCGGCTGGCGGTGAGCATCATCGAAGAAGCCGAGCGAGACGGCTCGCTGAAGCCCGGCCAGACGGTCGTGGAGGCGACAAGCGGCAATACGGGCATTGGTCTGGCCATGGTGTGTGCCGCCAAAGGCTATCCGCTTGTCGTCACGATGGCGGAAAGCTTTTCCATCGAACGGCGCAAGCTGATGCGCTTTCTGGGCGCCAAAGTGGTGCTGACGCCCAAAGAGCAAAAGGGGTTTGGCATGTACAAAAAGGCGGTTGAGCTGGCCAAAGCGAACGGTTGGTTTCTCGCCCATCAGTTTGAGACGACCGCCAACGCCCTTATCCACGAGAACACAACGGCGCGGGAAATTCTTGCCGATTTCGCCGGCGAACGGCTGGACGCCTTCGTCACGGGCTACGGAACGGGCGGCACACTGACAGGTGTGGGACGCGTCTTGCGCCGGGAACGTCCAGATACACGGATCATTTTGACCGAGCCGGCTAATGCAGCGCTCGTCGACAGCGGCGATGCCCAAGGCCGAGATACGGATGGTTCGCCCGCCCATAGCCACCCGGCGTTTGAGCCCCACCCCATTCAGGGATGGACGCCGGATTTCATTCCGCTGGTCTTGCAGGAATCGATCGATCAGAAGTATTTCGATGAACTGATCCCGATCGCCGGCCCGGTCGCGATGGACTGGTCGAAGAAGCTCGCTCAGCAAGAAGGCATTTTCACCGGTGTGTCCGGCGGCGCCACGTTCGGGGTCGCCCATCAAGTGGCGGAGAAGGCCGAACCGGGCTCCGTGATCCTCTGTATGCTGCCTGATACGGGCGAGCGGTATCTTTCTTCGCCCTTGTTTGAGGGCATTGAGGCCGATATGGACGCCGAGGAGCAAGCGCTGTCTCTGTCGACGCCCGGGTATCAATTGGGCGGGTGAGAAGTCCCAGTCTTCTTCTCGTCTTCGCCAGCAGAGCAGGTCATCATCACGAGCCCCTGCAGTCGGCGCGGCGATCCAGGGTCGATCGTTCATGGACTTCTGCCGCTTCAGGTGGCGGTGTCGGATTCGAGTCGCTTCCATGGGCCGGATCTACACATGATCCGCCGTATAACTTCGAAGCCGAAAGTCCAAGCCAGTACGGCTGTACTTGGAATTGGTCCAAGTTTCCACGCCCTTGGACCGCTTCGGTGCGCTCGCAATCACGTGTCAAGACGACATTTCATTACCCCTCGGGTAATTGATTCTGGCACGTGAATGACGGATTTGTGGATACCCGCAAGGCTATCATCTTCATTGTTCGTTGGACTGTTGTCATGGAACTCACAACCAAGACCTCTTGGCTCATTCTCGCTTTCGTCGTGCACGGAGCGCCGGCGGCCGTGCTTTTTGCCCCGAAGCTGATTGAACGCCTGTACGGGATTGAGGCGTCCGGCGATCTGGGTGTCCTCCTCGTACACCGGGGCGCGTTGTTCTTTGCCGTGCTCGCCGTTGCCGTGTTGGCGGCCTTCGATCCAAGTGCCCGCAAGGCGGCCAGCGTTGTGGTCGGGATCAGCATGATCGGTTATTTGGCCGTTTACGGACTGGCGGGTTTTCCAGAAGGCCCTCTGAGGCCTATCGCGCTTGTCGACACGACGGGGCTAATCCCGCTGGCCATTGTCACCTATCAAGCCTGGTCGTCTTAGCCGTCCCTCAGAAAACGCGGTCCGTCTGCGTTATTTGTTCTATGCCCCCGATATCCCGCTCAGGCGGTCTTTGAGTTCCTTGCGCGACGAGATGAGCGCTCTGCGGCTCCACATGTCGTTCATGCCGAACCAGATGAGAATTGCCGCGAGGATGACGCTGCCGACCAGGGCTCTGAACGCCACGATGAGGGTGACGAACAAGGAATTTTCGGAATTGTGATCGAGGCCCGAGAGGCTCCAATCGAGCGTCTCAAACAGATCAAACACCACCCCCCGCAAGAGTTGATCAACGGAGAAGAGACCCGCTTTCATGACACTTACTTGCGAGTCTCCATCATAATAGGCTTGCTGACCATCTGTGTGCGCTGCAAAATAAGCGAACGCCCAAAACCCCGCAAACAAGAGGAAGATCTGCCAGAACAGACGGACGCTCAGGACCCGGCGCCTTACCAGCATCAAATCCGCTTCAGATTCCGGATTTATGCGCTTGGCCAAATTCTTTGCGCGGCGTCCGATCCAATGTAAGCGGATTTGTGAGACTGGATTGAGGCTCGCCTTGCGCAGCTTGGCGGCTTTGAGTTCGAGCTTCTGCACCTTTCGCTCACTGATACCGCCTCGAGGCCCAACCACCACCGACCGGTATGTCAGCAGCATCGAAACGGCGAGCAAGCTCATTGCTGCAATCCAAACCCCATAAAACCCCTCCACCATCTGAAAGGTTCCATCCGTTTCCCGGCCCATTGCCAATCCGCCCAGAAAAGCACCGGCGAGGACGACCAGATACATTAGCGCTTTCCAATTCATTGCATTTCTCCCAACCAACCTCTTGAACACCGTCAGACCGGGCGCACGTCTCAGCGCCGCGGTTGGGCGTCATTATCCCACTGGGCGAGGGAAATCGCGAGTCTTCAATTTTGAAGAAGGGTATTGCGCCGCAATGTGGATGAATTGGGAGTGAGAGGCTGCGCCGCGGCAGTTGGATTGGCTCCGGCGGTCAGCTCAAACCGTTAATTGCAGTGCGGCCGCGAGCATCAAAACACCGGCGCTGGTCAGCCAGAACAACGCCTTTATTTGGTCCGGAGCTGCGACGTAATTGTGGATAGCGTTGTCCAAAAGACTTCCGCTTTTTGCAGTAGGCGCGACAAAATTCGCACAGATGAGCCACAGGTGGAGTGTAACCAGCGGCAAGAAGAGCGCGAGGATCAGGACCTTCATGACGCATCCCAATGAGTGACGGTGGACCGGGTCGTTCTAAATCCTGGAGCTAGAGCACACCGATTCGCGGCTGATCTGCCTGCGGAGGACCAAAACTCTTGTCTAAGAGGTTTGTGTTCCTCTCCGCCAAAGCGATGCATTCGGCCATGTGCTCTAGAATCTTTATATTGTTATTCAGCACAGCCACGGCTTCGGGCCGGCGATCTTCCATGATTTTTGTCGCGCGAAAGAGAATGTCGTTTCGAATCGAGGTCAGGATATCTTCCAGCTTGTACCCTTGCGGGTTGTCGTCGGAAATAAGAAAATTGGTCATGTTCGGCCTTCCTTTCTTTGTGACCACATTATCAGAGCGCGGTTCATACTTTGTTAAGAGGGGTTTCACCTCGGCTGACGAGCAAATCGTACGAAAGTTTCGCTATTTCTGAATTGAGTAGATGTTCGCGCGCATTCTAGAAACACCTCTGCACGTCTCCCCTAGATCGACTCGCCGTCTTTCTTTCGCTTATTGAACTTCAGTCCGTTTCGGCGGACGGCCGCGCTTGGCATAGCCCACCTTTTGCTTGAGCTTGCGCTCGACCTTGTCCAGAAAACTCCTAGCTCCCAGCGGCGTTCCAGTCTGCCAAGCAGCGGTGATTTCGTCGAGCTGCGCGGGCGTTAGGCGGTCTCTTAAGCGGGCTCTGTAGGCGGTCCGGCGCGCGGGCGCGGAGCGGCCCAGCCCCTCGTAAATTACATGGGGCGTTACCAAAGGATCCGAGCGGCCTTGGGCATTGGCCCTGTAACTCGACCATTTGTACTGTGTGGGTGTACGCACGACTTTTGACCGGACGGGATCAAGTTCGATGTACTGCATGCAGCTCAAAAGATAAGCATCGTCCACGAGACTTGAGCGATAGCGGCCTTCCCACAAGGTTCCGCTCGTTTCCCGCACACGGTTTATGTAAGGCACGAACTTCAATCCAACATGCTGCATCATGCGGCTCACCGCCCCCTCTTTGCGCGCCGTCACCAAGAGGTGAATGTGATGGGGCATCAAGACATAAGCATGAACGGCGCAGCCGTACCGTTCGGTCGCCTCGGCCAGGAAGGCAAGATAGGTCTCGTACTCCTCGTCCTCGAAGAAGACTTGAGCGCGATTGTGCCCCCGCTGGACCACTTGGAGCGGGATACCTGGGATAAAGAAACGAGGCTTGCGCGGCATGGGGTAATTCCTGGTGAGCCGACTCGCCTTCACTCTAGGGCAGCATTTTTTGCGCGTAAAGAGTTCTGACCCCTTATTAGGCCCTAAAGCGGCTGGCTTTATCTCGATCGAGGGCTGGTAAGGGCCGCATCAATGACGTATTGCAACTGGTCAGGAAACGCCTCCGCCAGCGCCTCATAGTCGCTGGCGCCATAGATACCCTTAAGCGTCGGGCCCGAAACCGCAAAGTAGGTGATCGCTCCCAACAACTGATAGCCAAGGGCTAAAGCCTCGGCCGGTGACGCCCGCTCCCAGCCCGGTACGGCTTTGACCATGTCGGTGAGTGCCTCCAAGAAAGGCTTCAAATACCACGTTCCCGCCGTATCGGCGCGGCGTTTATTATCCAAAAGCTCGCGCATGAGTAAGCGTGTGCCGGCGGTGTCGCCCGGCGGACGGGCGCATAAACTCAAGAGAAAACGTTTGAGTTGATCCGCCGGTTCCGCGGCCGAAGCGCGCGCCTCGTCGACCAACTGGTCAAAATGGTCCGAGATCCGCTTGAGCACCTCGCCGTAGAGCTTTTCTTTGCTGGTAAAGTGGTGGAGAAGCGCCTGCTTCGTCAGGCCGAGCTCGTCGGCGATGTTAGCAATGCTGACCCCGTAAAAGCCCTTGTCGGCGAATAGCGCTTCGGCGGCATCCAAAAACTGTTCCCGGGTTTCGCTCAATGTCAGGTCCCTTTGTCTGTTGACACCTTACCGATCGGTAAGTATACAGTCTTACCAATCGGTAAGACGTATCGAGACCAGTGTCAACCAATTGGAGGAACAGGCCATGACCGAGACCGAAGTGAAATACGCAAAAGAGGGCGCCATCGCCACCATCACGCTGAACCGTCCTGAGAAGTACAACACGCTGAGGTATGAAGTCATTCAGGGACTGGATGCGGCGCTCCGGGACGCCAACCGGGACAAAGAGATCAAAGTTATCATTCTGGAAGGCGCCGGTGACAGCTTCTGCGGCGGGTTCGACTTCTCCGACGGTCTCGAGCATTACGGCAACATCAAAGAAGAAGGCTACGACCCCGGCATGGACGTCTATGGCGTAGCTAATCCGTATACCTCTTACATTAACGTGTTCATGGGATTGTGGCGCGGGCTCAAGCCCGTCATCACTAAAGTGCATGGCTATTGCGTGGGTGGCGGCTCGGAACTGGCGCTGTGCGGGGATATTGTCATCGCGTCTGAAGACGCGCGGCTTGGCACCCCCTACTCCCGGGTCTGGGGCTGTCACCTGACCGGCATGTGGGTTTACCGGCTTGGCCTTGCCAAAGCGAAATACTACGCGCTGACCGGGGAATGGGTGAGCGGCAAAGAAGCCGCCGACATCGAGCTCATCAACTTCGCCGTCCCCTTGGAGGATCTGGACGCCCGCGTGCAGACGGAGGCGGAGAAATTGGCAAGCATACCGCTCACCCAACTCACGTCCATGAAGCTTATCGTTAATCAGACCTATGACAATATGGGGCTCCAAAGTACGCAAACTCTGGGTCCCATCCTCGACGGGATTATGCGCAATACGCCGGAAGGCCGCGACTTTGTGCGGCTGGCCGCAAGCGAAGGCGTGAAGGCGGCGGTGATCAAGCGGGACGGTCCGTTCAACGATTATAGTCAGGCGCCCGTGGCCGAACATCCGCGCAAGCGCAGCGAACTCGGCTGAGGAGAGGGATCATGGACAAACAAACGGAAATTGGACTGATCGAAGAACTTCTGGGTTTGAAAGCGGCCGGCTCGGCCTATCTCGATGACGCGGTGACGCGCAATCCCACATGGCACTATACCAGCGAGGAGCGCTTCGCCGAAGAGCGGGACAAGATCTTCCGTAAGCTACCGAAAATTATGTGTCATGCGAGTGAGTTGGCGGAGCCGGGTGACTTCGTGCGCAAGGACTTTGCGGGCCAGCCTCTTCTTCTCACCCGAGACAAGGACGGCGCCGTACACGCATTCCTCAATGTGTGCCGGCACCGAGGGACCCGGCTGGTCGACGACGCATCTGGATGCGCCCACCGGTTTTCCTGCCCCTATCACGCCTGGACCTACGGCAGCGACGGTCGGCTCTTAGCAGCGCCCCATCTGGCGGAGGGGTTTCCCGATCTGGATAAGTCGTCTTTGAATCTAAAGGAACTGGCGTGCCAGGAGCGCTTTGGCTTCATTTGGGTAGAAGCGGACGCAGAGACGCCGACGGACTTGGACACCTATCTAGAGGGCCTCGGGCCGGAGATCGCGGCACTCCAGATCGACCGTATGAAGATTGCCGCCGAAGACACCCTCCTCTGCAAGGCCAACTGGAAGATCCTGATGGAGGGGGGAATTGAGGCCTATCACTTCAAGATCGCGCACCGGGCGACCATCGGCCCCCACTTCGAGGACAATCTCTCGAGCTATCAAGAGTTCGGGCCGCATCTGCGCTCGGTCCTGCCGCGGTCCAGCATGGCGGGCTTCAAGGAGATGCCGCAAGCGGACTGGCGGCTGCTCGACCGGGCGAATGTGATCTACACGCTCTTTCCGACGTTCCAGATGCTGGTGCAGCAAGATCATCTGATCATGATTGCCATTGAACCCATTGAGCCGGGCGAAACACAATTGCGGCTCGCGACGCTGGTGCCGACAGATGGTCCGCTGGCGGAGGGTAAAGACGACACTCACTGGAAACGCAATCATCGGATTACCATGAATACGCTTCGGGAAGATTTCGAGATCGGTGAGTCCATTCAATCAGGCCTGACGTCCGGCGCCAATGAGGACCTCCTTTTCGGCCGATTTGAAGGGGCGCTCGATACGCTCAACCAATGTGTGAATGAGATGGTGGGGTGAATGGGTTGGCTCGCGCAGCAGCAGTTTGAGAGAGAAACGAGAGAGTCTGATTCCCTTATTTCGGGATGCCAAAACCAAGCTTGCAAGTCGAGCGTCACGGTTTGCGTGCTATTTTCCAGCTGAAGCGGTTCGGAAGAAGACTTCGAGCATCTCCTTTCCCACCAAGCGAGGTGCCCCATTTTTCGGCCCAAAGCGCTCAATGGGAGGATGTTGCACCGAAACCATATTGTTTTCGCATTTTACTCGCCAATTCACATCAAGTGTTGAGCTTTGCCGGCTTCTATTAGAACTTGCAATTTGATCACTTAATTGGAGATGAGAATCCCTCGACCCAGGCACCCTTCTAACGCACTGAATTGTGAAATAGGGTAAAAGCGTCATCGAAGAATCCAAGATTGATTGGTTCCCAAAGAGGGTAAAGTGGCAGATGTATTTGTAAGCTACACGCGTTCTGATCAAATCTATTTGCAACAACTTGTCGCTTTCTTAGAACGGGCCGGGCTCACTGTCTGGTGGGATGACCACATCGGGCCTCGGGATTTTCGAGATGAAATTGCAGCTCAACTGAATCAGTCGAAAGCAGCGATTGTAATTTGGACTTCCAGCTCCATCCAAAGCTCTTTTGTACGCGACGAAGCCGAGCTGGCGATGGAAAACGAGAAATTGATTCAGGTCCTGGCCAAAGATCTGTCGCCAAACGATCTCCCATTGGGGTTTCGCAGTCTTAACGCGTTAAGGTGGGGGGATTGGGAGGGTCTGAGCTCCGCACTGGGACACTTCATTCAGAAAATAGATGTCCCTGTCGAACGAACTCAGCGATCACACTCGATTTTTGAGCGCCTCTTCTTTGAATCGGCGGTCATTTCCTTGAGTTTGTTCCTTCTGGTGGGAATTGCGGTCGCTGCGGGAAGTGACACCTCGCAAATCATTCGAGATGCCTTAGACATGACTGGATCTCCCGGAGAGGGCGGCTCTCCCTTGATTTCCGAAAGTCAGCTGGTTGTGGGCGCAATGACCGCTCTGACTCTGGTTATCTTTTGGAGAATATACTCCGTTGGCAGATTGTTTTTTTCTCGCCAGAATGATCAAAAGGCAAAGCAATGAAGATTGACTACTCCCAAATCGCTATCAGAGCCATCATACTCTATGTTCTATTTTGGTGTTTTGTTTTCATTCAGTTTGCCCTCGGACTGGATTTGTTTCCCGAAAACCTGGAGGGTTTTGCCGGCGCAGGAGTCGCTTGTTTTTCCGTTATCGTTGTTGGCTTGTTCATAATCGCCATCCTATCCGAGTTCAGTACGATCTCGAAAGCCCTTCGCCGTATATCGGAAACCCTTAAGTGATCTCTTATTATCGCAAGACTTCCGTTATACGGATCGTTCTGCATACTGTTATTCTTTCGGCAATAGCGGGCGCTATCGTTGCACTAATTGGCGCTTTGCTTGCTATTCCGACGGACATGGGGCGGATTTTCGTATTCCAAGCTGCCCCGCTTATTGTCCAACTTGCTCTCTTGCACCTAGCAACCGCCATTGCCCTTAAACCCTTACTTTTTTTGAGAGCAATCTCCGGAAGGGTTTTAAGGCTTAGTGATTTGGATGATGACATGTCAGGTTATGTCGCCTCAATCACCAAGAGAGCGGTCTCCCCTGTCGATGAGTTTAGCGAGCACCTTAATATCTCGCCTATGGGACTTGTCACCGGCCTTCTTTTGACAACATTGCTGTTGGTTGGATACATCGCAATTCAGTCCCAAGAAAACCTGCTCAAGACTCATGAATTAGTCTGGACGGAATACGGCTGTCACGAACTTTCGGAGCAGGGAGCGCTCCAAGCAATCCGCTATCTGAAAAACTTTCCCGATTCCGATCAAGTCCAAAGGGCCACAAATTGCATCGGCGACTATGTTTTTTCCTTCTTTCCAGAAGGCGAATTTTATTACGCCCGATTCGCTTCCAGGTCTCAGACTGTCGTGGATGACCTGGTAGAAGTAGGCTCTTGGAGTCCGGAAGACTCTGATTTTCGAGACCAACCACTTCAAAAGTTAGAGTTGTCGACCCGGTCGGCCCTAGATTTTTTGCATCAGGACGACATGGAGGAACTCCGCAGAGGATCTCCACAGGCCATCCAAAACCGGATCGTCTATTACCGTATTGTTCTGGACGGGCTTCGAAGGTTTGTCGAGGGCTATGTGAGCCGACTAGAAGGACAGCTGATAACCTTGGGCTATTTCGAAGGTCCGGTGGACGGTGTGTTTGATGACGGACTGGTTCGCGCGCTTGCTCAACTCACGGCGGAGTCGAGCTTGCCGCCCGACACATGGGTGAATGCTGAGTTTGTAGATCGCATCGACATTGCGTTTAGCAAGCCTTTCCAACCCCTGGTCAATGAAGATCCTGCGGCGGCTGTGGGTTTCGTTTTCGGCTCTCTGGAAGACTTATCAGAAGAAAAGATTGGCACCACAATCTTGGCGTTGCGAGACCTTGGGCTGATGGAAGCAAGCGCAACCGAATTCGTCACCCTGGACTATATTAGTGCACTGATTGAATATCAAACCATCTTCGGTTTTGTTCCCACTGGATATCTTTCAGATGACTTGTACTTTAGAATGTATTCCCTTACGCGTTTCGAAGACCTGGACCATGCGAAGCGGAATATGAGCGAGCTTCGCGAACTGATGTCAGACTTAAACTCCATCCGCGATTATGAATGGATCAATAAGCAGGTGGAAGATGTTTTGCGTGATCTCCAGGTTTGGTCTCTGGGGAAAGAAGACCTGCTGATCATCGGAGCCTATGCTGGCAATGTACGTGCACAGACTTTGGTAAATTATTCCTTTGCTATCGGCTTGCCCGGACTCGTCCGCCCCAATAGCTCGGTCACGTACTGGGGCAGTCAATTGCTGAAAGAAGCCCGAAGCGTCATTGATTTGGGCCATTTGCATGGCGCTGAAAGAGCCCCGTTCACTCGTGAATCGCTCATGTTGATAAGTCAGCAGACGAAGGTGCTCGCTCACGATGGGAACCCTCGTGCCCAATCCCTATTGGCATCATTCTACCTGGAGCATTTTTTGCGGTTAGGGGATGCCAGGTACTGGGTTGATGTGGACGATGTGGACGATGTTGAACAGGAAATTGTAAGGCTGCTTCAACAAGCATCCATGGCTAACGATCCAGGCGCACTGACCTTGATGGGCCTCCTATATCATTTCGGGTTTGGTTCGATTCAGAAGGAGGAGGCAAGCGCTTTAGCATACTACCAGCGTGCGATGGGCCAAAATTTCGTGCCGGCGAAGCATTTGCGGAATCTATTGTTTGGTGTTGCGATCTCAAAAACCGAGTCATCCGACTCGCACCAATCAGGGGGAAGTTCTGTCATCGGAAACTGCTCAGGATGTTTCGCCTCACTTATTAATTTCGTTCAATTCTATCCGTTGAAGCCACGCGGCAACGAATAACCCTCAACTATCAGCGCCTTACGATACCTGCCAGCCCCAACGAGACTCTTCTCTTTGGACCGTTCGAGGGGGCTCTCGATATGCCGAACAAGAGTGTGAATGAAACGGTGGGGTGAGGTTAGCTGGCGAATACACTCGTCCACCGCGCCGCGTTCACCTTCGGGCAAAGGTCGCAGTCTGTTGCGACAAGACTTTCTGTATACGTCCTTTCTAGCCACCGCTCATCGGGCGCCGCGCGTGCGAAACGGGATTAAAAACAGATTCAGCAGGATCGGCGCGAGAACCGCGCCGATAAGTTCCGTCACTTGAATGCCCTGCACCATTTTAATGACCGATTCTCCAGTTGGGCCGGACGCGACAAGGAACTGAGCGAGAGCCTCTCTGTACTCACCAACGATGTACCTGCCCTCCACAGAGGTCATATCAATGTAAACGCGTTCGTAAAGCGTGTGGCCGGCGAGAGCCGCTATCGTTCCCAAAAACGTGGCGAGTACGGAAAAAAGGAAAATGCCTGCCTGTCCAAACCGACCAAATTGAAAGGCGCGGACACTGTTCGACATCAAGACCAAGGCCAAACCGGCGCTGAACACCAGATTGAGGCAGATGAAAACATTGCTGATCAACGTGAAAGAGAGATTTGCCAAACCCGAGAATACAGCCAAGAATAAGAAGGACGCGATGGCCGCATAGGCTAAATTCGCAATGGCCGTGCGTACAGCGATGCTGTAGTCGACGCCCCCTTGACGTTGTTGTGCTCGTTGTTCCGCCATGTTCCCATTCCCCCGGAAGTTGCGGTTCACCATGGCTTTGTGCAAACCGCTGAATCTCGCCTTGCGTCTTATAGCAGCGACAAACCACATTTTCGACCCATTAGCGCGTTGGAGCGACTTAAGCAGCATTCAATTACAACCGCGCCCGGCTCTGAAGCCTCAACGGCGAGCCGAAGTCATCCTTTAACTCAATGCCGCCAGTCGCCTATAATGCTCGCTGGCTCCCCATCACCGCATGAGGGGCTATCGTCTGCCGTCGCATGTGCCGGGCGCCACGGTTGTCAGATTTGAATTTACCGCCGCGCGAGTAGGTATACTGAGATTTCCCTATACTTGGACAATTCCTATACAGATGTTTATGGTCAGATCGCGCCCGATAAGCTAGTATTGCGATCTGTCCGGCAAGGTTGAAACGGATTATTTGGTCTGGCCCGTCTGCGGAATTGCTTTAGTGGCACACGAGAGCGTCTCGTGTCCGCCTCACAGTTGGGACCATCTGAGAAGGCAGGCCTTGTCAATCAATCCACACAGAGATTCCAAAAGACACATGCTCAACAAAGATCGCAGAATGACGTTGCCCCGGAGTGACCTGCAGTCGCCGTTTGGGCGCGCGGGCGGCATCTCCAATGGCCTCGACGGCGGCGGGTCATTTCTCAAGCAGAGTTTTGTGGCCGCCATCTCGGCCTATCCGCAAGAGTTTCGGCATGGTTTTGAATGGTGCGCCGGTTTGGGCGAGATCGGTTTGAGCTTATTGGATTTTGGGCTCATTCAGCGCCTTACTTTAGCGGATATCAATCCGTACGCTGTGAAGGCTTCTTGTCAGCTGAGTACGGATCCGCGGGTCGCTCGATTCGTGAGCGACAATTTGGCGGACGTGGAACGGCCAGCGGGCGGCTTTGACCTGGTCGTGGCCAATCCGCCGAACTACTTCGCCGTTCAGTTTCCGGAGATGAACGGTGATTTGCGTCCGAATGACCCGGGTTGGCGCGTTCATGCAGGCTTTTATGATCAAGTAAGCTCATTTTTGTCTGAGGACGCGGTCTTGATGATTTCTGAAGTGGAGCCGTGGAAGACGGCCGTGGAAATTGATGGCGCCGTGTATGATCGGCGGCCGGAAGCGCCGATAACGTCGTTTTCCCGCATGTGGGATGACGCAGGATTGGTTTTAGAGACCGCGCGCCCGTACTATCGTGAAGCCGGGGCGGACGTTTGGTTGTTGGTTCTCAAGAACGCCTGCCCCTAGTAGGGCCGGTCGCCGATGATTGTCACCCGCTCCATTTTGCGGCGCTCTGGGTAATAGTCGGCGGCGGCGTAGTGCTGGGCCCCTCTGTTGTCCCAAAAGGCGAAGCTGTCCGTCTGCCAGCGGAAGCGGCACTGAACCTCCGGGATCCAGGCTTGCAAAAAGAGTTTCTGGAGGAGCGTGTCCGATTCTTCCCGTTCCATATCACGGATATAGCGCGTGAAGGCGCGGTTGACGTAAAGGGATCTGCGTCCGCTCACCGGATGGGTGCGCACGACCGGGTGTTCTGAGGGCGGATATTTCTCTCGCATGGCGTCAACCTCCTCGTCGCCGGCGCCTTTCATCTTCATACCGGCGAGAAACCCTTCATTGTCGTGAACGGCGGTCAGGTCGTCGATCCGCTCTTTCGTTTTGTCATCAAGGGCGTCATAGGCGGCCTCCATATTGGCAAAGAGGGTGTCCCCGCCGACCTCAGGCACGAGACGGGCCCGGAGAATTGAGCCCAGGGAGGGCTCGGCGCGCCACGTTACATCTGAGTGCCAGACATTGATAAAGGGCGGGCGGTCTTTGTCGTTGATGAGATGAATGATCTCAGCGTACTCCGGATCGTTATCTGTGAACGGATGGACTTCCAGTTCACCGAAGCGGGCGGCGAAAGCGATGTGGGCTCTCTTGGAGATATGTTGATCGCGAAAGAACAGCACCTTGCGCTCGACGAGCAAGTCCGAAAGGGCGGCGATCGTGTCCTCGTCAAGATCTGCCCCTAGATCAATATCGTGCACTTCCGTCCCAATGGAGGGCGTTAGGTCAAATGTCGTAAAGGCGGCGTCGTAGTGTAAGGCCGTTTCAGCCATGGCATTCTCTCAGTTTTTTTACCCTTTTTGTATTGCCGCGATAGTAGCATCTGCCCCCGATGTTGCAATCGCCCGGTGCAGACCCGCTGCCTTGCCGCAGAAGGCGACGCGACCCGCGTCAATCAGGCGAACTCAGGCGCTCTCTTGCATAGCACGAGTAGGCGAGTTCCGATCGCGTCACCTCAACCCATCCGTGTTTGAACTATTTTTCGTTTTGTTTTCTTTGGTGGACTGGAAATTCTAGGCTATGGTCCGTGACGTCAGCCCGGGCGTATTCCGAATAAGACCGGTATGGGCGCAGACGCACTCCACACAAGAGATCCAAAGGGGAACAATGGTTCGGCTAGGTCAACACGCAACTAAGATCGTGCGCAAAATAGTGGGCACCATCGCCGGGAGCATCCTGGCCTTGTGCTTAACGTCGAGCGCGTTCGCGCACGATCCTGCGGCCGGTCCGCCCCCTCCGTCCCTTAAAGAAGAGAGCTTCGTCTTCGTCGACAAGCGAAAAACGTTTCTTGAGGCGAATGCGTATTGCCGGGCTCAGTATGGGACGGCGATGTTCGCGTTGGATAGCATTCACGCCGACCGGCTCGTTAAATCCATGCTCTCGAAGCAAAGCACTCTCGAAACGTCCGTGTGGACGGGGAAGTTTCGGCCCTATGGACAATGGATGAGTGTCGATTCGGCCGCCCCAGGTCCCGCCTATCGTCATTGGCACACGCGGCCGAGCGTCGTTGTGCAAAGCCGGAACGGTCCGTGGAAGTGTGCGCATACGATCATTCCGAAGAATGCGACTACCGGAGCGCGCGGCGTCACTCACCATGAACACGCCCAATGTTCGGAAGAGCATAAGTTCTTTTGCTGGACGGCGGACGCGTACGCTGCCGAATATCAACCTATTTATACGTCTGCGGACTTTGTGCGCAAGGACTACACCATCCCAAATTGTCCGAAACTCAGCCAAGGTCAATACACGTGGTCGGAAGCGAAAGCTGCATGCGGAGATAACGCACAATGCGCCGGCTTCACGATCCACCAAACCTATGCGCATACGACAAATCTTTCGAAGAAATCCCTGGTGACACTCTACAGGGACGACGCCGAAGCGTGCGCTCAGCCCCGTCGGATGCGGGCAGATCAATATGGGATCTTCTTTTTCGGCAAAACGACTGCGTTTCGTCCCGCTTCTTGACGGCAGCGAAATCCCCGATTCAACGGCGCAAGGGAAGTAAGACGGCCCGAACTGTGAGCAGGTGCGTACTGGTGCGGGTCAGCTAGACCTCCACCCAGAGTTCCTCCACGCCGCGGAAGAACGGTAAGTTCCGCCATGTGATCTCTTGCTCCGCAAGCCTCATATTGGGAAAGCGCTCGAAGAGGCTGGCGAAGACTTTGCGGGCTTCGATTCGGGCGAGCGGCGCGCCGATGCAAATGTGTGTACCGCCGCCGAAGGCCACATGAGCCACATGCTCCCGAGTGATGTTGAATTGGTCCGGGTCGTCGAAGAGGTCCGCGTCGCGGTTGGCCGAGTGAAGAGAAAGCCAGACCGATTGACGGGCCTGCATCGGACAGCCGCCCACTTCGCGTTCGTCCGGTAAAACGCGGGCGGTTGCGGCAACGGGGGACTCAAAGCGCAAGACTTCTTCTACTGTGGCACCGGCAAGACCCGGATCCGCCTTAAGCTTGGCGCGTTCGGTCGGATTTGAGAGGAGAAGCCAAACGCCGTTGCCGATGAGATCCGTTGTCGTTAAGTTGCCGCCGACAAGCAGGCCCTGGAGATTGATCAGCACCTCTTCTTCCGTCAGATCCAAGCCGCTCGCCAGCGCCTCAGCCATATCCGTGATCAGATCGTCTTGGGGCTCCTTGCGACGCTTCTCCAAACTTTCCGTAAAATAAGCGTTCAGTTGGTTGCGGCCCCAGTGCATCCGCTTGGTCTCGTCCTCGCCGCGGAATGGATTAAGAGAGAGAATCGAGGCTTCCGACCATTCTCGGAATTCGCCCACGCGCTCGCGTTCCACCCCTAAGATCCGGGCAATGACCAAAATAGGCACTGGGATCGCAAGGTCCGCAATAAGATCAAAGCGCCCGCTTTTGGGGACGCCGTCTAGCACTCCGTCGATCACCCCTTCGATTTGATCCTTCATATGATTAATGCGCGCGTAGAAGGCTTTGGCAATGGGTTGGCGCACCCGGGTATGGTCGGGATCGTCCATAAACAGGATGCTGGGCCGGCGGGCCACGTCTTCCGCATCGTTGAGACTCTGGCGGACCAAGGCCCCCTCCTCCGCATTCGAAGGATGACGCAACATGGTGCGGTCGTTGGCGAAAGTCTTGACGTCTTCATAGCGGGTGAGCATCCAGGTCCTTGTATCCGCATCCCAATAGGCCGGACACGCCTCACGCATGGCGCCCAGCTTAGGGTGGGGATCTTTGCGGGTTTCGGGGTCGAGGGTTGACACGCCAAGCATGGAAAAGCTGGGAGCATCAGGAGAATCGGCCATTGCGGTGCCTCCTTTGGGTGGGCTGTGACTGAGAATAGAAACGATCACCGGGTCTGGCAAGCGGCGCGGGCGGTTGGTCATCAACTCCGAAGTCAATGTTTTCCGCTCACGGTGATCGATCTCAAGCAACGGCGTTTGAGGAAGAGACGAGCCACCCAGCAACGAGAAGCGCGATGAGGGTCAGAAAGGGCCAGAAACTGGCCTGGGGGCCGCGAAGAAGAAAGGCCAGCGCGATGGAAACCACGATGAACGATACAGCCACGAATTCGTACGCGAATACAAGATAGCTTGTGTAGTTGTTGTGGAGACTTGCGGGTTCAGAGCCGATGAGAAGGGCGGCTGCAAAAAACAGAATGCCGGAGACCAAAAACTCATTCCGCCGAAAGAGAGACGCCGTCAACATCATGGCGCCGGCGACAAACGTGCCTAAATCGATGAGCGCCTGGGTCGGGGGGATGAGGCCCCGGGGCCAATCAGCCGCGGTGAACTGCGACCAAAAGCCCTGCCAACTCTTGGCGGATGCCAACAAAACGGCATGCTCGTCAATCAGTGTGCGCCCCAACGAGGCAAGCGATATGGTTAGCGCACCTAAAGCCAAGAGTGCCAATGCCAATCGCCAGACCACTTCTTTCGCCGCCCCCAGCATCTCATTTCCCGAAAGACATAGTAGCGCAAGGGCGGCCGAGCGACAACGAGGCCGAGCTCAGACTCGAGATAGCGCCACGCCATTGCGCTAATGCGTACTTGGCTCTGGCCGGGCCCTTACGCGTGGATCTTGACGGGCAACGACGTAAATCCGTGGACAAAGTTGGATTTCACCCGCTTGGGTTCGCCCACAACTTCGATGCGATCCCACCGCTTTAAGATCTCCTCCCAGATGATCTTGAGTTGTAGATCGGCCAAGCGCAGGCCCATGCAGCGGTGAATGCCGAAGCCAAAAGACATATGGGCGTTGGCGTTGGGTCTTGCCAAATCCACCTGGTGGCCGTCGATGAATTTGTCCTCATCGCGATTGCCCGAATAGTACCACATGACGACTTTATCTCCGGACTTGATCTGTTTGCCGCCCAATTCGATATCGGCTACGGCGGTGCGGCGCATATGGGAGAGGGGCGTTTGCCACCGGATGATCTCAGAGTTCAAGTTGGACATAAGACTGGGTTCGGCCTTCAGCTTGTCCAACTGCTCCGGGAAATTATGGAAGGCCCAAACGCCACCGGACATGGAATTGCGGGTCGTGTCATTGCCGCCGACAATCAAAAGGAGGAGATTGCCGAGATAGTTCATGGGCTCCATGTCTTTTGTATCGGGACTCTGGGACAACATGGAGACGAGATCGAAGCCGCCGTCCTTGTTCTCGCGTTGCTTCCAGAGTTCGTTGAAGTAGTCCAGGCACTCGAGGAGTCCGGCCATGCGCTCTTCTTGGGTTTCGACAAGCCCCATGCCCGGCTCTGTCGTCGTCAGATCCGACCACCAAGTGAGTTTGTGTCGGTCTTTGAACGGAAAGTCGAACAAGGTTGCGAGCATCATCGTCGTGAGCTCGATGGACACGCTGGGTACCCAATCGAATTCTTCACCGATGGGCAATCCGTCCAAAATGCTAGCCGTCCGCTCCCGGATTACTTTTTCAAAATGTTGAAGGTTGGGCCGGTTAACGATGCCGTTCACCGCTTTGCGCTGGGGGCCGTGGCGCGGCGGGTCGGTCGTGATGAAACTTTCGATCGGGGCCTGCTCGCCGGTGCCGGCCACGATGTCGTCGTCCATCATGATGCCACCATACTTCGACGCCGATGAAAAAATCTGGTGGTTGGTGTCGACCGCCATGATGTCGTCGTACTTGGTCACGGACCAGTAGGGACCATAGGCGCTATCGGCGCAATAGTGCACCGGGTCTTCGGCACGCAGGCGGTCAAAGAGAGGCGCATACGTGCCCGCTTCCCAGTGCTCCGCATCGGCCACATTCAAGGTCGACAGATCGTCATCTACTACGTGTGCTTGAGCCATCAGCGTTCCTCCCTTGCTGAGAGCGCAAGCCTAGGGTGCCTCGCAGGGGTTGGCAAGGCTTGGCAAGAAATGGTCGCTTCAAGCAACGGTTATCCTGCAAACTACCAGAGCCTTTGGCTTTCTAGTGATCCCGTGTAGGGTCGCCGCTTTTGGCGGCCGGAGGAGAACAGGTTGGAGCAAAACGGCAAATGGCTTCTGCTGTTCGGCGTGTGGCTTCTCTATGCGTCGTTCGGTTTGATCGTGACGAGCCTGGCGCCTCTGGCGTCACTGATCATCGAAGATCTCGCCATGTCCCATGGCGGTATGGGACTGGCCATGGGTGGCTGGCAGCTGGTCTATATCTTTGCCGCTGTTCCGGCAGGCATATTACTTGACCGACTGGAGCCCCGCATCGCCCTTTCCATTGGTGGTCTGATCATGTGTCTTTCCGCCTTGGCGCGTGTCTATGCGGTCGACGGATGGACCCTCATTCTGGGCGTGATGCTGTTCGGGTTGGGGGGACCCATCATCTCCGCTGGGGCGCCGAAGGTAGTGGTGTCAACGTTTACCGGGTCTTCGCGAGGGCTCGCCATGGGGATCTACATGACGGGTCCGGCGATTGGCGGGATCATCTCTCTCACCGCGACCCATTCCCTTCTGCTGCCGCTGTTCGATCAATCCTGGCGGGCCGTTATGGGCTTGTGGAGCGGTGTCGCGCTGGGCGCAGCGGTGATTTGGTTTGCGCTCGCTAGCTTTGTGCGGGCATCGGGGAACGGGAGTGAAGCGCGCGAAAAGGTCTCTCAGGTCCAAGTCATCCGGGAGCTGATCACCAAACCTGCTGTCATCATCGTCCTGTTCATGAGCATCTTTGTGTTCATGTTCAATCACGGTTTGAACAATTGGCTTCCGGAATTGTTGCAGTCCCACGGGCTGTCTGCGGTGAACGCGGGGTATTGGGCGGCCATCCCAACCGTTATCGGCATTGCCGGTTCGCTCATCATTCCTCGGCTGGCGACGCCGGAGCGGCGCTTTCACATTTTGATCGCTCTTAGCGTCCTTGCGTTTCTGGCGAGTCTTTTGCTGCGCTTTGCCGAACCCAGCAGCCTGCTGTCGGGTCTCCTCCTCCAAGGGATCGCGCGATCGGCTCTGATGACCGTTTTGATCCTCACCCTTGTCGAGCTGCCCGAAATCGGCGAGCGCTATGCGGGCGTGGCCAGCGGGCTCTTTTTCTCCGCCGCCGAAGTGGGCGGCGTCCTCGGCCCCCTCACCCTGGGTCTTCTCTATGATCCGGGCGCCGGCTTTTCCGCCGGTCTGTGGCTGCTCACCGGAATCGCCGCGGCGATGGTGATGGGCGCTATCGCGCTATACAGGCGCGTAAGATTCGCCAGCGCTCAGGCTCCTCCAGCATCTTGACAACGTCAACTTGGTACATTACTTAAGCGTGGACGCATCTAGACACTGTCTAGATATCCATCGACCAGGAAGGCAGAGAAACTGTGAGAACAGCATCGGCAGGTGGCCTCTATCTGATTATCGCGCTCATCAGCCTGGGACTAGGGAGCACCTACGTCTTTCGCGGCTCGTTTATGCCCTATCACGGACAAGCGGTGGGCCTGGAATGGGCTGAGATCGACGGCGCCTCGCAGACGCTATATCTCGCTTTGATGGATGTCGCCGGCGCCGGGTGGATCACACTGGGCTTGCTGACCATCGGCCTCCTCGCCTGGCCGTTCCGCAAAGGAGAAGTCTGGTCCAGATATCTCATTCCCCTTGCGATTTTTTGCTTTTATGTACCGACTCTGTTGGCGACGCTCAACGTTTTGTGGGCCACGTCCGCCGCGACGCCGTGGTACGGCAACGCCACCGCATTAGCGGCTGCGGCCCTTGCCTTCATCATCGATGCGCCGTGGCGTACCGATGCCGCAAGGTCAGAGGAGACCTGATCCCACCCAAAACCTTTATGGCGCGTTTTTGGCTGGTAGGTTGTCACATGCGTCTGGCCAATGAGCCCTTTCACACCACAGCTGTTGCTTCAAGTTCAATCTTCAGCCCTTCTCCGCCTAAAGCCGTAACGCCTAAGGCGGTAAATGTTGGTATGACGTCGCCGAAGTACTTTTGTAGTGCCGGCACGACTGCCGTGAAATCCTCTTGTGACGGATTTACCAAGTACATTCGCATGGACGTCACGTTTTCAACGCTCGCTTTCACGGCTTCTAGCGCATGAACCACATTTGCCATCGCAATGTCGGCTTGTTCAGGGAGACTCTCCGGCACCGGCTCACCGCTGGGCCGCCAGGCAACTTGCCCCGAGATAAAGACCAGTTTGCCGGGTTTGCACACGGATATTTGCGAGTACCCCATAGATGGCGCATCGGGCAGCGTTGGCGGATTCACTTTCGTAACTTGATTAGGCATGATACTCTCCTGATGAAAAGAAAAACTCTACAAATGTAGAGTATCGATGTCAAATGGTGACGTTTCGTGACTGCACGAGATCGCAAGAAACAGATATTGAACGCGTGCTTAGAGCTGTTGGCCAAGGAAGGCTTGGCGAGCGTCACGCACCGCGCCGTCGATAAGACGGCCGGCCTTTCTCCGGGCTCGACTTCCTACTATTTCTCGAAGAAAACCGCCTTGATCGAAGCCGCGGCAATTCATCTGGCGGAGTTGCTTGACGAAGACTGCGCCGACGTGCAGCGCGCCTTTGCGCAGTTGATCGCCGACGGAAAGAAGGACGAGGCCATCGCTTATGTGGCCAACGACCTGGTCGCCTATGCCGATGAAAAGCGTGAGCTGCTTCTGGCCAGGCTGGAACTGACGCTCGCTGGGTCCCGGAGCGACGAGCTCAAATTGATTGCAGACCAGCTCTCTGCCGCCGCCCGGCAGCCGATCGAGTTTTTCCTCAAGCTGATCTCTGATGAGTGTACAGAGGAACAAGTAGTTACTTCCATGGGACTGTTGGACGGCATAGCGCTCTTGTATGCAACCGGCCAAGGCCCAAAACCCACGGTCGAACAGGTCGAACGGATCTTTTTGTCTGCTTCTTGAATATGCGGTTGTGACGTCTCTCAGCCAGACTTTTGCTCTTCCTGCTGATGCTTTATCGACATGAGGCGGACTCGCTCCGTTCCACTAACTCTACCCTGGCTTTTTATTCTTTAAGCTGAATTCTTTAAGTGTTCTTTCTGTTTCTTTATCGGCGGGAAATAGTGTCTCCAGTCTCAATTCCTGCGATGTCACATCCGTAGGCGTTCCTAAACTGGTGACGAGCGAGAAGACGCTCAATTCACTTGTTCCAACGCGAAACTGCACAGGGACAACTGGGCGGACGGCATAGGATCCGTCATACGCCCACCAATCTTCCGGCACATCCGGAAATCTGCGCAATCGTTGCATTATGGCTTCGGCATCGGACAGTTCGAGCGATTCTCTATGGAGACGCTGAATGGAGTGGCGCGCGCACTCGCTCCAATTAGCGATCAAGGGCCTAAGTTGGGCAGGGTCAAAAAACAAATCGAACACTGTTAATCCGTCGTGTTGCGGCACGTCCGTCTGACAGAAAGATAGGAAAACGCTGCCACTCTCGTTGACCTCGAGGATTCGCCAAGAGCGGTCGAGCAAAAAAGTGGGATACGGATTATGCCTCTCCATCAGGCGCCGAAAAGCTCTGAGGGCGAGGCCGATATCCTCGCTTTCCAATTCACTTTGCTTGTAAAGGCCCGCAAACCCGGCGGCCCTCAAGAGGACATTGCGTTCCCGGTAAGGCAGATCTAGCGCCGTCGACAAACGAACGATCATCTGCCTTGATGGTCGTGATCGCCCGTTCTCCATAAAACTCAAGTGGCGCGTGGTGGTCTCGATCGCTCCCGCCAGTGCTTCTTGGGAAAAGCGCCGCTTGCGCCGCCAAGATCGAAGAAGGGATCCAAAGTCTAGGCTGGTTGATTTCTCAGTCACTTCTCATTCTAACAAATGCGCAAATGCGATCCATTCCCTGGCAAGGAATGGATTTCGGCCATCTTTCGATCTACTCCCAACAGCATTCGAGAATGGAGATCAATCCATGCGCAAAATGCTTATTCTTAGCGGAGTATTTTTCGCCAGCATCGGGATGGTGCTTTTTGCTTCGTTTGGTTTTTATCTGACGAACTTTGCGCCGACTTCCATTGGCGACCTCCAGCTCAATGGGATTGCTTACTATCTCGCGGCGACTGGAGGCTGTATTGCCCTAGGCTTGGCTTATGCCCAGGGTCGAGTTCTCCAATCCCTCGGTGAACCTGGCGAGGCTGCGGTCAGCGGGGCGGGCCTCGCCTTTTTGCTGTTGGGCATCATGCGGCTCTGGGCGTATTTGGCGGACAATGCAGAGCTCAAGACAATTCATTTTCTCTTGCCCTTTGAAACGGTCTTGTTCTTGGGGCTGGGGCTATGGTTCTTGCAGGTCGGCTACGGTTTTTTCGGACGCCTTTCAGAGGCCTTCCGATCTCTTCGCGCCGCACCTTTATGGGTGCAAGCTTGGGTTTGGTTGTTCCTTGCTCCAATCAATCTCGCGTCCGTTGTGTTCTTCGTCGAAACACGACACCTTTTTCCTGCCGCCGCGGCGATTGGATTTGGATTTGTGCTCGTTTCAAATTTGGCTCTGGTGACGCATGAGCGCGGTATCTCCAAACTGACCTCTTTGCCTCATCTCATTCCATGGGTTCCTCTCCAGGCGTTCTCCGGATGGTTGCTCCTGTTCCAGCCGGCTTCACTTAAGGCGCATGAGTTTCTTTACGAGTATACTCTGGCCTATTTCATTGTAATCGGGATTTCCAACCTGTTCGATGCTTATGATACGTTTCGTTGGTTTCGCGGCGAGCGAACGGTATTGGGCGGATTTGGCGATCTTGAACTAGGCGGAACACCTTAATCCATTCTCGTCCGCGGGGGTTCACCCCTTCCCTTTCAGCACCACATAGATCGCACCGTCGCCGCCATGGCGGGGGCCGGCAGGGTTGAAGCCCACGACTTCGTGGACAAGGGGCGGTGTTGCAAGCCAATGGGGCACTTGACGGCGGAGGACGCCGCGCTCTTCGGCTCCTAGCCACTTACCGGTTGACGGGCCCCCCTTGCCGGTGACGATGATCACGTTCTTGAGACCCCGTTGCCGGCAGCTGGTGATGAAGCCCCGCAAAGCGGTGTGGGCCTGCGCTTGGGTTAGGCCATGCAAGTCGAGGGACGCATCGACCTGGGTCCTGCCACGGCGCAGCTTGCGCAAGGCGCGATGATCAATGGGCGGATGGTTCGTGTGTTTCGGGCGGGAGGTTCGTTTCGCCGGCGAGGCGGGCTGAACCGGTGCCTTGGGCGCAACCGCTTTGGGTGCGGTGTCACGTTTCAGGGACTGGTTCAGTGCGGACTGCGAACGCTGTACCTCACGCTCTGCCGGTTGAAGAGGCTCAACAGACTTTGTGACATGCGCCCACAGGGCTTCTTCTTCGGGAGAGAGTTTGCGCTTCTTGGACATCGGGACATCCGCCTAGTCGAGACTAGCCGCCAGATGTTTGGGGACCAAGACGTAAATTCTTCCTTGATGCTTCATGTCTCCAGCCATGGCTTCGGCGCGCGGTCCGAATCCCCAAAAGACGTCGCCTCGGATGGGGCCTCGGATGGCGCCGCCCGTGTCTTGACTGACCATAAGGCGCTTCAAGTGGGCATCGCCGTCGCCCGGCACATCGGTTTCAAGCCAAATGGGCACCCCGAGCGCATGATAGCGCAGATCAATCGCCAAACTCCGTTCAGGAGAAAGCGGTACGTCTTGGGCGCCGGGAGGGCCAAGATCAGGGTCCACGTCCTCTAAAATGCGAAAGAACACATAGGAGGCGTTTTCATGCATAATCCGCTCGGCGTCCGCCGGATTGTTCCGTAGCCAGTCTTTAATAGAGTCGGCGGTCACGTCTTCCCGCTGTAACGCGCCTTCATCGATCAGGACCCGGCCGATCGACGTATAGGGGTGACCGTTTTGGGCGGCATAGTTGAGCATGACGAAAGTCCCGTCCGGTAGTTCTGCCCGGCCGCTTCCTTGGATTTGCAGGAAGAACGCATCCACCGGATCGGCCGCCCACAACAGGACATTGTCCGCATCAAACTCCGCGCCGATCTCTGCCCGGGTGGCGTAGGGCACAAGTCTGCCGTCCGCCAGACGGCCGGCCAAGTTCTCGCCCCTTAGTTCGGGACGAAACGAGCCCAGGTTGACCGTGACCAAATCATCCGGCCGGCGCAGTAAGGGCGTTGCGTATTTCTCACTTTGCTCTCTTGCGCCGCGCAAATAGTATTCGTGATAGCCGGTGAACAGGCCCGTGCTCTCGCCGTCCGATTTAATCTGTACTGCCATGAAGTTTTGTTCGAAGAAAGCGGCGATACTTTCGGGGCTCGCCTCCCCCATCGCGCTTGCTTGACTGCACAGAGGCTGCCAATCTTCCCATGTGCCGTAGAGCGCTTGCAAAGCGGCTGATTGTATGCGCTCGGAAAGAGGCTGGTCCTTTGGCTTTCGGCTGTGCCTCTCACATGAGCGCACAAAGGCGGCAAAAGCACCGGCTTTATCGTCTTGTTTCCACCCATTGAGGTTCGCAACGGCGTGCGCAGACAGGGCAAGCTGGTCTTGACCAGGTCCCTTCCAAAACAATGGTCCAATCAAGGCAACTGCGAACAGCAGTGCGACCAAGAGAGCAGGTGCGTAAGGAGATTGCCAAAAGGGTCTCAACCAAATTCCACTATGGGCGTTAGGTGGGGGGTTAGGCTACCGGTTTTGCTTCCGCTTCGGTGCGGATCAATTTCCAATTGGGGTCGGGGTTTGTGACATCGCGCATGAAGGTCCAAACATCGGTCACCTTTTTAATTCTCGTGGGATCGCCCTCGATGACCGCACCATCCGCGTTCTTGGTCACCGAAACCAATTCGCTGATGAATTTGACGGTGACTTCGGATATCCGGTCCCGCAGACTCGCCTTCACAAAGTCCGCTGACTGAACGCCAACAAACTCGGTCTCAACGGTCATGTCTTTCTCTTCCCGCTCCGTCATGACTTGATCGAATTTTTCAAACACATCCGCGGCCAAGAGCGGGCGCAACGTTTCGCGATCGTTCGATGCAAACGACGTCACGATCATCTCGTACGCCATTTTTGCTCCCGACAGGAACTCTCCGGCCGTGAAAGATCTATCGACGGATTGAAGCTCCAAGAGCTTTTCGGATAATTCGGAACCTTCGGGAGCGAATTGCGCCATGGTCGCCTTTTGCTGTTCGGCATCTTCTTGAAAATCTTCTTGCGTGCGTCCCGGCAAGGAAATCACATTATCGTTTCCTTGGGCAGAGTTCACATCGCCTTGCCTGGGCTGTCCTAGCGGGTGTTGACGCTCATTTCCGGTGCGCCGGCCAAGAGCACTCCTGAGACGCCAAATCAAGAGCCCGGTGACGACGGCCAGGATAATGATATCGATGAAAGAATTCGAGTTTTCCATTTTGTTGCTCTTTTACGCGGGACCCTACGACTGCCAGCTGCCTTAAAGATCAATTGCGACGAAAATTACAGTATTCCTAGTCAAACCGAACGGTATTCGAGATGCAAGCGACTCTCGCGGATAATGTCCCATCTCGGCTCAGTTGGTTGCCACACCATATATGCCTATGGGCCCACGGTCCACCGTGATCGACTGGCTAACACTTTCAAAAAAGTCTGAACTCTCCGTATAGTGCCCTCATCTTTTGGACCGGATTAAGACATTAACCCGTCATTATCCAAATATGGGGCCATCTTTGTGCGCTTGTACGCTTATTACGAAAGTGTTAGCGAAGCGGTGCACTCAAAAACAGAGGCAAAATCCCATCATGTCCAATACCGATACTTCTTCCGGCCCGTCTAACGGCGCAACGGAAGCACAAAACGCGGAAGCGCCACAACTGCGCATCCTAGCCCAATTTATGAAAGACTTCTCGTTTGAAAACCCCAAGGCTCCCGATAGTCTTGCCAGCAATCAGCCGAACCCGCAGATCAATGTTTCGGTCGATGTGCAAGCCAAGCGGCGCACGGACGATGAATTCGAAAGCGATCTCAAGATTAGCGTGACGGCCGATCGCGAGGACGGGCCGGCGTTCATCGTTGAACTGGTTTATGGCGGCGTCTTTAAATTGATCAACATTCCCCAAGAACAAGTTCAACCGGTTGTGCTCATTGAGTGCCCGCGGATGCTGTTTCCCTTCGCACGGCGCATCCTAGCGGACGCAACCCGGGACGGCGGCTTTCCGCCCCTGATGCTTGATCCTATCGACTTCGCGGCGCTGTTCCGGCAGCACGCGGAACAACAAGCAACGGAAGCCGGCGCCTCACAACAAGCGTAGCCGGCTCTCGCTTAGCTCAAGCGGTCAAACTGAATGTGGAGATACGGCAAGTTCCGAAGAATGAAGCTTGCCTCGGCTTCTGGCTGCGGCTTGCTCGGATCAAGACGATAATTCTTTGCGTGCCTTAACAGGGCCGGAAAGCCAAGAGAGAGTTCCTGACGCGCGAGGGGGGCTCCAATGCACGCATGAACGCCCGACCCGAAGGCCATCTGCGCCCCCGCCTTGGACCTGTGCAGATCGCACACGTCGGGATCTTCGAATTTGCGTTCATCGCGATTGGCGGCCCCATACCTCAACATGATCATGTCGCCGGCTTTGAGGGGATAACCGTCAAGTTCAGTATCTTTCGTGACCAAGCGCGGCAGACCCTGAACCGGCGACTCGAGCCGCAATGCCTCCTCGATGAAGGTCTTCATAAGCTTTGGTTCGGCGCGCAGCTCATCTTCAAGACCCGGGTTTTGACACATAATCAACATGCCCCACGCGAATGTGCTTGCTGTCGTTTCGTGGCCCGCAACTAAGAACTGATTCAGTATACCGAGCGTTTCACCGTGGGTCAGGTAGCGATCCTCTGGCTGCAGCTTTGATGTTGCCAGGATCGTTATCATGTCGTCCTGGGGATCCTCCCGCCGTGCCTCAACAAGGCCAATCAGCAACTTCTGCAAATCCAGACCGAGCTTGGCGCGGCGCACCATTTCCTCCCCGCTCAAAGGCGTTAGGCGCAGGGCGGCTGCCGCCGCCGTTGCCGCATCGTCAAAGAACTCTCTGTCGGCTTCGGGAATACCCAGGCGCTCCGCAATGATTGTCAGAGGCACCGGAAAGGCGAACCGCTCAACAAACTCGATTTCGGTCTCCTCGCCAAAGCCCTCAATGGTTTTATCGATGACGGCTTGGACAGCGGGTTCCGCGGCGCGAATGCGGGACACGGTGAAGAGCTGATTAACGAGCGAACGATATTTGGTGTGGTCCGGCTCATCCAGAGTGAGCATTGTGGGCGGAACCTCGACCATCTGTCCCGCCAAGTCCAAGAGTTCGGCTTGAACTTCGGGGGATGCGCTTTCGAACATTATCTTTTGGGACTGCTGTAAAAAGCTGTCATAGCGACTGGAAAACGTCTCCGTGTCCACGATCGCCTGGCGCAGTAAATCGTACCGGGTGACCACATGAAGGTTCATTTCCGGCAAATAATAGACCGGTGCCGTATCGCGCATCTGCTTGTAGGCTGGGTAGGGGTTCACCAGGGTTTCCGGGTCGAACAACCGGATTTCGGAATGTTGGCCTGCTAGCGTTTCACTCATCGCATTTGCCCTTTCAATAACGGTCAGTTCTGTTTGTTTTACGGTAGCCGGAGTTTCAACTTTTCGCCACCGCAAATTCGCTGCAACGTCAGTCGAACGTCCAAACCATCGCCCTCATGACGTCGACGACGTCCTGGGGGGCCTCGCCTTTGAACGCCGCCTCGAGCGCCGCGTTGCGCTGTTTGATCACATCTTTGAATTCGGGATGGGTGCAGATGAAGAAGTCGCGCCCGCGCACTGCGTCCAGTACGGCTTTGCCAATTTCCTGAGGATCCATTCCCATCGCAGACATGGGATCATCGCCCGGCATTTCGAAGTCCTTGCCTTCGTTGCCGGGCCGGTTGCGCTCGGACGTGGCGAGATTTGTTTTCACCAAACCCGGACAGAGAACAGAGACGCCCACGCCCGATTCGCGTAGGTCGGCCCGCAAGGCCTCGGACAGGCCGACGACACCGAACTTGGTGGTGTTGTAGATGGCAAGGTTCGGCATGCCCACGAGACCTCCGACCGAGGCCGTGCTGACGATATGGGCGTCGGTGCCGTGTTTCTTGAGTTCATGGACAAAGGCCATCACACCGTTGATTACACCGTCCAAGTTGACACCCATGACCCAATCCCAGTCGTCATAGGTCAGCTCGTCGATGGGCGCCATGGCGTTCACTCCGGCATTGTTGAAGATCAGATTGACCTTGCCGAATTGGCCCAAAACGGCGTCCTTGGCGGCGGCCATAGCTTGGCGGTCCTTGACGTCGACGACAAAAGGCGCGGCCGTTCCGCCCGCGGATGTTATTTCTTCGACGGCCCGTTGGAGCGCCCCTTCTTCGATATCCGCCAGTGCGATGGACATGCCCTCTGCCGCCAAGATTTTCGCTGTTCCCAGGCCGATGCCGCTGGCGCCTCCTGTTATGAAGGCGACTTCGCCCGATTTGCAGTCCATGGTTTTTCCTCCTCTGCTCTTCCGCTTATGTTGGCAAACGTGGCTCATCGGGGCAAGAGCTTGCGCCGCGATCGCGCCCGCTCGCCCAACTCCATCTGCCTCTCCAAACTATAGGCATACCCCCCCTGTGGGCCAAAGGTCCGCCGAGCGGGGGTCCATCACTCGAAGCTGGATCCCCGGTCAGCGCTCGCCTTGCTCGCTTGCCGGAGAAATGACGCGTAGAAGTTGCCAGAACGCCAGCCGAAGGGCCTAGCTTTTCGTTTCGAGGGGGTTGTCCGCATCACTCGCTTGGTAGACAAAGGTTGAAAGACCGATCGCGAAGCATGACGCTTCGGATTTCGATTTGTTAGGGAGGATCCCATGGCGGAAATGAAAGTCGGTTTCGACGACATGCTGGCGAAAGCCAATGCAGAGATCGAAACGATCGATGCGAAAGACGCGCTAAAGCTGACCGAGGACACGGGGGTCATGATCGTCGATCTACGCGACATCCGCGAGTTGGAGCGCGACGGCATGATCCCGGGCGCCTATCACTGTCCGCGGGGCATGCTGGAGTTCTGGGTCCACCCGGAGAGTAAGTATCACAAGCCAGTGTTCGCGGAAGATAAGAGGTACGTCTTTTACTGCGCGTCGGGTTGGCGCTCTGCACTCTCCACAAAGACCGTTCAAGATATGGGTCTATCGCCCGTTGCCCATATCGGCGGAGGCTTCACTGCGTGGAAAGAGGCCGGCGGGCCGGTGGCGGAGAAGAAGCCGAAGGGGGCTTAAGGGCACCCGGTCATCACACGGTCTTGTTCCTTAGCTGGGAGGAGTGGGGATTTTGAGAGCGATACTGATCAGCGTTTTAGTTGTGGTCGTGGCAGTCGTTGCATTAGGCGCGATCATTCTTAACCGTTACGCGGATCCCACCGTCGATCCGGCATGGGCGCTTGAGGCGTCGGAGACAGCGCCTCCGGGACCCGTCACGGTGCGGTTTACCGGGACCTCCACATTGCTGTTTAGCGACGGGGAAACCGATTGGATGGTGGACGGATGGTTTAGCCGGCCGAGTGCGTTGCAATTGGTGGTCGGCAAAATTGGGCCAGATATGGATGCCATCACGAACGGACTCGCGGCCAACGAAGTCGAGAGCCTGGCCGCCGTTATTCCGGTTCATTCCCACTATGATCACGCCATGGATGCGCCCGAAGTCGCAAAGCGGACGGGCGCGCTCCTAATGGGCTCGGAATCAACCGCCAATATCGGACGCGGCTGGGGGCTCGATGAAGCGCAAATCGAAGTTTTTGACGATCGCACGCCGGTGAGCCTCGGCGCATTTACAGTCACACCAATCGAGTCGAAACACTTTCAGTTCCCTGACCCTCAGGTGAGAGAGCGGGCGCTGGGGAATCCCGAAATCAAAGAGCCCCTCGTTCCGCCGGTGGGCGCCTTCGACTACCGTCTCGGCAAGGCCTATGTGCTGCACGTGGACCACCCAAAAGGCTCATTCGTCATTGTGGGGAGCGCCGGCTATGAAGAGGGTGGCCTCGACGGCTACGAGGCGGATGCGATCTTTCTCGGCATTGGCGGGCTCGGCGGACAAACGGCAGACTACCGGGAAGAGTATTGGCGGGAGACGGTGGAAACGGTTGGGGCCGCGCGGGTGATCCCCATCCATTACGACAGTCTCACCGGGCCCATTGAAGGCCCCTTCAAAGGTCAGTCCGTGGTCTTGGGCGTTCTCTCCGGCGGCGAAGAGAACACATTGCCTTTTCTGAAGGCTAAAGAAGCCGCGCACCCGGACCTGACGTTCGAGACCCTGCCCCGGTACGATGAGGTGGTGCTGTTTGAGTAGGTGCGCTCAATCCTACCAATGCAATTCGTTTCGTTGAGATCCGTGCACTTGTCTGCCATGCTGAACTCTCGCATTCGTCTCACAAGGAGATCGAAACATGTCCCTGAACCGCGATATCTTCAACATCGTCAAGGGTATAGAGCGTCAACACAGCTGCGATGACCTGTCGAATTACGTACATGAGATCCTGAAGCCGTACGGCGTAGATTGGGCCGCTGTTGTCGAATGTCCCTCTGCGGAAGTCTCTTGCGTTCTCATCGGGCAGCCCAGCGAATGGTGGGCGCACTATACCAAACAAGAGTATGCGCTTGACGATCCCATACTGCGCGCAGCGCAGAAGTCGTCGGCTTCACCAATCTCTTGGTTAGAGGTGGAGTCATCTGTGAGCGAAGGCTCAAACGCTTCTCGCGTGCTCAAGGAGTCCAAGGACTTTGGCCTGACTGGAGGGCTTTCTTTTCCAGTTATCGGAAAGAATGGATGTTTGGCAGTCGTGTCGTATTTCGGTCCCCGGATCGATAAGCGCCCCGAAGTTATGAGAGCCCTCGACCTCATCTCGACGTACATTTACCGCCAGCTCAAGAAGATCCAAAGGTCCGACCCAGAAACGAAGGACCGAAACCGGCTGACACCGAGGGAACGCGAATGCGTGGAGTGGATTGCAAGGGGGAAATCGGACGTAGACGTGAGCGAAATACTCAACGTGTCGAGACATACCGTTCGTGTGCATATTGAAAGGGCTCGCAAAAAATTGCGGCGTCGATGAGTCGATCACGGCGGCAGACCCGGCAATTCGGTTTTGGATTCGCTTGGCTTCCTGTGATAGCAGCTTTTGAAGGCAACAACGTGTTCGGAGGACCCAGACAAATCGTGTGCGGAACACAAGTCCTGGATGCTCGCGGCGAGCGCGAGGATGACGGCAGGGTGGTGTTAGCCCCTGGGTTGCTTAAGCCGCTTTTGCGGCTGGCAATGACAAACGCTCTTCTGGCGATCACCCGGTCCGCTTAACCGGTCCGCGTTCGACAGGGGGATAGCGCTCATCGTCCGGTCGTTTGCGCGCCTCGACATCTCTGGGCACGAGGGTTTCTCCGCAATCAGAGCAACTGAGAACGGTGTGAAAGTCATGACCGCAGGTCTTGTGACGGCGCAAGATGGGTGGCCCCGCCGAATCCGAGTAATACTTGTCTCCCCATGTGATCAGGGTGGAAATGACGGGGAACAGCTCCCTACCCTTGTGGGTTAAGCGGTATTCGAACCGCGGCGGCCTGTCCTGGTACTGGCGCTGCTCAAGAATGCCATGCTCCTCAAGAAGCTTAAGCCGCGATGTCAGTGTCGTCCGGGAAACGCCAAGGCGTTCCTGGAATTGATCGAACCGGCGAACGCCCAAAAAGCAATCGCTCAAGATCGTCAGCGTCCATTGGTCTCCCAAAATTACGGACGATCTGGCGACGGAGCACTGCTGCTCGCTTAACTCGAATCTCTTCATTTACCTGATCCCTTTGAACCACAGGCGCGGTGTCTATCACATTTCTCTTTACTTAGTCCATTTTTTGGACTAAGTAAATCCATCTTTTGGACTAACCATCGAGGTTCCTATGCCCGCTCCCGTGCCTTTTGATCCTGAAGCAATCGTGTCCGCCGAATATAAGGAACGGCCCGTTCCGGAAGGCGTTACGACCAAACGTACGATTTGCGCCACCTGCGATATTGCGTGCAACGTCGTGACGGAGGTCAGAAAGGGACGGGTGACCCGCGTGCGGTCATCTGACAATCCGATCTTCCGCGATAATATCTGTATGAAAGGGATCATCGCGCCCAAGGCCTATGCACATCCGAACCGGATTCTCCATCCGCTTAAACGCGTCGGGGAACGCGGTTCCGGCGAATGGGAACAGGTTTCGTGGGACGAGGCCATGACCGATATCGGCGCCCGTCTCAATACAATTATCGATCAGTACGGGCCTGAAGCTTGGGCGGTCTCAACGAGCCAGTGGAACACGGCAACCGACCACGGTTTGGGCCGCAGGATCATGAACCATGTGGGCAACCCCAATTGGATCAGCGGCGTGGCGCTTTGTGCGGGCAACACCGCGGCCATTAACAAGCTCACCTATGGTTGGTTCCCCATCGGAGATTTTAACAACACAAAGTGTATCGTTTTGATCGGCCATAATCCGCGGCGGCATAGTTGGACACCCATCTACAATTATATTCGGTCCGCTCAAGCCAGGGGTGCCAAACTGATCGTGATGGATCCAAGGCGCAGCTCCAATGCGGAACGAGCCGATATATGGCTGCCCCTCAAGGTTGGCAGCGATGTGGCCATGCTCTTTGGCTGGCTCAAAGTGATTATCGACGAAGAGCTTTATGATAAAGAGTTCGTCTCCAAATGGACGCTCGGTTTTTCAGATCTGCGCCAGCGTGTGAATGACTATCCTCTAGAGCGTGTTGCCAAGCTCACCGGGTGCGATCCTGAAATGATCGCAAAGGCGGCACGCATCTATGCTACGCAAGGCCCGTCCATTATTCCGTGGACACCCATAACGGATATGCAGCGGAACAGCACCTCCGGCATTCGTCTACAATCCATACTGCGCGCCATTTGCGGCTATATCGATGTGCCGGGCGGGGAAACGCTACAGGGGTTCAATCCCGACATCATCAATGAAACCGAAATCGAAATGCACCATGTTCTCTCGGACGAACAAAAGGCGAAGCAACTGGGGTCTGACGCGCACCCGGCCTTCACTTATCGTGCACAAACGAAATTCAATGAGGCGACTAAACGCGTCTACGGTCAGGAATACGCCAATCTTGTCATGGGCTGCTATATGGCAACGCCGTCTGCGACGTTTCGGGCGATGGCGGGAAAAGGCCCCTACCCGGTCAAGGCGTTCTTCTTCCTCGGCAACAACCCATTGATGAGCTACGCCAACATGCCCCTGATTTTGGAGGCGATGCAAAATCAGGATCTAATTGTTGCACACGAACAATTTATGACGCCGTCGGCGCAAATGGCCGATTATGTGCTGCCCGGAGACAGTTGGCTCGAGCGGCCTTGGCTGCATGATCTCTTTGGCTGGATGTCCGCCGTTCGGCTTTCCGAAAAATCTATGGAGCCGCCGGGCGAATGTCTCAGCACGTTCGAGTTCTGGAAACGCCTGGCCACGTCCATCGGACGCCCGGAGCTCGTGCCTTGGGATGATTTGGAGTCGTTTTACGATTACCGGGTCGCGAAGACGGGCATGACCTTTAATCAGCTAGCGGAGTCGACGGACATTTACTTTGCGAAGCCAGAATTCCGGCAATACGAGAAGAAGGGATTTGCGACACCGAGCGGCAAAGTTGAGCTGAAATCGTCCGTGCTTGAGGATCTGGGCTTCGACCCACTGCCCTATTTCCGCGAAGACCCCGAATTAGATGATCAGTACCCGCTTTTGATGTTTACGGGCGTTCGCGAAGATGGCTTTTTCCAAACCGCGTTCCGGCACGTTCCCGAGATGAGGGCCCGGCATCTTGAGCCCGAAATCTACTTGAGCCCCAAACAAGCGGGCGAGATGGGCTTGAAAGAGGGCGACTGGGTGAGTGTCCAAAATCAACTGGGAGAGATCAAGGCGACGTTGGCCATCAAAGACGCGATGCCCGACGGTCTCGTCCGTGTGCCCCATGGCTGGTGGAAACCGGAAATGGAACAAGGCAAAGCGTGCCTGAGCGGCGCCCATGATTACGCCGATTCGCAGCTGTGCCGGGACGATGACGACTTCTTGGACCGGGAGCAAGGGATCCCTCATCTGAAAGGCATTCCCTGCCGGGTGGTCAAGGCCGACGCGCCAGCTACCGCTTCACAGACGGCCTCAGTTGGCAGTAAGAAGAGAGTATTGGAGCCAGCAGAATGAGTGGATTGTTCTCTAAAGAAACACGCGATGAATGGGCCGCCAAGGCGACGATGTGGATGGCGGCCCGCAGTTCCCGGAATACAACGTTTGTCGATCGTCTCTGTCGCCGCCTATTGAACCGCGTTACGACACGTCCTCCGGAAACGGACTTCATGCGAGACCCTTTGATCGACAACGACCAAGGGTTCGACCCGGATGAACTCGACCGGTATCAGCGAGGGGAATCTTAATAGGACTTGGAACGTTTAGGACGAGCTCGCTTCGTTCGATTGGGTGCCCTCGCCCCAGCAGGCTAGGTGATCGTAAAGAGAAACTTCTTTACCTGCCTTAGATGCATTACGATCGCGAGATTGTCGAGAACTTAGCGTTTGCGGAATCTTGATATTACCTCTTGGTCGCCAGCGGCTCGGGAAGTGTCTTCCTCATTCATTTTCTGATCAATGCCAACACAGGCAAAGATCACCGCGTCTAGGTTTTCCGGTGGATCCGGAATCGGTACGCGATCTCGTATGTTAGCGGCAACCTGGAAATCTCTATCAATCAGATAGTTTACAAAAACTGCGTTCGGATGATGCGCGGATAGTCTGTTTGATAACGCTTTTGCATTCACACCCTCCTTAAGTCTTATGCCCAGGTAGTGTTCGGGTTCTCCAACTGCATTGTTAGATGCTTGATATTTACCCCCACCGTCCAGCATGACGTCAATCCCAACTTCAGGATATGTTCCCACCAAAACTGGATATGCAGTGTCCGCCTCTTTTTTCATTCGGGAAAGGAACACCTCATCCAAGAACGGTCTGAATACTTGATCTAAGAAACAATCCCTGTCTTTATCTTGGGGCAAACTGAAGCGAAGACCTTTTGGGTATCTGATCCAAATACTCTCATCAATGAGACCGAGAATATGTCTGATGAACTCTAGCATTCCCCAAGATTTTCTTAGAACGTAACACTCTACAAAATGCCTTTCAGAATCTAGAACAACGGATAAATCTGGTCCCTGTTTCGACCAACGTACGTCGGAACCAATTCCGGACAGAAACTCGGCAACCTGTAGCTGCCAAGTCAGAGACCAAAAGTCAGAGTAGTCACCACTCCGAAGTAAGTGCTCTTCGTGTCTCCAATTGGGCAAGCGAGACGCCAGATACAGGAGTTCGTTAAGCCGGGAGAACAGATCATCGTTGGCCCATGTACCCAACCGCCAAGCCATGTAGTGACCATAAAACGGCTCCTTGTCTGAGTACAAACGAAGGTCATCCACGGGAAAACAACGTCCGATCTCAGGGAAGCGATCACAGCGCGAGGCCACCAAACCCCAGTCAATGAACTTTTCCGCCAGTTCCTGTTGCGCTTTAGGGGGCAATGAGTTGGTCCCAACCAATTAGAACATCAAGCGGTCCTGCATAGCACTTCCTGGCACGATATTTAACTCGTCACTAAGGTACTAGATCTCTTTCTATGCCGCCACTGCCTCAGGCTTGCTGGTCGCTTGGCGCAAGACGTCGAGATAGCCAGGGCTGACTTCCATGCGGGTCGTTGTGCCCTTGCGCTCAAGGATGCGGTGGGCTTCGGCCAAGCGGTAGCAAGGCACATGCATGAACATGTGGTGCTCGCAGTGATAGTTTACCCAATAAGGGGCGATGAGGAGCCCCTCAAAGAATCCAGTCTTTGTGGTGCGGGCGTGGCGCAAGGGGTCATCATCATCGGAGACGACCGCGTGCTCGCCGATATTGCGGATGCGGATGATCAGCGCGTTCCAAGTGGCCATGGGAAGAAGCCAGAGAGCGAAGTAAGCCCACCAATGGCCCAAAACAGTTAAGAGCGCGAAGAGTATCCCATTGGTGATCAGGAACGGGATCACCGCCCGGCGGGCGGCGGTCTTGCGCGCCTCGGCTTTGGGGCCCGGACGGATGCGCAATCCCATCGCATTGGCGATTTGGTTCGTGCGCTGCTTGAAAAATGTTTGGCCGGTCAGATCCCGAATCGCCTTGCGCTTCAACGACGACCGAGTGATGGGAAAGGCAGCCGACAGGCCGAGATCCGGATCTTCCGGCTGCTGGGCGTATTTGTGGTGCTGTAAATGGTAGGTGCGGTAGTCGGCCAGATTGACGCCAATGGGCGCCGCGCCCAGCCAATGGCCGATCCAGTCGTTGAGCTTCTTGTTCTGAAAAAGCGCGCCGTGGGCGGCATCGTGCATAATTATCGCCATTCCCAATTGACGGGCGCCAATAATGAGTACCGACACCGGCAGGAACCAGAGGGACCAAATGGACAGCGCCATGGCCAAGGCAATCAGTCCCCAGACATGGACCACGAGGCCAAGGCCCAGCCAATCATTGCGCTTGCTGACGGCGTCCCATTCCTCTTTGGTGAAGAAATCGAGAGGGCGCACACGGGCGGCGGCGGGCATGACTAAACCTCCTGCAAGCTGCGAAGGGGGTGAACACCGTCTACACATCCCATAAACGGCGGGTGGATGGAATAGCCGATGAGCGACTGAAGCTCGGGCGATAGTTGCTTCACCGTTTCCTTCGGGATCCCAAGCATGAAATTCTCCTGTTGGCGCATATAGGCGTCGCAATACTGACAGGTGATCGCCAGGCGCGCTCGGGCCGTTTGATTCTGGCCGGCCCCATGCCACAGGGTGCCAAGGAAAAAGATGACAGAGCCCGCCGGCATGACGGCGGGACTGGTTTCTTCCTCTTGGCCGATCCGATCCGCGCCCCACAGGTGGCTGCCCTGGATCAGTCGGGTCGCGCCGTTTTCTGGAGTGAAGTCGTCAAGGGCCCAAATGCTGGCCGCCCCCAAAGCCTGGCGGGGGCGAGGGATTTTGTAGAAGCCATCATCCGTATGGAGAAGCTGAGCGTCTTCGCCCGGAAGCACATTAAGAATCTGCGCCGCGCTCAGAAGGAAGTTGGGGGCAAACAGACGATCCATTAGCCCTAAGATCCGGGGATGGGTCGCGAGATCGTCCAGCACCCGCGTCTTGGCAATGGCCGTGTAGACACGCTGGGTCTTCAGTCCCTCAAAATTGTTCCTGCCTGTTTTGTGATTGTCCAGGACCTCTGCGCAGCCGGCGCGGATGTGCGCCAGCACCGCATGATCTAAGAGGTTTTCGATCACCACATAGCCGTCGCGCATCAGGGCCTCGAAATCCCGTGCGATTTGGGGCGTGTCTCGTTCGTCGTCAGGTGTGAGAGCTGTGAACGTGCCGGCCAGATCCTTTCCTAAATCGCTCTGTACAGTGATCTCATGCGACATTCGCGCTTGCCTCCTCTTTCTGAGTGTGGTCCTCCCGGACCCCGAGGGCGCCTTTGGTGAACATCCAGATTTGTTCCACCAACTGATCCTTGTCCGGCCTGCTGTCTGCCGTTAGGGCGCGTAACAGCGCCTGCCAGATGCCGCCCAAAAGCAGGCCAATTGCGACCTTTGGGTCGAGGTCTGGAGAGATCATGCCGCGCCGTTGAGCGTCCCTTAAATTGCGCTCCCCCTCCGTGAGCTGACGCTGTTTGCGATCGTTCTCCATATCGACCACTTCCGGTTCCCGCCCCAGGCGTCCCACCATCAAAGGGGCGAACTTGTGGCCGTAGTAGTAGTCGACGATCAGCTCTATGCGGCGCCGTTCCCGCTCCGCCCACGGCAGGTCCCGCGGGATTGCACCGCCCATGACAATCTCCTCCAGGGGGCCATAGAAGCGATCGACCGCGGCCGCGATGAGACCGGCTTTTGATCCGAAATGGTGATAGGCGCTGCCCACGGCACAGCCGGCTCGCTTGGCGACGGCCAGCATTTCCAGGTGGCCATTATTCGCGATGAGCTCGGCTTCCGCCGCTCGGATGAGTCGCTCTGTGGTGCCAATGGCAGTAGGCATTGTGTCCCCATTCCGTCCAATTTGGAAGTTGAATTGAATTCAATTCAACATGGTTTGAGTGTTGTGTCAATAGAGATTGGGTTATCCGGCCGGAGATCGTGGGAGTTCGCCTTATCTAGGCTCCCTGGCGCGAAGGCAGACGTTCCTGTCGTGCATACTCACGCGCTTGTGAATAGAAGTTCTTTACTTATTATCTATTGTTCATTATTGTGAACATATGTTCATGAAACTGAAACTTGAGACATTGGACGCCGTGATTCGGCCACGAAGGAGACTCAGATGTTAGATATGAAGGTAGGAATGATCGTCTTGACCGGGAGTATCGCCCTTGGATTGGGCGGCTTCTTTTCGCCCGCAAGCGCCCAAGTGTACACAGATCATGTGAACAACTGCAAAGCCTCGATCGCCGAAAAACTCGGGCAAAGCGAAGACGATCTCAGCTTCAATATGACGAATATCAAATCCAAATCAAAGACTGTTCAGCTGCGCTTCAGTGTGCGCACAAATGATGAGAGAGTGCGGTACCAATGCACTGCCCAAAAATCCTCCGGTGAAGTCATAGAGGTCTCAGACTTGAGCTAGGGCTGTCTTTCGATGTGAAGCGCTTAGCAGAGGGCATAGACGGCCCGTGCCCTTCCATGGCACGGTTGGCCATGGACAAACGTGAAAGCCGAAAAGACCGGGAATTCGCGCGGACTCGTCAGGATATCATGGCGGCCGCGCTCTCTGTGTTTCAGACCAAAGGGGTCGGCGCCGCAACCATGCGCGATATTGCCGAAGAGGCGGGTTTCGCGGTGGGCGGTCTTTACCGCTATTTCAAGAACAAGGAAGAGATCGTCAACGCGGCGGCTGATGACGTTGCCGAACGGAGCATTGAGGCCTGGGCGCAAACTCGCGGTGAGAACGAAGGGTTTCGGGACTACATGGCGCGTGTTCTGCTTGCGCAGATGGAGATCTTTTCGAAAGAGCGTGCCCTGTATGACGTTTTCGCCCAGGAGCGCAGCGAAGAGGTTCTGCGTCCCGTCGGCATCTCCTCAGAGCACAGCACACGGTGGACGGCCGCATTGGATCGGTTGCTGGACGAGGGCATGAAAGAAGGCAGCATCCAGCCGCGGGCGCTGGACTCGTTGACTTTGTACGTGCAGGGCGCGTTGCGGTCCGCCCTCTTTGTCTATGCAGAACGCAACGATGAGACCGTAGATCAGGTCGTGGATGATCTGATGAGCTATCTGTTCGAGGGGATTGGTTGAGAACGACCGACCCGGGCATCGCACACGGAGCTTAGTGGAGGTTCTTCTCACTGAGCAAATGAACTACGCGACTTCGTCAATAACTGCCGTAGCGCTGAGTCATGTGCCGTTCGTACTGCGAAATCTCGAAACTCAGGTGCTCGGACTCCAACGAAAGATCGTTCATAAGTATGAGCAGTTCCGACTTTTCGCGTGCAAGCTCCTCGATTTCGGATGCGGCGATTGAGCGTTCGTTTTTGTCCGGATTATCGGCGACAATACTCTTGTTTTCTTCCAACTCTTTGTCGATCTCGTCAACACGGCGTTCCGCGCGCCTCATTTCTGAACGGATGTCATTGAGTGACCGGTTCATTTGATAGAGTTCGTTTCCTTCGCTGTAGGCCGCCAAAAACTCTTGCTCTGATTCCGGAGGACACACACCCAAATACTCTCGCCCACCTTTGCCAACACGAAAGGCATTCAAGGGCTCACAATAAACGGTCAAACCATCTTCCCGTCCTTCGAGGTAAAGAGAGAGATCTGGCGTGACACCATGTTTCGCGCACGCCTCTCTGTGGCGGTCGATATACGCGCTTTGTTTTCCTTGGGTTCCGTCAACATATCCAACGGTGGTCCAATCCGCCGTCAGACACTCCTCTTGGGTCATGCTTGCGCATCCGGAAAGAACTATTGTCAGTAGAGCGAGCAGACTTAACCTTCGCATTTCACCCAGCCCCTTTCGTTCCGTAATTCATTCGTATGCTTTCTATTCTTTTGCTATCGCAGAGCTTTGTCGCGATAATCAATACTATCATCTGAGAGCGTTCACCTCTTTGCGCCCCCTCGCAATGAGCAACGATCATAAAGCCAGCACCTTTCTCTCTTGTAAACGGTTGTCGGTGCGCAGACTTGACCAGCACCGATCGGGATCTCTTTTCAATTGAGCGGTGTGACGGATATGATCAGCTCCGAAATGCAATTCTCGATGTTTCAAGGGCGGTGTGACTTCGTTGTCGGACATAAGGTCCGCCCTCCATTTGATCAATCTCGATCATTTACTCTAGGGAACTCATGCAGGAACGACCAAAACCTCCTGTGACGGATCACGGAACAAAAAGGGCGTCCACGTCTATGATAATCCTAGTTCCGCGACGCGCCGCATGGACTCCTCAAGGTCCGAATGATCGATACCCGGGATGCGGAGCCGCGTCACCACCAAATGGCTCATGCCCAATTCCTCGCAATAGCGGGCAATCTGATCCTTGACATAGGCCGCATCGCCAATGATGGCCCAATCCTCAACAGCACCAGACAAACCGGCACGCACTCCTGACTGGGCTATCTCGCGTGCTTGCGCTTCAAGGCGCTCGCGCACGCTCTCAATGAGCGGGCGGTTGTCCGATAAGAAAACCGTCCGCATAATGGGGATTTCTTTCGGCGGTTGGACACCCGCTTCCTTACAGGCATTCCGGTGCTTGGCGAAGTTTTCTTTGAGCCGGTCCAATGGCTCCATGGGCGAGGCTAGGTAGGGCAACCCCAAGCGACCGGCTTGCGCCAATGCTTTGGGACCAAACGCGGCCACCCAGATGGGCGGGTGCGGCGTTTGCACAGGCAGAGGCGCCAGGACCACGGGCTCGATATCTTCCTCGAGCGCGACAGCCTCCCCTGACCATGCTTTAATCATAGACGACAAACACCATTCGAATATTTTTCGCTTTTCTTTTGCCTCAACGCTGAACGCGGACAACATGGCCGGTTGAAACCCGCGACCGACTCCCAATATCACGCGCCCGTTGGACATTTGATCAAGGACGGCGACTTGTTCAGCGGCTTGCAAGGGATGGCGCTGCGGCAACAAGAATGACGTTGTGGCGAGCTTAATTCGCTCCGTATGCGAAGCCACGGCCCCCAATAGCATCAAGGGTTCGGGAATGGCGCCTTCGCCCGTGAAGTGGTTTTCCGGCAACCAAAAGGATTCGTAGCCCCAGCTTTCGGCCTTTGCCCCCTGCGCCCCCAACTCCTGGGCGAGCGCGCGACCGGTCATGTTCCACGGCGTCAATCCCAAATGAAGTTTTGCCAAAGTACCTTGCTCCCTTTCGCGGAAACTCACAGGATGGCTGCTGTGCCAACCACAATCAAGGTTTGAGCGCATTATCTGATCAACGAACCGGCGACGCGATCTTCAAGCTACTATTCCGCAACTTCTGCATGGCATGGAGGAGCGGCCCCTGCGCGCCCCATCTTCACCGATATTTCACCACACTATGAGAGTACCGTCCGGTATAGACAACCGGATGCGTAGATGATCGAGGCGAAACAAGAAGCTCCCTCTAACCCTCAGGTCACCTGGGCAATATGGGGAATGTGGGTTCTAGCCGGCGGGCTGGCGACTGCGCTCCAGGCCGTGCCGTGGTTTTTCCTATCCATCCAAACTGTTGATCCCGTTTTCCGTGATTTCGTCAACATTCCAAACTTTGTCATTCTTTCCGCCTTCGTGCTAGCGGCGCCGACATATCTCCAGGCCATCATTGTTCGGAAGATTTTTCCGAGAGCTGATCCGCTTGTATGGTTTCTTGTCATGCTCGCCGTTTTATGCATTTGGACGACTTTTCAACTTACATTCGATCAGTGGGCAGGACAATCTCTAGAGAGAGAGTTTAGACGGCAGGCCCTTGAGCTTAAATACAATGACAGAACTTTATTCGACTACGTTGCATTGCCATGGTGGAAGCCCCTGCTGCCTCAAACAGCGCTAGCGTTGCTTGTCAGTTTTCCAATCGCCATCTATTTGGGTCTCTTCGTCAAAGGCAAATTCTTGAAGCTTTGGTTGGTTTTTGCCGCCGGGACTCTTTGCGCTTCGTTCGTCCAGTTCATCTACTCTTCCGATGCAATCTTGCGAATGAACTGGGTGGACATGTGGTCCGCTCAAAATGCATCCGCCCCTAGAGTACTCTACAACTTCTGGCTGCGCTCCAATTGTGGAATGGTGGGCGCCGCCGTGACAGGGGCAGGCCTCGCCGTTCTTCTTAACACCAGAGCAAAGTTTTCGTTGCGGATCACTCCATCGATGCAGGCCCACTGGGCCGGCGGCCCGATTCTCGCGGCCATCATTGCGTTTTCCGGTTATGCCTACTACTACGCGGCGAGCGTCAACGGATGGAAAAACGGCTTTCCCGAATTCCGACGAGCCTTGAGCTTCGCCCCCAACTCGGAAACGAGCGAAGGCAGGAACATACTCACTTTCTCTCACTATGCTGATATCATATCGAAATCCGGGGACACCTCGGGCAGCGCAACCCTGAACGCATTCTCTCCGGACGGTCAAATGTTCACCGCATATGACGGCGACCGCACTCTTTCCATCATTAACGTTTCAAACGGTACGACGCTCAGCAAAGTCGGCGAGCGCAGACGCAAATACGAACGCACGAGTCATATGTGGGCTCCGAAACAAGACTTGTTCTTGTATCGAACAGAAGGCGCGGAAAAAACTATCGTCGGCCGAACGTCTCACCCGCACACAAGCCTCCAGAGCCGAATTCGTTCCTATACCGTCCCGGACTTTGGCCTTAAAGGAGAGTTCGAAGCTGAGGAAGAGGAATGCGCAAACGCGATACGTAACAGCTTGGTCGAAGCTGGTGACAACAGCGTCTGGGTGTTCTGCCGCCAACACTACCATCCCATAGAGGCTGATGTATCCTTGCTGAAGTTGTCGTTGCCCGAACTCAACGTTCTCGAAAAACGGACCTACGGGACAAGCGCCCGTTTCGGCCCCTTCAAAGGCGCTCTCAGATCAAGCTCCGGCCTTTGGGTCTGGCACGAATTATCACGGGAAGGGTTCAGAATTGAGAATCTGAACGAACCGCGTCAAGCCTTTGTTATCGGCCCGAACAGCACCCGTAATGCGTCGCTCGCCGGCAAGCTACACTTTCGCTCTGTACACATTAGTTCCGACGAACCTCATCTCGCCATAGTCAGATTCTGCGGGTCAATCGAGGACCCAGCCAAGCAAATGAAGAAACAAACAGAAGTCGTAAGAACTTCCGAAACGTGCAGGGAGTTGCACCTCAACCTTATTGACGGGGACTACACAACTCTTCCCAGTCAGCAAAGCTACGCTTTTCGCGGCTGGTTTCTTAAGAGCGACCAGAATTATTCATTCAGATCGAATTGGTCGCGCGCTAGTAAGAAATCATCATTGGAGGTATTGGACCGATCCAATCAGGTGATCCTCCAAACAATCACGTCACGAAAACAGATTCCCGCCGCCGTCTCTCCCGATGGCCAATGGTTGGTGACCAATGAAGCGGATACAGGGAGAGTGAAGGTCTATCGAATTGCCTCACCATGATACGCCCGGCGCGTTTTTCCTCAACACCTAGTCTGGCGCGTATCCCACCCAGCCGCGCCAGGTGAAGGCGTGGTAGAATTGCGTGACGTTTCGAAAGCCGCTTGCCCGCAAAAGTTTCACATCGGCCTCCGGATCATACATCGTCGACACCTGATCAACAGCAGCGCGGGCTTGTTCGGCTTGTTGTGGCTCCGCACCGGCGGCCCTGGCAAACGCTGCGTACCGGGACAGCCAGAGGGGCCGCGTCTTTTTGTCTTGAGGGAAGCTGCAATGGGCAGAGATAAAGGGCGCGCCGGGATTGAGGCGCCGGCAAATCTCAGTGAGGGTCTTTTTCCGTTCGTCTTTGTCCAGAAAATGCAAGGTCAAGAGGCAAGTTGCCGCATCGAATGGGCCTTCCGGCGCCGTGTCAATGAAACCATGGTGAAACTCGACGCGCTTCGCCAGCGGCCCCAGCCGGCGTTCGGCCTCGTCCAGCATTTCCTTGGCGGGATCGACGCCCGCAAACGACCAGCTGGCGTGAGACATTGCGAGCGCTTCCAATTCTAGCCCACCGCCCGCGCCAAGAACGAGCACGTTCGCATTGTCCGGGGCGGTTTCCGAGACCAGGACGCTCGCCATTTTGTGCAGGTCCCAAAAGCCCGGCATGAATCGCGGCGGCCCCTCCGCATACCGAGCGACTTGTTCCGGATCTTCAAACATCTCTAAAAACGGATTGTTCTTATGCTGTGTCATGGGCTCGTTTGGTCTGTTTAAATTGTTGCGCATACCGCTGATGGAAGTCTGTGCTGAGATCGGCGAGAGAGATCTCTCCTAAACGCGACAGAAGCGCCGTTTCCGCCTCTTGAAGCGCGTCTCCCAGGGCCGCGTTGACGGCTTGTTCCACAAGACAGCCGGGCGCCTCGGTGCGGTGGCCGATGGCCAAAAGAGGCGGGCTGCCTACGGCTTCATAAACGTCGCGCAGCATTACTTTCTTCAGGTCGCAGACAAGCATCCAGCCTCCCCCGTGACCTTTTTCAGAGTGGACATAGCCCCGTTCCCGGAGGCCCGCCAAAACGCGGCGGACCACCACCGGATTGGTACGGATCATCTCTGCTAAATCCTCCGACGTGATCGGATCGTCCCACTCCGCCATGTGGATGAGGATGTGCAACATTTTTGAAAGCTTACTGTCGCGTTTCATGTAACTTTTAATATTACATGACACGGGCTGAGTCAAGACCGCAAGAATCCAATTCCAGGACAAGGTCGTTTTCGCCGAAGTTGACTTAGCTCAATAGACGACGCGGCCGATCAGGTACGCTAGAAACTAAATCCCTGTTCCCGTATGGAGGTCTTAAATGGTGCAACCTGCCGAAAACACGGTCTCCCATTCGGACGCACCGCCGGAGCAGCACTCCGCTGCAATTCGCAAAGTCGAGGTTTTGACGACCGGATGGGCCGAGCAGCATAAGGAGCATCGGTACGGCACCTGGATGCCTCGGTTGTTGTGGGCGCTGACTTCCCAAAGTTGGGTGGAGCTGCCCATCAATATGTTTCTCATTCATCACAAAGACGGACCTGTCCTTTTTGATACGGGGCTCGATCCCGCGATCGCATCCGATCCATCCTATATCTCTCAGGTGATTGGACGCATCCTTGTCCGGCGAATCTTCCGCTTTCATATTGGGGAGCGCGATGGCCTGAAGCATCAACTGCAAAGCGCCGGTGTGCGTCCCAGTGACATTCGAAAAGCGGTCATTTCGCATTTGCACTTTGATCATGTGGGCGGAGTCGCGGATATTCCCAATGCAGAGCTCCTCGTCAGCGCACGTGAGTGGGCGCAGCTGAGCGAGCCCCATCCTGAGAGAGAATGGATCTTGCGCGAACATATTGAGTTGCAAGGTGCCAACTGGAAGCCGATCGCGTTTGAGGCGACAGATGATCCCGTGCTGCAGCCGTTCGGCGGTGTGTACGATGTCATGGGGGACGGAACAATGATGCTGATCCCAACGCCTGGGCATACACCGGGATCGCTGTCCATGCTGATTCAATCACAGGAAATGCCGCCGATCCTATTGATTGGAGACCTCGCCTACGATCCTGAACTGATCTTCGAAGATCGCGTGCCGGGCACCGGGAACAAGACGCAGCTGTGGGAGACGTACGCGAAGGTGCGTGCGCTGAAGGCTAGTCTGCCGGATCTCGTTATTCTGACGTCCCACAAAAAGAGCGAGCTGACCGTCGAGGGGGCAAAATGAGGAACTGGATTATCGCCCTTCTGACCATCCTAACCACGGCTTGTGATGACGCTGCTCCGCCCCTCCCCTCGCCCGATGCCGCAACCGAACGAACGGTGACGCAAGGCCGGGTTATCGGGTTCACGGCAAGTAACGGTGCGCATGTTTGGCGAGGTATTCCCTTTGCCGCGTCGACGGCAGGCGACAATCGCTGGCGCGCGCCCCGTCCCGCGCAAAGCTGGGAAGATGTGCGCGAGGCCGTGGATTTTGCGGAACGTTGCGCTCAAATGACGAATTCTTTTGATGCCGATGAAGGCCTGGAACTGGGACTCATCGTTGGCTCTGAGGATTGTCTGGCCCTCAATATTTTCGCGCCACCAGACGCACCAAATTCAAGCCTTCCGGTCATGGTCTGGATACACGGCGGAGGAAATGTTTGGGGCAAGTCGAGCGACTATGATGGTTCCCGTCTCGCCAAGAACGAGAACGTTATCATCGTCACCGTGCAATATAGGCTTGGCCCGCTCGGTTGGTTTGCACACCAAGCGTTACGAGAGAGTGCAGACGATCCGCGCGACGCGGCGGCCAGTTTCGCGCTCCTTGATCTTGTTGCGTCCCTTGAATGGGTGAAAGAGAACATCTCAGTCTTTGGGGGCGACCCGGACAACATCACCATATTCGGAGAAAGCGCGGGCGGTCATAATGTTGCGGCATTACTTGCTTCGCCTTTGTCCGAAGGTCTTTTTCACCGTGCGATCATTCAATCGGGTTTCTTCGACAGCATGTCCCTCGCTGAGGCAGAAGGCCGTGCAGGTGCGCGCGCCAACCCGTCGAACCAGATCGCCGAAATGCTCGGTGCTCAGACGGCAGAGGATCTGCGCGGTCTGTCCGTTGATGCGCTGCTGAAAGCCTATGACGCAACCGGCAGCGGCTTTGTCGATGTACCGCGCATGATCCAGGACGGCGTTGCCTTGCCAAAGACAGCCTTGCGGGACGCGTTCAGGCGCGCCGAAACATTTCGCACAGTGCCCATCATGACCGGCACGAACCGCGATGAGATGAAGCTGTTCTATTTGAGTGATGAGCGGCTCATGAGGACGGTTCTTTGGGTTTTCCCAGCGCCGCGCGATCGGGACTTTTATGATGCGCTCTCTGAGTATGTGTCTCGCGCGTGGCGCATTCGTGCTGTCGATGAACCGGCGTCGGCGATGATCGCGGCCGGTCATGACCAGATCTATTCCTATCGTTTTGACTGGGACGACAGCGGTCGTTTTCTCTTCATGGATTTCAAGGAATTGCTTGGAGCCGCCCATGGGCTCGAAATCCCATTTCTCTTCAACGATTTCGAGTTTTTCGGTCAAGCCGACAGTATTATCTTCAGTGAGAAGACAGAAGTGGGCCGTGAGCGCCTCAGCCGCGCGATGGGCAAGTACTGGGCCGCCTTCGCCCGCACCGGTGTGCCATCGTCTGCTGACGCGCCCAATTGGCCGATCTATGGGTCACACGCCGAATTCCTTCGACTGGATGCGGGAGACGACAGTGGCATTGAGATCGTCCGCGGTTCGGATAGTTTCGATGCCATCGCGAAGGACCTCGTTGGTGACGTTCGCCTCAGCCAGGATCAGAAATGCTTTGTCGTCGAAGAAATTGTCAGTTGGATGTGGCTGTACGATGAGCCGGCTTTTGCGAGCATGAACGCCGTAGTCGGATGCAATTTAGAGACTCCGAAAGCTTCCGGGGATGACACGGAGGGGCGTTGAGGCGGCTTTGGGTGAGAATTCGAGAATAAAGGCGATTCAAGTCCTCACAGCGGGCCATGCGGAACAGCAGAAGAAATATCGCTCTGGCAGCAAGATGGATGCCGGGGAGTCTCCGAGTGCTGACCGTATGGACGGGCTGGTGCGTGACTTGAAGCATTAGTCGCGCTTGTCTCAGGAACAGCGGTCCTTGATGGCCAGATCAGGGGTGCTGTCGCTCGCCGGGCGACTTGGCTTCCGGCGGTTGAACGCGAGGGAGCCCGAGGATTTCTGCCGTCTCAGCCGGTGTGGCAACGGGCCTACCAAGCTCAGCAGCCAACTTAGTAGCACGTTCCACGAGTTCCGCATTTCGAGGTCCATCCGTAGACCGATAGTCCTCAAGGCCGACGCGCAGATGACCTCCCCGCTCCAGGGCCAAACGCGCGAACCGGTTATCGAACACATTGCCGCCGGTGACGGCAACGTTCCATGGAAGTCCGGCTTCTTTGATCATGCCGAGAAATACATCGAGCGCAGCCTCCGTCGCGGGCAAGCCGACCAACGTGCTTGGCCCGCCAAACATCAAGCGAAACATTGATCCTTGCGGTACCTTACCAACTCGGGAAAACGCCATCACGGTGCGAGCATAGCCCGGCTCGATACAGCCGATTGAGGCGCCAACACGGTTCCGGGCGCAGAAGTCGAACATGTAGTGCGCGTCGGCCGCTGTATTAATAAAGACGGCGTCTGTTTTGACTGGTAGTCCGTCTATCCCAAGAACTGAGACATTGGTGGTTCCCATGTCGATCAGTGCAAATCGCATCAGCCCTTCATCAATGAGGGTCTGCATATGAGATGCACGATCCGTGATCGTTGTCTCTCGCCCTCCACCCTGCATCGTCGGATAGAAAAGGACGTCGGGGTGCTTATCGAGGACGGGCGCCCAGGCGTCGATCAAAGGCGCCGGATCGTGCCGCCCAGTCCCGCCGCCAACGACCGGATCATTTGTGTGGGAATGGATGATGGACGCACCTGCCGCAATACATTCCAAGGCATCCTCTGTCACCTCCCTCGGCGTGCGCGGAACATTTGGATTATTTGGAATCGGAGCCGCGCCGTTTAAAGCGACCTCGATTATAACAGGATCTTTCATGTGTTTTGGGTCCATGTCAGCAGCCAATATAGTTGAACGAAAAGCGCCCAGGGCCGAGATCAGACCGGCCGATCCAGCGATTACGGCCCTTCGGGTTGGATTACCCATGAGACGCTCTTTCTCTTCTGATCATTGAAATTTCACGCAACGATTTGAAAGCGATACAGTTTCATTCGCTTCAAGATCGTTGATTCGAGTCAGTGGCTACGTTCATCCGGCGACAAGCTCATTCAATCCATTCGCATAAGCGCGCAGAGCAACGAGCTTGCCGCCCTTGAACTCAAAGACGTTGCAACCTTTGACGGACTTCTCCCCCGCGACGGTGTCGAGTTCAACAAAGACAAAGTTTTCATGCTGAACGATATTCGTCGGCTTGAATTGGAGATTGATGTCGGTGGACGAAAAGGACGCGCGATAATACTCTTCGACGGCTGACTTCGGCGCTAACCCATCCACAAAAAATGGATCGGTTAAACAAAATTCGTCGGACATGACGCTCAAGGCCGTATCTACATCCTTGTTGTTGAGAGCATTGGTGTAGGTCTTCACTTGTTCGATCTGATTGGACATCGCTTTTGTTCCTTATACTGAGGATGGTGGTGATTGCCGTGCAAGTCTGCCGGTGCGTTCAATTCCGCGAACAAGGACCGACAGATCTCGTCCGCATCATTTCCCATGTCGTATATGTACCGGTCCGGTCGCACGAGGACGGCCGCAACCTTGTTTTGGGTGAACCATTTGGTTAGTGCGCCGGTCGGATCGCGAATATCCGGACCCAGTTGGACGACCACGCCCTGCAGGTCTTTGACAAACCGCTCAACGAAAACACCGTTAGGGCTGGTGGCGGCGATAAGACCAAAGCCCACGCCGAACAAATCATCCAAGCGGCGTTCCGTTCCGGAGATGTCGGCCACAGTCGGCTGGGGCATGATGGACCCTGCGAGCTTATGGTTCTTACCCACCAGCCCTGCTTCGTATGGCCTGCGCCGCAGCATGGAGCGGAACATGGCGCGGCGGATGAAACGGCTGTGCCTATGGAGAAAGAACGAAAGACTCCTGGACACTTTCTTCCAGCGGCTTTTCGTTTGCATCATTTTGCCCGTTTTGACGGCGCCTTTGATGCGCCGGATGCTGTCAGGCTGACGCTCCTGTGCATACGTATCAAGGAGCGTTTCGGACGCCCTGCCGGACAGAACCAGGGCGAGCTTGAAAGATAGGTTGGCCGCATCCCGCATGCACATGTTGAATCCTTGCCCCGCCCAGGGAGGTGTTTGATGAGCTGCATCTCCGGCCACCAACAATCTCCCTACGCGCCATTTGGCGGGCATTCCGGCATAGAACGTATAGGGCGCGTATCTGACGGCTCTGAATTTTTCCGGGTCATGGCCACGGGCAATGATGACTGCGCGGCCCGCCTCCTCGAAATCTTTTTGGGTTTCGAGCTTGTCTCCGACCACGTCCGGGTGGCGTAGACAATCGAATCGCACGAAGCCGTGCACTCCTTTGGCAAAAACGCCGGAGTGTGTGGGGTCTAGGGTTACAACGCCGCCATCGGGAATCCGAGTGCGCCAATAGACTTCATCATCAACCACCGCATCTATGACTAGGTATTCCTCGGAGTATCCGAGGTCGAGCCGCTCGACATCCAAGGAGCGCCGCACCAAGCTGCGCCCGCCATCACATCCGATAATGTAAGACGCTCTAAAGAGGTGTTCTTTCCTCGTCTCTAAGTCCTTGGCCACAAGCTCCGTGTGCGTATCGCAGTCTCGTACCGACAAGACTTCGTGAGCCAGATATGGATCTGCACCTCCGGGTTTTTCGAAGTCTTCGCGCAGGATCCGTTCGACCCCAGGCTGATCGAAGAAGTTCATCGCGAAGTGGCCGTTTTTACTCACGAGCAGATCTTCGCCGATCGACATTCTGTCTAAAGACATAAGGGTGCGGCCATTGTGATCCTTGAACCAAAGGGCTCCCTGACGGACATGACCTTCTTTCACCAGTCGATCGAAGAAACCCAGCGACTGGTAGATTCGCAAAGATTGATCATCAAGACCGGTTGCACGGGGTGCAAAAAAAACATCATTGTCGCGATCGAAAATCGCTGCCTTGCATCCATAGCGCCTTAGGAAATTTGCGAGAGTGGCACCGGCAGGCCCGCATCCGACGATCAAAACGTCATAATCGAGAGGCCCTGCGTGAGAGGTCGATCGAGTGATTGTTCCCTGTGATCGCTCAGTCATTCCAGCTCTCCACTGCACAAGAATGCACTGCAATCGGCGTCGATCTGTCCGAAGATGGCTTTTTTCGCGTGTTGAGGATGCATCGTCTTCCCGAATTCAAAATGACTTTTTAGTCAACTATCGTAATATGACTAAATGGTCAAGTTGCCGTTGCGGAAAAACGTGCTATTCATTTGATATGAATTCGCGGAGCCTTCGAACCCGCCAGTTGCTCGTCAATGCTGGCCTCACACTTCTCGCTAAACGCCCGGCCAGTGCCGTTGCGATTGATGAGATCGTGGCCACAGCCGGCGTGGCCAAGGGCAGCTTCTTTAATCATTTTGAAGACAAGGAGAGGTTCGCAACTTCCATCAGTACAATGATCCGTCTCGAAGTTGAGAAGGCTGTTGTGGAGGCCAACCGGGAGGTCGCTGATCCACTCCGGCGCCTCGTTGGCGGCATGAGTGCGACAGTTGACTACGCCCTTAAGAACCCTCAGAAGGCCGGAATCATGCTCAGAGAGGCGCGACTCACCACGGGAAAAGATCATCCCCTTAACAAGGAATTGCGCCGAGACATTGATGGGGCCATTAACGAAGGCTGCCTTTTCAAGGAAGCAGAAACTTCAGGTGTGCTGCTCTGGCTGAGCGCATGTAACGCAATCGTCGCGCATGTTGTCGAGTACAAGTTGTCGAGAAAGAAAGCCGCTCAGGGAATGCGAGAGATCATGTTTATGGCGCTTGTTGGGCTCGGTGTGAAAGAAGCCACGGCGATGGAGCTATCGGAGCACTCTCATACCGCACTTGTTCAAAACGCGCCGTAACGCCAAGTGATCGCTGATATTGCCGGATCATTCCAGTCCCCACAGAAGGCCCATGACTCTTTCTAACGTTGTCTCAGCACGTTCCTCATCCACCCTCGCCGCTATGTGCCCGTCGGGGCGAACAAAGAGGACTTGGTCCGGAGAGAAGAGATCACCGAACTGATCACCGGCCGGAGTTAGGGGGCCGCCCGGATAGATGGCGATCAAGTCGACCGGAGGGCCGTTTCCCCTAAGCTGCTCGACCGCCGCAGACAGCTCTTGCCCGGCTTCCTCAAATGTCAGCACCAGAAACCGGTTCGATGGGACACGGTCCAGCGTTGAGAGGCGTTCTCCGCTCTTTTCCAGCCAGCAATGGGGTAATCGCGCGCCGAGTGTGGTCGAGGGTATATATTCCGTAATGGGATGAGTGGATACGGGCGGCGGGTCGTCACTGAGTATGGCCGCGGACTCATAGCAGACCCCCAAATCCAGACCGATCATTTTGAAGTGCTCTGCTTGCCGGGTGATCGCGAGACCTTGCTGGCGCGGCCCGTGATCGACCCACGTGAAATTCCGGCACAGTTTCCCGCTTGATCCATGCAGACGTTCTATACTGAGTATATCGGTGCTCGCGAGTCCGCTTGCGCGAGGAATTATTCTGCTGATGTGGCAAGTGACAAAATGTCTAACGGCTAGCTCAGGGAATAGGTGCTATATCTCACGATTGAAATCTATGGCGATGTGACGACATCGCCCTTAAACGCTCAGGTGTCCGATGGAATTCGATGCACTCCTGCTTTCGCGTATCCAGTTCGCCTTCGTCATTGCATTTCACATTATGTTTCCCGCCTTTACCATTGGGCTCGCGGCATTCTTGGCCGTGTGCGAAGGGCTTTGGCTCTACACGGGGCGGGAGGTCTTCAAACAACTCTATTTGCATTGGGTGAAGATTTTCGCGCTGGCCTTCGCTATGGGAGTCGTTTCCGGCGTCGTGATGTCCTATCAAATCGGAACCAATTGGAGCGTCTTTGCCGAACGAACCGGGAGCGTTCTCGGGCCTCTTTTCGGCTACGAAGTTCTCACTGCGTTTTTCTTAGAAGCGACCTTCTTAGGGGTCATGCTGTTCGGCTGGAGCCGGGTCGGCCGGGGCCTACATTTCTTTGCCACCTGCGCCGTAGCGGTGGGGACGTCCATTTCAGCGTTTTGGATCTTATCGGCCAATTCCTGGATGCAAACACCCGCCGGCTTTGGCATTGATCCGCAGACGGGCAATTTTTTCGCGACGGACTGGTGGGCGGTTGTCTTTAGTCCAAGCTTTCCATCACGTTATGTGCATATGATGCTGGCGGCGTTCATTACCACGGCGGCTATCGTTATGGCGGCAGGCGCTTGGCAAGTGGTGCGGGGCCGACCAAGCACAGCCAATGGGTGGCAGTTGCGCATGGCGGTGGGTACACTCGCTGTGCTGATGCCGTTGCAAATTTGGGCGGGCCACTGGTCGGGCAAAGTCGCCCACGAGCACCAGCCGGCTAAGATCGCGGTTTTGGAAGCCTGGTGCGAGACCAAAGACGTGCAAGGAACCGTTCTGTTTGCTTGGCCTGCGGATAATGAGTGCGGCTTTGAAGAGATAACCGTTCCGGGTACGAGCCCCTTCCTTTTCCCAAAGGGTAAAGAACTCCAAGGAATGGATGCGTTTCCGCGGTCGGAACGTCCGCCCTTGTGGATCACGTTTTGGAATTTCCGCATCATGGTGGGCGCGGGCCTGGTTTTGCTGGCGCTTGGGTTCTGGGGCGTTTATCTCTGGTTCCGAAACAGGATTGACAAGCCCGGCCTTTTCCATTGGCTGGCAATCCCGTCAGGAGGCCTCGGCCTCGTGGCGGTTCTATCGGGCTGGATTACAGCCGAAGTGGGCCGGCAACCTTATACCGTATACGGTTTACTTCGCACAGCGGAGAGTGTGGCGCCGGTTTCCGCCAGTCAGGTCGCCTTTTCCTTGCTTGTCTTCATGGTGGTCTACGCCATCATTTTCACCGCAGGCGTTGTTTATATGATCCGCATCGCAACGCGCGGCTTTGATGACGCGCCGACGGGCTCGCCGCAAGAAGAACACCGGGCGCCGGGCAGTCCCTTGGGCGCGGTGGATGACCCTGCGGTGGTCCCAAGTCTTGCCGCTGCGGGCTCGGCCGAGTTGAAGGATGAGAGCTCGGCTCAGCCGAAGGAGAAGCGCTAATGGACTTGCCGCTCATTTGGTCGGTGCTGATCGCTCTCGCGGTGATGATGTATGTCCTCCTCGACGGTATGGATCTGGGTGTCGGTATGCTGACGTTCCTGGCCGCGAACGAGGGCGAGCGCAATCTTATGACGGCGACCATCGAGCCCGTATGGGACGGCAACGAGACATGGCTCGTTCTCGGCGGGGGCGGCTTGTTCGCGGCGTTCCCCCTTGCCTATGCGGTGCTGATGCCTGCCTTTTACTTGCCGGTCTTGCTCATGCTGGCCGCGCTCATCTTTCGCGGCGTGGCGTTTGAGTTTCGCCATAAAGCCGTGCGGCCGATCACCAAGGCCTTTTGGAACGGAGCGTTTTACGGCGGGTCCTTGATTGCGGCGATCTCCCAAGGGCTGATCTTGGGCGCGTTTATTGGCGGTGTCGACGTTGCCGAGCGATCCTTTTCCGGCGGGGCCTTCGATTGGTTGACCCCCTTTTCTTTGCTTGTGGGCGTTTCCGTACCCATTGGTTATGTCTTGCTCGGATGTTGTTGGCTGATCCTCAAAACCGCAGACGCGCTCTACGCCAAGGCACGCCGATGGGGTCTTTATGCTCTGATTGCGCTCAGCATCTGCTTTATGGCGGTGAGCCTTGCCACACTTTCTGTCGATCCGCGGGTTACCGATCGATGGGGACTCAGTATGCAGTATATTGAGCTTTCCAAGGCTCTCCCGCTTGCGCCCATCCCCCTTGCCGGTCTTGGCTTGGTGCTGTGGCTGGCCCGCGACCTACGGGGGGATCCGCTGACCATCCCGGACTGGCGGCCGTACCTCCTGGCAACGGGCATCTTTTTGTCAGGCTATCTCGGTCTCGCCGTCAGTCTCTTTCCCTGGCTGGTGCCCTTCCACTTCACAATCTGGGAGACTGCGGCCCAGGACAATGCGCTCACATTTCTGCTCGTGGGCGCGGCCATCATGCTGCCGGTGATTTTGATTTACACCGTCTACGTCTACAGATTGTTTTGGGGAAAGGTGCAAGCCGGCGACGGATATCACGGATGACGCGTTTTTTCGAACCCAAAGGCCCCGCCGGGCCGGACGAGCCGGAGCCAAAACTCGCGGTGAAGGTGGCTTGGTTCGTTGTGCTGATGCTGGCCGGATTGCTGACAGTGGCGAGCGCAGCCTATATCCTCCGGGCCCTGTTGTTTTTGGGGTGAGGTTGATTTTCCGATTTCGTCTGCGGAAGACATGAAAAAGGCGCGTGGTAGTGCCACGCGCCCATGTCCGGGGAAAAATCCAGAATGTGCAGTCCGTGATGAGCACCTATCTAATGCTTCTTCGGATGCAGAACGACCGGCAGGTCGGTAAAGCCCATCACGAAGTTGGAGAAAGTGCGCACCGGCGTGCCCACCACTTCGACGCGCTCGAAGCGCTTGAGGATCTCTTCCCACAGAATGCGCACTTGCATCTCCCCAACACGGTTGCCCATGCAGCGGTGAATGCCAAAGCCGAAAGAGAGATGGCGGCGGGCGCCTTCCCGGTCGATGAGGAATTCGTTGGGGCGTTCAATCGCGCGCTCGTCCCGGTTGCCGGAAATGTACCACATCAAAACGCGGTCGCCCTCTTTGATGAGCTTGCCGCCGAGTTCAACGTCTTCGACGGCGGTTCGGCGCATGTAGGCCAAAGGCGTCTGCCAACGGATGATTTCGGACACCATGTTCGGAATGACCGATGGGTCGGCCTTTAGTTTTGCGAATTGATCCGGGTGTTCGTGCAACGCCAAGACGCCGCCCGACATGGAGTTGCGGGTCGTATCATTGCCGCCGACAATCAAGAGCATCAAATTGCCAAGCAAGTTCATGGGATCGAGGCTTTTCATGTCCTCGTTGTGGGCCATAAGGGAAATGAAATCGTTCGCCGGCGGAAGGGCTGCGCGCTCGGCGTAGAGCGTCCCGAAGACTTCCAAACACTCGTAAAGGGCTTCCCGGCGTCCCTCTTCCGTCAGGCCCATCGTTTCCAATACTGCAGGGTTCGCTGTCGTCAGATCCGACCAGTACGTCAGCTTGTAGCGGTCTTCGAACGGGAAGTCGAAGAGCGTAGCGAGCATTTGCGTCGTGATTTCGATCGACACCAAGTCGACCCAGTTGAACGGCTCTCGGACTGGCAGACTGTCGAGAGTTGCGCCAACCCGTTGGCGGATGAGCGGCTCCAGTTCCTTCAAAGCAGGCGGCGCAACCGCAGGGGTCACCGCCTTGCGCTGTACATCGTGCTTGGGCGGGTCCATGGCAATGAAGGTTTCGGGATCGAAGTTTTCGTCTTCTCCGTCCGGGCCGTCGACCAAGAAGATGGACGGTTCTGACGAAAACTGTTGATGGTTCGTGTCCACGGCCATGATGTCCGCATACCGCGTAACGGACCAAAAGCGGCCGAACTCCTCATGCTCATAAAAGTGCACGGGATTTTCGTTCCGCAGGCGTTCGAACAAGCCCCAATGGCGCTGGTTGGGGTAGAGGCTCGCATCGGACATATCGATGTCTTCAAGCGCAATGTCATAGGGATCGTCCGATGGGGGTTGCTTAAGGGCGGTCTGACTCATGAGCAGTCTCCAGGAACATCTTGATTACAACGTCGTTGTAATTTACAACATTGTTGTAGTCAAGCGAAATGCGACTTGCAGACTGCACGCGCAAAGTGGCTAGATGTCTGAAGTCCGGAGACTTAATGACAGAGACGGTGACCAACATGGATCAGCGCGCAGTGAATATGGAGGCGCGGCGGCAGAGAATTCTGGATTCGGCTGAGCGCTTGATTATGCGCGAGTCTTTGAGTGCGTTCACCATGCGTGCGCTGGCCGAAGATGTGGGGCTCAGTGTCAAGACGCTTTACAATCTGTATGGGGGTAAGGAAGCCATTGCCGCGGTTCTGGAAGACCGGGCGTTTTCCACGATAGAATCAGAGCTCATCGCCATGCCCGAGGATCCGGACCCCGTCCGTCAGGTCCTAAAGATCATGCGCGTCGCCGCCGAAAAAGGGATCAAACGCAAAGCCATCATTCATCCCATATGGCGCGGCGATCAAGATAGCCCAAACGTACCGGTAAGTCGGACTTTGGCGTTTATGGAGTTCGGCGCAGGGTTGGCCGAAACCGCCTTGGCCAACGCCTTAGACCAGGGGGCGCTTAAGGCTCGCTTTGATCCCCACATCTTGGCCTCGCAACTGACGGTGGGATGGTTCGGGACTGCGATTTTGTGGGCTCGGGGCGCGCTCGGCGATTCAGATTTCGTCATTCGCGTTCAGCATATCGGATTGTGCACCCTTCTTCCCTATGCGGATCAAGAGTTGGGTGAAGACTTCCGGACTGAAATCGCTTCTCTGGAATCGCAAATGGCCCCGCTGCCAAAGGAGACGGGCGCGAAACGAACAGCCTCTGTCTAGAACGCTCTTCCACAGTTTCTCTTTAAACGCTCCGAGAAAGTGATATATCGCCATCGTGCGAATCAAACGAGAGGACTCACAAGTGCTGCAACCCGTTACCGATACTGTTTGGATCGACAGCGAAGCGGACCGCCCGGCCTATGCGCCGGTTTACACCGTGCCGCGGCACTTCGATTTGGCAGATTTCAATCTGTGGACGAAGGGTCAGCCTTTTGATTATTTCCGTGCGCTGCGCGAAGTCGCGCCGGTGGCTTGGTGCGATCAAAAAGATGCCGCCGGATTTTGGGCGCTGACCCGGCACGACGACATCAAGCAAGTGGAGCTCGATCCAGAAACGTTCTCGTCGCAGCGGGGGGGTATCAATATATTCTATGGCAGGCCCGAACAGCGGAAAGGACGGCTTTACGGGGCCGCGCTCAACACGCTGATCTGCCTCGACCGACCGTCGCACATCGAATTGCGCATGCAACACCGGTCCTTCTTCACGCCGGAATACGTCGCAAATCTGAAAGCCCGCGTCGAAACAAAAGTCGATCAACTTCTTGACGAACTCGAAGCCCGGGGACCCGTTGTGAACATGGTCGAGCATTTCTCCGAGCAGTTGCCGCTCTATACCCTTTGCGAGATGCTAGGTGTTGACGAGGCGGACCGACCGAAGGTGAAGCGCTGGATGGACGTGCTGGAGCGTATTTCTTCACTGGTGCGGGCCAAGGGTCTGTCAACGACCCTGATTTGGGAGGCCACGAAAGCCAGGTGGACCATCCAGGACATGTTCAAATATGGCGAACGGGTTATTCAGGACAGGCGAGACAGTCCGCGGGATGACTTGCTGACCGCGATTGCGTCCGCCGAAGTTGATGGAGAACCTCTGTCTCAAGAGTTCTTGGACGGGTCCTGGCTGCTGATCATATTTGCGGGAAACGATACGACCCGGAACTCGCTTTCCGGAACCATGCGCCTCCTGACGGAATTTCCCAAGGTGAAAGAGCGTTTGATTGCAAACCCGGACGAGATCGGCACCCATATGGTGCCTGAGGCGCTTAGGATGGTGTCGCCGGTCATGCATATGCGCCGCACCACAACCAAAGAAACCGAGATTCGGGGCCAGAAGATCGGTGAGAACGAAAAAGTGGTGCTGTTCTACGGCGCGGCCAATCGGGATCCGGAGGTTTTTCCAAATCCGGATCAGTTCGATCTTGACCGGCCTAACAAAGACGATCACTTGGCGTTCGGTCTCGGGCCCCATGTGTGCCTCGGGCAGCGGATCGCCGCCATGCAGTTGGAGGTCGCCTACCGGAAGATCTTGGAGCGCTTCCCAAATATTCAGTGGACAGGCAAGATTGATATCCTGCCGGGAAATTTTGTCCATGGCATCCACAAGCTGGAGGTGGACTTGGGGGTTTGATAGGGGACAAGGGTGTTGGGGCACACTTGTCTTTTTTGCGAACTCTGTTATCGCGGGCTGCGGGAAAGGGTTTGTAGATACATTCAAAGGTCCGTTCGCCTACCCTACTCGACTCATGGTTGTTTTCGCTGTAGGAATTGTCTAGCTTTTCAATCCTCGATTTTTTGATTGGCGGACCATGACAGTTTCGGGCGTGCTCAAGAACTTGGCCAGACTATCGTGGGTTCTCTTCGCTTGCATTCCTTTACTTGTCATCTACGAACTGAATTTGGTTCTGGTGAACAAAGTAGCGGGCATGGCAGGACTAAGACCGGATTCGCCGGTCATTCTCGCAACACGCGATAGATGCGATCAGGCAACACTCTTTGTCCCGTTCTTGCTACACTCCGAGCGCGAGGATGCGTCCGACTGGAGTCGTTCGCAAAGTGATGATGATGACTACTGCCGTACACGAATCGATATTCTGGTTTCAGGATCCGATGATAATCTTTCGCTTTACGTCAATCGCATTCAGCAGGCCGATCGAAGCTATCGCGAGCCTGGTCGGAATTCTACATTTTCCTATGTATCTTTAGGTCCTGGGCAGAACGTCCTCTCTACTCGGTGGGCAGATGAATTTATGTGGAATCCTTATGGAACCAATTATGCGCCAGCTGACCTTTCGACTTTTAGAACTATAGAGTTCGATACCGCGGTAAAGCAGGCACTTGAGGACGTTTGGTCGAGAGGAACACCATCAATGGAACGACGAAATCTGAGCCGCGAATTCGAGGTTGTAGTCGAAGGGCCCGGGTTGATCTGGAAGGCGTTGCCGGTGGGTAGTTGGAAAGGTGGAGAAAAGTTCCATGAGCTCTACTTGGTCTATGCGGGAGCAGTAAGCGAATTTGATGAAGCAGAAGAGAATGCTACGCGGGAGATCACCAATATCCAGTATGCCCGAAACGGACTGTTGCTTCGCTCGATGGATGTTAGATCCGATGCAAGTGTTCCGGAGGGCTTTCCGAAACTTACCCGCCAGCTCAAACTTAGCCGCGACGATGATGGCCTGGTTGCTCTCGACGCAAAAGCGTGTTTGCCGTTCGGGCATTATCTGGTTGAGCGTCAAGAAAGCCTGGCTCTTTCTAGCTCGGAGTTTCTATGGTTGGTCTTCGACACCCATGTGGGTGTATGGGGAGAACCCGCCGAGCTCAGTCCGCGTCTGCGTTCTTATCGCGAAAGCAAGGTTGGCGTTCAACAATTCGGTAAATGTGTTGAATTCAGCACACGCTTTACAATTCAGAACCCTGACGTGATCGTTCGGGCGCTCGAAGCAACATCGTTTCCTAACTTGATGCACGACCATCTGTTGTTGTCTGGCTTCGAGGGACTTATTGAATCCTCCGGTCGGCCCGCAGCAACCACGGAGCATGGGGTCCGCGAGTGGACGGGTGTTGAGTCGTTCGAAGGCACCCAGTTGGACATCTGGCTGCAGCCGGCCCTTGATGAAGCCGGCCGTGTCCAACCGCAAGGTGATTTTGACCGCGGTCAAGATGCCCCACAAAAAATGCGATTCAGCCCTCTGGCCGAGCTCCGAGAATCGTTTCGTCCACCGGATTGGGCGGGCAGGTTGTACTATTCTTTGGCTCCTATCGTTCCTGTCATTCTCTTGCTGTGGATCATGCGTCGCGATCTGCCCGAAGGCTTTCCAATCAAGCTTCGCCGTCGACTGATTACAGGACTTGGGGCCCTCATTGTCTTTGCGATGGCGTTTGCTCTTCAGTCGGTTCTTTCGCAACTCGCGCTATTCTCGTTATCTTGTATCTTCTATTTGATTGCGAGTCTGCAAACCGTCGAAGTGATTCGTTTTCAATTTCCGCGGTCCGATCTCGAGAGCTCCTACATTGCGTATGCTGCGCCCTTGGCACTCATCTCAGCAGCTTTACTTACGCCTCTTCTGCGAGGAAACCTCTCGGATACTCTAAAGTTTGATCTCACCAAACTTCTCCATTTTGCCATCGCTGCGTTGAGCGCAACCGTTCTGTGCACGGCTGGTTTGGTTTCTCTTTTGGTTCTAAACTTGATGATGCCTAGCGCAGATGGACATTTCTCACCCGATTTTCTCAATGTCGTCGAGAGTTTGAATGCTGGGAGTGCCGCCGTGGTGAGGGAGAGGTTATTCTTCGCTTTCCTCTGTGGTTGGTTAGTGCTATCAGCCTGTCTATTTTGGGTTCCGGTTTGGCTGACCGTAAAATCTGTGTTCCGACTAAAAAACGTGCGAATCATTTCGTACGCGGTGGCAGCTCTCTTGTTCGTAATCCCGCTGGTCGGATTGATAGTCGATATTATTGCACAGACCTTCTCCTTACTATCATTTGTTCGTGCTGAGGATCAAAGCCCCTGGAACAATGATCTTGCAGGAGGATATGCGTTCTGGGGCGGAGTCGTTACCCAGCTACCCCCACTCACTTCTTCTCTCATCTTGTTTGCCCTTGTCTTCCTTATACTGATTGCATTTAGGAATGCTCTTGCGGGCCTTCTTCCTGAAGAGGATGGTGCACAAATACTAAAAAATGTAAAGATATGGATGCTGATTGCTGTTGCATTTGCGTTTTTGATCCCATCGGGAAGTGCTCGGTCCGCAGACTTTGAGAATTCTTCCGCGTTGATCGACTTATTCTTTGCAATTTTTTTGGAATATGCGCCGATCCTGGCTTTGGCGTCCGTTTTCGGCCTCTATAGGTGGCTGGAAAGTCAGACTAGTTCGATAGCGGGCTCGCGTTTTGAGCTGCCGACGGTCGCATATACCGTTAGTGCCGCAGCTTTTGTTGGCTATTTATCGATTTGGGACCGCAACCCGATCAGCGTGGTGATCCTGATGGCGATCAGCTGGTTCGTATTTATGCGTCTTATTTTGGCCGCCGAAACGCATGTTAGAAAGGATCCGAAGCGGAACTTCGCCAAGGAGTTCTTGGACTACAAGTCAAGATGCTCTCTCTTAGATCGCGTGGCGAAAGGAAGCGAAACGCGGCTGATCGAAGGAAAAATATCGCACAAAGAGCATGCGGACGACTTGGCCGCGATCGATAAGGAAAGAACACTCTCAAACACCATGCTTGGCGTTACTTCCGCCGAAGCGAAAAGAGACGCACTTGGTTTTGGACCCAAGGATTCTCCAATGGGTAACGCGTTGCTCGGTGCCGGCTTCGGCCTGATTGCTGCAGTTGTTATTCAGGTCCTCGCGCCATTGGTTTCCGGGAACGATAGCAATACCGAAACTGTTTGGTTTTTGCTCGACATACTGCTCAAAACACCTGAATACCCTCAGTTTACAAACTATGAGCAAGCGCCATTCCTGTTGGGTGTTTTCACGCGATTGCTTCATTCGATATCTTTCTTGGTGATACTGGGCTTCATTTTTGGTTATGTTTTTCATCGCGTGCGAGGAGATGACGGCTTTTCCAAAGCTCTCGTGTTTTCCGGCGGCATTGCCATCACCTATCTGGCTTCCCGCGCGCTGCTTGTTTTGGATGCGACAAATCCGCAACAAGTTCTGGAACGTCTTGTGCCGGTTACGTTCTTCTTGCTCCTATTGGGAACTCTGGTTTTTGACCGGCTGTCCCTGGAAAAGCAAGGAGTCGGTATTGTGTCTCTGAGAGACATTTATGGTCTACCCGCCCTATTGGGTTATGCATCGCTAATCGGAACTCTCGCTGGATTGCGACCACTTCTAAACTTGCTAGGATTAGGCGGGTAAGGCTCTCCAAATTCCTGAGCTTTGTCAGCGTTCGCAAACCGATAAAAAACGAGCAAGTATGAGCGCCAATTTGGCATGTTTTACTCGCGGTATGCACAAGTGAAATTGGATTTGGACGTGTGGGTGCAGATTCAACAGCTTAACACTGAGCAATGCCAGGCGTAGCTCCGACCCTAAATGGCGAGCCACTGTTGAGCTTGTGTGACCTGATCAGTATTTGGCGCCAGGCAACGGCGCTTCGGAAACAGAATGTTGTTCACCCTGAGCCGACAATTCTCGGAGTGATTGGCAATGCAGATCTTCGAGTCGATGTGAGACCACAGCTCGCCCTCTCTCAAGCGGCATCAACAACTTCGATGGGCGCGCTGTCTTCATAGATCTCTCCGTTGTCGTCATGCCAACGGAATTTGAGCGATCCGGAGTCTTTCGCCTCAATAAAAAACGTCAAGAAAGGATTGGGTGCGACACCGCTTTCAAGCTCCATGCGCACAACTTCCACATCATTGTACGTGCACTCAAAAAGATTGATGATCCTCTTGGGAAAGAGCTTTCCCATCGAATCGGAACGGAATCCCGTTTCCATCGGATGCATGATCAACGTCTTGATCTCGACGATATCGCCGCGTTTGACAGGAGAGGGTACCGACAATCGGATGGTGGTCATGGTGGACCTAGTATGTAAATCCGAGACCCTCACACGCGCCGATGACCACATCCACTTCGGTTTGCGCCGTCCAAACCGTTCCCGATTGGAGTTTTGCGAACGCAAGCAGCGTTTGTGTCTCATTCACGCGAATGCGGGTGGAGAATTTGGCTTTGGGGGCACCGGCGCCGAAGTGCACATCGATCACCATGGGACGCCGGTTGCGGGTCGCAACAACTAGCACATGGTCGATGCGCGTGTCGGGTGGACTTTCCACACTGACGGTCAACGGAACCGAATTTCCGCTTTCTGACAATGGCGGCACGTTTAACTCGATCGGTCCGGGCTCGGGCTTTACGGGTCCCATGCGGTCTCGTATCAGTTTCTCAACCCTTTCCGGCTGAAGCGACGGGATCGCCGCATAACTGTTGGGCATGGAAAGAAACGTTGCAGCGGCGAACGCTGCGGACGTTCTCAGCGCGTCTCGCCTTGAGTGGTCGAATTTCCTCATCAGATCAAACTCCCATGCCTCCGTTGACAATGGTGCGCGCAGTCCGGGCCTCCCTCTAACGGGTATCTCTTGCACAGGACAAAAAGAATAGTCAAAGTGCTTCTTGATAGCTATGCATCGTAGATGGGGCTGATCAGTACGGTCCCGCCAACCGTTAGGCAAGAGGGAGAAACGCGTGGCGCTGATGAAACTTAAAATCAACGGCGAAGAAAAGAGCCTGGATATCGATGGTCAGACACCTCTGCTGTGGGCGCTGCGGGATTACCTGCAGATGACGGGTACGAAGTTCGGGTGCGGTATTGCGCAATGTGGCGCCTGTACCGTCATGATGGACGGTGTGGCCGTGCGGTCCTGTACTATTCCCGTAGAAGCCGTTCAAGGGATCGAAATTACGACGATCGAAGGTTTGTCTCCTGATAATTCGCATCCGTTGCAGAAGGCATGGCTTGACCTAAGTGTTCCTCAGTGCGGATACTGTCAGTCTGGCATGTTGATGGCGGCGGCGGCTCTTCTTAAGGAAAACCCAAACCCGACCGATGAGGATATTGATGGTGCCATGGATAATATCTGCCGCTGCGGAACGTATCTTCGCGTGCGCGCCGCCATCCATCAGGCGGCGAAATCGGGCGCATAGGGGGTAAGTGCAATGACAGACTTTACATCTCTTACACGTCGCAATTTTGTTGTTACCGCATCCGCATTCGCCGGCGGGTTGGCCATCGGTGTTTCGCCTGCCGGGGCGGCCTTCAGCAATCGCGAACCTTGGTCCGGATCGAACGAAGCCAACGAGTTTTCACCATGGCTGGCAATTCTGCCCAGCGGCGAAATTGTCGTGCGGGTCACGCCGCCGGACATTGGCAATGGGGTCATGACCCAGATCCCCATGAACATAAATGAGGAGCTGCGTGCCGATTGGTCGAAGATCCGCGCGGAGTATGCCGACACCAATCGCAACTTCCGCGAAGACAATGTCTACGCAAAAGTCGGTGGGCGTATTGCCTATTTCAGCGGCCGGTCCACAGGCGAAGAACGTATGGCGACAGCTCTTCAAGTGGGAGCAAGTGCGCGGGAACGGCTGAAAGCAGCTGCCGCCCAGACCTGGGGAGTTTCCGTGGGCGAAGTAGAGGCCGAAAACAGCGTCCTCACCCACACACCCACGGGGCGCTCACTGACTTATGGCGACGTCGCCGAAGCCGCGGCAAAAGTCGTGTTGGAAACAGAGCCCACGCCCAAACCGCGCTCTCAGTGGGACACTTTGACCAAAGTCTCCCGTCCGAAACTCCAAGACTCCATGCTTGTGAATGGCTCGGCCGTCTTTGGCATTGATGTAAATGTGCCAGACAAAGTCTATGCGGCGCTCAAGCAGGTGCCGGTCCAAGGTGGCCGGCTCAAGAGCTTTGACAAAGCTGCTGTGATGGGAATGCCCGGCGTGTTGGACGTTGTCGTCGTGGATCCGGACGAAGAGCGCAAACCGATTTCGGTGGAGGCTCCGTTTCCGCTTGGCTTTTCCGCTGCCCAGGCGGGTGTTGCCGTGATTGCCGAACACTATTGGCAGGCCAAGACGGCTCTTGAGGCCCTTCCCATTGAGTGGGACCTTGGCGACGGGGTTCAATGGACATCTAACGACAAAATCCGAAGCGCGGCGCTCGAAGCGGTGCAGTCTGAAGGTGAAATTAGCGTCGCCGAAGGCGATGCGCCCGATGCGATTGCGGGATCGCCCAAGGTTATTGAACACGATTATTATTCTGGTTACGCCGACCACGCGATGCTGGAGCCACTCAACGGTACGGCGCTCGTCACCAAGGACCGCGTCGAAGTTTGGATGCCAACTCAGCATACGGAGCTCGCGCACCTCGTCGCGGCCGAAGAAACAGGGATGGACGTTACAGATGTCTACATTCATCAAACGTTTGTCGGCGGAGGCTTTGGCCGACGCGCCTTTAACGACGATACGCGTATGGTTGTGGCCGTTGCGAAAAAGTATCCGGGCAAGCCTGTGCACACGATTTGGACGAGGGAAGAGACCACGAGCCAGGGGCGGTATCGGCCGATGGCGGCCATCAAACTCAAGGCCGGCCTCGGCGAAGACGGATATCCAACCGCTCTTCTCGTCCGACATGCGGGCCGAGGTCAAGGCGATCAGGCGCTTAAAGACAGCGCCTACACCGCCGGGGGCGGGATTGCGTCGATTCAAGTTGAGCAACATGTCCTATCCTTGAATGTCTTGGTTGGTCCGTACCGGGGGCCATTTTACAACACCAACGCATTTGCGATGGAATCCTTCATGGACGAGCTGGCCCATGAGGCCGGAATTGACCCACTGGACTATCGTCTCAAACTTTTTGAGCCGTGGGCGGATAAAGGTTGGGCAAAACTGCTACAAACACTGGCGGATCGTGCCGAATGGGGCAAGTCTTTGCCGGAAGGTCAGGGCATGGGTCTTGCTATCGCGAACTGGGGCGGTGAGGGCCGTCCCCTGCACGGGACCACCGCAGCGGCCGTTGCGCATGTCGAAGTCTCCAAGTCTGGTGAGCTCAAGATTCACCAACTGCACGTGGGTGCGGATGCGGGCACGATCGTCAATCCCGACGCGTTCAACAGCCAACTACAAGGCGGCACGATTTATGGGTTGAACATGGCGTTGATGGAAGACCTGGAAATCGAAAACGGCGCCATCATCAGCAATAATTTCGATACGTATCCGATGCTGCGTATGCGGGATGTTCCGGTCAATATCCGCACTCATCTCGATGCAACATCAGGACACGAAAGGATTAATGAGATTGGAGAACCGCCTGTTGGGCCCGTCGGTCCCGCCATCGGCAATGCCATTTTCCGGGCAACCGGCAAGAGGATCCGGGAGCTTCCGTTCCGCAAAGCCGATTTGAGTTGGTCGTAGGCTTCAGGTTCGCCCAGTCGATGCGCGAACCTGTTATGATCGTCAGAGCGTACTTCAGGAAGAGTCGTTGATCGACTTCGATCCGAGCCTGCTTTTGATCGTCGCCCAGAGAATTCTGTCGCGATCGTCGGTGGGAGATATCTTGACGGTCCTCCCTAGGCGATGCTGGTGAACGATCCGAAATCAATCAAAAGAGGCTGCCGGGCGCCAAAGCCTTCCGCGCACCCCGGTTTGGTCTTTCAGACTCTCAATCGTGGTTGGGGGATTACCCAAGAGTTTCACTGCGGCGGGCGGAAGAAGTTCCGTGACACGGTTAGAAGACTGCTGATCTAATGCTGCAAATCGGCGCTTTAACGCATTGTAGCATTCGACTCTATAAGGGGCAGTCGGGATCTTCCAGTCGACCCCTTGGGAGCGGTACTTGACCATCTTCTCCCGCCGGGAAACCGCCTGTGCATTCGCCTCCAGATACGGGAGATAGTCTTTAGCAATCATGTCGAAGAAGAAGTCGAGATCCTCAGGTATCTCGGTAATGGCGTCGACGTTCTCTAGATCAACCGGTGTCGTTGTCAACATGCGCGTCACCCAATGGGCCAGATGAGGCGCGTGATTGCGCATCAGAGCGCCCGGCGTCGGGTCACAAAAAAAGTGCCGGTAGAACGGACCGAATAGGCCATAGTCCGCTTCACAGGGGCGGTCGCCAAACAAAAACGGTCGCTCCGCAAAAACTTTGTTCAGTGTGCGCAACGTATTCATATAGAGAGCCTCGATCAGCGGCGCGGTTTTACGGCTCACGCCATCCTTTTTGAGGTAAACGATCCGCTGACGCCAGAGAATGAATTGCTGACGCAGAAACAGAGGAAGCGGTAGATCACGTGCCATGGTGCGCCCTATTTGCGCACTCATCAAAGTGGCATCCTCATTGAATGCCCAGCGATAATAAAGGGCGGGACGCCAGTACCATTCATCGAAAAGATCTTCGAACAGCAGACCGCAGAAAGCTGCGGCATCCTCCGCAGGCCGAATTGCCGGCCCTTTGTCCAGCGCCTCGAAGTGCTCCATGATGGATGTCGTGTCCGTTAACCAGGTTCCGTCCGGCGTTTCCACACAGGGCAATTGCTTGACGCCCGTTGCCTCTCCGCACGCCCGAAACTGGGAGGTGGTCATTTCCACGGACTGGTAAGGTATGCCCTTGGCTTGGAGATAAGCCTCTAACTTGCCGGTGAAGTAAGAGCATCCCAATCCGTAGACGTAGTATAATCCGTCTTTTGCGCTCACACCATTCGTCGCGCGCGGCTCGAATAAGACAACAGGGATTTCTCGGATGCCTTGGGTGCGCTTTTCGTATTCGGCAAATCCAGGGTCTTGGGCGACGATTTCTTGCCAGACCTTGTCTCGCTCTTCTCCTTCCAGTTCGCGGGCGCGCACGGGGATTGTCCGGTCACGGATCTGGATCGTCGCATCCGGATCTGCTTTCAGATTCAGATACCATAGAGGATGTTTGGGCTCTCCCGCCCATGACGCGGCAACGGCCCAACTCTTTCCTCGGTCCAGATAGATGAGCCCGTTGGTACGCTGGGCACCGCTCTTTCGGCCGCGCGTGTTGAGAAGAAGGACCGGGCCATCGCCGAACTTGCCGAGTACTCGGCCGTTGGTCTTGCGGTAGATCCATGGATGGATGCGAAAGAACGTCTCGGTGACTGCGTTTCGGCTCGCGGTTGGCATGGTGCGTCTCCTGACTTTGTTGTGGTCCTAAAGCGATCTCTTGCTGCCTATACATTTGCTCTTCTCCATCATGAAATCCAATGGTATTTTTTTATATTCTCATAACTACGAGGAATAGCGGATCATGGTCGATCTTAGACATATTCGGCACCTGCTCGCCGTTGCGTCCCACCCAACAGTTCAGGCAGCCGCTGAGTCCCTTCACCTTACGCAACCGGCCCTTACAAAAAGCATCGCGCGTTTTGAGGACGAGCTGGGCGCGAAGCTCTTTGATCGAAGTGGGAGCCGGCTGGTTCTCACAGAGCTCGGGGAACGTGTTGTCGCCCGGGGCCAAGACTTGGTGCGGCGTGTCCGTGACCTGGAAGACGAGGTGCAACTTTGGAAGGGCCTGGAAACCGGCGAAGTCTCGATCGGCGTTGACCCGGAAACCGAACTTGGATTGTTGCCGGATGTGCTTGAGCGCTTTGTGCCCCGCCATCCCCACATTCATCTCACCGTACATTCCGGTCAGACTGAAACGCTTCTGCCCTCTCTTCTAACGGGCGACCTGCACTTCTTGGTCGCTGACGCGGAGATTGCTGTGGATCATGATGAGTTGGAGATTCAGTTTCTCTCTCCAGACTCTATTGCGGCCGCACTTCGTCCCGGACACCCTTTGGCCAAAGACAAGGTGCCGCGTCCCGACGCGGTTCGGGACTGTCCCAGAATCGGTGCGTTCACTGCCCCAAGGTTCGAGCGGTGGCGAATGGAAAGCGGCCGAAGCGAAGGCCGTGGTCCCGTCACACCCTCCTTTGTGTGCGACAACTACGAAGTATTGGTGCGGTTGGCAGAGTCGAGCGACGCGATAGTATTTGGCCCGCGAACGTTACTCGAAGCTTACGCGCGGGAGGAGCGTCTGAGAGTTATGCCGTGGCCCCTTGAAGGACCCCAGGTTCAGCCCGCCTTGATCCGTATGAAGCGCAAGTTCATGTCGCCCGCGGCCGCGCAATTGATCTCTCTGTTTTTGAATGGAAAAAAATGGCGAAAACGATGTGGTTGAACGGAAAAAGAATGATCCATTTTGGAGAATCGGGCGGTCCTCTTCCAGACAAGGACATTTCCTCGTGACCGTTAAACCTGATCGGGCCTGGTTCTGATGGTTGCAGCAATCCGTTTCATTTGACTGAGTGGTATACCGATCCTTTGTAGGCCGATGTATTTCTGAATAATGCCGAACACAGACTGTCCTCTTTGGGAGCCGAATGCCCGTGTACACTGGACTTAGACCTATTCGTTTCGTGTGCATCGGGTGCAATCCATGGGGCCGCTCAAAATACGTCACTCAGTGTACGCATTAGGTGATAGACTACCGCTGGGAGCCGATACTCTATCAAATGAAAGGATGTACTGCCCTGCGCCCCGCTTTCGTCCCACCCAACCGCCCTGGGGGGCAAAAATGCATGAAAAACGCAATGAGTGCGTTTTTTAGCTTGCTAATGCGCAATTTGTGCGTATCTTATATGACACTAATGTGACAAAGAGGTCAGGGAGGGCCGAAGTGTCCCAACGCTACATGCACGCCTTTCGAAAGGCCTATACCGGAACCGGAGTCATATTGTTTGTACTCGGTTTTTATTTACTTGTCGTTCTGCTCATAGCACTGTTGGTCAAAGTTTGAAGTGTAATGACGGTTTTCTGCTCGCGGCAATCTCTCTTTGCGAGGCTAGGACGCGTGTATTTCATCCATTGAAAATACCTCAGACCTCGCTGATCGGAGGGGGTCTACCTTGCCATATTGATCGAGAATTCGTCATACACCTGCAATCTTAGTCTTTCGCGCCGTTCTGACCTTGGTCAGGATTTCGATGAGCAGCGGCGACAGGCTTTTTCGAGGGTTCTACCGAAAAGTAAGTAACGTATGCTGACCTGTAATTCAACCGGTCATGTATACTGACGTTCTTCGAGGTCAACTGAGATAAAGCATTCAGTACTGCGATTTTTGTATCTTGACCAAGTGAAAGCGACTAATATCTGGACGTAGATGCGGCAATGGAGGAAAGACTTAGGGAGGAGTCACCATGGCCATCATCAACGGAAACTTTCTGCCGAATTGGTTTCTATTTGGAACAAACGATGCCGGGGATACCATCAATGGATTTGGCGGTAATGACATCATCAATCAGCCTGGAGATGGTATTGACGTAATCGACGGCGGCGCAGGGATCGATACCATAAATTATTCCGGAAATTTGTTTAATCAGAGCCCGGCCGGAATAGATGTCAATCTGAATGCGGGTGTCGAGAATGACGACGGCTTCGGCAATACCGGCACGATCATCGATGTTGAAAATGTCACCGGCACGAATTTCGACGACACCGTCAGGGGCAGCAATAGTACCGATAACGTTCTCAACTTATTGGGTGGCAATGACACCGCCTTCGGTCTGAGCGGAAACGATACCATTTTTGGCGGCGCCGGGAACGATACGATCAGTGGGGGAACCGGCAATGATTCGCTGTTCGGCGACGGCGGTATGGATATCCTCAATGGCAACGGAGGTGACGACACAATCTTTGGCGGCGCGGACAATGACACCATCGACGGCGGCGGCGACAATGACCAACTGTTTGGCGATGGCGGCGACGACACGATGACTGGGTCCGCCGGGAACGATACCGTCAATGGCGGCCTGGGCAACGACACACTGAGCGGAGGCGGCGACAACGACACGCTCTTCGGGGGCTTCGGTGACGATATCTTGAATGGTCAGACCGGTGACGATACCATGTTTGGCGGAGCGGGCAATGATACGCTCTTTGGTGCCTCCGGAAACGACACCTACAATGGAGGGTTCGGCGACGATTTGTTCCGGTTCTCCTTCCCCTCGTCGGGAGCACAGGCCGGAGATACCAATATCGTTCAGGATTTTCAGGACGATGGCGGGCTCTTCGGTGGTCTTGGTATTTTGTTCGGAGAGGATAGTCTCGATGTGCAGGTTACTGGGGTTCCAGCGGGCGATGTCGTCGTGGCAGAACGCGCCGGCAATACATTGAACATTATCATTGATGACGACGGGGACGGTGACCTGGGAACCGGCGGCCAAACAACGGTCGGTACCATCCAGTTCGCTTCAGCCTTTATCGTGAACAATATTGATGACGCCGATCAGATTGCGACCAGCGATATTGATTTCTTTGTCTGAAGAATGGGCTCAAAGCCGGACCTCTACGGACGTATATCGTCCGTAGGTTCGGTCTTGTGCCTGAACGATTGATGTTCAGCTGTTGCGTCGCGCGGCGCGGCCGGAGCCGATTGGCGCACAAGAGGAGGACGAGGCAATTGCCCAGAGTCCGTGACCGGAATAGTCACCAGTGAAGTCGATAGGGAATATGATACGATGGACATGTGCGGCTGATCGACCATTCCCACTATAAGCTCTTGCTGCATAAGGAGTTTCATTGAGCGGGCATCGACCGCATCTGCTGACTACACTTCTCTATGGCGCGGCATGGCGTCATCCCCATTGCAATACGATCTCGCAACGTTATAACGTCTCATAATTTGCATTTGTGGCGGCGCGTTCGCGCATGAAATGAAAATTCATAACGGCGCCCAGCCAAAGCGGGAAGATCCGTTCGATGGCGGCGACACACACGGAAAACCATAATGGATGAAAGAATCGCCTCCGTTCATGAGGCCGACATCGCAAAGGCCAGACGGATCGTCCGTGGTGCGATTACAGAGGCCGGTGAAGAGTGGCTCTCGTCGGCGGTCATCATTGATGCCTTGCTTCTGGAAATGATTGATGTCGCTGGACGCTATACCAGCCCCGATCAAATTGCCGCTCATCTTAACGATGTTGCGGCGCGACTCCGGCGTGAGCAGACACGCGCCCATTAGTTGAAAGGACCCTAGCTGCACCATGGCAACTCTTACTTATTTGACAACCACCCATTTCGATTTCGGGGCAATTCAACAGCTCCAACCCGAGCTTGATCGTGCGGGCATATCCAAGCCCTTCATTGCGACAGATGCAGGTCTAAAGGCTGCTGGCCTCATTGAGACGGTGACAGGCGTGCTGGACCAAAGTGCACCAATTTCGATTTTCGATGGTACGCCAGGCAATCCCACCGAATCTGCCGTTCTGCAAGCCTTTGATCAATATAAGGATGATCAATGTGATGGCGTCGTTGCGATTGGCGGCGGCTCATCGATGGATCTTGGCAAGGCCGTCGCTCTCCTCGCCGGCAGTGGAGGTCCGCTTGCGCAATACGATCCATTGGCTGGTGGCGGTAAACTGATTAAGTCCGTTGCACCTGTGATCGCTGTTCCGACAACATCTGGAACCGGCAGCGAGGTCTCTGTGGGGTTTGTCATCATTCTTGACGATGGCCGCAAATTGACATTCGCAAGTCCACTCTTCATCCCGAACGCAGCGATTTGCGATCCCGAACTGACCCTCGGGTTACCCAAGGGCATGACGGCGGCGACAGGCATGGATGCAATTACGCATTGTATCGAAGCGTTTCTTGCCCCTACGATCAATCCGCCGGCAGATGGTGTGGCTCTTGACGGCTTGTGGCGCGGATGGAGGCACTTGCCCGCCGCTGTGAATGCTGGAGACGACCGGGACGCGCGTTGGCACATGATGATGTGTTCGACCGAAGGGGCTTTGTCTTTCATCAAGGGGCTCGGCGCCGTCCATGCCATGAGCCACGCGGCGGGGCGCATTCCGCGTCTCAATCTTCACCACGGCACGCTCAATGCCGTTTTCCTGCCAGCCGTGTTGCGGTTCAATGAGGCGCAGTGCGAGGACAAGTATGAGCGCTTGCGCCAAGCGATGGGACTGGAGGCGGGCGCCAGTATCGCCGATGCAGTGTCGTCAATGAATGAGGCCATCGGCCTTCCGCCGGGTTTGCGCGCGATGGGTGTTGAGGAAGATGACATCCCAGAACTGATCACGTTCGCCATGAAAGACTTGTCCGCTCTTTCTAATCCACGCAAAGCATCGGAAGCAGATTTTGAGGCGATGATCGTTGAATCTCTCTGAGATAGCGATTCAATGAGTTCAGAACCATGGGGTTCTGCGGGGTCCTTTTAGATCAGACAGACCGAAATGTTGATCTCAACCGGCAAACGGCCATTGTATGTCCAGTTGTTCTAGCCAATGTGGTCGTCTGCCTTCGATATCTCAGACCATCGCTGGACGCCCCCAGATCTTCGTTTTCAGGGAGCTTTCCATGACGGATCTTATTCTTACTCGCGGTCACGGGTTTCAGGTCGATCATGTGGGGCTCGGAGTACCCGATACCCCACGAGGCGTAGAGTGGTTGCGCAACGAAACGGGTGGGAATGTCACCTTGAAAGATCCGGAACCGGATCAATGGTATTGGAGCGGCAGTCTGGACATTGGCGATGACTCCTTCCTTGAAGTTATTGGTCCAAATCCCGCTTGGTCGAAGTTCCAGCCCTTCGGCGCGCTTTTGAAGACACTCTCCGAACCGACTTTGCTTTTTTGGTACATTGCCGTTTCCGATTTCAGCGCTTTTGTTGAGCTGTCCCGATCAAAGAAGGCCAAACTCGAACGCATTGAAGAGGTTAATCTCAATAGCTCGTCTCCGGAGCACTCAAGCTACAAGCGCGCCTATATTGGCCCTGGGTTCATGAGCGAGCGGCCCAATGTCATCGAATGGGTGCGCAAAGCCGACCCTCTTTCCGATCAGGCCCCAAGCTGTACTCTGACTGATTTTCGATTGGCCAACCCTAAGGCCCGGAAAATAAACTCCGTGTTTCAATCGCTTGGAATCAACGTGAATGTGAAGCGAGGCCCCTCCTCCATCGGCCTAACGCTTGATACGCCAAAGGGGGCCTGGTCGCTCGACAATCCGGGGATCGCTTTGACCATGCCGGGGATGTTGTTCGAATTTGCATATCTCTGGTGGCGCACAAGAGGGCGTTAGCCGCATGGGTCGGGACGTCAGCTTCACACGATTATCCAGTTGCGGAACAGCGATTTTCGAGGAGCGGCCGCTTGATTAGTGTTTGCGCCAAGCGAGTGCACTTGAGTTTCTTATTCCCCATCAGCACGGACACCGAACCTCTCAGAACGCACTCGATTGGAGACCTCTGCGGCCTTTCGCGCATCATTAAGTCTGCCTTGCGAGTCCAGCGTGCTCTTTCGTCATGCGCAGGTGCGGACTTTGCTGAATGATGTGCCTCCGTTCGGCCTTTACTTCACCACAATAGCAGATATGATATATCTTCAATCAGTGCGTTGGGCGGCCTCCGGGGCTGAGCGATGGCCTGCCCCCACCTGAGTGATGAAAAGAGCAGCGCCAATCAATGCAAATCCTTTTAAGAAATGAGCCTGTTGGACCGCGCGCATGGCTTCGCCGTCGGCGTAGAGCATCTCATAGCCATGAACCACAATCGTGACGGGGATCAGGAAAATCACAAGTAACCAGCCACCAAGACGTGGGCGCCAATTGAAGAGAATCATCGCAGCCCCGACCAGCTCTACGACGCCGGAGCTCAGTGTCCAAAACACCCGGAAGGGAATTGCCTCGTGCATGAGTGAGACGTAGTACGGGATGTTCGTAAAATGGGTCACACCAGACAGAAAGAACAGCGACGTGAAGAGCCCTCGCGCAAGCAAGGTGAGCGATTGATGGTTTGGGAGTCGGTGTTCTGCAAACATAGGTTCTTTCCAATTGTTGGCTGCAGGGAAAGCGCGACGTGCGCTCTTGCGTCTGATCATCTGGTGACGGCGACCATGGTCGGGAAGCCGAAATCTCTATTGCGGACAAAAAATATCCGAATTAGAGAGTAAAGTAAAGGGTCTGTCTGATGAAGATTGGCAAGGGCGTCGAATGGGCGGCCCATACGTGTGCACTTCTTGCGGTATTGCCGCCCGGCCGGGCGTTGTCAGGAGAGGCGCTCGCGGACTTCCTTGGTGTGCCGCCACCGTATTTGGCCAAGCAATTACAGGCCCTGAGCCGAGCGGGCATCGTCACGGCACAGCGCGGCGTTGCCGGTGGCTACCGACTTGCCCAAGAACCCGAGAACCTCACCTTATGGGATGTTACTGCGGCGGTCGAAGGCACCGCGCCAAGCTTCCGCTGCACAGAAGTGCGGCGCAATGGTCCCTGTGGCGCCTCGCCGTCAGAATGTCTGGAGCCTTGCGTCATTGCTGCAGCGTTCCAGAACGCCGAGGCCGTCTACCGGCAGGCCCTCGCCGCAGTGCCGCTCACCGACTTGGTCGCCGGTGTGGCGCAGCATTCCAGCCCGGCCCGGAAGCAACGCATTGGCGAGTGGCTCCAAGAGAACGCAACGGGCCGGACCTGAGACAAGGGGCGATCCTACTCACCAACATGCGGATTTACGGTATACTGACTTTTTTCTGAAGCCGCTATTGCGATCTTCTCGCCTGAGATCAATTTCCACCATTGAACCGGATTTCAGGAGTATCGCCGCTACTTCCCTTTTGGTTCGGGAGCGGACATCAATGGGAAAGAACAAGACCATCAGAACGCATACGGCCCTTGGCCGACGCGACAGGCATCATTCAAACTTTGAGAAACTTTTAGTCCTCTACGGATGGAAGCCACGTGAGCGAAGAATGATGCAGCGAGATGAGAACGCGCCCGTCTAGTTTGTGATAGGCGAATGTATAGTCCGCACGGGTTGCATTACCGTCGCCGTCTATGAAAGTGTAGTGTCCCATATCCTTATAACCGAGCCCACCCGCCTTTAGAATCGGACCGGCAGCGCTCTGGAACTCAACACGCTTCCAACCTCGATTGAGAAAGCCATGGTCGTGCGGATAGTTCTGATCACCGCCTACGAAATATGATCGCGCGCCTGCGCGATCAAGCCGAATGACGTCCGCCAACGTTGGTTTGAAAAGGAGCGGCTCGTCCGGTGTTCCAAAGTCATAGAGTTCCAGAAGCTGGTCGACGTCACGCTCCGTGACGCATTTGGCCCAAGCACGCTGCGCGGCTATGACCTCAGCTTTGGTCATAGGCTCATAAATCCGTTCAGTAATTCTTCAGACTCCTTGTTGCTCGGTTACCGGCCAAATGCCGGACGCGACCAGACTCGCGAGGTCCAACAAATACCATCCGATTGTTTTGGAGTCATTAAGTGTCTGTCGAGGCTTCATCGAGCGCGACGACCAATCGTGCCACGCTCGCGTCCTCGATCGGGGGTGAGCGATGCAAAACTGTTTGATGAGGAGAACATGACCACAGCTTGCCCTTCAACAGGATGGGACTGCCCGTGGGGACCGTGTCAACGCGCTGGGGGTGATCGCCATCTCTGGCAAGGCCAATCTCCGTTCCTGGACCGCTATATGTACAGATGAGGCGGGCTCTAACCGTATCCCTATGAAACCTGCGGCAGGCGTCGTCACGCACCAGTTCAACGCGGAGACGGAAGAAGGAAACGGACAGGATTTGCGCCATTCGACTTGCGAGGGTTACGACATCGTCGATTACCCACTGCTGTGCCTCGCCGATGTGCCATTTCCACTCGTTGAAAAGATCTTTGATCGAACTGCGCATTTCGCCAATCGGAACATAGAAGCGCCCATTGTCAACGTCGTGTGCCGGCAATGCTCCCAAAGCTGACGAAAAGGCAGGCGGCGTCTGGCGGTTCCAGATGACGGCTTGGACGTGTTCCTCGTGTATCCTATTCAGTTCGTCTACATGATCTACCGTTCGTACAAGATTGTTTGGTTCAAATTGTTGGATAGCTTGAGTTTGCACGCGCTTTTTCCCTATTGAGTTGCGTGTCCTTGTGACGCGTTCCGCTGCAACAAGCGCCAGATATGCGCCGTAGCGAGAAGAATGGCGCCCATCGTTGTCAAAGGTGTCTCGAAATCGTGGAGCGACTCGACAAAGCCAGCTGCGAGCAACAGGGACAGGCCCAGAACCGCGGGAAGGATGAAAGAAACACCGACCTTGCTGGTGCGGTGGCGCATAACGGCCATCGCGGTGATTGGAAGCGCTGTGAGAACCAAAACTTGGTGGATCCATTCCGCCTCCGCCAAAATGCCCGCCAATGGGAGAAATGCTCCGATCACGGGCAATACCAAACAATGAACGAGACACAGAAATGACAGGCCTGCCGCTGATGCATCCAAGGTTGAGTCGGTCGCAGTGTTCATGGCCCCTTCCGCTGCGCGTTATGCGGTTTCATCAAGCCGTCGCCAGTGAGGAAACGGGTCCAGCAAGTCGACCGGCGGCTCATCGGGCGAATAGGTTCGTTCAATCGGCAGCAGAGCGGCGTTGAGACGTCCTTTGAGATCTGACCAATCGATCCCCGCACCGATGAACACAATTTCCTGACGGCGATCCCCGAAGGGTTCTTGCCAGTTTTCCTTCATATAGGCATCGACCGAGTCGCCTTCCGGCCATCTCTCGCGCGGCACACTCGCCCACCATGTGCCGAGAGGCGTTACGCTGGACAGAGCGCCAGCCAGCGAAAACTCCGCGACCCAATCGGGTCGGGTTGCAATCCAAAAATGTCCTTTGGCACGGATCACGCCGGGCAGAGGGCCATTCAAAAGTTCGTGGATCGCCTGGGGTTCGAAAGGTCGCCGAGCTCGGTAGACGTAGGATGTAACGCCGTATTCTTCCGTTTCCGGCGTATGGTCCGCATATCCATAGAGTTCTTTTGCCCACATGGGATGTTCGTGCGCTTTCTCGAAATCGAAAAGACCGGTGTCGAGGATCGCATCCGCCGGCACATCAGAATAATTCGTTTCAATGATTTGAACATCAGCGTTCAGACTCCGGATGATCTTGCGTGCGGCATCCACTTGTTCTGGGCGGGCATCGTCGACTTTGTTCAATATAGTGATATCGGAAAACTCAATTTGATCCGTCAGAAGATGAACGAGAGTGCGTTCGTCCTCCTCGCCCATGACCTCGCCCCGGTCACGCAAGAAATCATGACTTGAGAAATCCTTGAGCAAGTTCACCGCATCCACAACCGTCACCATCGTGTCGATGCGCGCCACATCAGACAGGCTTTCGCCCTCCTCGGTACGGAAATCGAACGTGGCGGCAACCGGCAAGGGCTCAGAAATGCCCGTTGATTCAATCAATAGGTAGTCAAAACGGCCTTCCCCCGCGAGCCGGCGCACTTCAGCGAGTAAATCGTCTCGTAATGTGCAGCAGATACATCCGTTCGACATCTCAACAAGGGTTTCATCCGTCCGGCTTAGTTCGGTGCCTGAGCGGACTAGGTCGGCGTCGATATTGACTTCGGACATATCATTGACGATCACCGCAACCCGACGACCCTCTCGATTGTTCAAGACCCTATTGAGCAACGTGGTTTTGCCCGCGCCCAAGAAACCGGAGAGAACGGTGACGGGAAGGCGCGTGTCAGTGGTGGGAGTTAGTGTCATTGAGTCTTCCGTGTCGGGATGTGTGAAATGCGTCTTGCAGTTACTCATAGAACTTTGTATCATCTAATGCAATATTATAACATTACGTTTTCTGAAGCAGACCTGTGCATGTCTCACCCCAAGCGTTGCTCAACGAACGAAACGTCCGCCTGTGAGGAGGAACTCGATTCGGTAATCGCTGTCTGCCGCTTGCGGGGCGCACGGATGACGCCTTTGCGACAAGCGGTTTTGAAGACGCTCTGGTCGGTAAAGCGGCCGGTTGGCGCTTACGAGTTACGGGACCTGCTATCCGATGCATCCGATCGCGAATTCGCTCCTCCAAGCATATACAGAACGCTGGATTTCCTATGTGAACAGGGTGTCGTGGCGCGTATCGAAAGCCGCAACGCGTATGTTGCCCGTATCCATCCGGACCATGATCACACTTGTGTCTTTCTGGTTTGCGAGTCGTGTGGTGATGCAGTGGAAATCGAAAACCCGAAGGTCGAAACGCTCATAAATGAAGACGCGAAGCGCCTTGGGTTCGCTGTCAATCGCCGGGTCGTTGAGTTTTCCGGTTTTTGTGCGCCGTGTCAGCGGACACCGTGACACCCGATAGCCATGCTGTATTGTTGGAGGAGGGAAGATCAATGGAAGAGATGAGCGAAAAACCGACGGTAACAATGTCGCGCCGCGATTTGGTCAACGGTCTAGCGGCGGGTTCGGTCGTCGCATTTGCAGGGCCGTCCCTCTCGGGCTGTACCACCAATGAGGCACTGGGACGCCAGCAACTGCTTTTGGTGTCGGATGCCCAACTCGCTCAACTCGCGGCTCAATCATGGACCCAGGCGCTACGCGAAAACAGGCAATCCTCTGACCCGGCGCTTCGCCGGAAGGTTGAGCGCGTTGGCGACCGAATTGTCGTCGCCGCAGATCAGCGCTTTCCCCAACACAATCTGACGCAACAAAACTGGGAGTTTGTCGTTTTCGACGATGACACAGTGAATGCTTGGGTGATGCCGGGCGGAAAGGTCGGCTTTCACACAGGCCTTTTAGACATCATGGAGAATAACGATCAAATCGCCACCGTGATGGGGCACGAAGCCGGCCATGTCGTGGGTCGGCACGCGGCTGAACGCTACTCGCAGCAGATGGCCGCCGCCGGCGGTTTAACTCTCGCAAACGTTGCGCTTGCGGTTGGCGATGTTGAGCAGCGGAATTTGATTGCCGGTATCTTGGGTGCCGGTGTCACGTTTGGCGTCATTCTACCTTACTCGCGCAAGCATGAGTATGAAGCTGATCGTCTCGGTGCGGACTTTATGGTGGATGCGAACTACCGGGCGAACGAGGCCGTGCGCTTCTGGGATACGATGACCAAGCGCTCCGGACAGAGACCGGCTGAGTTCATGTCGACGCATCCCTCTGATCAAAACCGCATCGCGGCGATGCAGTCTTATATTTCCACCCAAGGATATGCCTAGGCCTGGACCTGCGGCAAGCCGCGAGCTGGTAAGAGGAGGAGCTGTCCACCGTGAAACAGCGACCGGATGGTCACCTTTATTGCTCCTCCACGTTCGATTTTCTCGCCGCTGTTCGAAACTTGAAATTGCGTTTGCCGATAGTCCGTTTGGGTCGTCAAATCAGTTTCAAGACAATAAGTAAGTTTCAACCTGACCCGTACTCATTGTTCTTCAACAGCATCAAGGCGAATGGCGACTCCATCTTCGACAGGAAAGATCGTGCGGACATAAAGATTGGCCCAGCCATACTTTTCCTCCGTCAACCTGTTGATTTCGGAGATTTCTTCCGGAACGAATGTTGCGGTGTATTTGGCTGATACGCCCTGTCGCTCCATTTCCAGCGTTGGGTTCTCGGAAATCCGGCGTACCCAACCAGATGATGGACTGCCTCGCAGCCATTGAGCGTCCTTATGATCAATGACCCAAATGCGTGTAGTTGCCGGTCCATCGTCATTTTCTGTCGAAATCACAACGACTTCACCCGACTCCGAGGCGATAAACAAACCACCAAGCGCAACGGCTACCAACAAGATGAGCAAAAAGACCAGCCTTGCAAGAAAACGCATGAATACCTCCCCCCGATAACAAAGCGAGCGACTTCTTCCGCCCACTGCGAGTAACTCGTTCTTCACTTCGACGGCGCTGTTCAAAGCTGGTTCCCCTTAATCAACGTCTCAAATCGATGATGACCTTACACTGATCGGTCGGTGATCTGAGCGCTTCAAAGACGTCCGGCAGTTCGTCAAGGGATACCACATTGGTGATCATCGGGGAGCCATCAATGCGTCCGTCAATCATCATCTGCATGGTGAAGTCCCAGTCCTCCTTGTCATAAGCCAGTGCCCACTGGAGTCTGAGTTCCTTCGTAAATGCAACGAGCGGCATAATGGTGTCGGGATGATCGCACAGACCGATACCCATAATAAGGCCGCGGTTGGGTGCTCGCTCGATACACTCCCGGAGAATGCCAGGGGCGCCCACGCATTCGAATTGAATCTCGGGCTCGCCTGCGGTGATATTCGCAAACTGGGCCTGCACATCGCCACTGGGATCGACAATATCGTTGAAGCCCAAGGTTTTGGCCATTTCAATTCGGGCGGGGGACATTTCGCTGATCACAACATTCCGTGCACCGAAGAAACGGCACCATATAGCACAGGCCAGCCCGATCGGCCCCGCACCGATGATGAGGATCTGCTTTTCGGCAACACCTTCTGCCATTTTCACGGAATGCAGGCCAATCGCGAGAGGCTCCACAAGCGCGCCGTTTAGATCATCCAATTCTGACGGTATCCGCACCACACTTGCGGGATCGACCTTCACGAATTCGGCGTAGGCCCCGGTGACCTCGCCCAGACCGATCGTCTGATCCTTGATGAACGGCAACGACGTCACCCGGTCACCGACCGAGAACAACCCTTCTGTCAGCGCGTTCCCGACCTCTACGACTTCGCCTGAAAACTCGTGGCCGAATACGGTGTTCGGCGGCGCCATAAATGGCCCCTCTCTCGAGGCATGGATGTCCGTACCACAGATGCCGCAGTGCGACACGCGGACCAGTATTTCGTCCTCGGCGATCTTTGGTTTGTCGATGTCCTGGATGGACAGAGGGGCGCCGGGCCCTGTAAATACTGCCGCTCGCATTCAGCTTCTCCTTGAGTTCACTCATGCGACCGTACTGTTTCCAGGTGGCTGATGCCAGCTGATTCGAAGCGCCGAACCTTGTGGTTTCGTCCCCTAAAAATGGTTGAGGAGAGTCAGATCCTTTCCGTCACATCGCCAGCTCATACAGCTCACGGACGTCTTGGCGAGATGGATAGCGCGGCGTGTTCAGGATAATCATATCACGGAGCGCATCCGTCGTCAGCGCATCGATGTCCGCGGTTGAAGCGCCGAGGTCATTCAGGCTGCGGTTCGTACCGACGGTGGCGGACAACCTCTCCACCGCTTCAATCGCCGCGTGAGCGTCGTGAGCTGCGCCGAGGGCAAGGCCAACGTCCGCATATTTATCTGCGACAACCTCCAGATTGAACCGCATCACGTGGGGGAGCATGGTTGCAAGGGTCTGCCCGTGGGCCACACCGTAAGTCCCAGATACAGGATGTCCCGTCGCATGGACAAGGCCAAGGAGCGGCCCCGATGAAAACGCGCGCCCCGCCAAGTGGGACGCTATCAGCATGGATGTTCTCGCTTCCACGTCGCTGCCTTCGGCCACAGCCTTAGGCAACCACTGGCCTGCAAGCCGGATGGCTTGCAGGGCTAGGCCGTCGGCATAGGGGTTTGATTGTGTGGAAGTGTAGCATTCGATGGCGTGGGTCAACACGTCCATCCCGCAGGCGGCAGTTGCGCCCGCGGGGAGTCCCACAGTCAGCATCGGGTCCAGCACCACAGCCCGCGGCTTAACTTCGGGGTTGCCAAAGGTCAGCTTGCGGTGGTCCGCGCTTTGGGTAATCAGTCCACCGCCATTTGTCTCGGATGCCGTGCCGGAGGTCGTCGGAACCGCCACCGTGGGCAGGCAGGGCGCGCTCACCTGCGCCGCCGGTGCAATGGTGTTAAAGTCGATCTGGTCTGTCTCGTCGAGGTCCGGTGAGAACGCCAGCGAGAGGTCGTCAATGCCGGACGGTGCGGCCATGGCGATGTATTTGCCGCAGTCCATCACTGAGCCGCCACCGACGAGCACTATCACGGTCCCTTCCAAGCCAAACTCGCGCAGTGCACCCACCCCAGCGGCCACATTCGCGTCGGTTGGGTTTGGATCGACATCGACGAATGTCACGAATCCAATGTCAGCGCCAGTCAAAGACTTGGTAACATTGTCTAAGACCCCTGCCGATTGCACGCCAGGGTCGCTCACAACGAAGGCGCGGGTGCCATGGGACTGCACGTGCTGAGCGACCTCGGCGACACTGCCCGCGCCAACTGTGGTTGTGCCCATGGGCTCAAGGATAAAAGCGTTCATTTCTGGAATTCTCCTCAATTGCCGTCCCGAATGGGCGCGGTCATGCGGCCCCCAAATCGGCCGGATCTCATTTCAAAATAGAAACTGATGTTGACGGGTTCAAATCATCACGCGGGTCGGTTAAGTGGCCAGCGGGGAAAGATATCGATTTCACGCGATCGGTCGTATCAAGACAAAGTTTGTGATTGTTGTCGCCGTCGTTCAAATCACCGAGCGCAAATGGTGTCATGTCATCTAGGGATTGATCTGGCCGTTCAACAGTGACGCTGTATAGCTGACGCTCCAGATCATCCGCATCCAGACCGTTCGGCTTTGTAATCCCACCGTTCCACGTTGCGCGAATGATTTGTTTGGTGTTGGCCGGACAGCCGGTCCCACCCCCAAAGGGAATGCCGGTTCCTTGCGCATCGAGCACCCATTCCCCCTCCGGGACACGTTCAGCCCAGACGAGACTCGGCCCATCCTCCAAAGGCGTTACCTCCACGCTTGCCCCTTTGAAATTCACTGAGTTGTCGAGAGAGATCACATTGCCAACAATCTCGACGGTAGCCGGTTGATCATCAATGCTTCCATATTGACCGATCAGCAATACAGTGCGTAGCTCGCCAGGGCCGTCCGCCGGCGCCAGCGTGAGGCACGTTATCTCGCCGACTGTGCCTTTTGATGTGGTTACTTTGAAATCTCCCGGCTCCAGTGTTTGCAAGTCAACCTCGTGAGAAAAGATAACCGGCATACCATCGTTTCCGGCCGCGCCTTCGCACGCAATCAGATTGGCTAATGGGGGGAGCGCATCATCTAGGCCAAAAAACGCTGAGATCAGTGAGGCCGATCGCCCCTTTGGATCGACATCGCTTGTGACATCCGAAACAGTGGTGTCGACTTGAGAGTAAGAAACCAAGGTCCGATCATAGTTCAATGCATACAGAAGGTTTCTTACAGTGGTGTTCTGAAATGCAAAGAAAACAAAGACACCAACGACTACGAGCACAATCAGCGCCCCTGTCATCCTGAAAGACATATTGAACGGACCCCCCTTCTTAGCAACCACTGTTAGTCTAGCCCACGACTGCGGAATTTGTGAAGAGGTTGCGATCGTGTGTGGTGGATGGGCTCCGCGCTCCAATGAATGACACGACACTTGCGTTGGCGGAGATGTCTTTTCGTTTGCTCGAGAATGGGACCGCAGAGCATGCTAGGACTCTCGCGAGATGCGCGCCAAAATGCAGGTACCCCTTAAGGATCATTTTGATGCGTGAAGCCATCGTGCTTTTAGGGCGTCCAGAAAAAGGAGAGACCATTGGAAACGACCGATTTGTTGCATCTCTTGAGTGAAAACCCAGAAGGCTCCTTCCTGGAATTCAACTCTTTCAACGGGAAGTCCTTCGGCGCCTGCAGGATTACTGGCGTTTCGCCTGGGTGGGAAATGCATCCTGATACAGACGAGTTCTTTTACGTTATCGAAGGTACCGTTGAGATTACGCTCTTAGAACGGGATGGGTCCAATCACTATACCGCGCCAGAAGGCACATCGTTTGTTGTTCCTCAGGGTATCTGGCACAAGCCGGGCGCCCCAGACGGCGCAAAGTTTCTCTATTTCACGCCGGGTGAAACGCTCTATTCTGAAAGTCAGGATCCGAGAAAGCCAGACGGAGGCTAGTCCCATTTGGACTCTCTGTCGATGCTAAAGAGCGGGCCGCACGCCCCTTGAGCGGCCCGCGAGTTTGATTGCGCCCCAATCTGGTTAGGCCACGGTGACCATCGCCAAAAGAAAGAGCACTGATGTGATGATCGAACCAACCGTTCTGACATGGTTCAACTGGGTCCATTTCCGTCCGTACTCTTTCCAATAAACCTCCGCTTCAGCAGATGAAAAGGGCAATCTGGCCAATCGATTGTTCATCGGCACATTTCCGAGAATCGTCACGAGAAAGACGGTGGAGATGTAAATAAGGCACGCAGATACTATTAGGCCGCGCTCAATCCCGCTCAGAGAGATCCAGCTGTACGCCGCCATCCCAATCGTCAGCGGCGCCAGCGCCATGAACGAGAAGATGAACTCAGTCCGCATCACCGTGCGATTGATGTGCTGCATCGCTTCGATGCCTCCGGACGGGTCCGTCAGTTGAAGTCCTTTCATGATGAACTCTGAGAAGCCCTTCAAGACACCGCCAACGAGAGCGCTCGATAGGCCGAGTATCAGGCACGCATAGATGATCCAATCAGTAGGCATGAGCGATCTTGTCCTCCTTAGCTGTGTTTAACGATTTGCGTTTAAGTAATGCCGCAACGGCATAGCCGCTGACGAGCAATTCGACGGCCAACGCGGCGAGCAAAGTATTCGATGGAATACCATCGGTCATAATACTTACCATTCGAGCCAGGCCGTAGGTGCCGAAGACGATCAGCGCAACCTGGAGCGCTTGTTGCATATATTTGCTTCTGAAGGCTCCGGTTATCATCATCGCGCCCGCAGCGACCAGCAGACCGCCCGGAGCTCTTATCTCTGAAAGCAAATTGGGATCCCCTCCCAAATCTACTCCGTTGGTTAGAAAAAAGGCGTGCGGCTGAAAAAGCAGCGATCCTCCGATCATAATTCCCAACACACCTGAAATGATAAGTACACTGCGTGTCAGAATACGGGTCATGCTACAGCCCTCCAAAGTCCGGACGACGCCACTTCGCGGGCATAATCGGCGAAGTCTTTTGGTTCGCGCCCCAGAGCCCGCTGGACACCGTCCGTGAGATAGGCGTTCCGGCCGTCAAGAACGGTTGAAAACAAGTAATCCATCATCCAAACCACTTCCTGGGGTGCGCCGGATGCTTTGACACCGTCCACGAAAGCGTCATGTGGGATTTGAACGAACTGAATGTCGCGTCCGCTGGCTTGTGAAAGCTCGGCCGCGATTTCATCGAATGTCATCAATCGCGGGCCCGTCACTTCGTAGACTTCACCTGAATGCCTGGATTCGGTGAGTGCCGCGACAGCGACGTCGGCTATGTCATCGGCGTCTACAAACGGTTCGGCTACCTCCCCCACAGGAAGCGTGATTTGCCCTGTACGGACCATATCGAGAAAGGCGCCTTCAGAGAAATTCTGATGGAACCAACTTGCCCGGACAATCGTCCAATCTAGACCGCTTTGTTGAACAATTGCTTCACAGGCTTGTGCCTCGGCTTCGCCCCTCCCGGACAAAAGAACAAGGCGCTCAACGCCTTTTGTTTTCGCACGTTGACACAGCGCCCTGATCGCGTCGGTTGCGCCAGGTACTGCCAGATCGGGTGCATAACTGATGTAGACGGACTCAACGCCGTCAAGACAGGCATCCCATCCTTTCTCATTCGACCAATCGAAGGATGGCACTGCCGAGCGCGATCCCTGTCTGACCGGAACGTTGAGGTCACTTAACTTCGTCGCAACACGGCGTCCGATCTTGCCGGTGCTGCCCAGAACGAGAACCGGGCGAGCTGTGTCTTGTTTTTTGCCAAACTTGAACATCTCAACTTCTCCTTTCCAAGGGTTGGACGGGAGAAGGTCTAGGGCGTTGCAGGTTTGGATTATTGACAGTTGGCGCCGTAGTTTTGACCGACAACGACAAACAACGTCATCCGGAGGCGGGCTCAGCGTCCAGCCGGTACGACCGCGGTGTTTGCCCGCGCCATCTCTTGAATGCGCGGGTAAAGGCGCTTTGTTCCGAAAACCCGGTGAGGAATGCGATATCGACGAGGGGATAGTCGGTTTGCTGCAACAATTTCTCGGCCAGCTGCTGGCGAGCACTATCCACAAGCTCTTGGTAGGCATAGCCTCTCTCGGACAGTCGGCGCTGTAAGGTTCGCCCACTCAACCCCAACCGGCGCGCCACATCTGAAATCGTCGGCACTCCTTCGCTGAGCGCTTGAGAAATCTGTATTCGGACTTGTTGGTCCAGTCCGAGATCGTCTTCGAGTTCGGAGAGTTCTTTTTCCAGATGCGTGTCGAAAAAATTCGAGAGGCCTGCATCGCCAAGACGATTAGGGATGGCCAGCATCTCTTCGGAGACTTGCAGCGCGTCGTACTCACTCTCGAAGATCACTGGACATTTGAAATAGTCCTCGTGCCGTGAAATATCGTCCGGTGATTTGTGCTTAAAGTAGACCGCCTCGGGGCTAAAGTCCTTCTGAGATACTTCCCGGCTTATTTGAGTAATTGCCGCGATCGTCTGTTCGTTGGAAATGTGCAGGCCCAGCCGCTGATCTCCCTCACGATGGAGCACCAAATTCGACTTTCCACGCTCGTTTTTGATCTCATAGGTCGAGACGCTCGTCAGCACCCGGCCATATCGCTCTGCCCGTCCGTAGGAGCCGCGCAGATTCACCGCCGACTTCCAAGCAAGACCGAAGGCGCCATAATCATCACACTTCATCGACGCTCCCACACGCACAGAGACAGACCGACCATGTTCGTCCTCGCGCGCAACACGCTCACACAGTTTGTAGTAGTCGATGTCGGGGACCATGATTTTGCCATCTATCGGCGCACTTGGGTCCACCCCGGCTGAGGCAAAGAGATGCCGTCGCCGGGCGTCGTCGCGCGGTGCATGAGACGTCGCGGCGTTAATCACCTTATGAACAAAGACAGAAGAAATCTGGCCCATCGCTCGTGAACATCATGAAATATGATCCGTCCCAACTCTCTACGAGCCTAAGTCCAGATTAGATTTCAAAGAGGACGTCTTTTAGCGGGTATTGCGTGTCCATTTCGTGCCAGAGACAATCGTGCAGGTCTGTTTCGCCTTTCCCAACTCAGTGCAACTTTGGCGGCGTGAAGCACTTCACTCCGCCGGAATTAGCGGCACGAGCAGATGCGAGTCATAAGCGCCACCAGTATGGATGACGTGCGCCCCTTTGTTGACGGTCTTTGTGTGAGCGAGCGCCATATGATCGAAATGATCCCGGCCTTGGATAACGACTTCCAACGCTTCGCCCGGCATAAACCGGGTGCTGCTGGGTAGGATTTCAATCTCTACAGGGACAATCTCTTCGCGCCCCAAAGGCAGACTTCGAGCATGGGCCAAAACAGGTTGTAAGGGGGTCGACTGCTCGGCATCCAACTCGCGTTGAGAGACCCGTAACCAACCCAGGGCAACTGGCGTTTTCGCGTACCCCGCTTTGCCGTAAAATGTTACTTCCCTACCGGTTGCATCGTATTTCTTGATCGCGACAAAGAGGTCCATATCCCGGGCGCCTTCAGCTTCGACCCAAAGTCTGAGCTTCATGTTGCCGGAAAGCTCTGTCTCTTCCTGAAAGATCTTGCGAAACGCGGCGCTTCCTTCCCGCGCGTCGTAACTCTGCTTGGCCGACTCTGCCAGTGCGGTATTGCTCAGCATACCATCAGAAGCATTGAGAAAAAGTGGCACCGGGACAGTAGAAGGCAACGGCCATGTGTCTTCATAGCGGACGGTATAGTCCTTCAAGTTATCACGTACTTCAAGGCGGACGCTGGGCCGCGTTTCAAAACCATTGTCTTCGCCCTTCAGAAAATGATCGAAGAAGGCGGTTTGCACCTCCAGCGCCTCGTCACTGTAGTAGACGTCCCACTTGGGCTGACCGTGGGTGTACAGCCATTTCTGATTTGACGAGATACGTTTGAAGCCTTCAAAGGACCCGCGTGTGTGCATGCCGTGGTCGGACCAACTCGCGCAGATCAACGCGGGGACTGAAATCTCTTCTAGCGCGATCCCGGACGGGGCCATGCGTGATTGCAGGCGCTTCATCAACATCGGCCGCTCACCGGCAAAGCGCATTATTCTGTGGGGCGGCAGGCTCGTCTCGTTGGCTTTGCTGCGAACGCGGGTCAGCCAAAAGTTGGTGAAGGCGGTCTCCGGAATACCGCCATGAAAGAGCACCTCACGAAAATTGTCGCTCTGGCCCTCCCAGGGCATGATGGCCTTGAGATGTTCGGGCGCATTGCTCGCCGCGATCCATTGGGAGATGGCGAGGTAAGAGACCCCGGTCAGCCCAACATTTCCATTGCTCCACTCCCGCGTACCGGCCCAGGTGATGGCGTCATGAAAGTCGTACCGGTCCTGAATACTCAGCACACCGGCTACACCTTCGGACTTGCCGTAGCCGCGGCTGTCGAGAATAACGACAACATACCCCTGCTCAACCCAGTAGGCTGGATCCGGCGCTTCCCATGGTGTCCATGGGCTAACCTTAATCTCTCCCATATCGTAGTCCGGACCAGCGTGTCTGCGCAAATAATCTGGGTACTGACGGGGTGTTTCGTCTTTGTGATAGGCTGTGAAGGTCATCACCACCGGGTATTGCCCCGGGGTCTTCGGACGAAAGACATTCGCCGACAGTCGTATCCCGTCGCGCGTCATCACGCCTACATCTTTGTCAATGAGGACCTGATCCTCGAACGCAGATATATCTTTGACGATGATTGGACTGTCTGGCGTGCCCAGCAGGTCAGACAGGTCTGACGTCGCGTGCAGAGTCGGTTCCGTTCCGAGAACATAGTAAAGACCCAAAGCAATGAGGATGGCGAAAAATCCAAGCGTGATTCCAATTGTTCTCATACTCTTTTTCCTTGTCTTGAGATCCTGTCAGCTTGTTCCGGAGCGATTCTAGAATAGGTTTTCCTCAGTATACAAATCTGGTAGAAAGTCGGCGAGATATCCCATCTCCTCGATGGCGTGGGTCATCAGGTCCACGGCGAAACTCTCGCCGACCAACACACGCCGGGCCAACCAGGTGTTGCCTAAGAGACCTTCGATCGAACTCACGTTTTCGTTTCCTTCGCGTTTCGATACGTGCCCCAACCAAAAGACCGATCGCATCTCCGCCCCCCACTCGGTGTCCCGAACGATATGGCACATTGTGGAGAGGTTTAGGGGCTCTTCCAAAGACCCGGCTTTTGCGCAGATCACGAATCGGTCGCGGCGATCTTCTAAGTCCCCCAGCAGTCCCGACGGCTCAACGAACTGGATGCGCAGTTTTTGAAAGTCTTCGCCGATATATTCGTGCACCAAATGACTTGCCCCGACAATTTCGCCCGGGACTTTGTTTTCCCAATCCATCCAGACGTGGGCCGTTGGGTGCCATCTCTTGTAATGGGCCGTTGTTTGCATGTAGTCGGCAAACCACCACCGGACCATGTCCGCCTTGACGCCCGGCATTCTTGTGAGAGCCCGGACCCGGTAGACGCCGTTTGGCTGGCGCTTTACACCGGTTTCAAAACCCGTATAGCCCTCGGCGAGAACACCCGTCGTATCGCGGTGGCCGGAAAACGGATTCCATCCAAATAGAAGAACCAAAAGAAGCACTGCACCAGCCGCAGTAAGAACTCTCGTCACTTTGCGATCCCTTTCAATCTCTAATCGATTTATTCTATGATTGTAGAATATGTCAATATATATTCTATGGATGTAGAATTTAATTGAGGGAGGGCGGCGCTCGTACCTGAAGAATGAAAAAAGAGAAGATTGAAACTCGAGGGACGCAAGAGAAGCGTGGACCAGGCCGGCCGCGCTTAGCCCCAGAAACCGATAAAAAGAAGGATATCCTTCTCGCGGCGATTGATGCGTTCGGCGCGCGAGGGTTCGACGGGGTTTCCCTTAGTCAAATTGCCGAACGCGCGAGCGCCGACATCGGCCTGACGCGCTACTATTTCGGCTCCAAAGAGGCCCTTTGGAGAGCCTGCATTGATCATCTTGCGGAAACGCTTGGTCTTGAAATGCAGGAAGTGTTGGCTTCTCCAGAAGAGACGGCGACCCGTCAGCTGAAATCTGTCATCCGCTGGTTCATCAGCATCTCCGCGCAATGGCCGCAGCTTAGCCGAATGATCGTTTTCGACGGCGACAACGAAGGTTCCCGCGGGATACATGTCGCGGACCAGCTGATCTCCCCCTTTTACGCAGTGATGAGTGAGCTGATCAATGAGGCCAAAGGAGAAGGTTCCCTTGCGGATGTTTCGCCGCGAACGCTCTTTTTCATGATCACCCACGGAGGGTCGTTTCCCATGGCACTACCGGTGCTCACGAACAAATTTCCCGGTGGCGATATCATGTCGGAACAGGCCCTGAACGCCCATGCAGATGCGATCATCGATATGATTTTTCGGGAGCCCGGAGGGTTTTGATCCCACTCCCCGTCAGTTCAACAACGGCGCAGCTTTCTTGGCCTCGGCAATGGCGTCCGCTTGATGGGGCTGGAGATCCTGGCCCGTCTGCAAGTCCGCATAGGTCCCGGCGCCGTCGACGCATCCGCTTTCGATCCCGCTGAGCTGTTCAATAACCGCCAGACCACAGAATGGGACGTACTCGGCGGAGTAGCCGCCTTCGTGGACACAAAGCAGTTTTCCGTCTGAATTAGCGTCCACCCACCCTTTCACCTTGCCGGTCATAGCCCGGTAATGGGTTGAGGTGAGCATCATGGCCGACATGGGATCTGCAACACTGGCATCGAAACCGCAGGCGATGATGACCAACTCAGGGGCAAATGCATTGAGGGCGGGCAGGACAACTTCATCAATTGCGTGGAGGTAGGCCCCGCCGCCGCAGCCAGGGGGTAAGGGCACATTGATGTTAGTGCCTACCGCATTTCCCGTCCCTTTGTCTTCAATTCCACCGCGGTCATGGGGGTAAAGACCGTCTTGATGGAGAGAAATGGTCAGGGTTTCCGGATCGTCATAGAAGACCGTCTCCGTACCGTTGCCATGATGGACGTCCCAATCGACCACCGCGACCTTTCCCACTTTTCCTTGGGTGCGGAGGTGGCGCACGGCGATGCCGATATTGTTAAAGATGCAGAAGCCCATGCCTCGGTCCGGTTCTGCGTGATGGCCGGGCGGGCGCGTGAGAACATAGGCATTTTTCACTTTGCCGTCGGCGATGGCTTCTGCGCCGGCGATGGCGGCCCCTGCCGTGATCAGAGCGATTTCGAAACTGCCTGGGCCCACCAAGGCAAATTCGCCCGCATCACCGCCCATGTCATCACTCAGAGACTTTACGCGGTCGATATAGTCCGTATCGTGAACCGATCTGACTTGATCCAATGTCGCCGGAGTCGGGGTGATCGCCTCAAGTAGGTCCGTGACGCCATAGCCATCCAGAAGGTTCTTCAGCCTGCGTTTGGTGTCCGCGTTTTCGTAATGTTGACCAGGCGGGTAGAGGCCTCGGCTCGGCAACGCGCCGGTCGATGGGCCGACATTGTGCCACATGGTGCGTTCGTGCCAGACGAAGCCTGTACTCATTATGATCCCCCTATTCGCGCTTTAAGACTTGCATGCTTTGGTTGGCGGTACGTCGACGGAGGGATTCTTGTCGAAAAACCCGACCGGCATCAGCGTAAATCCAGCATACTCAACGGGCATGATGGGCCAATCTTCTGGGCGGGGGACATGGGTCACGCCCAATGTGTGCCAAACGACGAGATCCTTATTCTCGATGGACCGATTGGCCTTCGTATAAGACGGGAGCCCCACGTCATCGCGGGTGTGGAGATTGGTGAAGGCACCCGCACCCGCTGACATTTCGTCGGCTGAATACGGCGTCACCCAAAGATTGTGCTGCGCAAACCCGCCGCGCTTTACGGGAATGGAGTCCGGTCCGCACAAAGACGTCGGCGAGGCTTGGGGAAGCAGTTTGTAGCCGACGGGCTGACCCAGCTTGTTCTTCACGTCCGGATTGACAATCCGCCAAACCCGGCTGCGGGTGGGATCGATTTCCCGTTGGGCCTCTTGTTCCGTAGACAAGAGTCGTGCGACGGAACGGAAGCCGGACCCATAGGGATGGGGGCCGTCGGGCGTTGCCTCTACATCCACCTCGTAGACGGAGTTCTCGCTGCCGTCGACGTTGAAGTCCAAGCGGAAACAGAAGAGGTGCTGATGGATGGGAGAGGTAATCGACTGAGCCACAAGCGGGGCCGTATCACTGCCCACATTGTCCGCGACGGCAGATACGCCCACAATGCCCGTCAGCTTGATCTCCATTTGAATCGTGCCGTCCAAATAGAAATACCAGAAGAAGCCGTATTCGTAGTTGCCGACTGTGTGGATCATGGAGATGACAAGACGCCGGGAACGACGGACTTCCGGGTCAGACTCCGGACGGAAGGCATTCGTGTGTTTCCAAAGAATGCCATAATCTTCTTCATGCATACACACAGCATTTTCGATTTCGAAAGGCTCGCCGTCTGTTCCGAGGAGAACATTGTCGAAATAATAGATCTCCCCCAGGCAATCACAGCCCAGCTTCAGGGAGTTGGCCATGTGGCCGAGGGCGGTCTCGCCTGCATCAAAAGCGTGCTTCCAATAGTGCATAGGAGACGCATCGCCGTACGGGACGACCATGTCGGAAAGGCCGGCGCGGTAGAGGATCGGCCGCTCGCGGCCATCGTCATTGTATCTTACGTCGTGAAGAACAAGGCCTTCGATAGGGTGGACACTGACGCGCAATTGCCATTTCTGCCAACGGACAATTCGGCCTTCAACATCGACGCTTGGACCATCGGGCTGTGTGATTTCGATGGGCCTTAAATCGTCACGCAGCCTTTCCACGCGGGCGGCCGCATAATCGCCCGAGTCTTCGGGAATGGGGACAACACCGTGATCTTCGACAATTGTCTGGCCGGTGTTCACATCAACCCATCCGATCAAGCCTTCGATCGGCTTTGCATAATAGTTGCCTTCGGGATCTGAGTTAAGAAACGCAATGGTGCGATAAGCCCGGGCGTTCTGGGGAAAATCCGGGTGCGGTATACCTGCCACCCAAGGCTCTACATGAACTTGGGACGGATCTTCGATACCGCGCTTTTTCAAGCCCTCGAGCCAGGCTTCATCGGCAAATATGGCGGTATAGACATCAATGACGTCATTCATATTGACGGGTGAATGGCCATTTTCAACCCATGTGAACGATGCCAATTCGCCTTTTGTCACGGAGACGTGGGCATCGAAGCTTCGCCCTTTTGCTTTATCGTATCCGATGAGACGAATGATCCGGTCGTACGGGGAGCCCGGTTCGAAATTCAGGACCAGGTCTTTCTCGGGTTCGGCCGCATAGCCGCAGGAGAAGACCGCTTGCTCGCTGAGATCTCCTTGTTCACGCAGAGCTGAAACGGCGGACGTTAGCTCTTGTTTCGTACACGGATCGAGTGGATGCATATTTCCGATCTCCTCTTTAAGGACGCATTTTTGATAAGGGCGCTGTCTGAATTCTCAACAGCATCATGCAGACGCCGCTTTCTCGTTCAAGGCGTACTTCAATTGAATTGTCTTATGATAGTTTCTTCCCCATTCGAAACTCCGGCGGAACGCCATACTCCATCGGTTTGGGTGCTCGCGTTTCCGCCAGCAGTTCCAGCCCCATGGATTGGTAGAAGTTCACGGCCGGATTGTCCGAGAGTACGTCGAGCTCGAGTGCCCCACACTTCGTTTCCCGGCCGATCTCCATGGCGCGTTCGATCAGCGCTACACCGATTTGCTTTCCCCGATGTTCGGGTTTCACAGCCAGCGCGTGGATGTAATAGATGCCAGGGCGGGTCTCCGGGTTGAGCCAGCGGGCATGATCACTGCGCTCAAGTAAACCGCCGATCTCTTCCTCGCTGACCTCGCCATTGGATATCCACTCTTGCCAGGCGGGACCCAAGGCGTTGATCCGCTGCCGGAATTCAGGGGCATGGTAGGAAACAAGGAAACCCAGGACTTCTTCTCCTTCCATGGCGAAGTGGGTGGCGTCCCAGCCAAAGAGCGTCTCGGGCGTACGAAAGGAGGCGAGAACGGCCCGATCGAAAAGGGCGCGGGTGCCAAAGTGGTAGTCATAAGACACCGGTCCCGTGGAATAGGCCAAGTCCGGTAGTTCGGACGCGTACTTATCCACCATCGCTTCGCTTACCTTGACGATATCCATCTTGTCCTCCGAACGTGTTTGCTGCACTATAGGTCAACAACCTATTATGTCAATGACCTAAATAAGCGCTTGGGAAGGGAGTTTGCAAACTTAAAATGTCAACGCTGACCGAAAAAGGCCTTTCAACAAGAGACCGAATACTGAGCGAAGCGCGTCGTTTGCTGGTCGAGTGCGGCTATGAAGCTTTGATCATGCGTGACGTCTCGCACTATTGCGACATGAAACTGGGTAATCTTCAGTACTACTTCAAAACAAGAGAAGACCTTATTTACGCGGTCATTGAAGCCGAATCGCAAAGCGATGTCTTGGCGATCGACGAAGTCTTGGAGACACAGAAAGATAAAAACCAAATCCTCGAAGGCGTCATCAGGGAACTGTTGGGACGCTGGCGGCGAAAAGGCGGGTCGACGATCTATTCAGTTTTAACTCTCTTGCAACTGCACAATAAAGTGTTCCGTGAGCTGTACAATAGGATATACGCCAACCATTATGCAGCGCTTGAACGCGTTATCCGATACTTGGTTCCTGATATCTCAACGAGCGAATGTCAGATGCGCGCCCGGCTCTTGACCGCGCTCATCGATGGGGCGGGTTACCAAATTGTTCCGGGGAAGCGGTCCTTGTTTCTCGATCAGATTGTTGCTGAAGGCCGTGCGATTGCCTTAAGGCGATAGACTTCGAGGCTACCACTCGATCCGCTCGATATCATCGAACCACACGGTCGTGCCGTCATCCAGGTCGATCCTGCCGGAGGTATCCGCACCCAGATCCAAAAAGCCGCTTGCGTCAGTGATAATATGGGTGGGGCCGCCGTCCACAGCAACCGTCCAACTCTCGCTGGACCCCGGATTCCCAAACACGAAATACGGATCCATTTCAATTGTATCTTGTCCGCCAGCGCCTCCGTTGACGCGATCATTCCCGTCGCCTTTGGCGATGACAAACGTGTCGTCGCCGGCCCCACCCAACATGCGGTCGTTTCCGGCTCCGCCGTCGAGTACGTCGTTGCCATCACCGCCGTAGAGGCGATCGTTCGCGGTGCCGCCAATAAGAACGTCTTCGCCTCCTTTGCCCAAAAGAGTTGTCCTTTCAGCCGCACCGGAAGCGTCCAGATGGTCATTGCCCGCGCCCGCATCGACGCGCTCCACATTGGCTTGGGCCACATCTAGCGTAAAGTCTCTTGTGTCTTGAACGATCACCCGGTCCACTCCGGTACCGCCGTCGATCACCGTATCGTCCGCATCTACATAAAGGGTGTCGTTGCCGGCGCCACCGCGCAGTTCGTCTGCGCCGGCTTGACCATACAAGCGGTCTTTGCCCTCTCCGCCATCGATCACGTCGTTATCGGCCCCCCCGTAGAGCCGATCGTTGGCGGAACCACCCAGCAACGTATCGTCGCCGTCCTTGCCTAATATGGTCGTGTTGACGGTCGAAGCCGAGGCGTCCAGGCGATCATTACCCGTGCCGGAGTCCACGCGCTCCACCTCGGCTGCGGCCAAATCGAGAGAAAAGTTCCTGGTGTCCTGGACAATGACCCGGTCAACACCCGTGCCCCCATTGATCACCGTATCGTCCGCATCCACATAAAGGGTGTCGTTTCCGGCCCCACCGCGCAATTCATCGGCGCCGGCTTGGCCATACAAACGGTCCTTTCCATCTCCACCTGAAATCGTGTCGTTGTCGGCGCCGCCATACAAGCGGTCGTTGGCAAAACCGCCCAGCAAAACATCTTCGCCGCCCTTGCCCAATATGGTCGTGTTGGCGGTTGAGGCCGAGGCGTCCAGGCGATCATTCCCTGCCCCCGAGTCTACGCGCTCTACGCCCGCCGCCGCCAGATCGAGAGAGAAGTCCTGGGTGTCCTGGACGATGACCCGGTCAATACCCTCGCCTCCTTCAATCAGCGTATCTTCCGCATCTACATAAAGGGTGTCGTTTCCCGCCCCACCGCGAAGCTCATCGGCGCCAGCTTGACCATAAAGTCGGTCCTTGCCATCGCCGCCCTCGATCGTGTCATTGTCGGCACCGCCATACAGCCGATCGTTGGCTGCACCGCCAATCAAGGCGTCTTCGCCATCTTTGCCCAACAGCGTCGTGTTGACAGTGGAGGTTGAGGCATCTAGGCGATCGTTGCCCGCGTTTGCGTCTACGCGTTCTACATTCGCGGCGCCCACATCAAGAGTGAAATCGTCTGTGTCTTGAACGATGACTCGATCAACACCCTCACCGCCGTCAATGAGGGTGTCGTCCGCATCTACATAAAGGGTGTCGTTGCCTGCGCCGCCACGAAGTTCATCGGCGCCGTCTTGACCATAGAGCCGATCTCTGCCTGCACCGCCTTCTAAGACATCGTTGTCTGCGCCGCCATACAGCCGATCGTTGGCGGCACCGCCCAGCAAGGTATCTTCGCCGTCCTTGCCTAATATGGTCGTGTTGACCGTCGAAGCCGACGCATCCAGACGGTCATTCCCGGCGCCGGAGTCCACGCGCTCCACACTTGCCGCCGCCAGATCGAGAGAATAATCGCGGGTGTCCTGAACGATCACTCGGTCAACACCCTCGCCGCCGTCGATGAGGGTATCGTCCGCATCCACATAAAGGATGTCATTGCCTGCGCCGCCACGGAGTTCATCGGCGCCGTCTTGGCCATAGAGCCTATCTCTGCCTGCACCGCCTTCGAGGACATCATTGTCCGCGCCGCCGTAGAGGCGATCGTTTCCCAGGCCGCCGACCAGCACTTCGCGTCCATCGCCGCCCACAAGACGCCTGTCATTGCCTTGGGTGCCGACTTCAGAGGAGAAAAATCCGTCCGCAAAGTCGAGTTCCAGTGTGCTATCCAGCGCAATCTGGCCGTCGCGCCCCGGCACTAAATCGGTAACAAGAAGCTGGCCCGTGTCCGCCACATCAAATTTGTATTCCGAAACAGTTCCGGAGAAGAACCCGTTTGCAGGATCGGAGATCCTGCCTTCCGGCTCTTGGGCGGACGCATCCAAGCGCTCTTCCGGCAGCGGAACATTGCTCAGATCTTCCGTCATGTCCTTAAACTGCGTCTCGGCTGTTTCGGGCTCGCCGCTTGAAATCATTTCTGGAGGTTCCGTGAGTCCTTGATTCCATTCGGGCAACTCGCTTGCGCCTTGGGGTGCGATCGCGTTTGTCTCGCTGAGTGCACCGCTGAGATCCGAACGATCGGTCTGAGGGTTCGCCTCAGGACTCTTCCCGTCATCGTCGAATGTCGAGGATTGCTCCGCTCCAGTCTGTTCTTGCGTTGGGCGATCCGGGGGCGGAGTTTGGTCTTGTTGAGGCTCCGTCTCTGGCGTTTCCGTTAGGCCCGCAGGAATACCAGCTTGCGAAGGGGCGATGTCGTTGGCTGCGCCATAATGGACGTTCTCGACCTGGGGCCGTGTCGGCGCCGCGTCCGTTCCAGGATCGGCGAATGTGGCATGAACCTCGTCGTCTAGAAGATCGTTTATTTCGTCGTCTTCAGAGGGGATGATATACGTATCGGCCACTTACACTCTCTCGTACTTCACGCTGGTGCACCAGGTTTCACTCAGGAAACACAGACATTCTCGCCCAAACTCGCTAGGCCATGTTTGTGCCGTCAACTCAGCGTATTCGTCTACCGTTCGCTGAGCCTAAGAGAAGCCTCTAAAATTCTCTTAAAGATTTTGGAAAGCGTTCTTAACGTGGGGTTAACGGACAACCGGTTCCAATGCTGTGTTTTCGGTGCCTGCCGTGGTTCTGGCAGTCCGGCGCCCGATCAAGAGATAGAAAGTCGGCAGCACAAAGAGTGTGAACAAAGTTCCGACCAGCATACCTGCCGCGATCATCAGACCGATGGCGAACCGCGAGTTCGCACCGGCACCGGCCGCCATCAACAGTGGCACCACGCCCAGAACCGTCGCGAAGGTGGTCATCAGTATGGGCCGAAGCCGAAGACCGGCCGCCTCCAGTATAGCGGCCTTGCGATCAACACCATCGGCAAGGCGTTTGTTGGCGAAATCCACAATGAGGATGCCATGCTTGCTAATCAGCCCAATCAGGGTCAGCAATCCCACTTGTGTGTAGATGTTGAGTGTGGCCATCCCCAGGGCGAGAGGTACAAGAGCCCCGAAGATCGAGAGTGGCACACTGATCAATACGATGAACGGATCGCGAAAACTGTTAAACTGCGCCGATAAGACCAAGTAAATAAAGACGAGCGACGTGGCGAACAAAAGCAAGAAGCCGCGGCTTTCCTGGATAAAGCGCCTCGATTCGCCCTCATAGCCGACCCGGTAGCCTGTCGGCGCGACCTCGTACAGCGCCTCCTCAAGGAAAGTGAGACCGTCCCCCAGTGAGCGGGGCGGTAGAACAAAGCCTTGAATTGTAACGCTGTTGAGCTGCTGGAACTGCTTGAGCGTATTTGGCTGGACCGTTTTTCCCAGCGTCACGACTGTGCTCAACGGGACCAAAGACCCCTCCGACGTGCGAACGTAGTACCGTTCCAACCATTCTTTGGTCAGACGAAATCCGCGATCGGCCTGGGGTATGACTTTGTAGCTTCGGCCTTCAATGCTGAAGCGATTGGTTTCTGCTTCGCCGAGCATGATCTGTAGGGTTTCACCGATTGCCTCCATTGAAATGCCAAGGCGAGCGGCTAGTTCCCGGTCAATCCCCACTTGGACCTCAGGCCGGGAAAACCGCAAATCCTTGTTCACGAAAGCAAAGACACCCGACTGCCGGGCTTTGGCGAGAACCTCTTCGGCCACTCTGTCCAGTTCGCGGTAACCGACGTTCGCGGAGATTACAAATTGAACAGGCAAGCCGGACGAGGCACCGGGGAGGCCGCCCGATGCGAATGTAAATATTTCTAGTCCGCTGATCTTATCGTATTTGCTCTGCACCTCCTGGCGAATCTCTTCGAGGGAACGCTCCCGTTCAGACCAGGGCACGAGCTCCAGCCCCCCAAACACGGATGTCGGTTCGTTGACTTGCCAGGAATGGCTCACTTCGGGAACTGTACGCCAAGCCTCCACCATTTGATCGAGAAAGTAGGTTGTGTACTCCAAGCTGCCATAATCGGGAGGCGTGGCGAGCGCAAATATACCGCCGCTGTCTTCCTCGGGAGCCAATTCCTTTTGCGACAGCTGATAGAGAACCGGAAGACTCATAAAAATAGTCACCGCAAACAGCATGACTGCGCCGCGATTGTTGAGGCAGCGGCTGAGCAAGCCTTGATAGCGCCGAAGCAAGCTCTCGAAGCGCGCATCCAGCCAATCTGCGGCGCGCCCTTGGTGGGCGTGATCTTTAAGGATGTACGCGCACATCATTGGAGAAAGCACCAGCGCCACCATACCCGAGATTACGACGGCACCCGCGAGCGTCAAGGCGAATTCGCTAAACAAGACGCCCGTGAGCCCGCCCAGAAAACCGATGGGGAGGTAGACCGCCACCAGCGTTAGAGTCATGGCCACGACCGGCAACGCTACCTGACGTACACCGATGATTGCCGCGTCCTTCGGTTGTTTGCCATCTTCAATATGCCGGTGAACGTTTTCGACCACGACGATCGCATCGTCTACGACTAGGCCGATGGCAATGACCATGGCCAATAACGTGAGCAAGTTGATGGAAAAACCCATCGTCCAAATGAGAAAGAGTACGCCGATCAACGACAGAGGAATGGCGACGATGGGGATGGCGACAACTCGGAGCGAGCCGAGAAACATAAGAATGACGAGTACTACGATGATCGAGGCTTCAATCAAGGTACGGATGACTTCCTCTAGAGCCTCGCTTATGTAGATGGAAAGATCGGAGTCCATGAAGATGGACATGTCGGCGGGGAGCTGCTCATTCAGCTCTTTGATTTTTTCCTTCACGTTCCCCGCCATCTCCAGAGGATTTGCCCCAGGCGCCTCGGTGATGGCGATGAACACGGTTTCTTTGCCGCTGGAGTAAACGGCGGATTCATACGTCTCGCTGGCCAATTCCACGTTGGCAACGTCGCCTAATCTGATCCGCTGGTCGCCATCCTGCCTGACCACGATCCCGGCAAACGTTTCAGGATCTTGCAGGTCAGTCGCGGCGTCTACGCTTGCGCGCACGAGTTCGCCGCGCGTTGTCCCCGCCGCGGAGATATAATTGTCGCGGCGAATGGCATCGTTTATGTCGATGGCAGTTACGCCGAAAGCCGCCATTTTTGCCGGGTTCAGCCAGACCCTCATGGCGAACATGCCACTGCCAAGTAGTCGAGCCTCGCCCACACCTTCGACTGTGCTGAGGACCGGCTGAATGGAGCGCATGCCATAGTCGGCAATTTGCTGAACTGACATTTCATCGCTTAGGAGGGCCAAGTACATCATGGCGTCGCCGCCGGTCCGGTTCGTGACCACCGGATCTTCGACCTCTTGGGGCAATTCAAAGCGGGCTTCATTGACCTTCGTGATCACTTCCGCCAGTACATCGGTTGAGTTTTCGCCAAGCCGGACCCAGACCTGGATTTCAGATTGGCCGGGATTGCTCTCTGAGGTGACATATTCGACGCCCTTGGCTGCCGCAATGCGGCGCTGAAGCGGCGTAGTGACAAAACCTTGAACGGTTTCCGCGCTTGCCCCCGGGTAAGCCGCGCGGACATAGATAACGCTTTTCTCAACCTCGGGATATTCCCTGAGCGTCAATTGGGATCCCGCCTGCAAGCCCAGCAGCAACATGATCGCCGCCAATACGAGGGCGAGAACCGGCCTATGGATGAAGATGTCCGTCGGATAGGTCATTATAGATTTACATCCTCATCCACGACGACGCGCACGCCCCGATACAATTTGTTTTGCCCGACACTGACTACCCGATCGCCCGCCTTCAGACCGTCTAAGACCGCAATCCTTCCCTCCCGGACTTTTCCAGCCTCAACTACTCTCGCGGTGGCCGTTAGATCGCCGCCTTCGGTTTTCTCAATGACGAACACCGTGTTGCCCTGAAGCGCATAGGTCATCGCCGTTTCCGGGATCGTCACGACTTGTTGCCGGATGCCGAGATCCAACTCAAGGACGGCAAACATACCCGGCAATAATCCTTCGGCTTCGTCCAGTTTGGCGCGAAGCTGGATGTTGCGGGTTTCGGAATCCACCCGCGCGTTCACCGCGGCAACGGTGGCATTAAAGGCGCGGCCGGGAAACGCATCCACTCGTACTTTCACGCCCAGTCCAGACTTCAGGTTGGGTGCATACCGGGCCGGAACCGTGAAATCGATCTCCAGCTCTGAATGATCCTGGAGCGTTGCGATGGCTGTGCCGGGCGAGAGATAGTCACCGATGTCTACATTTCGTATACCAATCGTACCGGCAAACGGGGCCTCGATCCGTTTATTGGCGAGCCTTGCCTCGGTTTCGGCAAGCTGCGCGCGGGTCCGCTCCACATCAGCACGCGAGCGATCGTATTGTGTTTGGGGAATGGATCCTTTCTCGATCAGCTCGCTGTTCCGCTCAAACAGGAGTTCTGCGAGCTCGAGGGCCGCAATCTGGTTTTGGCGGCTGGCCCGTTCGATATCATCATTCAATACAAGGAGCAATTGATCCGCAGTTACTTGGTCGCCGGAGTCAAACAGGATTTCGGTGATTTGTCCGCTCGTTTCCGAGGTGAGCTCTACCCCTCTGACAGCTCTGATCGTGCCAACGGCATTCAAGGTTTCATCCCAGGTTTCAAGTTCGGCTGTTGACGCTGCAATCGTGACGGGAGGAGGGGTGAAATCCATGCTCGCGAAAGCGCTGAACCGCTGATAGAGATACGCGCTTATCGATCCGAAGATGACAAGCAGCAGGGCGATGACGACTACGTAGGCTTTCAAGTCGGTGTTTCTTTGTTCACGATGCAAAAAAAGCTAACAGGCGCAGGCGCCATGTCAAGCAAGCCCACCTTGTTCCGATCACGGTCCTGCGTGAATACAACTGACATTAGAGGCTCCGGGCTTCGGTGGATCACCTGGGACGATAAACGGCCCGTGTTCTGCTCACCTTAGCTAGAATACCTAAGGATGCTGGAGACGCGGAAGTGCGCGATTTGACGCTAAAGCTGCGGTGAGTACGATGCTGGTCATCGCCAAGTCTTGGTGGGAGGGAAATCGTGAAAAAGCATATTCTTGCAGGAGTTCTGTTTCTGCTTGCGGTCGCAGGGCGGGCAACAGCGGCGGACGTGACGCTGACGGTCGAAAAACAAACCTATGCGACAGGTGAGGACATTGTCGTCACGACAAGCTGTCCCCCTCAGAGTTCTAGTGCCTGGGTCGGTTTGTTCAAATCAGGCGCGGGAGAGCGCAATTATCAGACTTACCAGTATGTGAGTGATGGAGAAAACTGCCGGCTGGTCTTTGATGGGCAGGACGATCCGGGCCAATACGAAGCGCGGTACTTTCCCGACTCCGGATACAATGATCAAATAAGGGTGGCATTCGCCGTTGGAGACAGCACGGCGAGTAGCGCGGCGCCCGTTTCCGCAAGCGCATCCGATAGCGGCTCGGATGCAAACACGTCCATAGCGGCGCCCTCCGTTATGACTGAAAGCGGCATTGCCTTCGACAAAGAGACATATGTCACCGGCGAAAAGATCCGTGTCACAACGGATTGTTCGAAGTACGATGAAGATGGCTGGATCGGCGTTTTTAGCCCGTCCGACGCCCCCCGCGACTATGGAACGTATAAAGCGGATTGGCTCTATTTTCGCGACAGGGAAGACTGCATCTTTGAGTTCGCCGGGCGCGCCACCGCAGGCGACTATGAGTTGCGCATTATTCCGCCTTCGGGAGATTTCATCGCTGCAAGACACGCGTTTTCCGTGGCGGAAGCTGGTGGTGCCAAGCCCTATACCTTAGGTAAGGCCGCCTATAGCACCAATGAACCCATTCGCGTGACGGCCGCATGCGGACCCGATGCCGAGGCTGGATCGAACTGGATCGCCCTCTTCAAGGCTGGCGCCTCATCTTATAACTACGGCATTCAGGGTGAAGATTGGTTCTATTTCAAAGATGCAACGAAGGCGGGCGCTGCATGCACGTTCACATTTGCACCGCGAACGGAAGTTGGCGCGTATGAGCTAAGGCAGTTTCAAGGTACCGACTACACCCCGGTTGCCCAAATGGCGTTTGAAATCGTAACGACCGGCGTTGTGCAAGAGCCTGAACAGGTCACAGAGACTGGACCGGGTATTCAGATGCCTTTCAAAATTTGGCTCGCCAAAGATAGCTATGCGGTCGGCGAAGGGATCGATGTGGCCGTCCAATGCCACAAGAAGGAGTATCCGGCTTCAGACCCTTGGATCGGCATACGGAAGATCTCGGAACCGCTCCATGCTCACCCCCAGCGAGGAGCGGCGGTTCGATTTCAAAAAGACTGGAACTATCTAAAGAACTACACTCAACCCGCGAACGATTGCATCTACTCCTTTGATGGCCGCAGCGAGCCCGGAACCTACGAGGTCCGTGTCTTCTTGGCGCTTGAAGACTGCGATTGCAGCGATAGTCTGGCGGGACGTTTGACCTTTACGGTGGGCGATGGGCTCGGCGCGGGAACACCTCCGGAGGCAGAGTTCATGCTTTCCGAAGCGCCCAATCGCCATAAACAGTATGACTATGTCCGAGCCCACTCAAACGATTGTATTGAGGTCGACGATGAACAGTTCACCAATATTTGTGACTTTCCGGTTTCCGTCTACTTCACGCGCAAACTGGGCTATGACGATGAAGCCATGCAGTTTGCCGAGACCGTCGCCCCCAAAGCCAGCGCCGATTTGAGTTTCGAACAAACGGGCACGGTCTCCTGGCTGGCGTGTCATACAGACCAAACGCTCTGCGGGCGAGCGCTCGCCTGCATTCAGCAAAAGGATCAGTCCGGCGAAAAAGTTCTCGGCTATATGACCGCCGTCTGCAGCGCTTTCGAAAGGGAGTGATGGCTTAATCGCCTAAGCCCCGATCGAAGCCCCTGCCTAAAACAGCGAGGCATGTTGCCCGCCGTCGATGACAATGTTCTGACCAACAATGAACCGGGAGAGCGGGCTGCACAACAGAGCGGCCATCGGCGCGAGATCTCCAGCGTCCGCCATGAAGCCGGCCGGGATCTTGTTGTTCGCCATAAAATGTTCGGCAACGATCTCCTGTTTGGGCTCAAGACCAAAGGCGCTTGCATAATCCTCCAACAATTCGCTGGCGCCTTCGGTGGCGAACATGCCGGGCAAGAGATTGTTGATAACGACCCCATACTGAGCAACTTCTCTCGAGACGCTTGCGGTGTAGTTGATCAGCGCCGAGCGGGCCGGACCGGACATCAGACGCCAAATCATCGGGTTCTTGGCCGAGAACGTGGCGATATTGACGATGCGGCCAAATCCCCGTTCCTTCATTCCCGGAATGTAGTGGCGCATAATCTCGATGGGGCCGATCAGGGTGGTCTCGATAGAATTGCGCCACATGTCGGGCGTGACTTTCAAAAAGTCTCCATTGGGTGCCGGCGGCTTTATGGTGATGGAAAGAATGTCCGGGTCGGGACAGGCGGCGAACAGCGCCTGGCGGCCTTCTTCGGTGGAGGAGTCCGCAACAACCGGCGTGACGATGGTGTTGTATTGTTCGGACATTTCCTGAGCCGCTTTGACCAAACGCTCCTCGCGGCGGGCGGTGATGAAGAGGTCCGCCCCCTCTTCCGCGAGCCGTTCGGCCGTTGCCCGGCCCATGCCGGCGCTGCCGCCTGCCATAATGGCTTTCTTGCCTTTGATTTCGAGATCCATGTTCCGTCTCCTTTCCCTTCCGGGTCTTTAGGTGAGTATTCTCTCTGTGTAATGAGGTAAGTTAGGTCTTCTTCAGGCCGAGCTTGTCCAACCGCCAGCGCAGCGTGTCTATCCGGTCTTGACCGAAAAAGGGTTCGCCATTGACGACCATGGTCGGTACGCCCCAGTGGCCGGCCTCTTCCAGCGCCGCGTGGTTTTTGTCGACTTCCGCTTTTACATCGAGGTCTTTCAGTGCGGCTTCCATGTCGCCGAGATCGAGGCCGATTTGTGACGCGGCCTTCGCCAGATGGTCGCCTTTGTCCCAGTCCTTGGTTCCGCTCCAGATCAGCGCCGAAGCGGCATGGGCGAAGTCGATGCCTTTGCCCCGTCGTTCCGCCTCGATCCCCAATCCGGTCATGCGCCAGATGAGGGGCTGTTCGTCGAGGACTTCAAAGGTCTCCATATTCTGTGCAACGGGGTCGGGATTGGGCCAGACCATGGGCAGCCCGAGAAACTCCGCACGGCGATGAGAGTCCATGCCGATGTAGTGGGGCCGCTTTTTGTCGCTTGCATCAAACACGGCCGCTTTAGCGCGCAGCGCAATCGGCAAGACAGGCCGAAATCGCACATCCACATCGTAATCCGACCGCAAACGGAGCAAATCCGGCGTCACCAAATAGGAATAGGGACTGCGAAAAGACCAGAATACATCCACATCCGTCACTTGCTTTTTCTCCTCCGATTGTGGCGCTCACAAGAGATCACTCTTTCCACTGGGCACCTTATTGAACTCCTAATAAAAACAGAGTACTCTCTTTGTTTAAGAGAGTCAACTCATAAGGAAGGATGACGTTTTGACCACACAGACCCGAAAGCGGGCCGCGCAAGACCGTGCGGAAATAACAAAGGAAAAGCTGCTTGCCGCCACCTTGTCCGTTATCCTCCGGGACGGCTGGTCGGGGACGAGCACCCTCAAAGTCTGCCAGGAAGCCGGCGTGTCGAACGGGGCGCAGACCCACCACTATCCCAAGAAGAACGATCTCCTTGTCGCTGCCCTCAAACGCAACAGAGACGCTTTGAGAGCTCGGACAGAAGCGCAGTTGAAGAAACAGGGCAAAGAGAAACTGCCATTGCGAGAGCATCTTGAACTGTTGGACCTGACGAAGCAGGATGAGCCCTATTTCTATGCGACGTTGGAGTCTCTCATTGCAGCGCGTACGGACGAAACCCTGCGGGATGACATCCGCGCCATCGATGAAGAATGGATCGAAACGCTAAGGTCCACTAGTGAAGCCCGTATTGAGGAGATCCCGGGCGAACATCAAGCGGAAGACCTCATGGAACTTACCTTGTATCTGGTCCGGGGATTGGTTGTGCAGCGGGGCATCGCCAATGACTCCAAACACTTAGACCGGATGTTCAGCTTGTGGTGCGACCTGGTGGAGCGGGCGGTGGGCTAACCCCCACGATCGACTTCTATGCCAGAACCCGCTCCGAGTCGTCCGCTACCACAAACCGTATTTTTGAACTTCGGCGCGGCCGACCACCATGTGATGCACCTCGTCGGGCCCATCCGCATAGCGCAGATGGCGTAAGTCCGCATACATATCAGCAAGCGGGAACCATTGGGACATGCCGGCGGCGCCGTGCATCTGCATAGCTTGGTCGATGATCGTGCAAACCTTTTCCGGCACCATGGCTTTTACGGCGCTGACGTAAACACGGGCCTCTTTGTTGCCGAGCACATCCATGGCTTTTGCCGCCTGGAGCACCGCCAATCGCATGGCGTTGATTTCGATCCGCGCCCGGGAAATAACTTCCAGGTTTTTTCCGAGCTTGGCGATTTTTTGTCCGAAGGCTTCCCGTGTCCCTGCCCGCTTCACCATCAATTCCAACGCCACTTCGGCCTTGCCGATGGAGCGCATACAATGGTGGATACGGCCCGGGCCAAGGCGTACCTGAGAGATCTCGAAGCCGCGGCCCTCGCCCAGCAGAATATTTTCCTTCGGCACACGGACATCTTTGAAGCGCATATGCATGTGGCCGTAAGGCGCGTGGTCCGCGCCCATCACATGCATCGGGCCGACAATCTCAACGCCCTCGGTTTCTTTCGGCACCAGGATCTGCGAATGCTGTTGGTGGGGGGCCGCATCCGGGTTGGTGTTCACCATCATCAGCAAGAGCTTGCAATTGGGATTGCCGACGCCGGAGATCCAGTACTTCTCTCCGTTGATCACATAATCGTCGCCGTCCAGGACCGCACTCGTGCTGATGTTGCGGGCGTCGGACGAGGCGACGCCGGGCTCCGTCATGACGTAGGCGGAGCGAATTTCCCCGTTGAGCAAGGGTTTGAGCCAAGTCTCCTTTTGCTCCGGGGTCCCTACCCGCTCGAGCACTTCCATGTTGCCGGTGTCCGGCGCGCTGCAATTCATGCTTTCGGATCCAAAGGGATACTTGCCCAGCTCGGCGGCGATATAGGCGTAGTCCAGATTACTTAGACCCTCACCGGTTTCGGAATCGGGCAGGAAGAAGTTCCACAAGCCCGCTTCTTTCGCTTTGGCTTTGGCGCCTTCCATCAGCTCGATCTGGCGCGGATGCCAGGACCAACGGTCTTCTTTTTCTTCGTTGAGCGCGTCGAACTCCTCCCGCCATGGGGCGACGTTTTCCTCCAGATGGCGGATAACCCGGTCCATGAGAGGTTTGGCCTCTTCGGACATGGCGAGATTAAAGAGATCTTCTTCAACAATGGACATGGGTTCCTCCTTTGGTGTTCCGGGACCAATCTAACAGATCTCTATTTCTAGAGAAAATTTATTGTTAGAATGATCTATCATTCACAATCAGCATAGTTAGATGCGCCTCACTCAATTCGATTTGAATCTCCTGGTTATCTTCGAAACGGTCTATGCGGAGGGAAACCTCACAAGGGCTGCGGAACAGCTCAACGTAGCGCAGCCGACGGTTTCCAATGCTATGGCGCGATTGCGCGCCTCGTTTGACGATCCTCTCTTTATCCGGTCCGGACGGGGCGTGGCCCCTACCCCGCTTGCGCGGCGGATGATCGGCCCGGTTCGCCAGTCGCTGCGGCAAATGCAATCGACTCTCGACGGGAATATGGCGTTCGATCCGGCAAGTTCAGATCGCACGTTCACCATGAGCATCGGTGAGATCGCGGCCACCGCGCTGCTGCCGCCTCTCGTTATATTGATGGGCGAGGAAGCGCCCCAAGCTAAGTTGCGCGCGTTTCAGACGGACCGGCGGGAGATCAAAGAGAAACTGGCACTGGGTGAGCTTGATGTCGCCGTCGATATTCCCCGGCTGTCCTCCCATTCGCTCAACCGGTCTCCCCTAACGGCGGGCGATTATGTCTGTGTCATGCGGCGGGGGCATCCGAAATCCAAAGGCGCGTTGACGCTGGAGAAATTTCTCGAGTTGGACTTTGTTGCCGTGTCGAGCCGTCGGGCGGGCTCCAGCTTATTGGAGCTTGCGGTTGGACGGATCGGCGGCCGCGTGGAACCGGCGCTCCGTACACAGTATTACTTGCCCGCCCTTCGGATTGTCGAGTCGAGCGATTACGCGCTGATCGCACCGCGCAGTCTTGCCGCCCAGTTCGACGTCGCCGCCAAAGACCTGCCCTTAGTTATCGATATGGAGGGCACCTGGCTCTACTGGCACCGCAGCGTGGAAGAGGACCAAGCCAACGTGTGGCTGCGGGGGCTCGTCGCACGGGCATGGGAGGAGGTTGAGGGGTGAAGGTGTGCGATTTGAGGCTCGCTGACGTCCGCGCGCGGCGCGAACGGTGTGACAAAGGTCTATGACTTAGCTTCACAAAGTGTGACTTAATGCCAAGGGACTTATGTCACACGCAGTTTTCTGTCGTTCGTCGGAGAGTGTAATAAAGTATACTTAGGTCACACTTTCCGACAATTGCCGACCGTGTTCTGCCAATTTTGAACTTAGCTCCCCTAATTCTCGCGAAAGCTGCTCATATTTTTTTATGGCTATCTTCAATTCCCTACCACTGTTTTGTCCCGCCACGTTACGGAGTTCATTTAGAAGGTCATGCCGCCCCTTAGCCACAATCGAGAGATGTTGAAACGAATTATTTTGATACAAGATGACGCGATCTTCCTGATCGACCATTTCATCAACAATTTCGACGAGAGCAAAAAGTGAGTTTTGGATCTGCTCGACTGTGATCTCTGCTTCGCTTTCGGGAGCCCATTTTTCGATTCCTAGAGAAACTTTCTTCACATAATCCAACAATCCGACATTGAGTGTCCTCGCTATACGGACTTAACTTAGCAGCTGATGCAAGCGTGCAATTTCTTCACGACGTTTAGTTCTGTCGCCGACATTTACTATGCGATCAAAAACTTTCTCAACGACCGATACAAAGGCAGAAGCCCCATCCATAGCTTCTTTAACCCCCCATCTCAGTTCCTTCTGTTGGCTGTAATAATTTTGCCAGATTTACGCGTCCAGAACGTAGCTAAATTCTGGTCGCGTCGGTCGACAGAAGGTTCGCAAAATCATGACTCATTCTCCACGTCTTCCAGCTGTCCACGTAGTAGCTGGCATTCTGCTGGAAGTTACTCAGCACCAAGTCACCGAGGGCGATCGTTTTTTTGCACTCCCAACTTTCGTAAGGACGAATCGTTGGGTCCCCGGTAGCTTGGAAGTTATGTGCAGGGCACGGAGTGCAATAAGAGTAGTACGCACATTGATTACACTCGCTGACGCCTGATAGATCTGTCATACTTCGTATTGCTACAGCCCGCGCCGAGGTTAAGACAGATTCAGCATCTTGGGACACGCTTCCCAATAGGAACTTTTTTTGGCGCTTCGTTTCATGGCAGGCATATATACGGCCATCCACGTCAATGCTCACGATACCGTTCACAATACCACAGGGGTTTTTTGTATCTACATCGCCAACGTTTCGTTTTTCAAACAGTTTGCGCAAGAAAGTTAGCACACTGTGCTCTACCGTAATGTTTCTTCGCTCTGCGTAATGGTCAATCATGTATTGGTGAGCGATTTTATACGCATCCCAATATTCTTCAAATGTAATGCTGCTTTGATCCCAGGTAGACTTGGCCTTTCCTAACCTCGTGACTGCTTTCAGCCGCAGTACTGATTGACCGAACTCGATATACTGATCAATTATTTCTTGAACCCTGCTGATTCCATCCCGAGTCAGAACCATTATAGATCCACTTGCGCAGGCTGGAGCATGCTCGCGAAGCAATTCCTTAAATTTTAGAGCTCTTTGAAATGATCCCGCCCCATCATAATCTTTTCGGAGTGAATCGTGTATGTCCTGCGGACCATCCAAAGATACTGTCGTCGCTATTTGGTATCGGCTAATTAGTTGTAAGAACTGGGTGGAATGGATCGTGCCGTTTGTAGTGACACCGAACCGAATTTCTTTGGACCTGTTCCTCCTATCTTCCAGCAAGGTCTTGCAAATGAGCTCTATTTCATCGACCTGCAAAGCGGGCTCTCCACCTTGGAACGCTATTGTGATTTGATCTTTCTGCATGGTTGCAACGAAATTGCAGACTCTTTCCGCCAGCTCAGGACTCAAGTCTCTCCCTTTTGCATCGGGAGATATTGCCGCGGAATGGCAATACTGGCACGTCAGATTGCACCGCTGTGTAAGGTGGACGATAACGATTTGATGTCGTTCTTGGTGCGGATTGTTATCCCACAAAGCTTTTTCTTTTAGGTAAGCCTTCCTATTTTTCTCAGTCAGTACGAGATATCTTTCCTCAAGCTCATCTAACAGCCTCGGACCCGCTGACTGCCGATTTAGGTCATCAAATTGTTTTCTGGATAAGAAGTGCCATTGACCGATAGTGTTGGCTAAAAAATAACCATTATCAATTTGTCTAAATGAAAAATTTAGTTGCATTTTCCAAACAGATGCGAACGAACGGCTAGGTAGCTTAGGACTTTGACTTCATGGTAGATCGCTGAATCCAGATCCAGGAATGCCTGAGATATCCAGACCTCTATCGGTGACGAGCCGGCGCGTCCAAGCATCAACGCTCATTCGCCCATTTGAATTCGTGTAACTATCTGTATAGTGATCATTATCTGAATAGTTATCGGTAAAATTGTCTGTGAATGCCGACACGACGCCTGGATTATCGAAATTCACACTTCCCAATTCATTGGAAAGCTCAGCCAACGTCGTTGGTGTGAATGTCAGAAGTCTGTTAGCTCTCGTGGCCAAAGCTGCTGCTGTAGATGCGTCTTCTTCATTCATGCCCCTGCCTTGCAAGAACAATCCAGGATGATTCACGAATTCCTGAAATTTCTGATCGTCAGCTTGGAGTTCTGCTATTAAGTTATTTAGATCCTGAGACATCTATCTCTCCTCATAATAGTGGAAACGAGAGCCTTTACCTTAATACGTGTAGTGTCAAGGTTCTCGCCGTTATTCGTGCAAAATATCCAATTAGCGGCACCGTATGAGCTAAATATAGTATATCATAAAGGACGTTATGATATGCAATTGAGGCCTGTCCGATTGCTCTTCGATTTTCTTCCGATAAACGTCGCCCAGTAAACTCTGCGCACATTCACGATAGCTTGATCCCCGTCGTTTCCGACGAACTCAGGCCCGCGCAAAAGACCCACTTCGATTTCGCGCGATACCTGATATTGGTCATGATCGACCAAGTATCTGCGCACCATCACAACCATCCACGTGCACGCTCAGTTGCCGATGAGGCGTACGTTTCCTAAAACTCTTGAACGTTAGACGGATCGTAAGAACGGAGAGTATGGACATGCCCATCACACATCACGCGGGCGCGGATGTTCATTGGTTCACCGCCGGCGACAGGCCGGGATTGCTGTTCATTCACGGGGCCGGCGGCAACGCCGCCATCTGGTGGCAGCAAGTGGAGGTCTTTGCCAAGACGCACAAAGTGGTCGTTTATGACCACCGGGCCTTTGGACGTTCAACAGCGCCCGATAGGGCCATCGAAAGTTCCGCCTTGTCGGGGGACGCCCAAGCCGTGATGGACGCGGCGGGTCTGTCCACCGCCACCGTCGTTTGCCAGTCGCTTGGCGGGTGGACGGGCATCCGCCTTGCCCTTGATGCGCCGGAGCGCGTGAACGGTCTGGTCTTCAGCTGCACCATGGGCGGAATCGCGCATCAACCGGCGATCGATTCAGCCCTTGCCAGCTTTGCCAAAATGGATGAGCGCGGCCCCGCTTCCATCGCGCTTGGGGCCGAATTGGAGCGGACAAATCCAGCCAAAGCCTATCTCTATGAGCAGGTGAATGCGTTCAATACGGGTTTTGATCCGTCTGCGGCGCAATCGCTCTTTGATCCCGAGACGATGGTGCCCATGGAGCGATTGTCTGAGGTGGCGTGTCCGTTCTTACTCATCGCGGGGGCCCATGACGCCATCTGGCCCCCCGCGTCATTGGAGGGATTGGTTCCAGCCTTTGCCAACGGACGGATGGAGATCGTGCCCAATTCCGGCCACTCGCCCTATTTCGAACAGCCCGAGACGTTCAATGAGATTTTGTCTGGATACTTGAAAACCATAAGCTGATTATCAGTTTAAAGAGCTCTGACCCCTTTTAATAAGGATCGCTACGAGAGTTTCTTCCAGAACATCACCTTGTCGTCGCCCGGGCCGTAATACTCGCGGATGCGGGCTTCTTCATCGTAGCTGTGTTTGCGGTAGAACCGGCGAGTCAATTCAAAGGATCCCAGTCCGGACGTTTCGATGATGAGGATGCGGCCGTCCTCCGCCCGGACCTTCTGCTCAACGGCGTGAAGAATAGCCGAACCGTGACCGCCGCCTTGAAGCGAGGGTTCAACGGCAATGAAGTACAGATTGTAGACGCGATCGGCAAAGGCTTCGGGTCCGCAGTAGCCGGCACTTACGATCCTACCTTCTTGTTCGCCCACAAACCAAAAGTCGCCCTCGGTCTCTCCTGCAAAGAAGGCGTCCATCATGGCGCTGAATTCGGACATTTCAGAGGGTTGGAAAAGTCCGGTGGCGGTTGCCAGATGTTCGAGAGAGGGTTGATCCGCCGCCATGGCAGGGCGGACTTTGGTGTCGGTCATATGGATTGCGGCTCTATGAATTAGGTAGATTCTCTCTCAAGAACTTCAAGATATTCCCGCCCATGATTTTGGCGATGTCGTCTTGAGAGACACCAGCTTTGAGCAATTCTTCGGTGAGAACGCTCAGCTCTGAGGTGTCGAAGCTGACGGTCGTCGAGCCGTCATAGTCCGAGCCCAGAGCAATGTGATCGGCGCCGACGAGATCAACACCATATTTGATCATCTTGGCTACGCCCCTCGGTGAGATATCGCAGATGGCGCCTTCCCAATAGCCGATGCCGACGAGGCCCCCTTCTGCGGCGATGTCCTTCATGAGATCGTCTTCGAAGTTGCGCGGGGTATCACAGGCGCCTTTGAGGCCCGTGTGGGAGACGATCACCGGCTTGTCGGTCATGGCAAGAACTTCGCGGGCCACCGTTTGGGAGGAGTGCGCCAGATCGAGGATGATGCCTTGACGGAGCATTTCCTCGACGGCTTGGCGTCCAAAGTCGGTGAGCCCCGCCTGGCTGATCCCGTGGAGAGACCCGCCCAGCTTGTTGTCAAAGAAATGATGGAGACCCATGATGCGATAGCCGGCATCATAGAGACGCTCGATGTTCGCCAGCTCTCCGTCGAGAGCATGGGAGCCTTCGGTTGCGAGCATGGCGCCTAAGAGATCCTCGCCCCGGTCTCGGGCGGCAACCACTTCGTCCAGATCTTTCGTGGTCAGAACGATTTTGATTTTGTCCGGAGCGGCGGCCTCTGCCTTGTGGAGTCGTTCGGCTTGGTAGAGGGCGCGCTCTGTCAAGCTGGTCCAAGTGGGCCGGGGCCAGCGCTGTGTCAGAACCAAATAGGTGATCATGTCGCTGTCGGCATCATTGCGGACGTAGTTCTGGCCTTGGGGCGCCTTGGTGACTGCCGAGAAGACTTGCAGCGCAACGTTGCCTTCTTTCAGGCGAGGCACATCCACGTGGCCGCGATTTGCCAATTTCAAAGGATCCCGGTGCCACAACAGCGTGTCGGAATGGAGGTCCGCGATGAAAAGGGTGTTGTGGAAGTCTTCCGCCGAGCTGGATACGGAGAACGGACCTGCGGATGCGAGCTGGTTTTGGCCGCGCTCCAGATAGCCGGGGAGCCAGAGGGCGGCGGCGAGGATAACTACCACGATAGCCGTGGCAAAAAGCGACAAAGTCTTCACTGCGATTGGCTCGATCTCATTTGCTGGCTTTGGTTTTGGAGCCCCCTCACCCAACCCTCTCCCCGAGGGGAGAGGGCTCGTCATCATCTCTCGATTTTCGTCCCTTCTCCCCTTGGGGGAGAAGGCCAGGATGAGGGGGAGCTATCAGTTGCCCCCACCCGAAAACATGATGTGATCATGTTTTCGACCTCCCCTCAAGGGGGAGGTGGGATCGTGCCTCTCAACGAGACCACTGCTCGTGTGTCACCTCAATGGGATTGATAGCAGTGCTCAAAGGCTCCTACCCCCTGCCCTCCGGCATCGTGCCTTCAAGTTTTGCGATGATCCCCAGCATCACTTCATCAGCGCCGCCGCCAATAGAAGTGAGTCGGCCGTCGCGGTAACAGCGGCTGATCGGATTGTCGGCGGTGAAGCCCATGCCGCCCCAATATTGCAGGCAACTGTCGGCAACTTCCCGGCTGAGGCGCCCGGCCTTGAGTTTGGCCATCGAGGCCAGCTTGGTGACGTCCTCGCCGTCCATGTATTGCTCAACGGTTTGGTAGGTCAGCGCCCGCAAGGATTCGACCTCGGTGCGCAGTTCCGCCAGTCGGAAATGGATGACCTGGTTGTCCAGAAGCGATTTGCCAAAGGCTTGCCTGTCTCGACAGTATTCAATGGTCAGGTCAATTTGCCGGTCGAGGGATTTGAGGACCGAAACGGCCGCGAAAATCCGCTCCTCTTGAAACTGCTGCATCTGGTAGATGAAACCGAGGCCTTCTTCACCGATGCGATTTCGTTTCGGGACCCGGACGCCATCAAAGAAGAGCTGGGTCGTATCGGAGGCGTGCATGCCGATTTTGTGGATCTTGTGCTTTTCGATGCCGGGCTCGTTCATGGGAACCATGATGAGCGATTTGTTCTTATGAATACTGTCGTTGGAGGTGTTCGCCAAAAGGCAGCACCAATCGGCTTGCAAGCCATTGGTGATCCACATCTTCGTCCCCGAAACGATATAGTCATCTCCATCGGATTTGGCCGTGGTTTTGAGAGCCGCCACATCCGAGCCGCCGCCCGGTTCGGACACCCCGATACAGCCAACCGTTTCGCCTGCGATGGCCGGCGTGAGGAACTCGTCGCGCAGTTCGTCGGACCCGTAACGAGCCAAGGCCGGCGTGCACATATCTGTGTGGACACCGATCCCCATCGGTACGGCCCCGCAATGAATGCCGCCCAGCTCCTCGCTCAGGACTAGAGAGTAAGAAAAGTCGAGACCGGCGCCGCCAAAACGTTCCGGGTAGCGCAGCCCGAGCAGACCCAAATCCCCCATTTTCTTGAGAACCTCATGAGCCGGCCAGATCTCTTCCTTTTCCCATTTGTCGACGTAGGGATTGACTTCATTGTCGATAAAACGGGAGACGGTGTCCCGGAGTTGGGTATGGGTCTCTGTAAATTGCATGTTGGCTCCCGGGGCTTTGATCAGAAACTCGCGGTTCGACGATTGGTTTTTTTGTTGAACCACAGCCCGCATGGGCGAGCAAGCAGCCTCGCCGTGGATCGCGTCCACGATATTTCCAAAAGTGAACGGCGGTCACTTGCGCTACGCAATCAGAACACCCTAAAACATGTCATAGATCCCCTTTAAGGATCTCCGTTCGGCTGAGTTTCGTATTCAGCCCAAGGACACGGCTGAGATTGCGAGGGCCGAAGATGACCAGCAGAGGAGAGAGGTAGCGTGAAACTTACCGTTAATGGCAATGAGGTGGATGTCGAGGTCGACGAGAACACACCTCTTTTATGGGTGCTGAGAGAACAGCTCGGACTGACCGGAACCAAATATGGCTGCGGGATTGCGCAATGCGGCGCCTGCACTGTCCACGTGAACGGTCAATCGGTCCGGTCGTGTGTCGTGCCTGTCTCCGCGGCGTCTCAAATGGGAGAAATCACCACGATCGAGGGTCTGTCCGACGATGGAAGTCATCCCGTGCAACAGGCCTGGCAGGAGATCGATGTGCCCCAGTGCGGCTTTTGTCAGCCCGGCATGATCATGGCGGTTGCCGGTATGCTTAACAGCAATCCCAATCCCACCGATGAAGATATTGATGCGGAAATCACGAATATCTGCCGATGCGGTACTCTGGCGCGGGTGCGCAAAGGTATCCATTTGGCCAAGACAAAAGCGTAGGGAGACGGATTGATGACGGAACAATTTAAACTTTCCCGGCGCGGATTTGTTATTGGGGCGGCCGGTACGGGTCTCAGCATCTCGTTCTTAGCTGGCTGTGACCAAGTCGAAGACGTTGTTGCAGATGTAATTGAGCAAGGGCCCACACCTGATGCAGAACCTTTTCCTGAAGTTAATGCCTGGGTGCATATCGCCAGCGACGATGTCGTGACCATCCGAATTGCACGCTCGGAAATGGGACAGGGCACCCTGACCGGCCTTGCCCAATTGGTTGCAGAAGAACTTGAGTGCGATTGGGATAAGGTGGTGACCGAATATCCGACACCCGGTGAGAATTTGAGGCGGGATCGCGTGTGGAAGGATTTCGCGACTGGCGGCAGCCGCGGTATTCGCGAGAGCCATGACTATGTCCGTGAAGGCGGGGCGGCAGCCCGAATGATGCTGATTGAAGCGGCGGCCACCGAATGGGGTGTTCCGGTGGAGGAGTGTTCAGCCGCCAAGAGTGTCATCAGCCACGGTCCTAGCGGCAAAACCACGACTTATGGCGCCGTTGCAGCGGCCGCTGCGGAATTGTCTCCGCCTTTTGAGGTCACACTCAAAGACGAAAAAGATTGGAAAGTTGCCGGCCAGCCGGTTTTGAGACTGGACACCCCAGACAAGATTACCGGTAAGCAGGTTTTCGGTTCGGACATTCAATTGGATGGTATGCTGAATGCGTCGGTGAAAGCTTGCCCGGTTCGCAACGGCAAGCTTAAGAGCTTTGACGCCGCCGCCGTGGAGTCAATGCCAGGTGTCCGAATGGTCGCCAAGGTGGACGATACAGCCGTTGCGGTCATCGCGGACACATGGTGGCAGGCCAATACGGCCCTCGAAGCATTGCCGATCGAATGGGAAGGTGGAAATGCCGACTATTCAAGCGCCGCCTTTGAAGCTGATTTGGAAGAGGGGCTAACCGCCAAAGAGGCCTATGTGGGCAATCAGGCCGGTGACGTTGAGGCAGCCTTTGCCAGTGCAGCTCAAGTTGTTGAAGCCACCTACCGTATGCCCCACCAGAACCACGCCTGCATGGAACCCATGAATGCGACCGCCTTATGGACGGAAGACAAGTGCGAGGTTTGGTGTCCGACGCAGAACGGTGAGAACGCCCTCGCGGCGGCGGCAGAGGCCTCCGGTCTGCCAATCGAACAATGCGAAGTCTACAAGGTGCACCTGGGCGGTGGTTTTGGCCGACGCGGTGCCGGCGACTACGTGGCGCAAGCAATCAGTCTTGCCAAACAGATGCCGGGTACACCCATTAAGTTGATGTGGACGCGCGAAGAGGACATGCGGCAGGGGTTCTTTCATCCCACGACGAAGGGCCTTGCGAGAGGAGCTCTCGATGCCGAGGGAAATTTGACCGGCATTCATTTGCGCGTCTCCGGTCAATCGATCTTGGCGGCTTTGTTGCCTGATCTTTTGCAAAACGGAGCAGACCTAGCCACGTTCCAAGGCACGGTCGCCTCGGGTCTCAGTCCCCAGCTCGATATTCACGCGCTGAAGTATTCGTTCGACAACATGTTGTTCGACCATGCGATGCGCAATCCGCCCGTGCGGCCTGGTTTTTGGCGCGGAGTGAATGCCAACCAGAACGCCATTTATTTGGAATGTGCGATGGACGAGTTTGCCCATGCGGCGGGTCGGGACCCACTTGAATTTCGATTGGCGCATCTAAAGGACAGCCCGAAAATGGCCGCAGTTCTTCAGGCCGTTGCCGATAAGGCCGGGTGGGGTTCGAATGACGGGAAGGCCCGAGGGCTTGCCGGATTTTACTCGTTTGCGGCCTACACGGCCGCCTGCGCCGAAGTCACGGTGGACGAAGACGGCCGTTTGAAGATCGACCGGATCGTTGCCGCGACTGATCCGGGCATCGTCGTCAATCCGCAACAGGTGGAAGCACAAGTCGAAGGCTCATTCGTTTATGGCCTGTCGGCGATGCTTCACGGTGAAGTCAGCTTTGAGAACGGCGAAGCTGTGGAGCAGAACTTCGACACGTTCAACTCGATGCGGATTTCCGAAATGCCCGTTGTCGAGACGATCGTGATGCCGTCAGGTGGCTTCTGGGGCGGGGTTGGAGAACCGACGATCGCAGTCGCACCGCCGGCGGTTTTGAACGCGATCTTTGCCGCCACTGGCAAGCGCGTGAGAAATCTTCCGATTAAGGATCAAAACTTGCGGGACGTTTAGTTGGTTCCAACTTTGAATTGAGTAAATTAGCCGCGTCACCTGAACCAGGCGACGCGGCATTTTTGTGTTCGGCGGCTTTACCGTTTATGACCGGTCAAGTTCAGCCCGGCCCATTTGTTTCCAGATTGGGTTGTCCCCAAGCTTTTTTTCGACGAAGTCGAGATGCGCGCGGCGCTCTTCGTCTGTGATGAGTGTGAGATTGCGCCGTTCGCGGCGCTGCTTCACAGCCTGCTCCGCCCTCTTTGCGCTGCGCTTTTTCTCGTCCAATAGACCCAGACTTTGCTGGCGTCCACCGATCAGCTCCAAATAGACTTCGGCCAAAAGCTCTGCATCTATAAGTGCACCGTGTTTGTGGCGGCTGCTCGCGTCGATATTGAAGCGGCGGCATAGGGCGTCCAAGGAATTTGATCCGCTTGGGAACTTCTTGCGTGCGATGCTTAATGTATCAATCGTCTTGTTCTGTAGTTCTTCGCGGTTATCCCAGCGGAGTTCCGCATTTAGGAAAGCCATGTCGAAGGCCGCATTGTGAATTACGAGTGGTGATGTACCAACGAACTCGAGAAAATCTCCGGCGATTTCATTGAAGAGCGGTTTTGACGCGAGGAACTCGGTAGAAAGGCCGTGAACATTGAACGCCTCAGTCGGCATGTCCCGTTGTGGGTTTGTGTAGACATGGTAGACTTCGCCGGTGGGAATGAAATTCTCCAATTCTACGCATCCGATTTCCACGATTCTGTGGCCTTCTTCCGGTTTGAAACCGGTCGTTTCCGTGTCAAGCGCGATTTGGCGTTCGGACATATAGCTGTTTCAGTCTTGTCGTTGGACGGTAGAATCACACTTCGTATTCTAACGAAGTGCCTGAAGCATTAGAATCTCATCCGGGCGTCGACCGGCCTGGTTTGCACAAGTTAGAGAGTCATGTTCTCTCGGGCGAACCGATTATGAGCTGGCCATAGATTGGGTTACCTGGTCGAGATCGAGGTCTTCACAGGGATCGCTGAGGAACAAGACGACGGATCCTTCATCGAGATCGATCTTTTGCAGGGCGGATTGGTCAGACTGAGATTGATCGCCCGTACTTTCAGAATTCTCTGAGCTTGCCTCGTTCGCCCCATTCCAAACCACCACACATTGGGTTCCCTCCGGCATGTCGGCTTGTCCCCCGGCGTCCGTCTGTGATTGTTCCAGTGCTTGAGTGCAGCCCATAAGAATGAAAGGTACACAGCAGATTGCCAGCTTCTTCATGACCCAATCCCTCCCTTAGATCTTGGCTTTAGAATTTTGTCATCTTAGCGATTTGAAGCGTTATGGCGAATCTTTGCAATAATCTTCCGGACTTGTTCGTGCGCCGATTCGAGGCCAAGACTGGTGTCCACGATATAGTCCGCTCCGGCGCGCTTTTGTTCATCAGGCGTCTGTTTGGCTAGGATAGATTCGAATTTTTCTTCCGACATTCCCTCGCGTTCGAGAACTCTGGTCCGTTGAACGTGCCGCGGAGCGCTGACAACGACCACCACATCCACCCGTTCGGTTCCATTCGTCTCAAACAGTAACGGAATGTCTAAGACGACCATATCCGCGCCCAGTTTTCGGCTATTTTCCAGGAACTCCAACTGGCGCTTCCCTACAAGCGGATGAACAGCGGCCTCGAGTTTTTTCAAAGCCTCTTTGTCGTTTAGGACGAGCTTAGAAAGCTTGGTGCGGTCGACTTTCCCGTCTACGACGGCACTGGGAAACAGTTTTGCCACGATGGGGACCGCCGCACCGCCCTTTTCGTAGATGAGGTGCACCTCACGATCGGCGTCGTAAACGGGGATGCCTTCGTCGGCGAACATCTGGGCCGTCGTCGACTTGCCCATGCCGATTGAACCGGTCAGACCCACTTTAATCATGCATCCAATCCTAACATTTTGATCAGAGCTTGTTCGGCTCCGTTGATGTTGCTTGGTGCCACGCCAAACATGCTTTCAAAGCCAGGTCTCCCTTGGTGCACCAACATTCCCAGGCCAGTGCATATGGGGTGGCCAGCTGCTTCGGCTTTCTGCAAAAGAGACGTTTTTAGAGGGCGATAGATGATGTCCGCTACGATTGCCGTGTCCGGTAGTCCTCCAATCCCAATCTTTAGATCAGGTTGTCCAACCATACCCAGAGACGTGGTGTTTACGAGCAAGCTCACATTGGTCAAGTGATTCTCCTTGGCCTCCCAAGGCACTGCATCCACAGGATATCCAGCCTTCTCTTTCCAATGCGAGGCGAGGGTATGGGCACGGCTTTCTGTTCTGTTTGAGACGAGGATTTTCGAGCAGCCTGCCGTGATTAGGCTTTGGATGATGGCTGACGCCGCTCCGCCGGCGCCCAGCACCATAGCCGATTTCCCGCGCAGCTGGACGCCAGGCTGCTGGGCCTTCAGATTTTCAAGAAAGCCAAATGCATCGGTGTTCTTACCTGAGATTTTGGCGTCCGGTCCAAAGATCAGCGTATTTACGGCGCCAATGGCCTTTCCCGCGCCATCTACTTCATCGAGAAGTGAGAGTGCTTGTTCTTTGTGCGGAAGGGTTACCCAAGCGCCGCGAAACCCCATTAGGGGCAGGCACCGAATGACTTCTCGCAAATTCTCTGGCTTTACAGGCAACGGCACGACTGCGGCATCAAGTCCATGTTCCATAAACCAAAATCCATGGAGCGCCGGCGACAGCGAGTGCTCAATTGGCCAGCCAATCACTGCTGCGAGTTTCGTTTTGCCTGAAATCGTCACGACTATCCGAGCTAGTTGGAGATAAGAGCGTTTTTTCTGAGGACTTCCAGAATTTCCAGGAGGGGCAGCCCCAAGATCGTGAAATAGTCCCCCTCAATGGTATCGAAGAGTTGCACACCCTCCCCCTCTAGTTGGTAGGCGCCCACACTCGTAAGAGCCGCTTCCTGATTTCGAGACAGATACGCCTCCAAGTATTCATCGCTAAATGCACGCATCGTCAGGAAAACCGAGTTCGTCGTGCTCCAAATCACCTGCCCATCTTTGGTCACGCAGGCCGCAGAGACAAGATGGTGGGTTTTGCCACGCAGATGTTTCAATTTTTCCCGCGCCTCAGAGATGGTCTTTGCCTTATCAAACATTTCGCTCCCTTGAACAAGGATCTGATCCGCGCCGATCACGAGACGATCTTTACTTTGTGTGCTTGCTTTGGATTTAGCTTCGGCCAAAGCTCCAGCAATTTCTTCGGGTGATGCAGATTTGGACTTAAGCGCCTGCTTGATGACATCCTCATCCACGTCCGAAGGTTCAATCGAAAATGTGAGTCCTGCGTCTTGAAGCAGTCTCGCTCTCACTTTGCTTCCGGACGCCAAAACAAGGGATTGCGCCATTTTTCTTTCTCGTATGGCTATACCGCCTGTTGGGGAAGAAAGCCTTCCAAAGGCAGCGTGGTCGACCCACGCTGTTCCGTCAGTAAACTGAGAATAGCGGCGGCCGTTTCTTCAATTGAGCGGCGGGTCACATCGATGGTCGGCCATTTGTTACGTTCAAACAACCGTCGTGCATAAATGATCTCTCCACGGACAGCCTCCTGGTCGACGTAATCGGTTTCCAAATCTGCTTGCAGCGAGAGCAAGCGATTCCGTCGAATCTGAATGAGCCGTTCAGCGGATGCGATCAGGCCCACGACCAACGGCGCCTTGAGAGTTTCAAGTTCCGGCGGCAAAGGCGCTTCTTGGACGACAGGCACGTTGGCTGCTTTGATGCCTCGGTTCGCCAAGTACATACATGTCGGGGTCTTTGAGGTCCGACTGACACCAACCAAAACCACATGAGAGTGTTCGAGTTCATGGGTGTTTTGCCCGTCATCATGGGTGATGGTGTAGTTTAACGCTTCAATCCGTTCAAAATAGGCAGCATCCAACTCATGCTGGGCCCCGATTTTGTGAGAGAATTCTTGACCAAGGTAACTCCCCAGTTTTGAAAGAATAGGGTCCAATACCGACAGGCTGGGAACCTTCAATTCTTTACACCTGGTTTCTAGTTTTAGGCGAAGCGCGTTGTTCATGATCGTATAAAGAACAATTCCAGGAGCTTCTTCGATCGCCTTAAGAGCACGATCGAGTTGCCTCTCCGATCGAACCAGGGCGTAAACGTGTTCAATCGGCTTCACACTTTCGAACTGGCCGCAACTCGCCCGAGAGATCGCGTTCAGCGTCTCTCCGGTTGCATCAGACACCAAGTGAAGATGAAAATATGTGAAAAACTTTCTCTGTTTCTCCGCCACCGGCGCTCCATTTCCGTTAACGATTTGTGGAGGAATTGTGACTCAAATTCGACAGAATCCGGCCAGACCAATCTCACGGTAAGAATTGTTATAAAATTGTCACCAAGGACTCAGCGTGAAGTCCTCTTAGACCACATGTGAATTCCTTGGTGTGTGAATTCCTTTAACTTTGTGTAAACCCTTCCCTGACGCCCGGAAATCCTTAGGCTCTCGATGCACAAAACACCGAAAGGCTGTTCACATTTTCGCGCTAACAAGGCGTGTTCCCAGTATCTCACAGGCTCAACAATCTTCTTCTATAAAAAATACTTTCTTAGAAAAGGAAAAAGTAGAAATTCGCATTTTGGTGATCTTTCGGGAACAAGACTTATTTAGGTTTCTCTTGCTATTTTTTTCCGGTGTGATAATCAGCCTTTGATCAGAGACATTCTTCAAACAGTCGACACGCTCCTTTTCCCGGAGTTTTGTTATTCAGTGATCGTCCAAAGCTGTTGAGTACAGCCTGCTGGCCTGCTTACTGCTCCCTTCGATAGCGTCGACCTCCTATTTCCAAACAAGAAACTGCCATGACTTTTCAAGAACTAAAGTTGCAAGAGCTTAAGGCTAAGTCTCCTACCGAACTCCTTGAGTTTGCTGAGGAGCTCGAAGTCGAAAACGCGAGCACCATGAGAAAGCAAGACATGATGTTCGCAATACTCAAGCAACTTGCTGAGCAAGATGTTGAGATTACTGGGGGTGGGGTTCTTGAAGTCTTGCAGGATGGATTTGGTTTCCTTCGGTCTCCCGAATCGAACTACTTACCCGGTCCTGACGATATTTATGTGAGCCCTAGCCAAATCCGGCGATTTTCCTTGCGGACGGGTGATACCGTCGAGGGTCAGATCCGCAGCCCTAAAGATGGCGAACGGTACTTCGCTCTCCTGAAGGTTGTGGCGATCAACTTTGATGACCCTGAAAAAGCGCGTCACAAAGTTCACTTTGACAATCTTACGCCGCTCTATCCGGATGAGCGGCTTCATATGGAGTTGCCCGATCCCACAGAGACGAAAGATTTTAGCTCTCGGGTTATCGATTTGGTTGCTCCTCTCGGAAAGGGTCAAAGGGCCCTTATTGTTGCGCCCCCGCGGACCGGTAAGACGGTTCTTCTCCAGAACATCGCCCATTCGATTACGGCCAATCAGCCTGAGTGCTATTTGATTGTCCTTTTGATTGACGAGCGGCCGGAAGAAGTGACCGATATGCAGAGGTCGGTGAGGGGTGAAGTCGTCAGTTCAACGTTCGACGAACCGGCAACCCGCCATGTGCAAGTTGCGGAGATGATTATTGAAAAGGCAAAGCGTCTCGTCGAACACGGCCGGGACGTCGTCATTCTCCTCGATTCGATCACGCGCTTAGGCCGTGCCTACAACACAGTTGTTCCGTCTTCCGGAAAGGTCTTGACGGGCGGCGTCGATGCAAATGCTTTGCAGCGGCCGAAACGTTTCTTCGGGGCGGCTCGAAACATTGAAGAAGGTGGCTCGCTGACGATCATTGCAACGGCTCTTATCGACACGGGCAGCCGCATGGACGAAGTGATTTTCGAAGAGTTCAAAGGAACTGGCAACTCAGAGATTGTGCTCGATCGCAAGCTTGCCGACAAACGCGTCTTTCCTGCGATTGACGTCGTTAAGTCGGGCACACGGAAAGAAGAACTCCTTGTCGAAAAGGACATTCTTCAAAAGATGTATGTCCTTCGCCGGATCCTCAATCCCATGGGAACGACAGATGCGATGGAGTTCTTGCTCGATAAGCTTCGTCAGACGAAGGCGAATGAGGAGTTCTTTGATTCAATGAACACTTAGGGTCATTGAATTCGAACTCCCCTTGTCGAGGTCGCCGAACAGTTCTTTGAAATCATATACTGTTTCGCGTGAAACTGATCTTTAACTCAAACACTCATTAAAGAACGAACGGGTCCTCGCATTTGCTGAGGTCGCATCTGCCTCGTGGTAATGCTCCCCTCCAACACGTGCGAATGCATGTTCGCGGTCCGCATAAGTATGGATTGTGACCAGAGAATTGCCGCCGAGACCATTCGCGACCGCCTCTTGCGCTTCCGGCGGAACAAAGCTGTCTCTTGCCGCAACGTGAAGCATCAGCGGTTTTTTGATGTTGGCGGCCTCATCAAGTTTTTCTTGGATGTTGACGCCGTAATAGCCCACAGATCCGTCGGTGTCCGTGCGCGTTGAAGACAAGTAGGCGAGAAAGCCACCTAGACAATAGCCAACCGTGCCGACTTTGCCGCTGCAGGCTTCATGATTTCTAAGTGTGGTGATTGTGGATTGGATGTCTTTTACGCCGGAATCGGCATCGAACTTCCCAAAAAGTTCAAAGGCTTTATCCCACTCTGCTTGGGACTGATCGGTGAGTTGAATGTTAGGCTCGATCCGCCAGAAGAGATCCGGGCATAATGCGACGAACCCTTCGCTTGCGAGGTCATCGCAAATGTCGCGCATAACTTTGTTCACGCCGAAGATTTCTTGCATCACGACGATGCCGGGACCCGTGCCGCTTGAAGGTAAAGCGAGGTAGCCCGAAAAGTTTCCATCCGGCGATGAAATAGTGATGTCTTGTCCCATGATCGATGTCTCCTCTGGGTACGTAAAAAGGTTTTGGTGAAGGGATGCGGCTTGTTAGCACAAACAAAAGTTTTGCCGCAAAAGAATGCCGGGTGCTAGGTGGGATCGTAGGAAAGGATGATGGGTCATGAAAGTTACAATCGAAGTTGATTGTTCTCCGGAGGAAGCGCGGCGTTTTTTGGGATTGCCGGATGTCTCTCAGTTCAACGAAGACTTGATGGCGCGTTTTGTGGAATCCGGCGGTCTTTTGAATCCGGAGTTGATAACAAAACTTTGGTTTCCGGTGGCGGGTAAGGGTCTCGAAGAAATCCAAAAGGTGATGCGCGCCGCGATGACCCCGAAAAGTAACGAGCCGGAGCCGGACGAGAAGTAAATCAGAGATGGCGTGAATCAGGATAAGCCATGTGAACCAAGAGACCATCTTCGCTCTCGCAACGCCCAAAGGTGTTTCCGGTGTTGCCGTGATTCGCGTGTCAGGCAGCCAAGCTCAAGAGGTTCTTGATGGGCTGACTTCAAGGGGACAGGGCAGGGAGCGGGAGCTGACCTATTCGGCGTTCGTTGACCCTAAGAGCGGAGATCTTGTCGATCGCGGGATGTGCGTCTGGTTCAAAGGGCCCCAGTCCTTTACCGGCGAAGATGTGGCCGAGTTTCATTTTCACGGCAGCCGAGCCGTGGTTGTAAAACTGGGTCAGCTGCTTATCGATCTTGGATGCCGGCCCGCCGAGCCCGGCGAGTTTACGCGGCGGGCTTTTGCCAACGGCAAATATGATCTCCTCCAGGTGGAAGCGCTTTCCGATCTTTTGTCCGCGGAGACGGATGCTCAGCGACAGCAGGCGTTGCATCAGATGGACGGTGCGCTTTCCAAAATTTATTTCGGTTGGCGGGATCGATTGGTGCGCGTTTTGGCGGCTGTTGAGGCGGAAATCGACTTTCCGGACGAAGATGTACCTGAGGGGCAGTGGCGTTTGCATCTTCCGGAAGTTGCGGGCTTGCGCGACGAGGTGCGGTCCCATTTGGCGGACAATCGGCGAGGGCAGGTGCTGCGCGATGGGGTGGACGTGGTTTTGCTGGGACCCCCCAATGTCGGAAAGTCGAGCTTGCTGAACGCTCTGACTCACCAAGACGTCGCAATCGTTTCCGACATAGCCGGGACAACCCGAGATGTGGTCGAAAGCCGTTTGGACTTGAACGGTGTTCCGGTGATTTTTCGAGATACGGCTGGGCTCCGGACGAGTTCAGAGCCGATTGAGCGGGAAGGGGTGCGGCGAGCCAAAGCGGCGGCGGAGGCGGCGGAGATCCGCATATGGTTGACGTCTTGCGATACCGCTTGGGATGCGGGACTGGTCGAGCTCTTTGAGGAGGCGCGCCGTCCGCACGATGTGCTCGTTGTAAACAAAATGGATATTGGAGCTCCCCCTAGCAGAAGTCTTCCCGGTAATTTGACGGCATTCGAGCTTTCGGCAGCTTCGGGATTGGGTTTGGAGTCCCTGTTGGCGCATTTGAGTGATGTCGTTCAGGAGGCCTATGCTTTTTCCGCGACCCCTGCCCTCACCCGTGCCCGTCATCGGCACTTGCTCGCTCAAGTGGCCTGCCGTCTTGGTGAACTGATCGAGTTGGAAACACTTGATATCGCGGTCGTTGCGGAGCATATCAGGCTGGCTTTGCGCACTCTCGGCGAAGTGACCGGTCAGGTGAATGTGGAAGAAGTCCTCGATCTGGTCTTTCAAGAGTTTTGCATCGGTAAGTAGTGTTTCACGTGAATCATTGGGTCAGAATTTTCTGAGGTCGGCGAATGGGCGATCACCAAACGGCATTTGACGTTATTGTCATCGGCGGCGGACACGCGGGCTGTGAGGCCGCGGCCGCGGCTGCGCGACTGGGTGCGTCGACCCTCCTCTTGACCCATAAAATCGAAACCATTGGCGAGATGTCCTGTAACCCGGCGATCGGGGGTTTGGGAAAAGGCCATTTGGTTCGAGAAATTGATGCGCTTGATGGCGTGATGGGCCGGGTTGCCGATTACGCCGGTATCCAATTCAGATTGCTCAACCGGCGCAAGGGGCCGGCCGTGCAAGGCCCAAGGGCACAATCGGATCGACGGCTTTACAAAGAGGGCATGCAGCGGGAGCTGGCAAGCCTTCCGAATTTGACGATCCACGCAGAGGCGGTTGAGGATCTCGTGATTTCGAAGGGAGTCGTTGCTGGAGCTGTCGGGGCTTCGGGCCGCATTTATTCTGCCGGTGCCGTGGTCTTGACGACGGGAACGTTTTTGCGGGGCGAAATTCATATTGGAGAAAAACGGATCCCCGCGGGCCGCGTTGGGGACCGGCCGGCGATCGGACTCGCCGAGACCCTCTATGGATTAAAGTTTCAAATGGGGCGATTGAAAACCGGGACCCCTGCCCGGCTTGATGGAACGAGCATCGATTGGTCCCAGCTTGAGGAGCAGCCCGGAGATTCCGATCCCGTCCCCTTTTCGTTTTTGACGGAGTCCCCACCCCAACGCCAGATTTCTTGCTTTATTGCCAACACAACTGAGGCAACTCACCAGATCATCCGCGAGAATCTCTCTAAGTCTTCGGTTTACTCCGGTCAGATTGAGGGCGTGGGTCCCCGCTACTGCCCTTCGATCGAAGACAAAGTGGTTCGGTTTGCAGAGAAAGGATCTCATCAAATCTTCTTGGAGCCGGAAGGATTGGAGGACGATACCGTCTATCCAAACGGTATTTCGACCTCCCTTCCCGAAGATGTGCAAGACGCTTTCTTGCGGACCATTCCCGGTTTGGCGGATGTCCGGGTCAAACGCTTTGGCTATGCGATTGAGTACGATTATGTGGATCCGAGAGAGCTTATGCTCGCGCTGGAAACCAAACGGGTGCCGGGACTTTTCTTGGCGGGCCAAATCAATGGCACGACGGGATATGAGGAAGCGGCCGCTCAGGGTTTGGTGGCAGGCGTCAATGGTGCCCTGAGAGCCGAAGGCTCTTTCCGTTCTTTCACCCTTGGACGAAACGAAGCCTATATTGGAGTTCTGATCGACGATTTGACCACACGCGGGGTCAGCGAGCCTTACCGGATGTTTACGTCACGGGCCGAATACCGGTTGTCCCTGAGAGCGGATAATGCCGACCAGCGCCTCACCCCTGTGGGACTGGACTTTGGGCTTGTGGGTCCAGAACGAGGAGACGCCTTCTCGGCGAAGGTTGCTGGGCTATCCCAAGTGCGATCGGAACTGCGGGCGAAAACGCTGACATCGGCGGCTGCCAAGAGGGCAGGTCTGCCGGTCAATCAGGACGGAAAAACCCGCAGCGCGTTTGAACTCTTGTCGTATCCTTCAATCGATTTCGACAGACTTGTGCAAGTGTGGCCGGAGCTGCAGGCCGTTAGTTCGAATGTGGCCGAGCAATTGGAAATCGAAGCGCAATATGCGGCCTATCTGGAGCGCCAGGAAGCGGATGTCGTTGCGTTCAAGCGGGACGAAGCCATCAAAATCCCGGCCCATTTCGAGTACACGTCCATAAGCGGTCTCTCAAACGAGTTGACGGAAAAGCTCAATTCGATTCGGCCGGCAACCCTTGGTCAGGCCAGCCGCATCGACGGGATGACGCCTGCGGCGATCACACTGATTCTGGTCGCCATCAAAAAGGGGGCGAGGGCGGGATTCCAACGTACCGGGATCGGACAGTAAAACTGTGGCTTAAGCTGAATGAGCGATCAGTCCCATGTGGAGCTCTTCGAGAAGGCTGCCGGCACACCTGTTTCACGTGAAACTGTGAACAAACTCTCCAAATACAAGACTCTTTTGTGGAAATGGCAGCCAACCATCAATCTGGTGGGGCTAAAAACCCTCAATGATGTCTGGCAGCGGCACTTTATTGACAGCGCTCAGTTGTTGCCCTTGATCCCCGCGAATGCTTGTTCGCTTTTGGATATGGGAAGCGGGGCAGGGTTTCCTGGACTCATTTTGGCTCTTTTGCGGAGTGAAGGGTCATCTCCCTTGCAGGTGACACTGGTCGAAGCGGATCAGCGAAAGTGTGTGTTCCTAAAAACAGCGGCCCTGGAGATGGGACTCGACGTCTCCGTCGAAAACGCCCGCCTAGAAGAGGCTACGTTTGGTCCGTTTGATTGCATCACCGCCCGGGCGCTGGCGCCCCTGCCCGATCTACTGCGATTGGCTGCGCCATTGTCCCATTCTGAAACGCGTTTTCTTTTCCTTAAAGGAAAACGGTGGAAGGAAGAGGTCGATGCGGCGCGCAATGATTGGACATTTGATGCCGACTCGGTAGACTCCCTAACCGATTCTACTGGTCGAATTCTGATTCTTAACAGCGTACATGCGGTAAAATGATTAACTCACATGGGGACGGGTCCTCTCCTCGAGTCTTTGCTGTCGCGAATCAAAAAGGCGGTGTCGGCAAAACCACCACAACAGTCAATATTGGGACGGCCATGGGGGCCGTCGGCAAAAAGGTGCTGCTCATTGATATGGACCCGCAAGGCAATGCGAGTACGGGTCTTGGCCTGATGCCTGAGGAGCGCAATCCGTCGATCTATGATGTGTTGATCGGCGACTGTCCGGTTGAGGAGGCGATCCGAGAAACGTCAGTTCCAAATGTGTTTTTGATTCCGGCGGTTCGGGACCTGGCCGGTGCGAGCACCGAACTTCTCAGTATGGACCGGCGGTCTTTCCGGCTTCGCGATACAATCCGTGGGCTGATTAAATCACTAGAAAATAGAACCGGGCAACCGGGTGGGGGCATCGATTATGTGCTGATCGATTGTCCACCATCGCTTGATGTGCTCACGGTGAATGCTTTGGCGGCGGCCGATGGGGTGGTCGTGCCGCTGCAGTGCGAGTTTTTTGCCTTGGAGGGGCTGAGCGAGCTTCTGCGGACCATCAATCGGGTCAAGTCGACGCTCAATCCGGATTTGGAGATTGAAGGCATCGTTCTGACCATGTTCGACAAGCGGAACAATTTGTCCAGTCAAGTGGCGGACGATGTGCGTGAGCATCTGGGCGACAAGGTCTATTCCACCATCATTCCGCGAAATGTCCGGATTTCCGAGGCGCCCTCTCATGGTATTCCGGCGTTGCTGTACGACCATAAATGTTCGGGCAGCAAGGCCTATGTGAAACTGGCGGCGGAAGTGATGAAGCACAAAAAGGACGATACGAGGCTGCCGGCGTGACGGAGCAGCTCCCAACTTGCGTTTAACTGAAGGGCATACGGACTAAATGGCAGAACAAGCAAAACAAAAAAGGTTGGGGCGCGGGCTTGCCGTCTTGCTCGGCGATACGGAGTTCGATCCGGACAGCCAAGACGCGCCAGAACCGAAGATGCCCAGCTCCGCCCAGGAGTTGCCGATTGAGTTCCTGCAGCCCAATCCCTATCAGCCGCGCCGTCAATTCGACGATGTGGAAATTAATGAGCTGACGTCTTCGATCCGGGAGAAGGGGGTCTTGCAGCCTATCATCGTAAGACCGGTGGCAGATGCGGCGGATTCCTTTCAGATCGTTGCGGGCGAGCGGCGATGGCGCGCTTCGCAAAAGGCGGGCCTGCATAAGGTTCCAGTCTTGGTCAAGAATCTGACGGATCAAGAAACGTTTGAGCTGTCTCTCATTGAAAACGTTCAGCGGTCGGATTTAAATCCGATAGAAGAGGCGCGGGCCTATCAAGCCTTGATTGACGAGTTTGACCATACCCAGGAAAAGTTGGCGCAGGTGGTCGGGAAGAGCCGCAGTCATATCGCCAATCTTTTGCGTTTGCTGGGACTGCCGGAAAATTTGCAGCGCCTGCTCTTTGAAGGTCAGTTGTCGGCCGGGCATGCGCGCGCGCTCATTGGCCTGGAGAATTTGGAGGCGGTTGCCAAGATGGTGGTGGACGAGGGTCTGAATGTCCGCCAGACCGAGGCGCTCGTTCGGGACCTCAAAAAGGGCGGCAAAGACGAGAGCCAAAAGCCAAGGCCGGTGCCGGTTGAAAAGGATGCAGATACCTTGGCCCTGGAGGACAATCTTTCAACCACGATCGGCTTGAAGGTGCTGATTGATTCCAAGCCGGGCTCTGAAGGCGGATCGGTGCGGATTGCTTACAAGTCTCTTGAACAGCTGGATGAAATCTGCAGGTTGCTGTCCGCGGGAAGCTAGAAAAGCCCCGCGAGGTTAGGGTGGGGCCATGACCAAAGGCTTTGTCATCGTTTCGGGGGGGGATCACGGCTACTTCCCGCTGCTTGAGGAACTCTGCCTGTCAGTGCGCCGCCTCGACCCCGAGGCGCCCCTTGCTCTCATCAATGGGGGATTTGACGAGGCGCAACTAAACCGGTGTGCTGAGCTCAGCGTTCAAGTGACCGAGACGAAATGGCCGACAGTCTTTTCCGAAGCAAAGTGCGAGGGTCAGCTGCGGCTCCTTTCCAATATGTGGAAACCCCACCTTAATCGTTTGTTCCCTGATTATGAGACTGTCATCTGGATAGACGGAGATGCCTGGCTGCAGACATGGGATGTGATCCCGCTTTTGCTGTCGGCCTCCAACAAAAAGAAGCTGGCGATTGTTTCACAGGCCAACCGCTATGAGGCCCAGACGATTTCGATGCGGTGGCTCTTCCGAAAGCATGTGGGCCAGCCACGGAACATTCTTCTCAAAAATGCGATTAAAGCGCGCCTGCCCAGTTCGATTGTGGATTCCATGGCGCTCAGGGCAACGCTGAATGCCGGGGTCTATGCGCTCCACCGGGATGCGCCTCATTGGGCGCGGATGCAATATTGGCAAGATGAGTGTTTGAAGCGCGGCCGTCCGTTCACGTCGGATCAGCTCGCTATGGGCATTGTCTGTTACCACGAAGGCCTGCCGCACGAGACTTTGCCAGAATGGTGCAACTATCACTCGGATCCCTGGCGCTATGACACAGAGCGTAATCTCTTTGTCGATTATGGACCGCCATATGAACCGGTGAGTGTGGTGCATATGGCCGGTCAGGACGAGATGCGCCGGGTGCCCGCAACGACTATCGACATGGTGGATATGAACGACAAGCCCATTAAGATGTCGCTGCGCTACTCTGAATGGCCTGGGCGGGAGAACAGCGAGGCGGCGTCGCGCAGGATGGTGTAAGTGTGGTGATAAGGGGTCTGATCCCTTTATTGTCTGGGCAGCTGGTTTTTTTGGCCTTCGCTAGTTAGGCATCTACCTCCACGGTATGTTGGAGTGGGTAGCACATGCGCCCATCGGAAAGAGCGCAAGATCGCTTGTTTCAGGTGCTCTTGTGTGATGGAAGTCTGCGGCTTCCCGGGCGAACTTGAACGCGAAGTTTAACAGTCTTCGGGAATAGTCTTGAACATTTGTCGAGCTCAGTGGCTTCGCTTTACCTGCAGGAGCCGATGTTGGCTTGTGCCCAAATGCCGACGTTTGACACTATAGGGATAGTGTTATTCGGCGTAGTTTTTGCAGCATTGTCTTAGCGCAAGAAAGTGTAGCTAAGTTTCTTCAATGTTTTGCGCGAAGGGTATCATGTCGCAACGAGCTAATTCGCAATTGTCGTAGATTCCAGACTTCCCGAGGCTTACCCAGTGATAGTCTGAGTTATCATCGCAGCGCCAATGTTCTTCGAAGAACTGATAGAAACCGTCATTGCGGCGATAAAGAGCCACCCGAATATTGGGCCATGATGTTCCAATGACTGCGATTGGATTGCTCATTCACCTCTCCTGAGAGGATGCGTTTGTGTTATCCTTTAGCTTATGAGCGCTCCTTTTCAAACTGATCAAATATCGCTCGATCACCTTCCCATGTCAGAATTGATTGCGAATGCAGATCATGAAGGTTTTCGTTTCATAGCAAGGCTTGAGAGGGAATGGTTTAATGGCTCCAATCGTTTTGACGGGCTTGGTGAGGTGCTCCTTGGAGCATTCATTGACGAGCGATTGATTGGCATTGGTGGCTTGAATCGTGATCCTTACGCTGAAAGTTGTAAGATAGGTCGGATTCGACATGTCTTTGTTCTGAAAATGTATCGAAGGGGAGGCGTTGGCGAGGCATTGGTGCAGAAGCTTCTCATCACTGCACAACGCGAATTTCATGAGGTGCGCTTGCGTTCCGACACGTCGTCCGCATCGAACTTCTATGGGCGGTGCGGGTTTGATCGGATCAACCATTCAGAATCAACCCACTGCATCAAATCTCCTGAAACGTCTGAAATCATTTAACACCATATGACGTAGTGTCGTGCGGGGAGCATTTAGCTAAAGCTGATCAGCCAAAATCGTGAGTTGTGAGTTGGCCTTATTTTTTGACTCCCTCATCTTGTGAGGTTGGGCCAATGCAAGTCTCTTTCTTCGGGAACAATGAGTGCTCTTGTTGAGCTTTGAAAGAACTGGTGCGTCCATATGGGACCGTTTGTGGTCAAACCAATGTCTTCTCCGTCGACGGAAAGGCTTTGGGAGCCCTGATTGCCGCTTACCCTCGCATCGGAAACATCTGGGGTTTCGAGCTGAACAACAAACCTTATGCAACTAACGTCACAATTTCCGATACCATCGCTCCCCACTTTGAGTGTCTGTCCGTCCCAAGTTGCATTTCGTAAGATTGCGGGAAGGCGTTTGAATGAGATGTCTGTCTTTAGTTCGCCAATAGAGTAAGAAGTGGAGTTGATTTGCCTTGCAAGTTGTTCGGCAATGATTGGATGATTTCTCCACACAGACTCGGGGATCCAACGCACTGATTTAGCCTCAAAGCTGACATTCGAGTGCTTCTTCTTCCAGGACTTCAGCCATGTCACCTCATCTGCGGGTTTAGATAACTTGGCGTGCGCCAAAGCTCGGGCCTTCAATCCAATGAACCTAACCCGGACCGCTGACTCCTCTCCTTGTTCTGATGAAGTGTATTGTTCAATCACGCGAGGCTCATGCGCGTCGTCCAGCCAATAGATGTAAGGGAATTTTCCAATTGTTTGATGATGTGACTCCGGCAGCTTGTGTTCTCCAGACTGCTCCCAAACAGGCCAAATTCGATCACACAGATGATCAAAAGAAACGGGGCGAATAATTACACCTGCACCTGAGGGCAGGGCTACCGCTAACACTTGATGCCTGTCTATTCTGTATCCAGAGTTATATGTCGGATGCGAAAAGAACAGCGCGCTTCCCTTTTGGAATTTGCACCTCAAAACTCTCGATTCAAGCCAGTGTTTTCCCTCCGCCTCAAACTCCGCAGCAAGTTCAAAGTAAAGATATTTCGGGTTCGCGGAGACTTCGGAACCAAACAAAGAGCCGAGCAAGACCGCGAGCGAAACCGACCATCGAATGATCGAGGAATCACGGTTTTGCGACAATCTTGATGTAGAACGCGGGGTCAATTTGCCCTCAGCCAGCTAATTTCGAACGTTCGATCGTTGAGCCAAAAGGTCTGCTTTCGTCGCTAAAATTAGCACGCACAGGAAGTCAAATCTCTTAACACTAATCGAAATAGTGTGGCGGTCGCCTACGCTAGAAGCGAATTGCAGCGTACAAACCGAGCAGCAACAGCAATAATCCAAAAACGTAGAACGCCAAGCCTTTGGGGTACTGGGCTTTGTCGTGATCCAAGATGGTGATCGAGCGCACCAGGAGGCCTGTATAAAACATCAGGGTGGCTGTGATTGGAAGAAAATATGCGGCGTCTTCGCGAGGAGTACAAGCAATCGTCAGGATACATCCCGTGTACAAATAAGACGAGATTCCCAAAGCTAAGGTTCCAAGGAGTCCGACAAGCCCAATTGATATCCAGCCTCGTGCGACGAATGGAACCCAATAGGGAACGACGGTGAAGGGGACCAGTACATATGCGAAGAGCAAGGACATTGAAGACTCATATCAACAACACCCTTAAGAAATTGGATTGAGTGAACACCATTGCGAATAGCGTTTAGCCCATGTGGCTTGGCGCGTGTTGCTGGTGGTCGTTCCGATATTCGATCTCACTTGGATGATGATCGCGAAAGTCTGGAGGCGAGACGTCCGCATTCAAACTCTCCAGTCGGCAAGTGCACTGCTGCTTTGTTCACTTCACCGCGAAGACGCGGTGGATCGGGCCGCCGTCGCCCGTTCTGGACTTGGACACAGCAACAATGTTGTTAAGCCAGGCATACCGCGGGTCGCCGGTTTCAAAAAAAGGCGCCGAGCGAAAGTAGTAGCGCCAGGCGCCGGCCGGATCGTCCGGCTTTTCCACATCAAACGCATACTGAGCGTCTTCAGGCGCTGACCACGTGCGTCCCTGCCAATGGGCGTAGATTAAAGCGTTGTCATGGGTTTCCAGGCAGAAGCGCACGTCCAGCACGCCGGTTCCGTCCGGACGGATGCGGATCCAGTCGGCGCCCGCGTCCGGCACCACGCGCCCGCGCAGGTGTGGCCCCTCGAAGGTCCCGCCCTTCACCAGAAAGATCACGCGATTGCCGTCGGACATGGGCGCTGTTTCCAAAGCGGGGAGATGCAGTTTCACGCGGGCCTCAAATAAGAAGTCCAACTCAGGCGGGGCGTCCGCGTCCCAGCCTTCGGGGCTGAGCTTCAAGCCGTCGGCATCCAACTCCGCTGCGTTTGCCTTACTGCGCCCAACAAGTGCGGCTGCTCCCACAATCCCTGCGCCAATAAGCATGCGTCTGCGAATTCTATCTGTCATTTTTGCCTCGGATGGTTTTTGTATTCACTTGACATGGAATCCCGTGGGGACGCCTGGTACAGTTCGATCAGTTCCCCGCTCGGACCTTGAAGAAAGGCCATGCGCATGGGCTCGGGACGCTCCCCGGACATGATGACGTCAAGTGGTGCTCCATCCCAATGCTCCGTGTGCAATGTAAAGCCGAAAGGCGTGGCGCCGGCGGTGAGCGCCCGATCGTATGCGGCATCAACATCGACCACAGCAAGGGCGAGATGATTCATGGGGAATCCAGGCGGCGACATCGCACCGTCACCGGCCGGGTGCAGCTCGACATAGCGCCCGTCTCCTGCTTCCAAGAAGATGCTCGCGACGTGGAATGGAAAGTCTCCGGAAGCCCGGAGCCCGATGATGTCGTCGAACTCTTCTCGTAAGGTCAATCCGAGCCCGGATGTATAGAACACTATGGACGCCTCCAGATCCGAGACGAACAGACTGACATGGTGCAACGTCGGCTGGGCTGCGGCGCAGAAAACGCGTTCCTCATAGTTCCCTTCCGCTTGAGCTTCGTCGGCATTGGCTAATGTGGTGGAGGCGTCCTTCGCCAGCTCATGCATTCTACCGTCTCCTTTTATCCGCCGCGGTGGTTTGCGGAAATGGGTCGCGTTGAAAACTCGGTTCGCTCATGTAATATGCATGACGCATATATATGTCAATCCTACAGTTGCGAAAACTATGCGTTATGCATACATTGACGAGATGGATCGCACGACGAACTTGCTTGGGGCGCTCGCCCTCGGACTGACCGACCGCCTTAAGTCAGACATGAAAACGACATTCGATCGCTCCGGCGAGACGGCCGCGGCCATCATCGTGCTTGGATATGCGCCCGGCCTGTCGGTTGAAATTCTTCGCCAGGTTCTCGATCTTTCGCATCCCGGCACAGTGCGTTTGATCGACCGCCTGGAAGAGGACGGCATTGTCGAACGACGCAGGGCTGAAGATGGCCGAGCCGTTGCGCTGCATCTGACTCGAAAGGGCAGCAAGCTGCGTCAAAAGCTGATGGACCGCCGTCTCGAAACCCTGGAAGCGGCCCTTATGGGGCTCTCGACCGACGAGCGGATGATCCTTGGGGATTTGCTTGCAAAGGTGCTGACGAATCTACCGGAGACCGAAATGGCAAAACACCGCATCTGCCGCCTCTGCTCCGTCCGGACGTGCACTGACTGCCCTATTCCAGGTCACGCTATTTGAGCGGCTTTCCGACCTCTCGACCAGGTGGGCAATCAGGCGTCCTCGCCAGCTGTCTAACCGCCAAAGCCGTTGTGTAGAGAATTGTCTTTGCCCATTGCGGCCACGCGCTCCTTCATCACGTTCTTCCATTCCGGGTGGGTGATGATCCAGAAGTCGTTGGTTCGGACAGCGTTCACAATCATATCCGCCACTTTCTCTGGTGCCATGCCCTGTTCCTGCAAAAGAGCGCCGGCATTCTTTTCGAAGGAGCTTTCGATCTCACTCGGTTTGTGATCGGCGGCGGAAGCGGTGGGGCGGTTGCGTTTGCTGGCGACGATCTGTGTGTTGATCGCGCCCGGACAAAGCACGGAGGCGGAGACGGGAGAGTTGGCGGCATCCAGTTCAAGCCGGAGGGTTTCCGTTAGAGCAACGACGCCAAATTTGGCGACGTTGTAAGGGCCGATCCCCGCGTTGGACTGAAGACCCGCGGTGGAGGCCGTGTTGATAATGTGACCCTCGCCCGTTTGTTTGATCAGCGGCAAAAACGCTTTGACGCCGTAGATGACGCTCCATAGGTCAACGCCCAGAACCCAGTCCCAGTCGGATATGGAGAGTTCGTCGATGGGTCCGGACACAACCACACCCGCATTGTTGTGTACGACATGGACCGCTCCAAACGCCTTGATGGTTTTGTCCGCAAGGTTCTGAACGGCTTGCCAATCCGAGACGTCTGTTGGTACACTGATCACATCATGGCCGGCGTCCTTCAATTCGCTGACGACCCCGTTGAGTGCGGGCTCTTCGATATCTGCCAGAACAACCTTCATGCCTTCACTTGCAAATCGCTCCGCTGTCGCGCGACCGATACCGCTCGCGGCGCCTGTGACGACACCCACCCTGCCTGTAAACTCTTCCATTTTGCTTTTCCTCTCTTTTTTCTTTGTTTGTATTGAAACCAAATCCTGCCCTCTGCGACCGATGCGATTTCTTCTTGCCAGCCTTAGGTAACTTGTTTGCTTCGGCCGGCAGGTATCCCGGTCTCTCCTGTCGTCTGCAGCCTAAACGAAACTAAGAGGAAGATTAAGATCCCAAATTCGCTGTCGGTCGTTCAATTCAGCGATGGCCAGACTGCTGTCCGGCATATATCGTGCGCCGAAACGAAAAGAGGCACGTTCATGGAGGGGACATTTCCGGGGGTGATGGCGTTCGCCTTTATGGCGGCCATGCTTTATGCGGGCTCGGTCTTGCGGATGACCGTTCCGGTGTTGCAGTCGTTCTTGATCCCGGCATCCATCATCGGCGGCACGCTGGGCTTTATTTTGATCAATACCGGGTTTGGGTTCGGGTATACCGCCTCCGACTTTGTTCCGTTTACGTTCCATTTCTTTACACTTAGTTTTATGTCGCTGGTGCTGACCGGCCGGCCAAAGGAACAAGCCAAAGGGCATCGGTATTTTTCAGGCGGGATGTGGCTCGCTCTCCTGTGGACGATGAGCTTGGTCATGCAGGCTCTAGTGGGGCTCGGCGTTATTCTCGCCTACAATGCCGCTGTTGGCGATGACATCAGCGCCTATCTCGGTATGATCGTCGCCCACGGTTTTACCCAAGGACCAGGTCAAGCGCTTGCGCTCGGCACGATTTGGCAAGAGAATTTTTCCATCGAAGATGCGGCGAAGATTGGGCTCATCTACGCCTCGCTCGGCTTTGTGGTGTCGTTTGTGATCGGCGTGCCAATCGCGCGGTGGATGTTGCGGCATAATCTCAATGCCAATACGACAGCCGAACTCACGCCTGATTTTCTGCGCGGGCTCTACCCGGCGGATGCGAAGGTCGAGACCGGCCGCCACGTGACGAACGCCAGCAACGTGGAGAGCATCGCTTTTCACATCGGGCTTTTAGGGGTTGCTTATATGCTCGCGTATCAATGGTTGGGGCTCTTGCGGGGCCTTGTGGGGGACGCCACGTTGTTCGGTATCCCGATGAATGTGTTCTTTTCCTATAATCTTTTCTTTGTGCACGGTCTGTTGGTGTGTGCGGTGATCCGCTCGGTGATCGAGGCGATGAAATGGGACCGATTTGTGGATGACGACACGCAGCGCATGATCACCGGCGCGTCCGTCGACTTCATGGTGGTTGGTACGGTGATGAGCATTGAAGTGGCCATCCTTGCCGCTATTGGGTTGCCGATTCTGCTGGTGACGGTTGCGGTGACGGTGGTGACAGCTGCGCTCTGTTTCGGGATGAGCCGGGTGTCCGCCGACTTCGGACCGGAACGCTCGATTGCCGCGTTTGGGTGTTGTTGCGGCTCGACCGGCACGGGACTGCTTTTGCTGCGCTTGCTCGATCCCGATTTCCGAACGCCCGTAGCCCGCGAGCTGGCGGTGTTCAATATTGCCATCCTCGTCATTACCCTGCACATCTTGTTCGTGATGGCGCCGGTCTTGCCAAGCATCAGCATCCCCATTATTCTTACTGTGTACGGAGCGACCTTTGTGATCGCGGGCGTTTGGATGCGATTGTTGAGGGTTTGAGGGTGCGCGCCGCTAACGTTCCGCAAAGTCCGCTGCAAGAATTGCAAAACTCTCGGGGTCTTCCAATTCGGGGAAATGCCCGACGTGTGAGAGCGAAACCATGTCCACATTCTTTGCGAGTTCTTTCGCGGATGCCTTGTCCGTTTCTTCGTGTGATCGGTCTTGCTCGCCCCAAATGACAAGGGCGGGTTGTTCCGCCAGACCGAATGGTGCGGCGGCGCCGTCCAAATAGTTCTGAAATAGGGTGGGCAAGGCGAATGTTGCACCTTCTGAAAAGGCAATATCCGTGCACGAGCAAAAGTGGTTGACCAGTGACGTTTTCGCCATGCTGAGCTCGTACCATTGAGGCGCTCGCGCTCTCATCATACGGGGAAACAGGATCTGGCCGATCACCGGCGTTGAAATCGCGCCCGTGGGGTCGCGTCTCTTCTTCCAGCTCATCTCTTCGCTCCAAGACGGTGCTTGGATGATGATTAGGTGGCTGCACAGTTCCGGGAATCGTACGGCGATGTCGATGGCCGAATAAGCGCCCCCGCAGGAAAACGCAAGAATGGAACGCTCGCCAGCGATCGTTTTTAGAAAACGAGCAACTGTATTGTTGGTCCTTTGGAAAGAGAAGCTATAGGCGGGTTTTGGGACGGAGAAACCGTTTCCGGGCGTCTCAAAAGCGATGACCGTGTACCGGCTTGCTAATCGCTCAATGAGAGCGTCGTAAAGCTCAAGCGTAGCGGGTCCATCACAGAGAAAGACCATTGCGGGTCCGCGGCCCGCTTTTCGGTACCGGATCAAGCAATCATCGTCTTCGTAGAACCCGATATGGGAGCAGGATGTTGATGGAAATCCAGTTCGTGCGTCTGAGATGCGAGCCCGCCAGTTGCGTTTGTCGAGTTGGGCAGCGAGTCCTTTTAACATGTTAGCTCAACCGATCTGCTCAAACGGGGTAAGTGCGACGGACATCGTGACACGTCCGATAAAGCCCTCGACGTCGAAAAGCTCGCCCTCGCCAAGACCGATGCCCGATGGCATCCATGTGGTCCGGGGGCGAATGCCGATGAACTCACCGCCGGGATGCCTGGCTAATGTGACTTGAAGGTTGATGTTGGGGTCGGCGAGTTTGGGTTTCGCGGGCCGTCCGAGGCCGTGGGTCCAATCGGCGGGACCGAGGACGCGCCCCATTGCCGACATCGGCGCAACGATGTCATCGGTGTAGCGAAACCAGACGATGCCTTCACCGGATTTGCGGACCTCAAATAAGTCCATCATCCAGAGTCCGCCGTGCGGTGCTTGCTGTGCCGGAAACACCGGTAGAGAGGCTGGATCGTGTGCAGTTGTTTCTCGGTTGGATAGTTCGGGTAAGGAACGTGGGTTGATAAAACACACTGTTGCCCTCGCCGTGAGCGAGTCGCCGTCATAGACGGCGTTTGTGAGAACGCTGACGCGCCGGCCCCGGCGGAGACACTCGGGCTCGGTGCGAAGGGGGCCCGAGGGCGTTGGACGAACGAATTCGACCGACGCCGAAGCGGCCAACCCCAACTCCTGATCTTGCGCTTGCTGCTCCAGCTCGGAGACCATGAGTGCCGCAACGGCACCACCTTGAAGACCGTGAAAGGGACCGCTCGCTTGGGGCGCGCTGACCCATAAACTATTTTCATCTTTTGTGAAAATTGGCATCGTTGACTCAATGTTCGTATTCAGTTTCTCTATTCTCTTTCGGCATTCAACGCATGAAAAGCGAGTTTCTTTCATGATTGATGAGAATAATTCATCTATTCAAAACCCTGTTTCTCTACCCTCGATGGCAGCCTTGCTCGCTTTTGAGTTGGCGGCGTCCCATGAGTCGTTCGCGCGCGCGGCTAAGGAGATGGGGAGAACGCCGTCAGCCGTTTCCCATGCGATTAAGGAGCTGGAAGATAGTCTGGGTGTCCATCTGTTCGAGCGGGTTGGCCGCGTTATCAAATTGACGGACGTAGGGCGGGACTATTTGGCCGCTGTTCACAAGTCACTCACAGACCTGCGTGCCGCCACACGTGCTGTCCAAACGACGAGAGACAGGAACACGATCCGTCTGAGCGCTTTGCCCTTCTTCACAAGCGTGATCCTGTTGCCCAATCTCAACCGTTTTCATACGGAACACCCCGGTTTCGAGCTTCGGCTTGAAACGTCGAACGCCTATGCGGACGTTCTAAACGGGGAAGCGGATATTGCGTTACGCTTTGGGGCGGACCATAGTGCGGGCCTTGAGTGTCTGCCTCTCATTCAGGTGCGCGGACAGCCGGTCGCCTCGGAGGGGTATTTGGATGGAGCTCCTGCTCTTGAAACGCTCGAGGACTTTAATCAGCATACACTCTTATTTGTGCGTCAGAATCCCTCCGCATGGCAGGATTGGTACGCTTCTCATGGTGGCGGACGGCTGGACGCAAAAAACGCAATCGTTTTTGATTCCGTTCTGGGCGCCCTTGATGCGGTGAAAGCCGGGCTCGGGATTGCGATGTCGATGCAACCGCTCATTTCCGCATTTCCCGGATACGGGGACGACATCTTCCCGGTCTTCCCAGAGGCACAAGACCGGTCGAGGCACTATAATTTTGTCTGCCGCCGGGCGGCGCTGGAAGAACGTAAAGTCCAAGTCACGCTGCAATGGCTTCGGGAGGCCCTTAGTTCGTTCGTTTCAAGTTAATTGGGCTCTCGGTTAGCCGGGGCGGTCCATGCGGGGTCGGTGAGGCGTTCCAAATAGGTTGTGTTGGACTTTGCCATTTGGCGCTCCACCGCATCACAAAAGGCCGGATCGAACCAGCTCCGAATGCGTGGCCAGAAGGCTCTGCCTCCTTTGCTGCGAAGTGTAAGGGCTACTCCCTTCCACGTATTCGTCCAACTCTATTCCCGAAACATCCTTTTGGTACTGATCAACAAATCCTTGTTCCGATTGGGTGATCCAAGCGAAAAGCCAGGTTCCCCATTTTATGCGTTCGGCATCAGTAAGGCATTCAAGATCTTTTTTGGCCCCGAATGTGTACATCTAAGAGTTCTGGGTTTTCAGATAATCTCAGCAAAATTTCGTTGTTGTGGCGAATCAATTCGCGGGCGTTCGCCCGTGTGATTTCCTTTCTCGCTCTGCTGATCTGGAAAACGAGAACAATTAGTGTAAAGAGTACGGCGATTGATCCGACGATTTCACTGACGACACCCAGCTCTGCAAGTGACATGGCATAGTCCCCTCAAAAATTGAAATAGAGGCTAAGAGCATAGCGCGATTTGGGCTATCGGTGTGTTGTTTTCGATCTCAGAGGATCGTCAAGAATTCGTCGATACACTTCCGGTCTTGCCAGCCGAGTCGCTCTAATTCGGGCACGTCATTCTCTTCTGCGGGATATCCCAGACAGAAATATCCAACTAGTTTCCAACGCGCTGGAACGCCCAGTGTTTCTTGTATCTTTTGGGGGTCCAAGATTGAGACCCACCCCAGTCCGATTCCGCGGGCGCGGGCCGCGAGCCACAGGGTGTGAATAGACAAGATGACTGAGTAAGTTTTGACCTCCGGCATTGTTCGCGCCCCGAGTCCTTTTCCCTCTTTGCTGCACTCATCGACAAAGACCGCCAGATGGACGGGCGCTTCTTCTAAGCCGCTCAGCTTGAGCCGAGCATACTTTTGAGCATCTTCGTTTTCGTAGTCTTCGAGGGCTGCCTGGTTTTCCCTTCTGAAATTTTCGCGAACGCTCTCGCGAAGTCTGTCATCCTCTACAAGGACAAATCTCCAGGGTTGAGAGTTGCCGACGGACGGAGCCAGAGTTGCTACATTAAGGAGTTCCAATAGCGTTTCGGTACTGATTAAATCAGATCTAAAGCTTCTGACATCGCGTCGCCATTGAAACAGCGAATAGAGTTGTTCTCTGAACTTCTCGTCAAATTGCGGTCCGGTCATGCTTATCTCTTTTTCGACACAGCGCGCGGAGCGGCGACCTGTTGGGGCGTTCGATCGTCGTCCTTTGGAACAGTAGGACAGGTTGGTTAACTGTCCACTTCTGACACAGGAAGTGGCTCTGGGAGCGCTCGTTTTCATTCACAGAACGGGTTTGGCTCCCCGTTCGCTGGCTGGCCGCTTAAGGGAACTCCTCCCAGAGAAGCCATTTCAAAACCGATCCCAACTCACAGTGTCAGGATTCCAAAATGAGATTATTCCCTTCAGGAAGCTCTCGAAATATACATGGTAGAACCTGATCGTGACCCAAATTTGGAGCTAGCTGTGAAGTTCGCCTTCAATTTTCCACTTTTCGAACACTTAAGCGATGAACGGGTTCTGGCCGATTTGGCGTATGAGGCCGAACAAAGCGGTTGGGACGCGGCGCTGGTTTGGGACCACGTCAATTTGCATTTTCCGGGAATGGCGGAAGGGGGCCCTCATGCGGAGCCCTGGATCGCGCTCGCGCTCATGGCGCAGCGTACGGAGAAAATCTTTCTTGGGACATCCATTACTCCGGTTGCGCGCCGCCGACCGGCCAAGCTCGCCCGTGAGATATTGGCGATTCATCGCCTTTCAGAGGGCCGCTTTATCTTCGGGGCTGGTCTCGGTGTGGGGACAGCTGAGTTCGACGATTTGGGAGAAGAGCGCGATTTGCCGACGCGCGGTCAGATGATTGATGAGAGTCTCTCTGTTCTCACCGCGATCTTAAGTGGGACCCCGTGTCATTCGACGGGGAGCACTATCATGTTCATTCACCGACACCCTTTGAAGCCAAAGCCAACGTGCCGATTTGGCTCGCGGGCACGTGGCCAAACAAAAAGCCGTTCCGCCGCGCGGCGCGCTATGACGGCGTCTACGCCATGAAAGACGGCTTTGTAGACCCCCTGACGCCGCAGGATGTGGCGGCTATATCAAGCTATATTCAGGAACATCGGGAGAGCGATAAACCCTTCAACTTGTCGGTGGGCGCGAATACGACCAATGACAAAGAACAGGACGAAGATCGCGCGAGCGCCCTAGAAGAGGCGGGGGCGAACTGGTGGGTCGACGGCACCTTGCCCGCCGTCGAAGACTTGGAGACCTTGCGCAAACGCATTCAGGCCGGGCCGCCGTCGGTTTAGGTGACCAAAAATGCGTGTGTGACCCGCTGCACATCTGCCTCCCGCCGGTCCCGCTAGGCAGAGTTTCATCCATATGTCATCATTCGGCAGCATTCGAAGGAGGCCGCCATGGTGCACACCCACGATAGCGCGGAGAACGCGCCAAAATCCGCTGGTTCCGCTGCAAAAGCCTACATTCCCCAGTTTGAGCTGACCGAAGGGCAAGCGGCGCCCATCGCGGCCAACGGCGGGCTGTCTTACATGTCGTTTGACAGCAACGGGGATGCAGGAACGGCCAAAGCCATTGACGATGCGCTTCGGCTGATCGCCGAAGGCGAGGGCCAGGCGATTAACGATCTTTTAGACAATGCCCCTCCTGGCCCCATCGAAACCAAATGGGGTCTGGGATTTCGCCGGTATGCGGAATGTCTTGACTATATCCGCGAGAACAAGATTGAGGCGCCGGAAGGGGGCATTGCGATCCCGCTGCGGTATTCGATCCATGAGGGGCCGTCTTATTCGGTTGTTTCGTCCAACGGGCTCTGGCGCGACCCGGCGCGGGAGCAAGACGCCAGTCTTCTGCGTAAAGATGAAATGGATAATGTACGGCGGTGTCTCTACTTTCCTCAGATTTTGCGGGATGCGCGGCGCATCGGGGAATACTATCCCGGCCTGTCACCCAATAGCCCGGAGTGTATGGACAAGCTCGGCGTGTCTCTCGCCCACTGCGAGTCCAAATGCCAAAACTTCTATGATGCCCACGAAGTGGAGCGGGTCTATTATCCGGAAATGGAGAAGCTTCTTTTGGAGTTCTTTCCGGATGCGACGGATGCGCTCGTCTATAACCACGATGTGTTCGACAAGGACTATCAGGGGGACCGCACGGAAAACCAAGACGACAAGAATCCGGGCGTCAATGCAACCTATGCCAATCTTGTGCACAACGATCTCAACGACAATAGCGGCCGGGTGCGGTGCCGGGAACTGTTGACGAAGAACCTCCGGAACTTTGGACGGGAACAGCATTACACGGAAGAAGAGGCGGACGCGAAAATGTCCCGCCGGTTTATGTCCATCAACCTCGCCAAGCCCATGGAAACAGTGAAGCAGAATCCGTTTGTTCTCTGTGCGTGGCCCTCTTTTGCCGATCAGCCCTACATCACCAATTACCGGATCTATGATGACCGGGTTGGAGAAACAACGCGCTTTACGTACCGGCCGGAGCATGAGTGGTATTGGTTTCCGGACCAAACCCCGACAGAAGTTTCCATGCTGAAGTGCTACGACTCCGTCACTGACGGCAGTGTCTCGCGCTGGTCGTTCCACACTGCCGCCATCGATCCGACCCAGCCGGAGGATGCCCCCTGCCGGAAAAATCTGGTGGTTAGATCGTTTGTGTTTTTCTAAAGTTCCGTCTGTTAGTTGGGCCGAGTGGCGTCGCTCAACGCGTGAAACACGCCCCAGAGATCTTCCATCGCGGTCCGATCTGGTCTGTGTTGGGTCAAATCGAACCACAGATTTCCCGGGTCCTTGTCTCCGCGACAACCCGCGAGTGTTGCGTTGGGACTGTCCTCCATCTGAGCTCTTAGATCGATCGTTTCAATCCATCGGTCGAAATCGCCCACGATCACCCGATGCAGTATCTTCCACTCGCCGCCGCGTTTTTCGAATACATCCAGATACCGTCCCTGATGCCAGAAATCGGCGAATCCGGCTTCATGTCTTAAACGATGAATGACCGACCAATAGGACCCGCACGCGGCCTGGTTGCCTTTGATCTTGATGCGCGTGTTCGAGATTGAATGACAACTTGAGTCTATTTGCTCCAGGACCGGGATGACATAGTCGGCGAATTCATGGGCGTTGCCGGCAAAGAATCCGTGATCGTCATAGCCGTCCGCGTGGTAACAGCCTTTGAGTTCTTCGAGGTCGCACCGGTCGACGGCGTGGCAATAGCGGTGAATGACTTCACGGATGGCTTCGCGGTCCTTTATTTCGGTGAGTTCCTTTTCGAGAGTTTCGATCCGTTGCTCGAGCGCGCCCTGGTTGGTGTCAGTCATAACGAAGCTCCTATCGAGGTGGTTTCATAGAGATTATGAATTTGGGACTAGTTTGTTTTTATGAACCTGTTTCGCAATACGCCGATCCCTTCGACTTCGAGTTCGACGACGTCACCCGGCGAAAGTGATCGTCCGTGCTCCATCAAACAGCCGAGGGGAACCGTTCCCGACCCCAGTACTTCGCCGGGGTAGATGGTTTCGTTTCGGCTGACGTGAGCGATGATGTCATCGACTTTGTGATCCATCTGGCTTGAATTGCCTTTGGAAACCTTTTCGCCGTTCAACCGTGCGATCATGGTGAGATTATCGATGTCGGCCTCGTCCTTTGTGACGATACAGGGCCCGAGCACATTGCCCGTGTCGAAGTCTTTGCCCTTTGCCGGACCTAATCCGGCAGCCATTTCTTCCACCTGTAGATCGCGTGCGGACACATCATTGAAGATCGTATAGCCAAAAATATAGTCTCTGGCCCGGTCGCGGGGGATGTTTTTTCCTTCTTTGCCGACGATGATCCCAAGCTCCAGTTCGTAGTCGAGCATGTTACAGCCTTCCGGCCATTCGATATCATGATCGGGTCCGACCACGCACATCCGGTTCGCTTTGTAATAGCGGGGCGCGGTCACAAAGGCGGGCGAGAGTTCAAAGGCGTCCGGTTCTTTTCCCTGAAGGGTGACAGCGATCCTGCCGGCGTTGCGCATATGGTCCAAAAAACACAGAGCATCCCGGATCTGAACCGGCCGGGGAAGCGGGGCCAACAATCGCGTTTCGCTTGCTGGAATTCCGCTGGCTCTGTCTACGGACTTAAGGTGGTCGAGGGCCTCACCCCCTCCTTCAATGATGTCTTGAAGGGATGCGTATTGCGTGATGGGGACGATTTGGGAGTCATCCTCGATCAGCATGCCGGGTTTGGCATGTCCCCTTTCGTCTTCATACGTTACGAGTTTCATGAGCTGTCTCTCGCTTTTTCTATTTGGCTGGGTGACCGTCGATCAGAACGGCAAACATGCGAACGGGCTCGTCACCTTCGACCCGCCAGCCATGCATAACGCCTTGCTGAACCACGACATCGCCAGGCCCCAGTGTAACTTCTTCGTCATCGTCCATCAGCATTGTCAGGCGGCCGGACAGAATTGCGAGATAATCCAATGAGTCGGTCTTGTGAAACGACGGATGACGCTGGACCGATTCGAGGGTGGGAACAAAATCGCTCTGCATGCTTGCAAACACCGATTTTGCGAGCGCCAGAAGTTCCTCTGGAGGGGTATCCGCCGGGATTTCAAATCCCGGCGCCATCTCAAGAACGCGGCATATGGTGCCGTTGGGCTCGGGATCGTGTTGCATGGGCCAAATCGCGCGGTCGCCCGCGTTATCATAGGTCGCCGGCGATTCCGCATTCGACCAGATTTCGGTGATGCGGCCGGACGGCCGGTCCTCGTAGTGAGGACTTGGTCCATCCATCAAGACACGGGCTCTTCCTTTTGAATCCAGCCCAGTCACAACGCGTCTGACATCTTGGGGCATCGTCTCTCCCCTCCATAGTTGATCGGTAAGCGGCTAAAGACTAGCCATGACGATCCCACGGGATTTGATAATTCGCCTCCTTTTTTTGTTAATTTGCCCAGATTTGCCTTCAAAAGGCTGATTTGAGGGGCGACTCTTATTCGGAGGGTAGACCTGATCGGTCACCTGAGCGCCGACGGTGGCGCCATTGACTCGGGGCCTCGCCGAGCCGGTTCTTAAAGGCTCTCGAAAAGGCATCAATGGTCCTGTAGCCCAGCAAGTCGCTCAACTCACCAATGGATATATCCGTATTGAGGAGCATGTCCGCCGCCTTTTGATCGCGTACAGAGTTTAACAGTTTCTGATAACTGGTTCCCTGTTCACTCAGCCTTTTCTGTAACGTACTTCGTGAGTGAGGAAAAAATCGCGATACAGAGTCTATGGAAAAACGCCCTGACAACAGATTCTTTTGAATCAGTTCCGTCACTTGTTCGGGAAGATTAGTGTCTTGGCGGCCGTAGACAGGATCCACGTAGGAGTGAAGAATGGCGCCGAGTTGTTTATCGGAGGAGGGCAGTTTCAGGAACAGGTCCGAACTGTGAAACTCGATCCCATTGAATTCGGCATTGAATCTCAAGGGGCAACCAAGGACTCTCCGCAGAAACTGGGTATCTTTGGGCCGGGGTGTGGAGAAACAGGCGAAATAGGGTGTCCACCGATTATGGCTAATGGCGCCAAAGAGCCGCCGTACAAGAATGAGATTGTGTTCAACAAGCTGCGGATGGGGCGATTGGGCCGGGACGGAGTTTGTTAGCCGAGCCAATTCATCGTCTACGTCCAGAGTCCACTGGCTGCCTTCGATGTGTAATGAAATGTACCTCGAGAACTCCTTCATGGAAGTGCCTAGGTCCGGCGCCGCCCAAACGAGGCGGCCGAGCGCACCGAAGTAGGATTGCATATCCCGCCGGGTGGCAAGGGTGGCGCCGAAGTGCGGGTGACCTGTGTGCTCGGCTCCATTGATGATCAGTTGGCCCACGCTCAAGGCGGGAATTGAATTTTCGGGATCGTTCAGATCACGGATGCTCAGACCTTCTTCGTCGAGCAATTGCTCAGGGTCGCCTCCCAATTCTCGGACGACTTCAACAAACTCGCCGAGCGCTGCTGCTCGCGATGTGAAGGTCTCAGTTTGCATTTCCCGAGCCTTATAGACCTAAGACTGCCTACAGGCTAACAGTCTCCACTGGCGCCCGTCCAGATATTCGCGGTGAAAGCCGACCCTGGGGTATATGTGTGAGCCGGATCGTCTCGAACCCGGTCGGATTTGCGGCGTTTGGGCCTCTCGTCTAGCCTCGCTCCATCGCGGACGGATCGTACAATCCGAGGGCGCTGTACATGTCAAACCCAGCTATTTTCCGTACTTCTGGCGACAGGGCCGCAACCCGCTCCGGGGGGACATCCAGATACTGGTTTTCCTCCTGGCGCAGCCAGCCGAGAGAATAGGTGAGAATCACGCCGTACCGCCAATCCTCAGACGTGTTGGCGCCGGCGCCATGGAGCAAACCCCCCGACCAAAAGAGAACGGAACCTGCGGGCATTTCTGCCTGAACGATCTCGTTGTCTTTGGGGATGCGATCCTCCGTCCATTTGTGGCTGCCAGGTACCAGCAAGGTGGCACCGTTGTCCGAACGAAAGTCCGAAACGGCCCACATGCTGGCAACGATCAAGTTCGGCCGTGGCAACGGAAAGAACGTAAACGAATCTTCTTCGCGGTGCAGCACTTGCGTGCGCGCTCCGGGACCAACTTCGAGCGCGGCCGTCACGTGGAGCTGGTAGCCAAACTCCCCGTTCGGCAAGAGGAACGTATCGCACATGTTCTTCGAGACCGGGTGAGCGACCAGCTGATCTGTGACCGTCGGCGAGCGGCTTACCAGAGCGGTCACGCGGCGGGTTCGGCCGGGATAAAACTCTTCCGGATCGTCTTCTTGCTCAACACGGGCCTTTTCCATGTGGGGGGCCAGCTCCGCGCGGATGGAGTTGCGTGCGGTTTCATTCAGAACATCTGTTACCACTACGCATCCGGCCTTTTCAAAGGCATCTGAAACGGTAAGCGGATCAGCATCATGAGGAAATTGCGGGATGGTCATACTTCAAAGCCTCCATTTACAGAGAGAGTTGTTCTTCCACTGCGCGCCAAGCCGCGTCAATGGCGGCGTCAAGGTAAGCTCTCGCCTCGGAATCGGTGTTGGCGATTGAAATGCGTCCGAACTGTTTGCGGCCGATCTCATGGGGGTGTTGTCCGTCTTTAAACTTTGGGTCATCGAGATCTAGATAGATATAAGCATAGCCGTGCGACCATCGATTGACTGTAATGGCTTCAATGTCCCTGTCAGCTACAAATCCGTACTCGCCGTACATGTCGGTGAGTTGTGCCTTGACCTCCTCTTCGAATTTGGAGAAGGGGGTTTCAAGAAGCTCATAGCGTGCCAACCTGAAGAGATCGCGGGCGGTTTGTCCTTCTTGCTTTCGGGGAACGGGCATATGCCACATGAAGACGACGAGCGGATCGGCAGGGTCTTGTGGTGCCTGATAGCCGTCCATCTTGGTCGGGGGTGCTTTTGTCACAAATTGAAAGAAGCTATTCGGACACAGAAAGATGTCAGACCCGGCGCGGTGGAAAGGGGAGCCATCGCGTAGGGCGACATTCGTCCAAATGAGCGGTACTTTTGAGCCGTATTTCAGCGCATCTCTCTGCTCATCCGGGAGCTCAGGCAATAGATGTGGAATGATGGCATTGTAGCATGCCAGGATACAGTGTTTTGCCCGAACGCGGTGAGCACGGCCGTCCACAGCATAGGAGACGGAGACGCTTTCACCCTCTTGCTGTACACGAACGGCTGTGCTGTTGAGGCGAATTCGCACCGGCGATCCTTCTGCGTCGAGCTTGCTATAGTCAAAGCGGGCATTGACGATGTCATCCATTGTGGTGCCGGGCGCCACGTCAGGGATCAGTCTGCGGACCATGAGCCGTGCGACTGAGGCATTGCCATCTGGAAAGACTAATGCATGGAACGGGCGGTCCTCATTGTAGAAGAGGCGTTCGCCCCAGGCCCAGGGCCATCCCACTGCGCGAAGCCCCGGTGCCCCCCCAAATAGGGCTTCGCTGACAGACAGACCGTCTCCGCCCACGCCATAGTTCGGGCGCAGGATCGGGTCGGCGAAAGAAAGGGCTTCTTCGGAAAGTCCCACCTTGTCGGTCAAAAACTCGTAATAGGAGTGAGAGGACAGATAGTCAGCGCGCTCGGAAACAGACAGGCCAACGAGGAAATCCCACTCGCCTCCAACCAACTTGAGGAGCGCCGCCTTGTCTTCCTTCGTGTACGGGAGTTGTTCGATGAACGGTGCGGGATCGGTTTTTCCGCGCAACGCCCCCATCCAGCGCCCGGTGATCATCCGCGATTCACCTCGGCTCGTTTTGACATAATAGCCCGTGTTGCGCCCGCCTCCAGACATTATGTAAGTTGGATCATTCGCCGCTTCGAGCTTCGTCATGTCAATGCCGAGGTCTTTGAGGAGAGCTTTGGCAGTCCGGCTATAGTTTTTCGGCGCCTCCAAGTTGATGCTGCCGCCGACGCCGAGCAACATGCGGCCTGCGACGTTGAATTCGTTCCTCTTGGCGTGGCCGCCAAAATCATCGTGATTGTCGAGAATGAGAATACGCTGGTCTGGCCCGCGTTCTTGTTGAAAAAACAAAGCTGCCGCCAAACCGCTCAGCCCGCCACCGATAACAACCAAGTCATAGTCTTCGCCGGTGTCGCGGAACATGGATGGGGCATTGTCGTTCCACGCGAGTGCATGGGCAGCGTCGAAGGCCCCTGGATGGTTACCTCTCATGCCGGTGAGGCTTGGCGGATAGTACGTATCGTCTCTAAACGAGGCGGTGCCGCCGACAAGGGACTGGGCCCATCCATGAGGAGCCAGTCCAGCCGCGGTGACGGCCACCGCTGTTCCGTTGAGAAAGTCCCGGCGGGTAATCGGTTTTCGATTGGTCATCGTCCTCACTCATGCTCGTTTGGGGTTCGATAGGACAGGCGCCCGGAAGTGAAACAGGGATGCGATGGCCGCGATGGCAACGAGATAGGCGATTGACATGACGCTGTCGCCCACTTGGCTTTGAGACAGGATGTCGATCAAGACAGCGATGCCGACAAGGTGGAACGCAATCCCATATATGAGCAATACGACCGCGGCGATCTTCGCGCTCCAGGATAGGCGAAAAAGCGGCCGAAAGGCAAAAAAGCCGATGAGGGCGTAAAGCCAAAATCCCAGATAATCCATGGACGGAATAAGACCGAATGCCGTTGATGGTCCGAGCGCAGACAACAAAGTTGCGGCTGCTTCGCTTTCGTTGCTTCCTGCTGCAATGGCTTTGGCCAGCAACGGGACGGCCCAAATGGACAGGAACTTGGAGATAAGGAAGACGACCGTTGAACTCACCGTCAAGACCCAAACCGTGCCTGCACGAAGCGGTGCGGCGGGAAATATCTGCCATGCGGCCACCGCCAAGACCACCGACAGAGCAAGCATGGCGATAATCTGATTGAGCCATCCGAAAAGATAAGGGCCCGCTGTGTTCATGTGCCAAAGAGCTGTGTCTTCTTGCGTGGGGGCCGGGGCATCCAGAGGTAGAAAGAAAGAGAGGATGCCGGTGATGATGAAGACGGCACCGGCCACCACACCCAACGTGTTGATGCGATTTGAGAGTTCCTTCATGGGGCAACCTCCGTCCGTTTTCTTGACAAATGTAAAGATATATGTTCTTTTACATTTGTCAAGAATTTTGTTATTCCTCGCGGCGGTGCCTATCGCGTCGATGTGACGAACGGAAATAGGGTGAGGCGAACGTGAAAGCTGGTGAGAAGACGCGGCTGCAAGTGCTGGAAGCCGCGCTTCAGGTGATCGACAAAGAAGGGGTGGATGCCGTCACGCACCGGCGCGTGGGGCAAAAAGCCGGTCTTTCACACGGCGTCGTCGGCTATCATTTTCCGACCCGAGAGGGGCTCATTCGCAAAGCCTTTGAGGCCTATCTGGGATCCTTTCAGGACTACCGGAGCAAGATCGGTTGGGAGCCAACAAAGAACATGACAAGGGCGCAAGTCATCGATGTTTTGGCGAGCGTCGTGAAGGAGGAAATTACGGACAGCTCGTCCGTACGCCTCGATCTGGAACTGGCGCTTTACGGCAGCCGTAACCCTGAGTTCGCGGACCTTCTGACAAACTGGGTACAAGAGGGCATTGACAGGCTGGCGGGTGATTTGAAGTATTCTGGCTACAAACAACCTGAGCGTCTTGCTTGTGCGCTCACCAATCTGGTGCGTGGCTTTCTGCTCGACTGCCTGAGCGATCCCACACTGACGGAAAAGGATTTTGGGAAGCGAGCCAACGCCTTGCTGTCGTCGTTCACGTGATGACACTTCACGCGCGCGAAGTTCCATGAGGGCCAAAGTGATCGGTCTTTTTCTTCCCGTCTGGTGTGATTGACCAACGTCGGGCTTTCGCCAATAGTTGACATTCTTGCCAAAGTTAAGGAACGGCTCGTTTGCCGTACAACTCTGAACTTTTGACGAATAGTGACCAAGCACGCGGGCTGCGCTCAAAATGACGGAGACCAAAACTCTTTGTATTCTATCGACCCAAAAAGCGCCTTTCACAGATAAGCTTCGAATCACTGACTGACTGCAATCGTTGGAAGTACTGTCAAAGTCGTGCTTCTCTAGGTTCCAATCCACCTGCAATACGCAACGCGCCGGTAATTTCGTCGCGTAGACCAGACACGCTAAATAGGCAAATGTGCTTTAACGACGGCTGCTTCCAGGCCAATCGCTGCGCCCTTATCAAGAGATCAGTTCTCTCACGTCCAGTGGCCTTCCAAAGTAGCAAAAGCGCGCGGGCATTTCTGATTGGGGCGTTCCGGAGTTTCACGTTTTCTTCTAATTTCTCAATCCCCACAATGTCACGCAGGTCTTTGCCTTGAGATCTACCTCGCAACGATGAATTTTCTGCGATAAAATGAATTTCCAAATACGCTAAATCACCTCGCTCGTGTTCTAAGTGCTCCGAATGAGCCGCCAATCGAGTCTCATATCTAGCAAATGCCTCTTTCGCATCTTCTACGCATTCGCGTGCCTTTGGAGAACCACAGGAAATCGCGCGGCATGCCCTGCACTTCAAAGCCTTGAAGTACTCAAAAGAATTCTCACTGCAGTTATTTGCAGCTATCCTTGGGAATTCCTCAATCCATATATCTACTGCTATTTCAGATTCTATCAGGACTTGATTAATCCTCGCATCCAGAGCCACGCCCCAATAATTGTCCTTACGAATAAGTCCTCGGGTAATCCAGTCTTCTATCGCTTGTGCGTCTGGCCGCGCCTCTTCAAGCCGCCCACTGATTATCTTTCCTTGAACAATTCTAGACCCAAGTTGCGCCAGGCCAATATAATGCTCATCTGTTTCTAAAGACATTTCCAGCTCGTCCAGTCGATCCCATTGGCTCTCGAAACTGGATGCAAAGACTGGGTATTCTTCCGCTCCCTTTCCGCATCCGGTGCAAAGTTCTAGAATATTGCCCATATTTATAAGTTCGTCAGGAGGCAATAACACGTCGCCCTGCACAAGCAACTCATCCAAGTCACGCGCGTTCCGCTCCGCAAGGCTATGTTCTGTTGCAGATGGCTTACGGAAATACTCAGGGTCCCGGGAAACTGCCAGAGCTTGTTTAATCAGTAGACTGACCCTATTCTCCTCCGGACGCCGGTACTTTGGAATGGAAATCGCACTACTGTTCTTCACCAGAGGTTTTTCCTCTGGGTCTCCGTTATACAACAGATCTAAGAATTCTTCTTCAGTGGTCGCGTTAGCTACAAACAAAGTCAGAGGGGCATTCTTATATCCTTGTTCTTGCTGTAACCACAATACAAACGGGATGGAGTATTCCGCTCTCCACGGTGTGGTCGTATTGGCTGGTCTAAACAGTTTTGCTATTGATGACGTAGATGTTAGCCGCGAGAATACACGTGTCTTTTTGCCTTCTTTGACGTCGAAATACTCGGCCGAAGCGAGTTGCTCTACGTTAACGGAGAGAACATCCCTAATAATGTTAGCCCGTTCCTTCGGCTGCAATTGACTCAATGATAGTGAGCTGATTCTGGTTCTCATCGTAGGGGCGCGCTCCAGCCATCTCCTCCAGGAAATTTTCACATGTCAATGCGTTCTGACACTCGTAGTTGGTATCCTTACACGGATCCTTGTTTTTGAATAGTCGCCCCCCGGCAAAAAACCGGCAAATCGCTCGTTAGATTCAATTGATTTTTGCCAATCTCTTGCTGCTACAAGTAGCGACTTAATGTTTATCTTCTGGATGTCGATAACCCAACATACAAGTAAAGGACATTGTCATGGAAGACATCATAATTGAAGAATGCGCAAAGCAAATCGACAGTATTTCGGCCGAGCCGTCCCAAGAAAAGGAATGCTCAGGTGGCCCCTCATTCGGTATTGGAATCGGTGGCGAAAGTGGTGGCGGTTTAGCTGAAATGATCATTGTAGGCTTCATCATACTTTGCATTTTGGCCGCTGCAGGCTGACAAAGGCGAAAACGCCCTAGGCGGGTCTGGGTTAGTCCAGGTCCGCCTTCACAACTTCTTTGGCGAACATCTCAGCAAAATCGGATCTTCAACTATGATCAAGCTGTCGAGGCACTATGTTGCACCTGGGCGATCCAAACGTGTTTTTCAGGAGAGTCCAGAGCGTGGTCCAAAAACACAAGAATTGCCGGCTTGCAGGAATTGCGGTCACAAACTAGCTAAGTCTGACATCGACCGAGGAAAATGTTCCAAGTGCCGCGAAGCAGTTAAGGGACGATCAGTCATTGCAGGGACGAAAGAGGGTAACGGCGGACTCAGTTGAGCATCGTACCAGTGATCCTTAGCGTGCCGGTCTTCCTCTGTTCGTAACTCTCAATTTGACTTACCGCGTCACGCAACTCGCCAACGCCTACGCGCGTGCCGTCTTTGAGGTGTATGACCAGCCGAGCTTACGAACTGCGCCTTCGAAAATGCCCAGGTCTTTTGTCGGACCCAATCATACATTGAACGTTCTTAACTAAGCCAAAAGGTGACGCCTCAAGCGCAATCAATTTACGTCAGGATTGGGCCGGATGGAGACTTCGCTGCTTTCAAGAAAACAATCCCCCCTTTTTGGCTTCTATGTGAGTGGTGGCCTCATGTGAAAAGAGCCGTCAGTGCGTTGAGCCGAGAGCGCCGTTTAACTCAAGCCGCACAGCGGCGGTGCAATTGTAAGGGTCCCGCTGGGATGGGGCTTTCACCCCCTTCCCAAGGTGCAGCACCGCCGCGTGATTATCTCGTTCGTGGCTTGTTACTCGACTGCCTGAGCGATCCCATACTGACGGAAAAGGACTTTAGCTAGCGGGCCGGCGCCCGTCGTACTGCGTTTGCGGAGTACATCTCCACCATTGCGGCTTGCTCGCTTTTCCGGTCAAAGAGCTTTCCAAGGCCGCTGGACCAAGGCTAAGAGCCCAATTCTCCAAAGAACCCAATCACCTTGACGATTTTACCGGCGTCATTGACTTCGGTGACATCAAAGCCAGGCATAATCAGTTCATTGTTCTGGTGGATCGCCCAGTGATACCGGCAATGATTGTTTTGCACATCGATCCGGCTTGCACGGGAATAGACTGCCCCCGGAATTTGGCTATGGACCAGATGCACCATGTCAATGAACGCCTCGCGGCCGATAATGTTGTGGTTGGGATCCACAAAATGGACATTGTGCTCTAGGGCCGTTTCGGTCAAATCGCGGATCTCTGTTTCATCTGTTGAGTTCCAGACGGCGAGCATCCGGTTTAGGTTCTCAATATGAGTTTCCATGGCTTCCTCCGGTGAAACGAAACTTTGTTAGATAAAAACCGACTGTCGGTTTGTTTTACATGATGAGTGTGCTGGTGTAAAGGTGGTCTATGGTGACCCAGAAACAACGCTCCGAAACTACCCGGGCCAAACTGGTCAAGGCCTTTAGGGCTGCATTTCTGAAGCGTGGTTACGACGCGACATCCGTCGACAGCGTGCTGTCTGAAACGGAGCTCAGCAAAGGTGCGCTCTATCATCATTTTCGAAGTAAGACCGAAATTGTTGAGGCCATCTATACGGACGAATCGCGGCGTGCGATTGAGCGTGCCCTCCAAAGCGTGGATGAGGCCTTGCCGCCTCTCGTGCGGCTTCGAGATGCATGTGTGGCCTGGCTGGGCGAGGTCAAAACACCCAGTGTTTCAAAGATCTTGTTCGAAATCGGACCGTCCGCTCTCGGACAACAGAGGGCAAAAAGGATCGAAGACTCATTTAGTCTGAAGGCGTTTGAAAACCTCCTGAAAGAGGCCGCGGATGACGGTGAGATCACATTAGAGCAGCCGGCCTTGACCGCCCGCTTGCTCAATGCCCTCGTGGCGGAAGCGGCACTTTACAATTTGGGCGAGAACAATGATTCCGCGGAGAGTGTAGCGCGCGCCATCGATGGAATCTTTGAGTCGCTGCGTGCTTAAGGTGTTTTGGGTTTAGCTTTTGTTTCAGGTGGCTGAATCGGTGCGGCAGGAATTGCCGCGGAGAGTTTTTCAGAAGGTGGCGGATGTTTCCGGAGTGAAGATCTCACCTGGCACTTTGAGCTCAGCGTAAAAATTTCCTCTCTGAACGGACTTTTCTCATTCTGTCCCACGCATTCAGTGGTGCGACGAGGACGGGGCGTATAAGCAAAAATACCGAATAGGCGGCCTCAGCCAGCGCTCCACCAGGCTTCCAATCGACAAACCGCGCCAGTGGTCCGAAACCCGGTACGCCTTTCCAGAGCGCGGCGAACGCCTTTGCACCAGATCGGAGCTTTCCATCACTTGTCCGAATGTGAAAACGGGATAGAGCTTCTTTACGGGTCAGATCGGGCGCAATATTGTCGTTGACGTTTCCCGACCGTTCGGAAATATCGCACCACTCTATATCGGTGGCCGCGCGTTTCTTATAGAAGGCGATTTCTCGGCGACACAGGGCACAAGCGCCATCGTAGTAGACCGTAATGGACTCGTTGTCAGTCATGAGTACGTCTCGTCAGATGACGACTTATGACAGCAAATCTTCATAGAGATGATAGTGCAATCGGTGTGCAGACTTATCACCCAGTCTCTTCGCAAAAGGGCGTTCTCCCCTGCGAAAGAGGTGTGACTGTTTTTGGGGTTTGGGGATTGATTTCGCCTTTTCCTTAAACTTCATTTGTATGTCTCCATGATGACTGCTTTACGTCGGGGCGATCGATTTGGATCAAGGGCGACTGCGGAGAAGTGAACCACCATTTAGGGAATTCTGATGTGTCAGCGGATCGCATCAAGGTTCAGGAAAACGGTCTCATCTCCTGGTTTTCAAAAGGAGATTCCGATGAAACTAAAATTCGTTTCTCTCTTGTGTTGTGGTATAGGCTCTCTCGACCAGCACGCGTTAGATATGAAGATCAAGAGGTCAAAAAGGAATCCGTGAGAGCGAATGGTTCTCCAATCCCCTCCTACCCAAGTTGAACTGAGTCGGGGCGGGGATGGTTTCTTTTCCAAACCGGATGAAATGTTGAAGTCTTTGAGAGTGCGGTAAGCAAAGAGGTGAGCCTCTCTATCTGCCGAATTCGTCACAAAGCAACGTTCATATTTGATGACTTTGCCATGTATTTTAACGCATGCACAGCCCATAGTAGCGCTTGAATAGATGGTTCGATTGTCGTCTGCGATCTAGCAATGGGGGCGATTTAGCAAAAAGGTTTGAATGACATTCATCAGATGCGTCTTACGTCCTTTGTCAAAAGGCGTGTTTTGCCCATTGAGGCAAGATTTGAAGACGCTTCGCCGCTATCGACGGGCGGGTCCACATTGGGCCCGCTGAGTTCGGTTTCGTGAAGACCACGAGGAGTAAGGCTGGAGTTCGCGATTCAAAGTGCTCCAGACTTTGTCTTGCGTCGTAGTCCTAAATAAGGAGTTCGATGATGAGCACAGAACTAAGTTCTTTGCCTGAACATGAGCGGTCTCTTCTCATCGTTGATGACAATGAACCGTTCCGCACCCGCTTGGCCCGCGCCATGGAAGCGCGCGGTTTTGCCGTGGAAAGTGCAATCGGCGTACGGCAGGCTATCGAATATATCGGAACCCAAGCTCCCGCTTTTGCTCTTGTCGATATGCGCCTCGACGACGGTAATGGCCTTGAAATTGTTCAGTTTTTGAAATCCATCCGTCCCGATGCGCGTGCGGTGATCCTCAGCGGCTATGGGAACATCGCGAGTGCCGTGCGGTCGATCAAAGCCGGGGCGGCCAATTATCTCTCGAAACCTGCCGACGCCGATGAAATCGAGCAGGCGCTGCTCTCGTCCCAAATTGAACGTCCCGAACTGCCTGAAAACCCCATGTCGGCGGATCGGGTCAGGTGGGAACATATTCAGCGCGTAAAGTCGCTGTGCGATGACAATATATCTGAAACAGCCCGCCGATTGGGCATGCACCGAAGAACGTTGCAGCGGATCCTCGCGAAACATTCGCCTCAATAACGAACTAAATGGTCTTTGGGCGGAGAGTTGCAGAGTAGGCGCTATTGCTCCCGCACGACCGTTCGGCTCGTGCGGAAAATTTACTGCAATACAGGTCTTTTAATACGTTTTCTGCGTAATACATGAGACTGCGGACTGCTCCCGCGAGACCGTCACCGGACTGACATGTTCAGTTCTTACGGCTTCGCTTGAAAGTCCCACTAATCTATTTTTAGAGAGAGCCCAAGTATGACCATCCAATTGCCCGACCTGCCCTACCCGTCCAATGCCCTGGCGCCGCATATCTCCGAGCAAACGATCAATTTTCACTATGGCAAGCATCACGCCGCCTACGTGACTAAAACGAACGCGGCGGTTGAAGGGACCGATCTGGAAAATGCCTCTCTCGAAGACATCATTCGGGCTTGCATCGGGGTCGACAGCAATCAGGGTCTGTTTAACAACGCAGCCCAAGTTTGGAATCACTCCTTCTATTGGGCCTGTATGTCGGGCCAAGGGGGCGGCCAACCGGGTGCATCTTTGGCCGCTGCACTTGAGCGAGACTTTGGCAGCGTCGAGGCGTTCAAAGATGCATTTGCGGCGGCCGCCGCCGGTCAGTTCGGAAGTGGCTGGGCCTGGCTTGTCGAGGAGCGGGGTAAGCTAAAGGTGACGACGACGGCCAATGCCGATTTACCTATGGCGCACAATCAGACGGCGCTTCTGACGATTGATGTGTGGGAGCACGCCTACTACCTCGACTACCAGAACGCCCGTCCAACGTATATCGAGACGTTCCTCGATAAATTGGTGAACTGGGACGCGGTTGAGGAAAATCTTCAAAACGCCTAAGAATTTCGGCCGGGTGCGCTCCGCCAGGGGCTTGGGCGCCTGAGCTAGGTGCATTAGAACGGGATCACGTCCGTTTGTAAGGGCGGTCTCGGGAGGTGTGCATGGCCAGCGGCGCTTGTAACTGCGGAACTGTTGCATTTGAGGTCGATCGGGACCTTCGCGATGTCTTTGTCTGTCACTGTTCCATTTGCCGCCGGTACACGGGCGGCAATGGGATCGCCGTTGTGGTGGTTCCCAATGATGCCTTTCGGTGGCTCAGTGGTGAGGACCATATCTCCAGCTGGAAAAAGCCGGATGCGGATTGGGAGTCCCATTTCTGCTCTGTCTGTGGTTCGTGCCTTCCCGGGCCCAATGATGAAAAGAGAATGTTCATTCCGGCGGGGCTGATTACCGACGGCGGGGAGAAACTTCGCGCCGCCCATCACATTTGGGTGGGATCCAAGGCGGTGTGGGACGAAATCGGCGATAAGGGCAAACACCATCTTGAGGGATTTAAGAATTGAGACTCGGCTCGAAGTCAGATTTGAGGCCGGCGAAACGATTTGGTTCTGGTGCCGGAATGACGCTTGACGCATCGTTTCGGCCCCGATAAGGGCCTGGCTTCGTATCACTCGTCGTGGATGAAGCTGAACGTTTATGTTCAAAGGAAAAACCGTTGTTGTAACCGGGGCCGCCTCCGGGATTGGGCGGGCTCTTGCTTGCTATTTTGCCCGTGAAGGGGCTTATCTCGCCATTTCCGACGTCAATGCGGCGGGGCTCGAAGAAACGGCTGGGATGGCGCGTTCGGCAGGAGCCGCCGGCGTGCACACCAAAGTGCTCGACGTTTCGAACCAGGACGCCATGTTCGCTTATGCGGAAGAGGTGGCGGCCGCGCACTCATCCGTGGACGTGGTGATTAACAATGCGGGTCTGAGTGTCGTCGCCAACTTTGCCAATGGTGCGCTTGAGGACTTCGAACGGGTTATGGATGTGAATTTTCGGGGCGTGGTTTATGGTTCAAAGGCCTTCCTTCCCCACCTTCAGCGATCGTCCGGGTCCCTTATTAACATCTCAAGTGTATTTGGATTGTTCGGGGTGCCGACCCAGTCGGCCTATTGCGCCAGCAAGTTTGCGGTGCGCGGTTTCACCGAATCCCTTTGGATCGAGATGAAAGGTACCGGCGTCCATATCGGCTGCGTGCATCCGGGCGGGATCAAGACCAACATCGCGCGCAATGCCAAGGTGACCGAGAACATGGATCCGAGCGATGAAGATCCGGCCGAGCGGTTCGAACGGGCGGCGCGGACGACACCGGAGCAAGCGGCCGAAATTATTGCGCAGGGGATCCGAAAGCGGACGTCACGAATCCTCATCGGGGGCGACGCGCGCGTGCTGTCCTTTGTAACGCGGATGCTGCCGTCGAGCTATAAGAGCATCCTTGCCCGCTTCGTCAATCGAGAAGCGGCGAAAGGCTGAGCCGATTGGGTACTATAAGGGGTCTGACCCCTTAATTGATGCTAAGCCGCCACCAACGGCTTTCCACCTTAAGTCCGTGGTGGCCCGCGGTCTATGAATGCACGCAACTCTTCTAAGTTTTCTCGGGGTGAGAATAGGCCTTCCTGCCACCCGTTCGCCTCATATGATTAGGACCTGAGTGTAAATGCGATGATCAGTCCTAAAGCCGTTTTGCGAATCCGGTAATCGACCCTGCGAGATCCGCGAAGGCATCGGGGACGATGTCGGCAAATAGTTGGTCGCCCGCATGAGGGGTTCCAAGTGAAATGCGGCCCACTGCCGGTACACCCGCCGCCAAGAGTTTGCGATAGTACGCCATGCCTTCATCGCGCAAGGGATCAAGTTCGTTTACGGAAATTACATGGGGCGGTAATCCTTGGAGGTCCTCTGGAGTGGCTCCGAGCGGCCAAGCTAAGGGATTGTCAGTATGTGCTCCGTCCGGGTCGTAGGCGGTGACCATGTGCGCCATCTGCGCCGTATCGACCATGTAGCCGTTGTTTTCTTTCAGAGACATCAACTCCGTAGGCGGATGGGCGTAAGCCCCTGAGATGTAAGGGCACATGGCATAGACGCCGTCCACATGATCCAGCCATCCTTCCTGTTTGGCTTTGAGCGTTGTGGCGAGGCTCAGGTTTCCGCCGCCCGACTCCCCGCTAATCACGATTTTGTCGATGCCGAGATCTCGTTCGTTCGCCTTTACCCATTTCAATCCGCTGGCGCAGTCGTTGAGACCGGCCGGAAAGGGATGATTGCCCAGGCGGCCCGCGCCGTTTCGGAACTCCACCCCAACGACGACGAGGTTCTTGCTCGCGAGCTCGTTGCGGAGGCGGACGAATCCCGGATCCTCTGCGCTCATGATGACCATGCCGCCGCCATGAGTGTGATAGATGCACGGCAAAGGGCCGTTTTGGTCCTTGGGTCGATGGATGAACAGCTTGATGGGATTGCCATCCACGCCTTCGATGGTTTCGGTCGCGGATGTGACCGAAGGATAGTCCGGCATCGTTTCCCACATTGCCTCATGCCCGGCGGCGCCGGCACTTTCGAACTCCGCACAAAAGCGAATAGCCTCTTGGTATGAAGCACCTGCATCCGGTGTTTCCACGCCGGGGGCGAGGCCACCGATGAGTTTGAAGGCCTCCACGATCCGGGGATCGGAGCGCGGATCCGTCTCAAATGTGGCGTTTGGATCGCTCAGCCTGCCTGGCAGATTTTCCATGTTATCTCCTCTCAATGCCTTTCTTGCAAAGCTTAGCGCGCGCGGCGGATTAAACAAGGACGCGAGAGTGGCCGCCTGACGCCGCGTTTCGAGAGAGCGGCTATCGCCCCAGCGCCCTGCTTGCTGCCTCATGGAGTGATCCATGGTCCGCGGGGCCAGATACCTTCCGCCAAGCCACATGGCCATCGGGGCGAACGAGGACAGCGCCATCCGACTGAACTCCGTAAGCGGCTTCAAATGTGTTGTCTGGGTCTGTGAGGCCCGCTTTTCCAATTGCAAAGCAGTCAATGGGAAACGAAAGCCTGGATGATGCTTCGTGTGCTGCCTCAGACCAGGCCTCGCCCTCGCGTCCCACTAAGAGAGTGAGGTGGGTGCCAATGAGATCCAAAGTAGACAGATTCGTGAGTCCTAATTGAACATGGGGTGCACGGCACCCGGGCGATGCCGATTGCACATAGTCCGAATACGTATCTTCAACGGAAGGAGGTTCCGTGCCGTCTGGAGTGATAACAGAGGACGCATAGCGGGCACCAAACTCCACGCCCAGGTGGTTGCCATAACGGCGTGTGGCCCGAACCGCTTCTTGTGTGGACAGTCCACTGTCGCTGCCCGACACGGCCGCCTTGCTGATCAAGCCCACATTGAAGGAGTTGGTGAGGGATTGATTGACAATCTCCTTGGACACATCTTTGCGCTCAGTCTCGTAGGTTTCCACGAGAGACCAGGGTGCATCGCCATTCAGAAACGCTGCCAGCTTCCACATGACATTGTGCATGCTCTGCAATCCGGTATTCACGCCGAGCCCCCCAGTTGGTGGGAATTGATGAGCGGCATCACCGCAAATGACAATGCGCCCTTGGACCATGCGCTCTACGACCGTGGCGTTGAGTTTCCATAGGCCAAGGGAATGAACATCCACTTCTAGGTCCTCGATTCCTGCAGCAGCGCGAACCCATTCCCGTGCTCGGTCCTTTGTAAATTCGTCCAAAGACCATTCATCCGCCCTCACATTAATCTGGCATAGCCATTTTCCGGCGCCGTTGAGGGGCTGTAGGACGCCCCGGGCGCCGGGATTGGTGACAAAGAACAGAACGCCGATGCGCTCCCCCAAGTGAGGCTCAATGTCGGCGCTGAAGTAGCAATTGACGATATGGCTGAGATCTTTTGAGCCTTCCAATTCTAAGCCGAGAGATTTACGGACGAAGCTGTCGGCTCCGTCGGCTGCCACTAAGGCTTCTGCCTCGATGGTTTCAACGGCTCCGGTCTTCATGTCTTTGATTTCAAGAACCACGTGGTCCTCATCGCCGCCCTTCAAGAGCCGGGTTGCTTCCGTTGAAAAGCGGAGGTCCACGAGGCCGCTCGCGCGCGCGCCATCGAGCATGATCTCTTCGATCAAGTCTTGAGACGACATGATGGGTTCGGCCGGGCTGACGTCGGGCCCTGGACCTTCGAACCCTTTGGAATCGATCGTGCCGAATTCTTCTCCTGTGGCGCTGTAGAGGAAACGAATGGGGCTTTTCCAGCCTGGCGGCGTGTCAACGTTTCGCAGACGTTTGTAGACAGCCTCGCCCCAGCCTTTGGCAATCTCCATCGTACGTGTGTTGAAGTTCCGCGTTTTCGGATGCCAGGAGGTGCCCTCGTGTTTTTCTATCAGTACAGACCTGATGCCGAATCGGGCAAGTTCAAGGGCTGACCCGAGACCAACAGGACCGCCGCCAAGAATGATAACACGTGTCGTATTCATGTGAATTCGCTCCCATAAGGTTGGACTTTGGAGTTTGTTAATGATACATATGACTCATTAAGGAGATCGCATGTCAAGCCACGGAATGAGAAAAAAATCTTCAACGGGAAAGCGGCCCGGCGGACGCACGGCAGATGTCTCCCGGCGGATCTTTGCGGCAACGCAAGACTTGTTGCTAGAGAGGGGAATAGAGGCCGTGACATTTCAAGAGGTGGCGCAGCGCGCCGGCGTGGGCCGCGCCACCCTCTACCGGCGCTGGGCCTCCCCCGCCTTGTTGGTGGAAGAGGCGGTGCTGCAGGCGACATCGGATCAGATCCTGATTCCCGACACCGGGTCGCTGCGGGAGGATCTGGTGGCGATCTTAGAGCAGATCGGTGAATTCATCTCCGGACCTTTGGGGTCTGCCGCGCTCATTGCCGCGCTCACACTCCGTCAACAGGTTGAGCCGATCGAGCAGTCAAAATTGTGGGCCGTTCGCCAATTAGATGTTGCGCCGATCTTTGCACGGGCCATTGAGCGTGGCGAGATTGCAAGCGATTTCGATGAAGAGGCGTTCTTTGCTTCTGCTGCTGGCGCAGTTTATTTCCGCCATCTGATAATGGGAGAGGCGATTACCCGCGAATGGATCGAGCGCGTGATGGACGGGCTTTTGGGGCGTGGCAGACCGTGAGTGTTCTCAAGTGAGTCTCGCGCAGCCGAGGGCCGTGTGTGCGCGAGGTACACTCGACCCCGGGATTCTGGTTTCGCTAATTCGCTTTGTACCAAATAGGTGAGGACCAGGCGCGCTCTTGGAGCGTTGCGGGCAAGTCCGGGTTGGGCGGTGTGCCGTTGCGGATTGCATCCCAGGTGGACCAGCGGCATGTGGGGTTCTCCAGCACACGGACGTAATACGCCGCATCCATGCGTGGATCGAATTCAGGGTCGCTCCAAAAGGCTTTGAGCTCGCTGGCGGCGGTTCCCTCGCTTGTTTCGCAGGTCTTCACATCAATGCTGGCGCCATTGTCGGGACAGCGGTGGGTCAGTTGATCGACTTCGGCGCCTCCCGGACAAGCGACGTCATAGACAGCTTCTTTTAGTGCATTGCCTTCGGCCCAGACCTTAATGATCTGTAGGCGTTGTAAGGGTGCGCTCATGGGATCTTTTGTGGCCCAAGCAATGAAGCCGGGCGCCATGGCGCCGTTGTCATCGGTCAGCTCTCCGCCCATGGGCACACCTGACGCGTAGGCTTCTTCAAGCATGGTTGTCTTGTTCAACATATCCGGCGTGAAGCCGGTGCCGGCAAAAAAGCGCACCTTCATGCGCGGCCCCGAGGTGCCAAAGGTTTCGCGGCGGCGCATGGCATCGAAAATGGCATCGCGGGTATTTTCATCGGCCCAGACCGCTGCCAAACCGCTGGCGCTATATTGTCCGGCAGCAAGAAGACGGCCTCCGGCTTCCGTGCTCGTTGTCCACGTCTTTGCTCCCTTCGGGGGAACCGAATTTCTGGCCTCGGGCCCTGCCCCATCCGTCGGGAATTTGCCCCAGTGGGTTTCTTCCACCAACGTGGCAGCTGCCACGTGGGTGTCGCTAGATCCGATAAGACCAAAGGCATAAGGATTGACTTGAATCTCGTCCTCGATCGCCAAACCGCGGGCCAAGGATGCGCGGACGAAATCCCCTTCATTGACTGAGGATTTGGCCGCGCTGCCAATAAACTGTTCGTACTGTTCAAAATCGGCCCACTCGTCATTAGGGGACAAGAGCGGATGGGTGTCGGAGGTGCCTTTGATCTGGGTGATTTCCACAATGGGTTCATTCGCCATTCGCAGGCGGGCGTACTCTGCGGTCAGATCGCTGCCGTCATAGGATTGCAGAGCGAACATCTCCCCATTGGAGGCGTTTGAATTGTGGGGGATCGCGAGGGCATCAATACCCGCTTTGCGTTGGTCTTCCATCCAAGCCCAGAGATCTTCCGGATTGATGGAATTCAGTGTGGTGAAGAGTTGGCCGGGGGCTTTGTCTCGGAAGATGACGTTGCGGTGAAGATTGGCAGCAGCTCCCGCGTCCTGATCAAGCAACCGCATGGCCGTGAATTCGTAGCCGGCGAAGGTCGTGAACTCGCCCGGCTTGTAGTGTTTGTCCGCTGTCGCCACGGTCTCAGACCAGATCGAATTCATATGTTCTTGATCATTGATCTCTTCGATGGGCTCGCCGATGACAAAAGAGCCGCCTACTTGTTGAAACGTTGCCTGGGCCTGTTCAGCGTTTTCGCCGAAGGCGGCTTTCGCCGTTTCGGTTTTCGACAGGGGGTGGCCGGGTGTCGCCATGGCCGGGATGACGCCCAAATATTCTCCGTGGTCTGTCACGGCCAGAAAGTCGAGCGGCGGTCCGGCGAGCTGAATTTCATATCCGCCGTCATGCTTGATCTTTTCCCCTTTTGCGAATCGATAGGCGTCATCCGGAGTGGTCCGGGTGCCAAAGACAAAGGCGTCAAACGAATTGCGGGTGTGAATGTGCACGTCGCCAAAGAAGGCTTGCCGCTCGGATGGATTGTCTTGGGCGAACGCCGTATTGGTCAGTGTACATATGCATATAGAAAGAAGAGATAGGCGTATGCTCATGATTTTCCTCACCCGCTTTGTCGATCGCTTTTGGTTCGGTTGCGTGTTGCGGCTTCGAACGGCGATTTGTTGTATCGTGGAGATCTAGCACCTTTCGCTCTAGAACCGCAAATTTCCGGCAGAAATGGGTGCCGGCGGTTCAGCGTTTTGCGATCCTGATCAATGTTTGGCGGCAAATGGCAACGTCCGGGTAACTCGTGGACTTGAGCTGTCGTTCCGCTTCGTAGAGAGCCGAGAAGATGGCGCCCGATACGGGAGGTTTGGTGCGCTCGACAAATCGCAAGACCGTGCGCACAATGCCAACCGGCGACTCGCCTTGGACGAAAGCCTTGTTCAAAAGCTTTTCGACCTGTTGCGGTTTTTTGCCGGTTACGGCCTTGGCGATTTCGAACAGCGTGGCATTGTTTTGGGCTGCGGTCAGTTCGGAAACTTCTTCAAGCGTGATCGGGCTTTTGTCGCCCGATTTGAATAGGATCAGTTTTTCGAGCTCGTTTCGTGTGTAGGCGCGATCGTCGCCAAACTCCTCGAGCAGCGTGGAGAGTGCATCGCTTTGAATGGTTAGGCCTTCTTGGTGCAGTGTCTGCTGGATGACGGACTTCAGACTTGCCGCATTGTCCGGCTCGCATGAAAAGGCAATCATATTCTTGGCCTTTTCCGCTGTTTTGCGCAGGGGATTGTTCGCTTTCAGTGGGACCGATTTAATCAGTAAGAGGACGGGTGGATTGTCGCTGGTTTCCAACTTATCCAATTGAGTGTTGATCAGCGTCGCTGTTCTCTCTTGGGAGGCTCGGAGCAAGACCAACCGTTTTCCGCCGTCAAAGCTCAATGTCTCGAGTTCCTCCATAAGGCTCGCAGGTCTCGACTTAAAAGTGTCTTCTTCGAGCTCGTTATAGTGAAATGGATCTTGCTTAGAGACGCCCAGTCGATCGAGAACACCCTTTGCGGTCTCCGCGACCAAGCCAACGTCCGAACCGTGTACAAGTGCAATTAACGTTGAACTGAGCTGTCCATCCGTCAATTTCTCAATATGGTCGGGGCTGAGTTTCATTGATTGGACGTGTGTATAAGCACGCAGTGCGGCGAACTATAGATCTTTTACTCAGTCAGCTGAGAAAAGTGCCATCCTAGGTCTAGTTTGATATCGTCGCTCATTTGGCGGACTGCGCGTGTTTGAGCGTCTTCCTTAGAAACAAGAGTGGAGAATTGCGAGTCGACAACGTCATATGACGCGGTGGTCGTCCTGGCTCCTGTGTAAACCACCTCTCCTGATTCAATATCGGTCAGCTGAAAACGGGTTTGCAGCTCGAAAATCTCCCGCGCCGTTGAGGCATCAATTCTCAAGGCCGTGCTGCGCTCGAATGAGTCTATCTGAATGGCCAGCTGGTGAGCCGGTTCCGCGGGGGCGCCTTGTGAATAGATTGTATCGGCCAGCTGATTATGAAGAAGGGCGCCTAGACGCGTGTTGGGGATCGACAGTTCAATATTCTCCAGCTCGATTCCGGCTTGAGTGTTGGGAGAAAGCGACCCGTACATCGGCTGGAACCCGCATCCAGCCAACAAGGAAAAACCTAAAAGAGCAATAAAGCGGCGACCCATACCTAGCCCACAACAATATTCACGATCCGTTGGGGGACCACGATAACTTTCTTTATGGCTTTGTCACCAATCATTTCTTGGATGCGATCGTTCGCTAAGGCCAGTTTTTCGATCTCAGCTTGGGGAACGTCTTTTGGAACGCTCAATTCCGCGCGCCGCTTGCCGTTTACTTGAATCGGCATAGTTACGTTCGCGATTTCGCTGTATTCGCTCTTGGCTTCGGGCCAGGGCTGATCAACCACAAGTCCTGTGTAGCCCAGATTTGACCAAGCCTCCTCGGCGAAGTGCGGCATCATGGGGGCGACCAATTGGACGAGCGCTTTGACCGCGTCTGCCAATATCTCATTGTCGGCGGCGTTTGCATCTTTGAGCGCCGGTCCAGATTTGCGAATCGTATTGCTCAACTCATAGATCTGGGCGACTGCGAGATTAAAGCGGAATGTCTCAATCGCTTCGGTAATTGAAGCGATAGAGCGATGAGTCAACTGCCGAAGGCCGATCGCCTCTTTGCTCGGTTCGGCCTTTTGGGTGTCACCCGGGTCCACTCTCGCGCCCAGCTCGTGAACGATGGTCCAAAGACGTTGGACGAATTTCCAGGCTCCATCGATGCCAGCGTCGGTCCATTCCACGTCTCTCTCGGGCGGAGAGTCAGACAGCATGAACCAACGGGCGGTGTCGGCGCCGTATTGCTTGATGATTTCTTCCGGATTGACGACGTTCTTTTTGGACTTGGACATTTTCTCGGTGGCGCCAATGGAAACGGGCTTTCCGGTTTCCACGTGGATCCCCGAGCGGCTTTCGCCCTGAGTCTCGATGCGGACAAGATCGGGCAGTACGGCTTTGCCGTGCTCGTCCGTATACGTTTCGTGAGTGACCATTCCTTGGGTGAAGAGACCGGCAAAAGGTTCTTTCAAAGACAGGTGTCCCGTATCCTTCATCGCTCGCACGAAAAACCGCGAATAAAGCAAATGCAGAATGGCATGCTCGATGCCGCCGATATATTGATCAACCGGCAGCCAATAATCTGTGTCGGTGGTATTCACCGGGGTCTTTGCGTGGCTGTCGCAGAAACGCGCAAAGTACCATGAGGAGTCGACAAATGTGTCGAGCGTGTCTGTTTCCCGCCGCGCAGGTCTGCCGCATTTCGGACATTTGACGTTCCGCCACGTGGGGTGCCGGTCGAGGGGATTGCCCGGCTCAGAGAAATCAATGTCGCTGGGTAACTCGACAGGCAAATCAGCTTTTGGAACAGGCACCGGCCCGCATGTGTCGCATTGGATGATCGGTATGGGGCAGCCCCAATAGCGCTGACGGGACACGCCCCAATCACGCAGTTTGAAATTTACCGTTCGGGTGCCCTCGCCTCTTTCCTCGATCTTGCGGATTGCGAGATCTTTGGCTGCTTCGACCTCTAAACCGTTTAGAAAATCGGAGTTGGCTAGTTTGCCGTCGCCGACATAGGCTTCGGCCCCAATCTCGAAGGTGACCGGGTCTTCTTGCTCCGGGACGACAACCGGTGTCACGTCTAAGCCGTACTTGCGGGCGAAATCGAGATCGCGTTGGTCATGGGCCGGACAGCCGAAGATCGCGCCGGTGCCATACTCCATAAGGATGAAATTGGCGATGAAGACCGGCAATTCCTTGCCCTCAATGAACGGATGCTTCGCTGAAAACGGCAGGCGAAACCCCAGTTTTTCAGCGGTTTCAATTTCTTCGGCGCTGGTGCCGGAGCGGCGACACCGTTCAACGAATTCGGCTGCTTCCCTGTTTTTGGCTGTCCATGACTCTGCGATCGGGTGATCCGGTGCGACAGCACAAAAACTAGCGCCAAACAGCGTGTCAGGCCGTGTCGTATATATCCCTAGACCGTCTTCCGGCGCGCCCTCGCCCACCAACTGGAACGTCATCTTTAGGCCTTCGGACCTGCCGATCCAATTGGCCTGCATAATGCGGACTTTTTCCGGCCAGCGCTCCAAAGTTTGAAGACTCTCGAGCAGATCATCAGCATAGGCTGTTGTCTTGAAGAACCACTGGGAGAGCTTCTTCTTTTCGACGGGTGCGCCGGAGCGCCAGCCCTTGCCGTCGATGACCTGTTCGTTGGCGAGGACGGTTTGATCGACTGGATCCCAATTTACGCTCGCCTCCTTTCGGTACGCCAAGCCCTTGTCCAAAAAATCTAAGAACAGCTCTTGCTGGTGGCGATAGTAGGTCACATCACATGTGGCGAATTCACGGTCCCAATCAAAAGAGAGCCCCATGAGTTTAAGTTGCGACCGCATGGCGTCGATGTTCGCATACGTCCATTCCGCCGGATGGACATTTCGCTCCATGGCCGCGTTTTCTGCCGGCATGCCGAAGGCGTCCCACCCCATTGGATGGAGGACATTGAAACCCTTCGCCTTTTTGTAGCGGGCAATCACGTCACCAATCGTATAGTTGCGAACGTGTCCCATGTGGATGCGCCCCGAGGGATAGGGAAACATCTCAAGCACATAATATTTCGGCTTACCCGGCGCCTTTGTGGTTGTGAAACACTCGTTTTCCAACCAGGCCTGCTGCCACTTGGGTTCGCTCTCTTTGGGATTGTAACGGTTGGTCATGGGACCTGAACCTGTCGTTCTTGCATGGTTCAATTTGGGACAATTCTGATGAATGCCCCCTTAACGAATTTCGCGATGTGAGAAAAGCGCTATTGGAGGCCGGCAACCCGCAGTTGGCGTGCGCGGGTTAGGATCGCGTTCTCTAGGTCAGCCACTGTCGTTTTGTCGATGGGCGAGTCCCGCCAATCACCGCTGTCTTGAACTTGTTTGAATGCCGACACCCGTAGCCCATCGGCCCGCAATCGCTGGTCCAGAATATATACGGTGACCTTAAAGCGCTCTTCCGGGTTCGAGGGGTCGGCGTACCAATCGGTGATAACCACACCGCCCACCGGATCAGCCGAGGAAAGGGGCATGAAGGACAGCGTGTCCAGCGTCGCCCGCCACAAGAAATTGTTCACTCCAAGAACGGGCGCGGCGCCGCCGGCCTCGACCGGGTCTTCCTTTTTGTCTCCGAAGAAGGGCAATATGTCAGTAAAGCCTAGCCCATCGTCCTCGTCGTCAATGCTGGCGGAGCGACCCGAGGTCTGCTGAGAAGAGCTGCTCGTGGGTTGCTGAGGCGGGAAGCGTTCTGCGGTTTGTCGTTGAGGTTCCCTCTTTGCCGGTATCTCATTGCCAAACATGTCCTCATCCGGGATTTCTTCAAGAGATCCACATCCTGCCATGGCGGTCAGCAGCCCTATGCACAAAACCGATTTTAGCACCTGTCCAACCATTGTATTTCCGTGTCTTTGTTACGCCCGGCTCAGACGCTGGTTCGCGCCGCTGTCGCAGTTAATTCCCCGGCATCCACAAGAATGTTACGTCTCTCCAGCCACCCGACGCTACAGTTTGCGGCGTGGAGCGAATCTAGCGATTTCTCTTAGCATGTTCGGTATCCCGTGCAAATATGACAAAACTAGGGTTGAACCTGATTTTTTAGCGTCCTCAAAGCTTAACCCAATCTTAATCCGGTGGTTCCTCAAGGTGTTGAATTTGTGAGACATTTCCCAGAGAAATGGCCGGATGAGGGTACCATTAAGACTTGTTCACTTGACGCCAATAACCGGCCATCATTACATAAAGTTGGTTAATTGCGGCGATTCGGCAGGCAAATGAATAGGCGTGGGAAAGTGATACTGGGTAGTAAGATCGGAGGTGCTATAAGTGCCGCCGCGCTTCTGGTTGGCTCACTCTCTACCCCGGCGCTGTCGGCCGATTATGAACGTAGCGTGTCGGGGTTTGTATCCGGTGTTGCCGGTTATTCCGACTCCGCTGTGCCGTCTAATGACAGGTATTCTTTCGCCGGGGATGCTGAACTTCATCTGGGTCTTGATGCAATTTTCGACAATGGCATCAAGATCGGTTTTGAGTTTGAAGCAAATGCAGAGGAGGGCACCGGCTCAATCCAAGAGCCCGAGGGCACGTTCGTTGAGCAAGCGTTCATTTTTATGGACACGTTCTTCGGCAGAGTGCAGTTCGGCCGGTTGGATGGGATTGGTGCGCAATACGCGTATCTTTCGCCCACGGTCTTTTATGCGAACGGTGTGAACGATCGAAATACGGACCTGTCCCGTTTGAATGTCATTAATTCTGTAAACTCCGTGCGGAACGGCTTCGACGACTATTCTCTAAAGGTTGCGTTCCAGTCGCCGCGTATCTTGGGACTTAAAGGCGGTATTTCCTATGCGCCGAGTTCGCGGGATTGCGAAAGCGAGTACTGCGAGAATTCGGCGGTCTACGTGGACACGCGCGACTACGAAAACATTGTCGAAGTCGGCGTTGATTATCTCCAGAAGATCAATGCAGTTACAATCGGTGTGAGCGCGTCGTTCTTGCGTGCCGATGTGGACGACATTTCTCCTTTCCAAGACACTTTGAACTCTTATTCGCTGGGGGCCAATTTCTCGATGGGCGGCTTCACTATTGGAGGTTCCTTTAAGGAAAGCGGCCTGGGCGATTCTCGCGGTGAGTATATTGCCTACGATATCGGTGCCTCCTACGAACGGGGTCCGTGGGGCTTTATGGTGGCGTACGGGTCTGACGACAGCGAAATCGGTCTGGCGACCATTGGTCTCTTGGGCGCGGAGTTCCCGCAAGAAACAAATGCCATACAAGGCGGCCTGGACTATTCCCACAACGACATCTTTTCCATTGGTGGCGGTGTTCAGTTCGTCGAATCGGACCGGCCAGCGTCCGCACCGAGCGAAGACTCGACTGTGGTCTTCCTCGAAACGATGGTTTCATTCTAAACCGGCTTCAGCAAACATCCCGATTGCACCATATCCGTCTGCACCGGTGGCTGACAGGCGGTGAATGTTGTCTGCATTAATACCTCCGAGAGCGTAAATGAGCGGCTTTCTTGAACTCCGGCGGAGTGCCACGTTACGCCAATGCGCGAATTTGAGCACGCCCAAGCCCGCTTCGCGAGGATGGCTTTTGGTTGAAAACAAGGGTGAAAGAAATATTAGATCGATGGAGTCTCGGCATAGGGATGAGAGGACGCTAAAGGAATGGCAGGCGGTTGAGATTCTGAGGCTCGGAAACAGTCTACGAATCTGCTTGGCACGATAGGCCTCCCGCTCCGGCAGATGGACCCCTGTAGCCCCAAGCTGATGGGCGAGTTCCGGTCTTTGCGAAACGAACATACATCTGCGCTGACTCTCAGCCAATTCGGCCATTTGCTTCGTTTTCGTGCATCTTAGCTCTTCTGGCTCGAGGCTACGAAAAACAATACCGACTTCCGGGGGCAAGGCTTGAGCGATATCTAAAGCATTGTTGGCTCGCTTGTCGTCGGTAAAGAAGAAAGCGGGTGCAATGTCTTTCGGGCGACCAATCCAGGACAAACGGGTCAGCTTGGGGTTGTGTTTGATAGGCGCGGGCATCTCGCCAGGATATAGGGTTAAGGTATGATCGATAAAGCCGAAATCGCTGAGCGCTACGAAGACGTGAAATCCCGGATTGCCGATGCCCGGAAGCGCGGTGAAAGTTACCATCGGCGGTTGATGCCTGATGTGTGTTTGATAGCGGTTGGCAAGAAACAGCCGGTGGAAAAGATAGAGGTGTTATTGGAGCTCGGTCACCGGCACTTCGGGGAAAACCGGATTCAAGAGGCAGCCGCAAAATGGCCGCAGCTCAAAAAGGAGCATCCGGATGTGGTCTTACATTTTATAGGACCGCTGCAAACCAACAAAGTTTCCGAGGCGCTTACACTCTTTGACGCGATTCATTCCGTTGACCGCCCAAAACTTGCTCATAGGCTCTCAGCGGAGATGCAACGCAGCGGCAAACGCCCATTGTGTTTCGTGCAAGTCAATACCGGCGAAGAACCTCAGAAATCCGGCGTTTCGCCCTCTGAAACCGACGCTTTTGTGAGAGACTGTGTGGAACGTCACGGACTCAATGTGGGCGGGCTCATGTGTATTCCGCCTAAAGATGATGAGCCAAGTCTACACTTTGCGCTGCTCAAAAAAATGGCTGAAAGAAACGGCCTTGACCTTGTCAGTATGGGAATGAGCGCTGACTTCGAACTGGCGATAGAGTTGGGCGCCACTCATGTTCGGGTCGGGACATCTCTGTTTGGCCCCCGGGGGACTAACGTATAGGTTGTCTCCCAACTGCCGGGGCCCCTTGGGTGATCCTTTGGGCGTGTTTGGGCGTTACAGTGAAGAGAGCTTCTAGACAATTCGCTCACCATACTTCACCGGTCCGTGAGCGCGGTTGAGAAAATGTCAGTTCAACTTGGCCGCTACTCGGCACATCTTATGCGCCAGCGGTGCTGTTATCGGGAATTTACTGTGTGCCGCGAACGTGTATAAGGAGGACATGATGACCACATTGAGAAAGATTCTGATCGTCGATGACGATGACTCTTTGCGCGCTTCGCTTGTAGAGCAATTTGATTTGCATGATGAATTTGTGACGGAAGAAGCGCCATCTGGTTCCTCGGGCCTGGAAAAAGCAAAAGCAGAACACGTCGATCTTGTCCTCCTCGATGTGGGCCTGCCCGATATCGATGGCCGCGAGGCGTGTAGGTTGATGCGCAAGGCGGGGGTGAATTGTCCCATCATTATGTTGACCGGACATGACTCCGAAGCTGACACGATTTTGGGCCTGGACGCGGGCGCCAACGACTATGTGACTAAGCCATTTCGTTTTGGGGTGTTGCTTGCGCGAATTCGTGCTCACTTGCGCAGCCACGAGCAAAGTGAGGATGCTGTGTTCCAGATTGGTCCCTACACGTTCCGGCCGAGCGCGAAAATGATGGAAGAAGGAGAGGCCAAAAAGATCCGTCTCACGGAAAAAGAAACGGCTATTCTCAAATATCTGTACCGTTCCGGCGATCGGGTCGTCGGACGGGATGTCCTCCTGCACGAGGTCTGGGGCTACAATTCCAACGTCACGACCCATACCCTGGAAACGCATATTTACCGATTGCGCCAGAAGATCGAGCCTGATCCTTCGAATGCGACTCTGCTGGTCACGGAGACCGGCGGGTACCGTCTGGTGCCGTAGTCTTTTCGGTGCATGAAGTAGGCTGGCCGCGCCCAAAAGCCGATTATCACACGTCGAGACGGGCGATCACCGGTACGTGATCGGATGGCTTCTCCCAGCCTCTGGCTTCAGTCAGAACCTTGGTGCTGTGCGTCCGATCTTGGAGCGCGGGCGTAATCCAAATGTGATCCAAGCGACGCCCTCTATTGTTTTTGGTCCAGTCGGGGGAGCGGTAACTCCACCAAGAAAAGATCTTTTCCGGTTCCGGTCGTTCTGTGCGGACTAAGTCCACCCAATTGTGGGAGGCTTGCAGTTCCCCTAAGTGTTCCACTTCGATCGGTGTATGACTGACCACTTTTAGCAGCTGTTTGTGAGACCACACGTCGTTTTCGAGCGGGGCAATGTTCAAATCCCCCACCAGAACCATTTTGTTTTGCCTTTTGTTCTTGCGCTTTTTGAACCAAGCTGCGGCATCCTTGATGAACTTTAGTTTGTGGTCAAATTTTTCGTTCTTGTCTCTATCGGGTTCGTCTCCTCCGGAGGGAATGTAGAAGTTATGGATCTCGACGTCGTCGGCAATCCTGGTGCAGATATGGCGGGCGTCGTCTTTGTCTGCGAAGAAAGATCTTGTGGTCTCTTCAATGGGGACTTTTGAAACGGTTGCGACCCCGTGATAGGCCTTTTGTCCATGTACTGCGATATGTCCATAGCCGAGCTTTTCGAAGAACTTGGATGGGAACTGTTCGTTTGCGCATTTGATTTCTTGCAAACATAAGATGTCCGGGTTCTCCGCAGTCACAAACTGTTCGATGAGTTTTGGACGTAGGCGGACAGAGTTAATATTCCACGTCGCGAGCTTGATGCTGCTCATGCTTCCCCCCTTTGAATTCTTGTGTTCGGTTTCCGTCAGAATAGGTTGAATGTGTTTCCTGTAATGCTGATTGGCCAACGGCCCGCTTTGAAGAGCCTAAACTTTGTTTTAGCGGGATGGGTGTCCTCGCACTCCGCCACGTTGGATAGAGCAAAAAGGTGCACGGCGTGGACGGCCGCTCCTGTTGCAGCGGTTAGAAGCGCTTCGTCCTCTACATCCCACAGAGCGCCCAGATCCTCGGTTGCCGATTTGATGGAAGGGGATGTCTTGGCGGACAGGTAATTCAGGCCGATGGTTAAACCTTCCTCACTCATGTGGCTTAAGACATCGTCCAGGAGGCTCGCCCGGATGCTTTCTTCGGCTTCCCAATGGAGTGAATCAAGCTCCGGATTCTCGGCTAATCCTGCTGCTTCTTCCCAGGTTTGAACCAAGGCAATATCCGTGTGGGGAAAGCCCAACCCATCCAGGTAAGTTTGCGCCGTGGATTTCAAAGAGGCCGTGACCGGCCCGCCCACATCCGCGAACCATGCTGTGCGCTCAGCTTCATGGGCTGCTTCCCGTAAAGCGATCATCCCCGGAATGTCTTCGGCAATCGTGTCCAATTCGTCTTCGGAGAGAGTATCGGATGTTTGGTCGGTCATGATCTCACCTTGCTTTGGATTTCCGTGAAGACCAACACATAAAGAAGAGGCCCCAGGCAGAAAAAAAGCGTCTGGCCTTGGGGCAACCAGACGCTTTAACGCTATCTGCGCGTTCCGCCGGGAGGGGATAATCCGGCGATAGCAACTCAAGGGCCAAACCGCAAGCGGGGGGGCAACGCTGATCTGACCGTTCTCTCGATTGCTGTGTTATTAAAGTAGCATGATTCCAGAAAATTGCAATATCTTTCTTTCTGGCCTTGTGTGTGACTCTAAATCAACATAGTGCCCAAAAGCTGCGATTTAGTGTGGATTCTGGGTTCCGTTCGGTAAGGTTACCGGCGTTGATCCCTGAACGGATTCTCTTCTTCGTCGATTGAAAACAATTTCGAATCAATTTTGTCGTCGCGCACGAGGTCGCGCAAAGCGATCGTGATGGCAAAGCCCTGGGCGTCGACAATCTTCCACTGCAGCAACTCGATTGCTGGGTCTGCGAACACAATCTCGAGCTCGCCTTGCAACAAACCCTCGTTGTCCCTCGCGATGACAGACAAACTGCCAGGAATGCGGTGGACGCCTATGATCTTATCTTCTGCGGCCAAATTCACTTTCTTGCGAAGCAGAACTTTCAATGGGTGGCTCGACAATGGGAGGCGGTCCACCGTTTTGAGTTGACGATCCGTCACGGCCAGCCATGTCCCGTCAGAAACGATAAGAATCGGGTTGGGGTCCTCGTATTCAAACCTCAATCGGCCCGGGCGGCGAAAATAGAAACGACCACCATCTCTCACGCCGTTAGAGGCGACTTGAACGAAATTTCCCTGCAGGGTTTTGATCTGATTGATGTAATCGCTGACGCGGTCCAAATCGTCGATATCGGACTTGGAAAGCTGCGCCGTCGCCCATGCTTGCCGTCCAAGCAGGGTGAAAGCGGCGCCCATTGCGGCCATACCAGAAAGTATCGATCTACGGTCCACCATATCTCTAATTTACCCAGGTCAAGAGGCGAGAACAAGATTACAATTCGGCGTCATTTAGACCTTACGGATATTTAATTTGAGCGGGCACCCAAGAGCGAAGGAATTGCGAATGTCTGAATATGGCCTGTCTATTTCGGGCATCGCCCTGATACAAATCTTTCAGTTTGGTGTCTTCATCACCTTGGGAGAGTGCAAATGAACAGAGTTGTCGTTGTGTTCGCCGGGTTGGCCGTGGCTGCAGGATTGGGTGGCTGGTGGTTTTATTCATCGTTCATGAACCGATCGCTTGTCGATCTCTCGGAAGAAGGTGAAGCCGAACGAGCGGCGCAAGTCGCCGCGCAAGATGAAGACGCTTTTGATCAACCTCCGGTCCGGCCACGCCTCACGCCGCAGGAGACTGTCGCAAGGAATTTATACTTTGGCGATTTGCATGTGCACACAAACTTGTCCTTTGATGCCTATTTGTTCGGGACACGATTAAGTCCCGAGGATGCTTACCGCTTTGCAAACGGCGAAGCGGTTAGGAACTCAGCAGGGGAGGTGATGCAGATCGGGCGTCCGCTCGACTTTGTTGCGCTCACCGATCATGCAGAGTCATTCGGCCTTTTCGAAACCTGCGCACTTGAAGACGTTTCGCCCGATGTCCGTTCGTATTGCGATCAATTCGATCGGCCGTCGATTTCGTTCTTTATGAGATTGCGCATGGAAGGGGAACAACGCCCTCCTCAACGCCCAAAGGATCTTTGCGCAGAGCATGACTGCATCGGGCCGGCAAAAACCACCTGGTCGAAGATTGTTGCGGCGGCGGATGCCCATAATCGCCCAGGAGAGTTTACAACTTTTGCCGCCTATGAGTATTCGCCGCCTTTGCCGGATCGCGGAAAACTTCACCGCAACGTCATCTTTCGCGGTAGTGCGGTGCCCGACTTTGCCGTGTCGGCCTTCGAGGCTCCGACGGTTCTTGATCTGTGGCGTTCGCTCGATGACACCTGCGTTGGCGAGTGCGACGTGCTTACTATTCCTCACAATATGAACAAGACTTGGGGACTGGCGTATGCGGACGTAACGATCGACGGCGATCCGTACACGCGAGACGATTGGGCGCTACGGCGAGACTCCGAGCCGCTTGCAGAAATTATGCAGATAAAGGGTGCTTCCGAATGCGCTGTCGGGGTGGGAACGACGGATGAAGAATGTAACTTCGAGCAATATTTCCCTCCTTGTGCAGAGGGACAGACAAGCAGCTGAATTCATCCGACATCAATGGCTCGCGACGGTCTCAAGAAGGGTCTCGCGCTTGAGCAGGAGTTTGGGTTCAATCCGCTCAGATTCGGGTTCATCGGCAGTACCGATACTCACAACGGCAATCCGGGAGATACGGAAGAGTGGGACTACCGGGGATCAACCGGCCTTTTTACATCTCCCGCGGTGCGGCGGCACGAGGGTCTTGTGAAGAGGCGCCCGCAACAGATGCAGCGCAATCCGGGCGGTCTGGCGGCGGTTTGGGCTTCTGAAAACACCCGAGATGCCATCTTCGATGCGATGAAAGCGCGTGAAACCTATGCGACAAGCGGTACACGGATAGCGCTGCGCTTCTTTGCGAGCTGGGACTATTCCAGTGACATTTTGGCATCCACCAACCTTGTCGAGCGGGCTTATGTTGCCGGCGTGCCGATGGGCGCGGTTCTCTCCGCTCAGGCAAAAACACCCTCCTTTATCGTATGGGCCGCGCAAGATACCGACAGCGCACCGCTCCAGAAAATCCAAATCATCAAGGGTTGGCTGGGCGAGAAGGGGCCAGAAGAACGCGTGATCGATGTTGCGTGTGCAAATGGTTCCGACCCCGATCCAGTTACGCAGGTTTGTCCCGAGAGCGGCGCAAGCGTTGATCTGGCGGACTGCTCGCTCACCGGGGAAGGCGCCACGGAGCTTAAGGCTTTGTGGATTGATGAAGACTATGCGCCTGCACAACCGACTTTCTATTATGTGCGTGTGCTGCAAAATCCAACGTGCAGGTATTCAACTTACGACGCGTTGCGTTTAGGATCAGCGCCTCCCGAAGGTGTGGAAGCAACAGTGCGGGAGCGCGCTTGGTCCTCGCCGATATGGTTCCAACCCTATCCGCGCTTCAGTCGCTAGCGCCGTCGAGAAAGTCCGTGAACCCTGCCGGCGCATAGGGCCCGATGCAGATCTGCTCCAGCACGCCGATGCCGGTGCGGGCGCCGTCGTAGGCGCGCACGACTTGTTGAACGTGGATGTTTTCGAAGGCGAGGGGATCGAGTTGGCGCGGATCGAAGGACTCGCCGCCGATGGCCAGCTCTCCCTTCCACATGCCTTGCCCCCATTCCGTATGGGTATACCCAAGGCCCTTCATCTGAAATTTCAAGATGGGCTCAAGCTCAATCGTCCGTGTCTCACCGTTTAAGGCGACAAGGTCGATCTCGGCGGACTTCGCGAGCCTTGTGCCCGGGTGATAGGTAAGCCGGTGGCAGGCGGTGGCCATGCGCTCATCCAGGGGCTCGGCCGTGTCGGGGACGGCGTCTTCGGATGGAAAGAGCGGGGCCGTGAGACCTTCGCGGACGAGGGCTTCGCCTTTGGGCCCGTCAAAGAAGATCGCATGGGAAATGTGGTCCTCCCAAAACAGAGGCGCCCAGATGAAACAAATGCCCCGCGGCATGGTCGGGGCGCCGCCTGATTCCGGCTCGCCGATACCGCGCACGCCCCAAGATCGGTCTTTGGTGCCGTGGCAGTCTTCTTCGCGCACGGTGATTTCGCCATCGGGGTGAGAAATCGTTCCCGACCAGCGGCCGAATTGATCGAAGCGGGTGGCATCCATGGTACGCCGGGCGCCGGTCCAGAGGATTTGGCGCTCTTCTTGGATGGGGGCCGTGCGGGCGGAAAAGGTGAGGTCGCAGGCGACACCGCTTTCATTCGTGTCCAGAATGACACGCACCCGGCGCATGGGTTCGATGATCTCTAGGCGGAAGGGACCTACCTCCATTTCGGTGCGCTCGAGAGGTGCGCGCCGGGAGCCGAAGAAGCAATGCTGGCGGCCGTCCTTTTCGACTACGCTGAAAGCGCCGTCCAGGATGCCCCGGTGCGGATAGATCGCCATTCCGATGCCGAAATAATAGGAGCCGTCCGCCGTGTAGCCGTTGAACCAGGTGCGGTCATAGACGTTGCGGTCGCTGGTTGCGGGATGAGCAATGGGCTCTGGCGTTTGGTGGATGGGATAATCGTCGAGTTTGTTCAGCATGGCGGGACCTTGAGCGTGATCGTTCCGGCAGTTGTGGGAGGAGGGGGACGGTGATGTCAAGGCCATGCCGGAGCGCCGGCCGAATCCTGCGTCTCGGCGCGGCCACTCTTTGTGCGATTGCTCCGTTCAAGCCGCGCCGATTAGTTGGCCTTGTTTATTCTTCGCATGATTTCG
>JANQPV010000002.1 GCA_028285305.1 Alphaproteobacteria bacterium | reverse complement strand
GGCTGGAGCAGGTCCCAAGGGTTCGGCTGTTCGCCGATTAAAGTGGTACGTGAGCTGGGTTTAGAACGTCGTGAGACAGTTCGGTCCCTATCTGCCGTGGGTGTCGGAGACTTGAGAGGAGCTGTCCCTAGTACGAGAGGACCGGGATGGACGCACCACTGGTGGACCAGTTGTCGTGCCAACGGCATAGCTGGGTAGCTATGTGCGGACGGGATAACCGCTGAAAGCATCTAAGCGGGAAGCCCCCCTCGAAACCAGGTCTCCCTGAGAGCCGTGGAAGACCACCACGTTGATAGGTCAGGTGTGGAAGCGCAGCAATGTGTGAAGCTTACTGATACTAATTGCTCGATAGGCTTGATTACTGTTTATTTGATCTTTGATCCAATAAACCGCTTGCGTCATTTTCTATGCACAGCTGTTGCTTAGGCAGCAGTGGTCCGTGAAAGTGACAAACACTCACTACGTATATGAAATATGTCGTCCCCGATTTGATCGGGGATCCAGTATCCCAGAGCATCCATTGCTTTGAGTACTGAACAGACACTCCGAGATCGGAGATTGTAGACAATTACCGACAAACCGAGATTGCTTCTGCAAATAGGAAAAAGGCGGTTTCCGCTCTATCTTTAGCCGGGCTGGTGGTTATGGCCACAGAGGTCACACGCCATCCCATCCCGAACTGGTCCGTTAAGCTTTGTGGCGCCGATGGTACTTCGTCTTAAGGCGCGGGAGAGTAGGTTGCTGCCAGCCCTGCTAAGGATAGACCGCCCAACGAAATCTCTTCAGACTCAACCAACTCCCTTCCATTTGTATTTAGATCTTTCGGGGCGACACAATTTTTGTGCGCGCACTTGCCCTCTACACCTCCGTTTCATTGCAATTGGGCTCTGGCATAGCCACTTCATCAGTAGCGGTATGGAGTGTTCAAGATGTTAGGAATTTCAACGCGTAACCTGGTCTCGGTTTTACGCCGAGCCGCTTTTGCAGGAAGTGTCTTCATTCTCTCTATCTCTGTTCAAGCGGCGCCTGAGAACCAGGCTGAAGAAGCTCCTGTTGCACGTCAGGACTTGGGTATTGTTTCAAGCGAAGCCCCTCGCACAGTACCTCAATTGAATGACGAAGTGGATTATTCGGCTCTTCGTATCGAGTATGGTCGGCGCGCAGATTTTATGGGGCTTTGCGAATTCGGTGTGATCTCCGAGGCAGCGTACAAAGCTTTTGGCTCGAGCGACTACCAATCAGTATTGAAGCTGACGGAGGGCAAATTCGAACAATGTCCCGTCGATCTGAACCTACACTTTATTCGTGCGGTCTCGTTCAGAGAGACGGACCAAGACGAAGTCGCCGATCTCCACATGGACTGGTTCGAGGGTTTGGTGGATTCGATTACGTCCTCCGGAGACGGACGGACGCCGCAAACGGCCTTTGAAACAATCTCTGTGAACGAAGAGTACGCGTTGATTTCCGTATTCGGGCTGGAACCTAAGAGTCAGGCACTTCTAGACGGACCTCCGACCGTTGATGCGGTGACCGTTGTGGACAAGGAGGGGAATGAAGATACGATCTACTTCCATCCGAAATGGCACTTTCTGCGCCTTGCGCACGAGTTCCCGGACGAATAACGAACGAATTCTTCGATTTCATTTGCTCCGGGCTGGTGGTTACGGCCACAGAGGTCACACGCCATCCCATTCCGAACTGGTCCGTTAAGCTCTGTGACGCCGATGGTACCTCGTCTTAAGGCGCGGGAGAGTAGACCAGCCCTGCTAAGGATAGACCGACCAACGAAATCTCTTCTGACGACTTCAACTCACATCCACTCGAAACACGCCGTCATCCCGGACAAGCGATCCTTGATCGCGCAGATCCGGGATCCAGGACGCCACCGTTGCCAGAGATTTAACGAATGAATGATCCTCCGGACAAGGAATTTGGATCCTCGGAACAAGTCCGAGGATGACACCGAGATGAACGGAAGCCTTTTTGTCATCCTCGCGCTCGTCGCGAGGATCCACTCTGGGCTTGAAGTGGGTAGCTCCGCGTACTGCTGATCTTTGCTATACAATCCAAAGGAGGTGTTCACTTTCATCCCGGCCAGAGATAACGCGGATCAAGGAATTCGAACTGTTTGAGTTGAATCTGATTTGCGGCGCCAGGTCCCCTCAACGCGGCTCGCTTTTCAACCTCTCCCACATCTCTTCCCCCGCCTTACTCAAATACCCGTTCTTCCGTCTGACCAGTACAACCGGCATCCGGGCGTTCAGCTCACGGACGTCGATGCGCGCAATATCACCGCGAGACAATTCCTCCTCCACGGCACTTTCCTGCAACAAAGCAATACCGAATCCAGCTTCCACGAGCCGCTTTTGCGCGGTGAGGCTGTCGACCGGCAACCAGTCCGGGGCCGAAATGCCATGCACTTGAAAGAGGGCAAAAATGGTTGCCGCATAGACCTCTCGCCGGTCGGCGTCGCTCGGAAAGGCAAGCCAGCGTTCGCGGGCGAGGGCGGAGAGAGAGTTCACCAGTGCACCCGCATGAGGGTGATCAGGTGAGCAGACAACGATGAGGGACTCGTGCCAAGCGATGTGCGTCTCCAGTTCCGGTGAGGCATCGTCGTGATACCTCAGCCCAATGTCGGCTTTTCCGCGGAGCACAAGATCGCTGACCTCATCGCTTGTGGCGGTCTGGAGACGAACGTCACAGTCGGGATGGGCGCGCCGCAGCCAAGCCAGGTGATCGGCCAGCCCAGAGTCGGCGAGCGTTCCCACGCAGATGAACCGAAGCCTGCCGCCTGTCTCCGACAGAGCGCGCATGGCCATCGCGGCATCGGCAACCGCCGCCGTCACTCGGCGGGCATGGGGTAGAAGCTCGGCTCCGGCCCCGCTCAGGACGAGCGTCTTTCCAATCCGTTCAAACAAAGGGACACCGAGCTGCCCTTCAAGGAGGGACAGACGCCGGCTGATCGCCGACTGCGTTCTGCCGAGCTTTTGCGCTGCGGCTGAAACGCCGCCCTCCTCGAAAACCGCCAGGAATGTCGAAAGCGCTTCGCTGTCCACGTCTCAATTCATGCAAAAATTCGAACTATATCATCAGAACTATGAATTTTCCAGATGAGCACAATTGGGCTAGGGAAACCGGGAAAGCTCACATGGAGGACTCAGATCATGGATCAAAAGCACAAGGCGGAGGCACTCAACAATCTTCACGAAGCGCGCGACACGTTTATGATTGCCAACGCCTGGGACCGCGGCTCCGCGCGCCTCCTAGCAGGGTGCGGCTTCAAAGCAATCGCCACAACGGGCGCCGGCCTCGCCTATTCTCAAGGAAAGCCAAACGGTTCAGTGGGGCGAGAGGCCATTCTTGCAAACGCCGTTGAGATAGCGGACGCGGTTGACTTGCCCGTCAGCGCGGACTTGGAAAACGGCTTCGGTCTGACCGTCGAAGCAGCAGTCGATACCATATCGCTCGCGATCAAAGCTGGACTGGCCGGCGGATCTATTGAAGATACAACTTACCAGGCGAACCCGCCCGTCCTCGACATCGGGTTGGCGTCGGAGCGCATTGCGGCCTGTGCGGACAAAATCCGGGCAAGCGGCATTACGTTTCAGCTTGTGGCCCGGGCGGACAATTTCCTTCTCGGCCTCGAAGACCTATCGTTCACAATTGCTCGCCTCCAAGCCTACCAAGAGGCGGGGGCAGATGTTCTATATGCGCCTGGATTGCGCACGGAGGAGGAAATTCGCGCCGTCGTTTCCTCCGTCGACCGCCCCGTGAACGTGGTGATGGGGCTCACCGGCTCTCCTTTTACGCTGCACGAGCTTCGCGAATGGGGCGTGGCGCGGGTCAGCGTGGGCAGTGCCTTCCAGCGCCTAACTTTTGGCGCACTCTTGAAAGCGGCGAACGATATCAAATGCGAAGGTTCGATCTCTTTTTCGGGGCAAGCGCTCTCCGTCGAAGAGCTAAATAGCCGGTTTAGGTGACCAACAGTCCTAAAACCGCGGCGGCGGAGGGTGTCCGCCAGGCCCTCCCGGCGGTGGCCGGCCGCCAGGGCGGTGGCCTCTCGGACCTCCGGGTCCGCCTGGCCCTTTGCGGAAACTCTCGTCCGGGGCGCCTACAAAACACCGTGGTACGTGAGGAAACTCTTCAGTTAGAACGTACACATAATCGCCATTCACCGTCGTGCCGTTGCACGCATCGAGAGTGCCGGCGCCCGGAGTGTACTGATAATCCGCCGTGAACGTCCCATCATAGGATCCGGACGGTGCGGTCGCATAATCATCCCTCCGCTTGCCTTTTCTCAAGACATAGCTTGAGGTGTAGGCGCCTGAACGGCTGACATACATGGCAAAGCCATCGGCCGCATAGCCGACAAGAGACCAGTCCTTGGTCACGAGGGGGCTGGGGATGCCGTGATAATGATAAGCACCCGTGGGTTGGACATGGGCATTGTGTTGATCGATCCCTAGATTAATTTCGCCGCTCAAGGCTTCGTAGTTCCAATCGCGATTGCCTTCCCAGAACTCCGCCGTTCCCGGCTCGAACGGGACGCCGTTCATCGCCACACCGAACCAATAGCCCCGGTCTGGCGTGACCGAGGAGGCCTTTTTGGGGTTAAGCGGCATACGGAAGGAATGATTTTGAGCTGAGATGGCGTTCGGGTTGCCCCGGTTTGGAAAACTGCCGGTGTCGTGGTTGGGAAGACCGCTGGAGGTGATGATCCGCATTTCGCCGTCTTCGCGGATGGTCACGTTTTCGCTTCCTGCCGCTGTAAACACCAGGAGCGAATGGTCCGCGCTTTCATGGGCGGCGCCTGCGCCCCAGGCAAAAAGGGCCGCACAGAAAATCCCAACCCTATACTTCATGACTACCCTCTCTCGTTTTCATTTTTCGCCCAACTTTCTTTAACGCGGGAGCCATCCGTCTCCGTCGCGCTATCCCCTAGAACCTAGTCGCCCGCTGCGATCTGAATGCCCTCTGTCAAGGAAACCGCGCGATAGCCTTGCGCGCGGAGACGGCTGAGGAAGTAGTCGAGGGAATAGAGCGTGCTCTCAAGTCGGGCCGCATAGGTCTGTTCCGGATCGGCAATACAGCGCAGCGCGCCGTTCTCCTGGGCGACTTCCTTTGTCTGGGCGTGGTCCCCATCATGAAAGACGGCGATAGCTCCCGGGTAAAGATGTTTCAAGATCTGATCGGCATAGCGCTTCGCGTGACGGCGATCCTTTTCCCTGTTCCCCGAATTCGTTCGCAGGGTATCCCAGGCGAGAAAACTCCCCAGGATATACTTCCCGCCTCCACCGAGTGGTGCAAGCGGCTGGTGATAGTCCCACTGAGTAAGGACATCTCCCATCATAGCCTCATCATAGAAACCACCGGCGGCGCGAAAATAGCGGGGCCGGTCTTTTAGATAGGGTCGCAATGCTTCGTGGCTCTCTGCAAATTCAGACTTGAACTGCTCTGGCTTCAAATCGTTGCTCGGTGTGTCGCAGGGCATGTGGTGGCCGACTTCATGGCCCTGGGCGATCATCTCTTCAATGATGTCGGCTCGGTCCGTACTTATATGGTCCGTATGCACAAAAAAAGTGGCCGTGGATTGATGTATCTTCAGAATGTCCAAAATTTTGTTTGTTTTCGATGAGGGACCGTCGTCGATTGTCAACACGATGAATTTCTCATCGACCCCCTCCGCCAGCGGCAGATCGAACACGCCTTCCGAATAGGCGGATTTGATGAGGGGCATCAACGCAATTCCAAGACGGCCTGTCAGGGAGTTTGCCGTGAGCTGATTGGCGAGGGAGTCAGTCATCGGTACACCCCATAAGAAAAGGCTGAGGACCCATACGGCGATCTTTGGTGTCATAGCGAGCCCATACTCCCATCAATCGTTAGATCACCCGGTGCAGAAGAGGGTCGCCCCGCTCAAGGAGAACCGCATTCTGAATGGCGAGTTTGGCCGTTCGGTCCAGGGTTTCCCGGCTGAGCCAGGCCGCGTGAGGCGACATCACGACGTTTGGCAAGTCTCGCAAGGGGCTCGCTTGGGGCAGGGGTTCCACTGCAAAGACATCAAGGCCCGCGCCCCTGAGGTGATCGGACTGAAGGGCCGCGACTAATGCCTGTTCGTCCACCAGGCCGCCTCTCGATGTATTGATCAAAATGGCTCCGGGCTTCATGGTCGCGACTCTCTCATTGTTCAGGAGGGTGTCCGTTTCTGGCGTCAGGGGTAGGCAGAGACAGACGATATCGGCTTCTCGGACCAAATCATCCAGCCCGCGCCACCGGGCGAGCGCGCCTTCCTTTTGCGTTCGCGCCGTGTAAAGCACGTTCGCACCGAAAGCCGCACAGATTTTGCCGATCGTCTTTCCGACACTGCCATAACCAATCAGACCGACCGTGCGCCTACAAAGTTCGCCCATCCCGTCCATAGCGCTCGCCGTCATCGCCCAACCGTTCCGACGGCGGATGAGGTCATCACCAACGACCACGTTGCGCAAGACCGCCAACATCAGCGCCACCGCATGTTCCGCCACCGCCTGGGCATTGGAGCCCGGCATATTGGCGACAGCGATGCCCCGGGCTTTCGCCGCCTCCAAGTCGATCGTGTTCACACCCACGCCCAGCTTGTGGATGAGTTTGAGATTCGGCGCCTGAGCCATCAACTTGGCCGTGAACGGCTCCAACACATGCCAAACAATATCTGTGTCCGAGATTTCTTTTTCAAACGCGGTCCAATCTTCGGAGGCGATGGCCACCACATCGAGCCAGTCCGGCGCAGCCTCGGTCATCGCCTGGATAAGGTACGGACTGGCGTTGTAGTGGAGGAGGGCTTTCATGAACGCATATCTAACGCGCTCGTCTACCTCAGTCACTTTATAGTTTCATGAGAGGTCTCCCTTGCCATGCAAACGGTGTATAAAAGGGACTGAGACGCGAATGCCACGATTGCCGGAACGGGCTCTGGTTGGCGATCGGCTGCGATTTGCAGTACCAATCCAGGTTGGGCTCAACTGGACGAAACGGGCGCAGACGAGGTGTGGATATATGAGTGCCATATTGTTGTTGGCCTTGCTCGCTGTGCTATTTGCCATTGAGGTTTTTCTCGGCGTTCAGGCGCGTGACTTGGCTTACCGCCTGGGTGCAGGCGCCGGAACGATCGCTCTGCCTCTCGCAGTTGGTGGCGTATGGGCGCTGCTTGTCATAGGCGTTGGCCGTCTAATCGGCCGCTCTCCGGGATATTGGTCGCAATTTCGCTGGGCCGCGATCTTAGTGGCCAGTCTGATGCTTGCCAGCGAAGTTTACTTTTTGTCCGGCGCCGCATTCTAAAGGTGACAATCAGGTTGAAACTTGTCCGCTCATCCCAGGCTGCAGCCATCATCGGAAACTGCGACGGCGCGCGCCCATCGACGCGTAACTGAGCGCCGAGCTCGTGGTTGCGGACGAGCAACCGTCCGCAGACGCCTTTTCATCAGGTGCGGGAAGGACCACTGTTTACGGCAGCTGGGCCCTCAAGATCAGTCGCAGGAACGATCACGACTTTCTAACCTGCATCTGTGGTGCGTCATCCTGAGCGAATGCTTCAAGGCTGCCATCTATATCGACCTTCCCAAGAGGTGATCATCGCTGGAACGCGCTTGGGGAGCGCTTGGACACAGGTCCTCCAGCGCACACAGGCCGCAATCGGGCGCGTCATAGCGGCAGACAGTCTGCCCCAAGAGTTTAACAAGCTCATGATGGTCGTCTAGGTCTCCTGCCGACCAGTCTGCAGGAAGAAGCGGCATAATGCAGTCGTAGGCTTGCGTGAGAGTATACTGTTCGCCGACGAATCTCAGACGTCGGAGGACGCGTAGATGATGGGTGTCGATCACAAGTGCCGCCTTGCGAAAGGTGCTGAAATTGAGGGTTGCCGCAGCGACTTTGCGGCCGACCCCCGGCAGTCGCTCGAGCCAAGCAAGCGCTTCCTCGACAGTCAGTTCCTCAAGGCGCTCAAGTGAAAGACAACCGTTTGTCTGTGTTATGATCTTGAGCGTCTGTTTGAGCCGGATCGCCTTCACGTCGGCGAAAGTCACCCTGCAAATGACTTTATGGATCTCGGTAACTTCCGCATCCCGCACGGCTTCCCAACTGCCGAAATGCTTTTGCAGTTTCTCGAACGCAGCCTTCGAAACCTCGCCGCGCGTCTTCCCGCCGATCAGGCCCATGACCAGTTGGCTGACCGGATCAAGACATAGAAACGGGCCCAGAGGGCCAAGCGCCTCTTGAAGCCGCCTGTGAATTTCAGCCAGTTTGGCCGTTCGGTCGTCGATCTCGAGTAAGAGTTGCATAGTCTTGACAGACTACCATGGGATGTGGAACAAAGGAAGAACATTTGGGTGCGATCTGTCTTTTTGTTCGTGCACTGTGATTGAACAGAGCAGCGCGCTCCGCGGCAGTTTCAACTGCCCGTCGGCTGATTGGCGGCCGGCGGTCATCTTTCCGTACGGACTTGGGAAACGTTTGTTGCCGGGGGCAGCCAACTATTCCTGCTCTCCTCATTTCATCAAAAACAAGGGCCATCGAAGGCTGCCTAAGCATAAAGGCGAAGCCTGCCTCGGTCTGTATGTCTCTATACGGAGAGAGGGCGGTTGTCTCTGCGTAAGCGCCTAACGCTCGCGCGGAGCGAATGGGACTTGCCAACACACATGGAAGATTTTTGGAGTCATATAGGGGAAACGAGTCTGAAATAGGGACGAATTCACCTCCTAATAGGTAATGCAGACACACATATAGGTTGTGTTCGACGAATGCCGGGTTGGCGCTGAACTGGCGTTGACAACATGTCTTCGTGGGCTGTCGATGATGGCTGCGTGCGTTAGCGTTTGGCTCGCTAGCGGTGCTCTGGTTTGAGAAAATCGGCTCAAATCCGAACATAATGACGATTCTATTCGTCGGCATGGGAACCGGTTAGGGTTAATCGCGCGTGCCTAAACTTGGCCCCAACTCCTTCATGTCCCCTTCAGCAAATTGTCATCAAATTCTCTGTTGACTGGCTTCGGATACACGTTTAAGGAGAGTTTTGTAGTTGTGGATCTAAGATTGGTTGGTGCAGTAACAAAAGTGGTCGGTAGGATCTTACCACTTCTTCTCGTCGGGTGCGGAGAATTAGAAGAGAGTAAGAATGATGTGCACTTCCTACTCGCGGCGGTAATAGAAGTAGATGGGGAGACTCACTCAATAGAGGGGGTGTTGGGGTGTGATTACAATAAGGGGAACCCACTGTCTTCGGCGCCCGGGCAAGGTCGGGGTTATCGACCCAAGGGTTATACGACGATTGGCAAGAAACTACCTTCTGGGGAAGCAATCATCGTGAGGCCGTCCAATTTCGCTCGTTTATGCAGTCCCATCTATGGAGTAATCGGCGATAAATTGGGACAAGCGGAAGACGAGTCAGGTCGTCGCGTTTTAGAGGCCTTTCCAGAACTCTATCTGATGAACGACGCGACCGATCCAACGAAAGTTGATCAGTATTTAGACAATGATGCATCCACCCGGATACACCTAGTATCTCTAGAGGCGCAGCCTTCTTCACATCTTGAGCCAACCGATCTTTCTGAAACAATACCGTGGTTTCGAACTTGGTCGGATTTGCCGCGGACATTAGTGTTTCAAGGCAGGTTTGCGTCAGTGCTTCCTAAGTCGGAATGGAGCAATAATCAGCGAGCGGCTGATGCACTGAGTGAAATAGAAGAGGCAGGCTTCCTTGAAGGAGAAGCACTGTCAGCTGTGGCGGATATTAGTCATCCCTATACGTACTCTGTAAGCGGATCCTGGGACGGAAAAAATGTAGATATTCCCAGTGTGACTACAGCTGAATGCGGGATGAACTGTATCCGTTATACGAGGGAAGAAGCAACTAAGGAAGGCAATTCCTACAGTGCATTTCCCCTGCGATCAAAATCGTCCGTATCGATTGATCAAAAAGTTATAGTGGAAGTTGAGAACAAAATGGTCTCCTACAGAGAAATGTACGATCCCAAAACTGGATTGATTGTAACCGTAAAAGAGCGGGACTTGATCTACCGAATGTTCAACACCGATGCCGAAGAAGGATTTTGATAATGCCGCCGTCAGCATAATCGACATGCTTAGCGCTTTCGCGTACGTGGAACTACGTATCCGACCGCTCTCGTATACTGCCCTCGATCAAAACTAGGAAAGTTTGGTTTTGACACGAATTATGACAAATTCCCCTGCTTCGCAAAAATGCTAAAGTTTTCTGCGAAGAAAATGATTCGAGCCAAGAGTAAAGTGATTTCGATCAGATTTTATTCCTAACGAACCGGAAGTTCTCCCTGGACAGGACTAATCAAAGGTTGCAGAGTGAGGTGTGTTGGTTCGCCGCTGGGTTGTGCGGCTGGCCACATTGAATAGTCAGTAAGTTCGTACAATTTTTGCGTACATTTGCGTGTACTGTGTTGGTACGGTTGCGTTTCGGGGTAAAGCGGCGTTTCTGCTCTCCTCATTTCATCAAAAGAATAAGGGCCATCGAAGGCCACCTGAGGACAAAGGCGAAGCCTGCCTCAATCTGTATGTCTCTATACGGAGAGAGGGGCGGCTGCTCCTGTGCGAGGGCTTAACGCTCTTGCGGAGCAGATGTGGCTTGCCAACACATGGAAGATTTTTGGAGTCATTTACAGGAAATGAGTTTGAGATAAGCACGAAATCACTTCTCAAAGTGTAGAAGGAGAGCACACAAATAGGTTGTGTGCCAAGAGTGCCGGGTTAGCGCTGATCAGGCGGTGACACTAAGCGTTCGTGGGCTGTCGATGATGGCTGCGCGCGTTTGCGCTTGAATCTTTGGCGGTGCTCTGGTTCGAGAAAAATGGCTCAAAACAGAGCATAATTTTGTCTCTAATCGTCGGCATGGGAACCGGTTAGGGTTAACTGCGCGTGCCTAAACTTGCCCTCAACTCCTTCATGTCCCCTTCAGCAAATTGTCATAAAATTCTCCGTTGACGGGTTCGATATACACGTTTAAGGAGAGTTCCGTGATGTTGAATTGTTCTAGTTTTTTAGTCTGTCCAAACAAGAAAGACGCGCGGCGGCGAAGTATACAGTCCGCAGATTTAGGAAATAGAGTTTCTAAGTCCGGCCGGAGAGTGCAATCATGATTGTCTTTGGTCGTTCTGTCAGCTTAATGAGCTTGGTGATCTTTGGTTTGGTAATCGTTGCTGTTGCGTGGATTGGTTCGTCGGTCGCTGATTCTCGCAACAAAGATTGGTACTATGCCGCGGATATGAATATTGAGGTCGCTGGAAAAAAAGTTCCCGTTCGGATAGTGTTCGAGTGCAGATTTTGGCGCTCCTGGTATCCGCTGGGCCATAGATCCCAAGGGTTTAGGCGTAGACCGGAGTCGATTGGGATGATTGTTGGGGACGGAGCGGGGCTGATCGTCCAACCCGAAAATCTATGTGGGAGTGGAGTTGCTCTTTCAAGTTCAAGTTTGCAAGAAGCGAAGAAAAGAAAATTTGAGGTGGATGGCAGCAGCGTAAAAATTTATTGGCTGGATAATGCCGAAAGTCCTACTGCAATAGAGGGGTATGTTCAGGACGTAGCCTTTTCTCATGAAAGCGCCCGTGTACGTGTCAAGAGCTATCGCGTAGAGCGTTTGCAAAATAGAGTTCGCTCCACTCCTCCCATATCAAAACAAGATCGCGGTAAGTTTGTTGTCGACGATATTGTGTGGACTGGCAACGGAGAAAGAGTGCTGGAAAAAAGCAAGTTGCCAACCTCAGTAGTCCGCTTGGCGGAGGGGCCGGGCAAATCTCCTCTGATTAGAGTTCCGTTTGACAAAATCGATTTGCAGGCGGTCGTGTCAGCCAACGAGTTGAAGAGTCTTCCTTTGGTCAGGTCTGTACGGAAGAATAGCAGATGGGATCTTTATTACGGTGAAGAGTATCCCTTGGGAGTTATTGAATACCACATAAAAGTTGAGGGGGCGTCATATCAGTCTGGCGATCCTCTTTTCTACAATGGCCGAAGAGTGCCAGACAGCGTTGTGACAGATCAAGGATACTTGTTCGATCCTGCTACAGGGGTTTTGTTTGTCGGCAACACGACGCGTCCGATCAGTTTGTCCTATTTGTTGCGCTGATTTCAGCGATTAATAGCACATAGCTAGAGGTAAGAGAAGTGGCAGCTACATTATCAGAATACGCATTAATGTCGAGTGATGTCTACAAATCTAGTGGTTTTGGAATTGGGGCTTGGCAGGAAGAAGCAGTTTCCGCTCCGGCTTCATCAGGCTTCTTTGGTGTGGCCTATAAGAATGGAAATGATATCGTCATTTCCTATAGGGGTACCCAAGGTGCTGCCGACATGTTGACGGATCTGGGACTGTTCACTGGGAATCCGGTGAGACAAATGAAGGATGCCTACGACTTCTACGATTCGGTTAGAAATGACAATCCGGGGGCGAACATTAGTTTTACGGGACATTCGCTTGGCGGTGCTTTGGCTTCCTTTATGGCGGTTCATCAAGGGTTGGAAGCGAAAGTTTTCGCTGCCATCGCTTCGGTTGACGCTACTGCCGACACTCTCGTTACTGGGGGATATGATCACCTTTCAGATGATCCTGTTCCCGTAGTTGAGTGGAGTATTCCCGAAGCAGTCTCTACATCTGTTGGAAAGTCCGAAGGGTGGGTCGCAAGTTACAATGACGTTACGAATTACGCGATTTATGGTGAGCTGGCTAGCTACGCGAGTGTTCCGGCGCTCGGCGATGACGATTATATCGGGACGAGAGTGCTGTTGGACGGCAGTCAACCTTATCTAAAAGAAGGGTCTCAGTATTCCGATTATAATTCAGGGTCAGTAGTAAACCTTCCTGGAACTGTATACTCTGCCCCAATCACCACGGCTTTGCATGATATCGGGCTTCACGCGATATTTATGGCTGAGCGGGTTAGGATGCAAGAGCTTTCTCCGGAGCTTCCACGGCTGCTCACTCAGCTCGCCAATGCGAATGTTGTAAAAGTAGACGGATCTGATCTGTCCAAGCCGGATATACAGCAATTGATCGCAGAGAATCAGCTTGTACGGGACAAGTTCCTCACTGAGCTTGAGAAACTTAAGGATTTGCCCGCCAACAGTGTCGCCAAACTCGATGCAAGCGTGAATACGGTGCTCATGCAGATTGCTATTCAATATGCCGCTAAGCAAGCCGCTGCTGGGCAGATTGAAAATGATATTGACCTCTTTATGGTGAATGCTGGCGAACAGTCTCTCACCGTGGATTTAGAATGGGCATCGGGCTACGACCTCTACGGACGAGATGTCTTGTTTGACTACCTTAAAAGTGAACATATTAATTCGCTAGCTGAAGAACAGATCCTTGACGCTCCGGAGCTGACAGTTGCCATCTATGATGGATCGAACGGCAGCGAGTCCTTTTTGCTTGATAAGGCGGACGAGGGTGCGATTGGAGGAAGTGGTGTCGACTCGTTTCAGGTCGCAGATTCTCAGGATCCGATATCGGGATTTGTGTACGGTGGAGACGGATTTGATAGTTTAGATTTTTCCTCCCGAAACAGTGCTGTTGAAGCGCGCATAGACTTTGATCCTTCTAATCCGGGAGACGCTCGACAGAGCTTCTTCGAAAAGGGCGACCCGACAGCGGAACTCTCGGCTGGATCAATAGAGAGAATCGTTGGGTCCGATCTTGATGACGTTTTTTCCATCGACACTTCACCTCTTTCGCACACCATTGAAGGTGGAGATGGTGATGATACAGTTGACTACGATGAAGAAGGAAACCCAATTACTATCAGAATAGTTCCTGATATCCCATTGGCGGAAGGGCTTCGTATTGAGGTGGATCGCGGGATTGGTTCTCAGACGGATATACTGAAGTCGGTTGAAGTCCTCACGGGTAGTCGCTTTAACGACGAGATCATTGTAGACACTATAATACCCGAAACGTTTAATCTTACTATAAACGGCTACAAGGGCGAAAGTTCTGCTAGCGCAGAAAAGAAGGACATCATAAATGCCTCATCCTTGAGTGAGGGGCTAACGGTTTACATCGACGAAAATGGCGAAGGATACATTCAAACGGTTTCGAGTACGGGCGGCATCGATCTAAAGAACTTCGGAACCGAGATCAAAGGTTCGGCCTACGCAGACACCCTAGTTGATCTAGCGGGCCTCGATCATGTAATCGACGGCGGCGCAGGAGATGACTACATTGAATCCCAAGGCCTAAATGCCAAGATTTTTGGTGGCGCCGACAATGACTACATCGAACGCGCTGGTCAAGGCACGGAGATCACCCTCGGCACCGGCGAAGACACCGTAAAATTCGCCGCGAATACCCTGGTCACCGATGCGTCCGGCGAGGACCTAATGAATTACTACGGGTACAAAATAAACGGCGCGACGACGTTTTCCAATTCTGAGAGCGGCTTTGCCTATAGTTTGGGCGGTATCGCCAAGATCGGTTTCAACACTAAGGGCGAGATGGTGGTTGGTGTCTCCCCACTGGAGAACGGCTGGGACGGGGGCGACATCTCAACATCGCGGATGTATTACGCCAACGGCGAAAACGATCCGTTCGCGGCCAATGAAGATCTCACCACAGGCATCCGCGTCTCGATCAACGAAATCCAGGCCTATCGGATCCTTGAAACCCCCATCGGCGTGAACACGGGCAACCAGGCGGCGCTTGAGTTCATGAAGCTGGTCATTAAGGACCTTAAGCTGGTCGCTGGGGTCGAAGGGGTCGATCCGCTCGTTCTCGATCTCGACGGCGACGGACTGGAGCTCACGGCCCGTTCGTCAGTGGCGCCCCTGTTCGACACCGACGGCGATCAGTTCAAGGAGCATACGGGCTGGGTTGGACCCGACGATGGATTGTTGGCTGTCGACACAAACGGCAACGGTGAAATCGACGATGTCTCCGAACTCTTCGGCGGGGTGGATTCCTCCGGCAACGGCGTCTCCGGCTTCACGGAACTGGCCGCCTACGACACGAACAGCGACGGCAAAGTGGATGCCTCGGATACCGACTTTGATGATTTGCTCATCTGGCGGGACCTGGATCAGGATGGTTTAGCCGACGCCGGCGAACTGCAAGATCTGGCGACATCCGGCATCGAATCCATCAGCCTGACCTCCACGCCCGACGGCAGCTCCAATGCGCTCAATATCGTCGACTCCACAGGCACTTTCACCCGAACCGATCAAACCACCGGCACGGTCGGCGACATCATCTTCCGCATTGACAATTACGACACGGAATATGCGGGCGACACCACCATCGACCCCGTCAAGGTGGGCACGCGCCCTGATCTGAAAGGGCGCGGTACGCTCGTCGATTTGCACGTGGCGCTCAGCATCGATACGACCGGCAACCTGGCATCGGCGATCGATACGCATCTTCCCAACCTCAACGTTGTTGACATGGGCCAACTGCGGGACGCGGCCAAGCCCATTCTTGAAGCATGGACGGACGTGATTCCGGCTCCCGCCGGCTACGGCACAAACCCTGACACACCGATGCTCACGGACCGCACAAACGGCACGCTGGAGCTGATCGACTTTGCAGTTGAAGTCACCGAAGGCGGCAACACGTTTTGGAAGCTGGCCTCCGGCAATGATGTGCTCGACGGCCAAGGCCAGGTGATCGCACAACCCACCTTCGCGGAGGTCCTTGCGCAGTCCCCGACCGATCCCGATCATAATTGGGAGACGTTGCCCGGTTCGGAAGTCGATTTCATTGAGCGCTATTATGGCGAGAACATTCCCCTCGAAGATGCCGCCGATCTCAGCGTCGACGCCATCGGTTCCCTCGGCGATCTCTTGCAAGACACGGGGCGCTTGATCGATCTCCTTGCCTTGAGACTTGCCATGCAAGGTCCGCTCTCGAACTACTTTGCGGGCATTGAGTTCAACACGGACGTGGATGCGTTCTCTCCCACCACCAACGATCAATTGGTTCCGATGTTCGAGGCGATCTTTAACGCCGCGCCATCGGATCAAGCGGGGGCCGAAGCCTGGCTCGAAGATTGGGCGCCCGTCATCACCGTGATGACGAACGACTACTTCAAAGGAGAGACCCGCCTCATCAATCCGGCGGCTTTCCTCTTCAGCAACATTGTGGCCGCGTTTGAGAATGTGGGGGTTGCGACCGACTTGACCTCCGCCGCCGAGGCGCTGGGCATTCCGGCCTCGTCCATCAACACAGGGTCAGCAGGCGTGCGCAACGGCACCATTGACCAAGATCTTTTCTATATGACCACCGGCAATGACACGGCGCTGGGCGGACTGGGACCCGACTCTTACATCTTCGGGAGTTCTTGGGGCACTGACATTATTGACGATCAAGGGAGCGGCGATACGGACTTCGATTTCATTCGCTTTGCCCATCACAATGCGGACGATCTCACCTTCACTCGCGACGACAAGGATCTCTTGATCTCTCTCAACGGGGCCAGTGACACCATACGTGTGAAGGAGCAATTCCACGATATTGCCCCTCAGTCTATCTACGACGAAGTCTCTTTGTCCAACACCGGCATCAACGAGATCATCTTCGCGGACGGGTCGGTCTGGACGCGGACGGAAGTTGCGCAGTCTCTCTCCAATCCGTTGCCGACGGACGATACGATTGAAGGAACCGACCACACGGATTATCTGAATGGCGGTCTAGGCAATGACACATTGCGCGGCGGCAACGGCGCCGATGTCTACATATTCGAACAAGGCTCAGGCCAGGACACAATTGAAGAGCAATCGGACAATTTGCTGATTGCCAGCCATGACTTTATCCGCTTCGGCAATGGCATCACCGATGAAGACGTGACCTTCGTCCGGAACGGCAATTCCGACGATCTGGAAATCCAGTTCGACGGCTCAACCGATACCCTCACCATCGTCGATGAATTCAAGGCAACGGAGACGGGCCCCTTTAACGTTCATTTCTTTGAGCAGGTGGAAGGGTTCATCTTCGGTGATGGGTATGGCTATGGCGTTGAAAAAGTTATGGAAATCATTGTCGAGCAGGCCAAGACCGACGGCGACGACACGATCTACGGCTTCTACTACACCGACACGATAGACGGCGGCCTCGGCAATGACCGGCTAGAAGGCGGCAATGAGGGCGACACCTATATCTTCGATACGGGGTATGGAAATGATATCGTTCACGACGACATCGAAATCCTTGAGATCCCCGGCTTCTCCACCATCGGCGCGCCGGACAAGGTCCTGTTTGGCCCGGGCGTGGACGCCTCCGACGTAGTGCTGACCCGCACGGAGTTTTCCGACGATTTACAGATCTCGCTTGTTGGCGATGCCGCGACTCTCACCATCGAGGATCAATTCGAGGCCATACAGTCCGGCGCTTTCGGCTTCCACTGGACTGACCGGATCGAAAGCTTCGAGTTCGATGACGGAACCATCTGGGGCTGGCAGGACATTATCGACACGATGCTTGCCCAAGCCTCCACCTCCGGCAACGACACCATCTACGGCTTTCATGTTCAGGATACAATCGGTGGCGGTGCTGGCAACGATACGCTCAAGGGCGGAAACGACAGCGATACCTATCTCTTCAATCTGGGCGATGGGGTCGATACGATCGAGGACAGTCTCGACAACATTCTGTACGCAGATGTCGATAAGGTCGTGTTCGGCGCCGGCATCGCAACAAACGATATCATCGCCACCACGGACGCCACATCGTCCGATCTTATCCTGTCCATATCTGGTACAAGCGACCAAGTGATCGTCAAAGGTCAACTCGACCGGGCGAGCGTGGGCAGCAATGTCAACTTCATTGAAGAGTTCCATTTCGACGATGGCACGATCCTGGACGGCAATCACTGGCGCCAAGCGGTCATCGATGCCCAAGCCACGTCTGGCGATGACACAATTCTGGGCACAAACTTTACCGATACGTTGGCGGGCGGCGCCGGAAACGATACGCTCCGAGGCCAGGGCGACAGTGACACCTATCAATTTGGTCTTGGTGACGGTCAAGACACGATCGAAGAGGACGTCGTCAACATCTCTTGGGATGACACGGACAAAGTGGAGTTCGGTACGGGCATCGCGTCCACGGACATCATCGCCACCACCACCGGCGGGAGCGATGATTTGATCTTGTCGATCAGTGGGACCAGCGATCAGATCACCGTAAAGGATCATTACAAGCGCACAGGCTCAGGCTCCAACGGTGACTATCAAAAGGTCGAGGAGTTCCATTTCTCCGATAGCACGGTCGTGCTTGCCGATGCGTGGACGGCCGATGTAATGGCCAATCAGGCCACAAGCGGCGATGACACGATCTACGGCTTTAGTTGGAAAGAAACCTTGGCGGGTGGAGCGGGCAATGACCGGCTCGAGGGGCGCGGCGACGGCGATACTTACATCTTCAATCTAGGCGATGGCCAAGATGTGATTTTCGATTTTGTCGAGGTCATCACTTGGGATGATCCGGACAAGGTCGACTTTGGGGCAGGCATTACAACCTCCAACATCACCGTCACACAGACGGGCGATGATCTTGTCATCGATATGAACGGGACGTCCGACCAACTCACTGTCGAAGATTACTTCAAGGATGATTACCACAAGATCGAGGAGTTTCATTTCGATGATGGCACGATCTGGGATGCGGCCGATATCTCCAATGCTTTGACCGGCGGCGGATCGGGATCCGGACCGACGGTCACCGTCGCCGGGACAACGGGCAACGACACGCTCAATGGAACCGGCGGCGACGATGTCTTCGACGGCGATCTGGGCGATGACACGATCAACAGCTCCGGCGGCAACGACACGTTCGTCTACTATTCAGGTGATGGCAACGATCTAATCGATGAGAACAATCTGTCCACGTCTCAAGTCGATACGCTCTATCTGGGCGATCTCACGCCCGGCGATGTAACGGCGTCTCGGGTTTCCGGAACGGCGGACGACTTCATCCTGACCGTGAATGCCACAGGACACACAATCGAGGTAGATCAGCAATTCGCATCCACCACCTTCTATGTCGGGCTCGAGAAGATCGAGTTCTCCGACGGCACAGAGTGGGACCGAACGGATATCTTCGACAATGCCTGGGTACGAGGAACCACCGGTAACGACACGCTCACGTTGACCGACTCGACGGACGATACCTTCTTTGGCGATCTCGGCGACGATACGCTGGTGAGCAACAACGGCAATGACACATTCATTTATCGCTCCGGCGACGGAAGTGATGTCATTGACGACGGAGCGCTCTCTTCGACTCAGACGGATACGCTGGTCTTCACGGACCTCGATGCGGCGGACCTGACCTTTTCCAAGAGCGGCAATGATGTCTTGATCGATGTCGATGGCACGAGCGATCAGATTGAGGTCGATGACCAGCAAATTTCCTCAACTTTCGGTGTTGGCCTGGAGAAGATTCAGTTTGCGGATGGGTCTGAATGGGACCGTCCTCACCTGATGGCGGACAGTTGGCTAAAGGGCACGTCAGCGGCAGAAACAGAAACGGGCACAACGGGCGATAACGTGTTTGTCGGGACCGCTGGCAACGATACTTGGACCGGTGATACCGGCGATGACAAGTTTGTGTTCGGCATCGGCAATGGGGAAAACACCATCACCGACTTTACAGCAGGATCGGGAACCGATGATCTCATCAATCTCACGGATTTCGATACGCTCACGACGCTCTCTTCGGTGACCGCATTGGCTACGGAAGTGAGTGGTGACACGACCATCGATTTCGGCAATGGAGATAAGCTCATTCTGCAAGGCGTGACCATCAGTTCACTGCATGATGACGACTTCAATCTGGCGGCATAAGGCCAGGAGCAACCGCACTCTAGACCTTTTGCCCCCAATGCCGTGACCAAGATATCCATCCGCAAGCGGGGAGGGGAGTTTTGAAAGAGCTCCGCTCCCCTACTTTACGTGTATTTCTCATTGTCCTCGCCATCAGCTGCGGTGTGAATGTGCTGCTCTTGGCGTCGCCTATCTATATGTTGCAAGTCTATGACCGGGTGTTGACCACAGGGCACACGGAAACGCTCCTCTACCTCACAATTATTGTCGGATTTGCACTTGCGGGTCTCGCCGTCTTTGATGCCATGCGTCTTTGGGTCCTCTCGAGATTGTCTCATTGGTTGGGCGACCAGCTCAGCCCCCAATTGTTTATGGCGAGCCTCGACCAGGAAGAGGCGGCGGGCTACCGCGGTGCTGGACCTCTGCGCGATCTACGTCAAGTGCAGTCGTTCATTGGGGGACAAAGTATTCTTCCTTTCTTCGATGCGCCGTGGGCTCCCTTTTTCCTACTTATCATCTGGATGCTTCATTGGTGGCTCGGTGTCGTGGCCGTGGTGGCTGGGTGCCTCTTGCTCATTCTGAGTCTGGTCAACGAAAAGATCACACGCGAGCCCCTCCAAAAAGCCAACAGCGCTCAAACGGCAAGCTTCAACCTGATGGATGGATATGCGCGCAACTTCGAAGTCGTCCGCGCCATGGGAATGGTGCCCAATCTCTACGGGTCTTGGCGCCGCGTTGAGCAAAATGTCGGCAGGAACTTTGGTCTGGCGACGGAAAACGGCGGTCTCATTAGCGGGATATCCAAGTTCGTGCGGCTTACCGCTCAGATGGCCGTGCTTGGGTTCGGCGCTCTCCTGGTATTGCAGGGCAAACTCAGTGCGGGATCGATGATTGCGGGATCCATTTTAATGGGCCGCGCGCTGGCGCCGATAGAACAGGCTTTGGGTACTTGGAAAGCATTCGTCGGCGCCCGCGGGTCGTTCAAGCGTCTGCAGGAGTTTTGGGAGGCGGAGTGTGAGGATAAGAATGAGCCCATGCAGTTACCCGCGCCGGTCGGACATGTTTCAATGGAAGCCGTCTCCTTTGCACCCGATCTCGGCAAACCCCCAGTCTTGAAGGCCGTCACGTTCGGGCTTGAGCCGGGAGATGTAATGGGCCTCATTGGTCCGTCTGCGTCCGGCAAGACCACACTCTGCCGTCTGCTGGTTGGCGTCCACCGAGCGACAAAAGGCAGTGTACGCATCGATAAGGCCGACATATCTCATTGGACGTCTGATCGCTTAGGTCCATTCATCGGGTATTTGCCGCAAGACGTCGAATTGTTCTCAGGGACAATCGCCCAGAATATTGCCCGCATGGGTCAGCCGGATGCGGACAAAGTCGTGGAGGCTGCCGGATATGCAAATGTACACGACATGATCCTAGGGCTGCCCGGCGGCTACGACACAAAAATCGGTCCTGGTGGACTTGGCCTGTCCGCTGGACAACGCCAACGTGTGGGCTTGGCGCGCGCCATTTATGGCGAGCCCAAGATCGTCGTGCTCGATGAACCCAACGCAAATCTCGATCACGACGGTGAAGACGCTTTGCTTGCAGCGATAGAACATCTAAAAAGCAGCGGAACCACTGTCGTCATATCCGTACATCAACCGAAAATGTTGCTCCATGCGACCAAAGTCTTGGTCTTGAGAAATGGCTTCATGCAGGGTTTTGGGCCGCGCGATGAGATCCTCCGCAAGATGAATACGGCGGCGATTCCAGCCGTAAGTGGAGCGTCAACGAACAAAGCATCGGCTTAGGTGACCCAGATGAACGAACACAACGCGCTGCTCCAGCTTGGAACTGAAACGGGCCAACCTCCCGCACAAGATAGCCTACTGATGAGATTGAAGGGACCTCTGATCGTGGTCTCGATCATGGCCTTCTTCTTCTTGGCCGGTTTGGGTCTGTGGGCCGGCTTCGTTCCCATCGCGGGCGGTGCGATCGCGAGCGGAATTGTGGGGCCGGAAGGATCCAAAAAGACGGTCCAACACTTGGAAGGCGGGATTGTCGAAAAGATTCTGGTCCGGGATGGCCACAAGGTCCGTGAGGGTGATCCGCTCCTCATACTGGCGCCAACCCAAGCGAAAGCCTCTCTCGCCGTGCAGGAAGATCAACTCCGAACTCAAGAAGCCACGTTGGCCCGCTTGCGAGCGGAACTTTTGGAAGCGGACGAGATCATATTCCCCCCATGGAGTCATAAGGCATTCATCGATCCTGATGTGCAGGAGCTGATCCGGATTCAGCTTTGGCTCTTTAACACAAACCGGGAAGCCATGTTGAGCCGGGAGGAGATACAGCGTCAACAGATTGCACAACTGAAGGAAGAGATTGCGGGACTGACAGAACAAGTCGCCATGCAGGCGGAAGAACTCTCCCTCATCGGCGAGCAACTGAAGACGGCGGAAGGACTATTGAGGAAGGGCGTGGGCACCAAACCCCGGGTTATGACGCTTAAGCGCGAACATGCGGAGTTGGCGGGCGAACGAGCCGCCAATGTTGCCGCGATAGGGCGTGCACAGAAAAGCATCGAGGAAATCAAGCTTCAAATCACAACGGCCAAAGTCGAACACCGGGCAGAAATCGCGCGTCAAGTGAATGAGACGATGGCCGAAATTGCAAGGATCCGCGAACAGTCGGGCGCCAGTCAGGACGTGCTTGATCGCACTGTCATTGTTGCGCCGGTGTCGGGAACAATTGTGAACTCTCGCTTTAAGACCTTGGGCGGCGTGGTCAAAGCGGGAGACCCAGTCTTAGATATTGTACCGGCTCATGATGACCTGGTGATCAATGCCCGTGTTTCTCCAATCGATATTGACATCGTGCACGAAGGTTTAGGGGCGCAAGTCACGCTCACGGCATTCGAACAACGCAACCTCCCGATTATCTCTGGGCAGGTGAAATCAGTCTCCGCGGATTCGATGGACGATGGCGATGGGTTGGGGCCTTACTACAAAGCGGTCGTCCGGATCGACGGGGCCGTCCTGAGATCGATTGCAGAGCGTACACGGATGGACCTAGAGCTAAAAGCGGGTATGCCTGCGGATGTCTTGATCGTCACTGGACACCGGACATTTTTGAGTTACTTGACCGATCCTATCACCAGTTCCTTCCGCAAGAGTTTTCGGGAAGGGTAGGCAAGGCTCCGTCATCTTGCGCACCGCCGTCTAGGGGATAATGTGTTTCGGGAGTTAACCGTTTGTTCGCCATTCCTGTCTCCCGTTCCAGTTCGAAAAACACACCTCAAACTGACTGCAACCGAAGCGGTCTGGTCAGAAATTCAAGGAAACTCTTGGAATGACTCGCCAAATGCAAAAGGTCGGGAAACTGATTTACTGGCCCTATCTTCGCAGGGGAAGTTGGTTGCGGGGGTAGATAGCCAAATATACCTGCCCAATCAGCAGGAAAAGTTGGTTGCGGGGGTAGGATTTGAACCTACGACCTTCAGGTTATGAGCCTGACGAGCTACCGGGCTGCTCCACCCCGCGCCAATTCCGATTCATTAAGACGCCTGCCACCACGACTCGGTGAAGCTGGTTAGGAACCCAACCAAGTCTGCCCTCACGAATTCCGAGAGGTTTCGAGGGCCTAGCCGCAAGCGGCGTCTTGTCGAGGGGCGGGTGGTAGCACTCCTTGGGCGAGATATCAAGATGACATTTGTGTGAAACTCAGCCAGCTTTCATAAACATGTAGACGGCCCAGCCAAGGGTATCGCGGCCCCACGTCAGGTAGGCGTCTTGTAAACGCCTCAACAACTTCAGCATCGCAGGCGTATCTGGGTCATCCGGATGGGCCTGGGCATAGCGTTCGATAGCGAGAGATTGGTAGCCTTCGTAGCGGTCCCAGTCATCAAGGCTGGCGCCGACCGAGTGCAGATAGACCAAGCCTTGGTCTCGGCCAGCTTGAATGTTGCTCGTGTGACTGCCGAACGCGTTGGGTTCCATGCCCATTACCGCCAAATAATCCGGCTCGGGAGGTTTTTTGAAATAGGGCTCGCCAACTAGAAGAAGACCGCCCGGTTTGACCCATGCGGACAAAGCGGTGAGGGACCCCTTGTATCCATTCCAAATCCAAGAGGCGCCGAGGCAGGAAACCAAGTCGAATGCACGGGACTCGGCTTCAAAGATTGCACCATCACCTTCATGGATTGCAATGTCCGAACCAAGGCCCCGTTCGCGGATCCGCTGTCGTGCCAACTTCACAAAGTGGGGAGACAAGTCGATGCCTTGTCCGGTTGCGGACCAACGCGCGCAGACCCGGCGGAGAAATTCGCCATTCCCGCATGCAATATCAAGAATCTCCGCGTCAACCGGTAAGTCGCAGAGCTCAACGATTTCGTCGAGCTTGGCGTCGCTCAAAGGATTATAGATGACGTGCCGGCTATGGCCAATGGCAAAGTATTTTTGAATGTCCATTGTTCTGTCCAATTAGAGTATTCTGCTCAAAGACGAGTGAAGCGAGATCGCGCCCCGTACTTCCTAGCTCGCTTCTGGTGTGTGGAAATCATCAACGCGCAACATCAAACGACCGCTCGACGCGGTCACATCGCTGTCTGGTTCGGTAAGCCGGGCGACTTACCTTAACGAACGATGGGCTTTTTAAAGTGAGGCATACATCCTCCAATGTTGATCAGGGAGGAGAGTAGAGCGGCTCCAGTCCAAAGGCAAGCCGCGCACTCATCGCCGCGGTGCGTTCCGTGGCGCCAAGGGATAAGACCCGGCGTCGGGCATGGTGCCCACCGGTATGAAAGTGGCTCCGACATGTAAAGTCGAGCAGCGCGCCATCTTTCCGAACAAAGCCGGATTTCGAAGGCGAGACCCCCCAATGCCGCATTAACTTTCCTTCATGAACATCCCAGTGAATGCACATCAAACGCAGCATACGAATTTTTCCAAATCGTATTCCGTCGAAATCGAAACGCTATTCGGGTGATACGCACGCAATACCCCCCCCTCAAAGATTGCATATATAAAAAATGCACTATAAAGTTGTTGTGGAGCAATAAGTTCTGAGGGCAACCAGATTGCGCGCTCCAAAAAACAGGAGTTCACCATGTCCGAAACCACCCGCGGAAATACATTCGAGTCAATTAAAATCGTACCGGATGATTACAATAAGCTGGAGTTCAGTCAGTTCGTCAGCAAACTATATAGCGACCTGGAGTCTTACAAAGAAAAACACTTCAATTACTATAACGGCCTTCGCGATCGAAGCGAGGCGGTTCGACTACGAACTCTGATGGCATGGATCGCTCCGATCGCTGTCTCGCTTGCAACTTTTGGCACCGCCGCAAACCTTGTGGACAATCTTGGAAAAGATCTTGAGTTGGATCAGATCTTGTTTGTTTCGTCGATGATTGCCTTCGGACTTTTGGGCGCTTTGGCCATGTTCCAACGTGTGCGCGACAGTGCATCGAGCTATTTCAGATCTGTAACGACCATCATTGCCATACGTGATCTATGGACAAAGTTTCAGTTTGCTTTCTTGAACGAGGAACTAAAGAGTCAGAGTCAGGAGGAATTAGAAAATCCGAAGACAAGGGAACGCTTTTTGAAGCTTGCAAGCACTTTTTGCGACAATTTAGCGGACATCACAAACAAGGACATTTTGGAATGGAAGGAAGAGTTCATTTCCTCAATGGCCGAAGTGGAGACCCTCGCTAAGGAAGGCCGCGCAGAAACAGAAAAACAAGTCACGAGCATTATTGAACAAGTACGAGAAACAACGAAGAAGATGGAGAAAGCTGCAGAACAGGCGAAAGCGGCCATCGAACCGGCGCTTGTTAATGTCACGATAAACGGTGAGTTCGACAACGAAGTGATCATCTCTGTCAATGAGAAAGTCGTTGCACGGAAAGAAACAAAGAGCTTCGCCATTTCAGCGATCGCGCCCGGTGATGCACTGATAGAAGCAACGGCAAAAAAGGGAGACACAGACCTTTACTACAGCGCATGGAAAGAATTGGCCCCGGGGATCAACACCGAAGAGATTACGCTGGCGAAGTCATGATCCTGAGATCGGAGGAGTCGGTGAGCGCCGCATTCAGTCCGCTGTGAATCGAGCGGGGAAGGTGTGGATAGTCCACTCATCTCCCGTTTCTTCGAGGGTTGCACACATAATCGTCTTTCCATCTGTACGCACCGTAACCATGCCGTAATGGGTCTTTTGCATTAGTCGCGTGCGCCATCCTCGCTTCGTTTCATTCTGCTCCTCGACGGGACCAAGCGGGACAGTAAGGTTAAAGTCGGCGCGAATTGTGCCGCGTTGGGTGGCCGTTTCCATCGCTTTCAAATTGGGTTTTTCTTGGGCCACAGTGTCTTTTATGATTTTCTTTTGTTGTGCCTTAGATTTGCCGCGCAGACTTTTTCGAGCGCTTGGCGTCAAGAATCCCTTATCGTTGATCTCATCAATGGGCCGTCCGAGCACCACCTGGTCTGTATTGTCTGCTGCGCCCGTTACATTTTTTAAGTCGATCCGATTGATTGCGCCGATGGTCACCGATCTTTGAATCTCAGTCATATAGATCAAAGGGGTAAGCAATCGATCTTTCGCACGGTCAACATCTTTGTGTCCCGTACATGCGCTGGCAGCGACGATTTCAGGACGCGGATGGGCGTGCCCCTCTGCGTCGCCCGAACATATGACGGTTGCCGCCGCATTGATTGCTTCAAGAAAGCGGTACGATACATCGTGGCTTCCATGATGGCATGCTTTGGCGACGTCACATTTGAACAAAGAGATGCGGTCTCCATAACAGGCTTCTAGCCAGTTCATGCTTTTGGAATTGAGATCTCCGGTAAGCAGTATCCGTGCCCTTTTGTATTTGAGCCGCAGACAGATGCTATGTCCATTTGTGTTTTTTCCTTTACTTCCCAAATCGGGCAACGCGGTCGTCCCATCATCCAAAAAGCTAACGGGTGCAAGAACTTCGACGGAACAACTCTTGTCGGGCTTCCACAATGTCGGGAGCGGCTTGCCCGTTTGTAGATGTTCGCGAGAGACCATCACACGCTTGACCTTCGTTTTTTTGGAATTGCCCAAAACGTCACGAACAAACCATATCCAAGGTGGAGATAGTTTTTTGCTCGAACTCGTTACGGCCGTCTCTGCGTCACTCCGATCATCGAGAAGCTGAACAAAGTTTCCGTTAGCGTTCTTTTTTCCAAGTCCCTCGGAGTCCAAAGATTTGATCCGGCGGGACAGACCGGGATGATGAAAGGTTTCGACATCGACACCCACACAGTCCAGCTCCCGATCAGCGAGTTTCGTATCGCGCAGGAGATCGTGCAAGCCTCCGAAGTGATCCGCATCAGAATGAGACGCCATCAAACTGTCCAGCCGCACCCGATGATCCCCGTAGTCGATAAAGAATTTCCAATCTACAAGGTCGGCTGCATTTTTGCCGGTCTGCTGATCTATTCTTGCTAACCCGCCATCGATCAACATGTGCTTTGAGTCTGGCGTTCGTACAAGAATGCCGTCGCCCTGGCCGACATCGATGAAATACACATCGAGCAGCCCCTCAGTCGCAATGTCGTCGCGCTTCATTTGCCCGCGGGTGCCTCTAACCCGGACATCGCATTTTGTGCTGCCCCATTTGAGAACCTGGACGAGATCACCCCAAATGACTTCCCGATCCGAAGGTTCAGATGTCTGAGTACTGACGTCAAAGCGGTCATACTCCATTTTCGTGGAGAAATTCTTAGCTGCTGTGCCGGACTTGCGGGCAACAAAAGCAACCTCCACCAAGTGTTTAGATTTGACGAAGCCCGGCTTGTTCTTGTGAATGATTCTCGTCCAACTGGAACTCGCCAGTCCATTGGGAAGCTCAACAACAGCTCCCCATTTCAGAGTAGCCAATATGGGACTAGAGGCAGACGAGGAGTTGTGAACGGGAGTAGAAAAGCTCTGCCGGAATTTACCCCTTTCCGATCGTTCGAAAAACGGAACGTCGGACTTAACGTGCTTGTCTTCTTCATCATAGGCTCTAATCCATCCCGTCGGCATGCACCACCTCCCCATAACGAAAATTGAATATTTGCCTTCGACAATACCTTTTGGTGTAGCCAATGTCATGAGTTTATGTGGACGGATCTAACAATCCGCGCCTCCCAGCCAACATGGTACAAAAGTTACGAAAAGGATATGGATGATGTTGACGTTCTCGTCGGCGCAGCAAGATTCCATCAGAAGATACAAGCAAAGCGATTTGGAGGACTCACCGCCGCGCGATGCATTCCACTTCAACCGCGGCGCCGAGTGCCAGGCCGTCCGCTCCGAACGCGCTCCTCGCCGGAAAGTCATCTTCAAAAAAATCCTTATAGATCTCATTGAACGTGGGCCAGTCCGCCATGTCGTCGATCATGACGGTACACTTAACAATCCGCTCCATGCCAAGGCCGTAGGCGGCCAAGGTCGACTTAATGTTCTCCATCACTTGGCGGGCCTCGCCCTTGATTCCTCCCGGCGCCAGATCGGTCGTGCCAGGCAAAGTGCCCAGAGCTCCGGATAGGAAAATCCACCCGTCCGCCTCCACCGCTTCGGAAAAGGGAAAGCCGGACGACCGGTAGACGTCGTTGGTGTGAAATGTGATCTCGTCTGAATGTGAGAGCGGGTCGCAGGCGGTTAAGAGCAAGCAGAGAAGGAAGGCGCCAAGGCTCTTATGAACTGATATCACTCTCTTGTCTTTGCCGCTTTTATTCATCTCAAGAGCATACCTTGACATTTTGGAATGGCTCCGGTTTTCGATCCATCGTGTCTGGCCGCGTTGGTTTGAGATCCAATCTGATAGGCTGTTTCCGGGCCCTAAGAAAAGTCCCCGTCTCGGATCCACTCCCAATCGTAGACTGTCCAAAAATCTTCAGCCAGACGATGCTCTACGTAGGCAAGGGGTAGGTAACCATAACCTGCAATGCCCCACTCAACTCCCCAAGAGTTTCGAATGATCAGTGATGGAACAATAACGCCGTCGATATCGTGCTTAAGATCATAGCCGACTGCAACGACGGCATGACCTCCGCTCACAGAGTCGTAGACAGGGTCCGGAAAGGGGATGTCCGGGTCGTACGTGATAGAATCGAATACCGTGAACCCAAACGCCAGGCAAAAGCCGCTGGCAAGCGTTCGGAGAATCCGGTCCACGACCTCTTGTTGTGAAGCGTCAGGCGTATCGATCCGAGCGTAGTTCAGCGCTTGATAATTCGACGCGTAAGAATAAAGGAACGCGCTCGGTTCGTCCTCGAACCTCTCAATGACGTATGGCCAGTGCTCTTCGGGTGGAATACCGAACGTCACAGCAGCCTTCATTGCGGTTCGAATGTACGCCCCGGTGTCACCTGTCCATCCATGCAGATTCCTTGTGACCTTATAGAGAAACAGGCGCGAACCATCGATATAGTTGCCGCGACCTCGGCTCATCATGTATTCCATCAGACCAACCACCGCCTGGGCGGTGCAAGAGCCGAGTGAGCCTTGATCCTCAATCGCGGAACAGTAATCTATGTTCAGATGAGCGTCCGGAAGGGCAGCGTTCGTGACCAAAGGGGACAGTTTTTCCTTAAGAACCCTCATCAGATTGTCGTCGCGTTCGTCGCGAATTGAATCGCCGCCGGGTCGCTGCTTTCTGCTGACGAACGGAGGCAAAACCCGGTCGCGATAGTCCGGAAGATCAGGGTGCCAGCCCATGCTCACCGTTTGTCCGCCCCGATAACCGTCTGGAAGTCCCAAACCACTTCTAATTGGGACGAGCCTGGTCCTGCGCCGGGGCCGACCAGTTCTGCCGGCTCTTGAGTCAGCGCCCCAGTTTGGATCATCTGCTCCCCAATCATCGTTGTCTGACCCCCAATCTTCCTTTTTCTTTCGCCTTCGCCTCCGTCGTCCTAAAGTTAAGGGTGTCTCTCGCCAGTCATCTGATTCAAACCAGCGTTCAGTCCGTAATTTGGGCGTATCGTCGTCAAACTCAAACCCCTCGTTCAGGTCAAAATAGATCGTCAGAAGATCATTTGCCGGGCCTTTGGATTCGTCTGCCTTGTCCTTTTTCTTCTTTTCGTTTCCGTCTTCGTTCTTTGGCATTTAACGGTCCTCCAACGCCTTGTTCTGAGTTTCTTTCACTAAGATGCTTGGTCTGTGCGATCAAAGGCCTGATCGACCGCTTTGCCCCAGCCGTCAATCCTTGTCAGGAGGTTTTCTGTTTCCGCGGTCATGAGAGACAGGTCAGAAGCCAGTTTTTCGTACTTGCGCTTGCTGCGACGGGCTTCGCTGTGCTGCATTCTAAGTTGAAAACGGAGATCGGCGCGTGAAGTAGAATCGGCCACGGTCTGTAGGTTCTTACGCAACTGTGCGTACCGGCTTTCAAGGGATTCAATCTCTGAGCGCTTTTTGGCGTTCAGAAGTGCCGCTGAACGCGTCGCAATTTGAGTTCCACTGGAGAGGGTCCTCCCACGTTCTTGAATCAGTTTGTGTCCAGATTTGAGTAGACTTCTTTGTTCATTAGATGGATCTTGGACATTGTTGGGCAAAGTGATTTGAAGCGTAGACAAACGATTGCGGGCGCTGTCCAGCTGCTGGCTGGCGTCTGACGCCCTGTTGTAGGCGGTGGTTGGCAAGATGGCCGCGGGCGATGGGGTAGGAACGTCCGCCGCGAACTCCGTGAAGCTTTCATCGATGACATCGGACTCGGCCGTGCGTAGGGCATCGGCAGCGGTGACACAACCCGAGCGTTCATCGCCGGATAACGCCTCACATTTTGTCATGAGCCCAGTATAGCTTTTAAGGAGTTGCGTTTGAGCTTGGGAGTGTTGCACTTCGACTCTGGCGCGCTCGGTTTCCAGGGCGTACCCCTTCAGCGCCAAATCTTTCCGTTGAGCAAGTCCAAGAATGTGGGCAAGATTGTCATCGCAAAAAGAATAGAGTCCAGAAACCCGGGTGAGATGCGTGGAAATGGCCAGCCCGCGAGCGTCTTCGGGCCTGAGCGGTTCGCCACTTGTCACTAAGGCGCGGACGACCGCATCGTGCACTCGCTGATCGGTGCTGTTTGAAACATTTACATTCGCCATTTCGACGATGCAGGCGTCGATAACGGAGGCGATCGGGTCTTGATCGAGGAAGCTTTTTTGCATTTCCTCCAACTCGTTGGCTACCTCAGCCGAGGCCGTTGCTGAGATCTGGCCTGCGGCTTCGACAGTGCTGAATTCGCCAGCCGCTTCCGTTGCAGTTTTGATTTCTCCACGAAGCAGCTCTTTCGTGTTTTTGAGATCCCTTTCTGCCTCTGTAACTTCATTCCGCAGTTCGTCCAGCTTGTCCTGATCACGGTCGGCCTCAGGTTTTTCCAGTTCTGCATTCAAATTGTTTTGCGCCTCCAACAAGGCAGCCTCAGCCTCACCCAACTGTGCACTTGCTTCCCCAATGTCTTCGATAGCGGACGCGAAGCCGGCGATTGATGCACCCGAACTCGCCGTGGCTTTTCCGCCCAATGCGGCCAGCGACCGGCCAAACCGGCCCGCCGCGTTCTCACCGAGATTGGTGGTAACGAGTTCACGGCCGATGTCATTCATCAACAGGGTGTAGGTTGTGCCCGTGATCGCTCCGTTGGAGTAGGCTTCGCAAGCCCGAAACATGCGCTCACGCAGGAGCTGTATGGATGCCGTTCGCTCTGCTAGCTGAGCGATGCCTTCGACAGTTTCTTGCGACAAAGAACCTGAGCCGTATTGCAGAATACTGATCGCGGCCCCATACGAGTTGGCGACCGCAACGGCGACATCGGGACTCGGTTCTGTACAGACAATTCTTTGCGGGGTCACCAGACCGGGGCGGGTCACCAGATTTGGATTGTGGTTCAGTACAACGCGTTGACGTGCCCCAGTAGTTATCGACTGTCCGTTGTCATCCTCACTAAGGTAAAACTCATTGAGGATATCTCCTGGGGCCGTTGCGCAGCCGCCCACCCATAATAACAAAACGAGCAAAACAATATTCTTGCACCAACCAAGTCCCATACAGCTCCTACGCTCCTCGTTTACTCTCCCGACGCATGCTGCCTCTCTCAGGTTTCCGTATTGAATATCAGTTTAGTGGCCTACGGACGATAATCAGATGCGCCTAAAGACACAGTGCTCGTTGATGGGCGGCATCCCCATGGGACATCACGGTCTGCACG
>JANQPV010000077.1 GCA_028285305.1 Alphaproteobacteria bacterium | reverse complement strand
CCGAAGTGGCGCCTGAGATCACAAAGGAGCTCGAACCTTGTCTCCTATCGTTCCGGGCGTTCCAAATGGGTCGGGGGGACACCGGTCATGCTCTGCAGTATTTCATATTCGATAGGTTGCCTTTGCATGAGCAAGAACATCTTTTGGCCGCCATGCGCAAGACCTTGACGGACATCCAACGCGCCGAGCGCGATCATCTTTTTTGGCAGGTAGCGAGCTTCAAGTACAAGGATGCTTTCGTACGGGTAATGGTGAAGATGGTCGACTACATGGAGCGTTCGTACGCGAAGAGCCTTGACGATTCAAGGTCGTCATGAGGCGGATGAAATCGAACTATTAGATCAGGAGGGTCACAAGCAGGTTTATAGTTCGTGTTGAGACATCGACGAGTTTTGGCCTTAGCAGACCGCTAACTGGGAGTCTCTGTTCAAACGAATCGCCGTCCGCCTTCCATTTCGTTGTTCCTGATCTTTCAATTTTGGCAGGCTGTTTGCCGGTAGCCAGGGTCAATGCGTTCGCTGTTTTGCGATCGTCGTGCGCTTACTTTTTTCTTGCTTTTGCGTAGAGATTACAATTGACCTGGCCCTTCCTGGGGCAAAGAGCGGGTCGCGCTTCCTCACCGTCTTTCGACGCTATTCGTCATACAAAAAAGTTTTGCGTGTCGTGCGTGTTGCTCTCCAACACGCAACGGTTCCGCTTGGAGGCCTTGCGATCGCTCTCCAAGAAAACCTCTCAACGAGTCGAGAAATTACTTATGAAAAAGAAAATCACCACACGGAGGGGGTGGAAAACTTCCTCCGATTATTCCTATATCGATTGGCAGAAGCGGTTGGACGAGATTCTCGATCAGGCGTTCGGACGGGAACGCACAGAAAAAGATTCGAGAATCTTTACTGAGCCCTCCAAAAGCGTTGAGCAACAACTCGAAGAGGCCTTGGATAAGGCAGGATTGGGCATATCGTCTGCCCGAGATAGTGGAGCTGAAGTCAAAAACGGTAATTATGCAAACGAATCCAGTGAAACCCCGCCGAGCATACCTTCGCGGACAGAGCCGGTATCGGACTCATTGCATAATCCGCCCCCAAACAAAAGTCACAGCGCTCCACCACTATCGGAAGGCCCGCTCACCCATATGACGCCCCTTCAACTTCACGACGCCGAGCAGCCGAGCGTAGAACCGTTGCCCGAAGGTCATAACCGCTATCGCTTGCCGGCCGCACCACTCGGCGAGCCGATGGACGTTCAGTTCCGCCAAAACCCATTGCAACAGGCGATAGGAACACCACATCCGTACGCGCCGGTGGTCGGCCATTTGACGAGTAGGGCCGATCCGCATCCGCTCTCGAATGCAGGCTATCCAGTTTACGGTCAATGGATCGGCCCTTCGCCTGCGCCGTTGTGGCGGAATCAGCCGCCGACGCAGACTTCGCCACTCAATCCGTTTACAACTCAGGTGATTTCTCCCCCGACAGTAGGGCTATTCCGGGATCCAAGAATTCAAGGGAGCAGTATTCTCGGTGCGGGGTATACACCGCACATAACCCAACAGTCGGGCATTATCGGCCCTCAGTTTGATCCGGCCGTAGCGCGAGGTCTCCCGTCTACGATAGTACCCGCAGCACCCCCGCAAGCCGGGCCGGGTAGCGTTTTCACCAGAGCCCTTTCGGGGTTGGAACCGGTAGCAAATGCGGCCCTGAACGCCGTTTTTCCCTCCGCCTATGCGGGAGAACCGCAAGGTCAGAGTTCGGGGGACCCCGCTGAGAATGACGTTAGAGTTACTCTCGATGCTGTCTTTCCGGCGGGTACGTCAATCCCCTTTGAACGGACGCCTGAACCGGGCCGGGTTCGAAGCCTTCCGCAACCCTGGTACAGACAGCCGGACAATGATCCAGCACGGCTCCTACTGGGTACACCTCTTCAAAGCGGCGAATATCTGGAAACCGGGCTGGCTGATCCGAACGGTGTACCGATCTATTATCGCATCAAGAAGTGGAAAAACGTCGATCAACAACCGACGAATCTGCTCAGTATTGATTTGTCTCCGGTGGATATCTTTCTTGAGGACGAACCCGCCCGGGGTCGGGGACAAGACGGATTCGTAGCCGCCGGATTTTCCTGGGATCTCTTTGGTTCGTCTAAAGAGAAAAGAGAACGCCTCGAGCTGTTGAAAACACCTTGGTTGATTCTCGGAGATCCGCAACCAGGTCAATCTTTCGCCGAGCTGGTTCGGAACGGCATCGAGTACAACGAGAATTCCGGGTACGGGTTCGCCGAGTTTGGGCTCGAGACCCCGGACTATGTTCTCGAAGCGCTCACGAAGCGATTCAATGAACTCGATCTTCCTGAAGGGAAAGGGTCTCTGGGAGACGAAAGAAGCGCATTCCTGTACGCGCGCAGGATCGCCGGACGCATTCGCCAACAAATGACCTTTGGCGCGAACGGTGTGCCGGAGCGTGCTGCCGAAATCTTTGTCGAAAAGTGGAGCAAGATCGATCCGCGGGCGACCACCGCGCGAGATGAGAACGGCAATATTATTCTTCTGCCCGCGGGCGAGGACGGAATCGCGTTTTATCTCAATCGTCCCGGTTGGTCCCCGCACGACGAATTGAACCTCATTCACGACATTGTTTATTACGGCGGTCTCGCGGTTTTGGTCGGTGCCACCGGTGTCGCCACGGGCGGAACCGGCTGGACGGCTCTGGGCGCCAGTCTGCTTGCGGGCGGCGCAACGGATTTTGTTGCCAGCCGCCTACGGACATTGGCCGGCGATCATATGGGCGCCGATACGTCCGTCCCCATTACACGCGATCTGATCGCCGCTGGAATGGGCATGGGCGTCGAGGCCGGCGTTGGTGTCGGGCTGTGGGCGACGTCGCGGGTTGTGCTGCCGGCGCTGCGCGCCGGATACGACCGTGTCGGCGGCGAGATCAAACCGTGGTTGCGGGACATGTTTGCGCGTAGTGGTATTGATCCGCTGGCGGCGGCGCGTGTTGTTCATTTCAATGATTTGGCTCAGGAAGCCGGGCTCGATCCTCACACCGCACTAGACTTCGCCACCGAACTGAGCTCCCGCGGTCTCGATCCGGTCAGCATCCGCCCTGATGCATTCCATGACGTTCGGAGTTTGATGAAAGTCGAGCGTACCTCTGCGAACGACGCCTTCATGCGCATCTTTGGTCCGAGAGATCATCCAAACACGGACGTTATCTTACATCGCTCCAGACACCCCTCATTGGACAGATCGGCGAGCGCACAGGCGCGTATCTCGGATCCGATGTTGCAGGCCGTCTATGACGCACAGCCGACACCATTTCAACGCGAAATGGACCGCAGGCTGAGAAATCAGGACATAGCGGATCTTGTCAAACAAAGGCCGGATATTCGTTGGGTGGCGAATGAACATTTCATTGTCCTTAAGAACGCGGGTGTCTCCGCCGGTTTAGGCGAAGAGACGGCGATTGAGGTCGCCCGGCAGCTTCGGCGTGCGGGTCACACGTCAGAGGCTCCAATGCCCAATTGGTCCTACATCAAGAATGAGCTGGCCTCGGGTGATACGGTGTTCGGCGCTCTTGATTTGAACCCCACACGCGGTGACCAACTGAGTGACCACGCCTGGGCGTACTTTAAAAGCATCAATGTCAATCCGGATCAGCTGTCGGACTATGTTCTGACCACGTATGACCGAATCCTTACCGGCGGTATGCGGGAAGATCATGCATTTGAGATGGCAAAACTTCTCCAGCACAAGGGCGCGGATCCCGCGTTGGTCAAGGCGGCTGACTTCAACGACACGTTCAAATGGATCTCGCTCGGCGCAAAAGTTGAGGAGGTCATGCCCCTCAGGTATACTCGCACCGAGTGGCCCACAGTAACGCACCAGCCATCCGCCGGTCCCCCGTTGGCCGCGACCAAGGGGAAAACCACCACCGTGCTGGGAAGCTATATTAGTGACATGAGACCTGTCACAAAGGAAATCGGCTTGCCCACCAATGTGGACTTTGGTGCCAAGCCCGGCGGGTTCAATATTTTGCAAGTGCCGGAGCGCATATCGGGACACATGGACAACGAGACGTTTTTCGCGACGTTCAACAAACCCTGGCTTGATGCGGCGATTGATCGAGGGGATGTGATCCGACTGGTGTCGGACCCGGAGAACAAAGAGTTGCTTATCAATAAAAAGACCGGAAAGCCACGCGTATTTGGTCTCGAAATCAAATACCTGGAAAAGAAGGGCTTCAAGTACAACTCAAATACCGGCAACATGGAACAATGAACCAGTTTGGAACTGCCCTTTACACAAGCGACCACTTGTTTGGTGTCAGCTGAGAGCTTAAATGTAGACAAACGCTTGTTTCCGTACAGAACACATTGTTTCTACCCGTCAAAATTGCAATCCAGCAACTTTCCAAACAGGTGATAAAGATGAAAGAACCCTATGAAACCATCATCAATGGCCTGGAAGCCAGACTGAACAATCTCGGGTTTCAGCTCACTGAAGATGACGCATATTCGAAGAAGTATGAAAGCTTCGATTTCAGTCTTACCTTTTGGACAGAGCCCTATGGAATCTCTCTCTCTGAGCATCTGGAATACAAGCACACAGCAACAAAAAGGTTCCAGGGTCTTGACGGTGGAGCCCTGGTTGATGCAGTGGACCCGCCCTTGTTCGAAAAAGTTCGGATTGAAGCGCTGAAAATGTCAGCAGAAGGCGTCGCGGCGGGTCTTAAGCTGTTCGTCGGATTTTTGGAAGACAACAAAGACATCGTTTTTACTTACCCGCTCCCAGAACCGTACCGCCAGCGCTACATCGACATTCTCAATAATATGGGAAAACAACTGGGAAAAATGCCAAATGATCCTGATGACTACGACATCTGATGATCGCAACGAGATGGTTTCCAAACAGAGCCAATCAGCAGCGAACATGCTATGAAACAACCTTATGAGGACATGCTAAAGAGTGCAGAGTCCCGCCTCAATAATCTGGGTTTCCACCTCACACATCATGGAGAGTACGGACAAATTTTCGAAAGCGAGCAGTTTGAAATCATTTTTGATCTCGATCAGAATCGATCTGAACTCAATTTTTCAATCCATCACAAGCCGAGGCGGGCAATGTCATCTTTAGCAACGTTCGCGCTAATGCCAGCATTGGATCCAGAGGCTTATAAGTTGCTCAGCAATCAGCCACGAACTATGTCGGGAGAACGAAATGCACTCGAAATTTACATCTCTTTTCTTGAAAGGTTTCAAGATATAGTTTTTTCGCATCCGCTATCTGAGCCCTATCGAGAACGATACATTCAGATAGAATCGGATGTGATAAGAAAGAACAACATGAAACCACCAGAAGCAAATGAGTACGAAATATAGTTACTGTAGTAACTAAAGTAGTGGGACTCGACCAACTGCAGACCTCAGCGGTCGGCGCCACCTTTCAATAGAGGGCGTTGGTGAAACGATGAAATCGAAGTACCAAAAATACTTTATTGAAGTAAGCGGCTTTCTGGAGAGCATAGGAATGAAGCTGGTTGAGCATGCCGACTATCATGCCAGGTTCACTGATGAACAAGGTTGGTCGGCCATATTCGTGGGCGAGCCGATCGGGCTTGCGGGAGATCTGCTAATTAGTCCACCGGAGCGTTCGCAAAGAGATTACTCCGTCGGGATATTGATGCGGTTGTTCGAAGAACAGCTTGGGAAACAAATCGGTGCGCCGGCTCTGAAGAATCAGTTGATATTTTTAGATCAGTACAGAGAACAGTTATTCGTAGAGCCGCAACCTTATGAACAAAGGTATGATGAGCTCAATAATAGGCTTGGTGTTGAGTTTGTTCGGGATCAATAAGTGGTGATGCTCTTGCGGTGTTCGGGGGTAAGTTATCAGACCGGTGCCGGATCTGAAGAATAGAAGGCTTCTGTTCGGCGAGGTAACTGGTGAGCCTCGTGTGTTTGGGCTCGAAATCAAATACCTGGAAAAGAAGGGTTTCAAGTATAACCCAAACACGGGCAACATGGAAAAATGAAGCAAACTGCCCTTGTCATTGACTTTGAGCGCTCTCTCTTTGAGTCTGGGATGGGCGCTCATTGGAAACTGATTCCCGTACAGATTAGAAGTGACGCTCAGCGTCAAAGAACCGTCCCCATATTTTTTCAGCTGGGTGATAAAGATGAAAGAACCCTATGAAACCATCATCAATGGCCTGGAAGCCAGACTGAACAGTCTCGGGTTTCAGCTCACTGAAGATGACAAATATTCGAAGAAGTATGAAAGCTTCGATTTCAGTCTTACCTTTTGGACAGAGCCCTATGGAATCTCTCTCTCGAAGCATCTGGAATACAAGCACACAGCAACAAAAAAGTTCAAGGGTCTTAGCGGTGGAGCCCTGGTTCATGCAGTGGACCCGCGCTTGTTCGAAAGAGTTCGGATTGAAGCGCTGAAAAAGTCGGCAGAAGGCGTCGCGGCGGGTCTTGAGCTGTTCGTCGGATTTTTGGAAGACAACAAAGACATCGTTTTTACTTACCCGGTCCCAGAACCGTACCGCCAGCGCTACATCGACATGCTCAATGATATGGGAAAACAACTGGGAATCGAACCCGATGATCCTGATGACTACGACATCTGATGATCGCAACGAGATGGTTTCCAAACAGAGCCAATCCGCAGCGAACTTGCTATGAAACAACCCTATGAGGACATTATCAAACCTGTGGAACCACGTCTCAACGCGCTGGGCTTCTATCGATCCCATGACAGCGAATCAGGAACAAAGTTCGAGTCAGGAGAGTTTTGTATGGAGTTCTTTGTGGAGGCGCGCGAAAACAATCTGAGCAAGTCAATTCGCCACAAACCTGAACGGCCAAACTCAACTCTGGACGCCTTTGCTTCGATGCCCGCAATTGATCCTACGTCCTACGACCTTATGATCGAAAGCCACAAGAAAAACTCCGTAGAAGGAGAGAAAGAGGCAATAGATATCTTCATTTCCTTTCTTGAAGAACACGCCGAAATCATATTCACCTTCCCCTTTCCTGAGCCCTTTAGAACGAGATTCATCGATAAGGTGAATGAAGTGATGTCCAGAAATTTCGGCCGTTCCACAGCACCGGAGGAATTCAACATTTAGAGTAACCCCGACTGGTGCCTTTGAGTTTAAGGGCCCCAGGGCTGACTGGCATTGCCCATCGTGATGCTTTGACGAGATGCCTTCGCTTTCTAGTCCTGCAACATCATATGAAGCGTGCAGAACGAAATGAGACTCATGATCAGTGTCAAGCATATGGTCAATCCCGCATGTGCGGGACTGGACGCGAGCGCGGCCGCGGCCGCCAGGAGAACAGCTCCGCTCCCATAGTCGGGGGCGGCCGCCAAAAAAGTCTGGTTCGCTTGTGAGGCACGGGTGACCCAAAGCAAATAGCACAGCGGAACGCCAACCAGAGCGATATAGAGCGCGATAACGTCTCGCACACCGGGCGCGACCCAGGCGCCGGCAACAGCCGTCGCCAGAGCCGTGATGAGCAACAAATCCCATTGGCGATCGGTCTTCAACGAAAACTGAAACTTCTCCGTAAGAGAAATGCGTTGAAGAAGGCCATCTGCATAATGATCAAAAGTAGCAGCAGACTCAGCTAAATTAGGACGAGAGTCCGAGTTGCCATCCGCCTTATCTTCGTTCGGCGGCGTCTTGTTTGCGCCTTCAACGGCCAAGAGCCCCAAACGGACTTTGTTCACGATGTCTCCAAACGCGGGCATCAGGGACCTCACTTTCACCTTCTTAACCCCTAACCAAACTTACTTAAAAAGGAGTAATCGCATGCAATTTTCGACTTTTGATCCTTTGTTCCGAATGCTGATTGGACAAGCACTATTAATGGGCCAGGAAGAAATCGAAGCCTGGACCGATCATGTCGCCGACGAAGCGGTTGAGCTTGTGCAGAAGTCTTCAACCACAGTCGACGATGAAGCCCTTAAGATTCTTGCCCAAACGCTGGAAAACTTAGCAGGCAAAGTCCGTGAAGGCCTTGATGACATAGGCGATGAGATTTAGCCGCCCCATTGTACGGGCCCGCCTCGGCCGCTTCAAGAAGCTGGCCGGGGCGCTCATCTCATTCGCTCTATATGTGGCGGCGTCAAAAGCCAATCTGCCCCTTGAAGGTCCGTCAATGGTCTTGGAGGGGCTGGGCGCTCTCATCATCGGCGGAACAGTCTATCAGTTAAGGAATGATGAATCGTGAACGATTTATTGGATAAACTAGGCGCATTGGGGCCCGGATTTGCTGGCGCACTGGTCGCGGCATTCATTAACCCGGACACGACACCCCTTCGTGCCGTGCTGGGGGTCGTCGTGGGCACGTTAACGGCCGCATTTGTCGGACCGTATGCGGTGGCGTTTGTCCCGTCCGGCGGCACGGACGAAGCTCTAGGAGCGGTCTCGTTTGCCTTGGGGCTCGGTGCCATGAAGTTGTTGCCGGTCATACTCACTCTCGCCGAACAATACACAAAGCGGATTCAAAGCTATGGCCCCCCACGAAACGACTAGCCTACTCGATTGGATCGACGCGGGCGCCATGGCAATTGCGTGCCTTGCTGTGGTGTACGTCGGACAACTAGTATTCAGTACACAACAGAGTCACACATCCAAACCTATGGCCTATGCCGTACGCATAGTTTTGGTCGGCGCGGGGCTTTCGTACGGCGTCGAATCTGTCGAACCCTGGATCGGCGATCAAAAATGGGCGAACGCCCTTGGCCATCTGAGCGTCGCCGGATTGTGGGTTTGGATTGCTTTGTTTCATAAGGAAAGATTTGAAAAACTATGACCGAACTTCACCTCAAAGATGGTGTGCGCCTTCATGGCCTGCGCCCGGAAATGCTGGTGGGTCTTCAAGTGGTCCACTCGATATTCGACAAACACGGCAAAACCTGCGTTGTGACAAGTGCCAACGACAGCGCGCACAGTCGCGGCTCATTGCATTACCAAGGGTGGGCGTTAGACTTTCGTACACGTCATTTGTCTGACCAATCGGAAAAAGACAGGCTTGCCGCAAGTGTAAAGAAAGCGCTCGGGGGCGACTTCGACGTTGTGCTCGAATCCACTCACTTGCACGTGGAGTGGGATCCGGACTGATCGCCGAAATGAGGTGCCTGCGCTGCTATCTGAAATACGCTCAGATGCGCGATGGGTTCGCCTGCGTGTTACCTGGCATGTAATTGAACATGACGTGCCAAGCGGAGACAATGGGCGTGACATTCCAAAACGGAGACATGCCATGTTGTCAACTGCGCTTCGCGCCAATGCCCTATTCTCAACCCTTAGCGCACTGATTTTTGTCTTTGGAGCGTCTCAGGTCGCTCGGCTGAGCGTCGCCGAGGAAGTTCTATCAAACTTGACTTGGGATCCTGCGCTCGTAGTCCAAGTGACCGGGATTGGCTTGATCGGATTTGCCGCCTACTGCTTTTGGCTGAGCTTGAACGAGTTCCGTTCCACCAACCGGGCAATGGGTGTGATAGCCGCCGATCTAGCTTGGGTTATGGCCTCCGGTGTCGCCTTATACTTTTTTCCTGATGTTTTTTCAGGTGTGGGGGTGACGATTATCGGAGGGATCTCCGCGGCCGTATTGGGGTTTGCGCTCTGGCAATGGGCGGGACTGCGCTCTGTCAGGGAATAGGGCAATCGCTTGGCCGGGTCACCAACGTAACGGCATGGCGATAGTCGGGGCCCAACAAAGTGTCTTTCGCCGTCCAACCAGAGCCCTTAGACAGACCATTTGATTTACAGTGAAGGTCTGTGTGGCGACGTTGTTCTCTTGCGATCCATCCGTCTCCCAACAGAGCGGGATCCACTTTCAGACGTTTGGTGTATGTAATCGTTTGGTGGGCACAATCGACTGTCAAATCGCTCAATATCGTGATGTCATCGACCTGCAGGGGGAGTGATTTTTTGAGTTCTGCCTCGCTGGCCGTTGCTTCGGCACAAACGGCAGCGGCATTTGCCGGGCCAGGTGACGGCTCCTCGGCTGCGAGAACGCCGGCAGCAAGGGGGGTGAACGCCAAAAGCAATAATGTCCGATGCAACTTGAACCTCTGTTTGTGGGTTGCACTCAAAGCTCTGTTTGAATGTGAAGGCTGCCGTCAAGCGGATAACGGACTATCAACGAGCCCTATTGGCAATCAAATCCCAATGACGTTAGTTTGGGGTTAATTTGGCAAGCCGGTCTCAAGGAACAGGCGTTCAAGTTTTCGCGATATACCGTATACAAACGAGCTATTGTCGCTGGTGATCTATGCCTAGAGTGAGGCGAGCAGCACGAGATCGGGCGCGCGATTGAACAGCAAAAGACCAGCAAGGAATCCGGTGGCGAAAAAAGCCAACACAAGCGGAAGCGGATTTTGGCGCAGCGGAGGGAGCTGCCGAAAGACCAACAACAAAAACGCCAAACCGAACGCTGCGAGACTGATAGGTTGCCATCTTTCCGCGTTCAGATTTGGCATCAGCCCCGGATCGATCCACGTATGAACCGCGGAGCAAAAGAGCGCTACAAAAAACGCCAGAGCTGAAGTCAGAACCGCCAAGAATACCCAATCGAGCGCAGCCGATCCTGCCCGCTTTGAAACGGTTTCCATTTCCCATTTCCTTTGCAAATTTAAGTGTCTCCCCTTCTATTTGCACGACCGATCCTGAATGGGGGCTGAACGGTAACTCTTGGTTATCCGCATGAGCTGAGGTGGTTTTCGCTTCGCCTAGAGCTGCGTAGAGAGTGCAAATCTGCTGCTCGACAAACGCGTTGGAATCTGGGCGAAGATCGCAGTACAAAGGCGCATTCGCTTAACGAAGGAGCCATTGCCCATGTCCAATCCTCTGTCTTATGAACCGCCAAAAGTTTGGAAATGGGATAATCAGAGCGGCGGCCGCTTTACCAACATCAATCGGCCCATCGCAGGTCCGACCCACGACAAAGAACTGCCCGTCGGCAAACATCCGCTCCAGCTCTACTCATTGGCCACCCCGAACGGGGTAAAAGTCACCGTCATGCTCGAAGAGTTGCTTGCTCTGGGCAAGTCAGACGCCGAATATGACGCTTGGATCATTAATATCGGCGATGGGGATCAGTTTGGATCCGGCTTCGTCGGGGCCAACCCAAACTCCAAGATTCCGGCGATGGTAGACCGTTCGACACCGGAGCCGACCCGGATTTTTGAGTCAGCTGCGATCCTGCTCTATCTTTCCGAGAAGTTTAATGCCTTCGTTCCCGAAGATCCAAGCACGCGTGCCGAATGCTATTCTTGGCTCATGTGGCAAATGGGAAGCGCGCCGTATTTGGGCGGCGGCTTCGGCCACTTCTATGCGTACGCTCCCGAAAAATGGCAGTACCCAATCGATCGGTACACGATGGAGGTGAAACGCCAACTGGACGTGTTGGAGCGTCACTTTGCAGAGAACCAATATTGTTGTGCGGACGAATACACGATCGCGGACATGGCGATTTGGCCTTGGTATGGTGGGCTGGTCAAAGGTGTACTTTACGAAGCAGGAGAGTTCCTAGACGTCACTTCTTACAAGAGTGTTAATCGGTGGGCAGATCAATTGGCCAAGCGGGAGCCTGTGCAAAGAGGACGCATGGTCAATCGTGCATGGGGGGACCCCTCCACCCAATTGCGAGAACGCCACGATGCGAGTGACTTCGAACTGCGAACCCAAGACAAATTAGAACCCGAAGGGGAAGAGAACGCGGCGAGCTGAGCCGTCACTCGTGGTAAGCGCCACAAGAGGACATCCCGCCTTTTGGGGCGCTCACTAGCAAGTGATTGCTAGGAGAAGGTCATTCCAGGGGGAGTGCGAAATAACAGGCGTTGTTGCCATTGCTCCAGGTCGATGCCGGGCGATGTGCCGGTTGCACCAGGGGCATGACCTTGCGGGCCACAAGTCTTCTTCAATCGAAGTCTAGATTGTGCCGGAAGCCAGCATATAGAGCAGGTACCCGCCGAGCCCTAGGCTCGACAAAATAGTGCCGAAGGCTCCCACCACACGGTAAACCCGATAAATCGTGCCTCGTTCACCCCCATGGGAGCCGGCTCTATTCGAGAACGCCATGGCGTGAAAGATCCGGGCAACGACGAAGGCGGTGCCAAACGATAAGACGACCATCTGCGGTGCGCCGACCATTTCCGTCAGCGCCAAGATGACGATGAAAATGGGTGCGTTTTCGATGAAATTCCCTTGCCGCCGGACCTTCCGCTCCAAATCGTCATCCCCGCCGATGCCGACGCCGATCCCGGTGCTGGCGCGATGAAGACCAACTGTCAGCGTTAGAAACTGCTGGAAGACAAGCAAAATGGCGCCGACTGCGGCGGCCGTAAGGGGTAGGGTCATCGAAGTCTCTCCGAAATTACAGATCTGCACTTCAGTTAAACCCCACCATAAGTGTATTGAATTCTTACCGCTATGCATGAATAGTGCGTACTATGGTGCAAAAACGCTCCACTCGCGTGTCATGGGAGGATTTGGAAGCCATCCTTCTCGTGGGCCGGTCGGGATCGGTCCGCCGGGCGGCGGAACAAATCGGAATCGCCCATACCACGCTTGCGAAACGCGTTGCGGCCGCCGAACGGGCCTTGGGCGTGGTGGCCTTCGTGCGCAGCGCATCGGGCTATGCGCCCACCAAAGCTGGCGAACTGGTTATGGCGCACGCGGAGCGGATGGAACGGGAAGCTTCCGCCATGTCGTTGCATGTAGCAGGGGCTGACGAAGATGTAGCGGGCCGGGTGACGGTGTCTGTGATGACGCCTGTATTGTGCGAGTTCCTCGCCCCTCATCTGGATGCATTCTCGGTACGCTATCCCGACATTAGTGTTGAATTCGAAATCACCACCCACATGTCCGACCTCAACCGGCACACCGCTGATGTCGCGATCCGCTTCCAGGATAATCCCGACAAAGAGCTTGTCGGATCCCGCATTGGAACCATGTACGATGCACCCTATGCCACACGCGAATTCGCACGACGCAGCGAACAAATGGATGGCCCGATTCCCGTGATCGGGTGGGTGGAAGATGATCGCGTCAAAAAAAGAGCCACCCAGTTCGGCTTCAACAACATTTGCGTCCGCTTCGTCGCCAACGAACCCTTGGCCCAACGCGCCATGGCCCTGAACGGTGATTGCCTGGCATTCCTTCCGACATTTCTGGGCGATCGCACGGATGAACTGATCCGCATGGGATCGAGAGATCCGCTGCGAATCTGCGATGCATGGGTGTTAACACACCCGGATCTGAAGACCAGTGCACGCGTGCAAGCGGTGGCAAAGTTCTGCTCTTCGATCTTACGCCGAGAGTTTGCAACGGCTTAGTTACAATCCAATATCACTCGTGATCGAGACAATGCCTTCTAGAGCGGGTCATCTTTTGACTGAATCGGAAGGGATTCACTTAAGCGACGAATTGTGATTCAAGATGGATGCTGGGATTCGGAGGCCAGCATCCATGACTCGACCCTATTCCAATGATCTACGCGAGCGGGCGGTACGCGCTGTTTTGGATGGTGAAAGCTGTCGCCAGGTAGCCGAACGCCTTGAGATCGCCGTTTCAAGCGTTGTGAAGTGGTGTCAAAGGTATCGTCGCACGGGAAGTGTTGCCCCGGATAAGATCGGGGGCCATCGTCCGCGGCTTCTCGAGTCTCATCGAGACTTCATCGTGGAACGGATCAATCAGGAGCCCCACCTGACCATCTATCGTTTAAGGGATGAACTGCGAGAGCGCGGGATCCAGGTTTCCCACAATACGGTCTGGAAGTTTTTACGGCGGGAGGGTCTTAGCTTCAAAAAAAACTCTGTTCGCTCTTGAGCAGGCAAGGCCCGCGATCGCCCGTAAGCGCCGGCGCTGGAAGTCCTGGCAGACACGATTTGATCCTGAGCGGCTCGTCTTTATTGATGAGACCTGGATCAAGACCAATATGGCGCCAATCCGTGGCTGGGGCCCCAAGGGCAAACGCTTGCGCGGCTATGCCCCTCATGGACATTAGCGTACACTGACCTTCGTGGCTGCCTTGCGCTACCGCGAACTGACCGCGCCCGGTGTTTTTGATGGACCAATCAATGGAGAGTGCTTCCGTGCCTATGTAAGCCAGCAGCTCGTGCCCGTGTTGAATCCGGGTGACATCATCATCATGGACAATCTGGGAAGCCACAAATCGAAAGCCGTCAGGGACATGATCACGGAGGCGTACGCGCGGTTGTGGTTCCTGCCCCCCTATTCGCCGGACCTCAATCCCATCGAACAAACCTTCTCCAAGATCAAACACGGGATGCGACAGGCACAGCGCAGGACAATTGAAGATGTATGGCGCCAGGTAGGCCACATTACAAAACAGGTCACGGCCAACGAATGCGAAAACTACTTCCTCAACGCAGGGTACGGTTCCGTCTAAAGGTGAAAGAGTCTATTGACACTATACATGCCAATAGTTTACGATCTCCCCAGCACCGGACAATCTACTGACTGTAGGAGCGACGATGAGCGCAGCGCGAATGATCATCTGGGGAATTCCCACGCTGATTTTTGCGGCGTTCGTTCTGTGGTACACGGATTTTGGCGGTCCTCTTTCCGAAACCGAAATCAAAGACTTCGTCAGCAAACTTGAAGAGCAGGGCATACCCCAAGAGTTCCAATCTCAGCTGCGCGACTTTATGGAAACCGACACTGGACGTCAGTTCTTTATGCTCAACGTTCTGGACATGACAGAAAACCCTCCTGACGTGGAGGGTGCGGAACCTGGCGAGTCAGCACAACAACTGATGTCCCGGTACATGGAACATATGTACCGGGAGCTTTTTCGACGCGCGTGCCATCCGACAACTTTTGGAAATGCAGTTCACACCGCTCTAGATCTCGTCGGCCTGGAAAATATCGATGGAATCGACCGGTGGGACTCGGCGGCGTTTATGCGCTACCGCAGCCGGCGTTCTTTTATGGAAGTGGTAACCATCGGCGAGACCCACAGCCGCCACGAGTTCAAGATCGCCGCTCTGGAAAAAACAATTGCCTATCCGGTCGAAGCACAAATCAATCTCGGCGATCCGCGTTTAATCCTTGGGCTCCTGTTATTGTCTCTCGCGGCGAGTACGCACTTGGTTTTCCTTCGCCGACCTTAGCCATACCGGCCGTTGCCGAGATGGCTGGCTCAATCTCTCAGCATGTATACCGCATAGCCAACCACTTCCCGCGGAATAGAATAATAATCGCGCCACTCGAAATGATGAGCGTGCGCAGAGTAAACCTCTGAATATCCCTGCTTTTGAAATGCCATCCGCGTACGGGATATGTGAAAGTACTGTGTGATCACCATCGGTCGATCCCAACCGTTCTGCGTCATTATCACTGCCGCATTTCGGGCCGTATCCCCAGTCGTTAGGCCTTTACTATCAACAAGCACATACCCTTTTGGGATGCCCCGCGCCACGAGATAGTTCTTCATCACCGCCGCCTCATCGAATCCCTCCTTGCCCATCCCTCCGCTCACGATAATCCACTCGAATCGTCCTTCCCTATACAGTGCTACTGCTCGATCCAAACGCGCTCGCAGTCGTGGTGACGGCAAGCCTGTCCGCTCAACTTTGTTTCCCAGAACAATCCCAACGTCCGCTTGGCCAATATTGTCTGTGAGGCCATCCACGGCGAGCGCAAATGCGCTGAACAAGGCGAGCGCCGCCAAAGCCCCTCCACACCAAACAAAACATCTCAAACGCATCATGCGCGTCGGACCTCCCTGCGAGAATCGTGGGCCATTAAACACTTGAACTTGGGCAATACGGCGTCCAGAAAAGGCTCCTCATTCGATCACGACGAAGAGGCTGGGCAATGAAAGTGGTCCACGAAGTTGAAGCCTACAACACGGCGCTCACGTCGGAGAACAAGATCCATGACGACGAGACCGCCAAGAAATTTGGTTTTGTCGGAGGCTTGGTGCCGGGCGTGGAAGTGTTTGCCTACATGGCCCACGCGCCCGTTGCCAGGTGGGGTATAGACTGGCTGCGCCGGGGCGACATGACGGCCCGGTTTGGCAAGCCGGTCTATGATGGGCGAAGGGCGTCCGTAAAATGCGAAGAGGACGAGCGCGATAAATCATTGAGCGTCGAAATTGAAAGTCTGGGACAGCCATGTGCCTCAGGCCGTGCGAGTTTGCGCGATACACCTGCGTTCGTCTTCTCCAAAGATCAGATTGCTAGGGTGCCGTTGCCTTCTGAGCGTCCGCAGGCATCACCGCAAACGCTTGAACCCGGCACGTCCCTCGGAACCGTCTCTCTGTGTTGGGATAAAGCGAGCGCTTCAAGCTACTTGCAAGACGTCCGCGAGACAGAAACCCTGTATACTGACGAGAAGGTTTGCCACCCAGGCTTTCTTCTCCGCGCCGCTAACAGTGCGCTCGTACAAAACGTAGTTTTGGGCCCTTGGATTCATGTGGGCAGTCACTTGCAAAACCATGCAGCGGCCGAATTGGATGAGCCGCTTGAAGCATGGTCAAAGGTCCGGGCGAACTACGAAAACAAGGGCCACCTATTTGTAGAGCTTGACGTAATGATCCTTGGCTCCGGCCAGAGGTCCATTGCTAGCATTCAGCACACAGCCATTTATGAGCCGCGCCAGGTCCGCGAAGCCAACTCATAACACTGCAGTTCGTAGTTTAGTGGTTCCACCACGGACGATCGGAGAACGAGCGAAGGTCCAATTCGTGAGTCCAGACCGATCGATGCTGTTGGTGAACATGAAAATACGTGTCAGCAATTCTCTCCGGCAGCATCAAGCCGTCATGTTCGAGCCCCCGCGTTTCCCGCAACTTCTGAAAATTCTGCGGTCCCAGCATTTTGCCGAGTGTGTCAGGCGCATCGACGGCTCCATCAATGAGGATGTGCGCCACATGTATGCCCTTAGGCGAGAACTCGGCGTTCAGGGTCTGACAGAGCATCCGGCGACCGCCCATGGCAGCCGCATGTGAATGCTGTCCTGCATTCCCTCGAACGGCCGCAGTGGCTGATGTAACGAGAATAGTCCCTTTCCCCCTTTCCTCCATCAGTGGACACAGGGCCGACGCGGCCCGAAAGAGCCCGAACGTTGCCATCCGCCACCCCAACTCAAACTGCTTGTAATTTGTATCCTTCAGCGCTCGGTCTCCAATCTGAGCACCCAAATTGAACACCAGCACGTCAATTGGACCAATCTCAGACTCCGTAGCCGCGATTCTGTCTTCGATCGTATCGGGATCCACCGCGTTCAGCAGATAACCTGACGCTGTTCCGCCCTCCGTTTCAATCTCACCGACCATCCGGTCCAATCCCTCCTGATCACTCCGCCGACAGAGCACGGCGTGATATCCTTCCTGCGCAAAACGCTTTCCCACCGTACCGCCGATTCCTGCGCCAGCGCCCAAAACCATGCAAACTGATTTCATGTCGATGATCCTCCGTTCGAAAGCGCGACTCTTGCCTAATAGCATTGCGGCGCCAACCCGAGAATCCGGCGATCAGATATGCACGGGCGCGCAATGCAATCCTCCTCTGAGGCTCACGCTTGGCAAAGAAGGCAGTGTCTCCAGCGAATCAACACTGGGCTTTCACGACCGCTAAAGGCATCGGTTGATTGATTTGGGCCTCGAGTCGTTGGAGTGTTCGGGCTCGTGCGCCCGACATCACACCGAATTTATCACGGGATTCCTGAGTTCGTGGCAACCGGGCGCGGAAATGGAAAAGCTCACATTGTAATCTGATCCACGAGGACGTATCTTCCGCTCAGAAAGAGGCCACAAGGATCCGACCAGTGAAACGGAAATTTGGGCAGGCTTTCCAAACCTGATCTCCGGAAGAAAAGTACATGTGTTCGGACGCGAGCGGTTTGGAGCGTGCGCAAACTTTCGCCGCGACCGGGTGAATGGGGTCTCGATTTTTGCAGTCGGCGCGTATGGCAACACGGAACGGAGTTTTTCGAAATCTGTTGCCCTGTCCCAAAGCAGGGCTCGCCTGCGCTCTTCTTTTTCCAAAATCGTCGCTGAGTATGTGGCGCGGTCCGCAACGGCCGCACGCTTCTTGGCAGCTGTTAAATGAAGGCCACTCCACATGACAGATCTCATTCACGCCAAAATTGATCTCATCGGCTTCAATCTAAAATTACTGGCCCGGAAGGGTAAACTCTCAATCTTGATCAGTGCAGGAAGTATGGCGGACAAGGAGTACTTGCTTGCATCCTGCCGGGATTTGGTGGATGCGGGAGCAACGCTTTATGCCACGCCGGGCACCAAAGATTTCTTTGACAAGAATACACTCGCTTCTTTTGCCGCCCATAAGATTTCATCTGACGATCAGCCGAACATCCGCAACTTACTGGAAGACGGCGACATCGACTTCGTAATCAATATTTTGACGGGCGATCCCGATTATGACGAAGCGTCCGACGCCAAGCAAATCCGTTCAATTGCAATCCAGCAGGGAATACCCCTCTTTACGGACCGCGAAGTCGCAAAGGAAACAATTTCCGTTACATTGAATGACCTGCGCTCAGGCACGTACAGCTACAAGGCCCGGTCGGAAGAAGCGCCTTGGGATCTGAAGAGTAAGTTCCTGGAGTTGGTCCAAGAACGGGGCGGGTTCGCTTGCCATCACGGACATTTCGACAAGGCCTATCTGATCTCGCCCGAAAATCTGGCGCTCGGGTTTGCGGACATGGAAAAGAAGTGGACTCTTTATCGGCACTTAAAGGAAAGCTACACTCACGAAGACCTCGTTGAACGCATCTCTCGCGCCCTTGAAACCGTCGTAAGCCAAGGGGCCCAATATTGCAGGACCATGGTCGATGCCGATAGCATTGTCGGCCTGAAGCCAATTCAGGCGGCGCTCGAAGTCCAAGAGAAATACCGTGGAAGGATTGATTTTGAAGTTGGGATCCAACCCTTAGAAGGTGTCGTCGAGCCCGCCTCGCGAGAGATCTACATCGAAGCATGCAAACTCAGCGACTTTTGCGGTGGTCTTCCGTCGAGAGACCGGCCCCAGGAAGCAAAGCACTTGGACATCATTATGTCGACGGCAAAGGATCTTGGCAAGATGGTCGAAGTTCACGTGGACCAGGAAAATAATCCCTACCAAGATGAAACGGAGCTTCTTTGCCATAAGACAATTGAACACGGAATGGAGGGACGGGTTTACGCCATTCATTCGATCTCACTGGCCGCAAAAGACCCAAGCCACCAGGACCGCGTGATCGAGCTCTTAAAAGAAGCCGACATCGGCGTAATAATTTGTCCTTCGGCCGCGCTCAGCATGAAACCGCTTCCCATCACCGCGCCCCTCCACAATTCTATTGCTCCTTATGCGAAGCTTCGCGAGGCGGGCGTCAGGTGCTACTTGGGCGTTGATAACATCAACGACTTGTTCATGCCGATCGTCGATGGCGATATGTGGACAGAAGCCCGTATGCTGATGGAAGCGTGTCGTCACTATGACTTGGAGGACGTCGCGGGCTGGGCGTCTTCGAGACCCTTGCACTTGCACTAGAAACGAAAGCTTGTTGGGTCGTGACCGCTATTTCAAGTCTTCCGGGGACAGATTGACTGGATCTTCAAAGGTCTCCGGGGGTCTCGACGTGCCGAGCAGGAGACGATATCCTCCTGCGCTCATTTCAGAGTGCAGAGTGCGAGCGGGCACCGACACACGTGCGCCGCGTGAAAGATGGTGGACTTTGCCAGAAGCTACATCGGTCAAGTGCAGCTCACCGTCCAACAAATAGAAGACAGCATCGAAACTGTGCCAATGGCTCGAATTGTCGACGGGGGGAATATCCAGTTCCATGGCGTGAAGGTCGAGGGAAGCGAGATCCCGGCTTGCGTCCTCTTGCGTTGTCTCTGTTGGATAAGTAACTTCTACGGTCATCGACACCGTTCTCCCTCTTTGCCGGCAAAGCTACAACTGGAGAACGGTCATAGCAAGTTTCACATTCAGATATCGGGAGGGGAAAACATGGGGAGGATGCTCTACATTCTCAAAACGAGGTGTATTATAGCGCTCTGGTTGGCTATAGTCGGTGCATTGAGTATTGGCTCCGCGCCGGCCCAAGATCGTAGTTCCCTGACGGATGAGGTCCACATATTCGCCGCGAGTCATCTGGAATCTTTACAAGACATTTCCTTTGCCAAAAAAAAGGAATACTGTGGTTTGATTGGGTACGACCATTCCGGCCAACTCGCAGCCACCAAAGCCAAGAGAGGTGGCCGCGACGGATGCCGCCCAAAGGACGAGCCGGACGGCTTCCGCGTTGTCGATTCCTATCACACCCACGGCGGTGCGAGCTTGGACTCTGATACCGAGGCGCCGTCTATCGATGATCTGGAGGCGGACATCGAAGAGGGTGTGAACGGCTACATTGCCACACCGGGCGGTCGTCTTTGGTTCAACGATGCGGCCGCAGGCCAGGCCACTATGCTGTGTGGTCCTGGCTGTTTGAAAGCCGACCCAAAATTCGAGGCGTGCCCGGCATTTTTGCCCAAGGGAACCTATGATTTGGATGGCCTGATTGAGCGGGCAGAAAACGACACGGGGGAGTGCTAGATTTTTTGCGCGGTCTTTTTGACCAGAGACCGCCTGCGCGCTAGGATTTCTGTCGGCAGGTTGGACGAGCGGGAACGCAAGCTTGGCGGAATTACTGAAGAAGCTCCAAGAAAGAGGCGTTTTGCGAACAGCCGGCGCCTACATCGTGGGCGTTTGGCTGGTCTTGCAGATTACTTCCGTCGTATTCCCCCAACTTGGTCTCCCGACCTCCGCACAGACATTGGTTCTCTTTTTGTCGATCGCGGGATTACCGGCAGTCATGCTGGCAGCATGGCATTTCGATATTTCTCTATCCGGAATTGTTCCCGAAGCACAGCTGGAAGGCCACCGCACCCATACATCAATCGGCCGCCTCGTGGATGTTGGCGTGATCTTGGCATTGCTCGCGATCATCGCTTATCTTGTCTGGGATCGCGCGCAGCTGACCTCCCGAGCGAGTTTACCAGTCAAGGGCGCTTCAATCGCGGTCTTGGCCTTCGCGGATTTCTCCGGCGGCAAACAATCCTATCTCGGTGACGGGATTTCAGAAGAGATCATAAATGTCTTGGCACAAAGTGATGACTTGCGGGTAACCGCGCGCACATCTTCTTTTGCGTTCAAGGGCGAGAACCGGGATATTCGAGAGATCGCCGAGGCGCTGAGCGTGTCATACGTGTTGGAGGGGTCCGTGCGGTCATCCAAAGATAGAGTGCGGGTGACGGCGCAGCTAATTGATGCGGAATCCGGCTTTCATCTTTGGTCGGACACATTCGATCGATCAGACGCCGAGATTTTCGAGTTAGAAGACGAAATCGCGGGTGCGGTTTTGTTGGCGACAAACTCATCCGTTCTCTCTGACTCCAAGTCCAGCGCTCAGACCCGAAACCTGGACGCGCTCGCCGCCTATGAACAGGGCCGCCAGAATCTCGAGGAAAGAACCGAAGACAGCATTTATCGGGCCACCCACTTCTTCCGTACGGCGATCGCACTTGACGAGAACTACGCACTCGCACATGCGGCGCTTGCTGAATCTCTCTTTGCCTCGAGCGAGTTATTCTTCGGCATCGGCATGAGGGAGTGGGCTGGTTTGCGCAAAGAGATCGACGACGCGCTGGAAAAGGCGATTGAGTTAGCACCCGATGAACCGTCCGTCATCGCCGTTTCAGGACTCAAACCCTTGTTCGAAGATCGCCCGGTATTGGCCCTTGAAAGGTTTGACGAAGCGCTAGAACGCAGCCCCAATCATGCGCTTGCCCATTATTGGAGATCGCTCGCCCTTGAGCACGCGGGGCAACATGCTGCAGGGCGCAAGGCAATGGAAACGGCCTATGAGCTAAACCCCCTCGCAAGGGACATTGCAGAGCGACATGTCTCCAATCTGATCCTTCAGAGCCGCTTTGTCGAAGCGGAAGGCGTCGCTGAAAAGCTCAAACGCCACCACCCGAATGCCGGAACAGGGTATCGCGCGAGCTTTATGAATTTGATGGCTCAGAACGATGTCGCGGCGGCCCATGCTGTGTTGCTTGAAGGATTGGACGCAACAGGTCGGGAAGTCCGGCTCTTAGAGGACTTGGCCGAGATCTACGTTCTCCTCGGCATGGAAAAAGCCCTTCAGTCCGTAAACGGACCTGAATATCTCCAAATTGATCTCCGAATGAATGAAGGTGAGTGCGAAGAAGCCGTTGCGCTTGCGATCAAAGAGCGTAGCTTTGAACCTGACAATCTGGATGGAATCTTGTTTGTCGGCGCCGCAATGGCGTGTGCTGGCAATGTTGATGAAGCGCGCACGATCTATGAGGACGTGCTCACCCGCATCAGGGAAAGAGAACTTTCGCCCTTTCAGTTCGATTTTCTCGTGAGCGATCTTGCCTTGATGCGCAAACAGGCGGGCGATGAAGCTGCAGCCCAATCCCTCTTATCTGAACTCAAGGCGTATCATGCGGAAAACATTCTCACATGGGGGCCGAACTATAGGCATCTCCCAACAGATGCCGCGCGCATTGCGATCTTGGAAGGGAGAACCGACGCCGCGATTGAATCGCTCCGCCGTGGGCTGAAGAAAGGACTGGATGCACCGACGCTACGAATGGAGTTCGTATTTTTGTCGCTCGCGGGGGAGCCAGACTATAAACTGTTTATGCGCGAATACGGCGCTCATTTGCAAAAGCACCGGGCCGCGATCGAAGACCAGCTAGAAGCATTGCCATAGTTCAAATCTACAAGTTTAATGTCCGGTCTATAATCCTTGCCAAGGTTCAAGGTCTACGCAATAGTCTTTCAATTAGTGGAATGGGAGGAACTTATGAAGATCGGTGTCGTTTACCCGCAAATAGAACTGGGCGGGGATCCCGAGGCCGTTCGCAACATTGGTCTCGCGACGGAAGAGCTGGGGTATGATTACCTGCTCGCCTATGATCATGTCGTTGGCGCGACCCACGACCGGGAGCCAAAATTGTGGGGACCGTATACGGATCAAGATCCCTTCCATGATCCATTTGTCATGTTTGCCTATATCGCTGCGATCACCAAGAAGATCGAACTCGTATCTGGCATCCTCATTCTCCCCCAGCGCCAAACGGTATTGGTTGCCCAGCAGGCTGCGGATTTGGATCTGCTATCAGGGGAGCGCTTTCGCATGGGAGTGGGCGTAGGGTGGAACTATGTCGAGTATGATGCTCTTGGCCAGGACTTTAGCAAACGCGGTGCACGGATGGACGAGCAGATACCGTTTTTGCGCAAGCTATGGTCCGAAGACCTCGTGACCTTTGATGGTAGGTTCGACAAAATCGATCGGGGCAATATCAATCCTCGTCCCAAGCGCCAAATTCCCGTCTGGATTGGTGGGTTCACCGAACACGCCTTTCGCCGCGGGGGGGCTTTGGGAGATGGCTTCATTTTTGCGGGGAAGTTTGGGGACGCTTTATCGGGTTTAGAAGCTGTGAAGGCCCAACTGAAAGAGAACGACAGGCCGCTGGACGGGTACGGATTGGACTACTTGCCCCTCTGGTCAAAGGATGTGGAAGACGCGGTCGAACACGTTAAGAAATGGCAAGATGCGGGCGGCACCCATTGCGCGGTGGTTACGATGGGCAAAGAGCTAAAAACGACAGAAGCCCATATTGATTTCATAACGGAAGTGAAGGCCAAACTCTAAAGGCTCAGCTACAAATCCAACTCGTCCGGCGCCGGTTGAATGCAGTCCTCACCCTGATTGCGGGAATTGTTTACATAGTTACTCACTTTGCGGGCTTCCAGCCAGGCATCGGGGCATGGCCGGAGCATCCCGTACGCCTGATCGGGAGGCGAGGTGAACCAATCATCAACCTGATCTTTGTGAAGAATGACGGGCATCCTGTTGTAGATTCTTGACATGAACTTATTGGGCTGAACCGTAAAGACAGTACACGACGTGAGAACCTCGCCCGTTTCCGGATCAACCCATTCATCCCACAACCCAGCCATGAGAAACGCCGCGCCATAATCTTTGGAGGGATAGATGTAATGGGGCGGATCGCCCCTCTTCCGTGGCCGCGTCCACTCGTAAAAGTTAAAGGGCACAACGCACCGCTGAAACCGCCGCCAAGCCGATGCAAAGGAACGGGAAGATTGGAGTCCTTCCACACGCGCATTGTGAGTCGAAGCTTTCCATTCCTTAAGGGGCATCGAAAACCAGTGGGGGATGAGGCCCCAGCGGCCGGTTACGATTTCACGATTGCCTTCGATCTCGCGAACGAAAATGACCTCTGTCGTCGGAGCAATATTGTAACGCGCTTGTCTGTTGGCGCGACTGGGCTGTCCTTGGAGACCCACCAAATAGTGGATCTCGGCCCAGGTAAATTCCTGTGTTGTTCGTCCGCACATGGGCGGCTATCCCCCTTTGCTTGCTATTGCCTCAGCGCCCGTGCTGTTTCTTTTTGCCTCCGAAACTCAGCCCTGCGCGCCTCAATCTCTTCCAAACTCAGTTTGTCAATACTGGCATAGTCCTCCTTCCAGCTTTCATCCACCGCCCACGTCTGCGGCGAAATCCAAGTTGTTCTCGGCGCCCGCGCCGCCGTCAATAAGTCCAGCGCCAGATTCAATGTGGCGCGCTGACTTTCCGGGTCGTGAGGTTTTCCCGCACTATTGCCCAACGGAAAATCGCTGAACAAGAACCTGGGCACTCCGCAATGTTCCACGATATCTTTAGCGCACCCCATAATGATTGTTGCAAGTTCGGCGGCTTCAAAATAGCGCGCGATCAGCGAAACGGATTGATGACAAACGGGGCAGTTGGGCACAAAGAGCGCCAAATCGGCGCCACACGCATGTGCGGCACTCAAGGCGTCTGGCGCATCTTTCTCAAGTGTCGTTCTTTGACTACGATTTGTCGGCACACCAATGAAGATATCTGCGAGACTGCCCACCATTCCGTCTGTCTGCGCCTCCTTCAGCCTCGTCAGCGGAAAGAAGGCGTTTTGATCCTCTGCCAGCGTATGGTCTCGATCATAGGCTATATGGGAAATACCCAAGCGCGGTTCGGGGTCGATATCCGCCGTGTAAACATCATAAAATTTGGCCTCGGCGTTGTAAGGGGCACCCGGCCCCTGGTCTCCGAGGCCGGGACGCACAAGGGCCGCCGTTGTGACCAACACAGCTTTGCACTCCTCCAAGTGTTTGGACGGAGGGCAAAACGGCACATCGTCAAAGTGGGCCCATTGATAGGCGGGATATCCCAGGGCGCTGTAATACGCGCGTGTGCGCCTCATATAACAGATCATTTCGTCACCTAATCACCCCATTCCTCTTCTGCCTCGTCGCCCGCCTCAAGCTCAGAAATCTGCGTACGTAGCGATTGGTATCGCGCTGATAGTCTTTGGATGTTCTCAGCTGTTTTTTCTACATAGTAGTTGCTCAGCGCAGCCGCGGACTCAGCGTCCAACTGGCCCGTATATGTAAGTGATCGGATTTGATTAAGGACCCACTCTTTTGGCAGAGCGATCGGAAAGCGGAATGCATCTTTCCCATCTCGAAACAACACGTAGTCGTAGACCAAAAAATCAGTACCCGTTGCAGTCAGATCCAGCGTTGACTTAACATGACGCAATTCCCATCGCAGCAAATTGAGCTGGTCTTCCGCCCCGCGAAAGCTGAAGTCTTTGGGTGTATAAGCGGACTGTTGAGCTAGCGTAGTAGCGCCGGAAACGAAGACAAAAGACAATGCGAGAATAAGACCGACGCCGCGTTTGATTTTGGCCATAACATCTATTTTCCTTCTGGGATGGAGGGGAATTCCGACACACAATGCAACAACTGGCAACAGACCTCTTAGCGCGAATGCGAGTGCCAGTACGCGCATACCGATTTCTTAAGCCCAGGCGTCCCCGATTGGCGGACAGATTTCATCAACAACGCATCAAGAACCGAATTACGGGGTCCTGGACGCCATTCAGCGAAGACGCCGCTCGCACCCAATAGGCGATAATAACAATGGGCAAGAGCGCCATAGTAGCATCTGACATTTCGTCCGCGATGCTTTTTTGAGCGCAATCTTCGCGATATCTGGCTCAAATTGGGAGTTTCATCGGCTTACCGCGGTGCAATAAATTTGCATTGACAAATATTGCAGCTGCAATTATCTAAATGGGTGTTAGGCACTGAGGCGCATATGTACGGCGCCCGCCGGCGACACACTTCATCACATTCATCCGCGGAATTTTGTTTTCGCTAATGTTTCTTCGCCAGGAGGAGAGAATGGCAATTGATAAAGTCGGAATTTTGGATGCCAGCTGGTTGCACATGGAAACGAAAGATATGCCGTTTCATGTATCGAGCGTGCCGATCTTCAAGCTGCCCCGAGGCAAGAAAGAGACATTTTTTGAAGAACTGAAAGAGCACGTGGCCTCACGCGCCCATTTGCTCAAAAACTATCGTGTAAAGAAAAAGAACACGCCTCTGAATTTGGATCATCCAGTCTGGGTCGAGGCAGATGAAATCGATATTGATTACCACGTCCGCCGGCATCAACTGCCGAAACCAGGGACAATGACCCAATTGGAAGCCGCCGTTGCGGAAATCCAAGAGCTGCCGCTCGATCTCGAGCGTCCCCTTTGGCAGTACACCCTCATTGAGGGCTTAAAGGGAAATCGTGTCGGTTTGCTCATCAAGATCCACCACTCGGTCATCGACGGGGAGTCCGGTGCGGCCCAACTGGACGTGATGTTTGACACGACCCGCAAGCCGCGGCCGATAGAAAATCCGGGTCTTGTTGCGCAATCCAAAGAGCCGTCGAATATTGCGCTTCTTGCCCATGCCTATGCAAGATTCATGATGCAGCCAATCGAATTGATAATGAAGCTCCCCAGCTTTGCGAGCGCTGCAGGGAAGGTAGCGCGAATTGCTCTGGACAAAAACCGAGTTGCAAAGATTGCAAAGGCGGGTCCAAAGACCCGATTTAACCGGGCCATTTCCGACAAGCGAAGTTTTGCTATGGCTTCAGTTCCGCTTGCGGACATCAAAGCGATCAAAAAAGCCGCAGGCGTTACTTTGAATGACGTTGTCATGGCCATGTGCGGTGATGCACTACGTCGCTTCTTGGATCGCACCGGTGATCTCCCGGAGGAAACACTCACATCCGCAATACCAGTTTCTTTGCGCAGAGGGGATCAATCCGGGTCTGATGAAATGGGCACGTTGGTGACCAGCATGATCTGCCCTCTGGGCACCCACATTTCTGATCCGACCGAACGGCTTCAATTTGTAAACCAAGGGAGCATCGAGGCAAAAGCAACAGTCGAGGCGGCAAAGGGGGCGATGATCCAGCAATTCAATGCCTTGGGTGCCCCTTTGGCGATGCGGCTGGCGTCCCAAGCGTATGGTGCCCTGAGATTGGCGGACATGCACCGGCCTTTAGCAAACTTGATCATTTCAAATGTTGCCGGACCTCGCCACACCATCTACTTGAATGGCGCGGAAATGCTTCACTATCACCCAGTTTCTGCGGTCGCCCATGGGCAGGGCCTAAACATCACGGTACAGAGCTATTGTGATTCACTCGACTTTGGCTTCATCGGATGCAAGAACTTGATGCCGGACCTCGCACTCTTGAGAGATGACTTGATCGCCGCGTTTCAGACTCTCAAAGCAATTTATGTGACAAGCGAAGAGTTGGAAGAGATAAGCGGCGAGATGTCATCTCTCCCCGTCCACCTTAATGGGACCGGAAGAACCAATGAGAAACGAGCAAAGATGTCTTAGGGTCGAGTTAAGGACCTTATAGTTCGGCGCGCACAGACGTATGAGCTCCTTTTCAACAGATCGGATCAATATGGGGCAAGATCATTTCGATTTAAGTCGGTTCACACCCTTTCTTCTAAATCGGACGGGTTCGATTGTCGCTTCGCGTTTCAGTGAACTGCTTAAGAAATACGATGTAGACATCATCATGTGGCGTCTGATGGCTGCTCTCAATCAACAGGGCAGATTGCGGATTGGTCAACTCGCCGATTTCACGACGATTGAGCTGTGGACCGTGTCTCGCGTATTGACGAAATTGGAGAAAAAGGAGCTAATCCAGCGTGTGCGTGTAGGTGATGATGCGCGCGCGGTCGAGGTTTCGCTAACGTCGAAAGGCGCCGCGCTTATCGCCGAAATAATTCCGCATGCACGTCGATTTGAGACGATACCGCTAACCGGGTTTACGCCCGAAGAGATCGATCAATTGCATTCCTTGCTTAATCGATTGTTCAGCAATCTAGACAGCGAGTCCAGTCCAGCCGTCAGGCCTTAAATCGACGATCAGTAGTCTTTAGGAGTTAGTCTAATTCGAGCAGCGAGGCCTAGGCAGCAAGAAATTCATCTGCCTGCGGCCAATACCTAACGCATAGATGGTATAAAGACTATCTGCTCGATACGGGGCGCCGAGGTATCGTCCTCCGAATCTTATGGAGAGACTCCCATGGATAGCGCCAAAGCAATTCAAGCGAAAAATTCTCCACCTTAGATTTACCTTATACTGAGTACAATCGCATATCCAAGTAACACTCTCCCAATAGCCTTGTAAGCGGCCGCGGTATCCGACGCGTTCGTTCGTTCCTTGACGAGCTTGACAAGGCCGAACGATAGGAATCTGATTACTTTACTTGGTAGACAAATAATTTGTGTCAATATTGTTGACATATGGGAGGACAAAATGAGGAGAGTCTTATTTGTGGTGCCGTTTAGTGGATTGCTCGCATTTGCCGCATCGGCGTATGCAGAGCCGGAGGCGTTCACCTTCAACTCACAATTTGATACGGAAGTTTCGGTTGGAACCGAGATGCCGGAGGGCCATAGTCTTTCAGCTCTCGCGGGAAAAGGGACAGCAGAGATAACGGGTTTGGCAGGAAAACCAATCATCGCGAGCGCAGCCTGCGTGGCCTGGTCCGAACCGCCGGAGAGTGAGTTCGATATACGCTACATTTGCGACTACGATTCCGGAGCTGGCGATTGGACCCAGATCGCGTCTTGTGACGTTACCCCAACTGAATCTCAGGGTGCCAATTGTTGGGGTAAATTGGTAGGAAAGTCGGGAACCTATTCCGGACGAACAGGGTCGATGACCACCTACATCATTAACAACGGAGCCACCGGAATCGGATATTGGAACCAATAGAGGTTGCAAAGCTCTATCACAAGATACCTGATGCACGAGTGAGGCGCCCATGAACACTCTGCGATAGCGGAATGTGCATGGGCCCTCGTTTGGCAGGTGTTCAGCCAGATACGCCGGTAACCAGGCCGGCGCCCACCGTTTTCCCGCCTTCCCGAATGGCAAAGCGGACGCCCGCTTCAAGTCCAACAGGCTTGTTCAGTACAAAGCTGATATCAGCCCTGTCACCGGGCGCAACACTACCCCCTGAAGTAACCGTTACCGTGCCTGTGACGTCGGTCACGCCAAAGAAGAACTGAGGACGATATCCGCTGGCGAACGGCGTATGGCGTCCGCCTTCTTCTTTGGTCAAAACAAAGACATTCGCTGTGCCTTCAGTGTAGGGCTGAATGACGCCCGGCGCACTCAGAATTTGGCCCCGGGAAACATCGTCTCGTTTGAGACCGCGAAGCAGGAGCCCCACATTCATGCCGGCTCTAGCCTCCGGAATGTCCTTGCGAAACGCTTGGGTCCCTGTAACCGTAACCTGAGCGCCGTCATTGTCGAAACCAACAATCTCGACATTGTCACCTACTCTCAGCACACCGCGGTCCACGCGCCCCGAAACGACGGTTCCTCGGCCCGGTATGGTGTGTACACCCTCAATCGGCATCAGAAACGGACTGTCGAAATCTCGCACGGGGTCGGGGATATGGGCATCCAGTGCCTGGACCAGCTCGACGATCGCGCCAACGTCTTCACCAGACATCTCTCCGCGTGCACTAGCTTCAAGCGCGCGAAGAGCCGAGCCAAAGACAAAGGGCGTGCCCTCGTATCCGTGCGCACTCAAGAGATCGCCCATCTCCAGTTCAATAAGAGACGTCATATCCGCCTTCTCATCTGAAGACAGACTATCCATTTTATTGACAAAGACGACCATGTGCTCAACTCCAACCTGTCGGGCGAGCAATATGTGCTCAACGGTCTGTTTGGCCGCTCCTTCGGTTCCATCAACCAAAAGGATCGCGCCGTCCATCTGCGAGGCGCCGGTGATCATGTTCTTCACATAATCAGCATGCCCAGGACAGTCGATATGAGCATACCGCCGTGTCTCGGACTCGTACTCCACGTGGCTTGTATTGATTGTGATGCCGCGCGCCTTTTCTTCGGGCGCTTTATCGATTTGATCAAAGGTCAAAGCATTGCCGCCGATTCGCCGCGCTTGGACGTGGGTGAGCGCCGCCGTCAACGTGGTCTTGCCGTGATCGACGTGACCAATGGTTCCGACATTAACATGTTGTTTCATATGCATTTTTTTCTCCTGCATATTCATAACGCCACTCGGACCTCGCTGGCCAAACGGGATCCAAATGGCCACTGGCATCGGCGCGCCAATTCTATGGGAGCATTTGCGGATCCGTACAGGAACCGCTCAGCCCAATGAAAAACCCTGGAGGCGGGGCCATCCAGGGTTGTGATCAACAACAAGGAGGCCGCAGCCTCCCGAAACGATTCAAAAGAGGCAGGTCAGAAGTCGAACCAATATCTTTCCGCCGCGACGGCACGTGCCATCACTTCACGTATTTCTTTTAGACGGTAAGCCTTAGTCATTTGTGTGCCTCATAAAAATCAGCTGGGGATATAGCCATCATTGGGTCGCGATTCAACCCCGGAAATTTGCATCGGGCTAATCTGCTTCGATTGCGGTCAGGACTTCTCCGGATTTCAGATCCATCAGGTCCTTGCCCGTAGACACTTCGCTTTCGTCTTCACGCAGGAAATGCGAGAAGTTGCGCTGAAAAAGAGTGCTGGCCTTGCTAAACAACGCGGGCGTATTTCTACGGCCGAGATCCACATCGACGACGCGATCCCCGAAAGCCAGCTTTAAAGCGATGGGCGGGAAACGCTCGTACGAGAGTTGTTTCGTCACATCAACAGTGGCGCCGTGCTCAAGGAGTTTGAGACAAAGTCTCGCTATGTTACGACAATCGTCTATTCCCCGGTGATGATGACCGATCAAGTCCAAATCGAAGGCACCGAGCATACCCTCCATGCCGGGAGCCTTTTTTTGTCCTGTGGCGGAGCAAAAAGAATGCTTCAAATTGTGCCAGCGGCGGTATATGTGAGGGACATGCTCGATCCGAGGGATCGACGCGCCACATTGCGCCGGAAACATCGTATTCAGGTCCCAATCCCCGCAGGTCACCAAAAGTGCATTCGCTACAGTTAGGCCCATATCTGCAAGCCATGCTTGGTGTCTCTCCAGAACCAGATAAAAGGGTTCGGCTTGGTCCACATCTTCTTGTCGGATCGCTGTAAAGGTCTTACAAAAGTCGGTAAGCTGAGGGTGATGCTGTGGACGCACAAAAGCTTCGAACTCCGATACCACATCCATCACGCCCAAATCGAGGACGACAGAAGGAAATTCAATAACCTCCTGCGGTTTGGGAGGTGTGCGTTCGTCGCACGTTGCCTCAAAATCTAAAACGACGAGATATCGAAAGGTCACAAGTTCACCTCGGATTTGTGTTGCTCCAGGAGCGAAGATGGCTGCCACTACAGATGGGGTCATCGATACGATTTTGTATACGTTTCGAAGGCAGAGAGCGAGATCGAGCTGGGCAGATCGGCTGCAGAGCACACACAAGCAGCCCATAGCGCGAACCGTGATCGGCAGTTGTAGAGTAATGAGCTGGCCATTGATGATCGTTCATTGGAAGCCCCGTGTTTTACCCGAAAGGTAATTGAACAGCTAACGCGGCAGGTTATGCTTGGGCGAACAAGAAGAACTTTGCTTACTGATAGTCAGGGAATCGTATGTCCAAAAACGTAGCCGATCTGATGCCTTTTTCCAAGTTGATGGGTATCGATGTGGTCTCGGCGGAAAAACAGCGAATTGAGGCGCAAATCCTGGTCCGCGAAGACCTTTGTACCACGGGAAGTATCATGCACGGCGGTGCGCTCATGGCGTTTGCAGATACGCTGGGAGCGATTGGTGCCTTCCTAAATTTGCCCGAGGGCGCTGCGGGCACCACCACGATTGAGAGCAAAACCAATTTTTTGGCCGCCGCACCCGAAGGGGACCAATTGACGGCTGAAACGACGCCGGTGAGCGTCGGTAGGCGCATATCGGTCTGGCAAACGTCCATCAGCCGTGCAGACGGAAGGAAAGTTGCCGTAATCACCCAGACACAATTGGTCCTGTAGCTGCCGCAGACAGACACTTAAGCCAAATCGAACTCCTCGCCCAATGTGTCTTCCGTGTACGACCACAGCCGTTCCGCGGCATCTTCGTCCAATGCGTAAGACGCGACTCCGGCTCCCCCAAACTCTCCATCATTGACTTCGGCAATATGGCAGTCTTCCATGTATTGACCGCCAACGCCTTCCAAGTCGGGCCACGTTGCGGCCCAAACGCTCGTGGCTGCTCCGGCCGGGATGGATTTGAAACTGAACTCGCCATCACTGCCAACACGGCTCATGAGCGCCTCAATATCGCTCTCCGAAAGGTGCCGTCCCAGTTCCGTCTGAATCCCGCCGGGATGAACGGCGTTCGCAACAATACCAGAAGCCGCAAGCCGCTTATTGAGCGCGACAGAGAAAAGAATGTTGGCGGTTTTTGATTGTCCGTAGGCAACCCATTTATCATAGTCGCGTTGATCAAAGTGCGGATCATCGAAGTCAAAGCTGCTCAGCTTGTGTCCTGCCGAAGACAGATTAATAACGCGGCCAGGACCTCCCGCCCGTAGGGAAGGTGCCAAGAGACAGGTAAACAGAAAGTGGCCAAAGTGATTCGTCGCCAGCTGCATTTCCCAGCCTTCGCTCGTCCGGGTAAGGGGACACGCCATGACACCGGCATTGTTTATGAGAACATTGAGCTTTCTCAGTGTTCCATTGTATCTTGCAGCGGCGGTCCTAACGCTGGCGGGATTCGAAAGCTCCACTTCTAGCACGTCCACTTCCGTACTTCCGGTAGATGCCTTTATCCGTTCCGCGGCTTCATCAGCTTTCGGAACGTTTCGCGCTGCAATGGTAACCGATGCCCCTTTCGACACGAGGGCACGTGCCGTCTCCTCGCCCAGCCCTCCGGAAGCGCCGGTGACCATGGCGGTCAGTCCCTTAAGGTCCAAGCCTTCAAGAACTTCATCGGTTGTTGTCTCAGCCCCAAATGCCATCTCTGGTCTCCGTTCATCGTCTCAAGTCAGCGTCGAGGATGGACCGTATTTGATCGCAGGTCTACCTCTCTGTTCCGGTGATGTCCTGGAGAAGGCATTTCCGAAGGTACAATACCGATCCTGGGCGGACCGAATTTCAGGGGACACCCAACGGTCGGAAAAACTCCTGTGATGAGGTACTGGTGCCTGATTGTGGGCTGACGATCCGAACGGACGTACACCTGAGGACAGGTGGGTCAGTCTTCGATTGCTGCACCGCACAACCACAAACACAGATTGTAAAGTTACTTTCTATCAACCCTAATCCTGGATGATATCCGCTCGCCGAATTGAGAGGAAGGAAGTGATGAGACTCTCATGACCAATCCTATTCGAGCTGCTTTAGTGATCGGCTGCGCCGCATTTGCTATCGAATTGGGGTTGGGTCTACTCGTATTTGACAATCTCGTCGTTGAGCGCGTGCCGTTTGCGCGTGTTTCGTTGATATTTGCTTTGACCATGTCTCCGATTATGGCGGCGGGCTTCTTCGCGCTTTCAACTCTCTTGGATGCTGGCGAGCGGCCTCCGGAACTAAAGCGCTCTAAGGCGGTGGATACACTGATCTACGGTCATATCGCGTTTTCATTTCAGATTCTCATCTTTCCGCTTGCTCTCGAATTGGGCCGCGGTGTTGACCGCGTTTACGTTTATGTAATGAGCGCTCTTGTGATCGCAGCGATCCTCGGCAGCGCAGCTGCCTGGTTAAGAGCCGTATACGATCAAACAGAACAGAGTTTGAAGGATCGGGAAAACGGACAAGGCAGGACAGACAAAGTGTTGTTGATCAGTCTCGCTTTTGGGGTGCTGTGTTTAGGTTTGCTGCCCGTAATGGCTGCGGCGACGCAACAAATAAACTGGCAAAAGGCTGGTTTGGAAGCTGAGGTGCTGAATCTCGCCGGCCGGCAACGCATGCTAAGTCAACGCGTTGTGCTCCTCTCGAACTATGAGGACGACAAAACGAGAGAAGAGTTTTCAGCGCTTATCGAAGAGATGCGTTACGAAGCAAGCAAGCTGACCAAACTGACGAATCGTATGGCCGGCCAGTTTGATTTATCCGCATCCGACAGAGCACTCCTGCCGGGCAGTCCTGCGCTCCTGAGCCTGCGTGAGCACTATCTGTCAAACGCCGAGTTCCTGCTCAACAATCCCGGAACCGCGGAGCGTTCGCTCGAAGTTCGAGAACTGCAAAACGCAGCGACCGAGCTGCTCACAGCCATGGAACGATCAGTGTTTGCCGTCAAAACCGTCATGGATGATCATCGGGCGGACCTGCAAGACGCAAACAAATTGAGGGTCGCGTTAGGCCCTGTCGTGTTTTTGGGTTTGGCGATTGGGCTCTTTTGGCCACTTTTGCGGTTGGTACGTGTTCAACACCTGGTTTTGGAGGACAGCCGTCGAGAAGCGGAGGATGCCTCAACACAAGCAATGGCTGCCGCGGTTGCCAAGAGTCAATTTCTGGCGACCATGAGCCATGAAATTCGCACACCAATGAACGGCGTGATAGGTATGCTCGACGTTCTCTTGCACTCAAACCTCGATGCTCACCAGAAAGAACAAGCAAGCGTGGCCAAAGAGTCCGCACAATGCCTTTTGACAGTCATCAACGACATACTTGATTTCTCGAAGTTGGAAGCCGGCAAGGTAAACCTGGAGTACGGACCGATGAATCCCAAACGTATCATTGAAGATGTAGTGGCGTTATTGAATCACCAGGCAACGGAAAAAGGGGTCGACCTCAATCACGAGATCGATGGTAACGTCCCCGACTGCGTGGAAGGAGATGGCACGCGCTTCAGGCAACTCTTGGTCAACCTAATCGGCAATGGGATCAAATTTACAAGAGAAGGTTCAGTCCATGTCGTATGTCTGTACCGAGATGAGGGAGACGGGCCGTGCCTAAAATGTGAGGTGAAAGATACCGGCATCGGCATATCTCAGAAGGATCAAGAAAAACTCTTCCAGAGATTCTCGCAGGTCGACGCTTCAACGACGCGTAACTTTGGAGGCACCGGCCTCGGACTAGCGATTTGCCGGCAGCTTGCCGAGCTAATGGGCGGCGAAATCGGCGTAAAGAGCAAACCTGGAGCGGGCAGCAACTTTTGGTTTACTTTGCCAGCGCGACCTTTGCAAGCGCCTGGTACAGAATCCTTTAGTGAAAATTCGCCTACAGATAGTTTGCAGTCCGCAATGTCGACCGAAGTCCCAAGAGTGTTGGTGGCCGAAGACAACGTCGTGAATCAAAAGATTATTGTAGCCCTTTTGAAACCACTCGAGTTTCAGATAACTCTTGTGAACAACGGTGCAGAAGCTCTAGCAGCCATCAACGAAGAAACCTTCGATCTTATTCTCATGGACATTCAGATGCCCGTCATGGATGGGATTGAGGCAACGCGCGCCATCAGGGCACTTAAGTCCAATTCGCAAACCACACCCATCATCGCAGTAACGGCAAACGCAATGCCGGGCGACCGCGAACGCTATCTCGCTGAAGGCATGGACGAATATGTAAGCAAGCCCATCGAGCCAGACGAGCTGATTCGGGCGATCACCGCTTGCTTGTCCAGTTCAGGCTGCACAGCCGATGCCGCCTAATTCACAGATCGCCTTCTCGGTCTGTACCGGTAGACTCTCAGTTACAGACTATAGAAGAAACGGAGCCAATCGTGTCTGCGAGCCGGGAACCAGTTCAGTGATTTGTGCACGGTCTATTCCAAGAGCGGAGATGTCCCGCAACGCATGAGCAACGGCTTCCGGCTCACCCATGAAGCGGCTCAAATAGCCATCGCCTAAACCAGCCTTCATTCCGTGCACCATCGCATCGTCTCCGGTTGCCACCAGTATGAAAATCCCTATGGGAATGGATGAATCAACGGCCCTTACGCGGGCGACATTTTCTTTAACTTCGTCTTCGCTGACGGTGGACATGATCTCGAAATCTAGGTGGCCCACACGTGTCGCACGCGCGCTCGCTTTGATCTCGATCCGGTCGACAAGGGGCGTAATCTCGCGCAATCCTCTTGGACCACCAACCGACCCGATGAGCGGAGGCGGGGAATCGGAAAGAGGTGCGAGTTCTTGGTCGCCTCGAATGTCAATTTGATAGAAATCGCCGACAAACTGGCATTGTCCGGTCGTCAAAAGCGGCTGCACGATCTTCATGGCTTCGATATACATGGACATGCGCGTGGGGCCGTCGGGATAGGCGTCGCCTATGGCCTCGATCTCGTCCCGCAACCAGCCCGCACCGAGACCGGCTTCAAAACGCCCGCCCGATGCCGCCTGAAGCGCGAGCGATGCCTGCGCAAACTCTACGGGGGATCGGAACAGATTGTTGCAGAAGGATGTCGTGAGCCTTAAGCGGGACGTTGCACATGCCATCTGTGTGGCGGTGACGAAAACGTGGGGGTAGCGGGTCTCCCCAACCCAGAAGTGGTCGCTTGCGCAGATGCCATGCCAGCCCTCGTCCTCTTTCGCCTTTGCCCATTTCGAAGGATCGCTTTCGCTTCCGGCCGGGTAATTCGCAAAAAATTCCATTCCACCACTCCGCGCTCGGTGTCAGGTTCCGCAGGCATTGGAGCACACTTTCGCAAGTGAGACCACTTGTTCTCGGCATTGCGTCGAACGGCACGCTTTCTGCACCGGAGCGGACGGTTAGACAACTCCCTGCCCCGAAAGTGAGAGCCATGCCGAAGCAGTCCTTTTTGTCCCCCAAAGAGTCCCGTATCCCCTTTGGCCTCAAGTTTCGCGTCTTAATGACACTGACTTGGCTAGGCATCATCGCCGTTTCAGCGGTGATCTTCTCGGGGTCTTGGTTTCACGACGAAGATGCCTTCGACGAAGCCGAGTTCTATCGAACGCTGAACCACATTACGGACATGGAGCAGTCCGAGCAGCTCGTGCCCGCCCATTGGGATTAGAAATCTCCTCGGGAGTCCCGATTTAGGACACGACCGATAGTCCTTTCGCTTTGGCAGGGCAGGTCCGTCAGGAAGAGAAGGACGCACGAATGTCTCCCAAGTGGGAGATTGTTTCAATCGCTTGGCGTTGATCTGAAGTGATGTTTCGAGCGCAGACATCGGTGAAGCCAAGCTCCGCAAGCTGACCAATTTCCTCCTCCACTTCGGCGGGAGAGCCGATCATGAGGGCGTCGGGCTTTATACCGCGATAGTTGTTTTGGATATAGGGCTCCGCCACTGCTCGGGCATCCTGGCTGTTGGCCCCGATCAGAACGTCGCGCCGGATGGCTTTTGTTGCGGGTGTCTGGCCGCGGTCCACACAGGCTGTGTGGTACCTCTGTATCGCGTCTCTCGCCTCATCAAATGTCAGAGACGGGGCTGCAAGCCACCCACTCGAGAGGCGAGCCGTCCGGTCGATAGCAGATTGGGCGACGGCACCGATCCAGACTTCGATGGCTTCCGGCGGTAAGGGTGAGATCCGCGCATCGAACAGGTTCCAATACCGGTTATCGGTCACCGTCTCGCCGCTCCACAGGCGTTGCATAATGTCAAGGCCAGCCTCGAACATGCCCGCGCGTTGGGTCATATCAATACCCATCGCCTTGCCTTGCCGATGATCGCCGAGCCCGCACTGCAGGATGAAGCGTCCTCCACCGATCGCGGCCAGAGTGCCAATTTGCTCCGCCAGCAGAACAGGGTGCCAAAGGGGGAGCAAGTAAAGTGCGCCGAATGGGCGATCGGGCCACTCGGCCAGCATGCGGGCGATCATGGGAGTATTCTGATAGTAGGGCGAGGGCGTCACATGGTGATCACCAACAAATAAGTGGTCTAGGCCCGCTTCATACGCAGTGCGAGCTCTTTCAATCATATACCTGGCACCATCACGAGGGTTGGCGACAGAAAAGGAGGAACTAACGGACATTCCAATGCGCATAAAAAGTGCCTCGTGACCTTTGGTTCGTTCGAAGGATGCCGACTTTGGACTGATCTGAGGTATTGCCCTGACAAGATACCAAGGGCGAGATAATGTTCGAGTCTAATTCGACAGGAGGCCACATGACTGAAAGCGCCCGCTCGGCATCTCTAATAGCAGAAATTGCGGCCCAAAAATTTGCGGACGAAGGCCACCTTGCACATCAAGTCTTGAACGAATACCGCCAATTCATGACGGCCTCGGAAGAAATCCAACGCCAGGCCGAATCCATTGTCATCAAGATTCGCGAAAGACGGTCGGAACAGCCGTTGTTAGATGCGTTTATGCAGGAGTTTGGGCTCTCCAACCAGGAAGGCATTGCGCTCATGTGCCTGGCTGAGGCGCTCCTCCGCGTGCCCGATACAGAAACGGCGGATGAGCTTATTGCAGACAAATTACTCCAAGGAGATTGGTCCGAGCATCTAGGCCAATCGCAATCTTTGTTTGTGAATGCATCCACTTGGGCGCTTATGTTGACAGGCCGCGTGGTCGCCTTAGAGGCTGACGTGACCACGGATCCGCAAAGCTGGCTTGGGTCCTTGGTCAACCGGGCAGGAGCGCCGGTTATTCGCAGTGCAATGATGAATGCGATGCGCATATTGGGCAGCGAGTTCGTCTTGGGCCGGACGATGGACGAAGCAGTTCAACGTGGGGCCCAGGAATTTGGGTCAGACGCGATCTACTCGTTTGATATGCTCGGCGAAGGCGCGCGCGATAAAGCGAGCGCCGATCGCTATTTTGAGGCCTACGCGCAGGCGATCGATAAGGTAGGTGAAGAAAACGTAAAGAAGGCCAAGACCGGCGACGCCGAAAGTCTTTCGAGTATATCAATCAAACTCTCCGCACTTCATCCCCGTTACGAGTTCTCGCAATGGGACCGGGTGAAAGTGGAATTGAGCACCAAACTGAACGACCTTGTCAAAAAGGCAGCTTCCCAAAACGTTGCAGTGACAATCGATGCTGAAGAAGCCGACCGCCTAGAGATGTCTTTGAACTTGATCGAAGAATTGATGCGATCCAAAGCGCTCAGAGACTGGAACGGCTTTGGCTTGGCCGTACAGGCTTATGGGAAACGAGCGCGTCCCGTCATCGATTGGCTCACAGAGTTGGCACGAGAAACGCGGCGTATCATTCCCGTTCGTTTAGTAAAAGGGGCGTACTGGGACAGTGAAATCAAACACGCCCAAGAGCTTGGCCTGCCTGATTTTGCAGTCTTTACACGGAAGGCCACAACCGACCTCTCGTATCTTGTTTGCGCACACGAAATCCTTTCTCGGCCAGATCGATTATATGCGCAGTTTGCCACTCACAACGCTCATACGATCGTCTCTATCTTGGCCCTCGCAGGCGCGTCGCGCCGGTTCGAGTTTCAACGGCTCTATGGAATGGGTACGCTTCTATACGAGGAGGCCCAAAAGGCGATCGAGGATTTGCCCTCAACGCGGATCTATGCCCCGGTCGGTGGACACAAAGATCTATTGGCCTATTTGGTGAGGCGGCTTCTGGAGAACGGAGCGAACAGTTCGTTTGTCAATCGGTTCATGGATTTGAACATTCCAGCCTCGCGAGTGGTGAGAGACCCGGCGGACAGACTTCTGGAGAGAACGTCGTTACGCCATCCGGTCATCCGGCAACCGAAAGACTTGTTCGGGCAGGAGCGGGCAAACTCGGCTGGCTTGGACCTGTCTGCAGAACAAACCGTCCAGGACTATCTGGCCGCGATCGCACAGATCGGTTCTGATTCCATGACCATCCGTCCCATCATAGCGGGAAATAGTATGGATGGTGCAAAAGACAGAGTCTCCAACCCTGCCAAGCCGTCTCTAACGATAGGTAATATCGTTTGGACACAGAGAGAAAGTATCGCATCAGCGCTGGAAAGTGCGGCCGCTTGCCAGCCGTTCTGGGACAATTTGGGAGGTGCCGAGAGAGCGGTCGTTTTGGATCGCACAGCTGATCTACTGGAGGAGCGAAGGCTCAAATTCGTCTGGCTCTTGATCAGAGAAGCTGGAAAGTGCCACCCGGATGCCATTGCAGAAGTGAGAGAAGCTGTAGACTTTTGCCGGTATTACGCACTCGAAGCCAGGCGTCTCTTCGGGAGGCCTCAGCAGCTTGTCGGTCCAACGGGCGAACGGAACGAATTGAGCCTGCATGGTCGCGGCGCCTTTGTGTGCATCAGCCCTTGGAATTTCCCGCTGGCAATTTTTTTGGGCCAAGTGGCAGCGGCGCTCGCTTCAGGCAACACAGTCATCGCCAAGCCGTCTGAGAAAACACCCCTCGTGGCGGGAGAAGCGATCAATCTCCTGATAGAAAGCGGCGTCCCCGCCGAAGCGCTTCATTTCTTGCCGGGAGATGGCGCGCTGGGCGCTGAGATTGTGGCCCATCCCCTAGTGGCGGGTGTCGCATTCACCGGCAGTACGGGCGCAGCGCAGGCCATCAATCGCTCTCTTGCGGCTAAAGACGGCCCGATTGTGCCGCTCATCGCGGAAACCGGCGGTCAAAATGTCATGATTGTCGACTCAACGGCCTTGCTTGAACAGGTAACAGACGATGTCATGCGCTCTGCGTTCAATAGCGCTGGTCAGAGGTGCTCTGCCCTCAGAGTATTGTTTTTGCATGAAGGCATCGCCGATGACGCGATCCAACTCCTATGCGGCGCGATGGACGAGCTCCGTGTTGGGGATCCAATGCGCCTCAAGACCGATGTCGGCCCCATTATCGACGCCCAAGCCACCCGGAACCTTCAAGAACATGTCGATCAAATTGCACCGTCGGCGCTTCTTATACACTCCAGCTCCTTACCGGTGGACAGCGAGCAAGGGTGGTATTTCCCACCCCACCTTATAGAAATCGAATCGATCACTGAGCTTACAAAAGAGAATTTCGGACCGATTCTCCATGTCATCCGTTACACCAATGAAGACCTTGAAAAGCACCTTTTCGAGGTAAAGCAAACAGGATTTGCACTGACGTTCGGCATCCATTCTCGCATCGAAGGTCAGACGCGGTACCTGTTCGAGAACGTGCCGGCCGGAAATGTCTACGTTAATCGAGACATGGTTGGTGCTGTTGTCGGTGTCCAGCCATTTGGCGGCCAAGGGCTCTCAGGAACGGGCCCTAAGGCCGGTGGCCCTCATTACCTTGCGCGCTTTGCAACGGAGCGGGTTCAGACGGTGAACACTGCTGCCTCCGGTGGGAACGCAGATTTGTTGCGCATGCAGACTTAACGGCGACTATTGATCACAATTGGCGACGATTTCTCGCCAATTCACCCATGTAGTTTGATCTGCATTGCTAGGTTTTTGGCACGACATCTTTTTGATATCGATCTTCTTTTCAAGATCATCGCCATTGCAAGGAGGTTTACCGATAGACGTGAAACCGGCCGTCTGAGTTCCTCCATAAGGCCACTCGCTTTTAGCAGCCAAAGAGTACTTTGATTTGTGCACGTCAGAACCAATGAAGATGTCGTCGCCGCCAACCCAATACGTTTCTTTCGCTTCGATGACACGAATGGGTCCGCCTTCTGTCACGGACCGGCGCAGAGTAACCTGAACGTTCATCCAGCAAGAGGAGTGGCTGTTGGCTGTTGAACAACATTCTTCGCCTGTGCGGGGCAGTTTTGGTTTTTCAGCCGCATCGATTGCACTGGCCAGGGCCTCGGCTTTCTCTACTGCCTGGGCGGTGGGCTGCGCGGGTTGCGAAACATCTTTCACCGGCACGGCAGGCTTGGCGATCTGTACAGCTTCTTCTTTAGGCGCTTTTCTGACGACTGGCGAGTCCTCCTCCTCTTCTTCATCGTCCACATCGACGGCGCGAGCCGTTGTTGGGGCGGAACTTTGGGTAGGGAGGTTTCGGCTCACGGCAAAACGGCAATGCTGGTCGTATTGATCGCTAAGCAACCCCGCGGACTCCGACAGTGCGGCAATGGAAGCCCTCAAAGTGGATGCTTTCTTGAAATGAGTCCAAAGAAACTCTGTATAGTCTCTATACAAACTTTCTCGGCTACGCGTATTGCGTTCCGCATCTCGAATCAGCTGCCTGTGATCTTCAATAAACTCTTCTTGGGTTTTGATAAGCGCAAGAAATTCGATCTCATCTTTGCTCAGTCTGCGTGCCGTTTTATCGAGTTCTTCTTTGACAGACTCGCAAAATTTGCTCTCGGGTGAGGATTGAGCTTCCGCTTCGCTCGCGAGCCCCAGGGCTGCGAGCACTGCAATCGCGCTGCAGAGAATGCTGCCGCGTCTAGTCATTTTGGTCTCCCCAAGTAAAACATCTTTCACCATACACAACACCTATCTCTCCTAAAAAACTCTTTAAATTCAACGCAAATTGAAAGTTTCAATTTGAACAGTTTGATTAAAACGCCCGCAACGGTCCGCAGCTATGCTTGGGGTTTGATGAGAGGGCGAACACATGACGCGGATAGAGAAGATAGAAACAGCGGAGGGACTCGAATGGCCCACGCGGGAAGAGGTCGCAAATGCAGCAAAAAAACAGACGGCGAAAGGAAAGAAGGGGTTTTCACCCGCCGAATTGGCTGCGTGCCTGCTGTTGAGTTCCGTCGCCGTCATCGGCTTACCGCAGCTATATGTGCAACACCCGGACAATTTGGTAGCGGAAAGGTTAAAGCCGCACACGTGGAGTGACGAAATAGAAACTTTCGCGCAAACGGAATTGAACCGTGACCGGATTGTAACCAGATGGCAATACTCGGTCGACACGATACGAGAACTCTACGTGCGCCAACGATCTGGGCGTGAAATCGGCCCGTTGGACCGGGACCTGATAACGAACCCCGGAGAAGACCTGTACACCTCGGAACCAAAACTGAACTTGTCGATTGCGCGTTAGTCTACAATCGAAAACTGTCAGGCCTCTTCGGCTTATAGAAACTGGTGTGGGCTCTCGTCACATCCACGTGAACGCAGCTCATTTAGCGCAGTTGGCTCCCCATATCAGGGAAAGTTGATGAAGGGCGCACCCTCCGTCCGTGAAGCACCCCCAGCTAAGACCGAAGGTTGATCGAGGAAAGCTGTTTGCGATATTCGCGCCTTCGTGCCATCTTGCCGCAATACCAAATGGCCGCACAATGAAGCATAGTGAAGTCAAACAAACCGAAACACTTTCTAGTTCTCACTTGGGAAAGTATGATTTGATACTGGATGTTCGTTCGCCCTCGGAGTATGCGGAGGACCGAATTCCAGGTGCTATCAGCCTGCCGGCCCTGACCGACGAAGAACGCGCAGAAGTCGGTACCCTTTACAAACAAGTGTCTCAATTTGAGGCGCGCCGTGTTGGGGCGAGTTACATATCAAGAAATGTCTCTCGATATCTGAGCGAACAGCTCGCGGACCTTAACCCGGACGCGCATATCCTGATTTATTGTTGGCGCGGAGGCATGCGCTCCGGGGCGGTCGCCACAATCTTATCTGCAATCGGATGGAATGTCACAACCGTTAAAGGCGGATATAAGGCGTGGCGCAAAACCGTGACTACAGAACTCGATAGGTTACCGCTCGCTCACTCGTTTGTTCTCGTCGACGGTCAAACGGGAACGGCCAAAACCGATATTCTGAATGCCCTTTCAGGGTTGGGGCACCAAATTGTCGACTTGGAAGGATTGGCAAAACATCGCGGCTCTGTCTTTGGAAATCTTCTGGGCGTATCTCAACCGAGTCAGAAGGCGTTTGAGACCGGTCTGTTTGCAACGCTACGCCGTTTCGACGCGGAACGGCCTGTGTTTTTGGAGGCCGAGTCCAATCGGATTGGCGCGTGCCGAATACCGGATATATTGTGGTCCGAGATGACCCGGTCTCCCGCCATTGAAATCACCGCAGATGTACCTCAGCGGGCGTGTTATCTAAGTCGCACATACCAAGAGCTGATTCAGCGGCCGGAGCATATTAAGAACACTCTCCTTCGTCTCCGCCGCTATCATTCAAGCGAAACCATTGACCATTGGATCGAACTCCTCGAAGCTGAGCAAATCTTGGGCCTGATTCGCTCACTGATCGAAGAGCACTATGATCCCGCATACGCCCGTTCCAGAAAGAAGAGGAATCGCAAAATCATCAAAAGCATTAGTATCACAGAATTGAGCCCCGCACAGATTCTCACGACGGCTAAGAGAATAGGGATTGCGCTCGACACCCGAACTGGACTGGTTTGTCCATGACGCGCCCGTTCTTTCCCAATGCGATACTCGGTTTACTGATGTTTATCGCCTTGTCGCCGATGGCGTCAGCAGACGCACCCTATTGGGAGTCCTTGCGGCTGCGCGATCATCCTTTGGTCGGGACGGTGTGGCGCCAAGACGGCACCCAGTCGTCATTAGAGGAATTATTCGTCGAAGTGCATGCCGCGCATTTCATACTGATCGGCGAAAAACACGATAACCCCGATCACCATGCTCTCCAAGCTCGCATCATTCGAGACCTTGTGCGACGCGGCCGCCGCCCGGCCATCGTGATGGAGATGATCCCCACCGATCTACAGCCTGAGTTGGACAATTACCTCGCCTCTGAGGTCCCAAATTCAGCAACATTGGGCGCGATCTTGAAGTGGGAAGAGCGCGGTTGGCCCCGCTGGTCCTACTACGAACCAATCGCCGAAGCGGCGTTGGCGGCGAACTTACCCATCTATGGCGGTGATCTTCCAAACACCTTGCTCCGCCAATTGGTGGATGATGGGAAAGACGTGCTGTCAAAAAAGCAAGTGAAGCGTCTTGCCCTCGACCTTGAGCGCGGCCCGCAGGCCGATGCCGCCCTTGAAGAACTCCTCTATCAATCCCATTGTCAGCTGGTGCCTCGGGACGCCATGTCGTCCATGGCCGATGTTCAACGAGCTCGCGATGGCTCCCTTGCACGCACTCTCGTCAAGCAAAGCGATGGAAAAGGGGGTGTACTGATCGCAGGTAACGGCCACGTTCGGAACGATTGGGGTGTGCCGTTTGTTTTGCGGGAGGACAAGCCAGGCAAGAGCGCTCTTGCCATTGGTATTTTGGAAGTTGAAGACGGAGCAGAGACGCTGAACGCCTATGCGGCACCTTACCAGGCTGCCCTCATTCCTTTTGACTACGTCGTATTCACGCCGGCGGGCGAAGACATCGATTATTGCGCCCGGTTCAAAAGAGACAAGTAACGGGGATCAAGGAATTGCACCATGGCTGGTGTTACGGATGCAGCAGCCCGGACCAACGGGTGGTTCGATCGGTTGCCGGCGGGCAGCCGAGTGGGACAATGTTCGTCAGGCCGCTTCATTCACCCCGATTCTGCCATTATCTTTGCATAGGGACCCCGGCATTTTGTGTCAGCGAATGGGTAGTTTTGAGAGAGGACACCATGGTTTTCGAGAGCTCCGCACCTGAGGAAATCCAAGGACCCGCGCCATCGGTTTTTTGGAAGCGCTTTCGAATGTTGGTCGTATATCCGATGGCGCTTATTCTATTTTTCGGCGCCCTTCTTGTTGCGACCTCTTTTGAGGCAGGCATCTTCATCCTGTTGTTGGTTGCGGGATGGTGGTCCGTCAATTTGACCAGAGCCTTGTTCGATCGCTCGGCGGGCATCTGGGTGGTGGCCTTAGCCATTCCCGTGCTCGTGCTCATTCATGCCTTCACCATGGTGGGTTTGACCGTCGCACAAGATTTGATGGGGGCGTCTTCTGATCCGGACCAATGGCCCGTTCCCGAAGGTCCAAATGTGCGTATGCTGAACCTTGACGTTCTGCTTTATTCGCTGGACCAAACGCTAAGGGGGCTAGGGCTCGACATCATCGAGGGATTGCATCTCAACACCACGGATCTGTTCGGTTGGTTTGCGCCGGGGCTGGAGAACATCGAGGTGCCAAAGGGCCATCCCATAGCGTATCTGGATGCCATCTACCGCTCGGTCGTAACACTCGGCATGGGGGCTGCCTTGGGCCGCATTTTTGGCTTCCCCAGGGCGATGGAAGGCTAACACCAAGAAACGGCGCTTTTGCCGCTCACTTTTCACATTGACCCTTGATCAGATGGAGCGCATCGGCCATCGCCAAATAGGCCGCGCGAAAGCTCTCGCAATACGCCTCCGCGGGTTCCGTACTTTGGGACAAAAATTGAAGGGCGGTATCAATCCGCCTTCGCTCGGCCGGACTTGAGAGTCGGGCAGTGTTCGCCTGTTCTAACACTTCAAGCGCTTGCTGAATGGCATCTTCGATGCCCTCGCGGTTCGGCAGCCAACCATAGGCGAACTCCGTGTCCTTGCCTGCATCATCGCTGAAATCATGATTGGTGATGAGTCTGAGTTTGAACATGGCCGGGGTCCCGCATCAAATATTCACGATTTGTTCTCATCCAAGCACAAGCCCAACTCGGGTGCAAGCGGAATGTGCCGTTGTCCTCGAAATCGGAATAAAAAAGAAGGGTGTGGGGCGAAGGTGCCGGGCGCGGTTTTAGATCTTCACCATCAACTTGCCCATGTGACCGCCGGAAAACATCTTTTCCAAAGCGCCGGGAAAGGCGTCGATCCCATCTTCGATATGCTCCGGTAGTTTCAGAGCTCCACTTTTCATCCACTCCGTGAGCTGAGCATAGGCTTCAGGATAGTGTTCCGCAAAATGCATCACGGTAAAGCCCTCCATGCGGGAATAACGTTCAGCAAGTCTTAGATAAAGTTTTGGTCCCCGGACGTCCTGTTGGTGTCCATACTGAGAAATCGCACCGCAAATGGCGATCCGGGCTCGATCGCGAATATTGTCGAGAACGATATCCAATTGCTCGCCGCCCACATTGTCAAAAAAGACATCGACTCCGTCCGGGGCGAGCTCTTTCAACCGCGCATCAATATCCTCGCCCTTGTAATCGATCCCCCCATCCAGCCCGATGGTTTCCGTTAAATACCGGACCTTGTGCGGACCGCCCGCAATGCCAATAACACGCGCTCCATCAATCTTGGCAATTTGGGCCGCCACCGTGCCGACCGCACCTGCAGCGCCTGAGACGACAACGGTTTCGCCCGCCTTTGCTTGGCCCACATAGCGCATCCCGAAATAGGCGGTGACGCCGGTGGTGATGCCCAATATCCCCAGATAGGCGGACATGGGTACTTCACTATCGTCGATTTTTTGAAACGCGTCTGCGGGCATCGTCGCATAGGTTTGCGCCAGTGTCGGGCCTGTGACCGCATCACCGACCCCAAAACGATCTGACTTTGAGTCGACCACACGCCCGACACCCAAAGCGGTAATCGTACCCCCAATCGGTGTCTGTCCGTGCAAGCCAGACCAATCGTTGAGGGACGTGCGAATAAAGGCGTCCACGGAGATCGTATCTGTAGCAACTAGGATTTCGCCGTCGCCGGGAACCCGCGCTTCTTCGTCGACCAACTCGAATTGGCTGGCCACAGGCGGTCCATCGCGCCGCTCCTTCAAAGTGACTTTGCGGTTGGTCGGTTGATTTGTGCTCGAAGACATGGACGAATTCCCCTAAGTTCATTCTTTGAATTAGCAGAAACCCTCGCCCAATTGAAAATCGTTCGACACTTCTGCGCATTGCCGTGGCACTAACGCGCGGCGCGCACTTCACGTCAACTGTCTGGGCAGCTAGGATCCTTGCTCATTTTACGACCTTTCAGACCAAATGGATCCCTCATGAAAATCATTGGTACCATTCCCCAGCACGATTTGCGCAAAGTCCCCGAGGCAACGAGACAGGTCGAGGCAGCTGGATATGACGGCATAACCAGCCAGGAGAACAGACAAGATCCCTTTTTGCCACTCGCCGTTGCCGCAATGCACAGCGAGCGTCTCGAACTCGCAACCGGCATCGCCATCTCGTTTGCCCGTAGTCCGATGGTCTTTGCAAATCTCGGCTGGGATCTGCAACGGGCATCAAACGGACGCTTTGTCCTGGGGTTGGGTACTCAGGTCAAAGGCCATAACGAACGCCGATTCAGCGTTCCTTGGACCGCTCCGGCTCCGCGGATGCGCGAATGTGTGGAGGCCATTCGCGCCACGTGGCGGGCATGGGCGACAGGCGAAGAGCTTAACTACGTGGGCGAACACTATACGATCACCCTCATGCCTCCCAATTTCCGCCCCGAACCTCTGGGAGATATCGCTCCGCCCCCAATCACGATCGCCGCGGTAGGCCCCGCGATGATGCGGGTTGCAGGCGGGGTGTGCGACGGTGTCCGACTGCACCCGTTCTCTACCCCTAGATATGTGCGCGACGTAGCTTTGCCGCGTTTGCAGGAAGCGCTGCGCGACGGTCATGCGGGTCGTCGTGAGAACTTTGAGATCTCCGGCGGCGGCTTCGTCGCCACCGGCCGTACAGACCAAGAAGTCGAAAGAGCGTTTGACTGGGTCCGTATGCGAATTGGTTTTTATGGGTCGACACGCGCTTACTGGCCCGTTTTCGAGCAGCATGATTTGGTTGATCTAGGACAAAAGCTCAATCACATGTCGAAAACCAATCAGTGGCAGGAGATGACGAAAGAAGTCTCTGATGATGTGGTTCGACTATTTGCGGCCGTGGGCCGTCATGATGAGCTCCCTAAGGAACTGGAATCCCATTTTGGCAGCTTCTGCGACGCGCTCAGCATTGGGACGCCAGTCGACGAGCCGGGTGGCTTGCCGCCCGATCTCATTCAGGACCTCCAAAGGATTCCGACACCTTTTGATGAGTTCCGGGGGCTAGACGAACGCGATCAACTGGCGTCGTCTTCGTGAACGGTTGTGTTGGATCCGTGGAGCTTCATCAGTAGGTAAACAAAAGCCGAGAGGGCAAACAAGGCAGTGAAGCCAGGCAACACGCCTACACCCCAAGTGCCCATTCCCTCGCGAGACGCAAGAAAAGTTTCAACAATCAGTGAGCAGACGAGTCCAATCAAAGGAACGTGATACCATTTCCGCGCAAAGAGGAGCGTCCCCAAACCCGCCAGGACGGCGCCGAGCGGATCGATCAGCTTGGCCAGGACGACAACGAAAAAGGCTTCCATAATTTTTCCCCCGCGAGCGTACGAACATAGCACAACTTGCATAGATCGTGCCTGGCTCCTTAAAAAACGTAGTTAACGCTCAGCTCCCGGATGGGTGGAAAGTCGGAACGATAGCTCTCCACATAAGGCACACTATTTGTGTGCGTATTTGATTGCCATGGAATTCCAGATCGGCGCCGAGTGTCCAACACAGAGTTTGGGCCGTGCACGGGCAACGTTCCTCACGCGCCGTGCGTTGTGCAGGAGACAGCCGCAAGTTTGGGAAACCAATTCGGCCAAGGCCTTAGTATGTCGGAGTTGGGGAAATCGTTAACAAACGGTTAAGGGGCTTTGAAATTTAAGGTCCATTTAAGCAAGGATTTTTAACCTTACACCAAGGGTTGTATTTCTTCCGTTTTTGCACCCTCAAAAGCATCCCCGAATGCAACCTGAGTGCACACTTGAATCATACTAATCTCCTTGAGCCCCTTGTTCCCCCAAGGGGCTCTTTTTGGTCATACAAAATCCAATCGCGCCATCCTGTGGATAATCGCGAGGCTGACACGTTTTCCAACAAAGTGGCTTGCGTTCGTCATGACTTTTACACATACCTTCTTTAGCTAGTCTTTGCCGCAGGACGGCGGCGAACTTAGGCTAATCTATGGGGGTAGATGGTATGCGTTTTGTTCTCACACTAGTTTTTTGGCTTGTTCTCGTTGGTATCGGTTTGTTGATCGGCGACCGCTACGGAGCTCCGACAGCGATCACCGGCTTGACCGACGGTGTATTTGAAGCGATCGAAAGCCAGGCTGGCGGCGGTGACACTGGCGAAGAGGCGACGCCGGAAGCTGAGTAAGTCGGCCCAATCCGACACTGGACAATCTCTGATCTGACCTTACTTCAAAGGGGACTAGCCGTTCTCATCGGCATGCTTCTGCTTGAAGGAAGACGATGGCGAGACCATTGGTTCTATTCAGCCCGGATGGTCCCTCGATTCACCATGCTGGAGCTGACCATCCGCGTGTGCGATTGGTACATTCTCGTTGCAAAGGAGGATGAACACGGCTTCCAGCTTCTTTTGGGATAATGTAGCTTTGGCCCGGTTTCCGCGGTCCGGCACGCTCCTGCTGTGTCCACCGACATAACGAAATCTCCTTTCCTCAATTTGTTTTGACGATGCGTCTTTATGAAAAGGAGGGGTTGGCGCGCCGCTCCGCCAACTCACCTTATCCGTTCAAAGACATATATCCGGCACCATTTTCCTCGGATTATCCGCTTAAGCTCCGCCGGGACATCGCCAAAATGTCATATGCCTCCATTGGACAACCCCACAGATTTCGCTAAAAGTATGGAAAACATTCAAACTTCAAAAGCAGAGGTCGCGGCTGGGTGGTAAGACGAATTCGGAAAAGCGTGTCCAAACGATCCATACCTGGGTGCTGGCGATTTATTGGTCTATTGGGGGTTTTGTCGGCATTTGGAGCTCAGGCGGACGACGCGATGGACCGCGGCGCTCTCCTGGCGGCGAGCTGTTCCAGCTGCCACGCCGTTGGCGCTGAAGGTCCCGCGCAATTGCCCAGGCTAGACATATTGACCGCCGAAGAAATCGCGGCGTCCGTGAAGGCGTTTCGTGCAGACGAAAATGCGACACTGATGAATCGAATTGCACGCGGTTTCAGCGACTACGAAATCGATGTGATTGCCTCTTACTTGGCATCAAAATCACAAGAGACCCCTTAGTCCGCAAGGGAACGGATGGAATGCCCGAGAAAAATTATACACGGCGCGGCATAGTTAAGTCGGCGACGGCCGGGATTGTGGCTTCTTACCTCCCGTCGATTTCTCACGCCCAAAGCCGCCCCCGCGTGGTTGTCATTGGTGGTGGGTTCGGAGGGGCAACATTTGCACGCTTTCTTCTACGTGCTGACCCGAACGTCAACGTGACCTTAATTGAGCCAAGCGCAACCTACACAGCCTGCCCTTTAAGCAATCTGGTACTCAACGGCCAGCGAGAATTGTCTGAGCAAGAATTTGCTTACGATGCTCTCAAGAGTGAAGGTATCGAAGTCGTAACCGATGTCGCATTGGATGTGGATCCCGTCGCGAAAGTCGTGAGTACACCTCGCCGCGGCACAATAGCATACGACAAACTATTGATGGCGCCGGGCATCGATCTGAATTGGGAGGGACTGCCAGGGTACGATCTGGAGGCCGCTAAAACGTTTCCACACGCATGGAAAGCTGGCTCACAGACGCAACTCCTCTGGGATCAAATCAGGACGATGGAAAATGGAGGCGTGGTGGTGCTGTCAGCTCCGGCGAACCCCTATCGCTGTCCGCCAGGCCCCTATGAGCGCGCGAGCATGATTGCGCACTACTTGAAAACATCAAAACCGAAGTCGAAGCTAATTGTGTTGGACGCCAAAGACAAGTTCTCCAAGCAATCCCTGTTTCGCCAAGCCTGGGAAGAAACGTATGGCAGCACGTTGGAATGGGTGGGGCTTTCGGACGGCGGTGCCGTTGTCTCGGTGAACGCGCAAGAGCGCACTGTTGAAACGGACTTTGATCAGTTCAAGCCCGACGTCGCCAATATCATCCCGCCTCAAAAGGCCGCTCAAATCGCCGAGCGGGCAGGCGTAGCAGACGCGACGGGGTGGTGCCCCATTGATCCCGTTACGTTCGAATCCCAGCTGCAAAAGGACATTCATGTCCTCGGCGATGCGTCCATTGCTAATGCCATGCCGAAATCGGCGTTTTCGGCCAACGCTCAAGCCAAGGTCTGCGCCATTCAAATGGCGAGGCTCTTTCGCGGTGCACCTCCCATGCGCACGACACTGATCAATACCTGCTATAGCCTGGTCACGCCGGACTATGGGATTTCTGTCGCCGGCATTTATCGCCCCGGTGGCCAGTCGTTTGTCGAAGTCCCCGGTGCAGGCGGAACGAGTTCTCTGGAGGCCGGCCCGGAAATCCGACAGGCTGAAGCCCGTTATGCCCGCGATTGGTTCAAAACGATCACCAGTGAGGTATTTGGTTGAGGCGTGCGTTTGATATAAAGTGGGTCGTACTGTGCGTTGTTTCGCTGTATTGTACGAAGGTGACGGGTGCAGATGATGCTATTTCCGAGTACGCTATTGCCGAGTATGCAATCGTTGAAGACGGCATACGTCAGCCTCTCACATCAACGCTTGGGGATTCAGAGGCGGGACGCTTGGCGTTCTCCGATCGCGAGAGCGGACACTGTTTGTTGTGTCACATTGTCAAGTCGTTAGACGAACCATTTCAAGGAACGATTGGTCCGGATCTCACGGATGTCGCTGACCGCCTCTCTGTGCCGCAACTTCGATTGCGGGTCGTCGACCAATCCCATATTAGTCCGGAGACCATTATGCCGTCTTACCACAAGACCGAAGGGCTCAACCAGGTATGGGCGCCTTATGTTGGCAAACCCGTGTTGACGGCACAAGAAGTCGAAGACGTCGTCACCTATTTGTCCACTCTGACAAGCGAAGGCCCATCTGATGAATAATGACCGCTTATGCCAAACCCGGCGTACAGTGATTAAAACTCTCGCAGGGGCCGGCGGAGCCGCGCTGCTACCGGTCACTTTGAATGCGACACCTGAAGAAATGCAGGCGGCCATACGCCAGACGTTTGGGTCCACACCGATATCGGACGGGCGCGTGACATTGAGTCTGCCGCCCCTCGCCGAAAATGGAAACTCAGTTCGCCTGACCGTTACGGTAGAAAGTCCCATGACGGAGAGTGATTACGTAAAGAGCATACATGTTCTGTCGGAAGCCAATCCATTTCCGCGATTGGCTACATTCTATCTGGGGCCAAGGACCGGAAAAGCGGAAGTTTCGACTCGCATTCGTTTGGCCCAATCGCAGATCGTCACCGCCCTCGCGGAGATGTCTGACGGCTCGGTTTGGTCTGGCACCGCGGAGACGGTAGTGACCTTAGCCGCCTGCATCGACTTGGGCATTTAGGGAGATCCACATGAGCAAGCCACGCATTGCCGTGCCAGAAACTGCTGAAAGCGGTGAGATCATCGAGATCAAGACGCTCATTTCCCACCCTATGGAGACCGGTTTTCGGGTGGATAGTGTAGGAAGAATCATTCCACGGAACATCATGACGAAGTTCGAGTGTTTGTATGGCGGCGAGGAAGTTTTCCGTATGGACCTTCACCCAGGTATTGCCGCGAACCCGTTCATCTCCTTCTTCACCCGTGCCACGCAAAGCGGCGAGCTTGAATTTCGTTGGACGGACCAGAACGGCCAGATAACAGTTGAGAAAAGATCGATCACGGTGACGAACGCATGAAAGCGATGGCGTGGCTCGCATCGTTTTCTTGCGTATTTGCTGGAGCATTCGTCTTTTCGGTTTTTGCCCAAGATGGTCTCAAGCGAGAGATTCCTGAGGCACAGCTAAAGTCGGGTTCGCAGTTCCAATTGCCTGAAACCCGGGCGTTGCAGAACGACGATTTTGCGAACCCCGGCCTGCTCTGGCTGGAACAGGGCAAAGAGCTTTGGGCCGCGCCTGCCGGAAAGGAGAATATTTCGTGTGCCTCGTGTCATGGAGCAGAAGGCAAAGAGTTGGTGGGTGCAGCGACACGGTATCCGGCGTACGACGCCGAGGAGAAACGCCTTGTCAACTTGGAGCAGCGCATCAACATTTGCCGTCGCAAACACCAGCAAGCAGACGAACTGGCGTATGAAAGCGATGGCCTCTTGTCGTTGACCGCGTTGATCGCGATTTGGTCCTCTGGTCAGCCTTACAGTATCTCAATCGATGGCCCTGCCCAGGAGGCCTTTGAGGCGGGGCGAACCTACTATTATACGAGGCGAGGCCAACTGAACCTATCATGCACTCAGTGTCACGATCAAAATTGGGGCCAAATGCTTCGTGGGGACAAAGTCAGTCAAGGACATCCCATTGGCTATCCTGCCTATCGATTTACCTGGGAGCGCCTTGGTTCACTGCACCAGCGAATTCGCGACTGCGACGTTGGCGTGCGCGCCGAACCGTTTGACTATGGCGCGGACGAGTATATCTCTCTCGAGCTCTACCTCGCGTGGCGGGCGGGCGAGCTCCCCTTCGAGTCTCCCGCAGTTAGGCGGTAAATTCCCTTCTGAGTTGTTTGTGCGCGGCAGTTTGCTTCGTTCCACGTGCTTGCGACCGGAGAGAAACGAGCTATGCTGATAGAGCCTGCGAGTTTCGTGAGTTGAGTGGGTGCGGGTAAAAGGGAACAAATCCATACCTCGGAATCCCAATCCAGAGCCTTTTGCTCCTTAAAGGGGGTTGCTAGGTTCAACTAACATCTGCACACAGAGAAAAGATTTCACGACAGCGCGTATGGGTGCGGTGTGTGAGCCGTGCGAAGAAGCAAGTGCGTTGACTAATTAGTCAAAGTACAGACATTTGGTGGAGGAAACAATGGCAATCATTAATGGCACATTCTTACCTGACTGGTTCTTGATCGGCGGCGATGAAAACGACACCATAAACGGGTTCGGCGGTGATGATATCATCCGCCCAGGAGATGGTATCGATACGGTGGACGGTGGGCCCGGCACAGACACCATTGACTATCTTGGCAGTTTCTCGGGCACACCGCCGCAAGGCGTCGACATCGACCTGCAAGCGGGGACGGAAACGAACGACGGGTTCGGAAATACAGGAACTATAAACGGCATCGACAACGCGAACGGCACAAACTCCGCTGACAGGATTGTGGGCGACAACGGCAACAACACCATTCAGGGCCGCGATGGAAATGACGAGCTGCGTGGCCTGGCGGACGACGACACAATATTCGGTGGCGCTGGCAACGACTTGATCTTCGGCGGCCAGGATAATGACACTCTGTTCGGTGGTGCTGATAACGATGACCTCTTTGGGGATAGCGGTGAGGATACGCTCTTTGGCGGGGCCGGTAACGATAACTTGGAGGGGGGCAACCAAAACGATAGTTTATTTGGGGACGGAGGAAATGACGATCTCGAGGGTGGAAATGGAGAGGATCTCCTATCCGGCGGACTCGGGAACGACAGCCTGAAAGGCGGAAACCAAAATGATACCTTGTTCGGCGATGCTGGAAACGACATGTTGGAGGGTGGCAATGGTGACGACACGCTCGAAGGCGGTTTGGGCAATGATGTCTTGGAAGGTCGAAACCAGAACGACACCCTAAACGGCGGCTGGGGCGATGACTTATTGGACGGAGGGAACGGCAACGACGATAAGACCGGCGGCATCGGCGATGATGTCTTCCGATTTCAAACTTCGCGGGGAAACAATTTCGGCGACGATGAAGTCACCGACTTTCAAGATGACGGCGGTTTCTTGGGGTTTCTGAACGTCGTAACCGGAGAAGACACGCTCGACTTTCAGATCAGCGGTCTTCAGCCAAATGATCAAATCGTCGCTGAACGAAATGGAAACACGCTCGAAATCTCGATCGACACGGACAACAATCTCAACACAGACGGGGACCGGATTGCGACCGGCACGATCGAATTCGCTTCCGCGTTCATCGTCGACAATATCGATGAAAGCGACTTGGATCCTGGAAGCGACGCGGTGGTCTTCCTTTAGGAGTACTTTAGTTTAGAGCAACTTGAGAGAAGAGCGGTCACTCCGTCCTGACCGCTCCTGAACCTTCATTGCCATTGAACGTTGACGGCCGCTTCGAGACGCGCAATCCTTGCCGTGCGGCACAAGACCGCGAGCACAATACAAGACAGGGAGGGATGCGGTGTATCCAGGCACCCATGCGCGCGCGTTTCCAGACAAGCCCGCAGTCATTAACGCGGTAACGGGTAAGCAGCTGTCTTATGGCGCACTCAATGCCATGTCCAATCAGTTCGCCCAGTTCTTATTCGCGAAGGGGTTGAGGCGTGGCGATCATATAGCCCTCTTTATGGAGAACAACGTCCTGTTGTTTGTTGTTGCTTGGGCGGCCTACCGTTCGGGTCTTTATATCACGACCATCAACCGCTACTTAACGGCGGAGGAAGCCGCTTACATCGTAAACGATTGTGACGCCAAGGCGCTGGTGAGCACCTACGCGCTCCGCGCCGTTGCCGCCGATCTCCTTCCACTGATCGGTGCATGCCCGCACAGATTCATGACCGACGGCACGATTCCAGGTTGGGAGAGTTTCGAAGACACGATTAAGAGCTTTCCAGCCGAGAGCCTGGCTGAGGAATGGCGCGGCGATTCCATGCTTTACAGCTCCGGCACCACCGGCCGGCCCAAAGGCGTGAAACGCCCCCTTGTGGACGCCAAGGTCTATGAAGACTTCCGTCTCAAGGATGCCCTAACCGGTGCTTATCAGTTTACGGAAGACACCATCTATCTCTCACCGGCACCTTTGTACCACGCGGCGCCATTCGCCTTCACGATGGGCACCCAGCATATCGGGGGCACAGTGGTCATGATGGAACGATTCGATCCTGTGGAGTCCCTGCGCCACATCCAGGACTTCAAGGTGACCCACAGTCAATGGGTTCCAACCATGTTCGTGCGCATGCTCAAATTGCCGAAAGGAGAGAGATCGGGCTTTGACTTATCCAGTCATCAAGTGGCGATCCATGCGGCCGCTCCTTGCCCCGTCGAGATCAAAAGGCAGATGATCGATTGGTGGGGCCCCATCATTATGGAGTATTATGCAGGCAGTGAGGGCAATGGCTCGACGATCATCAACAGCGCAGACTGGCTCGCCCACCCTGGGTCTGTTGGTCGTCCGGCCACAGGTGTTCTCCACATATGTGATGAGGCGGGCAAGGAAGTCCCCGTCGGCGAACAGGGCACCATCTTTTTCGAACAAGAGGTCATGCCCTTCGAATATCATAACTCGCCAGAGAAAACGCAAGACGCGACCCATCCGCAGCACGCCAACTGGTCCACACTTGGTGATGTCGGATATGTGGATGAAGAGGGCTTTCTCTATCTCACGGACCGCAAGGCTTACATGATCATATCGGGCGGCGTGAACATCTACCCCCAAGAGATTGAGGACGTACTCGTACTCCATCCCGCCGTCGCCGATGTCGCCGTGTTCGGCGTGCCCAATGCGGATATGGGCGAGGAAGTCAAGGCCGTGGTACAGCTTCAAGATGCGAGCGCACCGGACTTGGAAGAAGAGCTGATCGCTTATGCGCGGGACCGACTGGCGCCCTACAAGGTTCCCAAAACCGTCGACTTCATCGATGAGCTGCCGCGCCTGCCGACCGGTAAGCTCTACAAGCGCTTGCTGCGCGACAAGTATTGGGGCAAAGACGGCTCGAAAATCGTCTGAGGGCACGCGCCCCGACTTCTCCCCTGCGCTCCCCAAATTTCCAAAGATTCACGGGCAACGGCCACTTTTTGCGCCGGATTTACGCCGTTTTGACGGCCACGCCGGTTGTTGCTGACAGCCAGTTCACGTCTCCAGACCAGATTAGGGCCATGGCAAACCCGGGCCACTTTGGCCCAGCAGAATGGAATAGGAGACAACAATGACCGCAACGCGAAACATGACAACCACAACCGGGACCGGCTTGATCTTCCTTGGGCTCGGCCTTCTGGCCATCCTGAGTGCTAATCCGGCAATTCACGCGGCAGGCGTTCCTGCCATGCTTGTAGGCATCCCGTTCGCCATGCTCATCAGCGTGTCGGCGGCCCGCGCCGTCAAGAGGGGCTTTGCCAAGCTCATCAAATTGAGCTGAGGCGACGCGCTTCGAATTTCGGACATCAACACACACTCAAAAAAGAAACAGAGGCAATCGTCATGGGATCTGCACCTCAAGGCCTTTTAAAGAACAAGACATTCGTTCCCCTGCTCGTCACCCAAACGATCGGTGTCTTAACCGACAACATGCTCAAGAGCGCATTCATCTTTTTGGCAAGCTACGCGGGACTTCAATTGTTCGGTTTTGGACCCCAGCAAGCCGTCATGGTTGGTGTCCTGTTTTATGTCGCGCCGTTCGCCATCTTCTCAGGCGTGGCGGGGTCGATCGCCGATCACATGGACAAGGCTAAGATAATTCGCAGGACCAGGCTGGCTGAGATCGGATTTGCCGGCTTGGCCTCGGTTGGCCTCATTAAAGGTTCCGGTGAACTCTTGTTGGCCAGCTTGGTCTTGTATGCAACCCAGTCAGCATTTTTTGCGCCGACAAAACTGTCGGTGCTGCCCCAAGTGCTGAACAAAGAAGACCTGGTCGACGCCAACGCGTTGATGAAAACGTTCACTTATGTTGCCATATTGGTAGGGTTCATGGCCGGTGGAGCCCTAGCGGGTCACGGGCTTGTTGTCCCGCTGGCCACGATCTTGTTCGGCGCGTCAGTCCTCAGTTTTTTGGCCACTTTGCGACTGCCGGAAATTCCTCCGCTAGTCAATTCGAAGGCGCGCCCGAGCCTAAATCCCGTGGTGGCATCCGCCCGGTCGATTGGCGCCGTTGCAGAAGATCCAAGATTGATCCGGTCTGCAGTTGGTATTGCTTGGTTTTGGACAATCGGGCTGGTGATTACGACTGTCTTTCCGAGTATTGCGGCCAATCAGCTCTCCCTGACTCCAGGCGCCCCGGCTGTCCTCCTCGGCGCGTTCGTTGTCGGCATCGGATTGGGAACCTTCTTAGTCGCTCAGCTCTTGAACGGCGAAATCTCGGCCAAGCACGTACCGTTCGGTGCCCTCGGTATGGCCGTTTTCCTCGCAGACCTCACATTTGCGGTGAGCGCGTATACTCCCACGGCTCAGAATGTCGGCATCGCTCAGTTCTTATCCACCTGGGCTGGCATTCGGATTGTCATCGACATGATCGCCATTGCAGCCTTTGGCGGTGTGTTCATCGTCCCGCTCAATGCGATCTTCCAAGTCCGTGCGAAGGAGCACAAGCGCACGGCCACCATGGCTGGCAGTGATATCTTGAACGCACTCACAATGATCGTTGTGACCACGCCCCTAACTTTGGCCGTGGATCGGGGCATTCAAATGTCCGGCCTATTTACGGCTCTTGCAGTGATCAATTTCGCAGTTGCCTTCTATCTGTTCCGAATGATGCCGCAAGAAGCTCTCAAAGCCGTCGTCGCGACGATTTTGCAGACCCTTTTCAAAGCCAAGGTCGAAAACCTTGAGGCCTACGGCGATCCAGACCAGCCGGCCGTCGTTGTTGCAAACCACACATCCTACTTGGACGCTGTGTTGATGGCCGCACTGCTGCCTGGCCGTCCCACCTTCGCGATCAGCACGAACATCTCCCGGCGGTGGTGGGTAAAGCCGGCGTTCTGGTTCTTTGATCTGATCCCGGTGGACCCGACGAACTCTCTTTCGGTCCGCCGTATGGTTCAGCTTGTCAAGGAAGAAGGCCGCCGTCTGATCATTTTTCCAGAAGGGCGTCTCACCGAGACCGGCGCTTTGATGAAGATTTATGACGGACCGGCGCTCATCGCCGAAAAGGCAGGGGCACCCCTAATCCCGGTCCGGATTGACGGTGCGCAATTCTCGAAATTTTCGTACCTACACGGAAAGTTCCCGCTGCAATGGTTCCCGGAGATCACGCTAACCGTTCTGGAACGCCGTGAATTCGCTCTGCCGGAGGACTTGAACGTCCGCGAGAAACGGGATCAGGCGGCAAGCGAACTTCATAAAGTCATGACACAAATGGTCTATGACACTAGCCCGGTCGAAGCGACATTGTTCGAGGCGCTGATCGATGCCAAAAAGACGTTCGGCAAGGCCAAGGTCCTTGAAGACATCGAACGCAATCCGCTTGGCTACAAAAGGATCATCACCGGCGCCTTTGCCCTTGGTGAAGAAATGGCAAAGAGCACGCACGAGGACGAGAATGTCGGGCTCTTGCTTCCGAACTCCAGCGCGTCCGTGGTCGCCTTCTTCGCCTGCCACGCCTACAAGCGCACGCCGGCCATGCTCAATTTCACCGCGGGCCGGGCAGGGGTCGAAGCAGCCCTTAAGGCGGCCGAGATCAAGACCGTCTTCACGTCCCACCGTTTTATCGAACTCGGCAACCTAGAAGAGCTGGTGGACGCGATCAAAGAAACAGCCAAGGTCATTTACTTGGAGGATCTAAAAGAGAAGATCGGACTTACCGCCAAGCTAAAGGCGCTGGCCAAAGCGAGCGCTCCAAGCATAGGCCTGCGCCTCTCTGGTGGCGCGTCCGCAGAGCCTAGTGATAAGGCGGTAATCCTCTTCACTTCCGGCTCGGAAGGCCTGCCGAAGGGCGTGGTCCTCAGCCACAAGAACTTGCAAGCCAACCGCTTCCAAGTCTCGTCCGTCATCGACTTCACGCCGCAGGACAAAGTGTTGAACGCACTGCCCATGTTCCACTCGTTCGGGCTCACGGCGGGGACGTTGCTCCCCCTCTTGTCAGGAGTGCGCACGTTCCTTTATCCGTCGCCCCTCCATTATCGCATCGTCAGCGAAGTCGCGTATGACACAAACGCCACGATTATGTTCGGGACAGACACGTTTTTGAGAGGGTACGCGCGGGTTGCTCACGGTTACGACTTTTATTCCCTACGCTACGCTTTTGCAGGCGCCGAGCGCGTGCGTCCTGAGACGCGGAAGATTTGGGCCGAAAAGTTCGGTGTCCGGATTTTAGAGGGCTATGGTACGACCGAAACATCACCCGTGACCTCGATCAACACGCCAATCGCCAACAAACCGGGCTCCGTTGGCCGGTTGCTTCCGGGCATGTCGGTGCGCCTTGACGATGTACCTGGTGTCGACAAAGGCGGCCGGCTCTTCGTCTCGGGTCCCAATATCATGATGGGATATCTCAAAGCGGATCAGCCGGGCATCATTCAACCGCCGGAGGCCGGTTGGCACGACACCGGCGACATCGTCACTATTGATAAGGAAGGGTTCATTACCATCGAAGGTCGGGCCAAGCGCTTTGCAAAGATCGGTGGCGAGATGGTTTCCTTGTCTGCGGTTGAGGGCGTGGCAAGTGAGCTATGGCCGGAAATGCCAGTCTGCGCCGTCACTCAACCTCACCCCACAAAAGGGGAGCAGATCGTCCTCCTGTGTGAGTCCGACAAGTTGCCCAACGGCCGGACAGCCGATCAAAGCGAACTTCAGAGCTTTGCCAAGTCTAAGGGAGTTGCCGAGATCTTTATTCCGAAGACGCTTGTGTCGGTCGCTCAAATACCGGTCTTGGGCAGCGGCAAAACCGACTTCGGCGCAGCCAATGAGCTGTGCAAGGAGTTAATGAGAGAAGCCGCATAACCAGAGCAGGCGCGCTTTTCTTCAGACGAGAGGCTGGGAGATAACTCTCCCGGCCTCTTTTCGTTTGGGGAGTTGGCGTCAGTCTTCAAATGTTCAAAACATCCACATTTGGCCAGCTGGCGTTAGGTCCTCGTTGCTCAGAACGTATTTCCGCCACAGCGACCAAGCGACCAAGTTCCAAGCATGACTGTCCGGGCCCAAAGGCCCTTCGAGAGCCCCGTTTCTCAATTGTTCGGCGCGCGATTTGGGGAGAAAGTCCGGCAAAGGAGCATCTTCCCATATGCGCGACAAGTCTCCGTTTGGATAGTGGTCACAAAACCGAATACCGGTAATGCCCTTACGACGACGTATCGGATAGTTGGGAACGCGCTTCTTGAGAACCGCCTTGAGGAGATGTTTCGTGCTCATACCGCGAATGAATCGCTCGGCGGGAGGAACGCTCAGAGCGCTGCGGACGACCGGCCCACTCAAATAGGGACAAATTAGAACCTTTCCGTAACTGTGTGCCAATTGACGTATTCGAATGACACCATCCTCACAAAAATAGTCGACCCAGTGAGCCAATTCTAAGTGTTTGAGGTCATGGCTGCTACCACTCGAGAGCTCGACTCGGTCACGCACATATCGAGCCCTTGCGTCGAGCCGGTCGGCCACCGTCGCTTCACCAAAGATCTCCTTTAAAAAGTCAAAATCCGCAAAGCCGTGGCAGGACATCAACGCGCCGTACCCCCAGGGATCATCAATGCTTCTTTTTAGCTGGGTCGCCGCGACTTGCAATTGCTTTGCGCGCAGAGCAACGCGGCCATCGGTTGCGGATGCAAGGAGAGACGTGAGAGGCTCCAATACAATGCGGGGCGCGCTATCCCATACTTTTATAATTCGTGTACCTACTGCACCAAATAGAGCATCGGCCCGTTCCCCAATCACGTATCTTTTCCAGTCACGCGAGAACGCGTGGACATACATTCCTATGTTATAGTCTCTAAGCGGCAATCCGACGCGCCGGGACATGTCGGCCATTTGTTGGTGCATGTTTTCTTGTAACACCGGAATCTCAAAGACCTTGACCCCCAGAAGCTTTGCTGCGCGCGACGCATAGTTCGCTTGAAATTGCCACTCTTCCGAAAGGAGAGATGGCACAAGATTAATGGCATCATTATCTGTATTCAGATAAGACTGATTGAGCGTTGAATCCACGCCGCCGGAAAATAGACCGGCAACAGAAGGGCTCCCGCGATACTTCGAAAGCACACTCTCCAATCCATCATCAACGAGATCGATCTGTTGTGTGTAAGGGAGGGGGAAGCTCCGTTGGATGATTTTTTCAAAGTGTCTGTGTACAAAGCGGCCATCCTTGCAATCAAACCGGAGGTGGCTGCCATGACCTAATCGGTACACATTGGTCAAGTACGTTTCTTCGCCGGGCACGGTCCGAAAGAGCATATGATCAACGGCTGCGTGAGCGGCCAAATGGCGTTCCGCAAGTGGAATTTGTGTAATCAGATCAGAGAAATTGTCCGCGACGATGAATTTGCCGTAAGATGACACCGAAAGATAGAGATCGTGGCCGGATGAAAGTCCCCTCCACAGATCCACAGAGACAGGCGAGTCGGATTGGGATTTCACCAGGATGACGGTGACGTCGCCGTCCTGGCGGCATAAGCGCTCTTCGAAGGTTTCGCCCCGGCCTTCTCCTTGTGATGAGGGCATCACGGATTCGGCCGTCCCGCCGAGAACAAGCCATTGTCGATTACCTTGCTCGATATGATGGACGTCGGGCGTTTGTAAACAAACCGAAACAGAGTGTGCCGGACGCGCTTTGAGACCCTGCCAATTCACGAAAGTGACCTCCCGATTAACCGTTGCATCAAATGCGTTAACATTCGATTTGTGGCGTGCGGGGGGCCTTTTCAGACGAGAACTTCGCGAGATCGGCATCAGAACAGCTTGAGAAGTCCAGAGCCTCATCGCGCCTTCGAGTCTGCTTGACGTTCCAGCTGATTGGTTTATTGCTCCCAGCGAAGTGTGATTTCTCGAATGGGGCAAACATGGGAAAAAAACGGAGCAGGCCGCTCGTCATCGTTGCGGTTGCGGCAGCAGCGATAGTGGCGAACACAGAATTAGGATGGTCCGAAGACGCCTGGCGTTTGGGGCCATCAATGAAGGTCTCCCGGTCCGAAATTGACGCGGCAAAACTCGGCGACGCGATCTATGTTGCGGGCGGAATCGGATTTTTCCGTGTACTGCGGTCTTGCGAGTCTTTCTCCATCTCAGAGAGCGAGTGGCGACCCTGTGCGCCTCTTCCAAGAGCCCTCCATCACGTGGCGATGGCGTCCGCGCACGGCAAGGTGTTTGCTTCGGGCGGATATACGTCATTAGGCTTCTCTCACGACAAGGAAGCCAAACTCTGGTCGCTGGAGCCTGGAGACTCGACCTGGTCCGTCGCCGCCGACCTGCCCGAACCCATCGGAGAACATGCATTGGTCGAAGTAGGCGGTGAGCTCTATATGATCGGTGGACGAACTCCGGAAGGCACGAGTGCCCGCGTGTGGCAGTTCGATTTCACGGAACGAACGTGGACCGGGCGCGCTGACATGCCGACCGCCCGACACTCGACCGCAACTTTGGTCATCGATGACGAGATTTGGGTTTTGGGCGGACGCAGTGAAGCCTTAGGCACTTCGATCGACAAAGTGGAAGTCTACACACCGCAAACCGACGAATGGCGAACCGAAGCGCCGATGCCCCAGGGCCGGGGAGGTCACGCTGCGGCTCATTCTGGGGGGAGGGTACATGTCTTCGGCGGTGAAACTTTTGATCCTGACGTTGTCTTAGATCGCCACGATATCTACGATATCAAAGAAGCCACCTGGCGCAGCGGTGTCGTGCCCCCCAAACCACGCCATGGCAGCGTCTCCGTGAACGTGGAGGACGAGATTTACCTTGTGGCCGGTGGAGCCCGGCCCACGCTGCAAACCATATTCTCCGTGACGGGAACAGTGCAGATTTTGAGTGCCGGGGACTAGATACTCGAAAGGAAGGTCGTCTACTCCTGTCACAAACCAGCTCTCAGGCCCGTCCTACTGGCATCATCTTAGTGTAATCCAGAAGGAAAAATCTGATGAGCAAAGATCGCATTAATTTTGCCAAGGTCGCCGAGGAAGGAATGGGCGCGCTTTTGGGTGTCGAAAACGTAATCGGGAAGTCCGACTTGGATCCGCTATTGATCCATCTCGTTAAGTTAAGGGTATCGCAAATCAATCGCTGCGCCTTTTGTGTTGGCCTTCACATCAAAGAAGCGCTCAGCGACGGAGAACAACAAGAACGCCTGGACTTCGTTATCGTTTGGCGGGAGTCCGGCTTGTATACCCCGGCGGAGCGAGCCGCGCTCGAATGGGCTGAAGCGCTTACGGTTCCTGGCGGCACAGAAGATCTAGATCAGCTCCATGCAAATCTGCAGGAACATCTGACTCCGAGGCAAATCGGAACTCTCATGATAGTCATTATGATGATTAACGGCTGGAACCGCTTGCAAGTGGCCTCCCACGGAGATCGCTTCTAGGCACCGAACTCTCATGCGTCCTATTTGACTTTAGGGTATCCGCGTCTTACTTACCGCCGGACGAGGGGAGGAAAGTCCGGTGCGAATACTGGTCATAGGAAACAGCGATGGGATAGGATTGGCGCTGACAAAACGTCTGCTCGATCATGGTGACGAGGTCATCGGCGTATCAAGGAGAGCTCCTAATCTGACAAGTGAAAAGCTCCATCAACATATTGTGGATCTTACAATGCCGAATGCCGCAGACGAATTGCGATCAGCAATCGGACAAAGCGAACAGATAGCGGCATTAATCTATTGTGCTGGCATGGGCGAGCCGTTCTCGGAGGTGGGAGTGGCCCTTGATGCGGACACAGTCTCCGTGAATTTAACGGGGTTCGCGATCGCTCTGGCGGCTGTGCTCCCGCAAATGGAGAACGCAAAATCGGGACGCGTCATAGCCTTGTCCAGCATCGCCGATACTTGGTCACCCGGCGCACCAAGCTACGGGGCCACAAAAGCTGGCCTCACCACATATCTTTTGAGCTTGCGCAGGCCACTTAAAAAGTTGGGGATAACGGCCAGTGTCATTCGTTTTGGTTTCGTCGACACGAAGATGGCCAAAGCGCCCCAAAAGCCGATGATGATGTCCGCGGAACAAGCCGTAGACGTCATATTGAAGGTCTTGAGGCGCGGCCCCGCCATAACAACCGTCCCATTTCCAATGGATCTTCTGGTGAAGTTGATTGCTTTTTTCTCCTATTGGCAGGCACGGTTGTCGTGAACGAGCAACTGCAACACATGATCGCTTTTCCCTGCATAGTAGAAATTTTAGCTCAGTGTTTCGCCTATTTTGACGTCTTCTCAGGGTTGAACAAATCAGTCTATTGTTAACCCTTTGAGTGTGTCGACGCGTTCTTAGGGTAAGCTGGCCCGCCTGGAGTAGTGTGAGTGAGTATCGTGACCGGGGCTGTTCGCCAGCCGCATCAGCTGGAATTCCAAACCGGAAAATCGCTGCAGCGCTCGCTCGGAGCGCGGCGAAGCTCTCTGCGTATCCAGGCTGAAATGAGTTCCAAAGAGGACATGGGGTCCCCAAATGCGAGGGACGTTCGCTTGGGGGCAGGGGCTCCAACGAATGAAGTGCGCATCCGCTTGGGCGTTTAAGTAAGAGGAGAATTCGGTCCAATGGCATTGTACATCGTCGACAGCACACTCGATATCGTTGATTCTTCCGATGGCGTAATGACATTACGCGAAGCGATCATCGAGGCGAACAAATCGTCCGGTACAGATTGGATCCGGTTTGATAGTTCGCTTTCAAACCAAACGATAGAGCTAGACAGTGATCTCCCTGAGATAACCGACTCTCTCAACATTCGGGGCCGTTCAGGCCTGTCCATAGATGCCAATGGGTACAAAGTATTCAATTTCAATGCTGACAATTCATCCTTAAGCGTATCAAAGCTGTCCATTCAGAACGCCGATGAGGCGATTGGCGTTTATGGCCAAGACAATAATGTGCGTATCAGCCAGGTCGATGTCGACGATAGTGAAGAGGCGGTTTCCGTAAATGGCAGCGGCCACTCGGTCACAGTGGCCAGATCCAACATCGACGGCACCACCAGCGGCGCGGATGGTGCTATCGACATCAACGCGGACGACACGACCCTCAATTTGCGTCACTCTGAAATCGACGGCGAAAATGTGAGCCAAAGCGAAGCCATTGAAGTGGACGGTGACTTTGTAACAGTGAATATTCACGGCTCAACGATCAAAAACAGCGGCGTCGGTGGCCGGGAGGGGGCAATCGACTCGGACAATGGGCACGACTTGACGCTGAACATCCATGGCTCAGAGATACTGAACAATGGAGATACGGGCATCACGATTGATGCCGAAAGGGCGGACGTCAATATCTTCAATACACGGTTCGAAGGCCAAGACATTGGCCTCGAGGTAGACGCCAACAACGTAGATTTGGACATCTACTACAGCCAATTCATCGAAAACGGCGACGGCATACAAGTGGACGGGAACAATGGGCCCGCCCAAGATCTCAACGCTTTTGTTCACCGGACGGAATTTTCCGACAACACTGGCGATGGCATTGATAACAACGGAGAAGCCTCCGACTTCACGGTGAGCAACTCCGAATTCTCCGGCAACGGCGATCGGGATCTCGAGGGCCCGGACGGCTACAACATTATCGGTGGTCTGGGCGGAGATGTCTTGGGTGGTTCCGAAGGAGATGACACCTTCACGGGAAGCTGGGGCAGAGATACATTTGAATTTCGCTCCACGAAGGGAGGGGACATATTCGGCGATGATTTCATCACCGACTTTTCCGGCGACCGGTTACGAATTCAAGTCGACAATCTCGACGCGAACGATGTGGTCATTGCCGAACGAGACATGGATCTGCTCACGATATTCGTGGATGAAGACGGCGACCTTGGAACGGATGATCGCCTTTTCCAGGGCAATATTCAGTTCGCGTCCGAATTCGTTGTTGAGAATCTGGATGAGGACGACTTCACGAGCGACAGCGACGTCGACGTGTTTGTATGAAGACGCTTTCAGATTTATTGAACAGTCGGCTTGCGCCCGCCGCTAGACGTTAACAAACTTGGCAAATTATTTCTCCCACCTCGTTCTTCGCGCGCAGTTAAATCGGCCCCTTCACGGCCAATTTGCGGCCGATTTTTGAGCGCAGCGGCGACCTGCGTCAGGCATCTTTCCGAACCGTCAAACAATACTCCCGCACGTCGAACCGATTGAAATTGTGGTTAATTTGTGGGATCACGCTGAATGCTCATTGATCACCAGAAGCTTGACGAACGGGACGAAGAGCACCCGGCATTGGGACGCTATCGCACGGCGGTTCGTAAAGAAATTCCCGCGGTTATCGCGATCAGTGCGGCGGTCAACATTTTGCTCCTAACGTCCTCCGTCTACATGCTTCAGGTCCTTGATCGGGTCTTGGCGTCGGGGTCGACGGAGACTCTGATCTATTTGACCATTATCGCACTGGTGGCCTTGGGTGTATACGGAGGGCTCGAATACAACCGTCGCCAGATTCTAACGCGTGTCGGCGCCTTCACCGATCACCAGTTAACGCCGGCCATCTTTAGCCAAATGATTCAACGCGGGGCGCTCGGCGACCGTCGGTTCAATTCCGCTCTCACTGGAGCAACGAACATTCGTTCCTTCTTATCTGGCGATAATGCTCTCGCATTCGCGGATGCCCCATGGACGCCGATCTTTCTCATCGCAATCGCTCTTATCCATCCGGCCCTCGGCCTCATCGCTCTCGCAGGAATTGTAATCTTGTTCGGCATTACGCTTTTGCATGATCGCATCGCGCGCCCAATCAGTCAGCAAGAACGCAAAGAGATCAATCAGATCAACGTGCGCGGCAATGAAGCCGTCATGGCCGCCGACACGATTCAGGCCATTGGGATGCGCCCCGCAATCGTCGACAGCTTCCGGGCGAACTTCGATGCGCGTTTGCCTGGCCAGGTAAAGGGACGAGATGCGCTAAGTGCCTGGCTTGCCTTGTCGCGTTACTTCCGTTTCGCCCTGCAGATCGCCATATTGGGCGCAGGCGCGGCCCTTGCGATTGCAGGAGCAACAACCGCTGGTGGAATGATCGCCGCCTCCATTCTTTTGACCCGCGCGGTTGCACCGGTAGAAAGATCGCTGACCGCATGGCAATCGATGATCCATGCACGATCGGGCTGGGAGGAGATCAAAGCGCTCTTTAGATTGCCGGACGGCGACCGTGCTCAGTTGGCGATGCCCGATCCGGAAGGTGTGCTTGAATTTAAGGATGTTGCCGTCGTTCAGCCAGGTCGGGACCAGTTCCTTTTCCACAGTCTATCCGGAGAGGTCTCCCCAGGATCTGTACTGATCATCATTGGACCATCGGGATCGGGCAAGAGCACGCTGGCTCGTCTGATGTTGGGAGTTGGCGCGCCGTCGAGGGGCCGCATCACGCTAGATGGTACGTCCGCGGCCCAGTGGCCAAGCGAGGAGCTTGGCCGCTTTATCGGCTATCTTCCGCAAACGGTCGATATTCTGACTGGTACCGTCGCCGAGAATATTGCCAGATTTGGAATCGTGGAGGAAAACGCTGTTGTGACAGCGGCGCGTGAAGCCGGTATCCATGAATGGGTATCGAGCCTGCCTTTGGGGTACCAGACCCGTATTGGTCCCGAAGGCCGGCGTCTTTCGGGTGGACAATTGCAACGGATCGCATTGGCTCGGGCGCTCTATGGCGCCCCGCATTTGATCGTCCTGGACGAACCCACGTCGGGCCAGGACCAGGTCGGAATTGCCGCCCTGGTTGAAGCAACGGTCGCGGCCCGTGCGCGCGGAGCAATTGTTGTTCTGATCACGCACAATGCAGATCTGGTCAATTTGGGAGATTTCTTCGTCTCCCTCAAATCCAGTCAGGCCCAATTCTATCAATTGGATAAGGACGCAAAACCAACACTTGTCCACGATGCATCGCGTAAGCTTTCGCCTCAACGTCGACGGGCCTTACAACACACGGGTACAGCAAGTACGCACACAGAGGACGCTCAAGAGGAGAATCACTCTGAGCAAGAGCCCGATTCGGCGGAAAACTGGAAGACACACACAAGCTTCGAGCATACAAGAAAGCAAAATCTCAGCCAGGGCCAGACTCAGTCTTCCCAACGATCCAGGACCCAAGGCAGAGAAGATCAATTTCTTCGTAGCCGAACCTTGACGGATCGGCAAGACAAGCATTAGTGCGCTTGGAGGAACGTCCGATGACGAATGAAGAAACTCTTGAAACCCTAACTCTCAGGCCCAAGCTTTATGCGCTCGCACTGATAATTTTCTTCTTCGGATTGGGTGGTTTGTGGGCGGCGTTTGCGCCTCTCTCGGCAGCCGCCCTCGCGCCTGGCCAGGTGAGCCCGGAAGGACGGCGCTTGACCATTCAACACTTGGAGGGCGGCGTTATTTCGGCACTCGATGTCCGGGAGGGGGATCGGGTCAAGACTGGAGATCCTCTGGTCACTCTCGCTAATGTGAGGGCTCAGTCGGAACGCGACACGGTCTATTACGAGTATCTGACGCTCCTCCTTGAAGAAGCGAGGCTCGTCGCGGAAATCGGTAGCCGCGAGACGTTCGTCTTGCCGCTACCCGTCGCTGTGGCATCCGAAGACGCAGCGGTGGCCGAGATGATCAGTGCAGCCCAGCGCCTTCACCGTGACCGGTCCAGCCGCAGGGTCGCGCGCGACAAGATCTTTGATGGGCGCATTGAACAGCTGCGCAAGCAAATCGACGGATCGAACGAATTCGAAGCCTCAATCGTGGAACAGCTGAGGATTATCTCCGAAGAGATCGCCGATCTTGAGCCTCTAGTGATCAAGGGATTGTCGCCGCGCAACCGGCTCAGAGCGCTTCAACGCGAGTCAGCCAAGCTCAGTGGTCAAATAGAGCGCACAAAGACGGACCGTGCCGCCCGTTCAGAAGCGATGGAGACGGTGCGTCTCGAGCGATTAGATGAGATCGAAAACGATCGCCAAGAGGCAAGCCGCCAACTTGTGGACGTACGCCGCCGTCTGAATGCGGCGCGGGCCGAACTGCCGTCCACTGAGGACGAGCTCGCCCGAACGCAAATCAATGCGCCAGCGGACGGAACCATCGTTGAAATGCAGTTCACGACTGTTGGGGGCGTTGTGGGCAGTGGTGTGCCGATCATGGACATCGTGCCGAGCGAAGCCAATTTGGTCATCGAAGCCCGTGTGAGCCCAGCCGATATCGACGACGTGATCGTGGGCCAGGAAGCGCGCGTCATACTTTCTGCCTACAGACAGCGAAATATGCCGCCCATCATCGGCACCGTCCGAAAGGTCTCCGCGGACAGTCTCTTAGATGAAGCGACAAACACCAACTACTATTCGGCAACCATACAAGTGCCGCCGGAAGAGATCGAATTTGCTCGGCAAGCGAGCCATCAGGAGATCGACCTCCTCCCCGGTATGCCCGCTGAAGTGATGATCGTCACCAGCGAACGCACGATGATGGAATATTTGTTCGAACCGTTCTTTGCTTCGATCCGAAGGAGTTTCCGGGAAAGTTGAGCTGGCTACGACCTCTGGATCATTTCGCCTGCGAAGCGTTGCAATTCCCGTTCTATCTCGCCCACATCATCCGTATTCAAAGACATCACAAGATCCGTGGCTCCGGCGGCTGAATACTCGGCGACGGCGTCCGGTGTAACGGCCGACATGTCGAGCCGCACCTGGATTTCGGACGGCACGGGCCGGCTCAATTTCTGAGCCTCTTCCTCGATTGTGGGAAAGCGTTTTCGAATGCCGTCTGGCGAAACCAGCATCGGGTGCCATCCGGTGCCGAATTTGGCCACCCGGCGCAGGGCAGGCGGCCGATTCCCACCCACATAAATCGGGACATACGGGGTTTGTAAAGGCTTAGGCGAGGCTGTAATACTCTCGAACGAGAAGAACTCGCCGTTAAAGCTTGCCTCATCCTCCGTCCACAATCTAATCATCACTTCAAGAAATTCGTTCATATAGGCGCCACGCGTGTCATATGGAACGCCGAGCGCCGCGTTCTCTTCGGGCAAACTGCCCACGCCAACGCCCAACTGCAAACGTCCCCGGCTGAAATGATCAAGCGTCGCCGCCTCCTTGGCAACAATCATCGGATGGAGGTACGGCAACACGAGCACGCTTGTTCCCAATCGGACGCGAGACGTGTGGGCCGCGATCCATGTGAGTGTAACAAGCGCATCCTGGTACGGCTTGTTCCCGACGCGCTCTTTCACATAGCCCACGTTTAAGATGTGATGATTGACCCAGACCGAGTCAAATCCCAGTTCCTCTGCACACACACCAACGGCGGCAACGGAATGGGCGTCCGTCACACCAAAATTGTTGGGGACGACAAATCCGTATCTCACGAGCGCACCTCCTTAAGTAATAGAGCCATGAAGGCGCGCGAACGCAATCATTGCAAGAGGGCGCATTCAATAATCACGTATTTGATTGCGGGTGCATCATCCACACAAGAAATGAATGAGCACCGACAGTCGAGCGCCTAATTGCGTTGATTTAGTTGTCTGTCCAGTTCCTTTTGCCATTCGGACATAGGTTGGAATTCAGGTTTCGTTTCAATCAGGGCTTTTGTCGATGAAAGAATGTCCTCATCGCTCTGGTCCAGATCGAAGCCATCTGCAAAAGGCTGAGCCACGTGAAAAGGCGTATCGACAAAGCATTCCAGCCCATTACCTTCGGGATCGTTGAAGTACAAGGACCAAGCATTTCCATGGCAGATGGGCAGAATCGGATCGACGTTGGCCTCTTGCAGCTTGGAACGCAAAATGCGCAGATCGTCCAAAGTCTCAGTTCGAAAAGCCAAGTGTTCCACCATCACAAACTCGTGCTCGGGTGTCTCGTCGCTGCTCACAAAAACGATTTGATGGTGGTTGTTCGGGTCTTGACTAACGAAAGCCAATTGACCGCCTCCGGGCACGTCACCCCGGTTCGTCACCTGAAAGCCCAGGACATCGCAGTAGAAATTAAGAATACCGTCGAGATCTTTGGCGGCAATGGTTGAGTGTGAAAGGGTCAGTCTCGGCATTTGGTGTTCCATGGTTCCATTCTCCCTGTTGAGTTTAAAGGATACTTGGGTGTCCTTCGAAAAACATGTCTGATTTGTCTAATCACCTATCCACGACAAAGCGAAAACTTCCCAGCCACTCTGCAGATTGTTCCGCAACATCGCCAGACTGAAGGAAGGCAGGATTCGCCCGGTTCGAGCCAATCCCCATACGAACGAGCAAGGGTGCTGGCAGAAGTTTTGCAATCATTTGCTTTGCTTTCGACATGCCGAGCGCGACGCCGGATGGTGTTCCTGTCAAGATAATATCGCCGCGCGAGAGTTCTCCATTGGACGTCTGGCCTGCGACGATATCGATCATCCGCCTTGGCGAATAAATGATATCGGAGACATTCTCAGACTGGCGAACGTCGCCGTTCACCTTCAATTCCAGACGGACGTCGGGAAATTCGTGTCCAGAGGGTGTTTTGGGAACCCAAACCTCTGATGCAGTCGGTAAAAAGCTTGGAAAGCTTTTCGAGCGCGACCAATAGGGCAGGCGGTCCGCTGCCAATTGTCCTGCGATCTGAACGCTTCGCACGGTCAGATCGTTTGCTAGAAAGTAACCGATCGAGGGCATCCACTCTTTGTCTGCAAGCTGATTTTGTGAGGCTTCTTCAAGAAGGATGAATCCCAATTCCACTTCATAGTCGAGGAGCGGCGGCAGGTCTGCAAACATTCGTCGCATCTTTTCCGCGACAACGCTGTCCAACTCACGAAGCGATTCATGCATCTCATCGCTCTTGGGAGTTCGAACAGAACTCAGACCAGGCTGCGGGGCGCACGTCTTGTTAAAGACGATCGGATCGCCCAATTTCTCCCCGGACTCTTTGATGTGACCTTCGTAGGTGAGGCCCAGTGCATAGATGGCACCCACTTCGGATGGAAACGGCTGAAAATCCCCTTGCGAAACGTCCATGGCGTTCTCCCGTCTTAAACCGTCGTCTTTGAAAGGAATGTTTGCACCGCGCGGTGCGCTTTCGTAGGCGTGAGCCCCAGCAATTTGAGGACCGCTTCGCACGTCTCGAATGAAATGGCTCGGTCAGCCTTGCCGGCGATTTGCAGCTCTACGGCGAGCGTAATGAGCGCGCCAATTTGGTGGACAAGGAAGCTGGAGGGCATTTCGCTGAGCTTTCCTTGCTCAATCGCCAGCGCCACATCCGCTCGAAGATGTTCACCGATATCAAAGCGCATGTCTCTTATATGATGGACAGCATTGACGAGCAGAGCTCCCCAATCGGGGGCCGCAACGGCTCTTCCAATAAAGGCGTCGGTTGATATCACAATGCGGCCAATTCCATCTTGGACCACGGCGACCATTTCGGCAATTTCGTCGGTGATTTCTTTTGCAACCGAATAGGCGGCCAGCTCAAAGATTTCGTCTCGGCCTTGAAAGTGGTTATAGAACGTCCCGTTCGAGAGCCCGGCGATTTCCGTGATCTCTTTGATCGAAGTTGCGCCCATCCCGTTCTCAGCGATCGCCGCGATCGCCCCGTCGATGAGCAAAGACCGCGTCCGCTCTCTCTTTCCCAGCTTTGTCGATTTATCCTGAAAATAGTGCCGCATTGTCTTGAGTTCGCTTGCTCGTACCGTTCGATGTCGTCCAAAAATATATATCAACAATAAAATTAGTTGACAAGAATAAAAATGAGAGATACCTCAAATTTGGAGGTTGGCTATGAAAACACAAGTTCTAATCGTTGGTGCCGGTCCCATCGGATTGATGGCTGGCTTACTTCTGTCCAATCAGGGGATTTCTTCGATCATTGTCGACAGACGATTTGAGCGGATGACGGCGCCGAAAGCTCACGCGGTCAACCCGCGCACGATTGAAATCTGCGATGCAGCGGGTCTATCCGGCCACGCTCTTCGGGCGCACGGTTCGCCTGTCGAGCTGGCCGGCTCAGTTCGGTTCGCATCAAAGCTCTCCGGGACACGATTCGGTGAACTTCCCTACGAGCGCCAAACCGACAAAGATCTCGATATCACGCCGTTCCCGCTCATTAATATCTCGCAGCCCCAGTTCGAAGCTCAGCTCGCGGCTCAAATCCAAACGAAAGACAATGTGGGCTTACTCCGTGGGGCCGAATGCCGAGAAATTCTGGAGGAAGCAAACGGCATTCGAGCGCAAGTGTTTCTAAGAGGCGCACAAGAGCCACTCGAAATCGGGGCGTCTTATGTTCTGTCAGCGGACGGTGCGGGCTCACGCACCCGGGACGCGCTCGGGATAACGATGGAAGGTCCCGAAACACTTCAGAACTATGTGATGATCCACTGCAAAGGGGACTTGAGCGATATCACCGGGGATCAGCCCGGTGTCTTGTATTTCACATTTGATCCCGAGGCGAGCGGTGCATTTATCTTTTACGATGACATGACCACCTGGGTCTTTATGAAGTCGTACGATCCAAGTACGGAATCGGCAGAAGACTTCGACGAGGAACGATGCCGCGGGGAAGTCTTGAACGCCATCGGTCATGACAATGTTCAGTTCAGTGTCGAGAACATTAGTCCTTGGCGCATGAGCTCGCAGATGGCGAGCGCCTATCGCAAGGGTCGCATCTTTCTGATCGGCGATGCGGCGCACCGGTTTCCACCCACCGGTGGCCTGGGTCTCAACACGGGCGCAGGCGATGCCCAAAACATTTCATGGAAATTGGCCAAAGTGTTGAAGGGTGAAGCCTCTGAGCGCCTGCTTGATACCTATGAAATCGAGCGCCGTCCCGTTGCGGTCGATAACAGCGAACAGAGTATGACCAACGCGGCTAAGATGTTCGAGCTCTTCAGCGTTCTTTATGGGGAGGATCCCTCCACTAAGATGCAACATTTTGCGTCCATGTGCGAGGCCGGGGCGGACGACGAACGCATCCAGGCCGCCATCGAAATTCAGCGCCCTCATTTCGACAGCATCAAGCTCCAATTGGGATATCGCTATCATTCGGAGGCTCTGATCGGGTCTAAACCCATCGATCGCGCGCCGGACGACGACATCAGCAACTACAAACCCTCATACGATGTGGGAGCTTTGTTGCCGCACGAATGGGTGCAAAACGGCGCAGATCGGAGCTCGCTCCTCTCACTTCTTTCGTCGACAGAGTTTTCGCTGATTGGGCGCTCCGAGAAGGGACGAGCTGTGGCCGAAGAGCTCTCCAACGATATCCGATACATTTCCGCACCCGCAACGTGGGCGGACAAGGAAGATCTGGCGGGAGTTGTCGCGCTGCTCATCCGGCCGGACGGCCATATTGCCGCGCGTTACGGTGAAACCGCTTCGGCGGAAGCCGTGCGCCGCGACCTCAACACCATACTATCCAGGGAGGACTAAATGGAACTCGGGATCGAAGGGAAGAAGGCGATCGTGTGCGCCTCGTCGCGCGGACTGGGAAAGGCCTGCGCGCTTTCACTAGCAAAAGAAGGTGCCGACGTTGTCATTAACGGTCGCGACGCCGATCGGTTAAGCGAAACAGCTGAGGAAATCCGCTCACGGACGAAGGCGTCCGTAACGACGATCGTTGCAGACATCGACACCAATCACGGCCGCCAAAACCTGCTTGCAGCATGTCCAAACCCGGACATTCTCGTCAACAATAACGGCGGACCGCCACCTGGCGCCTTTCAGCAATGGGGGGAGGCGGAGTGGAACGCCGCTCTACAGTCCAATCTCCTCGCGCCCATCTTTATGATCCAAGCGGTTCTGCCCGGCATGCAAGAGCGCAAGTTCGGCCGCATCGTGAATATTACATCGGCGATGGTAAAGTCGCCCCGCGCGCCCATGGGCTTGTCAACCACGGCCCGCTCTGGATTGACGGCTCTTTGTAAAGGCCTCTCTCAAGACGTCGCCAAAGACAATGTCACAATAAACAATATGCTCCCCGAACGGTTCGATACGGACCGGCAAAAGCAAATGGCGGAACTGGCGGCTCAGTTCAAAGGCACGACCATTGAGCAAGAGCGCCAAGCCATAGCCGAATCCATAGCCGCCAAGCGCATGGGCGATCCCAAAGAATTCGGCGACACCTGCGCGTTTCTCTGCTCTGCCCAAGCCGGTTTCATTTCTGGCCAAAACGTACAGCTTGATGGCGGCAGCTATCCCGGCTTGATATAGGAAAGGAAGTCCGAAATGGATGCTGTCCTCACTGCAAAGATTATTTTGTCCCTCAATGCCGTCGCCATGGGCGTTGGACCCATGCGCGCGGACTTTAACGCAACTCATGCCACAAACCCGCTGTGGCCGCCTCACGCACGCTTTCACGTCGTTTGGCAAGTCTTGGCGCAGGCCGGCGTCTCCATATTCGTTTTGTTCTTGTTGTGGGGTTTTCCCAGCCCGCTCCATACATGGATGGCGGTTCTCTTGAACTACAACTGGATGCTGACATTCGTCATGACCATCTCGACCATGAAGGTGTATGACGGCGCACTAAAGGACGTCAACGGAATCAAGCCGTTCAAATTCAACATCGGCGGCACAATTCACGAGGTGGATACGAATGTCTTCGGCGCGTCGATCCTGTTCGTCTTGAATACGGCCGCAGTGATTCTGTTGCTAAGTTAATCCGGGTTTTCCAGAACCCAATGGTACCTGCGCTGGATCAAGTTTTGGTGTGCACCAAGGAAGCCCTGATAAGCATTACTCCAGCGTTCGCCAATCGGCAAATCGGGGTCTGCGTGAAGAGTGAGTCCCGTCGCCAAGTAACCAACAAGGAGCGGAACAAGTAAGCCGATAAATACGGGGGCGACCCGTTCGGGCGGAGGGAAATCAGGATCCGTGTACGCAGTGTTTGCACGGCCAAAGTAGAACCAAAGCATGATCACGACAAAGGCTATCGCCAACAAATAGTCCGTGAGCGGTCCCGTGCCAATATTGAAAGGTGTGACGGCGGCGAATATTGAAAAGAAGACGAAGAGTGACACACGGAACATTAGAAATCGGAGGGAATACGCAATGCCCACCCGCACGCTCGTTAATCGGGGCAAAGAGCCGTCGATGCTGGACAGGGCGATATAGCCAGCAGCAAGCAGGATGATGGGGTCAAACATATGAAAGTAGCCCACAACCCCCATTACGGGTTCCGACCCGAACGCAAACAAGAAGAGGGCGCGCCAGACATCGGCGATTCCAGAAGCAACGCCAACGCCCACCCAGAGTTCGTAGCTCATCGAAAGCGCAGAGCTTACAAAGGCCCAAATTGCAACGACCAACAAAGCGCCCCGGAAAAATGTGATGGCGATTTCATTCACGGCGTTTCTGTTAATCGTGCGGTTCACAACTTTGCGATATCCTCCGTTACGAAGAACCGAGCCGATTCAGGTTGTCTGGCGCGCCTTGATGTCGGTCAACAGCTTCTCGTGTGCCGCTCTATCCAGTGGATACCCCCAAATGATCACAGCACAGATCAAAAGTCCAAGCAACGGAATCAAAGTCATGATGGACTTGATGGCAAAGATGGTATCCTCGGTTTGCTCGACATTGGCCTCGAAACCCGCCAAGCCCAACAGGACACCGAAGAGAAATCCAGCGGTGCCATTCGACATCTTAATCGCAAAAGAGGCGAACGCATAGGTTTTGGCCTCGTCTCGATTTCCCGTCGCCCACTCACTGTACTCGACGGTGTCGGGCAGCATAGACCAAAACATGACACCGAGAGCTCCGGCTCCCGCCCCAATCACGCAAAAGATGGGAAGAATGACGAACTGTGTATAGAGTTGGTTCGCAAAAAGCGCAGTCAGTCCCACCGCCATCACGCCACTCCCAGCCAGCCAGGCGACGCGCTTGCTCGTCCGTGCGGCCAAGAACACATAGGCCGGGATGACAACGAACTGGGTGATCATGAGCGTCACCAACGCCCCACTCACCATGGTTTGATCGCCATAAATGTACTTGAAGTAGTAGGGCACACTTTTACTCAGCATGGCGATGCACATGCCGCCGATAATAATCGCAAGGAATACCCGAGCGAGGGGGCCATTCAAGCGCAATTTAGCGGCCACGCCCAAAACGTCTTTCAAAAGATCGACGGGATTGAGGGACTGCCGGGCCGGGAGAGGATCGATTTCGTCCGGCTCGGATGTCAGAAAGTAGGACGCGATCAGGATCGCAAACATCAACAGGGCAAACAGCGCAACGGTCAGCGAATAACCAGTTCGCGGATCATCGCCTCCCAACACGGCAACCAGCCCTGGCAGGAATGTCGCGACAAAGAGCCCACCGGCCACGGCAAACTGCATCCGCCAGCCTGTGAGACGCGCCCGGTCGTCCGCATCACTTGTCATCCGTGCGGTGAGGGAGCTGTAAGGAATATTGGACACCGTGTAGACCGTCCGCAACAGAAAGTGTGTGACAAACGCCCAAACAATGATCCAACCATCCGAAACCGACGGTACACTGAACGCCAGCCAGTAAACGAAAGCCAGAGGTGCTGCCGACCACAAAATGTACGGACGGTATCGACCTCGGGACGTACGCGTCCTATCCGCAAGACCACCCATAATCGGGTCGGTAATCGCATCCCAGACCGAAGCGGCAATATAAACGACACCCGCCCAATAAGGCGAAAGCCCTGCCACATCCGTGTAGATGAAAATGAGAAAGAGCGTAACCGCTTGCCAAATCAGGTTGTAGGCAAAGTCGCCGAGACCGTAGCCGGCCTTTTGTGCGGTGGTAAGGCGAGACAAGTTAAAGAGGCCCTCAGATGCAAAGCCGCCTAAATATCACGGGAAGAAAGACTTGTCGCGAAATTCATATCGCACTCGCGATTTTGCTTATTGATTGGGATCAAGTGTAAGCTGCCTCAAAGGGGGACCTATGTTTATTGCGAAGCACAGAGTGAGGCATTTGGCTGGAATCGTGGTTCTTGCCATGTGCGCATTTACTTCGATTGCTGGTGCCCAAGAAGTTGAGCAAGGCGCGGCGCCAAATGTGGTCATCATCCTCATCGACGACATGGGCTACAATGATGTAGGCTATCACGGGAGTGTGATCTCTACACCAACCATCGACCGATTGGCCTCAGAAGGCGCCGAGTTGAAAGAGTTCTACGCCCAGCCCACATGCAGTCCCACCCGGGCCTCTCTCATGACGGGTCAGTCCGCGGTCAGCCTCGGAATTCTGATGCCGCTGGCAAAAATCACCACGAAGAGCCTTCCGCTGTCTGAAAAATTGATGCCGCAATACTTCAAAGATGCGGGCTATCAAACCTTCCTCGTCGGCAAATGGCATCTCGGTCATGCCCGTCGAGAAATGCTTCCCAATGCACGAGGGTTTGACCATTACTACGGCTATGTGACGGGTGGTGTCGGTCATTATGATCACGTACACGGCGGCGGTTACGATTGGCAAAGAAACGGCAAGACGGTTCGCGAGGAAGGCTACACAACTCATCTGCTTACCAACGAGGCTGTGAAGCTGATCAAGGAGCGCGATCCATCCAAACCGGTCTTTCTCTACTTGAGCTATGCGGCCCCGCATTTGCCGAACGAAGCGCCCGAGGAGGCCATCGCGGAATACGCGTCCATCGACAACGAACACCGCAGAGTGCACGCGGCCATGGTATCGGAAATCGATGACGGCATTGCGGAGCTCGTGGCAGCTTTGGAGAGCGAAGGCGAACTCGACAACACACTCATCTGGTTTATGAGCGACAACGGGGGTTTGGTTCCGCCGACCGATACCACCAGTGGGCTTGCGGGAACGACGTATCGGTTGAAGCGCTGGTTCGGAACGCCCATCCCGATCAAGATGTTCGAATTCTTGCGCCTGAACTATGATCATGCTGGCAGTGACAATACACCCTTCCGCGATGGTAAGTCATCAGTGTACGAAGGCGGCGTCCGAGTGCCGTCGTTCATTTACTGGAAAGACGGACTGTCAGCCGGAAAAGTGGAGGGGCGCATCACCGTTCAAGACGTCTTGCCCACCCTCGCCTCAGCAGTAGATCTACCGGAGCAATCCTTTCCCAATCTAGCGGGGGCCGACAGGTGGTCGGTCATCTCCACCGGAGCAAACGAACCCCCTCCCGATTATTTCATCCACGGCATATTTGGCGAAGCGTACTATCGAGGCGACTGGAAATTGATCGTCCCCAACGATGGAGACCCGGAACTCTATGACCTCTCAGCGGACCCCACCGAGCAAAACAACATTATCGGCGAGAACGCAGAAGTGGCAGCCCAGTTGAAGGCCAAGATCGACAACCAACCACGAGGGGAAACCGTCAATCCACCCATATGGCGCAGTGTCCTGGATCCTGACTTCTTTGGCGGAGAAGAAGACCGCGAACCTTGGGCGGATGTGGTGAAGGAGTAGAAGAAGAGCAATTTTGATCGTGTCCCGTGCAAAACGGTCGGGCGTGAGGTTGAGCGTTTGTACGGCCACGCAGCAGATTTCAATGTTCAGCAACAGGATGAGAAGATGGGGGACGTCTCCGGAAATCGACCCAGCGCCCCCACCCAATCAGATAGGGAATTCGGACAGGACGAGAGCGATCTAATGCGCTAGGTTTTGGCCAACCAATCAGCAAATCGGGAGAGGAACATGTCCAAGGCAACTGACCACGAATCCGTATCCATCTATCAATTCAACGACGAAGAAATCGATCAAATGCTAACCAAGTCGGGAGAATGCGTCCTCAATTGGTGCACCAAAGACAATTGGCCCATAGGTGTGATTCACTCCTTCGTTTGGGCCAAGGGCAAGATCTGGATCACGTTCGCAGTTCACCGTCACCGCACGGCGGCAATCAAGCGCAATCCGCAAGTCTCGGTCGTGGTGTCCTCAAGTTCCCACAACGATCCAGAAGGTCCGTTCGGCCAAGTCTGCTGCAAAGGCACGGCTGAGTTTCATGATGATCGGGAAACGCTGACATGGTTCTACCATCTGCTCGCAAAGAAGGTCTCGCCGACCGACAAAAAGGGCGAGGACGACTTCTATGATCTTCTTGATTCACCCCTCCGTACACTGATCTCGGTGACGCCCGTAAAATGGATCACGTTCAACAGCTACAAGTCTATGGCTCACCGGGCTGGCACTTTGGATGAAAGCGAACTGTCCGCGCCCGCCAGCGCAGATCTAGAGCGTATGCCCAAGGAACTCGAAAAGCGGGGCATCAAGGCGAGCTAAGGCGCTTCTACGCGGTCAAGGGCAGCGCGGTAGGGTCCCATGTCCATGCCGAACATGCTGTACCGCGCCTCTACCGCGGCGATCGTTTCCTTGCACCAATAGGGACTACCCGGCTGAGGAAAGCCCATCACCGCTCTCTGCATAAGGGAACTGGTGGCGATGAGACGTTCCAGGTATTTGTCGTCCCGGTAGGCTTTCCACGCCCAACCCACATGAAGGGTACTGATCCATTCCGCCTCCGCCCGCCGGTAGGTGATATTGTGCACGAGACGCAGCGCGCCGGCTTTCATGGGTGTTCCGCGATGCCACGTATCGTGACGGTAAAAGACAATATCGCCGGGCCTAAACTTGGTATGAACCTCACGAGCGTAGAGGTCATTGCGCCAGGCGGCCAAATGCGGCCGTTCCTTCGCGAAATAGTCCTCCGCGGACGCACGGCCGTTAATGTAGCGCAAGTCGCCGATACCGGGGGAATCCACAATCGGCCAGCGATACGCGGGATCGTCCGGCCCGTCTCTTGGCACAACCGCTGTGGAGCCGCCCGTCTCCTCCCACTCTGAAAGATAGAGGATCAGTTCCACCGCCTCCGGACGGTCCCACGGGCTGGGATGGGCGAGAGTGTGGTTGGGATAGTCCACATGGACGCGCTGATCGGAGTTGTCTTGAACACCGGCCTTGACCGATCGGCCATACTTGGCCCATAGGTCCGACTGGGTCAGACGCAGATTTTCGGATGGCGTTCCAAGTAAGTCCGAGATCGCCTGAATGAGATTGGGGTGGAGGGTCACTTGGTTAAGGCCCACCAACCGCGAGGGAAAGTTCAAAGAGCTGCCGAAGTCCCGAACGCCCTCAGCCTCAAGGGTGCCGGGTGCGGGAAATTTCTTCGCCGCCGCGTTCCTCAGCTCGGTGATCAGCGCGGACGGTAAAAGGTCGCTGACAAAGACAAAGCCGCACTCGCGCCAGTTTTGGATTTGATTTTGGCCAAGCGTGCCGTCTTCACAGGGAACCGCCTCGATTAGGGTTGTCGGCATTAAACGCTCCCAATCGTCTTTCGGTCAGGAGTACTTACCACTCCTCCGCATAAAAAGTGTTTAGAACATCAAACGCCAGTTTGCGATTGCCGTTCTCATCCATAAGCCCTTTGCGATTGTAATAATCCTGCACGCCCGCGAGAGGACGCAGCATCGCACGAAAGTCTTTGAGAATCCAAGGCGTCATACCCTGAACTTGAGGGCTTGCGCGGAGCATCTCGATCTGGGCGCGATACACCTCTGCCTGATATTCTTCCGTCCAAATGAGCACCTCACCGCCTTTTCGGCCATACTTCGCGCCTGCCCCAAACTCGGAGATATGGATAGGCTTGTCTACCTTCGCTTTGATTGTGATGTCTTTCATGAAGTCCATCATCAGCGGGCGCAGCACATCTTCACCTATCCCGGTCTCATCGGCGAAGAGCGCCGAGTAGTACCAGCCAAAGTATTCATTATACGCAACAATATCGACAAGCTCGGCCAAAGGATCATCGATCACGACGTCGACTGAACCCGATGCGGTTGGCGCTGCATCGCCTGCTTGCTTCAAGATCCCTTGAAAGATCGCCGTCTCCTTTGGGCCGAGGCCACCGTTCGCGAGCCCCCGCGCCGCCAGATGCGTGATGATCTCAGCGAATTTCTCGCGGCTTCCTCCGAGCAGAGCAGCGCTGACCAAACGGGTGGAGTCGAGCGCCCGCGTATCATCGATAAGGGTCCTGAGGAACGCCATGCGAGGTTCCGAGTAGGGCGTTTCATTGGCCACCGACCAAATGATGACAGAGCTGCGATTCCAGTCGCGTTCGACGAGACGTCCCATCATATTGCGCGCTTCGGATAACGTGCTCTCGTTCTCCCAATCGATATTCCAATAGACCGGTATTTCCGCCCACAGCAAAAGGCCCAGCTCGTCGGCAGCCTTCGCCATATGACGCGAGTAGGGGTAATGTGCGGCGCGCACGAAATTGGCCCCCAGATCTTTGGCCGCGGACAACAAGCCCAACGCGTGCTCGTCCGAGTAAGCAACACCAGCGTCACCGATGGGTTCTTCGTGAGTGGAGATGCCCTTCAGTTTGATCTCCTCACCATTGAGGAGGATTGCTTGACCCTTTGTCTCTATCGTCCGGAACCCAACTCTTTCCTCCAGACGCTCTTTTCCGGCCTCGATCACAATGTCGTAGAGCCGAGGGCTATCCGTCGACCACAGGTCTACGGGCGCGGTGAACACGGCCGTCCCGTTTCCATTCTCATCCAGGACGAGGTTTTGGGTCACGTCCAGCTCAGGAAGAGAGACTTTGGCGCTCGTTCCTGCATCAAACCCAACCGCCCAAATGTCGACACGAATGGTTTTCGAGTCTCGATCGATCAGCGCGATCTTTGCATTTCTTATATAGTTTTGCGGTGTTTCGACCAGCAAGACATCCCGCGTCAAGCCTCCATAGGGCCACCAATCCGTTCTCTTCGTGGGCACACTGGTGGCTGAAAGAGAGTTATCGATCCGTACCATGAGCTCATTGGTCCCCGAACGGACTTTGTCTGTTATCTCGAAAGAGAACGGAACATAACCGCCGGTGTGGCGTCCCAAAGGTTCTCCATTCAGATAGATCTGGGCGTCGAAATTGGCCGCCCCGAACCAGAGATGGAGTTTCGTATCGTTGAGCTGTTCTGATTCAAAGGTACGAAAATACCAAATCCCCCCTTGATAAAAGAACAGCCGGTCGTCCTGAGAGTTGAAGTCGCCCGGCACACGCAATTGCTGAGCTGTAGAGAAATCATACTCAATTAGCTCCATCCCTGAAGACGCCTTTTTGTTTCGGGGAAACCCGCCAAAGAAAGATCCCGGATGGCCGACGCCCATAGGGTCCACAATTACTCGCCACGGTCCATTTAAGGACATGGAGGCCCTGGAATCCACCAGTCCCAAGAGTGTGTCGGCAGAAGTAAATTCGATCTCTTGATCCGCGAACGGGTTTTCTTCTTCTTGCGCTCCTGCCGAAACGCCCATCAACACGGTAAGAACAAGAACCCACAGAGGGCTCAATGGTCCATCAACCTTCACGTTACTTCCTCCCCAATTTGTGGGCTTTCCTGTCAATCGATGCCACCGCGAAAAGGCGGCTCGGTCTGGAAAGCACTTAAGTAGGCTAATATGATTGCGAAGGGTCAGTCCACCCACCGAATGCTCGCTGATGACAAATCAAAGCTTATCGTCGCGACAGGGCCCATTGCCCTCTGTTTAGCATCGGCAAACCGCCCCACCATATCGTGGCGGCCTGACAAAAAAGGCCGCAAACTCTGTCGGGCTTCAGAGTGAGGAATCTGATACTATCCCACGGCCGATGATGCCTATGTCCAAAACCTTGATCGACCAGACAATGACAACGCCGCCAAACGTCTACACCATTCCTGCGTGGACGTCCTTTTTGGATGCGCTTGCAAAGGGCATCCTCTCTGCCCATGCAAGGCAAGACGACCCTTTGGCTCTGGCGGACGTGACCGTATTGGTACCCACGCGCCGAGCCGCACGCACCCTTGCTGATGCCTTCAGCCGGGCAAGCGGCCACAACGGAACCCTAATATTGCCGCGCATCAGACCCATTGGTGATGTCGAGGAAGACGAACTTATCCTGGGCACTTCAGTGGAAGAGGGGTTTGTTGAGCAGCCGGCAGCTATTCCCGAGCCGATCTCCAATATGCGCCGGCAGATCCTGTTGGCACAACTCATCCAGAAATGGGGTGAGCGTGAGCGGCAAGCTGGATATGCGTTGGGTCCGGACAAAGTGGCAACGGCGTTGCCGTATGCGCGCGAACTCGCACGCTTTTTGGATATGGCGCAGACAGAAGAAGTGGATCTGAGCAGACTCCATGATGTTGTACCGGATCGGTTCACAGAGCACTGGCAAGAGGTTTTGCGATTTGTCACGCTATTGACAGATGTGTGGCCCAGCGTGTTGGCCGCTGAAGGTGCGATCGACCCTGCGATCCACAGAAACGAAATGCTGAATGCGCTTGCCGCGTATTGGCACCAGTCGCGCCCCCTCCGTCCTATCGTTGCTGCGGGTTCGACGGGATCAATTCCCGCAACGGCACGGCTATTGAAGGTTGTTGCGCAACTGCCGAACGGAGCAGTCATATTGCCCGGCCTTGATGTCGATCTGGATGCGCAGGCCTGGACCGAACTCGATGAACAGCATCCGCAGTTTGCGATGAAAACGCTCCTAGAGACATTGGACATGGATCGGTCCGGTGTTGCGCTTTGGCCGGGGCTTGCCTCCGGTGAAATCCCAGCAGATCGAAGTGCGCGCAGCCGCCTGATCACAGAAGCCCTTCGTCCGGCCAACTCAACGCACAATTGGCACAAGGCAGTTCTTCAGTTCAAAGAGGAGAATTGGGACCAAGGCTTGGCAACGCTTTCACGAATTGAGACCGAAACGGAACATGAAGAAGCTCTCGTGATTGCAGTTATAATGAGAGAAGCCATCGACCACCCAACACGGACCGTGGCCTTGGTCACTCCGGACAGAAAGTTAGCGCGCCGAGTAAGTGTTCAGCTTCGCAGATGGGACATTTTCGTCGACGATTCTGCGGGTGTTCCGCTGTCTCATTCTGCTGAAGGCTCATTCCTCGCCTTGATCGCCGACTTTCTGACGGACCTTCGAAGCGCCCCTCTGCTGCTGAGTATTCTCAAACACCCGCTCTGCCGGATGGGGCTGCCTCGTGAGACGGTTCGCCAGATGGCGAGCCAATTGGAATTGGAAGTGTTCCGAGCGAAAAGGCCCCCCGGCTCGATATTCTCGCTGTCTGCCGAACTGAGCAAGCAAAACGAAGATGGACAGCAATCGGATCAAGGCGCGCTCAGATACGACCAATCGCTGATCGACTTTGTATCGCGTATTGAGACGTGCTTTGCGCCAGCCCAATCAATCGGTGCGAACGCGACGCTGACAGGGTTCGTGGAGTGTCAATCAGAGATCGCCGAGAAGTTGGCGGACTCGCCAAACGAGGAAGGCGCCACGATTTGGGAAGACGAGACAGGCGAGGCAGTAGCAAGCCTGCTCGGTCAATTGCTCCTTCATGGGCGCGATCTGCCGCCCATGAGCATCCAGGAATACGCGACGTTCTTCAAGCAACTCGTTTCCGAACAGATCGTGCGCAAGAGCTACGGAGCTCATCCGCGCTTGTTCATTTGGGGGCCTTTGGAAGCGCGCCTTCAACAACCGGATCTCACAATCCTGGGTGCATTGAATGAGGGCGTGTGGCCTCTGCAGCCCGCAATGGATCCGTGGATCAGTCGGCCTATGCGGAAAGAAATCGGAATGTCCTTACCAGAACGAAAGGTAGGGTTATCCGCACACGACTTTAGCCAATTGGCCGCCTCGAACGAAGTCATCTTAACGCGGGCCAAGAAAGAACAGGGCACACCCACAATCAAATCACGCTGGCTTATGCGATTGGAAGCTGTTTTGAAAGGCGCCGAAGTCGATCATGAACTGGACGATGCAGAGCAGTATTTGACGTGGGCGCGGCAGCTGGATGCGAGCACGAGCGGCACGCCGGCCGAGCCTCCCGCACCGCGTCCTCCAATTGAGGCACGCCCCAAAAGTTTTACCGTGAGCGAAATCTCTACCTGGATCAGAGACCCCTACGCTATATATGCAAAGAAAATTCTGTGCCTCCATCCCATTCTTCCCTTGGACGCGGAACCCGACGCGGCCGAGTTCGGTTCATTGGTTCATGAACTGATGAGGCAACTGGTGGAGCGCGTTCCACGAGAAAATTTGACAACGGAACAAGGCAAGCAGGAGCTGATCGATATCTCCAATGAACTGCTAGAAGCCTTTCGCAGTTGGCCCGCTCTCAGGGAACGTTGGCAGCGTCGTGTCACGGCCATGTTCCCTTGGGTACTCGATTGGCACGCTCATCAAGCGAGCCAAGTCATTGAAAGAAAACCAGAGGTAAGAGGACGTGCTGAGTTCGGAGGCACGACTCACGGCTTGGCGCTGACAACACGGGCAGACCTGTTGGATCGATCGGCGACCGGGTATCTCATTTATGACTACAAAACCGGCACGCCACCATCCGAAAGCCAGGTTAAACAATTTCTCGAGCCTCAACTCCCTCTTGAGGGTCTAATCCTGAAGGAGGGGGGATTTGAGGAAATCCCGCCGGCGGAAGTCGATCTGATGGCTTATATTCGTCTCAGTGCTGATGAAAAGAAGAGCGGCGAGACATATGTGGCGCGCGGCAAGGACGAGGTCGGCGAATTGGTTGAGCGGGCGCGGGCCGGACTCGTCAAATGGGCAGACGCATTTGCTTGTCAAGAAACGCCGTATTTGTCTAGACCCCGAGTGATGTTCAAAACCCTCGGCCAGGATTATGATCATTTGGCCCGCGTTAAGGAGTGGTCGTCGGGTTTTGACGATGCTGACGGAGCGTAGTTTCGTGTCGATTCATGTTGTGAGAACGAACCCCCAATTGGCCGCATCCGACCCCAGAGTTTCCGCTTGGGTGACCGCCAACGCAGGAACCGGCAAGACCTACGTCCTGACGCAACGTGTCGCCCGGCTCCTACTGGATGGCACTGAGCCAGACAAGATCCTGTGTCTCACCTACACGAAGGCAGCGGCAAGTGAGATGGCGGAGCGATTGTTTGGCCAGCTGAGCGAGTGGACAGTGATTTCCGACCAGGATCTTATCTCCCGCTTGGAAGATTTTGTCGGAACAGAGCATCTACCTGGCAGCCTTCACCGGGCGCGCCGTCTGTTCGCCCAGGCCTTGGAGGCGCCTGGCGGTCTCAAGATACAAACGATTCATGCGTTTTGTGAGCGGCTATTGCGGCGCTTCCCGCTGGAGAGTGGGGTCTCCCCGGACTTCCAGGTGCTGGATGAGTTCGAAGCAAACAAACTTCAGATAGACGCGATGGATGCGGCTGTCTTAGCGCTATCGGCTCCAGAAAATTTGGACGGGCAAAGCGCATTGGACTATTTGATGCGTGCAACGCATGAAAGTGAATTGGTTCAACTTTCAGCTGCCATACTCTCTGCTCCCGAACGGTTTTTGGATGTTTCATCGGGCCGCGTTCGTCCAATCGAGTTGCTGCAAGAACTCGTCTCAGCGCATGGAATAGCAGAAGATGAAACACCCAGTTCTTTCGTCGAAGCGTTCGCTGATGATTTGTCGTCCCGGAGCGATCATCTGATGGCGATCGCGGCACAGTGGAGGGAAGGGACAACACAAGACCAGAACCGCGCTGCCATACTGCAGGCCGCAAGCCAAGAGGGGCTGAGAGCTTACGAACGGACAGAATTATATTGCGACGCGCTTCTCAAGAAAGATAGAGAGCCCTTTAAAAATCTTCATACAAAGAAACTGGCGACGCAAAACTCGAATATAGTTCAGCTATTGGACAAGGAAGAAAAGATAGCTCTCCGATTTGTACGAAAACGAGCGGCGTTGTCGCTGAAAGAGCGTACGCTTGCCCTTATCCACTACGGGGCCGCTCTATGCAACCACTACGCTCAGCGCAAAAAGTCGGGATCCTTTCTCGATTACAGAGACTTGATTGAGAAAACAAACCTGTTGCTCTCGAACACCACCGCCTCCCAATGGGTTCTCTACAAACTTGACGGCGGAATCGATCATATATTGGTGGACGAGGCGCAGGATACGAGCCCGGATCAATGGAATCTTATCGAAAAGATCGCAAGCGAGTTTTTCGCAGGCCAAGGGGCGTGGACTGAACATGCTCCCGATCTTGTCCGTACCATCTTCGCGGTGGGCGACGAGAAACAGTCCATCTATTCCTTTCAAGGGGCCGACCCCAAAAAGTTCTTGGAAACCCATGAGGCGTTTTCGGAGCGCGCCGGTGAGGCTGAGCTTGAGTTTTCCAGCGTGACGTTAAGTGAGTCGCGACGGTCCACATCGGAGGTCTTGGCCTTGGTGGATCAAGTTTTTAGCGATCCACAGTATGCTGCACAAATTACACAGCCCGGACAGAAAGTACTCCACGAAGTCTTTCGCGAGAATGAACCAGGTTTGGTTGAGTTCTGGCCCTTGGTGCGGCCTCCGGCGCGCGAACCCGATCTTCCCTGGGATGCTCCTCTCGACCAAGAGCATGAAAGCCAAGCTCATTGCATTTTGGCAGCCCGCATTGCCGACCAAATCAAGACTTGGCTTCAGGATCAAGAATGGCTTCCAAGCCAAAACCGACCCATCAAACCTTCGGACATCTTCATCCTTGTTCAGCGCCGCGGGGTCTTTTTCGAAGAAATGATCCGAGCACTGAAGCGGCGGAGTGTTCCCGTCGCGGGCTCGGACCGGCTTAAGCTTACCGAGCATATCGCCGTGATGGATCTGATCGCGGCCGGTTCGTTTGTACTTCTTCCCGAAGACGATCTAAATCTGGCAGCCCTGCTTAAGTCACCTCTTATTGGGGTATCCGAGGACGAATTGTTTCAATTGGCGTACGATAGAGGCGGAGCATCGCTCTGGCACGCTATGAACGAGGCAGTTCAGAAAGAACCAGATACGGTCTTCGCCCGTGCCGAAATGTATCTGCGTGGGCTGCTCAATCGCGTAGACCTGGAACGCCCCTTCGAATTCTTCTCTTTCTTGCTGTCGCAGGACTGTCCAGCGGGTGGGGAGGCGCCTCTGAATGGGTGGCAAGCTCTCGTTTCGCGCTTGGGTCGAGAAGCCGAGGATCCAATCTCCGAGTTTCTGTCCGCAGCGCTTGAGTTTGAGTCAAGACAAGTTCCATCCATGCAGCATTTTATCCAGCATCTCTCGTCATCCTCTCCGGAGCTCAAGCGTGAAGTCGATCAAGACTCAGATGAAGTCAGAGTCATGACCGTGCACGGTTCAAAAGGCCTTCAGAGCCGCATCGTTTTCATGCCTGACACTTGCTATCGAGCCAATGCGCGTCAAGACCCAAAGATTCTGGGAGCAGGGTCCCAGCTCTACTGGGTGGGCGCGAGCACGGAAGACGTGCCAATAACGTCCGCACTCAGAGCAGCGGCAGCATCCCGGCGCGAAGCTGAGCACCTGCGTCTTCTCTATGTCGCCATGACACGGGCTCAAGATCGCCTCTATATATCGGGATATTCCGGCCAAAAGAAAGTCCATGATGCGGCTTGGTACACACTGATCGAACAAGCGATTGACAAGCTCGGGGTCGAGTGCGAGTTGCCGTGGAACGAAACCGGAAAGCGAATTGATTTTGGGACGGAAAAGATCACGCGGGGAGATCATCCCAGTGGCCCTCTTGCACCCACAAAGGAAGAAGATCTGCCCGACTTCCTCAGGCAGCGGGCCGTTCGTGCATCCGTTCCCGCCCTAATTACGCCCTCACAAGTCGGTGCACCTTCCGTGGACGGCGGATCCGCCCCGTTATCCTTGGAACGCGAAAGTGCGCAGAAAAAGCCGCTTTTGATAGGGCAGCTCGTGCACAAACTTCTTCAATACCTGCCCGCATTTGAGAAGAGTGTTCACGAAGAGAGGGCAAGAGTGTACCTCGAGAGTGTCCGCGGGGCGGGACTCGAACGCCAAGAAATCGACAGCATGATTGCAAAAGTGCTGAGTGTATTGGAGAATAGGGAGTGGGCGGATCTCTTTGGCGAGCACAGCCGACCCGAAGTTTCCATTCGCGGAAATATCCAAGTTGGCGAAGAGCTAATAAAAGTTAGTGGACAGATCGACAGGCTGGTGATAAAGAACAACACGGTCAAGGTGATCGACTATAAAACAAATCGAAATCCGCCGTCAGAACTGCATCACGTGCCTGTTTCTTACGTAAACCAAATGGCGGTGTACCGAGCCGCCCTAAAAAATCTATATCCCAAAAAAGAAATTCTATCCTTTCTTTTGTGGACGGACGGACCGAAAGCCACGGAATTGCCCCCAGATCTCCTTGAGTCCCGCATGAAAGCGTTGGAACAGCAAATCTCCGAGCGAAGCAAGCGTGCGATGGTGCGCTCACAACACGGTTGACGAAACTTGACCCCGGTTTGGCGGCTCCTTACATTCTCACCGAAGGCTGTTTCGAAGTCGGAAAGAATTCGCACAACGCAGCCAATTGTGAACAAAAACGACGAGTGAAAGGTCGAGAAAATGGCAACGAAAAAGGTAACCGATGCATCCTTTGATGATGATGTATTGAACGCAAACGGCACTGTATTGGTCGATTTTTGGGCCGAATGGTGCGGCCCTTGTAAACAAATCGGCCCGTCTCTCGAAGAAATCGCCGGAGAGATGGACGGTCAAGTTACCATAGCGAAGATCAATATCGACGAGAATCCAAACGTTCCGAACAAATACGGGGTACGCGGTATTCCCACGCTGATGTTGTTCAAGAACGGTGAAGTTGCATCAACCAAAGTTGGTGCAATGCCGAAAGGCAAGATCGTGGAATGGATTGAAAACGTCACCAATGACTAATTTACATCGTACGCAGACGTTCTAGGTCATATAGGACCTGACCGGCCTGATAAAGAGAACCGCAGAGCAGGATCCGCACGGGTCGGCGCTGCGGTTCTTTTGCTTCCAGATCAGCCACGAGGCGCAAGGCAGCGCGGTACTGGGGCGCCGCGTAAGCTTTGAGGCCCCTGGCTTCGGCCGCGCCCTTAATCTCCGAGGCGCTGAAAAAAGCGCTTTCATGCTCGATATCTGTTCCAATGAGAATGGGTTTCAGGGACGCGACCGCAGCGAGAAAGTTGTTCAGATCCTTTGTACGCGGCATAACTTGCACAATGTAGAGAGCGCGCTCCTCTTCGATTTGTCGTTGGTTCAGAAAGTCCTTGAGAACACGTCCGGCCGAAGGGTTGTGCCCGCCATCCAGCCATAACTCCGCATTTAGACCGTTGAGTTCCGGAAACCACTCGCCATTCAGGCGTTGGAGGCGCCCCGGCCACCGTACATCGACAAGCCCGCGCCCTATGCTGGCTTGATCGAGGGTCATGCTCCCCAGATGCTCAAGAGCGGCTATCGATGTTGCAGCATTGTCCACCTGATGGGGTCCCGCAAGGCCGGGAGAGGGCAGATCATAGGCAGCGCGTGCAGACTCATAGGCAAATCCCTCGGTGCGGCGCGTGGCGCGATAATCGCGTCCTTCGGCCACCAACAATGCGCGGCGCTCTTCGGCGACGGATTCGATGACCTCCTTCGCCTGCGGCGTTTGCTTACCCATAATGACGGGGCGTTCAGGCTTGATGATACCAGCCTTTTCCCATGCGATCCGATCAATCGAATCGCCCAGAAAATCGGTGTGATCCAAGCCGACGGGCGTAATCACTGAAACGGCGGGATGTTGAATGACGTTCGTGGCATCGAAACGCCCCCCCAGCCCGACTTCCAAGAGCACAAAGTCTGCCGGTGTCTGCGCAAAGGCATAGAGGGCGAGAACGGTCGTGATCTCGAAAAAAGTGATTGCATCACCGGCGTTGGCGCGCTCGCATGCCTCAAGAAACTCAACGAGAGAGCCTTCGTCGATCGGCTGGGGGAGTTCTCCTTGCCCGCGGGCAAGTTTGATCCGTTCATGGAAGCGGACAAGATGAGGAGATGTGTAGGTGTGCGCCGAATAGCCGTGAGCGGTCAGAATGGACTCAAGGAAGGCAACGACCGATCCCTTGCCATTGGTTCCGGCAACATGAACAATCGGCGGCAACGAATTATGGGGATCTCCCAACCGCCCGAGGAGACGTTCGACACGGCCAAGGCTCAGGTCGATCTTCTTTGGATAGAGCGCCGAAAGACGCTCAAGAATCTCTGAACTTTCGCTGCGAGGTATCGGTACGGATGGAACGTCTATGGCGTTTGTCCTGCGAGCTCCCCACGTTGCTCAATGGTGGGCAGCGGCTTAATCTTGGGTTTGGACGCGTCGGACTTGACCTCAGGCTCGGCTTTGAGCTGAATTTCAGGAGCGTCCCCGCTTTGAGGTTCCGTAACAGTCGCTGCGTCATCGCTATTCATGACCGAAGCGGCGAGCTTTATTTCCTCTTCTTCGGAGTTCTGTTCAGCGTCGCTCGCTTCCTCTTCGGCGCGGTCCGCCTGCTTTGGCTCCGCCTCTTCAATGACGGTGATCTTATCGTCTTCTTTCTCTTCGCCCAGTTCGGTTATAGGCGCGCCGGGTTTGGAGTCTTGAACAGCAAGCTCAACATTCATCAATAGAGAAATGATACGCGCCAGCGTATCCCGAAGGTCGTGTCGATTCACGACCATATCAACCATGCCGTGGTCCAATAGATATTCAGCACGCTGAAATCCTTCTGGAAGATCCTCTCGGATGGTTTGCTTGATCACACGCGGACCCGCGAAACCGATGAGGGCGCCCGGCTCAGCAATATGCACATCGCCCAGCATGGCGTAGGACGCTGTGACGCCGCCGGTGGTTGGATCGGTCAAGACGACCACATACGGAAGCCCTGCTTCTTTCAGCATTTCAACCAGAATGGTCGTGCGCGGCATCTGCATGAGAGACAAGATACCTTCTTGCATACGCGCACCGCCCGCCGCCGTGAACGCTATGAACGGAACCTTGCGCTCTAGAGCCGTTTCCGCAGCCTTAATGAAGCCCTCGCCGGCAGCCATTCCAAGAGAGCCGCCCATGAAACCGAAATTTTGAACCAGGGCAACCACGTCGAGCCCTTTTAGTTTACCCACCGAAGCAACCATCGCGTCCCTGTGCTGGGATTTGTTACGTGCCTCTTTAAGTCTATCCGTATACTTCTTTTCGTCCTTGAACTTTAAGGGATCGACGGGAACCTCCGGCAACTCGAGAACTTCGTACTTGCCTTCGTCGAAGATCATCGCCAAACGCTGCTCAGGCGATATGCGCATGTGATGGGAGCAACTGGGGCAAACATGATGTGCCGCCTCTATGTCGCGGTGAAAGATCATTTCTCCGCAATTCGGGCACTTTACCCACAGATTATCTGGAGTATTTCGATCACCGAGGAGAGCTTTGAGTTTCGGGCGGGCGAAGTCTGACAACCAGTTCATTATGAATCACTCTTCTTTAACACGACGGAGCTGTTTTGCAGATGTATATAGTCGTTATTTTGGCGTTTGAACACCTTGTGCGAGCTCATGAACGAATTCGGTAACGTTTTTCACGAGGTCTGCAAGAGGTTTGCCGTCCGGATCTAGGTTGTCTTGTATTCGGTTAACGATTGCTGATCCAACCACCACGCCATCGGCAATGGATGCAATATTTGCCACGTCTTTTGGGGTTTTGATGCCAAAACCGACCGCGACAGGAAGATCGGTATGCCTCTTGATTCGGGTAACGGCCGCGTCCACTTGGGCCGCGTTAACCGAAGCTGTTCCGGTGATGCCGGTGATCGAAACATAGTAAACAAATCCACTCGTGTTTTTCAGTACGGTTGGTAGACGGACATCATCTGTGGTGGGCGTGGCAAGCCGAATGAAATGGAGGCCGGCCTCAAGCGCCGGCACGCACATTTCGTGATCGGCCTCCGGCGGCAGATCGACTACGATTGTGCCGTCCACGCCCGCAGACAAACCATCTCGGATGAACTCGGAGACACCATATTGGTAAATGGGATTATAGTAGCCCATAAGGATGACGGGCGTGTCAGGATCGTCCTCTCGAAACTGACGCACGAGATCCAAAGTGCGCTTGAGCGTCATACCGTTCGCAAGCGCGCGCAGGCTTGATCGTTGGATTGCAGGACCGTCTGCCATGGGGTCGGTGAAAGGCATGCCGAGCTCAATAATATCCGCCCCCGCCTTGGGCAAAGCGCGAACGAGCTCAAGGCTTGTTTCCATGTCTGGATCACCGGCGGTAACGAAAGTCACAAAAGCCGCTCGCCCTTCGCGCTTCAAATGTTCAAATCGCCTGTCCAAGCGCGAGCATTGCTCCGTACTCACCGTCTCAAGCCTTCCTAAATCGTCTGTCCCAGGGCCTCCGCCACGGTGAATATATCTTTGTCACCGCGCCCACAGAGGTTCATTACAATGATTTTGTCGGCGGACATCTTGGGTGCTCTCTTGATCACTTCCGCCAAGGCGTGGCTGGGTTCGAGCGCCGGAATGATCCCTTCGAGCCGGGTACACAGCTGAAAGGCGTCTAAAGCTTCACTGTCCGTGGCCGATACATATTCTACCCTCTTCATGTCCTTTAGCCACGCGTGTTCGGGACCAATACCGGGATAATCGAGCCCGGCAGAGATGGAATGCGCATCTATAATTTGTCCGTCGTCGTCTTGTAGCAGATAGGTGCGGTTGCCATGCAAGACGCCGGGCGTTCCGCCGGTCAACGAAGCTGCGTGTTCGGCGGTATCAAGCCCTTTGCCGCCCGCCTCTACGCCGATAATGTGGACGTCCTTGTCGTCCAGAAAAGGATAAAACAATCCCATCGCATTCGAGCCACCGCCGATGCAGGCGACGAGTTCATCGGGCAGGCGCCCCTCCGCCTCAAGAATCTGTGCTTTGGTTTCGTGTCCGATGACGGACTGAAAGTCTCGAACCAAGGCGGGGTAGGGGTGCGGCCCTGCGACGGTTCCGATGATATAGAATGTGTCCTCCACATTGGCCACCCAATCTCGAAGCGCTTCGTTCATCGCATCCTTGAGGGTGCCTGTTCCTGAAGTCACCGGAACAATCTCGGCGCTCAAAAGAGTCATCCGGAAGACATTTGGCTTCTGACGTTCAATATCCGTCGCCCCCATATAGACGACACACGGAAGCCCAAAGCGCGCAGCGACCGTTGCCGTCGCCACACCATGCTGACCGGCGCCCGTCTCCGCTATAATCCGTGTCTTGTTCATTTTTTTGGCCAGCAGGATTTGGCCGATGCAATTATTGATCTTGTGGGCGCCGGTATGATTGAGCTCGTCTCGCTTAAAGTAAATCTTTGCACCCCCTAAGTGTGCCGTTAAACGCTCAGCAAAATAGAGGGGGCTGGGTCGGCCCACATAGTGCTTGAGGTAATAGTCGAGCTCCTCTTGGAAGGCATTGTCCTTTTTGGACTGCCGGTAAGCGGTCTCCAGCTCCAGGATGAGTGGCATCAATGTTTCGGCCACGAAGCGACCGCCATAGAGCCCGAAGTTTCCGTCTTCATCCGGACCGGTGCGATAAGAATTGGGTTCGGGCATGGGTGCGTTTTTCAATTCCAAGTTTGTTCGTTACAGCGAGTTCGCGGCACGCAAAAAACGGCGAATGAGGTCCGGGTCTTTCTCTCCGGGAAGGCGTTCAACACCGGAGGAGACATCCACCCCCTTTGCCCCAGAGGTTTCCACCGCTTCTTTAAGGGTATGGGCGGTCAAGCCACCCGCGAGCAGCCAAGGTCTGGCGCCTTCATACGCGTCCATGAGCCTCCAGTCAAAGGCCTCGCCGCGCCCTCCAGGCAGTTCAGTTTCTCTTTTGGCTTTTGTGTCAAACAGCAGCATCTCCGCCATTTCGTAAGTCCTCGCGGACCCAACATCGTCCGGCCCGTCCACAGAGATGGCCTTCAGGACTTTCACTCCTAGCGACGTCTGAACGTGTCGCACCCGGTCGGGCGGTTCGGACCCATGCATCTGGATGAAGTTTGGCCGCAGTCCATCGATAATGCGCGAGAGTAGGGCGTTGTCCGCGTCAACCGTGACGGCCACGATCTCGCTTCGGCCGCGAATGCGTTCGGCGAGCACCCGCGCTTCCTCGATGCTGATGTTTCGCGGCGACGGTTCATAAAACATGAACCCAACGTACGCGGCACCGGCGTCGACGGCGGCATCCACTGTGTCCGCCGTGCTCAATCCGCAAATCTTCACGTCAACCGGCACGGGCCGACCCTTCAAGTGGGGTTTGCTGAGCCGTTTGACGCAAAAAGTAGACTGCAAGGGCGGACGGAAGGAAGCCGATCAACAGTATACTGAAGGCAAGCTCGTAAGAACCGGATACATCGCGAAGCCAACCTGTAATCACGGGGCCAATGGCGCCGAGCATCAAGAAAGGGCCAAGCAATCCCATCACACTGCCAAAGGCGCTTGCCCCGAAACATCGCGCGACCATGGCGCCGAGCAGGGGAAGCATCCCGCCGACGCCAATTCCATAAACGATGGCGGCAGTGATGTAAGACGTCGTCCCGTCCGCATTTCGAAAGAGCATGACAGCTATCGCAAGCATCGCGATCATCGCCCACATCAAAAAGCGATGGTCCGTCCGGTCGGCGAAATAACCAAAGCCAAGTTTGCCGCCGATCATGACAAGGGCCATCAGCGAAACGGCGAGGGCGGTGGTCTGGCCATCCAGTCCGATATCGCTCGCATGAGGCGCCATATTGAATTGAACACTCCCGGTGACGATCATGATCGGCAACAAAGAAGCAACGATCACCCAAAAGTTCCGCTGTCTGAAGGTGTGTGACGCTGTTCCGTGTTTATGCGGACTGGGCGGCGTAGGCGACGCAGCGGCGGTACCCAGCACGGGGCCCGGGTCGCGAACGATAAACCAGACCGCCGGCAGCAAGATCACAAAGGTCGCGAGTGCAAGGTCGAATTGCGCCACGCGCCAACCATGGGCACCAAGAAGGGCCGTCGCGATGGGAGGTAACACGAACCCGCCGATCGACGTCCCCAGCGTAGACAGACCGATTGCAAATCCTTGCCGATCGGGAAACCAGCGCGTGGCGAGAGCCTGCGCGGCGAGCGGACCCGCAAGGGAAACCCCGATGGGAATCAAGGTCGCATACAGAACAAGAATTTGCCAAAGCGCCGTCGCAGCCGCTGATAAGGCCAAACCTAAACTCAGGCACGCAACGCCGCCACAGACAAGATATTTGATCGGCAAACGGTCGACCGCCCGTCCGGCGAAGGGCGATGCGACACCCATTGCGACATTCAAGAGCGTGATCCCCAACATGATCGTGCCCCGCGCTGCGCCAAATTCCTCGCGCCAAGGCTCGACCCAGAACGTAAAGCAATAAATGACAATTCCAAACGTCATGGCTTGAAAGAGTAGGGAAACACCTAGAACGTTCCAGCCATGAGACCAAGGCAAGGCGTACGCTCGAGGCACAGGTGGGGATGGGTCAGTCGTCATCCCCCTATGTGTCTTGAGAACATGCTATGACGCAAGCGATTAAGTGAAGCGGACAGGCGAAAGCGAACACATGGCGGCAAATCGGAAATACGACATTGTACTTTTTGGTGCGACAGGGTTTACCGGCGCTCTAACGGCACACGAATTGGCAAAGCGCCAACCGGACGAAGGCTTTACCTGGGCAATCGCCGGAAGAAACAAGGAAAAATTGGAGACTCTCGCCGCAGAGATCGCCGCGCAGCACGGGGTTGAGGCTGATATCATCACCGCGAATTCCGACCGGCCCCTCGAATTGGAAGCCATGGCGGCCCAAGCCCAAGCCATCATCACCACCGTGGGTCCATACAAGGAATACGGCGAGCCATTGGTGAGAGCCTGCGCGGCGGCAGGCACGGATTATGTTGATCTCACCGGCGAAGGGGAGTTCGTGGAAACGATCAAGGCTGCCCACCACGATACGGCTTTGGAAACGGGCGCGCGGATCGTCAATTGCTGTGGCTACGACAGTATTCCGGCGGATCTGGGGGCACGATTGACCGTCGAAGAGTTGTCTCCGGACGGAGCGATCGAGGTTTATGCGTTCACCTCTTTCGGCTCGAAATCAGGAAAACTTCGCAACCCCTTTAATTCGATTTCCGGCGGAACATGGGCATCGGCCATCGGCTTCATGAATTTCAGCGAACCGGCCCGCGCCCGCCGCGCCGTGGCCAGAGCCGACAAAGAAGCAGGACCCGATCGAAAAATTCGTGCGACGTCCCAGCCTCTCCGTCGCAGTCCCAACCCGAATAAGTGGGGACTCTCCGTTCCGCTCATCGATGTTGAGATCGTGCTGCGGTCAGCGGCCGCCGATGATCGGTATGGACCGGACTTTACCTATGGTCACCACACGGAGATTCCAAGTTCCGCATTGCCCCTGCTGCCGGTTGGCGCTCTGGGCATGGGAAGCCTGTTCATGGCAGCTCAGTTTCCGCCCACACGGTCTTTCCTACTTTCCTTGAAACAGTCTGGAGACGGACCGGATGAAGAAACCCGGGAAGATACGAAATTCAAGACCACGTTCCTTGGTATCGGCGGTGGCAAAGAAGTCGTGGCTCAGATGACAGGAGGCGATCCGGGCTATGGCGACACCGCAAAGATGCTCGCCGAGACGGCCATTTGTTTGGTCAAAGACGGCCGTAAGATTCCGCAGACGGCGGGGGTCATCACGCCAGTCATGGCAACCGGCACGGCGCTAAAAAAACGGCTGAACAAATCCGGCGTCAAATTTGAGGTCGTGTCGGAGGAAGGGTAGGCACGCACCAACTAACGTGCGTAAACAAACGTCATTGCGATCCCGGCGTAAGCCGAAAGAGGCAATCCCGGCCAGCGAAGCGCAGCCTCCGCTGTTCCGGATTACGTCGTCACTTTGATCCTCGCAATGAAGAACGATTTGCCTGGTTTCCTCAGGTCCCCGTGAAATTCCCCGGCCGGCGTTCCGCCACGGCTTTGACCCCTTCCTTATGGTCGTTTGTTTTTTGCAGGCGGTGTTGATCCGCGTGTTCCCGGTCCGTGGCCTCTTTAACCTTTTGGGCGATGTCGCCGCGGACGGCGGCGCGCACCGCCATGACGGCGAGCGGCGCATTCTCAGCGATCTCGGCGGCGAGCGCAATCGCCGCGGGGCGCACCTCTTCAAGGCTGACCAGTTGATCGACAATCCCTATTTCTTTGGCCTGTTCCCCGGTCAGACGTCGTCCAGTGAGAAAAATCATTGAGGCGGCCTGTTCGCCGATGAGGCGAGGAAGCGTGTGGGTGAGGCCGAACCCGGGCGTAAAGCCCAACTTGACAAAATTCGCCGTAAACCGGGCCTCGGCGCAGGCCACACGGAAATCCGGCATCATGGCAAGGCCAAACCCGCCGCCAACGGCAGCTCCTTGGACGGCCGCAACGATGGGCTTTTTGCAATCAAACGTTCGGACCGCTTCAAAATAAAGGGGGTTGCCTTGTTCTTGCGACATGTCGATCCGCTCGCCGCGCTCCTCCCGGTTGCTGAAATTAGCACCGGCGCAAAAGTGCTTGCCTTCAGCCGCCAGAACGATGGCGCGGCAGGCCGGATCTTCACTCAAATTCTCAAAGGCTTCGGCGATCGACTTGATGAGCTCGACATCGAAAAAATTGTTAGGCGGCCGCTGGATCTCACAGAGCGCGACAAAAGGGGCAGCTTCCGACACGGCCAGATCGCCGTACTTGGTCTCTTGTATGGGCATGGTCCTCTCCTGGGTTTGGGTCGTAAGCTGCCGCGCGGACACGGAGAGGTCAAGAGGGGCGAATGCGTATCTGGAATTGCCCCTCTTTGAAAAGGAAGGTCAGAGGTGGCGCTTTGCCTATTGCTGCCCAAACAGGCCACCCAGTCCGTTGGATAAATCCGGCCCCTGAGTAATAGGAACGTTCTGATAGAGTGTATAGTTTGCGTCGTCACCGGCCGCATAAGCAACTGAAGTCGCTCGCGTCGTACTGCCCATGAAGCTCTGCTCCAGCATCAATCCGTCCGATGTAAAGCAAGCCGTGCCCATGTTGGCAGAGCTGTAATTATCGCACGAGACGCCCGCGATGGTCTGACTGCTGCCGGTGGGTGTCATGCCCATGGCGTTCAAGAACGTGGCAGACATTTCTTCCGGGCTCGAATTCTGGAGGGCATCGGCAAAGCTTTGATACATCGGGTTCGTCGTTTGAGTGCCGGTGTTAGTATCCAGATTAATCGCGTAGATTGTATCGCCAATAGTAATATTGTGGGAATTCGTGGTCTGCGTCATACCCATAATACCTACTGACACATTTTGGATTTCATACTGTTCGTATCCAAAGTCCCGGTGGCACCGGACCGTTGTGCCGTTTTGCATCTGTCCAGACATCTCATACTCGACGCACGCCTCGTCGACCGGATGCAGTTTGGGTGTCCCATCATTTGCAGAGCTGGATCCGTCACACGCCACAATCAGGCACGCAGCACTCAAGGTAAGAGCGGTCTTATTCATAACAACCTCCTTTTGTATTTGGGTTATTCACCGCGAAGTTTCAGCACGACTTCCGTACGCTGACCGGCATCGATCGTGATTTCTTGAGATTCCACGTCACCTGCATATTGCCAGCCGTCGATCCTGTATCTCCCCGGTAGAAATTTGCGAACATCGCCGGGCCGCAAGATTCCTCCGATGATCCGCTGACCGTCCAGCGCATAGGCCGAAGCCCGATCCGGCGCTTTAAGATAATTAGAAGACGGAGCATACGTCACTACAAGCTCGCCCACCGGCTTGGGTGTCATGATCACGTCGACCGTTTGCTCGCTGGCGACCGTCACCTCTGGAGTTTCGAAGAACCCCCGCGAAGTGGGCCCTTCGACCTTGTATGTCCCCGGTGCCACCGGAATGAGCACGTCCGGACGGGCATAGCTGCTGTTTCCGCGCTCGATGGAACCCAAGAAGGCCCGGTCGGGATTACCCACATAGTTATAGTCATCAGGAGGAAAGATGATTTTCACCCAACCGGCATCGAGCGGGACTTCGATGGTTTCGCCGTCTGTCTTTAGCTCGATCTGAGTGGGCGTCAGTGGAACGTTCTGGTCCGGCGAATGCAGTTCGTACACGCCTGGCTGTGCCAGCACACCATTGCCGGAATAGACCGTATAGACGTTTTCGCCGTCTCGCCAAAGCTCGCCATGGCGCTTGATGATGTCGCCGTTTGGCAGTCTATAGACGATATAATTTTTGATTGTTTGGATGAGTTCGAAGGCGACGACGGTGGTCTCCCCAGTGATCAACGTTGCATTGACTTTTAGGGAATTGTCGTCATTTGGCTTAGCGTGGAATTCATACGTGCCAGGCCGGGCCAAAGCCTCGTCGAAGGCGCGAAATCCAAAAGATTTCTTGTCCTCCTGGAATGCGGTTACAAAAGACCCAGGATGCGTTTCGCCATTTTCCGTGAACGTTGCAGAAACACGGGCGGGAGCCTCTACCAGAACCTCCACACGCGTATCGCCCGGCTCGGCGACGGTGACCGTTTGACGAACTGGTTCGTAGACGGATCCATCCCGGAGGAGGGGGCCGACTTCCACCTCATAGTCGCCTGGTTTTTCGACAACGTTCCGGCCTCGTCCCTTTGTTCGAACCAATCCAATTTCGGCTCCGCCGAAAAACAGCTTACCCGAACCATGATATTCCCGGCCCGTTGAGTCTTTCGCCGTGATGATGATGCCGTACCCTTTCTCTGCGTCGATCGGTTTGGGGTCGGCCGGATTCTCCATCGCTTCGCTGGCTTCAGACAGAGCGGTTTCAAATTCGGATGCGGAATCGGCGTCGAAATACTCCCCGCCCGATTCTTCGGCGATGCAGGACATCGCCTCCCGTTCCAATTCGTTTAAGCCCACGCCCACCACATGGACGCGAATTTTGATATCTGCAGTGCGCCACTCCCGCATCAAATCGCACGGATCTGAATCACAGGTTTCGATCCCGTCACTGATCAATAGAATCTCGCCTGGGGCGCCCTCGAAATCCTTCAATCCTTCTTGCAAGCTGTAAGTGATCGGTGTCTTGCCCTTCGGAGTCATGCCTGCAACCGACGTGTTGATTTGCGCCTTCGTTTCATCGGTCTGGCCGAACGGGACCATGAGCTCCGTATCGCGGCAGTCCGCGGCGCGGCGATGACCGTAGGCGCGAAATCCGATCTCGCGGTCAGCCAACCCGCTGCCCAATATCGACGCCAAGGCGCTGCGGCCGGCTTCGTATTTGCGCGACTGATCGGACAGCTCGCCCCACATTGAGTTGGATGAATCGTAGACGAATAATACTTTTCCTGGTGCGGTTCCGTCTTGCGGTGAAGCCGGCTCCTGGGCGGAGGCGTTCAAAGGAGTCAAAAGAAGGTAGAGCGCAGCCGCCAGCTTGGCAGCCAGAAAAATTGAGTCCCGCATGAGTTCCTCCCGTCAGACAGCCACTTCGAGCTGCCGAATCCCAAAAAGACTCTTCCATTTTGGCAGTCGGGCCTAGTTGTACAGATGTACTAGGCGCACGGGTAGCACATCCGTCCTACTTGTACGGGCGCGGTTTTATTCGCTTTGGTGAGGAGAAGCGAAGACGAAAGTCTTATGAAGGTTGCTTTCGCGTGAATCCGACATTGGGCGTACGAAATCATGTAGTGTGGGACCCGGGAGGGTTCGACGATATGAAAATCGTGCTGGTGGACGATCACCCGGTGTTTCGCAGCGGCATGTCGGTTATGCTGCGCAATCTCTTCGAAGGCGCCGAAATCACAGAAGTCGGTGATCAGGCGGGCCTTGCAAGGGCGCTTGATGCTCTGAGATCCGAACACGCGCCCGATCTTGTGCTGCTTGACCTTGTGTTTCCAGGTTTTGATGCGGGCCGAGACTTCGTTGCCCTTCGCCGTAAGTTACCGCTCACACCGATCGTGGTGGTGTCGATGGTCCACGACAACGAGTTGATCGACAGTATTATGAACGATGGCGCTAATGGATTTATCTCAAAAACAGCGCGTCCAGATGATATGTCCGCCGCCTTTTTGGCGGTAATGGATGGCGAGACGGTGGTCCTCAGAGCCACAGGTCCGGTCGGACGCACCGAGGTCGGCGAGGATGTTTTCGCTTTGCTTACACCGCGCCAGCTCGAAGTCCTGCGTTACATCTCCCGTGGATTGTCCAATAAGGAAATTGCTCGCGAGCTCGACATATCTCCGTATACTGTCCGGATTCACGTCTCAGCACTACTCAAAGTATTAAATGTGAGTACGCGCTCGGCGGCCGCGTCTTTCGCCGCAAGCCGTGGATTCACGTGAGGATGAGAGAGCATTGAGCAGCGCTGACCGCAGTTGCACAGGCCGGATCGGTTTGTGCAAAAGAGGAAACCCGCGATCGTGTGCGGCCACCTCTAACTCTTGGGACGAGTGACCTGAAATCATGATGACCGGAGGCTGCGGGCCTTTTTCGTCCGCCCAGCGATCAAGAACATCAAGGCCGGTCATCTCCGGGCTGATCTCAAAGTCGCAGACAATCACATCGGGCGCAGCCTTGAGCAGATCCGTCCAATCCTGAGAGGCGGAGACACGGCACCCCCAGCGTGTGAGCAAGAGTTTGGTTGCCTCAAGCGTCTCTGGATCATCGTCAAGGACGAACACATGTGCCCCGCCAAAGCCGCTTGTCGCTTCCTGGAAACGGACAATCGGTTCAAGATGGTCGGGTGAGGCGAGAGAGAATCCGTCAATAGAAAAGAGAGATCCTCGGCCCACCTTCGATTGCAGGTGCACGGACAAATCAAGTTCATCGGCCACGCGTTTGACGATCGACAAACCAAGCCCGAGACCTGGGCTTGCACCGGCGCCCATTCTCGAGGCGTCAAGACGCGTGAATTCCGTAAATATGCGCTTCTGATCCTCCGCGGCGATGCCAGGTCCATTATCGGCCACTTGGATGGAAAGGCTCTCCCCGCGTCTCCGACAACCGATGAGCACGCGGCCCCCCTCCGCGTGGCGTATCGCATTGGAAATAAGATTCTGCAGCATGCGCCGCACAAGCACTGGGTCGCTTTCCACGGCCGCGCTGGACCGTACCGTCCGCAATTCCACCTGACAGGCTTGCGCCACAAGTTCGAAATCCCGTTCAAGTTCCGCAATGAGATCACTTGGCCGAAAGACTTGGCGTTTCACTTCGATACCGCCCGTGTCCAAGAGCGTGACATCCAAAAGGGAATCGAACAATTTCGTCAATACATCAAGCGATTGCCGCACGCGGCTCATGATGTCTTGGCGCTCCGTCTCGGACTTTGCGTTGGGCAAAGACTCGACGAACAGGCTGATCGCGTGCAGGGGTTGCCGCAAGTCGTGACTTGCCTGGGCCAAGAACCTGGATTTCGCAAGGTTGGCCTCATCGGCGTCGGAGCGCGCTGATTGAAGGGCCTCCGCTTGCTCGTGTAGATCCTCAAGCAAGTCGTCTTTTTCCATCTGTAGACGGAAGGCCTGCAGCATAAAGTCGTTTATTTTGCGGGCCAAGGCCACGATCACGACGAGGAAACAAAACAAAAGAAAACCCGACAGCCAATTGTTCAAACCTCCTTCCAGGACATACCTTAAGGCCAGGGGAGACAGTCCGGGGATGATGGAAGAATAGCAGGTTCTCAGGCTCATCCCTTGGGTACCGACAGCACTCAGACACATGCCGCCAATCACGAACGTGAGAAAGAGTTGCCGCTCCGGATCTCCGCTTGGAAACAAAAAGAAGCTGCAGAAGCCCCAAAGGGCGCCGACTCCAATCGCCGAGGCATCGAATTGGCGTCTAACACGAAGGAATTCCGCATCGCTCCAGTCCCGCTGAACATTCCGGGACGCAAGCCGGATCTGAAAAGTGAGGATGGCCGCGAGCCCCGCAACAAACAAGAGGCCCCGCCATAGCGGCACGGTTTCCGAGGACGTCATGACAAACGCCACCAGCGCCGCCACAAACACGTGCATATAGCTGGCCACATGGTTGCGCGCGAACAGCATCCGCAGACTGTGCCGGGCCAATTCCCGATCGCTCGTCATATCTGTCGCCTCAAAACTCTCCCTTGAGGGTATCGACCCCCGTACGCGTTTACCGGTTAGATCACGGGGAGGGAATGACGCGCAAGCAGGCCAACAGATTGGGCGGGAGGCAGATTCTTCATGCCTCCGTCACGACAGGTTCCAAAAGCCTCTTGGGCAAGCTACTGTTCACCTAAGCCGCACGAAGGGCCGAAGGCATGCAATTAGAGGAGGGATCTCATGTCGAACCAATACGCCGAAGACCGTATCGCCTTGATGGACGTGATGCTGCGCTACGCAAAGGGCGTGGATGAGCGCGATATGGACCTGTATCGCTCATGCTTTGCCGACGATGTAGAGGTGTTTGATTTCACGCCGGAACCGATCAAAGGCGCAGACGCCTGGCGGGACCATGTCGTTGGCGCCCTGGAACAATTCGGCGCCACCCAGCACATGATGGCGCCACAGTTAGCAACCGTGGACGGCGATACCGCCAACTGCCGGACCGATGTCCAAGCGTTGCACTATATGAAAGATGCTCCGGACACGACCCTCACGCTTTGGGCGACCTACGAAACCAAGATGGTCCGTATAAGTGGGGAGTGGAAGATCAAGACGCACCGCTTGGTGCCGCGAGGGACACGCATCCAAAAAGATTGACATTTTAGTCCGCATACCCCCTTACATTAGAAAGAGTTCATACTGACGACCGCCGCACCCATCGGCGAAATGCTCTGCCTTATCGGCCGGAGCAGACAGATCTCCACACGTAATCCTCAAATGACGCACCTAGGCATACTTAGCTATTTTAATTATGTAGATTGACATAATTAAAATAGCTAAGTACGATGCATCGCATAATTAGTCTTAGTTGAAGACATCGTACAGCCGGTGGGCAACGAACAAGCATCGGATTGCCGGAGGAGCAAATGGCAAGCGCATCGAAACGTATCCTGGTTTGTGGCGCATCGGGTGGTCTCGGTCAGATCGTCGCTGAAACCCTGCAATCGAACGGCATGACTGTTTGTGGCACCATGCGGTCACCGCCCACGGATGAAGGGGTCTATTCCTTCCCCATGCTGCCGATGGACGTAGTGGACGAGGCATCAGTAAAAGCTTGTATCGATAAGGCGATTGAAAAGATGGGGCGTATTGATGCGGTTGTGAACTGCGTAAATGAAATGATCTTGGGAACGGTCGAAGAAACGTCCCTGGAAGAGGTTTCACGCGTCTACGACATCAATGTGCTCGGTCTCGCCAACATCTGCAGGCAAGTCATCCCTTCGATGAAGAACCAGTCAGGGGGACTCATTCTAACAATGAGCTCTTTAGGCGGTCTTTTGGCGGTCCCCTATCTATCCAGCTACACATCGTCCAAGTTTGCTCTCGAAGCCTTTAGCGAAGCCCTTTATCACGAAATGAAACCCTACAACATTGATGTCGTCATTATGCAGCCCGTTGCAATGCGTATGGATCGTCCGTCCACGGGGGATCATCTCAAGATGGCGTCAGGCGCAGGGCCGGACTCACTCTCCCACAAAATGGCGGAAATGATGGGAAAAGACACGCGTGAAAGCAAGTTGACGCCTCAAATGGTGGCGGACAAGATCGACGAAGTCATCCAAAGCAAGAGACGCAAACTGCGTTATCCAATGGACCGGGCAAAGATCATCTCCCTCGTCAGACGTATCGCTCCCCAGGGCATGATCGATCAGATTATCAAGGGGGCCACACCGAAGATGCGAAAGCGGTGATCGGAGGAAAAATAGGCAAACTTCGCTTCAACGGAATGAAGACCTGGAGACCCTGGCACCTACTCTCCGTATCGTCGCACTGGCAATCATTCTTTTCGTCAGTATTCAGTATTATTTCTTCAATGTCTTGAGCGTGCCACCGATCTTTATGGCCGTTCTCCTCATCGACCTGTCCTTCGGTGCTGGGTATTTTCCGAGGACCGTTACGACCTTGTGTTTGGCACTTGGGGCGATCGTGCCGCCCGCAGCCATCTATGGATATTTCAATGACACCTTTGAGGGGCCGATCCGTTAGGTGGCTCCAGTGTTCGGACACGGCGATTTTCGAGTTTCTCGGCCTAAGCGCGCTTCCTAAACTCAAAGGACGAGACGCAAGTGCCGCAGGGAACTAAAACATGGCTCTCTGCAGCCTACAGCGACCTACAGCGAGAGTTAGAGGTTTACCTCCGGCTCCAGAAACGCCCTAAGGTATTCCTGGACCGATAGAGACTCCTACAAACTTGTGCAGCTCCTTCAAAGTCTGTGTGCGTGTTTCACTGAGCGAGAGCCAGTGGTCTTCGCCCTTCAGCCGCACGAGTTTGACGGTCTTTCCTTCCTGCCTGAGCGCTGATTCCATGAGCTGGCTGTGCCTGTAGGGCACCACGGTATCATCGCTGCCGTGCAGAAGGAGAACAGGTGCCTTGAAAGAACTAGCGTTCTTCGCTGGAGAAATCTGATTCAATCGGCTGCGTTCTGCCCGCGGGTCGCCAATCAACTGTTTCCAGTACTCGACCACCCAGTTGTCGCGGCCTCGGACATATACCTCATCATAGATCATGCGAGGCAAGTCTGACACAGGCGCAATGGCACCGATGCACGCATACAAATCCGGAGTAAAGGCGCCGCCGGCAAGTGCTGCATACCCTCCGTAGCTTGCACCAATAATGCAGACTCGATTGGGATCGGTCCATCCCATTTCGATAAGCCGTTTCAGTCCGTCCGTGATGTCGTGTTGCATCGAGCCGCGCCCCCACTCTCCGTATCCGGACTGCATGAACGCGTTGCCAAATCCCCACGATCCCCTAAAGTTGGGCTGCATGACCAGATAACCTCTGCTCGCGAAGGATTGGGCCAGCCAATCGAACCCGACCGCATCGTAAGTGGCCGGACCGCCATGGGGTAACATGATTGTGGGATAGGCTTTTCCTTTCGTCCAATTCCTTGGGCGAGTAACGATCGCGGTGATCTTCAGGCCATCCCGTGCGCGATACTCGACTGTGCTGACGTTCGCGACGTCTTTGTCCTCTATATCCGCATACACACCAACGATTCTGGCTAATTGGTTGGCAGCAGCATCAAAGCGATAGTAGGCGGGGGCAACGCCGTCGCCTTGGATTAGGAAAATCAAGATGCTAAAGTCGTCCGTTGTATCGACGAGTGTCGTTGAGGCGGAGGCGTAGACGTTTTGGACCCGAGCCACATTTCTATCCAGAGTATCATTGAAAAACTCGTAGCTGGGAAGTAATCCAGAGAGCTGGGCGCCGAGCACCGTGCGATTTCGGTCGAGGATCAATCTATCGATTGTGAAGTCCTTTGATGTGAACCGTATCGGAGACAGCTTCCCGTCAAACGACAACTCAGATAGGGGTCCGATCCCACCGTCTTCTGACATTGTCGACATGATGATTGCTGATTTGCTGCCGTTCAGCCCATGGATGGAGAAGTAGGGAATTGAAACTTCGCGCCTGAAGATCTCTTTATACTGATTTCCATTCTTCACACTAATCGTATACTGGTTGGTTTTTTCGTTGTATTCTTCCCGAGCGATTATGGATCCATCGACATTGACCAGCCAGTCGGTCGCGGTTGATTTGCCGCGTTCGTGGACGCGTCCTTTTCCGGATTGCAAATTCACTTTCATAACGCCGTATTTCGCCTTCGCGGGCGGCGTGCCCAGATAAGCCGGCATATAGACGTCGCTCGATCCCTGTTGATACGCAGCGATCCGCCCCAATCCAGATTGAGCGGGCCAAAGAGACTCGTTGCCTGCGAGAAGTTGTCGAATCTTGTTGTTCTGAAAATCGTAAGAGAAAGCACCAGTATATTCTGTCCGGCCTCGAAAGTAATGCCACCGTGCGGTATCAGATGCACCCAGAATCACGAAACGGCTATCATTGAACGCAATCCCGCGTGTCTTTAGGTTATCCGTACGCGTGCCTGTTCGATTTCCATGCCAGTCACTTATGATCAATCCGCTGCCATCTTCAGCATTGACCAAGTAGGCAAAGCGTTGCCCGTCCGGAGAGATTGCAAAATCTTCGACGCTGGGCAGTGCACCGTAGACATCCAATGGGGGCTTGGCTGAAGTTTGGCCGAAACCACAGATCAAACTCGCCATGATCACCACATAAGAAAGAACACTCTTGTGGGCGCGATGACTTTCCTTGCGATGATCTTCTTTGCAGTTGCCAATGCGCTTTCGATAGTGTCTACGCATGTGTCCCCCTCAAATTCTAGTGTCAGTTAAGACGTCTCCAGAATGTCGCTCAAATGAAAGCATCAAATTCTGGGCGCTGCAACACCTAAAGTTGAAACGAAAGACGACTGCTCACGGGCACTCCCTAGCGCGGCGACGCCTTGACACCCCCGTGCAATCATTGAAGATGGGCAACACCCCTATTTAGGATGGGAACGAACCAGATGTTGAGAAGAGCTTTTCTGCTGGGAAGCGCTGGGGTAGTGACCGCTGCAGCAACGGCGTACGCCAACCGGAATTCCCTTTTTCGTTGGCAAATCACGCGATTCCAAAACGAAGCCATGGAAATCTCCGACGCTCTGGGATCGACCTCCGATCTGTGCGTGCTCACACCGGAACAAGCCGAAGGTCCATATTTTCTGAAGGCCCCAGTGCGCGGCGATATCAGGGAAGATCGCGCCGGCATTGAATACGATTTGGCATTGCAGGTGGTCGGAGCGAGCGGCTGCACTCCCGTGGAAAATGCCCTTGTGGAGATCTGGCACTGCGATTCCGCCGGGCGCTATAGTTCCTATCCAGAGGACCTAGCCAGAAAACCGCTTGAGACAATGCGGCTCATCGGCAGCCGGGATCTCAATGCCCACGTCGAACCGACAAATCAAAAATCCTATCTAAGAGGCGCTCAAATCACCGATGAAAACGGATTTGTGTCCTTCAAGACCATCTTTCCCGGTTGGTACGATCCGCGCATCCCGCATATCCATGTGAAGGTGTTTTTGGCCGGTGAAAGCCAACTCACCACCCAACTCTATTTCGATGAAGCGGTCTCAAAGGACGTTTTTTGCAACTCATGCCGACTATGCGCCCTACGGTACTTGTCCGTATACGTTCAAGAACGACCCTGTCATTCGCAGTTATCCGGACGCAAACACTTTGAGGATCCGGCCGGAAAGAGTTGGGAATGGTATGAAATCCTCCGTTAAGCTGGGAATTGCTTAACCGCTTCACCAGTGCACGGGCAGATGCTCCAATCCCCTCATAAGCGGTGTCGGGCGAAACTCAAGAGCCGCTTCGTCGACCTCAAGTTGGGGGTACTCTGTGCAAAGAAGGGACAGTGCCACTTCAAACTCTTGCATGGCCAGCAAGCGACCGATGCACATATGGGCACCGCCTCCAAACGTCAAAGGGCGGGGCAGTTTCTTGAAGTCTCGCTCGAGGTTGAGACGGTTGGGTTCGGGAAACACCTCCGGGTCACGGTTGGCCGCACCGATATAACCGAGAAGAATGCTGCCTTCAGGGATGTGCACACCTGAAAACTCGGTCTCTTTTGTCGCCACTCTCGCCGTTCCTTGTCCGGGCGTATCATAGCGCAACACCTCTTCAATGGCTGCCGGTATCCTCTCGGGGTTCTCTTTCAGCAATCGCCACTGTTCTGGGTTTTTGTGAAGAGAATGAAGCGCGAGACCGGTCCCACCGGCCGTGGTCTCATGCCCGGCCACATAAAGGAGGATCGCATTCGCGATCAACTCCTCATCAGACAGAGTATCCCCATCTTCCGTTGCGTGAACAAGAGCGGAAAAGAGATCGTCAGTGGGTTCCGCGCGCCGTTTCGCGGCCAAGTCGGTAAAGTACTCCGCCAAGAGCTCCACAGCACTGTTGGCCCGAGCCAAGACGTCGGGCGCCATAGGCAGAAACTCCAATACTGGGTTGAGAGCCGTTGCGTGGGTGCCGATTGTTTCGTGGTCTTCCTCCGGAATGCCAAGAATTGTACCGATCACCCGGAGCGGAAAGGGCAGGGTAAACTCATGAATGAAGTCCATGTGTCGTGCCTTAGCCTTTTCTTCCATCAATGCCCGCGCAATCTGCTCCGCTGGAGCGCGAAGCGCCTGGACACGCTTGATAGTAAAAGCCTTACTGACGAGCAGCCGTAACCGTCGATGGGCCGGATCGTCGGAAACAAAAATCATCCTACGGAAATAATCGAAATAGGGCTGCTTCTCGACATCCGGACCCGCTCTCAGTTTTTGCTGAGTAACATACTGATGTTGAAACGTTTCCGTGTCGGAAAGCAGCGTCGCCACGTCCTCGTATCTCGTCAGCACATACGCTCCCAGAGCGGACATATGGACCGGCTCTTCATTGCGAAGGTTTGCGTATGCTGAATACGGATCGATCGCGAGCTGAGGGTCCAAAGGATTGAAAGCGTCCATTTCGTCCTCCAAAGTGATACATTATCAAAATAATGTATCACATAAAATCATTTGTCAAGCGTTGGGAAAGACCACAAACAATGCTAAGGAAAGTGGGTGAATATTGTCCAAGAACGGAAACTAAAACGTAGAGATGCCATTGTGCAGGCAGCGCGCAAGCTTGTCAGAGAACACGGCCTGACAGGGGTGACCCTTGCCATGGTGGCAAGCGAAGTGGATCTTTCGCGCCCCAACTTTTATCGTTTTTTCAAAAGCAAAACGGAGCTTATTGCCGCCGTCGTGGGGTTTGAGGCTGCGGAAATCAACGCGCGGAGACAGGGCGAAGTCATGCGTCTGCGTTCGTTCGACAGACAGATCGTACGCTCTTTGGAATTGGCGGTCGAAATTGTAGAGAGCGATGAGCTTTGGTCGTTGCTGATCGAGCCCGGTAATGTTCCTTATACCGCGTATGCCGCTTCGAACGATCCAGCCATTTTGGAGTCAAACACCATATTCTGGCAACCGATCCTCGAAAGAGCTGCAAAAAAGGGCGAGCTTCGAGGGGGCCTTGACCCGCAGAAAATCATGACATGGCTTCTTGGAATTCAATTCATGTTCATGGAGCGCAGGGAAATCTTCCCCACTGTGGCGGACGTGAAGGAATACGCTGAGACTTTTGTGGTTCCGGCGCTGGTGAAGCCGAAGAAAAGCCTCTAATCTGACTCTTTGGAGGACCAGTGAAATGGCCGAGATATCACTAGAACCGGGCGCCTTAAACTTTCTGAGTCCGGAAGAAATGGACGACCCCACCATCTCAATCAAGCGCCTGTTTGCCGGAAATAGGTGCCAGCGCTACGACAAGTACGAGCCACCGTTTTATGTTCTCTCTCGGTTCGAAGACGTCAATCATGTCCTGATGAACCCAACGCGATTCTTGAGCGGACCCGGACAGGGACCGAACTTCATCGAGCCGATGGGGATCGTCTCCGACCCGCCGATGCACACATTTTTTCGGAAGTTGGTACAGGAAGATTTCAAACCGGGCTCGATCGCAAGACTTCGACCGCGGCTCGAAGAAATTGCCGACGAACTTCTGGACAAAGTAGAAGGAATAAGCGTTTGGGATCTCCATGATGATCTCGCCTTTCCCCTGCCGGTGATCATAATTTGCGAAATCCTCGGCATACCAACAGATGATATTGAACAATTCAAGTCTTGGTCGGATACGTCCGTAGAGGCTCTTTCCGCGCCCGATCCCACTCCTTACGAAGAAGAGATTCGGCGCATGCGCGCTTACATCGTCGATCTCGTCCGAACAAAGCGTTCCGATTTGGCGGACAAAAGTTTGATCGCCCGCATCGCCAGGGCGAAACGTGATGACGGAAGTGCACTGAGCGACGAAGACGCGGTCGGCATTATCAATCAACTCTTTGTTGCGGGCAATGAAACGACCACTTCTCTCATTACGAATTTTATGATGCGGATGTTGGGAGAAGGCTATCTCTGGGCGGACTTCTGTGCCGGAAGGATCGAGAGAGATCGCGCAATCAACGAAAGTCTCCGGCTTGATCCGCCGCTCCTCGCTATGTTCCGCACAACTGCGGGAGAAGAAGAAATTGATGGGCAGCGGATTCCGGCCCACACCAAAGTGATGATCCACTATGCTGCCGCAAACCGAGATCCCAGCATTTTTGACAACCCGCACACGTTCGATCCGTCCCGGCCAATTCAAAAAATCCTCACATTTGCTCTCGGCATTCATTTTTGCGTGGGGGCAGAGCTTGCCCGGCTGGAAGCCGAGGTCACGATCGAGGCTCTGCGCCGCCGCTGTCCTACACTAGAAATGGTGGATGAAGGCGAGCGCATTGGTCCCTTCTTGTTCTGGGGCAGGAGGAAACTCCCGGTGCGAAATTCAGGAGGGTGACACCGAGTAGCTCTTCTGATTTGATCGCGGAAATGTTGCAAGTGCCGCACAAAATGCCCCATCGCGTATTCTAGCACTTCGGAGAGGACGTGACGCCGTCCATCTCCATCTCGAATGCGTTCCCCAAAAGGTCAAGTTTGGTGTTCTGCCCAATATTGGGTAGAAGCGAAGAACACTGAATCGCGAAATTTAAGGGGCGACGCGATCGTATGACAGATTTTCTTCTTCTTGCCTTTGTCTTCTTAGTAGCAGGCACCTTTGCGGTTCCCATCGCGTCTCGATTGGGACTTGGCTCCGTTCTGGGCTATCTCATGGCCGGCATCGCCATCAGCCCCGTATTGGCTGTGTTGGGGGTGGATGTGGTCTCCATCCAGCATTTCGCTGAATTTGGCGTAGTCATGATGCTGTTCTTGGTGGGCCTCGAACTCGAACCCAAACTCCTTTGGCGGATGCGCAACCGCCTCATTGGCCTAGGCGGTCTTCAGGTGACGGTAACGGCAGCAGCGATCACCGGTATCGCCATTATGTTCGGACAAACGACAAATGTCGCCATTGCCATTGGGCTCATCCTTTCCTTGTCGTCCACGGCAATCGTCCTTCAAACGTTGAACGAAAAAGGCCTGATGAAAAGCGAGGGAGGTCAGGCGAGCTTCTCCGTCCTTCTCTTCCAAGATATCGCCGTCATCCCCATGCTGGCATTTATTCCCCTTTTGGCCATGCCGGAGATGTTTGCCGCCTCTGAGATCATTGCCAGCGATGCCCACGGCGCCGTGGGTGGCCACGCCACGCAGATCAGTCTTGTGGACGGCCTTGAAGCTAACCACGCAGCCGCCGTCACGTTAGGGGCAATCGTCGCGGTCTTTATAATCGGCGGCATGCTGACAAATCCAATTCTTCGCTTCATTGCCAAGGCCCGATTGCGTGAGCTCTTCACGGCCGCAGCGTTGATGATTGTTGTCGGCATCGCGCTCCTCATGTCTCTCGTCGGCCTGTCTCCGGCGCTAGGCACCTTCATTGCCGGCGTTGTCTTGGCCAACAGCGAATTCCGTCACGAGCTTGAATCCGACATCGATCCATTCCGGGGCTTACTTCTGGGACTCTTTTTTATGACCGTTGGAGCGAACATCAATTTCACGCTGCTCCAGGACAATCTCGCCTTCATACTGGGATTGTCCTTTGGATTGCTGGCTCTGAAAGCGGCGATCTTATACGCACTCGGACGGCTGTTTGGCGTCTCAGGTTCCGATCAGATGTTGTTTGCGATCAGTCTCGCGCAGGCCGGCGAATTCGGGTTTGTCCTCTTATCATTCAGCGTCGCAAACTCGGTCCTCCCGGAAGCCATCGCCGATCAGCTTTCTTTAATTGTTGCCATTTCGATGTTGCTGACGCCGCTCCTGTTCATCATCTACGACCGGTTCATCGCTCCGCAATTCTCCGAAGGCCAACAAAGAGAAGCCGACACAATCGACAAACATAGCGACATCATTATCGCCGGTCACGGACGGTTTGGCGGTATTATCAATCGGTTCTTGCGGGCCATGGGCTATGAACCCACAGTGGTCGACTACAATTCAGAGCAATTGCAAAGACTCAAATCGATTGATCTTGAGATCTATTATGGCGATGCAACACGTCCGGATCTCTTGAAGGCGGCGGGCATTGAAAAGGCGAAGCTCCTGGTTATTGCCATTGACGGGAAAGAGCAGATTACGGAACTCGTCAGATACGCCATCAAGACCTATCCCCACCTTCATGTCCTTTCGCGGGCGGTGGATCGGGATCACATTTACGAGCTTTGGGGCCTCGGGTGCCGGGACATCATTCGAGAGACTTATGACAGCTCCCTGCGCGCCGGACGGTCTGCCATCGAAGCTTTAGGTGTGCCGCACGAAGATGCCATGAGACTGATCAAGATGTTTGAGGAGGGCGACCGCCGCTCTGTGGCCGAGCTGGCTGAACTTTACGACCCCGACCTGCCCATCGACCAGAACAAACCGTATGTCGAGCGTATCAGAGAGCTACGCGAAGAATCGGAACGCCAGTTGCGCGGCGAATGGCAGCCTGACGAGGGGCAGCCCTAAAGCGGCACCTTATGCTAGTCAGAATTCGTCAAGAGTCTGCTATCTTCGTCACCATGCTGGCGCATTTGTTGGCCATGGGACTCTAACGCTCTACGGACTTACTGGGAAAGCGCACATGCCCTATACGGTACTTGTCGTTGAGGACGATCCCTCCATCGCAGACATCGTCACGTTCACCTTGGACCGGGCGGGGCACCTCGTCCATCACTGCAGCGATGGTGACGCAGCGCTCGCAGCCTTCGAGAAACTCTCACCCGATATGATCGTGTTGGACGTCGGGCTGCCCGGGCGCGACGGCCTGGACGTGTGCAAGTCGATCCGTCGAACGTCGGATGTGCCCATTTTATTCTTGTCAGCCCGGGACGAGGAAATTGATCGCGTCCTAGGGTTGGAGATTGGAGGGGACGATTACGTCACCAAGCCGTTCAGCCCCCGCGAACTGAGCGCCCGCGTCGCAAACATCTTGCGCCGCGAAAACAAACGAGACACAGAACAAACGAGTATATATGCCTACGGACGATTAAGCGTCGATGCGGACAAGCATGTGGCTCATCTCGATGGCACAACCTTGCCTCTCACGGCAACTGAGTTTGCAATTCTTCACTCTTTGATCGCCCGGCCCGGTATCGTTTTGTCGCGGGCTCAGCTTCTCGATTCCGCCTATCGGGGATTGCATGTCTCGGATCGGACAATAGACAGCCACATCCGGAATCTGCGAGCAAAACTAGCTGGGGCGGGAGGTGAGAACATCGTTGAAACGGTTCATGGCGTTGGCTTTAGATTGGCGCATGGCGACGATTAACCTCAAACACCTGCGGAAGCGCTTTCGCCCCGCGTTGGGGACCATAGCGGCCGTGATGATTCTCATCATTTTGGCGCTTCCATTGGGGAGCCTTATCTTCCTTCGCTTGTACGAGAACCTGTTAATCCATCAGACGGAGGGCGAACTTATCAGCCAATCGGCGGTCCTCGCTGCGGCCATGGCGGAAGACGGGTCGGGCCTCCTCAAAGGCAGACAACTCTCCACAATCGTAACCCATCAGCAGCAAGATCTAGAGGGGCGATACAATCCGATCCAGCCCAGTTTGGATCTGGCCTTCGACACGATATACGGCCGCCGTCCCGATCCTCGACTAGGGCGTAAACTGACGGAGCGAGAGCGCGAAGTCGGCCGAAAGATGTTGAGCTTGATAGAGGAAACTCAACGCATCACCCTTGCGGGCTTTCGGGTGCTTGCGGCCGACGGCATCGTGATCGCCGGGCGGGAAGAGGTTGGACAATCGCTTGCGCATATCCCCGAGGTGGCCCTCGCGCTCGAGGGTACATTTACGTCGGTCATGCGCGACCGTTTCTCTGAGCAACCCGCACCCCCGCTGTCCTCATTGAGCCGTGGCACAAAAGTCCGGCTCTTCGTAACCATGCCGGTCCTCTCTGAGGGCCATATTGTGGGCGTGATATACGCCAGCCGCACACCAATGAATGTACTGAAAGATCTGTATTCCCAAAGCGAGCGTGTTTTCTGGGCTGCCCTTGTCATTGTCGCCGGCGCGGCCCTGGTGGGATTCATTTTTGTCAGAACGGTCTCCCGGCCAATTCATCAGCTGAAAGACCGTGCCGAACTTGTCGCAAAAGACCCGAGGGCGGCGCTCGCTCCGCTGAAGCATTATGGGAGCCAAGAAGTGAAGAGCCTTGCGGACAGCTTCTCCCGCATGGCCGGCGCGCTGTCCGAGAGATCGGAATATCTGCGAACATTCGCCGCGCATGTCTCCCACGAGCTGAAATCGCCACTGACGTCTATTGTCGGTGCTTCAGAAGTCCTGCAAAGCGATCTGTCTCCAGAGGAGCGGAAACGGTTCTTACAAACCATCCAAGCCGAAGCCGAACGCATGAGCCGGCTTCTCGAACGGCTCCGTGACCTGGCAAAGGCCGAAATCCCAAACGCAAAGGGAGATTGCGATCTAGGTGACGTCGTATCGCGATTACAAGAAACACACCCCATCGAGATAGAGTGGAGATCCGAAGAACATGTCAGCTTGCCGATGACGGACGAAGACGCCTTTGCCGTTCTAAATCACTTGGTGGAGAATTCATCTCGCCACGGCGCAAGCGAAGTATCAATTGCCCTTGCCCAGTTTGAGGGAGGATTTCGCTTGTCCGTAAGCGACAACGGAGCCGGGATTCCACCGGAAAATCGCGAGATCATTTTCGATCCGTTTTTCACAACGAGGCGGGAAGAAGGGGGAACCGGAATGGGTCTTGGGATTGCGCGGACACTGATGAAAGCCCATGGCGGCGATCTGACCCTTGCGGACAGCGAGACCGGGGCGTGCTTTGAATTGACGTTTCCGTCCAACCTGTCCCCCTAGATCGGCCCATAAACACCCTTTCAGGCTCTGCACATAGTCTGCACAGATTTTGCTGAGCATCTCATGATGCTTTCCCCATAGATTGCGTGTTGTTCCTTCAAAACAGGCGCATGAACGCAATCATGGCCAAGAGTGCCCTGTTGGTTGGGGCCCTGATCCTTTCTGTTTCACCCACGATGTGGCTGGTAGAGACGTGGTTGGATCCCTCCTACGCCAGTCAGGGAGGCGGCTTTTTCATCGCCACGGTTGTTCTGTTTCTCTACGCGTTCAGTAGTCCTTTGAAAGGGGCTTTGCCCAAACACCGGCAAGCGCTCGTGATTATTTCAGTTACAGCGTGTATCCGCTTGTCGTCCGAAATACTCGCGATCAACATGCTCGGGGCGCTGGTTCTTGCTGCAGATGTTTATGCGCTCGCGCTTCTGGCTGGATTACAATACCGCGTCCGCTCTGTTTCCCCGTTTTGGCTCGCATCGTCTTTCCTCTTTTGTTTGCCGCTAGAGCGCATTGTACAGCGTCTGTTGGGGTACAGATTACAAGAACTCTCTGCCGATTCGGCATGTAGTGTTCTCAGCTTGCTTTTTGCCGACGTTCAGTGTGCGGGCATACGAATTACGGTGGAGGGCGCGGACGTCCTCATTGACTTGCCGTGCTCCGGTGCGCGCGCCGTGCTTTTGTTCCTCTTCGGATTCACACTCATCGCCGCGCTTGTCAGACCAAATTGGCAAATGGCGTGTATGGGCGGCGGGTTTGCTTTGGGTGCGGCCTATTTGGCGAACGTGCTGCGTATCGTGTTGCTCTCGTCGGGCATCGCTCTGACGCCAGATGTCATGGCCGTGGATGTGATGGCCCAGCCTTGGCACGATGTGATCGGCTTAGTCAGCATAGCTGCGGCGTCGCCGATCATTCTAATGTGGGCCGTACGCATCAAGTGTGAGAACAGCACTAGACCCGCAATACTCCGGACGCAAAGCACGTACCGACCGCACCCGGTCTTTGCTGTCTGTTTCCTTGGTCTTTGCCTGGCGGCGGTGAATGTCCCCAGCCGACCTCTTGATGCTGGCGCTCCTCTGCCGCCGCCGCAATTGCCGCATGTTCTTGCCGGTGAGTGGGGAAGTGCGCTCCCCCTTTCCTCTAAAGAACAAGACTATTTTGTTCAGTATGGCGGCGGCGCCGCGCGCGCTGCTTACGGGGAAATGGGCTTGCTGGTCACCACCACGCGCTCGCCCCTGCGCCACCTTCATATGCCGGACGACTGTCTGCGCGGTGCAGGCTTCGAAGTGGATTACAAAGGGTTGAGGTTCGATCCATTTCCCACTGCGGTTTATCTGGCAACGGACAAAAGCGGCGCCCGCTATCAAGTTGCCGTCAGCTTCAAAGCGTCGGACGGCTTCATGACGGCAAATGTGGCCGAAGCGGTTTGGTATTGGTTACAGAACCGTCAGACCAGCTGGACAGCCGTACAGCGCTTCACGCCGGCAGCTAAGGTTCAAGGGTCTGCAATAGACTTTGAAGCCGCCGTTGCCGCAGCATTCGACCTTTCCACCAGTCCAATACACCAATCGGGAGAATTCCATGTTGCAAATCAATTCTAAACACTTTGCGCTTCTGTCAGCGTTTTTGTTCTGTATAGGCACATCCAGCGCTGACGAGAGCGATCTTGGCGGCACGATCGAGGCGATAACGACCGATGGACGGACGTTTCAATTGCCGCTGGTGAATTCTCAAGTGACGGCTGTGATTGATGGCGACATCGCATCGGTTCACATCAAACAGATCTTTGAAAATCCCAGCACCGATGCGGTCTATGCCACCTACCTGTTCCCGCTTAACGAAGACGCGGCCATCCACGCCATGTCCATGACGGTTGGTCAGGACACCATCAAAGCCCAAATCAAGAAAAAGAACGCGGCGCGCGAGACCTATGAGGCTGCTAAATCGGCTGGCAAGAGTGCGGCTCTGCTGACACAACATCGCCCGAACATGTTCACTCAAGAAGTTGCCAATCTAATGCCGGAGCAACCGGTGACGATAGAACTGACTTATGCTCAAATCATTCCGTTTCGAGACAATGCCTATGAGCTGGTCGTGCCAACAGTGGTGGGACCGCGATACATGCCACGGGAACCCAAGCTAGGCGGGGAACCGATGCTTGTTTCCTTCGACGCAGAGCGTGAGGCGGAGCATGAATCCAACGGAGCTTGGGTGCTCGGTCCGCCACCCGCCTACCCGGATGTCCACGGACTGACGATCCCCAAAGCCATCGATCCGGACAGGTTTGAGTTTCGAGCGGTGATCAGAGGCGGGGTAGAAGTGGCACATGTCCACAGCGATACTCACAGTATTGATTCACGCCCCGGGGCGGATCCCGTCCGGGAAAGAGAAATCTCGCTGACGGAAAAGCGGACCATCCCCAACCGTGATTTGATCTTGCGATATGAGTTGGGAGGACAAGATATCCAGGCCGGCGTGTTGACCCATGTGGATCAGCGAGGCGGCTTCTTCAGCCTCCTTATCACCCCGCCCGAATTGCCTGTAATGTCCGAGATTGCGCCCCGCGAGATTGTCTTTGTGATGGACACGTCCGGATCGATGAACGGCTTACCGCTGGACGCCTCGAAAGCATTTATGCACGCCGCGCTTCAGGCCTTACGTCCGGGCGATGCATTCCGCGTCGTTCAGTTTTCGTCGACTGCCTCTGAGTTCGCAAATGCGGCCGTTCTTGCCACGCCGCAAAATGTGCGCGCGGGCCGAACCTATGTGGACCACCTGCGCGCAGGAGGCGGGACCGAGGTCATCTACGCATTGGAACAGGCGTTTTCCGTTCCCCCGAAACGGGGCCGTATACGGATTGTCGTATTCCTAACGGACGGCTATATCGGTAATGAAATCGAGGTTCTGCGCCGTCAAGCCCAATTGATGGGGGATGCGCGGGTTTATGCCTTTGGCGTCGGGTCCTCTGTCAACAGGTACCTGCTTGAAGAAATGGCCAGGCGCGGACGCGGCCTTGTCCGGTATGTGGACCCAACCGAAACCTCGCGCGAAGCGGCCGAGGCTCTTGCCCGCCGGATCGAAATGCCGGTGCTGACCGACATCGAGATAGATTGGGGGGACCTGCAAGCAAAGAACGTAACGCCCAAGCCGGTGCCGGACCTCTTTGCAGGCGAGGCCCTCCGTCTCACCGGCCGCTTCGATCCGAAGAAGATCAAGGAAACGTCAGTGAAGCTCGCCGTTAATGGCTTTGCGGGCGGAAGAGAGGCCACGCTCCCCATGGTGCTGAACTTGAACGACAGTAAAACGCCGTCCGCGTTGGCGATTATTTGGGCGCGAGGGCGGATCGGTGACCTCATGACGGATCTCGCCGCGCCGGACGCTCTGAGAGTTTCCCGGCTGAGCGATGGCGGGATTGAGGATGAAGTAACCGACCTCGGGCTCAATTATGATCTGGTCACTCAGTGGACGTCTTTTGTGGCTGTATCCGAACGTGTCATCAATCGAGAAGCCACGGCGCGAGACGCGAACGTTGCGCTTCACCAGCCCGCCGGCGTGCCTAAGACCGCGTACAATCCCAATATGTTCGGCGGGTCATCGGCACCAGAACCGTCGTTCTGGGTCATGATGATCCTCGTTGCGATCGGTGCCGGATACGTGGCGCTCAGGAGGAGGGAGGCCGGTCCGGCACGAATCTAGCGGGCACACTTGAGCTCAAACTCAGGTCGATCAAGTTAAGGCTGACGGCTCGCCAGGGCAAGCCGTTATGCGCACGCAGCTATAAGTCAAGCCTCTTGCATTTAGGGGCGGGCAATGATCAAGCTAGCGACCAGCTCACTCCCACGAACTCCGAGGGCTCCCATGCGCTACCGGCTGGAACTCGAGATCAACCTCCCGCGAGAGCGGGTTATTGAGCTGTTCCTCGACCCCGAAAACCTCTCCAAATGGCAGCCGGACCTCGTCAGCTTTGAGACGATCGGGAACGGCGATCCGCGTGAGGTCGGTGCCAAGTCAAGGCAGATCCACAGAATGGGTAACCGCGAAGTCGAATCCATCGAAACCATCACCGTGCACAATCCGCCCGAAGAATTTGCGGCCACCTATGAAGCAGACGGCGTCTGGAACCTCATCGAAAACCGATTCATTGAAGTGAGCGAGTCGCACACCAAATGGATCCTCCAGTCGGAATGCAAATTCTCAAATGTCTTCATGAGACTGTTGGCCTCTGTCGCTCCGGGCATGTTCAAGAAACAAGCACTGACCTTCATGGAACAGTTCAAGGCGTTTGCAGAAGGTCAGTCATCCGGCGTACCATCTGATCACTAGCCGCTCACACCGGCATTCCGCAGCAATAGCCGCGTGAGCTATTTGACGATAAATTGTCCTGACGTGCGAACATAGAGCAGGCACTCGCTGGTGGTATCACAAGAAATCTTGTGTTCCATATCTGCCGGGGAGGCGAAGTATCCGCCCGGACCGAGTTTGGTTAGTTCGGATATGCTCGGCACCTCATGGTCCAATTGACCCTTGATGACAACAGATCGAAAGCGGGCCCCGATACTGTTGAGTTGCCCAGCGTGCCCTTGCGGCAGCTTCACGAACGACCCGCTGAGCTCTCCTCTCGTCATGCCGCCCCAAAGCCGCGCGACCTTTGGTTGGCTATCAACGTTCACTTCGGGGTCAAACGCCACCCATGTCATCTCGCCCGCACTCAACCAAACAACATTTGTTTGATCAAGGTTGATGGGCCGCTCACCGTTGTCAAAAGCTTTCTCCCCGGATTGCACGAGATAGGGGCCTCGAAGGATTTCGAGAAACGCCATGGCAGAGCTCCCGGCCTTGGCCGATGTAACATGCACTTCCCCTGCCGGCTGCATCCAAAAGGATCCTGGCCCCATCCACATGTTGGTTGCGTCAGGATCATCATTATGAATGTATCCGCTGATGACGACGGCACGGTAAGTGATGTTATGAATATGGGGCGGGGAGGAGAAACCATCCGCAAACTTCAAGAGAACGCCCGATGGCACGTTCTGCCTAATGTCCCCCCACAGAACACCTGCTTGAGGACTGGCGTTCCCCCTTACGGGGTTGAGCGGCTGATAGGTAATTTGATCAGGTGTGATGACTTGCACGCGCTGCTGGAGGTTGGAAGTCGGTTCTGATGTCTGTGCGTCCACGATCGAAGTGAAAAGCGAAGTCAATAACATCCCAAAGATTAGTAGTCTCACGAATTCAGTCATCAATTGCGTCTTCACAGTTCAAGCCCATCGACTACACGTGCGCCTCTAACCTGACAGAAGATTTCACCGCGGTTTTCTCTCAAAACAAAGAAGGGTATCCGCTGTGTAGCCCTGCCAAAAACAGATTGCCTCCTTCGTTCAGTGTATTCACAGGTGCAACCCGATAAAAGTTGGCAGTTATGGTCAGTCACTGCGCCATCTGCGTAAACACATCAACCGCATCCACAAACGCGCGATAGTCTTGGATCCTTCCGTCTTCGATTTCGAAAATACTGCAAATGACGCGGGGCACGACCGGCGATCCTTTGGCGGACACGGCGCTCGGTTGACTGGGCTCGCCGTGCCACTTCCATATGCCGACTGCCATTTTGTCATCTGCAAAGATGTTCAGGACTTCAATTTCAACATCGGGTGTGTTGGCGCAGAATCCGCGCGCGTGCGCGTCCAGGGCTTCCGGGCCAATTTTGTCAGGCTGCGTATGATCGACCATACTGGGCGCTGCAATCTCTTGTATACGGTCAAACTTCCTCTGACCAAGAACCTCGTTCAGATAGATACTCATTATGCGTTTGCCGGTGTCCGCACTCATCCTGATGTTTCCTTTTCGTTGCCGACAGAGTCTGTCATTGTTGATCTCAATATCATGGAAGGAGACTCTCAAGTGAGCAACCCCGTTTACATGGTCGGAATCATTGACGTGAAAGACTTTCAGACCTACGCAGACACCTATGGCATGCCCGTCGGCGAAATGTTTGCAGAAGTGGGCGCCGAGATCGTGGCGGCGACGACGGAAGCAGAGGTGCTGGAGGGAAGCTGGGACGGCAACTGGTCGGTTATCGTTAAGGTGCCGAGCGCTGAAATCGCAAGGGATCTGTACAACTCGGACAAGTATGCGCCGTTCAAAGCGGCCCGCCAGGAGACACTCGCCAATCAGACAACGCTGGCGATTGTGCCTGCGCTAGTTGAAAAGCCCTAGAATTGGTAACCACCTTACTTACGTCATACGGTCGGGACTCGTTGAACACGCGTCCGATACTTTGATCGCCCCTCTTGCCCAGAGGAGGACGATACAAGTGAGTACTAATTGGGTTACTTCGCGTAACCGAATTCTTTCAGGTAACGCGGCAGAAACAATTCGCGCCCTTTCATCCGGCTGGTGATGAAGTGGCCGGTGACCCATCCGTTCTCTCCCAATGGCAAAACGGAAGCGCCTCGGCGAGGTCCAACGGGAACCAACAAGGGAGGCGTCGGCCACGCCCATTTTCGCCGACGGAACAGAGTTCAAACAGGTCACCGGACATAATCTGTATGACGAACAAATCATCAATGAGCATGTCGACATGGTAACGTCGATTTTTATGGAAGGCCCATCAGACAGAAAGGGAAGTTCATGACCCAGAGCGCAACCGGACCCAATAGACTACATCATCATGCTTTCGTTTCGAGCGATCTGGAGAAGACCCGAGAGTTCTATGAGGACATTATCGGGCTACCTCTGACATAGACATGGGGTGAAGGCGACCAGGCGTACCGCCACGCCTTCTTCGAACTTGAGGATGGTGGCAGTCTTGCCTTTTCTCAGTTCGCTGATGCAACTACCGGACAAGCGCACTTAAAGGCCAAACCGGAATCACCCTTCTTCCATGTTGCGTTGAATGCAACGCAAGAGCTGATGGACCAAGTAGGCCAAAGGGCTGAAGAGTCCGGACACGAACGAATGATAATGGACCACGGCTATTGCAAATCGCTCTATTTGTCAGATCCTGACGGCATGGTGGTCGAGCTCACGGTCGATAATCCAGAGGCATCGTCAGTCATCGCAGATCGGCAAAAGAATCCAAATCAAGTTCTAGCGCGCTGGCTGGCGGGAGATCATACGCCGAACAACAGCATTCGCAGCGACCAGGCGAGATAGATCGAAGCATCCGGATTTTGCAGATCGAATATCGAACGCACGGAGTGCCGATGTCGAAAGCTTCCGTTGCTGGGAGACGGCCTTGACTAAACTTTAATGATCGTTCAAGATAGTTAGATGGGCAAGGTCGGACGTCAACGCGAAGGAGAAGAAACGCGTGAAAAAGTGCTTTCGGCCGCGCGCGCGCTCATCGCCAAGAACGGTTATTCCGCGACCTCCATGTCTATGATTAGCAAGGCCGCCTCGGTGAAGCCGGCCTCCATCTATTGGGCGTTCGACAGCAAAGAGGGTCTGCTGGCGGCTGTTCTGGAGAGGGCAGCGGACGATTTCTTCGCAACAAACAGCCAACTGCACGCAAGAGCGCCTGAGAGCATCGGTGACGCGATTCGAGTTTGGGCGAAAGCGATCGCAGCGCAACCGGACTTTTTGGGTCTCCTCATCGTTCTGTCAACGGAGAGAAAGTCCGGCGATCCCAGAATCTTGAACACCGCACAGCACATTAGAGACAAATCCCGAGAAGGGATCGAGCGCTATCTTGCCCCATTCGTTGAAGCACCTACTGAACGCGCTCGAAAAGCCGTTCTTCAGGACCTAAGCCGCCTGGCCATCATGCTCTTCGACGGCGCTTTTGTCAGTATGCAGCTGGAGTCCGATGAATCCTCCATCGACCATCTTGCGGATCTGGTGTCCGTTGCCATCGAAGGAGCGGCGCATCAGCTCACAAAAGACACAACGACAAGAAAGGAAACGGCCCATGAACGTACGAGAAAAGTCGGTACCGGTTGAATATCAAGAAGGTAAGCCGCTCTCTGCCGGTGATATTTGGGTAGGCGCTAAAGAACTGCGGCCGTTTCTTGCTTCGAAGTCGGATGAAATCGAGGAGGCGCGTCGCTTGACGCCTGAGGTCGTCGCCGCCATGCACGACAAAGGCCTCTTTCGGTTGAACATGCCCAAGATCTGGGGCGGCCCGGAAATGACGTCTATGGAACAAGTAGAAGTGATTGAGGAAATTTCTAGAGGCGATGCCTCGGCGGGCTGGTGCCTCATGATTGGCTGCGACACGGGGATCTATTCAGGTTATTTGGAGGACAGCATTGCCCGGGAATTCTATCCCAAACTGGACATGGTCCAGGCCGGTTGGGTCTATCCGATTGGTCAAGCCCACGAAGTGGAGGACGGCTACAAGGTCAAAAAAGCTCAATGGGCGTTCTGCAGCGGCTCGACCCACACGGACCGGATCGCCGCCGGGTGCACCGTCTTCAAGGACGGCGAAGTCAAAATGCTGCCGAACGGCATGCCGGAGTGGCGGCTCATGCTTGCGCCCACGCAAGATTGGGAAATATTGGATACGTGGCACACGACGGGACTGTGCGGTACAGCGAGCAACGACTACACCTTTACAGGCGAAGAAATGTTCGTACCAAGAGAGCATACCTTCAGTTTCTTGGAACCAAAGCGCGAGGGCGTATTGTGGGCGAAGCCCGACACGCTGCTGCGCAAGATGTCGGGAATTCCGCTCGGCGTCGCGCGAGCCGCCCTCGACTTCGCGGTCGATACGCTGAAGGACAAAGTCGAGATGCCGGCCATGAGACCTTACAAGACGAACCCGCGGGTGCAGGCATCCATCGCCGAGGCCGAAATGAAACTGGGCGCCGCTCGCTCTTATGTTTTCTCATCTCTTGAGACCCAGTGGAACAAGCTCGAAAAGGGCGAAGAGTTAAGTGAGAAAGAACGCGCCGACGTTTGGATGTCGCGATTGAATGCCTTCCAGACCGCCCGAGACGTGGTCCGGATTCTCTATGATACGATTGGCGGCAGCGCGATCTACGCCCACAAAGGTCCCCTGGACCGCGCCATGCGGGACACCACAACCATGTGCCAGCATATGGTGGGCCAAGTGAAAACCTCCGAAGCTGTGGGCGCATTGCTGCTGGGCGACCAGGACTCGATCAGAACGCCTATGCTATAGTCTTTCTACCGGAGGAAAGCGATGAACCAGGCAACAAAGGCATCCGCACGCGATGCCGGCCCCGCCAGTTCCTATGTCGACACCGAAAACGGCCTTGTTGACCGCACGATCTTTTCGGATGAGGCCATATACCATCGCGAGTTAGAGCGGATCTTTGCAAGAGCCTGGAACTTCATGTGCCATGAAAGCCAGGTCAAGGAGGCCGGCGACTTCTTCCTGACACGGATCGGTGAAGATCAGGTCATCGTCACCCGCGACAAGAAGGGCGCGGTAAACGTCCTTCTCAATTCTTGCCGTCATCGGGGCAATACGTTGTGCCGGGCCGAACAGGGCAAGGCCCGGTCCTTCATGTGCCCTTATCACGGTTGGAATTATGGGCTTGACGGCAAATTGGTCGGCGTGCCGGGGTATGAAGAGTTCTACCGTGGTGGTCTCGACCGGGACGAATGGGGTCTTGGACATGCCGCCCAGGTGGACAGCTATAAAGGCTTCATCTTTGCAACGATGGATCCGGACGCACCGGGACTATTGGAATATCTGGGTGAGACCGGCAGAGTTGGCCTCGACATAGCGGCTAAGGACGAGAACATCGAAGTATTGCCGGGCATCCAAAAGAACCGCATAGGCTGTAACTGGAAACTAGCCGTCGACAATCTATTTGACTGGTACCATCCCACGATAAGTCATGCGTCATCTGATCGCTCCGACTTCTTCCCGCTGCAAGACACTCTCTATCAGATGAATCAAATGGTGATGCTGGGCGACTACGGCCATGCCATCGCCGGTCCATTCGTCAAGCCGGAAGGCGAGGACGCAGCATCGGACGTGGAGAACACCTATGGAACGCAGCCCATTATGCCGCACCCGAACATTTTCCCCAATCTTTGGATCGCCCTCAACGGCACTCAATTGAGTCTCCGCTTGCCGAGAGGTCCTTTTGAAACCGAGATTTGGTGGTTCACGCTCGTGCAAAAAGACTTGCCTGCGGAAGAGCGGCGGAAGACCCAATTGTTCGCCACCCACTTCTTCGGTCCAGGAGGCTTGCTCGAACAGGACGACGGCGAGAATTGGGCTCACAGCACCAGGGCCACCAAAGGTATCGCCAATCGCCGCTATCCTCTTCACTATGCGATGGGCAAGGGCAAAGACAAGGTCGTTGACTCACCCCTCGGCCACAAGCGAGTCGAGACGGTTGTGAACGAGCATGGCCAGCTTTGGACGTACAAAGCCTGGGCCGAATGGATGGACGCAGACAGCTGGGACGAGCTAAAGCAGAACCACACACCGGCACCCACGGGGAGAATATGATGCGTGCCGCCATTGGAAAGGAAGTGACGAACACGTTGCGCGATATGGAGCTGGAAGCTCGCATGAGAATGCAATACGAAGTGGAGCAGTTTTTATACAACGAAGCGGCGCTGTTGGATGATCGCAAATTCCAGGATTGGATCGATCTTCTCACGGACGATATCCACTACTGGATGCCGATCCGGCGCACCATGAATGCGAACCAACTGAACGAGGAATTCACGAAGCCGGGGGACATGGCTTACTTCGACGATGACAAGGAGGTGCTTAAGTACCGAATTGCGCGATTGGACACAGGCTACGCTTGGGCGGAGCAGCCCCCCTCTCGCACCCGCCATCTCATTACAAATGTGCGCATCACCAACTTCGAGGAGAAAGAAATCGACGTAGAGTCGAACTTTCATCTTTATCGCTCCCGTCTCGACACGGAAGAAGACAGCTGGTTTGGCAAGAGATGCGATCGATTGCGCCGAGTCGGCTCGGACCTCAAGATCGCAAGGCGCCACATCTATCTTGACCAAACCGTCCTGTTGTCGACAAACCTGAGCAGCTTGTTCTGAGGTCGAGCACACGCCGATTTAGCAAAAGAAGCGGAGCACCAACGAGGAGTAAATGTCTGAAACACCCATTCACGGGGTCTGTGACTCCGAATTTGAAGAAGTCCGAAACGCCTTCGCCGTAAACTTTCGCGACCACGGCGAAGTGGGTGCGCGCGTCAGTGTGATCCGAGACGGAGAGACCGTTGTCGATCTTTGGGGCGGTTATAGGACTCCAGACAAAACTGAGCCTTGGGCGGACGACACCCTCGTCTGTTGCATGTCCGTCACCAAGGGAATTGTTGCTCTTGCCGCGCACATGCTCCACGGCCGGGGCGCACTCAACTACGATGAGCCCGTCGCAACGTATTGGCCTGAGTTTGCACGCGCCGGAAAAGAAGGGATTACTGTCCGCCAAGCGCTCGCTCACCAGGCATCCCTCGCGGTGATAGAGAGTGCGGAACCTGGCGATGCGTTGAACTGGCCGGTGTTCACTGCAAAAATTGCGGCGCAAACACCCAATTGGGAGCCGGGAACCCAGGAGACGTATCACTCCGTAACATTTGGATACATCATTGGGGAGATCGTTCGCCGGATTGATGGCAGACCGATTGCGCAATTTATCGAAGAGGAGTTGGCAAAACCTCTGGGAGCAGATTATATCCTTGGCTGCTCGCAGAACGATTTGGAGCGCGTTGTTGCGCACATACCCAACCCAAACAACGAACTCATGTCCGGCGGGCTTTTAAATGAGAACACTCTTGCCCAATTTGCCCCGATGCCGGCAGATCCCAATTTCTTTGGCTCGCGCCAGTTCCTGGAATTCGGCTTTCCCTCTGGCGGCGGCGTCGCCCATGCCCACGCGCTCGCGCGGCTCTTTGCGCCTTTAGCCTTGGGCGGCAGCTATAACGGAGTAGATCCGTTCGATGAAAGAACTCTCTCCCTCATGGCCGAAGAACAATGGTACAAGGATGATTTCATGTTCGGCAACGACTTCCGTGTCGCCCTTGGGCTGTTGCTGGACACCAGATTCAACTATTGGGGCCGCGACGGCAATATCGGCACCGCCGGGGCCGGGGGCTTCTGCGCGTTCGCCGATCCCCAAAACCGCTTCAGCTTCGGCTACACACCAAACCGCTACACAAGCGGCTATGGCTTAGGCGAGGAACCGAAGCGTTTGATTGATGCGGTGTATGGGTGTTTGTGAGTGCTGGCATCCTCGTTCTAGCCGAGCTTCAGTTTGGGATGGGAACTGAGCCCCCTACAATTCTACATTGCTAATTTTGGCTGCTCCCACACTATACCTCTCGGGCGTGGTGGAGATGGGCGAAACTACTGAGTGAGTAGAGATGTAGGTATCCCTCATGGAACTTCATGCTCACTCCTGTTGTGCTCCGCCGCCGACCCGCCTAAACTCCCTGAAAACGACCACTGGGGAGGAAAATATGGGCCAGTACGACAATCTCTTCGAGCCGATCGAGGTGGGCGGTGTCACCATCCCCAACCGCATCGTGCGCGCGCCCCATGGCACGCTTTTGCGCGGCGACGACTTGATCGCCTATCACGAGGCCCGTGCCAAGGGCGGCGTGGGCATGTCGACGCTCGAGGCCACCAACGTTCACCCCAGCGCCCCCGGTGCTCTCCCTCTGTGGTCGGATGACTGCATCCCATTCTACGAGAAGCTCTCCAAGACGATTGCCCCCCATGGCATGAAGCTCTTCCAGCAAATCTATCATTCCGGCGCCAGTTTTCCGCCGGGCATCGTTCCTGAGAACTGGTCCGCGAGCCCGGTACCGAACCCCATGTCCGGGGTCATTCCATTCGAAATGACCAAGACGCAGATCGATGAGATTGTCGCCGCGTTCGCCTCGGCAGCGCGCCGGGTACGGGACGGTGGCCTCCACGGGGTCGATATTCATGCTTCCAGCGGCTACCTTATTCACGAATTCCTTTCTCCGGCTCTTAATAAGCGCACAGACGACTATGGCGGCTCTTTCGAAAACCGCATGCGGTTTCTGTTGGAGATCATCGCCGCGGTCCGGGCCGAAGTGAACGACCCAGACTTTGTGGTGGGTGTCAGAATTCCCAACGAAGACTACGTGCCCGGCGGACTAACGGCGGAACTCAACGCCGAGATTGCAAAGGTTGTTGATCCACTCGTTGACTATGTCTCTCTCCACATGGGCGCCTATTGGCGGTTTCACAAGTTGATCGCGCCGTCGGACGATCCGCTCGGTGTGGAGATGATCCCGAACAACAAGATCAGTCCCTTCATAACGAAGCCCCGCATCGTGACCGGCCGCATTATGACAATGGATCACGCCAGCTCCATTGTCGCGAACGGCGAGGCGGATATGGTCTCAATGGTCCGGGCCCTGATCGCCGATCCGGACTTGGTCAACAAGGCCAGGTCTGGCAACGAGCACAAGATCCGCCCGTGTGTGGGGTCCAATATGGGCTGCGTCGGGCGGATCATGACCGGTGCGCCACTGTCTTGCGTCGTCAACATTGCTGCCGCGAGAGAGAAAGATATTCCCTTCGAACCCGCAGACAAAGTGTCCAACGCCAAAAAGGTCCTTGTCGTGGGCGGAGGTCCGGCGGGCCTCGAGGCGGCCAGAACCGCGGCCATCCGAGGCCACAAAGTGGAACTGCACGAAGCCGGCAAACGACTGGGCGGCCAGGTGGCGCTTGCCGCGAGCGCCCCCCACCGGGCCGATCTCGGCACAATCACTCAGTACTTGGCCGAAGAAATCGAAGACCTCGGTGTCGATATACATCTCAACTCGATGGTCGACGCGGACATAGTGGGCGAGATCTCGCCGGACGAAATCATCATCGCCACGGGCGTGACCCCGCGAAGCGACGGATTCCAGATTTCGCAGCCGGCTCAGCCTATTCCCGGACACGATCTACCCCACGTTTACAACGCATGGGAACTAATGGGCGTTGGATCTCAACCCAAAATCGCTGGCCCAGCCGTCGTGTTCGATGATACGGGAACGTTTGAAGCCATATCAGCTGTGGACGTTCTTTTGAAAGCGGGCGTCCACGTGACGATGGTATCCCGCACGGAGCAAATGGCAGCCAACTGTCCGTATCCGCCTGTCACGGTCGGCGCCGCTCGGGAAAGACTGTTTTCGAGTGATTTCGATTTTATTGGCGGCCACTATCTGAGAGGCATAACGGAGGACGAGGTTGAGATTGGCGTTCTGTTCACGGACCGGGTGCGCAAGGTGCCAGCAAAGACCGTCGTCCTGGTGTCGTTTAACGAACCCAATCGGGATTTGCCCGCGGCTTTAGCGAATACCAATCGAACCGTGCATATGGTCGGCGACGTGAGAGGAAGAAACTCGATGATGAGCGCCATTCACGAAGCGGCCGAGTTGGCTCGCGCGATCTAATCTTTGATGCAACACGTGCAAAGGAGTATCGGATTGCGGATCATTGGGACCATCGCGGCACTCGTCGTGGCGTCGTTTACGCCGCTCCTCGCCCAAGAAAGTCGGCCGGGCGAGACCGGCATCAATCGCTTTATGGCGATGGGGGTCAATCGGCCTGATCCGGCCCCTGATCGTCCCGAAGATGAAGGGGAGGGACCTTTTGAGCGATTGGTGATCAGGGGCGCCACTCTTATTGACGGAACCGGCTCTCCGCCGGTGGGCCCTGTAGATATTGTTGTCGAAAACGACAGGATTACCCAAATCGCAGAACTGGGGCCGCCCTCCCTGGCGATCAATCCGGCGCTGCGCCCTGACAAAGGCGATTTCGAAATCGATGCATCGGGGCATCATATTCTGCCTGGCTTTGTCGATACTCATGTGCACATCAATTCGCCGTACCAGGGCTTGGCCGGAGAAATTGTTGGACCTGAATACGTCTTCAAACTTTGGCTGGCCCACGGCGTCACCACAGTCCGCGAAGTAGGAGCCTTGATGGGGCTTGCGTGGACGCTGGACCACAAACGCCGGAGCGATGCGGGCGAGATCACTAGTCCCCGCCTTATGGTCCATGCGCTCCTGACCGATTTTGATATGCCGACACCCGAGGCGGCGCGCATTGCCGTCCGTGCCGTCCATGATCAAGGCGCAGACGGATTAAAATTCTTAGGCGCGCGGCCAAGTGTCATGAAGGCGGCCATCGAGGAAGCTCAGTCTCTGGGGCTCAAAACCGCTTACCATCACGCTCAGCGCACAGTGACGCGCGTCAATGCACTGACGTCGGCCCGCTGGGGCCTTGATAGTATGGAGCACTGGTACGGACTGCCTGAGGCTCTCTTCGATGACCGCACCGTTCAGAATTACCCAGCCGATTACAACTATGCCGATGAACAACATCGCTTCGGTGAAGCGGGCAGACTTTGGAAGCAAGCCGCACCTCGTGGCTCAGCAAAACGCGCAGCGGTGATCGAAGAGTTTTTGGACTTGGACTTCACCCTCTCGCCAACGCTCACGATCTACGAAGCCAACCGGGACGTGATGCGGGCGAAAGAAGCTGAGTGGCATGAAACCTACACGCACCCGGCACTGGCACGCCACTTTCGCCCGAACCCCTCCACACATGGATCTCCTCACTTTGACTGGACGACAGGTCACGAAATCGCCTGGCGCGAAAACTTTCGGCTCTGGATGGAGTTTCTGAATGATTACAAGAACGCGGGCGGACGAGTGACGACTGGATCCGATTCGGGCTTTTTCTATCGCCTCTTCGGGTTCGGCTACATCAGAGAGCTTGAACTCCTGCAAGAAGCTGGCTTCCATCCATTGGAAGTGATCCGTGCAGCAACATTAAACGGCGCGGAGTTGATCGGCAAAGAATTGGACTTAGGGTCCGTAGAAGTAGGCAAGAAGGCAGATTTCGTATTGGTGGAGGAAAATCCCCTTGCCAATTTTAAGGTCCTTTATGGAACCGGTCATGAGCGCTTCAACTGGGAGACCGGGCAAAACGAACGCGTCGGGGGTGTGCGATACACCATCAAGGATGGAATAGTTTGGGATGCGCCCGCCCTGCTTGCTAGCGTAAAGTCAATGGTGGACGCTGCCAAACAGCATGGTGAGCCGGAATGAGCAATTTTGAAGACCTTTTAGATCGCGTTTTGCAAGGCTGCATCGACGGATATGGCGGGATGACGAAGGCCGAGCGTCTGAGCGGCGGAGCCAGCCAAGAAACCTATCGGATTGAGCTGGTTCAAGACGGCAAGCCGCTCACACTGGCGATGCGCCGCGCCGCCGACGGTGAAGAATTACCGGAAGACAGCACCTATCCCGGCCTAGCGGTAGAAGCCAAACTTATGCAAGTGGCCAAAGCGGCAGGCGTCCCGGAGCCCGAAATCTATCATGTCTTGAAGCCCGAAGAGGGCCTAGGCCCCGGCTTTATTATGGAATGGCTCGACGGCGAAACCCTTGGGGCACGTATCAATAAGATTCCTGAACTCGATGAGATCAGACCAAAACTCGCTTATCAATGCGGTCAAGTTCTAGCCCGCATCCATGGTATCGATTTGGAAGCCACGAGCTTGGCAAACGATCTCACGCCGCACTCTACGGAAGAGTTCGTCCGTACAATGTGGGATCGGTATCTGGAGATGGACACCCCCCAGCCCATGATCGATTACTCGGCCAGGTGGCTGCTCGATCATCTGCCACCGGACAATAAGCTTTGCCTTGTGCACAATGACTTTCGCAATGGCAATATCATGGTGACGCCCGAAGGCATCAGGGCTGTCCTCGATTGGGAAACCGCGCTCATTGGTGACCCGGTTCGCGACATAGGCTGGATTTGCACGAACTCATGGCGGTTCGGGCGAAGGCACCTCGAAGTGGGTGGCTTTGGCAAACTAGAGGATCTTCTTGACGGGTATGAAGCAGAATCGGGGATTAGGGTCGATCCAGCTCACGTGAAATTCTGGGAGGTCTTTGGCTCGTTCTGGTGGGCGATTGGCTGCTTAGGTATGGCCGCACGGTGGCGCGAAGGGTCTGATGCAACCGTTGAACGCCCCGGCATCGCCCGCCGCTCTTCCGAGTGCCAAGCGGATTGCGTGAACCTAATCATTCCGGGTCCCGTAACTCTCGTAACAGAAACCAAACCGCTCACTTCGATCAACATGCCTCGCACAGATGAACTGCTCTCCAGCGTTCGCGATTTTTTGCGCAAAGACCTGCGTACTGAACTCCACGGGAGAAATGCTTTCCTGTCCCTGGTGGCGTCGAATTCCCTCGACATTGTACTCCGGGAGCTGACGTTGGGCCCTGCCCACACGGCGAACGAACATGCCCGTTTGCGCGCGTTGCTCGATACCGATGGGGAGGTAGTGGATCTGCGCAGAAAGCTCTGCGAGGCAATCAGAGACAAATCGATGAGCCTTGATGGCTCCCGGTTGATCGAACACCTGAGAACCACCGTGATCAATCAACTGGCCATCGATCAACCGAAATATTCAGCACTTGCGGCCGCATTAGAACAAAATTGAGGCGCGGCTGTTAGGTTTGGCGCATTCAGACAGGGGGAAAACCATGCTCACGCTTCACCATCTGGAGAATTCTCAGTCCATTCGTATTCTTTGGTTGCTTGAGGAATTGGGCGTTGATTACGAATTCAAGATGTACGACCGGGACAAAGACACCCGGCTTGCGCCTGACGAGTACAAGAAGATCTCCCCCTTGGGCACGGCGCCGGTAATCACGGACGGGGACCTCGCGCTCTCGGAGTCGAACGCGATTATTGAATACATTTTGGATAAATACGGCGACGGACGATTGCGGCCCGAGCCGGGCACGCCCGAGCGGACCAGCTATTTGTTCTGGTTTCATGCTTCGCAGGGAAGCTTACAGCCGCTGCTCACCATCAGTTTCATCTTTGGTGCGCTGAAGGAACGTGTCCCTTTCTTTTTGAAACCCATTATCCGAGCGGTGCTCGGACAGGCGGAAAAACTCTTCCTGGAGCCTCGGCTCCAAGCTCTGCTTGATCTCGTCGAATCGGATTTGTCGGCTTCGGCCTGGTTTGCCGGCGACGAGCTGACGGCGGCCGATATTGTCATGGGGTATTGTATGGAAGTCGCTGTCGTCCGTGGGGGAATGACGAAGAAGAAATACCCGAAAGCTCATGCCTTCCTCGAGCGAATGCGGAGCCGCCCCGCCTATAAGCGCGCACTCGATAAAGATGGGAAGTTCAATCCGCTGCCCTAGAGCCGTTTTGGTTTTGACGGAAACACAAAACGGCTCCGGATTCCTTGTTTTGCGCGTTTCCTGACGGTGAACCGGATTCCACTTCACCTGGAAACGCTCTAAAGCCGATTTGGTTCTTTCAGAACCACCAAACGGTTTCAGATTAGTTGTTATGACCGTCCGCGGATGATGAATCGCATTCGACTCCACACGGAAACCCTCGTAGATACTTGCAGGAATCGACATTTCTTTACAGGAAGGGAACGTGAGGACCCGGATCGGGGCGCAATGTCCACGTGTACAAGCCGGATACGATGTTTACGCGCATCAATGCAGACCGGTAAACTGAACAATCTATCCCTTGCAGTAAGGGAGGCGCTACGCTTCCGCAGCATCCGCCTCGGCCACATAGGCCTGAAGCTTTTCCAACGCCGCAGTACCGGTCGCGATAAACTCTTCCGCATCTGCACTGTCCAGATCGGGGGCAGCGATGCCGGACAGTCCGGCAAGACGGGAGTTGTCAAGCCACGCCGTCAAGCCGGCATCCTGCGACCAGGTCAATCGGTTTACCATATTCGCCAATGTGGTGCGTAAGAAGTCCGTAGCCTTGTCTGGATGTGGGACCACAGTGCAAAGAGCGTTCTTGACGTCATCATCGTCGTATGCCGCTTCCACGTGTGCGATGAAGGCGGCACTAAAGACCTGCTGACAGGTACTTACCGACTGAAGCGTTAGATGGCTCCCCTCGAACACAGGAACAACGGGCCGCCGCTCGAGACCGTCCGCCGTACAGTTGACGTGCAGCGTTGATGTATCCGTTTTAACAGAGCCCTCGTCCAATTGGATTTGGTCGGCATCGATCGTCTTGACACGTCCCATGCGAACAATACCTTTGATTCGCCGCAGCTGTTCCAGCTCAGCGAGCGTAACCGTTGCGCACCGATACATGGTCGGTCTGATGTCTTCGTCGAACGGCATCAGCAGGCCGGACGCACTGACACGGTCAAACAAATCGTCCACGGACGTAGAGTCTTTGATACCGCTTAACTGTTGTGCGAAGGCAGCGCCGATCGCATCGGCAAATTCTTCGCCAGGCTGAATAAGGGCACGGTTCAACAGCCAAGAGTCTCTTGGCATGATCCATCTCACCGAATCCGGATTGACGCCGGCCTTCAAAAGAAAGAGACACGCATCCATCCCCGTTTTGCCCGCGCCCACAACAACGTAGCGACTAAACTGTCCTGCGGTCCGGGGCAGATCGTTGGGTGGCACGACGTGAGCGCCCGGAGCGACTTCGAAAGGAACTGGCGTGACGGACGGTACCGTGACATTCATGTAAGTCGCATCGACGGTCTTGGCGGCGGCGACTGAATACTGTTCTCCGGACATAAGAGACGCGAATTGACCGTCACCTTGATAGTCGCAACACGGAAAGTACTGAACCCGGCCGGAGGGCAGGAAGTCTTGCTGCATCACCTGATCGAAGTAGGCGCACACCTCGCTGTTGGTCGCCAGTTCGTAAAGGCCCTTGTTCCAACCGACCTGATCAATCTTGTCGGATCCCAAATGCTTTGAGTTCACGCCGTAAAACGCCGAGGGCTGGTGCAGGCGCACAAATGGGTAGGCGTCGTTCCAGTGGCCTCCCGGTTGATGATGACGATCCACAATGACAACTGTGGCGTCAGTTTCCGTCATCAATACGTCCGTGAATGCCATACCCATGGCCCCAGCACCAATCACCAGATAGTCGGCCTTTTGTGTTTGTTCTGTCATGTTCATCTTTCGGAAAACTTCTAAGCACAAGGCCAGTCAATCGTATTCGTTTTACCGGAACAAGTAGTTTCATCTTGTACTGCCAAGTAAAAGTTATATCGTACAAATACATTTCAACTTAGTGTTGGAAATTGTGTCAAGATATCCGGGATCTGCGCCGCGCGAGCGGCTGCAAACGGCGAACAAGTTCCACAATGGGGGGGTGTGTTGGGCAGCAAATGCTTTGTGCGGTTGAAGAAAGATCCCAGTCGTTGAGTACACACAAAGGGGCGGAGAGGAGAATGAACACAAACATCGAGAGACCTGTCTGGTTCGCCAGGCGCAACATCAGTCCGTTCACCCTTGACGAGCAGTCGGTCAAGGACGTGATCGCCGAGGCAAGCCATGCCGTTGTATCCTGGGTTACGCAGGATAATCAGCCGGTGAGTGCGGTCATGCTTTACGCTCTTATCGATGACGTCATCACTGTGACCTCGACGACCAACCGGGCAAAATACCATGCCTGGCACCGCAATCCATCTGCATGCTTTTGCATTTGGGACCCCGAATCGATTGGACGCCAGGTCACGCTGCGCGGCAAGGTGGAGATTTTAAAGGATGCCCAACTCCTTCGCCGATTCACCGAAGCGTTCTTGACAAAGAACATGGGCGGCACGTCGCCACCCCCAGCTCTCTTGCAGTCCGAGTTTGAGAAGTTTGATGCGCCGGACCGGCACATGATGCGGTTTCACATAGAGAAGGTCCTAAGCCACGACCTCCACTATTTGCTCAAAGTCGAGCAAGAGGGAACCGACGTCTGGAGCTGAAGCTTGCGGAGGAGACCCGAAGCTCGTTCTAGCCGGGCTCAAGAGACCCGGTGAGCGAAGCCCGTTGCGACAATTCCATCCAATTTCCGAGCCCATCGCGCACGAAGGAGATTCGTGCCGTTTCCCCGAGTGTTTCTGGGGCGCGGCCCTCACGGCCTCCATTCTTAAGGACACGAGCATGAATCGTATCCACCTTTTGCACCTGGAGCGTGGTGTAACGATAGCCGGCACGCGCCAACGGCTCACTCTGCGTTTGGGCGGCTTCGTCCGGTTCGAGCCGGGCGACGATCTTGCTTTTCCCGCAAGAAACGGCGCAGTCCAATCCATCATCTTTGGGCAGACCAAGTGCGTGTTCGTAAAAGCCCAGAAATTCGCTTTCGTTTGATGCAGCGACTTCCACCGCCCAATGGGTCAACCCCATATGACCCATGGGAACGAGCAAAAGGGCGTTACCGTCCGGATCAAAGAGTTCACGTTCCGTCTGAGTATCTGGTTGAGCGATCAGAACACGAACGAGGCCAGCCGATGGCCGCGGTGGTAGAGGATCGCGAGCATGATTGATCTTGAGAACGGCTCCGCCGAAATCATGCCGGTATTGGCGGACGCCGCCGCCCAAGGGAAGCATGTGGTCGAAGGTCAGGCCAATTTCATTTTGCCAGAACGAGAGCATTTCATCGAGGTTATTTGTAAACAGACCAATGTCGAGACAGTCTTTCGCAAGCCATCCGGGCGCATCATCCGTCATTCTTTTCCTCGTTCTCTCACTCTAACTTTCGGGCCCCACGGGCAGCTCAACTCCAATTTGGACCTTATGCGCTTCCTCGCGGACGGATGCAACACTGCCAGGTTCCCTCAGGACGGCGCGCAAGCACAAGTCAGCGGTTGATGTGGCTTGCGCATCGACCTTCAAATGCTGCAACTTGTCTCGGGCCACAATCGTTGTTTCCGTCAGCTGGAAGAACTGTTCCGCGACCAGATCCGAATGATCGCAGAAAAACAGCTGCGCCTTTGAGCCGGCCTCAAGAAGGTCGCGGTAGTGCCCGACCATATCGGCGCGCATCTTCTGCGCAAGCTCAAATCCCTCTTGATGCAACTCGGGCAAGTAGAACATCGCGGGAAACGACCGCTCGGCGGACGCCACAGCCTTCACCTCTTCATACAGACTTTTATAGAGAGCAACGGCGGGCGTCAGGTCAAGTTTGCGCAACTCGGCGTAGAACGCCAGTGACGGACCCGAGGCATAAACAATCAGCTCATTTAGCAGCTGTTCTTTCGAGGCAAAAAGATTAAACAGCGAGGCTGGCGAGGTTCCAAGTGCGCTTGCGATCATCCGAACGGATGTACCTGCATAGCCATGCTGCGCGATCAGCCGTGCACTCACCCAAAAAACCTGTTCGCGCTTCAGGTGGGGGCGACCATCCTTGCGGGGCCGTCCAACCGGGCGACGCGATGATAAGCTCTCTATTGTCATGCCATCTCTCTACACAGGCGAAACCGAATTGTCAATTTATATCGATCGATCAAAAATAATTGACAGGCAGGAAAAGGTGAGTTAGGAGTCGAAAAATTGAAACGGAGGGATCCATGACGACTGCGATTGTAACTGGGTGTTCGCGTCCCACGGGCTTCGGCCAACTCATCTCGAAGACCCTTGCGCGGGCCGGTTTTGATGTCTTCTCCACGATGCGCAACGCCGAGCGCGGTGAGGATCTGGCGAAGTGGGGTTTTCAAGAAGGTCTCAGCCTGACCGTGCTGGAGCACGATGTCACGCAGCCCGTCCAAAACCGCCGGGTCATTGAGAAAGCAGTTCAGGCGACAAACCGTTTAGATGTTGTGGTCAACAATGTCGGGATGAGCAGTTTCGGTGCATTGGAAGCTCTGCACAACGACCATTTAAGACATGTTATGGAGACAAACTTCTTTGCGGCGGTGGATCTAACCCGCGCGGCATTACCGGTCATGAGATCGCAAGGGGGCGGACGGATACTCTTTGTGACATCCATGGCCGGTGCGACGGGAATACCGGGCGAATCTATCTACTGCGCCAGCAAATTTGCACTTGAAGGACTGGCGGAGGCCCTTGCCATGGAAACGGCGCGCTTTGGCATTTCCGTCAGCACCATCCGCCCCGCTTTTTTCAACACTGGCATGAGCGCCCACAACACTGATGCGTCCGGATTCTTTGAAAGAGGAACCGTTTACGATGCATTTAATGAGCGCGTCGTTTCTTCGACGTCCGAAGGTGAACTTTCGGGCGAAGATCCTCAGTTGGTTGCCGACACAGTTCTGGAAGCAGCCACCGCCAGCGAGCCGAAGCTGAGATATTATCCCGGCGAAGGTGCGCCGCAGATACAGCAGGCACGATCTTCGATGAGCGACGAGGAATGGCGGGGATACGTGATGAACGAGCTCGGAATGAGCGACTGGCTACAACAGCAAAGACTGGAGAGATAAGATGAATATATCTACACAGATCGAAGTTTTGCCCGGCATTCAAGCAGAAGAGATAGACCGATCCCGTCTTCCCTTGTCTCAAGCCTACACCCTGCCGCCGAGCGCCTATACTTCGGACGAAGTGTACGAACGCGAGATCGATCGCATCATGCGGAGAAGCTGGTTGCCGTTGGCACGGGTGGATCAGCTGCCAAAGCCGGGCGATTACTTGAGCTTTGATGTTTTCGATCAACCCCTTTTAGTGGTGCACGGACAAGACGGACAGATCCGGACATTGTCCCGCGTCTGCTTGCATCGCGCGGCGCCAATCGTGGACGGCGGCGGCAACCGAAAGCTCTTCACCTGCCCCTATCATGCCTGGAGCTATGACACAACCGGTCAATTGATACGTGCACCCATGATGGAAGAGGCGGCCGGATTCACCGAAAAGAATTGCCGGCTCCCGCAGATCAAAACCGAGATTTGGAACGGCTTCATAATGATCAATCTCGACAAAGACGCCCAACCATTCGCCCCTCAAGTTGCCGGTTTCGAACGATACTTCGAGAATATCGATCTTAGCCAAATGGTCGTTGCCCGAACGATGGAATTCGACAGCGACTGGAATTGGAAGGTCTTGGTCGAGAATTTCATGGAGGCGTACCACCACATCGCGACCCATTCCGGCACACTAGAACCGATTTTCCACGCACAAGACTCCCAAGTCCCCGACAATGATGGGCCGTGGTCTATTCTGCACATGCCCACAGCGGCTGGGGAGGAGGTTTCGCCGGACTTGTTCGCAAACGTCATATTTCCGCACTTCTTGATCGCTTTTCACGGCGAAACGCTCACATGGTACCAAGTGTTTCCTCGATCGTCGGGCAAGCTCTTGCTAAAGATCCACATTTGTCTTCCGCGAAAGGCGATGGAGGAAGCCACATTCGAAGAGACGGCCCAAGCGGCTTGCGAGCTGACGCAAACCATCCATATGGAGGATATTGAGGCCAACGACCTGGTATGGAAAGGGTTGCAGGCCCCCTTTACGACCCAGGGCCGTCTTGCGCCCTTGGAAAAGAGCATCTGGCAATTGAACCAATGGTGGCTTGACAAGATGTTGGTGGAAGACGGTTCGGCCGAGGCTAGGTCCTAGTTGTCCGTACCAAGAGTGAGGCGTGGAGTGTGCCGATGATCGCAGCTCCATAGACCGTGATGGTTTCGATGGGAGGCTCGAATTCATAAAGGACGTGCCCCGATAAGGCAAAGTGCGCGATGCCATGGGCAACCAAAGCCAGATCGACGATGAACTGACTCCACCGGGCAAGGGCCGGACGGGAGTGATGTGTCGCCCAAAAGATGCCGACAAACAAAGGAAAATGGCTGAGAACAAACGCGGTGTACGCAAGATCGTCTTCCAGCGAACGAAAGAGTGGCAACAACCGCCATTCGTGGCGGGCGACCGCATCCAATTCGTGGCAGATCAAGAGGGACAATCCAACATAGAACAACACGCGGAGTTGATCAGCTGAAGGTTTGGCATCCATACCTTGACTCTAGCACCGCTTATGAGGATTGAATTGCGACAGAACGCCCCTCGTTGAACCAGACGCGGACTTAAAGACATGACACTGCTTGGAATTGCCAACCGATGGTTTGACCGCAAGAGCTTTGGTGATGATGTCACACTGCTTTGGGAGCCGCATGTCCACCCTCTCTTGCGATGTAACATCTGGCACGTGCGGGGAAGAGACCGGGATCTCTTGATCGATACGGGTATGGGGATTGCGAGCCTCGCGGGCGCTGCCAAAGACCTGTTTGAAAAGGACCTGACTGTGGTCCTAACCCACACGCATTTGGACCATATGGGCGGAGCGCACGAATTTGGCGGCGTCTGTCTCCACCCAGCTGAAGAACAGGAACTGAGAAATCCCTCGAACCTCATCCCCATCGACATGAAGGCGTGGGGAGAAGAGGCCTTGGCCGAAATTGCCCGCATGGGCTACGATATATCCGGCGGTATTCTTACCGCTATTCCGCACAAAGATTTCGATCCGGCCGCTTTCGAGACGCCGTCGGCGCGCATTCAGCGGCGTTTGGGCGAGGGCGACACGATTGATCTTGGCGACCGTGCACTGGAGATACTTCACTTGCCCGGACATTCGCCAGGGAGCATCGGCCTGTGGGAAAAGGCGACGGGCACGTTGTTCTCCGGCGATGCGATTTATGATGGCCCCCTTCTCGATGAAAGTCCGGAAGCGGATATTCCCACCTACGTCAAAACGATGGAGCGTATCCGAAAACTTCCCGTGCGGATCGTCCATGGCGGGCATGATCCCAGCTTCGGCAGAGAGCGCATGATCGAAATCGCTGACGCCTACCTGGCAAGGCGGGATCGAAACGTCTGCTGATCAGGCTATGAAATGACCTAGAGCGTTTCCAGGTGAAGTGGAATCCGGTTCGCCTGGAAACGCGCAAAATAAGAAATCTGGAGCCGTTTTGTGTTTCCTTTAAAACCAAAACGGCTCTAGTCCTGAATCCAACCCCCCGCGGACTTGTCCCGCAGCAACCGAACCTCGATTAGCGTTCCAGGACTGGTTTATCGGAACGGGAGCCCCTCTCCCCGGTCAGATTGTGAAACACCCGGGCGACGAAGGCGAAGACCTGCTCCATACTCGCCTTCGTTTCATGGCGCAGGTGGAGACGGTCGACAACCTGGGCGACCGTGCGATGCTTTCCGTTCCGGGCATAGAAGATGCTTCGATTTGCCCGGGCCGCCTTTGGAAACGCCTTAACGGCTGAAGCCTTTGGAGCTCTGTTCGCTGTCCGGATCAACTTGATCGCACCATCCGCCCCAAGAAAATGCGCGATATAAAGCTCGCTGTCGGTGATGTCGCGCCGCAAGGATCGTGTCAACCTGCGCCGGTTTTCTGTCGCCAACTCGGCGGCCATAAGCGTGCTGATCCTAGCGTCGTATCTGAGGTTCATTATGTGACGTCTCTGACTCGTGTCTCGGAAGACGTAGACACCTGAGCTATTGCGTCCGATGGCCCTTGCTTCCTTTAGCAGTCCATGTTTGTGGCCGTATCGGTCCACTAAGCCGAGCCATGTTTGGTCAATGAACTGAAAAAGACCGGCCGCAGATGACGTAAAGGCCCGCGCCTTTGTATTGAAACGGCTTTCCCGTTCAGCCGTTTTGACGAGGTAATAGGTTGAAACGCCGGTCCGGCTGCTTGCGTGCCGAATAATGGGACGAAGGCGCTTGGGGGCTCTGGTGAGGATCTTCGCATCGCCGAGTGCAACAGCCTGGTCTGTGATGGCGCCATTCAATTCCGCATGTTGTTTGGGCCGGGACGGGTCTGGCCGCATGTGGCCGTCGCTTTGAATGGGAGAGCCCTCGGCTTGATCCGTTCCGAGAGGGGGTGAGGCTCGATCTTGCGAAGCGTCTTCTTTCTTGGCGAACCGAAGTTGGCTGAAAAATGCCGCTGCCCGGTCACGAGCGTCCGCAAAGTCTTGCCCCGCCCTATGCCATTCCTGGGGAAAGTTTCGATAGGCCAGTTTCGACAAGGTGACAACCTCTGTTCCAAGCCGTTGCCCCATTTGGATACTGGACCGCACCAGAGCCGAATCCGCGGGGGAGGTCGTAAAAAAATCCCATGCCAAAACAGAAAGACAATACCACAATACAACTTTAGACACGCCCCACTCCATTAAGCACCAAAGCGAGGGGGCCACCCATACCCCTGTCTTTGCACAAACCAACCAGTGCGGAGATTAGACGCCACAAAGTCCAAGAGGTCAAATGACAAATACCAGCAAAGAACTGATGATTGACACGTTTGGAGGCGGGGGCGTGGGTCCCCGATTCCGATGACCACAACCGCTGCAACCTCGGAACGGACACGTCAGCGTTCCTGTCTCGTTTCACGAGCTGGAGGCTTGTTCGAACACGGAAAGGCGATAGGGTAGCGAGGTTTAACTTCAATTCAACCAACGCGTGACCGCAATGAAGCTGATTGGAAGCCGCGCCTCAAAAAGCAGCGATGCGTTCAGCGACTGGGACTATCAGATCGAGCACGTGACGGACTTTGACGAGGTCCGAGATCGGCTCAAAGATGCGCTTGTGTGGAAGAGCGCCGAGCGCGGCCCCGTCCACATCCTCACACTTGTCGATAACGCCGGAATTCTATGGGATTTCTCAAGCGTCGGAGACCTGTTCGCCCGGAAATGGCGTGAACTTTCCAGAGCGGAACACAAACCCCAGATAAGCGAATATTGGATCATGTCGTTTAAACACCTAAAGGCGCTCTATCGGGGCAAAGATATTTTGCTGGATGTTGGCATCGAACTGTCAGCAGCTCTGGCCCGAGACATATATTTGGACTGCAAATTTGGTATCAAGCAGTATAAAGATTTCTTTGCCTTTGGTGCGGTGGAGCACGACCTGATGTCGGAGTCTAATTTATCCCGCATTACCGGTCTGCCATATGCAACGCGAACGGAGAAAGTGACGAAGATCAGCGCCTTGAACGACCTCGTTTCAAGTGTCGCAGGAAGAACAAGCGAGACTGCTAAGAATGTGTTCAGTCAGCGATTGGCGCTTTTGGATGACCTGCATGCAGAGGCGCCGTGACCGTCATTTGCTGCTGGTTTGGGGAACGGGCAGGACAGTCCCTTGAGGTTCTTTTTGAACGGCCTCGACTTCCCGAACCAACTTTTTGTTCTCCCGTTTTCGTTCACGTGCCAAGCGGCGAACGCGGCCCGCCGAGAACCAACTGGCAAATCCCCCGATCAGGATACCAATGAAGACCGAAAACAGGACCAGTGCGTACACCGGAATCTGCGGCGTTGCCCAAAAAGGGGCCTCCTGGGAAAAGGGGTCAAAACTGACATGGGTCGTGTGCCGATTGGCAACCGCGAACCAGACAGCAAAAAGCATGACGCCGATCACAAGTGTCCAATTGACAAGGGTCCGACCGAACTTAGTCATCGAACTCATCGAGGTCGGCTGCCTCTTCTGATTTCGAATTGGGCTCAACACCGCCATTTAACCTGGCGCGCATTTCCTTGCCGGTTTTGAAGTAGGGAACAGCTTTGGCTTCAACCCGAACGGACTCGCCCGTACGCGGATTACGGCCTGTCCGCGCCTCCCGGTATTTGACGGAGAATGCGCCAAATCCGCGAAGTTCGACCCGCCGGCCTTCTGCAAGCGCTTGAGCTATCGTATCGAAAATCGTGTTGACGATGCGTTCCACATCTCTTTGGTAGAGATGTGGATTGGCGTCGGTTAATCGTGCGATGAGTTCCGATTTGATCATGGGCTGGTGTTTGGCTCGAATCGTTGGAGTCAAAATGCCAAACCAACGGGAGGCCGTCAAGCGTCCAACCTGTAACTATCTATTTCCAAACGATTTTTCGGAACGGTGCTGTGATCCGATATCTCGATGACCGCAGGTTGGCCGGCCGTCATGGTGACATAGGTACAATCTACAGTTACAAATACTTCATAAGGTAGAGCAGGATAGCCAGCTCCGGAGGGCAGGAGGGCGGTCGAACGGGCGCCCGCAGAATGTGGACAGACTCATCATGTCATTCCACGTCGCTGAACTCGAATGACTATGGATTCAACTTAGGAAAACTGAATGAAGAACGTTCTCCAATTCCTTCTAATCCTCCTTGTTTTGGCGCTGGGCAACGGTATTCCCGGAGCGGCGGCAAATGAACAGGGACGCCAGAGCGGAGAAAGTTTGTATACAGACTCACAAACTGGGTCAGAACGCCAAGAGCAAACAGCGAACGAATGGTATTTGAACGCAATGCGCCTCAAGCGGGAGCGAGACTTTGAGGGCGCGATCAGAGAGTTTTCCAACGCAATATCCATGGAACCGGAGGAACCAATCTACTATCTCAACAGAGGCGTGACGCTCAGCTTTCTAGAGCAATTCGAGCAAGCCATTGACGATTTCGATAGGACACTCGAGTTAGATCCGGGCTTTGTCTCGGCCTATACGGCGCGGGGTGCAGCGCGAAGACGGACATCGGATCTTGAAGGGGCCCTAGCAGACTTCGATTTGGCGATCTCCGTGTCGCACACCGACGAAAAGGTGGAGAACGCCATTGCGCGGAGTTCAGCCTACCTTCACCGAGGGAGTTTGCTGCTGCGTTTGGGTCGAACAGAGGAAGCCATTCAACAATTAGACGAAGCCTTGTCCGAGAGCACATTTCCTTTGCTATATATGCTACATACTGTGAAAGGCCACGCCTTACTTGTCGCTGGGCGGAACAATGAAGCGATCGCGGCCTACGATGCCTCCATCGAAACCATCTCGGAACAACCTATGGCACTTATGGGCCGGGCTGTCGTTCGTTACCGCCTGGGTGAACAAGAAGAAGGAGATGCTGACTGTCTCAAAGCAAATCAGCTGTCTGACGAATCGGTACTCTGCGACGACCTAGAAGACTTTGTCCTTCGTGTGCTTCTCGAAGAGTAAACTGACCATCCAACGTTTGATCCTGCTCGAGAGAGGAGACAAGAACCGGTGACCATAGCAATCAGAAGCGCGAACCCCGAAGACCGTTCGAGGTGCTTAGAGCTCTTAGCTGCACTGTCATCGTTCGCAGGCGGATCAATCGATCCGGGCGCAGGATCCATGTTCGACCGACTCTTGGACCAAAGCCGCGGACAAATCATCATCGCAGAAGAGGGGGGTCAAGTGCTTGGAATGGCGTCTGTCTCCTATAATTGCGCCATGAGGTATGGGGGTGAGTATTGCCAGCTGGAAGAGCTCATCGTCGATCCGGCTGGCCGCGGCAAGAATATTGGCGGTTTTCTCGTGCAACGGACCATAGACAACGCCAGAGCGCGCGGTTGCAAGGAATATGGGCTCTACCTGGTCGAAGCGACCGAACAAAACCAACCCTTTTATGAAAAGTACGGATTTAAGAAAGTCGGTTCCGAAATGCGCCAAGAGCTATAAACGGTGTCGCGAAATCGTCATCACGAGCTTAAGAAACGCACAACTCGCAGCGCTCTCCGCTAACCCGCCATCAAGTCTTCCATCGTGCGGGCCGGCTTGGAACCGTCCCAGTCTTTGGCGGCGGCCCGGATCATTTCGAACAGACCAACGATGGAGTCGTTCCGTTCAATGAGCTCCAACATGCTGCTGGCCGGCCCCGACGTATCAAAGTACGCAATGTGCGTATCACCGGACGTCAGGCTTGAGGCGATCTCATAGCCACGGTCCAGCAGCGTCTGTTTGTCCGCTTCGAAATCATCTGACCAGATACCCACATGATGGAACCCGATTTGTCCTTTGGGAATCAAGTCGAAATAGATATTGGGGGCCGGCGTCGTCGGTTGCAGGAGTTCAATTTGCCCCTCGCGGCCTTGGGCCCAGCCGATGCGCTGTCGCAGCTCCGCCGGCTGCCCGCGATAGGTAAAATCCGGGATGGTCGAACTATCGAAATCGGTCGTAAAAAACGGACCGACGCCGACGACTTCAGACCAATAGGTTATAGCCGCGTCCAAATCGGGAACCACCCACGCGTACTGAAAAACGGGTCCAGGCAGGGAGAGTGCGCTCATCATGTCCTCCGTGATCGCTTCTTCTGGGAAAGCAACTGATCATAGAGGGAACGGCCAAGCAACCAAAACCGTCAGGCGAGCCGGTTGCCGACGCGCAGGCTCGCCCCGAAGTTCCGCCAATTACGACTTGTCGTCGCTCTCGTCGCCGCCTTGCGCATCTTTCAGAGCTGAGCCGAGAATGTCGCCGAGTGTCGCGCCGGAGTCCGAAGAGCCATATTGCTCGACCGCTTCTTTCTCTTCAGCAACTTCGCGGGCTTTGATCGAAACCGATATGCGCCGTGTCCCCGGATCGATGGATGTCACGCGCGCATCGACTTTGTCGCCGACAGCAAAGCGGTCAGGGCGTTGCTCCGAGCGGTCCCGTGAAAGGTCCGACTTTCGGATAAAGGTCTTGATTCCTTCGCCGACGCTGACTTCGATCCCATTCGAGAGGATCTCCGAAACAGTACACGTAACAATGTCGCCACGCTTCATCGTTGCGACGGACGCATACGGATCACCGGAGAGCTGTTTCACACCCAGGCTGATCCGCTCCTTCTCCACGTCAATATCCAAGACCTGCGCGGTGATGACCTGACCTTTTTCATAATCCTTGACCGCATCTTCGCCGGCGCGCTCCCAATCGAGGTCAGACAGATGCACCATGCCGTCGGCCTCGCCGTCCAGGCCGACAAACAAACCAAACTCGGTGATGTTCTTGATTTCCCCTTCGATCTTGCTGCCGATCGGATGTGAGCGTGCAAAGTCTTCCCACGGATTTTCCATGCATTGCTTGAGGCCAAGTGAAATACGGCGCTTCTCAGGGTCAACTTCGAGCACCATGACCTCCACTTCTTGCGAAGTGGAAACGATCTTGCCCGGATGAACGTTCTTTTTAACCCAGCTCATTTCGGAGACGTGCACCAGACCTTCGACACCCGGCTCCAGTTCGACGAATGCACCGTAGTCGGTGATGTTTGTAATTTGGCCCGTAAACTTGCCGTTGATTGGATACTTGGCCGCGACGCCGTCCCAGGGATCGCTTTCCAATTGCTTCATACCCAGACTGATTCGCTGGGTCTCCGGATTGATCTTGATCACCTGGACTTTGATCGTGTCCCCGATGTTGAGAACTTCGCTGGGATGGTTGATGCGCCGCCATGAGACGTCGGTGACATGAAGGAGGCCATCAACCCCGCCCAGATCGACGAACGCCCCATAATCGGTGATGTTCTTCACCACGCCTTCGATAATGTCATCTTCCTTAAGCTTGGCGACGAGCTCAGAGCGTTGTGCTTCGCGCGTAACTTCCAGAACGGCGCGGCGGGAAACGACAATATTGCCTCGGCGCTTATCCATTTTTAAAACTTTGAACGGCTGGGGGACATTCATCAGGGGAGTGACGTCTCGCACCGGACGAATATCGACTTGGCTGCCGGGTAAGAACGCAACGGCACCGCCCAAATCAACGGTAAATCCACCTTTAACCCGGCTGAAAATAACGCCGTCCACATGTTCGTCATTTTCGTAGTTCTTCTCAAGCCGCGCCCAACTCTCCTCTCGTCTCGCTTTTTCGCGCGACAGAACCGCTTCTCCTGCGGCATTTTCAACGCGCTCAAGATAAACCTCTACGTCGTCGCCGACGGTAATTTCGACTTCCTGACCTGGGACCGAAAACTCCTTGAGAGGGACACGGCCTTCCGTCTTCAGACCCACATCGACGATCGCCAAGTCATTCTCAACCGATATGACTCGCCCTTTGACGACTGTGCCTTCGAGGGAGTTTTCTTCCCCCATCGATTCATTAAGAAGAGCAGCAAAGTCTTCGGTGGACGGGTTCATTTGAATATCGGTTTCAGCCATTATTAAGTCTCAAGGGTCCAGGGGTTAGGGTTTCTAGGGTCTCTATGCGTTAGTTCAAAATGCGTTACATTAAATGTACAAATGAAAGACCAGCGCACTGATCTGTCAAAAATAAATCACTGCGCGGCCTCAACGCTGAAAAGCGGTTTGGACCGCAGGTTTTTCCATCAAAGTTTCATCGAGGAAAATCGCGTCAAGACGGCTCCAGATCGCGCGAATGTGCGATAAACCCTACAAATACGGGCCTAACACGTGATCCACTATCTTGCACGCCGCCTCAAACGCGGCTTCTATACCTAAATCAGTCGTATCTAGCAAGTAAGCGTCGTCAGCCTGCACCAATGGGGCGACCGGCCGTGACATGTCCCGCTTGTCCCGCTCCCGGAGATCTTCGAGCACCTGCTCTTGGCTGCGTCCATCCATACTGCCGAGGCTTTGGGCTTCGAGCCAGCGCCGACGCGCCCTCTCTTCAAGTTTGGCATCAATGAAGAGCTTTAAGTCTGCGTCCGGACAGATAACCGTGCCGATGTCCCGTCCGTCTAGGACTGCCCCTTTGAGTTCACCGGGCGGAGAGGAAGCAAATCCGCGCTGTTGTTCGATCAACGCCGCCCGCACTTTGTCGAAAGCGGCCACGACCGATGACATCCTCGAAACGTCCGGCGTTCGCAAAACGCTGGAATCGATCGACCCGAGATCCAGGCTCTGTGCCAGGGCCGCGGCTTCTTCTTCTTCCGGCGCGGAGAGGCCGCGCTCCAGGACCCGGTAGGCGACGGCGCGGTACAAGGATCCTGTGTCCAGATGGGCGAAGCCATAATGTGCGGCAATGCGCTTAGCCAGTGTGCCTTTCCCCGACGCGGCCGTCCCATCGATCGCGATAATCATGAGGCTGCATCCACCATGTGAATCGTTGCGCCAATCTGAGTCATGGTCTCAACGAACGAGGGATAGCTCGTTGCGATTGTTTCGCACCCTTGCACAGCAATGGGGTTGGTCGAGACGAGGCCAAGCACGAGAAATGACATGGCCACCCGGTGATCCATTTGGGAGTCGATGGTGCAATCCCCGTGAACATCATCCGTGCCCGTAACGTTGAGATGATCTTCGCCCGCCTCAACGAGAACGCCGCACGCAGCAAGTCCATCGGCAATGGCAGACAACCGGTCACTTTCTTTGACACGCAACTCACCGATGCCGGACATGTGTGTTGTTCCGTCCGCGCAGGCCGCCAGCACGGATAAGATGGGGTATTCATCGATCATCGACGGGGCTCGTTCAGGGGGCACGTCTACGGCGGAAAGGGAGCTATGTTTCACACGGATATCGGCAACGGACTCACCGCTCTCGTGCCGTTGATCTTGGATCTGGAGGTCTGCTCCCATTTCTTTTACCGTCTTATAAAAGCCCGTTCGATCCGGATTAAGCAGGACGTTTTTCACAAGCAGGTCAGACCCTGGAGCGAGCAGTGCCGCGGCCACCAGGAAGGCGGCCGACGAAGGATCACCTGGAACACTGATATGGTGTCCGCGGAGTTCCGCGTACCCGGAAAGTTCAATGGTTCGGCCTCCGTTTTTGGTTTCGTCCACAACCAGTTCCGCCCCGAACGCTTGCAGCATCCGCTCTGTATGGTCGCGGGTCTTTACCGACTCGTGAACGATTGTCTTGCCGGGGGCATTCAGGCCCGCAAAGAGAACCGCTGATTTAACTTGTGCGGACGGTACAGGTACGGAGTAGGTGACAGGCATGGGCTTGGGCGCGCCAATCATCGTAAGTGGCAGACGGGTCCCGTCGCCGGCCCCCATGAATGAAGCGCCAAACAGACGCAGCGGCGTCAAGACACGGTCCATCGGACGCGCACTGAGCGAGGCATCGCCAGCAAAACTGGCGGTGATGGCGGTGGTCGCCATTGCCCCCATGACCAATCGAACGCCCGTTCCCGAATTTCCGAAGTTCAGAACCGCTTTGGGCTCCTGCCACCCCCCGACACCAAGCCCCTGTACACGCCATCCTGGCGTGTCATGTGTGAGATGGGAGCGCTCCACTGCGCAACCAAAGCATCGCATGGCCTCAATGGTCGCAAAGACGTCCTCACTTTCGAGAAGCCCATCGATCGTCGTTTCGCCGGTACTCAATCCACCCAGCAGGACCGCCCGGTGCGAAATCGATTTGTCCCCAGGTACAGTTGTCTGGCCAGTTAAAGGACTTGAAGAACGCGAGTAAAGAATAGACAAAGCTTTGAATTGATTTTCTAATTGAATCGTATATCAAGCCACGCTGCACCTGCAATCGGTCGGCAAAAGGGCTGGTGGCGTGTATGGTTGTGCCATTTTGCCCACCAAAAGCAAACCAAATCGGACCACAAAAGACGAGCGACACATTGGCCAGAAAAGAAGAATTGGGCACCAAACGCATCTGCAGGGAATGCGGTACAAAGTTCTATGACTTGAATCGCAACCCTATTGTGTGCCCCAAGTGCGAAGCGGTGTATGAAATAAAGACCGATATCGCGCCACCGGTGGAAGTGAAAAAGACCAAGCCGGAACCCAAAGAGACCGAAGCTCCTCCGAAAGAGGAAACAGCAGCGGAGGTCGCAGAAGAGGCTGAGGACAAGGTCGTAAGTCTTGAAGAGGCGGACGAAGAAACCACGGATGCCCGGGGTGCCCGTGCTGCTGCCCTTGACGAGGACGACATCGACTTGGAAGACGACGACGTCGAAATGGAAGAGTCTGATATCGATATTGATACGGGCGATGTGGACTTAGGGGACGACGAGGCAGAAAGCGATCAACTCCTTGAGCAAGATGACGAGTTTGAAGACGATATGTCTGACATCATCGACACCGACATTGGAAAAGAGGATTGAGTTTTATTGCTGGCTGTTGAACGACCGGAGTCTGGCCTTCGGGTCAACGTTCGTTCATTGCAACAATAGGGGCCATAGCTCAGTTGGGAGAGCGCTTGAATGGCATTCAAGAGGTCGGCGGTTCGATTCCGCCTGGCTCCACCAAACTTCCCAAGACGAACCAGACGTCGTGAGGTGATGAGGCTGAGTATGTGCGCCGTTGGCGGGCCCGTTCCCCGATGCCGCGACGACGGCGAAGATATCCAACTTGGTTTGATGGGCCAGACCTGAAAACCAACGCTCCGCTTTTTCTTGTTTCGTAGTCTGAACATATTTGATGTTGCCGACACGCGACCTCTTCGCAGCCCGCGCGGCCTTTCGGAGCCCGCCTCTATTACCATTTGTTCGTTAGGTCGTATTGCCTTTGGGGCCCCTGACGTCCCTTGAAGAGATCGAAATGGGAGACGTGTTGGAATTGTCTGCTGCGTTCGGTCGGGGCCGACGTGAGCGCCAAGCGATTTGGGTGTCTACTCACATTGACGATAAAACTTGTCAAGCTAGCTTGACAGTCAAAAAATAGAGCGATAACCTTTGAATTGCGACAGACCGTATCGCTGACCATTTGCAATAAAAGGAGATGAGCCAATGGCCCATGAAACGCAGACAGCAGATCTGGACGATCCAGACCGGATCTGGCCAACGGGACTAACAATCAAAGAGTCCGAAGAACTCCACAAACACATCATCGACGGAACACGTGTGTTTTTCTTCATATCGTTAATTGCCCACGTTCTCGTGTATGCGTTCACGCCGTGGGGCGGCTGAAAGGAGCTTAAGTTATGAATCAAGGTAGACTTTGGTGTGTTGTTAATCCATCGGTCGGCTTGCCCTTGTTTTTGGGAGCCGTCGCGATAACCTCACTTGTTGTACACTTTGCTGTGCTATCAAATTCCGATTGGTTCACTGCTTTTATTCAGGGCGGAGGCTGATCTGACCATCGTCGGTGTTCGCAGATTGGATCCAATCTGAGCCGATATAAATACGGGGTGTGAGTGCGGCTCGCCGCACTCAGCGTCCGACCGTGCAAAAGGACCGAGGAGAAGATTGTATGTCCGGAGTTGTAGGCATCTATCAGTCGCAACAGAGTGCGCGCGCCGCAGTTGAAGCGCTTTCAGCCGCCGGGTTCAGTGAGGCTCAGTTACTTGCCGACAGCGACGTCCCTCAAAGCAGCCCGGGTGAAGGTGATGAAACCATTGGTATGGTTTCGGCAGAACCGAAACGCGATCGCCAAGCGGAAGTTCAATCGGCCGTTGAAGGCGATATGATACCAAGCGGAAGCGCGGCTGCGTGTTTACGGCTTTTGAACGAGGGAAAATCGCTTGTTGTGGCAAGTGCTCCCTTTGGTCGTGCACAAACTATCCAGGGCATCATGCGGAGCAATGCAGGTGAGATCCTGCAGCCGCCGCCATTTCGTGACCCATCACCTCTTTCTGACTTTTTGGGCATTCCGGCTGTCACGAAATTCGTTTCGTCGACGGAATTGCTTAAATCTTCATGGAGTCTGTCTTCGGGTTTAGGCATGGGCATGTTGAGCTCTAGTCCAACGCCCCTGTCGTCCATGCTCGGGATGAAACCTCTCTCGGAGTTTCCCAAGGGCAAGAAGTCGAGTTTTGGGCTGCCTTTACTCAGTAAGAATCCGGCGCCCCTTTCGTCCCTGCTTGGTATGGCTCCACTCTCAAAGCCCAAACGCTCGTGGGATTCTAGTTTCGGCTTTCCGCTTCTTTATCGTAACCCGGCCCCCTTGTCCGCGCTCTTAGGCATGCCTACGTTGACAAAGGACGACTAGAGCCAAAGAAAGGCCGCAAAGAGTTTGACATCACCATGTGCGTGGTGCGGTTCTCGGCGCCGCCGCAGATCTCTGCAGGTTGGAAATGAAATCTATCCGACATCAGATGATTTCGATGTGGAACTCTCTCGGCCCCCGCTATTGGCCATTCGCGGATTTGGCGACACCTGACCTGCCCCTCAGTCGGCTGATTAGGCTGTCTCTGTTTCAGATATCTGTGGGCATGACCTTGGTTCTGCTCGTCGGGACTCTGAACAGAGTGATGATCGTTGAAATGGGGGTGCCGGCCGCCGTGGTCGGCATTATGATTTCCCTGCCTCTTCTCTTCGCCCCGTTTCGCGCATTGATTGGCCACCGCTCGGACACCCATCGCTGCGAACTGGGGTGGCGCCGGGTGCCGTTCATCTGGAAGGGAACTCTGTGCCAATTCGGGGGCTATGCCATTATGCCCATGGCGCTGCTTGTTCTTGCGGGGAAAGGCCACGCGGATACGGCTCCTATATGGTTGGGTTACTCGTCCGCCGCTTTGGCATTCCTCCTTGTTGGCGCAGGCGCACATATCGTGCAGACGGCCGGTTTGGCTCTGGCAACAGACCTGACGCCCCCGGAATCCCACCCGAAGGTTGTGGGAATGATGTACGTCATGTTGCTCGTCGGCATGATGGTTAGTGCGGTGATCTTTGGTATTGCTCTCTCTGACTTCAATCCGCTGCGCTTGGTTCAAGTCATTCAAAGTGCTGCTCTGGCATGTCTTGTATTGAATACGGTTGCGATGTGGAAACAGGAAACGAGGCAGCCGTTACGAAACCGCGCCCCGAGCCAACCGGATCCCACGTTCCTGGAATCCTGGACGCAATTCTGTAAGGGCCAGCATACCGTGCGCCGCTTGGTCGTTGTGGGTTGCGGCACCATGGCCTTCGGAATGGCGGACGTTTTGCTCGAACCTTTCGGTGGTCAGGTGTTGGGCTGGGAGGTTGCGGCAACGACCATGCTGACGGCTCTGTTTGCCCTTGGTGGATTGGTGGGCTTCGTTTTTGCCTCTCATCTTCTGGGGCGTGGAAGCAATGCCTATAGTACGGCGCAACACGGTGCGCTCATTGGACTGCCCGCTTTCGCGCTCGTCATCCTCGCGGCTCCATTCGGCTTGTCCGAAGCGTTTCTCGTTGGCAACTTTCTTATCGGTTTCGGAGCGGCCATCTTCGCGCACAGTACACTGACGGCGACCATGTCGCATGCACCCAAAGAGCAAGCAGGTCTGGCTCTGGGCGCCTGGGGCGCGGTGCAAGCGACAGCGGCAGGCGTTGGAATTGCGCTGAGCGGTACAATTCGCGATCTCGTCAATACTTTCTCCCCAGAGCAAGCTTGGCTCGGAAGTATTGGCGCGACCGGTTACATAACTGTCTATACGCTTGAGATTGTCTTGCTTCTCGTAACGATCGCCGCCGTCTTCCCGTTGATCCGCAAACGAAGGGATAACAACCCATCACATTTGACTCTCTCCCGGCCGGCGGAAGAAGAGGCGGTGCAGTGATGAGGCGGGAAATACTTGAATACCCGGACCAGCGGCTGCGGCTACAGTCGGAAGACGTAAAGGAGTTCGATGAAAGTCTGGGCCGGCTTGTCGACGATCTTATCGAGACACTCTACGACACGACAGCAATCGCCTTGTCGGCGCCGCAAATCGATGACCGGCGCGCCGTTTTGGTCATTGATCGCTCAGAGAATCGTTCGAATCCACAGGTCTACATCAATCCGGAAATCCTGTTTAAGGACACGTGGGGCTTCGTTGAAGAAAGCTGTCTTTCGCTGCCGGATATCAAGAGCAGCATCATTCGGGCGACGCGAGTTCGCGTGCGCGCGCAAGATCGGTTGGGGAAGACTTTCGAACGGGAGTTATGCGGAATGGATGCGGTGTGTTTGCAACATGAAATGGACCACCTCGTCGGAAAGCTCTTCATTGATCGCTTATCGCTGTTCGGTAGACTGCGGACTCGCGCGCAGTTTAGGGCGAGATCGAATGCGCAGCGCAGAATGTCCGCGTGAACCCGGGGCCGGCTCGCTCATCCGCTGATGGTGCTCCAATGGGCGGGATCGGCGCCTTCTCTCTGAAGCGTGCAAAGCGGTCGACCATTTAAGATTTGTATCTAAATGGGCAAAAGCGCATCGATCCGGACGGCGGGAGAAATGAACCACGCGATGTCTGCGGGCCACGAAAAGCTCAACGATCGGGCCCCTTTTCGATATCAAGGACAGTGCGCTATAAGACGAGCATACCGCAACCAAAGGGACCGACCATGCGCAAAACCCTGAAGATATGTCATACAGTTGCTGCCGGCGGTCTTATCGGCGGTCTGGCCTGTTACATGATGCTCCTTGTGGTCGCGCCTCAGGAAACGCCTGAGGCGTACGCCGATTTGCGGCATTCGATCCAGGCGCTGAGCAATTACGTGCTGCTCCCCTCGCTTGCGATTGCGCTGATTTCGGGTCTGCTTTCGATGATGGTTCATAAGCCATTCCAAGACCGAGGGTGGGTTTGGATAAAGGCATTGTCAGGCATCCTCATGTTTAAGGGCGTGCTGACAATCGTAAGCGCGAAGGCAGCATATGCCGCCACTATGGCAAGAAAAATCGCAAACGGGGAAGCACCCCCCGACGCGCTCCAGTCACTCTATGCCATGGAATGGGGCACACTGTGGGTGGTCATGGCGATCTCGATCGCAAATGTCGTGTTAGGCGTCTGGCGACCGCGGATCATGCGCATCTCAGCGCGAGAGGGCGCCGCGGGATCTGATCGTAAAACTGCGGAGGCCAGATCGAGCGCTGTTGTAGAGTGAGACGACGAACCAGCTCCTTTTTTGACGTGAACGCAAAGTTGGCATCTCTTTCTCGGTCTAAGACCGCATGCTGATTATCGGCTTACCTCTTTCGTATCAGCTGCGGGGATGACATGTCACATTGTTAAGCATCAAATGTATCGACGTCCGATTTTGAAGTTGAGATCGGCACGACAGGTCAAAGCTGACACGGGCATGAGTTTGGTTCGACCTATTCCTACACAAACATTGTACGGATCAGTCGCAATTATCGAGGAGTTTTTAAGGCAATCACATGACAGGGCACGGCGTGCCCGATTGGATGATGAAACGTTTCACAGCGATCAAACGCGTTAGCGATTGCAACTGCGCCCTCACAAGGGCTTCAAAAACCAATGGGGCATCCGCTTCCCCGCGCGCAACCGAGTTTGGTCTTTCCTGTTCTTGGTATAATTGATAACGATAGAGCTTTTGAAGAACGCGATTTCAATGGACGGTACGTATCCTTTCTCTGCAATTGTTGGGCAAGAAGAAATGAAGCAAGCGCTTCTGGTTGCTGCAGTCGAGCCGACGATTGGCGGCGTGCTGATTTTCGGTGACCGCGGGACCGGAAAGTCAACCGCCGTCCGTGCCCTGGCGACCCTATTGCCTCAGATTGAAGTCATTGCCAATTGCTCTTACAATTGTGCTCCGGACACGCCGCAAGGTCTTTGCCAAGTATGTACCGGAACTGGCAGCAGGAAATCACAAAAGCGGCGCGTTCCTGTCGTTGATATGCCGCTCGGCGTAACCGAGGACCGCGTGATCGGGGCGTTGAATTTAGAGCGGGCCTTAAGTCATGGCGAAAAATCCTTTGAGCCTGGCCTGTTGGCAAATGCCAATCGTGGATTTCTATATATCGACGAGGTGAATTTGCTTGAGGACCATCTCGTCGACCTGCTGCTCGATGTTGCGGCGACGGGCGAAAACGTCGTTGAACGGGAAGGGCTGAGCGTTCGGCACCCTGCGCGCTTTGTGCTTGTCGGAAGTGGTAATCCGGAAGAGGGCGATCTTAGACCCCAACTCCTTGACCGATTTGGTTTGTCCGTAGACGTAAAGACGCCCGACGATCTGGAAACGAGGATCGAAGTTGTAAAGAGGCGGGACGCGTACGAACGCGATCCAAAGGAATTCCTAAAGAAGTGGAAGCGTCGTGATCAAAAGATCCGCCGACAGATTGTAGATGCCTCGTCCAAATTGGAGGAAGTTGAGGTGCCCGACCAAGTGTTGCGCCTCGTGGCCCAATTGTGTGTGTCGCTGGGAACCGATGGCCTGCGTGGTGAGTTGACCGTTATAAGGGCGGCGCGCGCCGTCGCAGCGCTGGAAGGACACTCGGAAGTCGAAATTGATCACGTCAGACAGATTGCGCTGCCTGCGCTGCGTCACCGATTGAGACGCGATCCTCTTGATGAGGCGGGCTCGTCCGTGCGCGTGGAGCGCGCCGTGGACGAACTGCTGGCTCCGTGACAGACTTCGCTCTTTTTGACCCCGACGCATGGCCCGGCGCCAGCCCTCCGGACGAGGCCGGCTGGGAAGATTGCATAACAGCTGCCCACCTCTTCGCGGTCGATCCGGCGGGGCTCGGTGGAATCTCGGTTCATGCACGGCCGGGACCGGCATGTGATGCATGGCTAGCGATGCTGAGGTCTCTGCTGGCGCCTGGTACCCCTTTCCGAAGAATGCCTGCACACATTCAAGACGAGCGTTTGCTCGGAGGTATCGACTTAGCTGCTACCCTAAGAACGGGTGAGCTGGTCTTGGAAAGAGGAATTCTCGCAGAGGTGGATGGCGGAGTACTCGTTATTCCGATGGCGGAACGCATGGAAAAGGCGGTTGCCGCCCGAGTTTCAGGTGTGCTGGACAGGGGCTATGTCGCATTGGAGCGCGACGGGCTGACGGAAAAGTCTTCCGCCGTCTTTGGTGTCGTATTGCTCGACGAATCTGAAGGGTTCGATGAATCGCCACCACCCGCCCTCCTGGACAGACTGGCCTTCCACATGGATTTAAGTGCGCTGCGCTATCAAGATTTAAGCGCTGTGGGTGAAGGGTTTGACGGTGTGCGCCGAGCACGTCAGCAACTCGGAGAAGTACATCTTGGCGAAGAGCAGACAGTGGCGATTTGTAAGATCTGCGGAGATCTTGCGATCGGGTCGACACGAGCTCCTTCGTTTGCGCTCCGGGCGGCCCGTTCCTCGGCAGCGTTAGATGGTCGAAATGAAGTGACGAAAGAGGATCTGATTACTGCATCCCGATTGGTGTTGGCGCCTCGCGCCCAGGCACTTCCCGAAGCCCCGGCGCCGCCGCCTCCCGATCCGGCCGAGAATCCTCGTGGCGATGATCCGCAAACAAATCAAGACGTCTCCGAGAATGATACCATAACGGATATACTGATGGATGCGACCCAATCCGCTATTCCTAAAGACCTTTTGTCGCTTCTCCAAACCCGAGCGTCAGCGCCCTCGACAGGAAGAATGGGCCGGATGGGCGCCAAGCAGCGATCCCCTAACCGGGGACGGCCGATCGGTGCCCGCCAGGGCGATTTGCGCCGGGGGCAGCGGCTGAACGTTTGTGAAACGCTCCGGGCGGCTGCACCTTGGCAGAAACTGAGAAAGCTCGAAGCCGGGAGAGGCGACGAGCTGAAAGGATTGCGTATTCATCCTGAGGATTTCCGCATCACCAAGTTCCAACAGAAACGAGAAAGCACGATCATTATCGTTGTTGATGCGTCTGGGTCCGCGGCATTGCAGCGGTTGAGCGAAGCTAAAGGGGCGGTTGAACTTCTTCTCGGTGAGGCGTATTTGCGCCGTGACCAAGTGGCGCTGATTGCATTTCGTGACCGGAACGCGGATCTCTTGTTGCCTCCAACACGGTCTCTTGTCCGGGCGAAGCGAAACCTGGCAGGCATGCCGGCCGGGGGCGGGACGCCGCTAGCGAGCGCGCTTCAGCTCGCTCACCAAGTGAGCGTATCGGAACGAACGGGCGGCCGAACTCCGGTCATTATATTGCTGACAGATGGACGGGCGAACATCGCACTGTCCGGTAATGCCAATCGCGGAGAAGCCGAGAAGGATGCCTTGACCGCCGGTGGGCTGATAAGGGCCGAAGGCTTTTCAGCCGTGCTCATCGACACGGCAATCCGTGCAGAGCCTTTTGCGGCAAAGCTCGCGCAAGCAATGGGCGCCAAACACGTTCCGCTGCCCTATGCCGATGCAAAAGGACTGTCTGCAGTTGTCAGATCTGCGTCGAGGCAAAACAAAGGAGGCGTGCCGCGCGGCGACACGTAGGAGAGGTACTCGTCAGTTGATTGAGAATACTCAAGCCAGTCATCTGCACATCGATGGGGATTGGCCTCACCGATCGGCAAGCCGTTTTGTCGTTCACAACGGGATTCGCTGGCACATACAAGTCATGGGAGAGGGGCCTTGCGTTTTATTGGTGCACGGAACCGGTGCTTCGACCCACTCTTGGCGTCATTTATCCAACCTTCTTCAAAACGACTTAACCGTTGTCATGCCGGATTTGCCGGGACATGGCTATACGCGCGCGCCTGCGCGCTTTCGTCCGACTCTGCCTCATGTGGCCAACGCGTTGGCTGGTCTGCTGGATCATTTGGGTATGGCGCCGCGGGAAGCCGTCGGGCACTCGGCAGGTGCCGCAGTCCTGCTGCAAATGTGTCTCGACCAAGCCATCAGCCCACAGAGAACGTTTGGGATTAACGCGGCATTGCTGCCTTTTGAAGGAGTCGCCAAGCACCTTTATCCGTCAATGGCAAAGATGCTGTTCCTCAATCCCTTTGCGCCCCATTTGTTCGCTTTGAGAGCCGGGCGTCCGGAGCGCGTTAGAAAACTAATAGACTCGACCGGCTCCAAGTTGGACGACGACGATCTCGATCTCTATTGTCGGTTGCTGCGGGATCCGCGTCATGTGGCGGGTGCACTTTCGATGATGGCAAACTGGGATTTGGTGAGATTAAAGGCGCGTCTCGCGGAATTGAATACTCCGCTCACTTTGATGGCGGGCGCCGAGGACAAAGCAGTCTCGCCTCACGTTGCGAGAGAAATCGGAACTTTGCTTCCTCATGCAGAGATCATCGATTTAGACGGGCTTGGTCATCTTGCCCACGAAGAAGATCCAAAAAGAATCGCAGCGTTAATCAAGGAACGGATGTAGCGCTCCGTAGCAAACGGAAAATAACACTGCACGATCCGTTGTCACAATCTGCGATTGTCTGTAGACTCCCAATCTGTAAGATCTTGACGAGGTAGCCCATATGGAGATGGCGGACGCCCACCCACCGACCCTTCCGGAGTATCACCCTCAGCGATTTTTGCTCAACGACGAAGTCCATTCACGCCCGCCCGAAGCGATTACGGCGCCAACTCAGGCCTCCTACCTCGTTCTGTTCTCGGGTTCGACCGCACGCGAACAAATTTGGCAACCCGTCAGCGATCTCGCGAACAGATTCAGTGCGCCGCCGCCGAGTATGGAGAGCAACCACTACAGCGCGGACTTAGGCAGCTTTCGGGTAAAGTGGGAACGGCATACGGAGTTCTCTCGATACACCTTTTTTTCCTCCATCGAAGGCGATGGTCCGTTTGCGGAACCAGTCGTCGAACGCTTGCCGGGCGACTGGATTTCATCTCTTCCTGGTCAAACGATGTTGGCGGCTCACGCTGCGTTTGTCCCTGATTCCAAAGCATACACAGACCACGAAGAACTCAGTAAGCGATTCTTCGCCGGCAACGTACTCATCGGCTCCAAGATATCCGGAGGGTCAGCAACGGCTCTAACGGACTTTCGCATACACGGCGATGGTTTTAGCCGGCTGCTCATGGTCGATCACAAAATGACCCCTTGGCAGGCAGGACGCATGATGCAGCGTCTGCTTGAGATCGACACATATCGCATCATGGCGCTTTTGGCATTTCCAGTTGCAAGAGAGCTGACGCCTTTCCTGACCCAGAGTGAGCGGGAATTGGCCCAAATCTCGACGACCATGGCTACCGCAAGTGATGCGGATGAACCCATCTTGTTGGATCGCCTAACCAAGTTGGCCGCCTCAATTGAAAGTCGCTATTCGGATAACCGCTATCGCTTCAATGCGGCCTCTGCCTACTACGAGCTTGTACAGCGTAGAATCGATGAATTGCGCGAAGAGAGAATAGAAGGCTTGCAAACCCTCAAGGAGTTTACTGAGCGCCGATTGGCCCCAGCGATGAATACGTGCTTGACCGTCGCATCACGCCAAACCTTGCTGTCGGAGGGCGTGGCGCGCGCAACCCAACTCTTGTCCACCCGGGTGGACATTACCCACGAACGCCAAAACCAGGCGATGCTCGAATCACTCGATCGCAGAGCCAAACTGCAGTTACGGCTTCAACAAACCGTCGAAGGTTTGTCCGTCGCCGCAATAACTTATTACGTGGTCGGCCTCGTCGGATATGCAGCGAAGGGTCTTCAAAGTGCCGGGATCGATTTGAACACCGATGTTGTGGTGGGATTGAGTATTCCGTTCGTCGCTCTGTTCATTGCTCTGGGCGTAAAACGGGTAAGAAGAATGATAGACGAATTTAGAGACTAACGCGTGTGTTCCGCAAACGTTCTGGTTTGGTCATGATGCGGACATAGTCCACACAATATGGTCCAATTTCGTTCTAGTTACGTTCACCGCTTGCCATACGGGCATTAACAGTTTTAGATGTCAACTTATGTTGACACGAACACAGACTGGAAACTACGCCGAAAGCGCGAATGCTGACCGACCCCACGCCGTTGTCATCGGGAGTGGTTTTGGAGGATTGGCGGCCGCGGTCAGGTTGGGCGCCAGAGGATACCGGGTGTCGGTGTTCGAAAAGCTCGATGCCCCGGGGGGCCGGGCCTACGTGTTTCGCCAAGACGGCTTCACCTTCGACGCGGGCCCCACGATCGTAACGGCTCCCTTTCTATTTGAGGAACTCTGGCAATTGTGCGGACGGCGTATGGAAGAAGATGTGACGCTCGAACGGATGTCGCCATTTTATCGCATTCAGTTCGACAATGGCGACTATTTCCACTGTAGCGAAGATCCCGGCGAAATGCGTGCTGAGGTTTCGCGGTTCGCGCCCGCAGACGTGGCCGGTTACGAACGCTTTATGAAGAAGAGCGAAGCCATCTACCGGACGGGGTTCGAAAAACTGGGAGATGTTCCGTTCACATCGTTTATGGATATGGCGCGTGTCTTGCCGGATCTGCTTCGATTGAGCGGGTATCGGTCGGTCCATGGCTTGGTTTCGAGTTATGTACGTGACCCTCGTTTGCGTATCGTACTCAGCTTTCACCCGTTGCTCATAGGCGGCAATCCATTTACCGCCACGGCAGTTTACGCCTTGATTGCGTTCTTGGAGAGGAAGTGGGGCGTGCACTTCGCAATGGGCGGCACCGGAAGCTTGGTAAGCGGACTTGTGGGCTTAATTGAAGGTCAAGGCGGTGAGGTGCATTGCAATGCCGAAGTAGAACGCATTCGTGTCGAGAACGGCCGGGCAGCAGGTGTAAGGCTGGTGAATGGACGCGAGATTCCCGCCGACATTGTTGTTTCAAATGCTGATTCCGCTTGGACGTACAAAAACCTTTTAGCGCCATCGGAACGGCGCAGGTGGTCTAACGGACGCCTTGAGAGATCCAGTTACTCGATGGGACTGTTTGTCTGGTACTTCGGTACCAAGCGCACTTATCCAGATGTTGATCATCACACGATCCTCCTGGGCCCGCGCTACGAGGAATTGCTGAAGGACATATTTGACAGAAAGAAACTGGCGGACGACTTCAGCTTGTATCTTCACCGGCCGACGGCCACAGATCCGTCCTTGGCGCCTGAGGGTTGTGATGCGTTTTATGTATTGTCACCAGTTCCCAACTTGGGTGGTGACACCGACTGGAGCCAAACGGGCGAGGCATATCGGAAATCAGTGGCACAGCGATTGGAACAAACTCTGCTCCCTGACTTAGAGCAAAACATAGTCACATCTCGGATAATGACCCCCAAAGACTTCGAAACGCGCCTCAATGCTTACCAGGGCGCGGCTTTCGGTTTGGAGCCCATTCTCACTCAAAGTGCCTGGTTCCGTCCTCACAACAAAAGTGAAGACTTGGAACATCTCTATTTTGTTGGCGCGGGCACTCACCCAGGCGCCGGATTACCCGGCGTTCTGTCTTCTGCTCGTGTATTAGATAAGGTCGTCCCAGATGCAAGAATTACCAACTAAAGACAGGGTCTCCCACCAACGCGACGTCGCTCACTGCAAGAAGATGATTGAGCACGGGTCTAAGACCTTTCACATGGCGTCGCTGCTCCTTCCCAAAAGCGTGGGGGACCCGGCTTGTATCCTATACGCATTTTGCCGGCTGTCGGACGACGAAGTCGATGTGTCAGGGCGCGGTCATTCGGCGATCACCTCATTGCGGCACCGTCTCGATCTAATCTATCAGGGCGCTCCACTGGCGCAGCCGGAAGATAGGGCACTTGCTCAAGTTGTCACGTCGTATCAGCTGCCGCAGGAACTGCCGGAAGCTCTCATCGAGGGCTTGGAATGGGATGCGCAGGGCCGTCGGTATGAAACGATCGAAGAACTATTTGACTACGCGGCGCGGGTCGCTGGCGCCGTCGGAGCCATGATGAGTGTACTGATGGGGTCGCGCGAACCGTCAATGATTGCGCGCGCGTGTGATCTAGGAGTTGCCATGCAACTCACCAACATTGCACGCGATGTGGGGGAAGATGCACGAGCGGGCAGGCTCTATTTGCCCCGTTCCTGGATGAAAGAAGAGGGTCTGGACCCTGACCGGTGGCTGGAGGCGCCGACCCATTCCCCGGCTCTGGGCCGTGTTATCGAAAGACTGCTCAATACAGCGGATGGACTCTATCAAAAGTCCGAGGCTGGTATCTCTCGATTGCCTAGAGTGTGCCGGCCCAGCATATTCGCGGCTCGGTTTCTCTATGCGGAAATTGGCAACGAATTGCGTAGGCTCGGCTTGAGTTCTGTGACGACGCGAGCGGTCGTCTCGCGATCGCGTAAATTGGTCTTGCTTGCACGGTCCCTGAGGGAGGTGCTGGTTCCCAAAAAGGCCGACGTGTCGCCGCCTTTGAGACAGACGAGTTTTTTAGTGGAGGCCGTGAGACCAGCTGCCGGGCCTGATCAACCCTCCTATTCGGACCGCTTGCTTTGGGTCTTGGACCTGTTCATTCGCCTTGAGCAAGACGAACGCCGCAGATATGCTGACCGGACAACTTAATACGATCGCTAAGTGTCAGCGAGGCCCTTATGAAATATTGGCTCGGATTGGCGTTCTTGTCGACGAGCGGACTATTGCTGACCTGGGCGCACGTCCATCGCCGACGCATTCAAAAGCACTGGTCAGCATCGACTGAGCTATTAGAGACCGTCGCTCCTAGATCTTCGCTGGACGCACTGGGCCGTAATGTACGGCCCTTCATGTACGCGATTCTGATTTGGATTGGATTGAAGACGTCATTCATTTTCTTTGCGTTTAACGGCTCGAGCGTACTCACCCTTTTTGATTTGTCGGGATTTCTCGTTCTACTCGCGGCCTATGGGATCTGGTTTACGGTAAGAACAAAGTACTCGAACGTTCGAGATTTACCTCAACGGCATAGGGTCATTGAAGTTCCAGAAGCAGGATACAAAATAGGAGTGCAGCACCGTGGAATGGGGCCAAGCAGCGATGGTGGAGATGATATTCGTGTACGGCGTAGTCCTGGCGTTTGCGATCCGGGAGCTGCTGTCCGTACGCAAATCGATTCGCGAGGACAAGGAGAAGAAAAAGTCGCAAATGAGCGAACAGTCGACAGAAACAGTGTCACCACCAAACGCGCGGCATCCTGAAGGGCAATAGCAGTTGGACCCACCGCTGGCGGAATCGGTCAAGGGACAGACTTTCGTGCACGGCGCTAACTTCCATTCCCGAAATATGTGTCAGAACCTGAGATCGGGTATAAAAGGGTGTGTCCTCGAAAGATCTTCGCACGAGCGGGGTCTTGCCCGTATCACATGGAGCAAGGCGCGGTACGCGCCATAATGTGCCAGGCAGCGGAACAAGACCGGGGTGCGTGAAGTCATTGAGGTGTCCCGAGTCTTCAAATTCAAGTGCGAGGCTTCGGTTCAGCCCGTCGCGCGCAACGGTATCATAGGTGATAGCGGCGCCCGCATCTTTGCGAGCGCGTGACCAGTTCCAACCTCGGAACGTGTTTTCGAGCGGCGCTTCTCCCCAATTCGAGTCAAGGTATCCGTGTCCGGACCAAGACATTGCGGGATTGGACATGGTCACTTCAACGGACGCGATCGGCGCAATCGGCCACCAAAAGTGTTCATCTCCTGGGTGAAGACTGAATTGGGTATCGAAGGTCGCATCTGGAATGAGCCGAACACGTCCTCGTATTTTTGTCGGTATCGGCGATGCGAACTCGTCAAGATCTATGCACAACTCACCTTGAGACCATTCCAGATTACTGGAGCCCACCACAAACTCGCTGGCTGTTCTGAACAGTGCTTTGTGACTGCGTTCGGTCATCGCCCATGTGTTTTTCTTTTTGCTGTAGATCGCAACGTTGATCGCGCAATGATTGAAGGGGTCATTGGATCCCCGTTTTCTGTTCCAGGCGTAGTACGGCGAAAACACGCTGCCGATGAAAGCGATGATGGTCAGCCCTTCCGTGCCATCTTCACTCAAAGCATCTACGTACCACCAAACGTAGCCTTGATCCGCTACCGGGACGTCGAAGCCAGGTCCTGAACGATCGCGTCCGCGGCGAGACGTCCCGACAGGGCGGCCATGGGCACTCCCGGACCCGGATGGGTGCTGCCCCCCGCGAGATAGAGTCCTCTCAGCCTTGTTCGAGCCGCGGGGCGTTGGAATGTTGCCCGCCATCCGTGAGAGGCCCGGCCGTACAAAGCGCCCCCTGTGGCGGGAAACAGGTAATGGAAATCCGTCGGGGTAGTGATAGTGCACTCCTGAGGTGTGTAAGTCAGTTTCAGACCGCAGCGTTCCATCGTATTGAATGCTCGCTCTTTGCATCTTTCTACCTCTCCCTCTTCGAATGAATTCGCGTCTCCATCCGGGGGCGCATTAATCAACACCAATAAACGTTCTGTGTTTTCTCCTAAATCCTCATCCATGTCTGCTCGATCTTGCGCACAGACATAGACGGTTGGGTCCGTTGCAACCTTGCGCGCGCCAATCAATTCTTCGAACTCCCTCTTATAGTCGCTCGAAAAGAAAACGTTGTGTCTTAAAAGCGGAGCCCCCTGAGCACGGGCGAGTAGTGTCCAGGTGACGGCGGACAGTGAGCGCTCGCGTCTAAGGACCCGAGGCACGGCAATCTTTGCGTCCCTGCCAAATTCTCCGCAGGCAATCGCGGCCGCATCGGCATTTGCGACAATGAAATCGGCGGGCAGTGTTTCTCCGGAATCAAGGGTGACCCCGTTTGCGCGTCCCCTTGCCACGTTGATTGAACGGACGCGTTCACCGTGCCGAATTGTGCCATCACTGCGAGCAAATGCCGATTCCAATGTGCGAGCGATCTGATGCATTCCATTTTGGACAAGCCATACGCCTTCACTTTCTACATGGGCAACCAAGTTCAGCGTGGCTGGAGCCAAAAAAGGTGAGGAGCCGCAATAGGTGGCGTAACGTCCAAACAATTGGCGGAGCCGGGGATCAGAAAAATTGGTGCTGAGAGAGCGCCACATCGTGTCAAACGGCCTGATCGCAACCAGATCCGATAGCCCGCCAAGGCCCGACCCTTTGGCAAGAGATATGGGGGTGGGGCGTTGCGCTGTCAGGAAAGTGTCTCTCAGCGTAATGTACATGCGCTCGGCTTCATCCGCAAACCGGCGAAACGCCTGGGCTTCACCACGGCCGGCAAACTCCCCGATGGCTTCCGCTGAACGTTCTTTATCTGCGTAGAGATCAAGATAGTCTTCTGTCGTCCAGAAATGGCGCGCAATCTTACCGGCCTTCTTGAGCTGAAGGTGATCGTCTAAACGCAGACCACACGCATCGAAGATCTCTTCAAAAACCCACCTCATTGTGAATACTGTGGGTCCCGCATCTATATGAGCGCCTCCGACTTCTTGTGCGCGCAGCTTTCCACCGGATGCCTCTTCTTTCTCGAGAATCGTGACCTCGAATCCCCGATTTGCGAGCAGAAGGGCGCTGACCAACCCTCCCACCCCGGCACCTACGACGATAATCCTTTCTTTTTGCAAGATATTCCCCTGTTCCAGCCGATTCGGCACTTGGTCCGAATTGAGCATTGACTTCGCGTCACTTCTAATTGACACTACGGTATGTCAACAAAACTTTACAGTAAAAGATCATGAGAAAAGACTTGGATCTCGGTGGAAGAATTGAAGGACGCTTAGCGCGAGTTTTGGAGTCAGCCTCGTCCGCCCCATGCCCGGGCATCTTGGGTAAAGCTTTGAAATATGCGGTTTTCCCCGGTGGTGCGCGCGTGCGGCCAAAATTGTGTCTCGCCATTGCCGCCGCTTGCGAAAAGGATACAACACTGGCTGAGGGTGCTGCGGTCTCGATCGAGCTGCTGCATTGCGCCTCTCTGGTGCATGATGATCTCCCGTGTTTTGATGATGCCGCCACCAGGCGTGGCAAGCCGTCACTTCATGTGGAATTCGGCGAACCGGCAGCGGTGCTTGTTGGCGATGCGCTGATTGTTTTGGCGTTTGAAACGCTGGCCCACTCAGCGGCATTGGCACCACGACGTCATGCTGCAATGGCCCTGACGGTGGCTCGGTCGGTAGGGGCGCCGAGAGGCATCGTGGCGGGTCAGGCTTGGGAACTGGAGTCGGCGACGCCGCTCACCGACTATCAGCAGGCTAAAACCGGTTCATTATTTGTGGCGGCCACTGTGTTGGGGGCTCAAGCGAGTGGGGTAGATCCGGAACCTTGGAAGAAACTCGGCGAGTGTATTGGCGAAGCCTATCAAGTCGCGGACGACATCTGGGATGTAACATTGGAGCCCGAGGTTTCTGGCAAGCCCACCGGTCAGGATGAACGGCATAATCGGCCAAGCGCTGTGCGCGAGCTGGGACTGGATGGCGCAGTCACAAAGCTAAAAGATCTTCTTGCTGAAGGGCTGGCATCGATCCCCACATGTCCAGGCGAAACGGCTCTCCGCCAGCTGATCGTTGAGGAATCGCAGCGGTTTCTTCCCAAGGGGCTCGCCCAGCGCGCTGCCTAGTAACAAGGCGCATTCGAAGAAAGTCGCATTTTTGTGTGGCGTTTGCCATCGACGGGGTATGGACAAGAGCGGAGCACCTTTAAGAACTCGGCTTCGAGAGAAATGGCTGCTGTTTAGAAATCGTTTGCTGGCCAGTTCCGATTTTCAGCGAAGGGCCAGCTCATTTCTACTGACGCGCGGTGTCGCGCGCAAGCAGGCGCGCACGCTCTTCGATCTCTCTGCGGGTTTCGTTTACTCTCAGACGCTCGCGTTCTGTGTACAAACAGACTTATTGGCGCGATTGGAGGACGAGCCCAAGACAACGGCCGAGCTGTCAGCATTGCTGTCAATACCTGAAACGCCGCTGCGCACGGTTATCCGGGCAGCCTGCGCGCTTAAATTGATCGAACCGTGTGGTGAAGACCGATTCACGCTTGGTCAACAAGGTGCTGCGCTCTTAGGCAACCCGGGCGTACTGGCAATGATAAAGCATCATGCCCTGCTATACGCCGATTTGGCCGACCCTGAGCAACTAGTGAAAGCATTTGGGTCGAAGACGAACCTTGCGAACTATTGGTCCTATGCGGCTCGGGGCAATCGTCAATCCGCGACGTGCGATTCGTCTTCCCAATATGCCCGGTATAGTGCGCTGATGTCGGCCACCCAACCGTTTGTTTCCAGGGAGATCTTCTCGGCTTACTCTTTCGAACACCACAAAGTGCTGCTAGATCTCGGCGGCGGGGACGGTGCATTCACGGTAGCGGCACTGCAGCATGCGCCGCGCCTAAAAGCCAAAGTAGTTGATCTACCCCCTGTTGCGGCCTTGGCCCGCGAGCGGATTCGGCAGCAAAATGCAGACGGATCGGCGGAAGCGGTCGATGGTGACATCTTTGCCGACCCACTGCCATCGGGGGCCGACCTGATAACTTTGGTGCGTGTTCTTCACGACCACAATGACGAGGCGGTATCGGGGCTTCTGCAGAAAGCTCATGCGGCGCTGGAGCCTGGTGGGGTCTTGCTGATCGCAGAACCCATGGCCGGATTCCCACGCGGTACGCCGCAAGTGGACACCTATTTCGGCATCTACCTTTTAGCAATGGGCCAGGGTCGGCCCCGTTCGGTCGACGAGATCACAGCCCTGCTGAAAGAGGCTGGATTCGCCGAAGTCAGAGCGCTTCCCACAAACATTCCCTTGCTCACTCAGGTAGTGATCGGTCGTAGAAAACCGTCATCGAGTGTCTAATTTGCTTGACATAAAACAGTGTAAAGCTACAGTTACACCATTATGGCAGAACACATGACCGCTCCTACACGCTCTGGCAGTTCGATCGATGCAAGAGCTGTAATCGTCCATTCGCCGAACACGCTCGGATTAGATCAAGTTGAGCTGAAAGATCCGGGAGAGGATGATGTTCTTGTCGATATCCGCTGGAGCGGGATCAGCACAGGGACGGAGAGGCTCCTGTGTTCAGGGGACATGCCGCCATTCCCCGGCATGGGCTATCCTCTTGTGCCTGGATACGAGTCCGTGGGCGTCATTAGCGATGCCGGACCAATGGCGGAGCGGAAAGTGGGTGAGACCGTATTTGTCCCGGGTGCTGATTGCTATCGGGGCTTGCGGGGCTTGTTTGGTGGATCGGCTTCTCGTGTTGTTGTTCCCAGCAAACGTGTGGTTCCCCTCGCCGAAGCCGGGACCCAAAACTCTGTACTCTTTGCTCTTGCCGCGACGGCTTATCATTCCATGTCGAGATCGGCGGGACGCTCGCCTGAACTCATCGTTGGACACGGGGTCTTGGGGCGTCTGCTCGCAAGGTTGGCAGTTTTGGCCGGAGGTAATCCGGTTGTTTGGGAAACGCAAGATCTAAGAATGGAGGGAGGACAGGGATACCGAGTGCTCCATCCGGACGATGATCCCCGTAAGGACTATGAATCGGTTTATGACGTAAGCGGCGATTCGAGCATTCTCGATTCACTCGTTTCGCGATTGGCGCCCGGTGGTGAGATCGTGCTGGCGGGGTTCTATAAGAACCAACTGGCCTTTTCATTTGCGCCCGCGTTCATGCGCGAAGCCAGGATTCGTGTTGCAGCGGAATGGAAGGAATCAGATCTGACCGCCGTAACGGAGTTAGTTAAGAGCGGAAGGCTATCTTTGGACGGCTTGATCACGCACAGGCGAACGCCTGACAGCATCGAGAGTGCGTATGACGCCGCTTTCAACGATCCCTCATGTCTAAAAATGGTTATTGATTGGAACGCGAACGGTTAAGGGCTAGGTCCAAAACTATGAACATTGATGTACAGTATACCGAACGACTAAGAGCCGAGGCGTCAAAAGAAGGTCCGGAGCCCGTACCTTCTGGAGAGCCCACAAGTAAGACACAAGTCATTGCTATCTACGGCAAGGGCGGCATTGGAAAGAGCTTCACGCTTGCAAACCTGTCCTACATGATGGCCCAGCTTGGCAAGCGGGTCTTGCTTATCGGCTGCGATCCCAAGAGCGATACCACTTCTCTTTTGTTCGGAGGCAAGGCCTGTCCGACCATTATCGAAACGTCCTCCAAGATGAAGTCTGCTGGAGACGAAGTGGGAATCGAAGATGTGTGTTTCAAGCGCGACGGTGTATTCGCGATGGAACTTGGGGGGCCTGAAGTCGGACGTGGCTGCGGCGGACGCGGGATCATTCATGGGTTCGAGCTACTTGAAAAGCTTGGGTTTCACGATTGGTCCTTCGACTATGTTCTTTTGGATTTTCTTGGTGATGTCGTGTGCGGAGGGTTTGGTCTGCCGATTGCTCGGGATATGTGCCAAAAAGTAATTGTAGTCGGTTCCAACGATCTTCAGTCCTTATACGTCGCGAACAATGTATGTTCCGCCGTGGACTACTTCCAGAAACTGGGGGGCAACGTCGGAGTGGCGGGAATGGTCGTCAATAAGGACGACGGCACCGGAGAAGCCCAAGCATTTGCTGACTCGGTCGGCATTCCCATTTTGTCTGCAATTCCCGCTGACGATGACATTCGGCGCAAGAGCGCGAATTATGAAATCGTCGGCAAGCCGGGAAGTCAGTGGGCAGCTCTTTTTGAACAGCTTGCGGTCAATGTGGCTGAAGCTGTGCCGGAACATCCGCAGCCGTTGAGCCAGGACCAACTATTGGATCTGTTCAAGGGTGAAGAAGTTGGCCGCGGCGTTCAGCTAGAGCCTGCGACGATGGCGGATATGTGTGGAGGCAAAGTTGTCGAAAAGGCGTCCTTAGAGGTGATTTACGATTCCGTATAGCGGATCGCTTGGAAGCAGAATGAGAACGTAGGCAGATAACGTAGGCAGATGACGAAGGTGGGCACGCAAAAACGAGAGGTTTCAGGTTCGGGAATTGAACCAACCGCTGAGTCTGGCGAGGCGGAAGCGGCGAGTGTTCCGCAGACCGAGGACGTACGAACCGGCGCTCTGTCGGTGAACACGAAGGAAGTGTCTTGTCACGCTGGCAAGGAAGAACTGCGCCGCGCCGCTGAAGCTGCGGGAAAGAGCGAGGCGTTGGACCAGTATGCGAAAGACTATCCGGTGGGCCCGCACGACCAGCCCCAAAGCATGTGCCCAGCGTTTGGTTCATTGAGAGTGGGGCTCAGAATGCGGCGCACGGCCACTATTCTTAGCGGCTCGGCCTGTTGCGTTTACGGATTGACGTTTACATCGCACTTCTATGGTGCGCGCCGTACCGTCGGATATGTGCCCTTCAACTCGGAGACTCTGGTTACGGGGAAACTCTTTGAAGACATTCGCGAGGCGGTTTACGACCTTGCGGATCCTGAATTATATGACGCGATCGTCGTAACCAATCTCTGCGTGCCGACAGCCTCGGGCGTCCCCCTAAAACTTCTCCCCAAAGAAATTGATGGTGTGCGGATTATAGGCATTGATGTCCCGGGCTTCGGTGTACCCACCCATGCGGAAGCAAAAGATGTCTTAAGTGGTGCCATGCTCGCTTATGCCCGAGAAGAAGTGGAACAAGGGCCCGTACAGGCGCCGCGAGAAGGCGTAGAGAGTCGTCCGACCGTCGCTTTGGTCGGAGAGGTTTTTCCGGCCGACCCCATGGGCATCGGAATGATGTTGGAACCCATGGGGCTGGCCGTTGGACCGACCGTCCCAACCCGCGAGTGGAGAGAATTGTACAGTGCGTTGGACAGCACGGTTGTGGCCGCTATTCACCCATTTTATACGTCGGTATTCCGCGAGTTCGAAAGCGCAGGGCGCCCAATCGTTGGCTCAGCCCCTGTCGGCAGGGACGGCACAGCCGCCTGGCTCGACCGCATCGGGGACACATGTGGCGTCGCCCAAAAGGTCACCGACGGCGTAAAAGACAGAATACTGACAGCCATTGACGGCGCGTTGTCAAACGCAGCCATCCGGGGGCGGATCACGCTGTCCGGTTATGAAGGGTCGGAGCTATTGGTAGCCCGTCTTCTTATTGAAAGCGGCGCGGACGTTCGGTACGTGGGCACCGCATGTCCGCGCACGGTCTGGTCCGAAGTGGACCGCGATTGGCTGGAACAAAAAGGTGTGCACGTGCAATATCGTGCTTCTTTAGAACAAGACTTGGCGGCCTTTGAGGAATTTGAACCCGATCTGGCGATTGGTACGACACCCGTTGTTCAAAAAGCCAAAGAAAAGGCAACGCCGGCCCTTTACTTCACGAACCTCATTTCTGCGCGGCCGCTGATGGGACCGGCGGGAGCCGGATCGCTTGCCCAAGTCATCAATGCGGCGATGGCAAACCGCGATCGCTTTGCGGACATGAAGGCGTTTTTCGAGGGCGTGGGCGATGGATTTGCGGCGGGTGTATGGGAGACCCCGCCGACCGAACCCAAACCGCAAGCTCAAAAGAAGGCTCGGCGGGCTGCGCCTGCCGAAAAGGGGCTTGAGGAGGCTGTTGGATGCTAGTCTTAGACCACGACCGGGCCGGAGGATACTGGGGGTCCGTGTATGTCTTCACGGCGGTGAAGGGTCTGCAAGTGATTATTGACGGACCTGTCGGCTGTGAAAACCTGCCCGTCACATCCGTTTTGCACTACACGGACGCTTTGCCGCCCCATGAATTGCCGATCGTGGTCACTGGCCTGGGCGAAGAAGAGCTCGGCCAGCATGGCACCGAACAGGCCATGCGGCGCGCCCATGGGACATTGGACCCGGATCAACCTGCTGTCGTGGTGACAGGATCGATAGCGGAAATGATCGGCGGCGGCGTCACACCCGAAGGCACCAACATTAAGCGCTTTTTGCCTCGTACGATCGATGAGGATCAGTGGCAGTCCGCAGACCGCGCGCTATATTGGCTGTGGACAGAATATGGGTTGAAACGTGGAAAAGCGCCGAAACGCGCAAAGAGTGCCGAAGGCTCCAAACCTCGGGTGAATCTTATTGGGCCGTCCTACGGCATGTTCAACATGCCCTCCGATTTAGCAGAGGTATGTAGGCTGATCGAAGGAATTGGTGCGGAAGTCAATCTGGTATTTCCTTTAGGCGTTCACCTGAACGATATCGGCAAGCTGGTCGATGCTGACGTGAATGTCTGTCTGTACAGGGAATTTGGCCGAATGTTGTGTGAGGCCTTGGATCGGCCATATCTGCAAGCGCCAATCGGGCTCGACAGCACAACCAAATTTTTGCGCGAATTGGGGTCTCTCCTCGGCTTGGATCCGGAACCGTTTATTGAGAGCGAAAAGCATACGACGTTGAAGCCCCTCTGGGACTTGTGGCGCTCTGTCACCCAAGATTTCTTCGGCACCGCGAATTTTGCCGTCGTGGCGAACGAGACCTATGCAAGGGGGCTCAAACACTTCTTGGAGGCGGAGTTGGGATTTCCCTGCACCCTCGCTGTTTCACGATGCGCCGGTGCGAAGACGAACAACAATGCGGTTCGCCAGTCATTGAAGGAAACCCCTCCGTTGGTTGTGTTCGGCAGCTATAACGAGCGAATGTACTTGGCCGAATCAGGGGGTCGATCGTCGTTTATACCCGCCTCATTCCCAGGCGCTGCCATCCGTCGCCATCGGGGCACACCGTTCATGGGGTACGCGGGGGCAACTTATGTGGTCCAGGAAATCTGCAACGGTTTCTTTGACGCCCTATTCCATATCTTGCCGCTCGGAACTGAGCTGGATGCAGTCGAGTCGACACTGGCACGTCAGTCTACGGAACTAACCTGGGATGATACGGCCACCGATGCTCTCGAGCGGATACTTGCTGATCACCCGATTCTGACTCGGATCTCCGCGGCTAAACAAATCAGGGAAGACGCTGAACAAGTGGCGCGAAAAGCAGGACACGCCCGGGTAACGGCGGATCACTTGTTGGATGCAAACGGCAAAGTGAAGGAAATGACTACGGTATAGCCCGTGAAAAGTTTGAAGTATCAAGAGCACATCATCTCTGAACGATTTGGGAGGAAATCATGCGTACAAAACGAAACAGAGTCGAGCACGCCCGGTCGAATGCCCGAGAGAATGAGTCGTGGGAATACCGTACGATTTACGCGTGGTGCTTCAGCGTTTTTTACTTAACCGCAGCCGTCGGGCGCATCTTCAAATGGAAGTGGTATGACTTTCCGATTCAGGAGCGTTCGAAGAAATCGCTGAGCGATGAGGCGCACGAAGTCGCGGATACGATTGTCCCATATGTTTTTATGGGCTGACAGAGAATTTGTCCGGTTGATCCGGCAAATATGGTGAGGAGGTGCCCTCTACCACCTCGGCGGATCCGGGAGGGTTTGCGCCGCTAAACGCTCAGAAAGGAGAGTAAAATGGCACTAGATGGAGACCAAGGTACGGGGACATTATCCGGCCTATCACCCGAAGAAGCTAAGGAATTCCATAGCGTCTTCATGACGAGTTTTATTGGATTTACGGTTATCGCAATTGTCGCGCATGTTCTTGTTTGGATGTGGCGTCCGTGGTTACCGCCAGTAGGCGGGTACTCTTCTTTGATGGAGAATACTCAGCTCGCACTTTCGCAAGTTCTTCCCTTTATTGGATAGGAGGCTGATCAAATGTGGAGACTTTGGCTTCTTTTTGATCCTCGCAGAACGCTGGTCGCATTGGTCACGTTCTTATTCATTCTAGCTATCTTGATTCACTTTATTCTGCTCAGCACAGATCGTTTCAATTGGCTGGAAGGTCCAAGTACATCCCCGGGAGCTGTTTCCCAATTCTCCCCGCTACCAGGGGACGGGTAACTCCGGTGGCATGACTTAACTCTGACGTCGATCAGCTCAGCTCTGCCAAGTTAAACGACAGCCGTAGGTACTGTGGGGTTAGCGGCTTGAGCTGATCGAGAATGGGAGCGGGCGATGGCTCTGTTGAGCTTTGAAAGAAAGTACAGGATTCGTGGAGGCACCCTAATCGGGGGAGATCTCTTCGATTTCTGGTTTGGACCGTTCTACGTGGGCTTTTTTGGTGTCACGACCATATTTTTCGCCACGTTAGGTACGGCACTGATCATTTGGGGTGCCGCGATCGGGCCGACCTGGAACGTTTGGCAAATAAACATTGCCCCGCCTGATTTGTCTTACGGACTGGCGTTCGCTCCGCTAAGGGAAGGCGGATTATGGCAATTGATCACGATTTGCGCCATCGGCGCGTTTGGATCTTGGGCTCTGCGTGAGGTTGAAATCTGCCGGAAGCTTGGGATTGGTTATCACGTGCCTTTCGCGTTCAGTGTTGCGATTTTTGCCTATGTAACATTGGTCGTGTTCCGGCCGTTGTTGTTGGGTGCTTGGGGACATGGATTCCCATACGGTATATTCAGTCACTTAGACTGGGTGTCCAATGTCGGATACCAGTATCTCCACTTTCACTATAATCCCGCCCACATGCTGGCGGTGACGTTCTTCTTTACGACGACGTTAGCACTTGCGCTGCATGGCTCGCTGATCCTTTCCTCGACAAACCCCCAAAAGGGGCAAACAGTCCGGTCACCCGAACACGAGGATACGTTCTTTCGAGACGTGATCGGATATTCCATCGGCACTTTGGGTATTCACAGGTTGGGTCTCTTCTTGGCTCTTTCAGCCGGTTTCTGGAGTGCGGTGTGCATACTGATTAGTGGCCCGTTCTGGACCAAGGGCTGGCCCGAATGGTGGACGTGGTGGTTGGATCTACCGATTTGGCCGTAGCGAACGCATGGATATTTTCTAGGAACCTGGGAAGCAGGGAATGACGGACTATCAGAACATTTTTACACGAGTTCAGCTGAAAGCCCCCGTTCACGCTGGAGTTTCGGATGTTATCGATACTCAAGGTGAACGGATTGGAACACCTGGATTCGAGTATTGGCTGGGAAAGATCGGAAACGCGCAGTTGGGGCCGATCTATCTTGGCTGGACTGGTGTTTTGTCCATTGTCTTTGGTCTCGTCGCCATAGAAATCATTGGCCTGAATATGTGGGCGTCCGTGAACTGGGATCCGGTCGAGTTCGTTCGCCAGTTGCCCTGGCTCGCTCTTGAACCGCCTCCGCCGGCCTATGGTTTGAGCTTTCCTCCACTAAACGAAGGCGGATGGTGGCTCATGGCTGGGTTCTTCCTGACCGCCTCTATCATACTCTGGTGGGTCCGCACCTACCAGCGCGCGGTGGCTCTGGGAATGGGAACCCATGTGGCATGGGCCTTTGCGGCCGCTATCTGGTTGTATTTGGTTTTGGGATTCATTCGCCCGATCATGATGGGAAGCTGGGGCGAAGCAGTACCGTTTGGGATATTCCCTCACCTCGATTGGACGGCGGCGTTCTCCATTCGATATGGAAACTTGTTTTATAATCCGTTCCACTGTCTCTCGATTGTCTTTTTGTACGGATCAACGCTTCTATTTGCGATGCACGGCGCGACGATCTTGGCAGTAAGCCGTTTTGGCGGTGACCGGGAAATCGAACAAATCGTGGATCGCGGAACGGCATCGGAGCGCGCGGCACTGTTCTGGCGCTGGACCATGGGGTTCAATGCCAGCATGGAATCCATCCACCGGTGGGCGTGGTGGTTTGCGGTCCTGTGTCCGTTGACGGGTGGAATAGGGATCCTCCTCACAGGGACGGCCGTAGACAACTGGTATTTGTGGGCAGTAAAGCACGACGTGGCACCTGCTTATCCTGAAGTTTTGCCACCCGTCGTCGACCCAGCTTTAAACACACAATAGGGGACATCCAATGCGACTCGGGATCATTCTTATTGGTGTGACGGTTACGGTTCTTCTGACGATTGCATCCTTCTTGACAGCAGGTTGGGTGGCCCCGCCCATTGACGTCTCGCAATCTGGATACAGAGGAACTGGAATGGCTCAGTTTATGAATCCGGATGAGCTCCACTCGTTGGTTCGTGCCAATGAAATTCCTGAGGCGCCATACCCCTTGGACGCTGTTGATATGGCTGGCCCCAGAGCGTCTGAAGTCTACGAAAACGTCCAAGTCTTGGGCGATATCAGCGTGGACCAGTTTGACCGGCTGATGATTGCCATGACCGAGTGGGTCTCCCCGGAAGAAGGCTGCAACTATTGTCACGCCGTCGAAAGTCTTGCATCAGATGACATTTATACAAAAGTCGTATCTCGGCGCATGATTGAGATGGTGAGGCACATAAACACCGGATGGAGCGATCACGTAGCGGAAACCGGTGTGACCTGTTACACGTGCCACAGAGGCAATCCCGTTCCTGAAGAGATCTGGTTTACCGAAGGCGAACCCAATGGCGCGCGGGGAATGGCGGGCAACAAGGCCGGCCAGAATTCTCCTGCAGAGTCCGTGGGCTTAACATCTCTGCCCTACGACCCCCTGACTGCGTTGCTTCGTGACAAAGAAAACATTCGTGTTGCGTCAACCGAAGCGCTGCCTGCGGACAATCGCAGATCAATCAAGCAAACGGAGCTGACGTACGGGCTGATGGTCCATATGTCGGAGGCCTTGGGCGTAAACTGTACGCATTGCCACAATTCCCGTTCATTCTACGATTGGGCGCAAAGTCCACCCCAGCGGGCAACCGCTTGGCACGGCATTCAAATGTCCAGAAAGCTTAACGTGGATTATCTGGAGCCGCTGCAGGGTGAATTCCCGCCCCACCGTCTGGGTGAGCTGGGCGATGTCGCAAAAGTGAACTGTGCGACCTGCCATCAGGGCGCGAATAAACCTCTGAACGGACAAAGCATGGTTCAAGACTTCCCGTCTCTCATCGGCCCGACGATCACGACGGGGCAGCTGAAAAACACGTACTATCAGCATAGGGCGGCCTTGGGCGGTACGCCGACGTTGAAATCACCTGAGACGCCGGGCGAGTAAACCAGCTTTAACAGAGCGACGTACTCGGCCGCTTCGATTGAGGAACACCCCTCGCGTTTAAGCACCGCTGCCCACATTGTCATACCTGCCAATTAAGGCGGACGGGTACCTTGGATTTCCACACCATCGATCGCGTGAAGTCGCCTTTGCGAAGAGGTGAACAACAAACGCTTATCGCCCAGCTCGCTGAACTTCCCCGCACCAATTGTTTTCACCATCATTGACTTCTACGGAATCGAAAGCGTTCGCCTCAACCGACCCGTATTGATGAGTGATTTGGCTCGCTAACAGAACCGTTTAGCCAAACACGATTTTTGTCCGATCGTTCCGAGGAGAATAGCCGGGCACGTCGATGCGTGTGCACGGCCATTGAAAGGTCTTCCGCCTCGCGGCGCCGACATACGGTCCATCGGCCTGACGAAACAGGAGTGTGATCCTCACCAGCTTAATCGCAAAGCATCCGCTTCTTCAGTAGGCATACTAAGCAAGGCTCCCACCAACTCGATTGAGGATCGAACGACGTGCGAAAGGCGGCGGGATAGACGCAATTCGAAGACTCAAGGGACAAGCCCCTGGTAGGATCGTGGAGTTCCGATCAGCTCTGAAGCGTTTCCAGGTGCGAGCTTGAAAGTCGATTGATCGAGGCCAAAAAGCGCGAAACAGCCAATCTAAAGCCGTCGTGTTTTTCGTTAAACCCAAGCCGCACGAGAGGACTAGAGCGTTTCCAGGTGAAGTGGAATCCGGTTCACCGTCAGGAAACGCGCAAAACAAAGAATCTGGAGCCGTTTTGTGTTTCCGTCAAAACCAAAACGGCTC
>JANQPV010000075.1 GCA_028285305.1 Alphaproteobacteria bacterium | reverse complement strand
AACGAATTGGACTCCTGCTCAACGAATTCTCACCACAAGAATGCGGCAACTATCTCGAAAACTCAGGATATGCGTCAATCTAAGTCAGACGCGCTCTAGTCCTCTCCCCATAAAAGGGGAGAGGGGGTTAGTCGGTACACGGTCGGACTCCTTCTCTCCATTTACGGGGAGAAGGCTGGGGTGAGGGGCCGTTGTCCTAAGACTGCCGCCTGATTTCTTCTTCCACCTGATCGAGGCGGTCTTTGCCGTAAAACATTTCATCTCCTACATAAAATGTGGGGATGCCGAAAGCGCCGCGTTCAACGGCCTTCTCGGTGTTCTCCACCAGCTTGGCCTTCACCGCCGGATCCTGGGTTTTCTCAACCAGCCCCTGGCCGTCAAATCCCGACTCGTTGAGCGCCGCGACGACGACTTCTGGATCGTCCATCTTTTTCGGCTCGCGCCACATGTGATTGAAGACCGTTTCGACATAGTCCGCAAGCTGTCCTTCCATGTCGGCGGCGACGGCGGCTCGTGCTATCAGGAGCGTGTTCACCGGGAAATGGGGGTTCATCGTGAAGGCGATATTGTGCCTTTTTATAAAGCGCTCGATTTCAACGCGGTCATACTCAAGCTTTCCCTTGATTCCCGCAAAGGCGAGCATGGGCGCCTGATTGCCAGTGGCTTTGAAGATGCCGCCCAGCAAGCACGGCACATAATTGAACTTAGCGCCCGTGCGCTCCTCGATACCAGGGATGACCTGGTGACTGAGGTAAGCGTTGGGGGAGGCAAAGTCGAAAATGAAATCGACATTGGGCATGGTGGACTCCTTCATTCGCAGTGCTTACGCGAGGAGCTCTTTCTTCAAGCGCGGCGCCACCTTTGTAAAGAGTGCTTCCAGACTATCAGCCATCTGCTGGGTGCGTATCCCAGGCGGTGCCGCCATGGTGACGAGATCCGTAATGCCGAAACTCGTGATAAAGCTCTTGAGTTCGGCGATGCAGTGGTCGACGTCGCCGGCGATGAGGCGCTGTGGGATGGGCTCTCCCTTCTCACCGAAACCCTCGCCGCTTTCCTCGAAAAACTTCTGATACAGCTTCATTCGGTAGCGCTCCGCATCCTTCACGGGCGGCAAGTCCCGCTCGGGATCGTCCGTCACGAAGACCGAGCGGATAATGCCGACACGGTAGTCTTTGGGGTTGCGCCCCGTCGACTTGAGCGCGTCGACCCACGGATCGAAAGACCGGGCCTTTAAGCCCTGCGGCAAAAAGTGTGTGTCGTACTTCGCCGCCCGGCGGGCGCCGGCTTCGGACATGGCGGCGACAAAAAGCGGCGGGCCGCCGTCTTGGACATAGCCCGGCGTGATGAGAACGTCTTCACACTGATAGCGCAGGCCGTCGTAGCTGAAACGCTCACCGGCGAAACAGCACTGAAGAATCTCCATACCCTCGTTCATGAGCGAGAGACGGCGCTTTTGGGGGATGCCGAAGCCTCGAAACTCGTGGGGGGCATATCCCATGCCGAGGCCCACCTCGACTCGGCCACCGGAAATATTGTCAAGAACCGCTAGATCTTCCGCAAGCCGGATAGGGTGATTGAAGGGCATCAGGCAAATATCCGTCCCAAAGCGAACGTTGCTCGTGACCGAGGCCATGGCTCCCGCCACGGGGACCCAGCTGGGTAGATAGCCGTCTTCAACGAAGTGATGTTCCGTGAACCAAACGAGATCTGCACCCATCTGGTCCAACCACTTCACTTGCTCTAGGATTTCCGCGTATAGCGTTTGATGGCTCACGCCAGAGTCCGGAGGGTTGCGGAAGTCGTAAGCGACACCGATGCACAGATCAGGCATAAGGCCTCACGCGGAGTAGTTGTTCTTCAGCCAGTTTAGCATGAGTTCGTTCGTTTCGTCCGGACGTTCCTGCTGGATCCAGTGGCCGCAGTCAAGGACATGGCTCTCTACGTTTGGAACAAGATCCTTTAAGTTCTCCATCTGTGGGACGGCGTCCTTTGCTCCATAAATCATGAGCGCGGGCTGTTTAACGATCGGATCCGCATCCGCGAGCAGCTGCCAATTGCGATCAAAGTTTCTGTACCAATTGATGGGCGCGTTAAAGCCTGAATGTTCGAAACTCTCGACAAAGACGTTCAACTCGTCATCACTCATGATCGGTTCGCCCAAAGGGTCTTGCCGTTTGGCCAAATTGATGAAGGCCATCCCCGGCCCCGGATCGGTCGCCGGTACATTTTTGCGGTAGAGGTTCGTCAGAAACTGGCGGGCGTACTCATCCATCACCGCAGCGGCAACGCCAGGTTGTCGGTTAAAGTGCACAATGTAAAAGTCCTGGCCCAACATTTCTTCCCAGAATTCGACCCATGGCTTGGGACCACGTTCCAGGTAAGGGACGCTGAGATTGATCAACCCCTTGACGCGGCCGGGATGCAATAAGGTCAGCCCCCAAACGACAATGGCGCCCCAATCGTGGCCAACGAAAACGGCATCCTCGTAGCCGTAGTGATCCAGCAGTCCCAGCAAATCTGCGGAGAGGTGTTTGATGTCGTAATCGTCGACATCCGCCGGTTGGGACGAACGGCCGTAGCCGCGCTGGTTGGGCACAATAACGTGATAGCCCGCATCGACCAGAGGTTGGATCTGATAGCGCCAAGAGAACGCGTGTTCCGGCCAGCCATGGCAAAGAACAAGAGGCTTGCCCTCGCCGGCCGCGAAGACTTCCAATGAGATACCGTTGGTCTCGATGATTTGGGGATCTGGAAATGTGAAAGAAGGCATGAGGGGACTTTCATTGTTTTGTCCCCGCATCCTAACCTTCTCCCCTTTGGGGGAGAAGGGATTTCTGTTCGGACGTGGTTATCAGGAGCTGGCCATAGCCAAGCTTTCGTCCTCTTCCATTAACTTGACGCGGGGATCGTTCGGGTAGAGCCACTCGTCTCCGATCACTTGTTGGACTCTCAGTTCCTCAGGGATGTTCTCGATACCGATCATACGGTCTGCCCATTGGTTCCAATGGTAGATGCGCGCTTCCTGATAGCTGAGGGGCACCCCCTTAAAGCCGTAGGATTCGACGGACTTTTGGATCCAAACGCCGAACTCCGTGTCTTCTTGGAGGACGACTGAGAGTTCTTCTCCATTTTGAGTCCAGAGATCTGGCTTTGGCCCTTCATCCCATTGGGGGGCGAAGGTGAACGTTTCGAACAAGGTCTTATTGATGGCTATCGGCCAAAACAGAAGAGGCGGAATGTAGAAGTTGCTGAGAGGCGAGACCCAATTCGGAAAGATGCCGTAAGATTGCGTGCACGTTCGGCCAATCTCTCCAACGGTTTCAATTTCTTTGACGTTGGGCGCGGGCAACATGCCGCCCGGCAGCTTCTCCCCGCCCGGTGCCGGCGCAATCATGCGGCCATGACCGTTCGGGTACAGCGTATTCACATTGCGGCGATCGTCCAGGATCGGGGAGACGGTGTTCGGGTGAATGCTTTTCACATGATAGACTTCGGTGTTGGCCTCCATGGCAATCTTCCAATTGCAATCAAGCTCCCACGTATGGCGGGCAGAGAGGCGGCAGTTCTCGAACTGAAATTCTTTCCACTCGTCCGCAATGGGGCCAAGCCATTCCAGCAGCGATATGGCATTCTCATCGAAATTGACAAAGATGAGATTGCCGAATCGTTCGCAGCGGACCTTGGTTAGGCCACGGCATTCGAACTTGAAGTCATCACCAAAGTCCTCTCGATCGCGCATCGCGACCATTTCGCCTTCATGATTATAGCTCCAGCCGTGGTAGCGGCAGGTGAGGAGTTTCCGTTTGCCCTTTTGGTCGGTCACCACAGGCGCGCCGCGGTGGCTGCATGTGTTATAAAAGGCATTCACATCGCCGCTGTCTGCATGCACAATCACGACAGGCTGGCCGGCGTTTTCCCAGAGCATAAAGCAGCCCGGCTCAGGGATCTCGTCGATATGGGCGGCAAACAGCCAAGATTTCCGCCATATATGTTGCTTCTCCAGATCATAGAATCGCTGATCGGTGTACCGGCCACCAGGAAGATCCGGCAACGAGGGAAAGCCCTTGGGCGGTGCCTTTCGACTGGCCTCATACTCCATCAGCTTTCGAATGGTTTGAATTTCTTGTGGGTCCATAACTTTCCTCCTCGAGTGCGTCCGCTCATTTCAGCACAGCGGGGTGTGAAGGTTGAACGCAATGCCTCATCTTTGCTCTCTTGCCTCCTATTATTAGAATACGTTATAAGATTCGTCAAGAATGAGATATCCAAAGACGTTCTATGAAGCGCACGGCGAACCGGCTGAAAGAGAGTGAGGGCCCTACGACCCGCTACGCGAGCGAAGCGATGGAGGCACGGCGCGCGCGTATTCTCCAAACCGCCCGGGATCTTCTCGCAACAGACACCGGTCGGTTCACCATGCGTGATCTCGCACGGGAGAGCGACGTGGCGCTTGCCACGCTTTACAATATTTTCGGCAGCCAAGATGAACTCATTGCCGAGGCGATTGCTGAGGTCTTTGTCGAACGGATCCAAAACTTGGTTCCCGCCAACACGACCGACCCCATCGAAACCATGCTGGAGAGACTAAAACTCAGCCACGCAGAGATTATGCGCGTTCCCGCGTACGCCAAAAAGATGCTTGGAATATACTTCAGCTCTGAAACCAATTCGGCCATCCGTGAGATCTTGCACTCATATCCACGGGATCAGGATCGATCGGTCCTTGAAGCGCTTTTGAACGAGGGAGCTCTTCACGAGTGGGTCGACATTGCTACGCTCGCAGATGACCTAACTGTGACCCAATATGGGGTCTTGACCCATTGGGCGAATGGAGATGTTGCGGAGGATAAGCTCCTTACACGTATGCACTATGCGAGCCTTAGTCTTCTTGTTGGTTGTCTGAAAGAGGCTTGGGCGGCTCCCGTTCGGTTAAGGTTGGAGTCGATCGCTCGAGGCCTCAGACTTAACAGGCCTTCCTAGAGCCATTTGTGGTTTTGAAGAAACGCAAAATGACTCCAGGCTGGCGCCAACGCGGGCTCGAAGCACCGGCTTATGAGATTTCTCTTTGCTAGCTGTAAGGCTTTTCTTCCGGCTTGCCGGAGGAGAAGTCGATCACGCGCACGGGATCGGTCTTTCCATCCCAGCCTTCCGCTCCCGCCTTCACAATTCCAAAGAATATGTCGTAGAAATCACTGCGGGCCATCATCTGCATCATTACGCCTGGCTCGGTCCGGTGATCCGCATAAATGTGAGCATCGCCGTACCGCTGGCAAATCCGAAAGCGTTCTCCGTCTTTGTTGAGCTGCGCGAACGCCTCGTTGACGTCGTCCACCCAGACGGCCAAATGTTGAAGACCGCCTTGGGGATGATCCTTGAGGAAGTCGGCGTAAATGTTTGGGTTTGTTCCGGTGGGTTGGATCACTTCGATCTGCTGATCTCCAGAATATGCAAAGGCCGCACGCATTTTGGACAAAATCGGCTCGCCATAATATTCTCCTTCCATGCCGTCGATGTCCGCCACGTAAAAAGGTCCAACGCCTCTTGCAATCCAATGGCTTATGGCGGCATCCACATCCGGCACAGCATAGCCTTGCTGCACCACATCTCCGAACAGAACGCTCATTTCGTCTCTCCCAATCCTTTATGGCATCTCAGTCTCTATACCATCTCCGCCCAAGAGCCGGAAGCCGAGGCGTCGAAGCCCTTTGACAAGATATCGGTCGATTGTTTCTCCCGTACGCGGTTATCTTTTTGATAGTTACCCGGTCTCACTGCAAAGAGCAGCATCGTTAACTTGACCAGTTTCTTGGGTTGATATATACGTCCGTAGCCTGCAAATTGGTGTGCAGAGCAAGGGCTAAACTGCTTAGAATAGAGCCATGACTGAGCATTTCAAACATTGTTGTAAACAGAATTTTCGCGATTGTGTGTGGGCGTCGACCGGTGCCCGCAAACTGGAGGCGTGTGGTCAATCAGTGTAGGACAACCACACATCCATTGGATTGGAACCCTCCAGGCAGCGCCTCGGAGGGTTTTTTGTTTTCCGTCAGGCGCCAGCCGATCAAGTTGAACGCGAAGCACGTTGTCAGGGCGGCTCCGGGGAGGGCCGCTATCGAAGACGCGTGCGCGCAATGCGGCCGGCGGGACCGCGGTTTGCCCGTCATTCCGGAAACTGAGGGCTAGCAGCACCAGTTTCCGGCCAGCGCGGAGAAAGTCTGATCGATGCGAAAGGATATGTACAAAGTTATCGTGGAACGTCCCCGGCGAGGCGCAGGGTTTTCCATGAATCGCTCGCGGCATTCCGATGCCGATGACCTTCCTCATCAAGTTGGCATGCGGAAGTTCCGTGATTTAAACGGCACCCGTTCGAAGTGGCTGAATGAAAACCTGGCTCCGCTAAAGCGCTTCTTGATGAAACAAGTCGGGCGGCCGTGGGATAAGGTCTATTCTGAAATCCGAGAAAATCTGGAAGCGGATAATGTCGTTCAGCGGCACGTCCTCGATCATCTGGATGATTACGTGGTGCGCAATGTTGCCGTTGGCCGGTTTGGTGAATGGTTGAACGGGAATCCCGAGGGTTGGGCGCCTGGCCGGCCATGGTGGCAACCGCTTTATGTGGACCCCAACGACGGGATCCTCAAGAAAAGTGCCAAGCTTTGGAAAAAGCTCGGCATTGAGCCGAGACCTCGTCGCTGGAAGGCGAAGGACGGTCCACACGAAGTGGAACGCAAACGCATTAGTCAGGAAGCAGAGGTCCGGCGCATTGGAGGAGTTTGGTACGAGATCCACTATGGCGTCTTGGAGAACGTGCATCCTGGGCATTTTGTTTATGACAAAGTCACCCACCAGCGGGTTCCGGCTCAAAAACGTCATGCGGTGCGCAAGCGCCAGCTTTCAACCCGCGAATTAGCGGATCAAGGCCTTGAAAACGTGCCCTTGGACTAGGGCGCCCAAAAAAGTGGCACCCACCTGAAATGGTAACCCGATACCAACCGCCCTGCTTCTCACTCCCGATTGGGGTTGGAGGCAGGGCCGCCGGCTTCTTTCAGTCCCCCTTCGCGATAGGAACAGCCGACAGCGACCTCAAACGCGAGGTTTGAACTCTGATTTCAACTGATCGGTGCATTCGTAAGGTTTGGCCCCAATTGTGAAAGACGTCCGCTTGGGCACAGAACGGTGGAACTCGCAAGCGCCGCCCAGACGCGGGGTTTGTGCGGCGGAGCGAACGGTCCCGGCGGACAAATCTCACTTTCCCTTTCGTAATTCACACGATAGGGTCCGCATAAATTTGGTTCAGGGTTGGGTATCAGGCATATGACAATGGACACTGGAACATTGGCAACGACAATTTCGATCCTCTTGGGCGTTTTTGTCCTGCTCGGAGGCTGGTTTTACCATGTCGTTACCGTTTCAAACCAGAGTCGCCGTTTTCGCGCTGAAATCGCTCATCTGCGCGGCGAGTATTTGACCGAGACGTCGACTTTGCGGTCCGAAATCGAAGAAATGGAAAACGCGCCGCCGGTCCTTCAAGATAATTCCTTGCAGTTCGACCTTGATCGTGCACAGAGGGCTCTCGCCGAGACAGAAGCAGCACTGGAAGAAACCGAACGGTCTTTGGTAGACCACCAGGAGGCCCTGCGGGAGCGCGATGCCGCTCTCGAACAGATGCAGCATGCGCTCGATACGAATGCCGAAGCTCAACCTGCTTCCCCAGAGCAGATTTCGGCCATCGAGAGGGAACGAGATTCGGCGCTCAAACAAGTCAAGGACTTGCAAGCGAAGCAGACCGCTTACGAGCTGGGTCTAAAGGAAGCTCACACACACTTGCTTGAGGCCCAATCCTCTAAACAGTCTGCGGACCATATTGAAAAACAGATCTCCAGAATGGAAGATGTATGGTTGGACCTGACTTCGAACACCGGCTCTTGCCGCAATGTTCTGCATGAGAACCTTTGGATCTTTTGGCCAGACTATGTTTTGGAAAAGCCCATTGCCAAAAAGAGTCTGGCGGAGGTTGCTACCGCGTTCTTGAAGTCCACTGACCCGCAAAGCAAGAATTCTCCTCTCAGCCGCGTGTTAATGGATATTACGGGTTGGACGGAAGATGTTCGAAACTTTCGCGTTGAAGCGCGCTCAGATTCAGCCCGCACACTGATGTTCGTCAAGTTGGAAAATCCGGTATTTGGAATTGATGAGCACACCGTTAATGAGATTTATGACGACCTGAAGCGGTTTCGGGCACTGTCGAGCGACTTGCTCAATGGACTGAACATAGATTGTCTGGTTGTCGCGGGCCATCTCGAAGGCAATCCGAAACCAATCAGGGTTGCGACACCGCTGGGTGGACACGCGAACGGTCGTGGTCCCGAAGTCGTTATCCGGATTATCCCTATTACCTATCAAGGTTTGATAGAGCGCGCGAAACGGCTGCAAGAGCTTCTCGTCGTTGGTTCTTCGTCCCCCGCACCCCAAACTCCGGTGCGCAAGGGGCCCGTACGAAAGGCACCGGCGGCGCGCCCCGTGACACGTCAAGAGAAAGCGGCGCCCCGGCCCACACCGTCAGAGCGTTCTGTCGAGGACACTCAGGGTGCTGAGGACGATCCAATCGATGTGCTGGCTCGCTTTCGTGAGGGCGTTCATCGCGCAGCAGAGGCCCCGACGCTCCAAGACCATGACCCTGTGGTGATTCAGTCCCGCGACACCTACGAACCGGAAACCATGCCGGATGAGCTCGACATCATCGATGTCGAACCGGAGCCGGAAGCCTCACCAAAACAGGAAGAACGGGGGCGCCAGCCAAGCCGACGCGCGACTTTTTTGCACTAAATCGCGCGATGCTTTGAGCGCCGAGTCTCAGAAGAACGACCTTACTTCGACTAAAACCGCGCCGCGGCCGGCGCCGAATTCGCTTCCAGGCACGCGGGTGAGGGCGCGCGGGAACGATGCGGCACCTGCTGCAGGCCGACGGCCGTACCCCGCGCTGCCGGTAAGCAAGAAGTCCGTTTCGTCATTCAACGACCAAACAAGCTGCGATTGAACAAGTCCAGAGTCATCTGAGAAACCATGGATCGAAACGAGGCTCGCGACCAAAATGGGCGTGATCTCGTAGCTGGTCCGCACGCCCGACAAGTGGGTGTTTGTTTGACGCGAGGCACCAATTGCGGTTCGGAACAGACCTGTGAGCTGATCCTCCGGGCTGCCCGCTCCATTGTAGTAGTACTCTCCGTCAATCTGCAAACTGTTGGGCCAACGATATCCGGCACCGATTGCGGCCTGCCAATAATCGGTAAACAAACTTCGGGTGGCCTCTTTGGCGGATGACAGCACGCCCGCGGGCCGATCGATCGCATCAAAATAGGCGCCCTCGGCGCGAACCTGAATAGGTCCGAGATCACCCACGACAGCAGCGCCGCCGTGGGTCCCACCATAGATCTTTCCCGCTTGCACGGCGAGATCCCAGCCGCTGATATGACTGGTATATCGGGCAACCAGCGCGGAACCGTAAGTGTCTACACGCGCTTCTCTATCATCCCCAAACGGACGACCCAATATATCAACTTCGCTGCCCAAGACGCTCACGAGCGTAATTCCCGAAAACGCATTCAGTTCCCAATCAAGACGAACAGCATCAACCCCGGCTTTGTAGTCGCGATTGATTTGCTCGGCGCTGAATGGGCGAAATACGTCCAGAGGGTTCCAAAAATACGCCTTGCCAAATGTCACGGCCTGACGGCCAAGCGTCAGATCAACGGGACCGAACGACCTGCCAAGAGAAAGCCTATCGATGAATGTCAGTGCCTGCCAGCTGGTTCCTGTGTCGTTGTCGAGCAACAAGTCGATAGCGCGGTATTGTCCGTGACCTTCTCTTTCCGGGATCAGGGCATCGGCTTCGTTCGTGAGATATCGCACCGTTCCGAACACATGCCCCTCAAAATCGACGCCGCCCCCCAATTCAGTCTTCACCGTCCCACGGCCATTGAAGAACCCCGCGCCCGAGTTCTCACCATCAACACGAACGGCCAGCCCTCCTGCCCGCACGTTTGCGCCCAGCTCTACCTCTGCCAGAGCCTGTTTAGACAATAGTAAGCTGAGGAAAATACCAAGGCAAACGAGTCTCGCCATATCGATCATGATGCGGCCCAGTTATTCGTTCACAATTTGGCCGTCTCGCAAGCGGATCAACCGCTTGGCGCGCTCCATCACGGTCGGATCGTGGGTCGACACCAGGAACGTTACTCCGCGCTCCTCGTTCAATTGATACATCAAATCCATGAGCGCTTTGCCCGTGTCCGTATCGACGTTCGCTGTTGGTTCATCTGCCAAAACAAGAGCCGGTTCCGCGGCAACAGCCCGGGCGATGGCGACCCGCTGCTGCTGTCCGCCCGAGAGCTGATTGGGAAAGCGATTTTCCATGCCGCCGAGCCCAATTTGCTGAAAGAGGTCACGAACCCGGGAGCGGCGCTCCTGTGCCGATTTGCCTTGGAGCATCAATATATATTCTGCGTTCTCGATGGCTGTCATGACAGGAACGAGATTGTACGATTGAAACACAAAGCCAATACGATCGCGGCGAAGTTCTGAGAGCTTGGTGCCGCTCAGCTTATTCGTCAGCACACCTTCGAGGAACACTTCGCCGCTGGTTGGCCTATCAAGGCAACCGATCATGTTCAAAAGCGTGCTCTTGCCGGATCCGGACGGGCCCGCCATGGCCGTAAACTCACCCTGTGATATGGTTAGACTTACACCCCGTAGCGCGTGAACCGCGATGTCGCCCTTTCCAAACACCTTCGTCACGTTTCGTGTTTCGACAATGGCTCTGTTTTGACTTTCTGACATGCTCTTTCCCGTTCCCTTAGCGCAGCAATGTCGAAATCGACACGTTGCCGACACGGCTCACCGGCACCAAACTCAAAATCAGCGTGGCGATAAACATCGCACCGCAGAGAAGGAGTAGAAGCGGCACCGAGAACAACGTATATATTGTCGTATCCAGGGCCACGCCCGCGACATCTACGTCCATACCACCGGACAGCTCTTGAAGGTTTATTCCCTCTAAAGAGTAATAATAGGCGAGATACGCTCCCGCCAAGCCGCCAACAAGGATCCCGAGTAATGCGATCAAGGCTGCTTCGAAGAAAACTTGGAGACGCAGCGCACCTTTGCTGCCGCCCAGAGCAAGAATCGTCGCAAACTCTTTTTTACGCTCCGTGACCGACATGAGCAGTGTGTTTAGAATCGTAAAAAGAACCAACGCGATCAAGAACCCCTCCATGATGAGGTAGCCGGAGCGCTCAACAACTACATATCCGGCGACTCCCGGCATGATCGTTTGCCAAGGATGGGCGGAAAGTGCTGCCTGATCCGCGAGGCGCCCCTCGACCTGCGGCAATATTGAAGCCACTCGACCAAGGTCGTTCAGTATAACGCCGATCTGTGTGGCGCTGCCGCTCGGCAGCTTGAAGAGATCTCGAGCGGAAGCAAGCTGCATGTGCACCAATGCGCCGTCGATTTCATCTGTACCCGTTCTGTATATCCCCTTGACGCGAAAGAGTTGCTCCACCAACTCTCCGTCAAAATCGTTGGTGGCGATGACGAGTTTTTTGCCGGGCTTGAGATTCAATCGGTCGGCCAAGACCGAGCCGATTACTACGCGCTTGGCATCCGTTTCGTCGAGATACTCACCTTCGACTATTTTGTCAGCAAGGGGTGACCTCTCGCGTTCAATCGAAGGCTCGACGCCGGCGATGACGATTCCGAATGCACCTGCTCCCGATCGGGCGACACCCTCACCGCCAATTAGTATTTTCGTCGCTTCAACACTTGAAAGCTTCTCTAACTCATCCGCCAATTCATCTGCTTGCGGTACGACTAAACTCACCGAAGGTGCAAGGCGATATTCCTCATGCTCAATCGTGATATGGCCCGCTTGCATTTCGGCTCCATTGTTGATCACGCTGCGGATTACCCCTTCTTCGAGGGTCGTCAAGGCGATAACAAAAAAGAGGCCGAACGCAATGGAGATGACGGTAATCAATGTGCGCCGCCGCTGCCGCCAGATACTGCGCCAAGCCAATAAAAACTGCTGTCCCATAGACTTTTCTCTCCCCTAAACCTGGCCTTTGCGCATCGCTTCCAACGGGTCCATGCGCGAAGCCGAGAATGCCGGGAAAAATGCCGCTATCAGACACAACACCCAGAGGGCTCCGACGCCGACAAGTGCGCTGACCATGTTCAAGTCCGCCCGAATTATCGGATCAAAGGCGACGCCCTCCGTCGTCAGCCCTTCTGCATACGCTTCAATATTGATTCCCTGCGTTGCGAAATAGCTTGATCCTGCGACACCGATCGCGGCACCTACCACACAGGCGATAAATGCGAGCAGGGCGACTTCCCGGGCGACGCCGGAGACAATTTGCATAGGCTTCGTGCCGATTGCCTTCAAAACGCCAAACTCCCACATCCGTTCGTAGGTGGACATGACGACTGTATTCGAAACACCAAGCGCAGCGGCGAGACCGAAGATTCCCAAAATCAACCAAATCGCGCTGCCGGAGAGTTCCATCATTTCGGCAAGGTCGGGAAAGAGCTCTTTCCAGGTCTTTGTTTCATGCGCCGGAACAGACGCCTTGAGTGCCGCCGCAAGCTCCTCCAACTCGAGCTCACCTTTGGTGTTGGCCGCTACTTCGTGGTACTGATCACCGTAAAGACTGAAAAGCTCGCGATAGTCTGCTTCGTTCATAAGCACTGCGCTGCGATCCACGCCGTCGGCGACCGACTTTAGAACGCCCGCGATCTCATAGAGCTCAGCTCCGATGGAACCATCGGCGGCCTCGACAACAACAATGAGCTCACCGCCGACGCCGACATTCAGAATTTTTGCCAGCTTCTTGCCCACAACGATTTTGCTTTCGTCAGTGGACGTTATGAACCTTCCCTTATCGACGTGGGACGCGAGTTCAAAGTTCTCGACTTCTTTTTCCGGATGGATCCCCCAGAAAGAGCCTCCCGCAGACTTGGGACCGTTAGAGACCAAGCCAAACCCAAAGAGGCGGGGCACAACGGTGATGCCTTGGCCGGCAAGCTCGTTGACCGCAGCTTCGTTCACCTCAAAAGTCTGGTGGATGGAACGTTCTTTGCGATAGTCTTGCGCATGAATCTGCGCTTCGCCGGTAAAAAGCTGAGTGGCATTGCTTTCCAAATCAGTCATCATACCGCGCGTTAGGCCATCCGCGAGAATCAAGGTGGCGCTGCAAAAAGCGATTGTTGTCAGTGTAATGAGTGTACGCGTTCGATTTCGCCAAAGGTTCCGCCAGGCAATGGTCATCCCCTCCATGGTCTCACCTAACTTTCCTTGAGCTTTCTGAGCGAGAAGTGCGCGTCCTCCAGCTCTACATCGAACGTCAGCTGATCATATGATACCGTTGTGCTTTCCCCGGGATCATCCGTCGGCACTACAATCAATTTGGTCGGTATTTCCCGGTTATCGATCACTCTCACGTCTTCGTAGGTGATCGTGCGCGCCAATCCCAAGTCCTCGTCATAGTATCGTACTTCCAACGGGAGCTCGCTATCGCCATCCATGGAGAGGCCAACTTTGCCCCATTCAACGGCTGCCTCCTCGTGCGGAATGCAATCTATCTCCACCATGGACCGTCCTGCCTTCTGACCATCAAATGCGACGGTACAATCGAAGTCATCAGCAAACCGACTTTCCCGTACGAGATCGTTGTTCGTTACATGGCTTCCCATCCACGACACGCTCATCATGGATGACGGCAGTTTGATGACGCGGTCAACTTTGGGTAGATAATTCCAGATATCGCGGGCCACCCGGAGCGTCGATGTCCCTTTTTCTTTTTTTGGCGAAACGATGCGGATCAAGGAATTGTCTTTGCCTTTGGAAGCGACTTCGGCGATCAATGTCCGGGTCCAATTCTTGGTCACGATCGTCATTGTCATTTGCCCTTGAGACGATTCTCCGCGGTAGAGATCATCGACTTTGTCCAAAAGAGCATTGGCGTCGCGGTCGGCCGCCCAACCGGTGGCTGAGCCGAACGCCAGAAACATGCCGGCTGCCAACGAGAGCCAAGGGGCACTTCGAAGAAAGAGTGCAGAGTTTCTTTTTACATGCGTCATGACTTAGGGGCCTTTTGTCCTTTTACTGATTTGGTGTCGTCCAGCGGTTCGTCCATCTCTTTTTTTGGGCACGACGTGTCTTGCGTGCAGTGACCAAGCGCTCCGTCAATGAGAATATCCGCCATCGCAGACGCATACTCCTCCCAAGGCAAATCATTTTGGTTGGTATGTGAAAAAGTGATCACGCCGTAGAGAAGGTCGACGAGGATCTGACCCCGTTTTTGCAGCTCATCTGAAGACAGCTTGCCGCCTGTTGCCAGATCAAGCACCTGAATGATGAAGTCGCGTTGTACTTTGATGATTTCCGCAAAGACGGAGCGATCGGTCTCCTGCAATTCCCGCAGAGCAACCTCAATTTCGTGATCACCGGTCACGAGGCTTGTGTAGAGCGGCATTTCGTGGCTGATCACTATAATCAGCCGGATGATTTCTCGTAAACGGTCGGACGGGTCCAGCTCGTGTTCCGCCGTCGGAATGAGGCGCTCCAAGTATTTGCGTTCTTCTAAGGCGAGCGCGTGGTATACTAGCTCCGCCTTGTTGCGGTAGTACAGGTAGACGGTGCCTTTGGCGACGGCTGCACGCTGGGCGATTTCGTCAATACTGGTTTTGCGGTATCCGCTGCGGACGAACAAATGTGTGGCCGCCTCTAAGATCCTCTGACGCTTGTTGCGCAGCTTTGCGTCCTCGGTGGGCCAGACAAAAGCGTCTATCTCTTTCAAGGCGAACCTGATGTCAGCGATATCCATAACTGACCACTTATGCACTTTGGGTCAGTTCGTCAATATCTCGCTGTCTGGGCTCTTGAAGTTGTTTTAGCGCTCAGGCTGACTGCACAGTCCGGATTCCTTCGCGGCCCACTCTCATTAATGGAGCTTTACTCCATTGATAGGTAAACAATTTGTTTACTATTTAGGCCGCAAGACTTAGCGCACAGAGTGCACTTCAAGGACGTATGTTTCTGTGCGCAAGAGCGTCGTAACGCGGGCCTCCCGCGTGATAAGTCCTGATTAAGGCTCAAGCTTCTGCTCACGTGATCTATCATAACGTGTTGTTGCAGTGCGATATTTTTGTCTCACTTTTGCGATGCAGCACGAAAATCGCGAGCGCTCTGCTGCAGCGCAACCATTGCATGTAGCATTTTCACCACATCACGCCTGACTGTTTTATTCGATGCCTAAAAATAGAGCGACAGGGCGACTCCGTTCGTACTAGGCTGCTTGACAATGCTGACTCCAGCTTTGGGTCGCGCATTACTTTTAAGACTACGTTAATGTTTAAGGGCCGGTCCAACCGGCTAGTGAGGAAGGGGAATAAGCATGAAGTTGAGAGGCTTAAGCTCAGTTTGTGCGGTAGCCCTCTTGGGGGCGGGGCTCAGTGCACCTGCTTTTGCCCAGATCGATGAGATCATCGTGACGGCGACCAAGCGGGAAGAGAGCATACAGGACGTCCCGGTTGCGGTGTCCGCTTATAATTCGGTGCAGATCGAGCGTGCAGGTATTAAAGACCTCCGTGATCTTCCGAATTTGTCGCCGAGCTTTACGATGAACTCGTCGCAAACGGAGTCGCAGGGCACAACATTGCGTCTTCGCGGTGTGGGTACGACCGGCAACAACACGGGCCTTGAGAGTGCGGTCGGTGTCTTTATCGACGGTGTTTATCAATCTCGTCCAGGTATCGCACTGGGCGAGCTCATTAACCTCGAAGCCATTGAGGTTCTTCGTGGACCGCAAGGCACGCTGTTCGGCCGGAACACTTCAGCCGGCGCGCTGGTCGTTCGGACCCGAAAAGCCAATCTCGAAAACATGGAAGCTTGGGGTAATGCCACATACGGCAACTTCAACGGGGCTAACATTCAAGCCGGCGGCAGCTATCCTCTGATTCAAGACCAATTGGCCGTGAGTCTCGCCGGTGCATGGCGGCAACAAGACGGTTTCATGGAAAGCGTTGCGCCAGGCAGCCGATTGATTGACGATGGTGAAAGCCGGACACGGGACCGCTACTACGGTCGCGGTGAAGTGAATTGGGAGCCCACTGAGACGATCAGCGTCCGTTTGATCGGTGATTATGGCGATGCCGATGAGCAGTGCTGCGATGCCGCTATCATAAGCGATCCAGCGGGCGCCTTTTTCGGTGCGGTGAACCCGGCCGTGGGCGGTGCGCGCGGTGGTGTTGACGCTTTCGGTCCAGACGCCATCAAAAACAGGGAGTCAAACTCGGAAGGCTTCCGGAACGACTTTGAACAATGGGGCTTCTCCGGAGAGTTCAATTGGGACATTGGTTTTGCCAATTTGACCTATATCGGTTCGTACCGGGACTTCGAAGCAACCTCTTTGCAGAGTTCGGATTTTGTCTATTTGCCGGTGTTCCAAGCGGGCGAAGATATGACCAATGCCTCTGACGGCTTTCAGCAGATCGAAACCATGACCCACGAATTGCGCTTGCAAGGCAATTGGAACCGATTGGACTGGATGGTCGGTGGGTACTATGCGGACGAAGATATCGAAGAGCTTCAGACGCTTGAATTGCTAGACGACTATGCTGGTTACATCGCAACCACGGCGGTGATCGCGGGTGATGACGGGGCAGAGATCATTGCTGCGGAAATCAGCGATGGCTTCTCAGGCGCCTTCGCCGACAACCTTTTCACGCAAGAAGCGACGTCTTGGTCAATTTTTACTCACAACACGCTCGACATAACTGAGCGCCTAAGCTTGACCCTGGGTGCACGATACGTGCGTGACGAGAAAGACGGAACATTTGACCAACTTCGTGCTGAAAGCGACGCATGTACGGCGGTGAAGACAAGCGGTACGGCATCAGGCCTCGAGATCGGTCTTTCATGCTTCCCATTTGCGGCCGCGGCTGACGGTTTACCGCTCTCTCCAGTAGAGTTCCCGGCGGCTCAGCAAAGCTTCACGGATGACGAACTCACCTACACCGTGAGTTTGGGCTACAACCTTACCGAAAATGCGAATGTGTATTTCACTCATTCGCATGGGTACAAAGCAGGCGGGTTCAATTTAGATCCGACGGCGGCGTCCGGTGGAGCGGATCCTCGTTTCAAGGCTGAACTTACGGACTCTTACGAATTGGGTTTGAAAGCAGACTTGTTTAACAACCATGTCCGTGCGAACGTCGCAGCGTTCTTGATGGATATGGAGGACTTCCAGGTTCTCGAGTTTACCGGCGTTCAATTCCAGACGTTCAACGTTCCCAAAGCGAAAAGCTCAGGTGTTGAAGTTGAACTGGTGGAAAGCTGGGAAGGACCGGGCGGCGGCCGATTCAACCTGAATCAGTCGGTAACCTTTGCCGATGCGCGGTATCCTGACGATTGCGACGGAGACAATATCACGCATACGGCGGAGATTCTGGCTGGTACGAACACTCCTGTCAGCTCTCTGTGCGGCTTCCGCTTAACGAACTCCGCGTTGTGGACGGGAATTATCGGTGGCACTTATGAGAAGGACATCGGGGGCAATTTCACCGCGTTCTTTAACACCAGCCTAAGAGCTGAATCTCGCCGTCGGACGTCCACGCAGCCGGTGAGCCCGACAACAGGCGCTGACACGGTCGACGATTATCAGAGCGCCAACGGTAAGGTGAATATGCGCCTTGGCTTCGGCGATATCGATGGCGGTTGGGGCATCGAGCTTTGGGGAACGAACATTTTCGATCAGCAAACTCGAAACGTGACCTTCAATACCCCGCTTCGAGCTGGATCTCGTGGCGCCTTTCTGGAAGCGCCTCGGACCTACGGTGTCACAATTCGCGGTAGGTTGAACTAATCCCTTTCTCAGAAGTAACGCTCTGAGATCACAAGTACCCCCCGGGGCTTCGGCCCCGGGGTTTTTTTTGCTCTGCCGAAGGCTCCCTCTGTCGGTCCCGCAGCCATTGTTACCGGCTCAGCGGCGCCGTCCCCTTTCCCTCCAAACTCCTCACCCGTACATGCCCTATAACAAGGGACGCTTGCGCGTGTCGGCACACCCCCCAGCTATGTTTCTCCGGCAGCCGCCACGCAGAGCGTCGAAGCGCTCAAGGGGCATCTGGGACCAAGCCGATCGAAAGGCTTCCGCGACTGTTGACACAATTCTTCCAAGGCCAGGAAGGGCCGAGTGTCCTCCTGGCCGCGAGATCCCAAGCATCGTAAGCATGACCCGGCGGGCTCCATCCACTTCTCCATTGCTTTGGCATCACCTCGCGCGTCGATTCGATAGGCGGAGCGGACAACTATTGCGAATGGCCGCTTTCCGTCCAAATCGCTTCCAATAAGAGTGAATGTCAGAGTCGTGCGACCCCATCTTGCGCTCTGATCGGAGAAAAAAGAGCCGGGCGACGTGCGCTCTAGCCACAAATTCCGAACTCAACATCGCCCATTTTGGGCTTAAGAACCGCGAGCAGAGTGTCGAATCCTATCCAAAATGTGGTCGTTCCCCACAAATATAGTGCAATGCATTAATGCATCGCGCTTCTTCGCACTTGCAGCATTTGTGAAAGATTATTTCGGCAGCGCACTCCAAAATTGTAGCATATTGACCACATCACAGCTGTTTGTTTTCCAGAACGAAACACGATTCAGCCCTCCCGTCTTGTCCATTAAGAATTCGTTAGCCTAGATGGGGGAACCACTGACATAGCAGTAACCATGATTCCAATTTGGTTGCGCTAGAGTGTTAACTTGTGAGGAAGGGATATTCTCAAATGAAATGTAAAGGCTTAAGCACCGTCTGTGCTTCGGCCCTGCTTGCGGCAGGCCTGAGTGCACCCGCTTTTGCCCAAATCGATGAAATCATCGTGACGGCGACCAAGCGGGAAGAGAGCATAATCGATGTACCCATCGCGGTTTCGGCGTATGGCGCTGTTCAGATCGAACGGGCGGGCATCCGCAGTGTGCAGGATCTGCCCAATCTGTCGCCAAGCTTCAACATCAACTCCTCGGACACTGAAACCGGAGGGACGACCTTGCGTCTGCGCGGCGTCGGCACGACCGGGAACAATACGGGTCTCGAGAGCGCGGTCGGTATTTTCATCGACGGCGTCTATCAGTCCCGTCCGGGCATTGCGCTCCAAGAATTGGTGAACTTGGAGGCGATCGAAGTGCTTCGTGGACCTCAAGGCACGCTGTTTGGCCGAAACACATCCGCCGGCGCGTTGGTCATCCGCACCAAGAAAGCCGATTTGAGCGAATTCAGTGCTTACGGCAACGCGACGTATGGAAACTTCGATGCGAAGAACATTCAAGCAGGCGGCAGTATTCCGCTCATTCAAGACACGCTGGCCGTTGGCTTTACTGGCGCTTGGCGCGATCAGAACGGTACCGTCGAGAGTTTGACCGGCGGACCCGATACCTATGATCGCGACCGCTACTATCTTCGCGGCGAAGTGAATTGGGCGCCTACGGATAATTTTGAGTTTCGATTATTGGCAGATTATGCCGATGCGGATGAAGCCTGCTGTCACGCTTCCATCATAGCTGACCCGCTCAATGGCGCGGGTGCGTTTGCCGGTTTTGGCTTAGATGACAGTGGTGGGGTCCTCCAATTCGGCCCGGAGAACTTGCAAAGCCGTAACACCAACTCCAACGGGCGAGCGGACAATTCCAACGACCAATGGGGCATTTCTGGTCAGGTGAATTGGGACCTTGGACCCGTGAACCTTACCTATATCGGTTCTTACCGCGATTTCGAGAGCATAGGTATCCGCGACTCTGACTTTGTCGGTTTGGATGTCTTCCAGGCTGGCGAAGCGCCCGACGCGCCTGGGTCCGCCGGCGAAGGGTACTCCGAAAACCAGACGATGACTCACGAACTTCGATTGCAGGGTGAGTACAGTATTTTGAACTGGATGGTCGGCGGGTTCTATTCGGACGAGGACATTGAAGAACTCCAAGTTCTTCAGCTTCAAGACGACTATGCCGCTTACGTAGCTGCTACCGCTGCTGCGGCCGGCGAAGGGGCGGCGGCCGTCGCGAATATTGTTCCGAATGCCGCACTCTTTCCTGGATCCTTTGCGGACAACCTCTACAATCAGGAAGCCACCTCTTGGTCGATCTTTACCCACAACACTCTGGACCTGACGGATCGTCTGACATTGACTTTGGGTGCGCGCTACGTTCGCGATGAAAAAGACGCAACCGGCGTTCAAACCGCGGCGAGTTCGCCTGGATGCTTAGCTGTTCTGGCAGCGCTTGGACCAGCGGGCGTTGCAGCCAACCCGACAACGGCGGGTGTCTCTTGTTTTCCGTTCGCGGCTGACGTCGCTAGCGGAGCGGCTGCGAACTTCCCAACGGATGATCGCGGCGAGTTCACAGACGACGAGCTTACCTACGTGGTTAGCTTGGGCTACGACCTGACCGACAATACGAATGTCTATTTCACTCATTCACATGGGTATAAGGCAGGCGGCTTCAACCTTGATCCGACAGCAGCTGTTGGCGGCGCCGATCCGCGATTTGGCGCGGAGACCGTTGACTCCTATGAACTGGGCCTGAAAGGCACGTTCTTTGACAATCGGGTGAGCGCCAATTTGGCCGCGTTCCACATGCCGATCGATGACTTCCAAGTCTTGGAGTTTACCGGCGTTCAGTTTACGACGTTCAATGTCGAAAAAGCTGTAAGCACCGGCATTGAAGCTGAATTCGTTCAATCCGGTTTCTTTGACGGGCTCACACTGACTCAAAGCATTACGTATGCGGACTCTCGTTACCCGTCAGACTGCGATGGAGATAATGTATCGCATGCGCAAGAACTGATTGACGGCACTGCCAACCCGGTGAGTTCGCTGTGCGGCTTCGCTCTGACGAATGCACCGCTCTGGGTGGGTGTCGTAGGCGCGACTTACGAGCGCGACATTGCAAACAATTTCACTAGCTTTTTCAACGCCTCTTTGCGGGCTGAGACCCGGCGCCGGACGAGCACACAGCCGATCGATCCGACCAATGGTGTCGATACGGTTGACGACTATCAGTCGGCAAACGGAAAAGTCAACCTGCGGGCCGGCTTCGGTGACATTGACGGTTTGTGGGCGATCGAAGCGTTTGCAACCAATGTATTCGATCAGCAAACACGGAACGTTACCTTCAACACGCCGTTGCGCGCAGCCTCTCGCGGCGCCTTCCTCGAAGCGCCTCGTACGTTCGGCCTGACGCTGCGGACCCGTTTCAACTAAATAGACTCTCAGTTCTCTGAGATGAAAGGCCGGGGCACTGCCCCGGCCCTTTTTTTGATTTGGTCGGGACGGCGAAACATCCCCGTCCAGCCGGCGCCCTCGGTGATCCCCCCGTCCTCACGAGTAGAACTATCCCGCATTTCCCCTCAGGCGATTCTTCTTGTATGAGTGGGCTCACCACCAGAGGAGGGGCCATCCATGCAGGATCAGTTGCTGCCAATACTACAATCAATTGAAGGCTTTGTTTGGGGACCTGTCATGCTGGTTCTGCTTTTGGGCACCGGGCTCTACCTGACCATCGGCCTGCGCCTGAAACCCATTCTCACTATCCCAAAAGGGTTTGCGCTCGCACTGAGCGGCAAAAAAAATGAAGGCGAAGACGGAGAGATCACGCCGTTTCAGGCGCTGACGACGGCTCTCTCCGCGACGGTTGGTACCGGCAACATTGCCGGCGTGGCCACGGCCCTATTCCTCGGCGGTCCGGGAGCCATCTTTTGGATGTGGATGACTGCGCTTGTCGGTATGGCGACCAAATATTCGGAAGCCGTTATGGCGGTTCAGTTTCGAGAGAAAGATGATCGCGGCGAATTTGTCGGTGGGCCCATGTATTACATCGCCAATGGCTTGGGACCGCGCTGGAAGTGGCTCGGGGCCACGTTTGCGTTTCTGGGGATGATTGCGGCCTTCGGGGCCGGAAACCTCGTGCAATCCAACTCCGTCGCTGACGTGCTTCAGGAAGCTGTGTCCTTGCCCCAATGGGCCACAGGTTTGATCATGGCCGTGCTCACCTTTGCTGTCATTATTGGTGGTATACGATCCATTGCGTCCGTTGCTTCGCGCGTGGTCCCCACAATGGCGCTCGTCTATGTTGGGACGGCTTTGTTTATTTTGATCCTCAACGCTCCTGCAATCCCCGGCGCGTTCGGCCTTATTTTCGAGGGCGCGTTTAACGGGACGGCCGCGGTTGGCGGGTTCGCAGGGGCCGCCGTCGCCGCAGCCATACAGTTTGGAGTTGCCCGCGGCGTGTTCTCCAATGAATCCGGTCTCGGCAGCGCCGCCATCGCTCACGCGGCCGCGCGCACCAACAATCCGGTCCGCCAGGGCACGATTGCAATGCTCGGCACCTTTATTGACACGATCATCATTTGTACAATGACCGCTCTGGTCATTCTCACCGTGCAGATGCCGAGTGTGGACGGAAGCGCTGCTATGGCGGTCTGGACAAGCGGAGAAACCGGAGCGCCTCTCTCCGCACTTGCCTTTTCTCACGGATTGCCCGTTGCCGGGGTGGGAGAATGGATTGTATCGCTGGGTCTCATTTTCTTTGCTTTCACGACAATTATCGCTTGGAGTTATTACGGCGAACGCTGTGCTGAGTTTTTGTTCGGCGTGAGAATTATCACACCTTATCGATATGCGTGGGTGCTTTTGGTAGGTGTGGGAGCCGTGCTCAAATTGGACATCGCTTGGGCCTTCGCGTCAATCATGAACGCGTTGATGGCACTGCCTAATCTGATTGGTCTGCTGCTCTTAAGCGGCCTCATCTTCAGGCTCAGCCGAGGTGAGACCAAATGAAATTGATCATTCGTACAAGGAGATAGGATTATGGGACGGGTGGAAGGAAAGACAGCACTTATTACCGGAGCTGGCTCGGGGCTTGGCAGAGCCTTTGCGGAACGATTGGCGCAAGAGGGCGCCAGCCTGTTATTGACGGATATTGATGAAGACGCCGTTGTGGCCGTGGCCAAAGAAGTTGCCGGCAACGATCGCCAGGCGATGGCCATTGCCCATGATGTGACAAGCACCGAGCAGTGGGAGAATGCAATTAAACAGGCGGAAACAGATCTTGGGAAGATCGACATTCTCATCAACAATGCCGGCATAACCATTATGGGCGATATCGAGTCGATTTCTCTTGAAGATCTGCACACAACGTTTCGGATCGACGTGGACGGGGTCTTTCTGGGAACAAAACTCGGCATTGGATCCATGAAGAAAACGGGCGGCGGATCGATCATCAACATCTCGTCTATTGCAGGCCAGCAAGCGTCATCTACGCTCGTCGCCTATAACGCGGCGAAAGCCGCGGTTACGATGATCACCAAATCGGCGGCTCTTCATTGTGCAGAACAAAAGTATGATATTCGCTGCAATTCCGTTCATCCCGGCGCTATTCATACACCCATCATTGATAAGGTTTTGGCACAAGTTCCCAATCCCGAGGAAACGCTAGCTGGATTTGCTGCTGCTCATCCGGTGGGGCGTCTCGGGCAACCGGATGAAGTCGCCAGCGTGGTGCTCTATCTTGCGTCGGATGAGTCGTCATTTGCGACCGGTGCCGAGTTCAATGTCGACGGCGGTGCGACGGCGTGATTCCTACTGTTGACGGATGACTTTCCCTTGACGGTGCACGCTGCCTATTTTAGAATTGTTCTAATTTATTTCTTTGCCGCCAGATCCGGAAGTGTGGATCGGGCGTAAATCACGTAAATGCTTTTGTGAGACCCCTTACGATGGAGTGGAAGAATGGGACTAGCAGGAACTAAAACTCTCGATAACCTAAAAGAAGCGTTCGCAGGTGAAAGCCAAGCCAATCGCCGTTATCTATACTTTGCCCAAAAGGCTGACGTCGAAGGCTATAACGATGTGGCTACCGTTTTTCGCTCCACAGCAGAAGGCGAGACCGGTCATGCCCACGGGCATTTGGAGTTTCTCGAAGAGGTTGGAGATCCCGCAACCGGGGAACCGATCGGCACAACCGCCGACAACTTAAAGGCCGCCGTTGCCGGTGAAACTCATGAGTATACAGACATGTATCCGGGAATGGCCCGTACGGCCCGTGAAGAAGGTTTCGAAGAAATCGCCGACTGGTTCGAAACGTTGGCCAAAGCTGAGCGCTCCCACGCAGGCCGCTTCCAAAAGGCTTTAGACAATCTGGACGACTAAGTCCTTTTTTCGGGGCGGGACATCCCGCCCCATTATCCCATCTAGAAAAGACCGACCCATGAGAGAAGGCAGCTTAGAAGCGCCCGTACGGCATCCTGTACCCTGGAAAGACCCGGATTTTGTGAATGCGGACCTCCTCGACGAGGAATTGCGCCGCGTGTTCGATATCTGCCATGGGTGTCGCCGATGCTTTAACTTATGCGATTCCTTCCCGCGCTTGTTTGATTTGATTGATGACTCAGAGTCGATGGAGCTCGATAGCGTTGACAGTGAGGATTTCGAACACGTGGTCGATGGGTGCACACTCTGCGACCTCTGTTTTATGACCAAGTGCCCGTATGTTCCCCCGCACGAATTCAACCTCGATTTTCCCCACTTGATGCTGCGATATCGCTACGCGAAGCGTAAGCACGGCGAGACAAACTTCGTTGAAGAACAGCTCTCTAAGACGGATCGAAACGGCCAGTTGGCCCGCGCCGTGTCGCCAATTGTCAATTGGGCGACCAATACTGAAAACGAGTTCACGCGGGGGGTAATGGAATCGCTCACGGGCATCGACAAGAGAGCCTCTTTGCCCACCTTCCGTGGGCAGACGTTATCTTTGCTGGATAAGTCCTTGCCTTTAGAGCCGAACCCTGATGCGCCGGCCTATGGCCGAAAAGCGGTTATCTATGCAACGTGTTACGGCAACTTCAACAATACGGAGATCGGCCTCGCCGCGCGAGCCGTGCTCGCTGAGAACGGGGTCGAAACAGAAGTCGTGCATCCAGGTTGCTGTGGCATGCCGAAACTTGAAAAAGGCGATATTGAATCCACTGTTCAACACGCTGACAAAGTGGCGGAAAAACTCTTGCCTTGGGTTGAGGAGGGCTACGACGTCATTGCGCTCGTGCCGTCCTGTGCTCTGATGGTTAAATTCGAGTGGCCCCTCCTCGCGCCGGACCATGACGGTCTCAAGACGCTCGCCCAATCCACCTTCGACGTGCCGGAATATATCGTGGATCTGGCCAAGAAAGAGGGTTTGTCCAAGGGCTTGGGCCCATTGGATCAGAATGTTACCGTTCACTTGTCGTGCCATGCGCGGGCACAAAATATGGGTGCCAAAGCCGTCGACATGCTCAAACTCATCCCTGACTGCGAGCCACAAGTGATCGAGCGATGCGCCGGACACGGCGGCACGTGGGGCGTGATGAAGAAGAACTTCGATACCGCCCTTAAGGTTGGCAAGCCGGTGGCCCGCACCGCCTTGAAGAACGAGGCCGCATATGTGGTGAGCGAATGTCCGCTCGCGGCCGATCATATTGGTCAAGGTATGGCTTTGATCGATGAGGACGCACCGAAGACCAAGACAACATGTCATCCAATTGAGCTTTTCGCGAAGGCCTATGGCCTCACTCAAGAAACATGAGTTGACCTATCATGACCCATCCCCGGAAAATCACCCGAGACGATGTCCTGTCGATGGACGCCTACGCCAAAGTGCGGAAAGAGCGAAGGGCAGCGATGGTCGAAACCAAACGCAACCGGCGCATGGAAGTTGGGCCCTACGTCACGTTTTATTTCGAGAACTACGCAACGATGTGGCAGCAAATCCACGAGATGCTTTTCATTGAAAAGGGGGGAGAAGATCAGATTGCCGATGAACTGGCCGCCTATAACCCCCTTATTCCCAACGGATCGGAGTTGGTGGCAACAATGATGTTCGAGATCGACGACCCGGTGCGGCGCAAATCGATTTTGTCCCGGCTCGGCGGCGTTGAAGAGTCGGTTATCCTCAAGATTGGTGATGAGGATGTCAAAGCCTTTGCGGAAGAGGATGTTGATCGAACCTCCGCAGACGGAAAGGCTTCCTCCGTGCACTTCCTGCACTTCCCTCTCTCGCCCGAGCAAAAGTCCGCCTTTTCCAAGGAAGGCCCCCAGATCATGCTGGCCATTCAGCAAGAAGGCTATCAGCATATGGCGATGATGCCGGAGACCGTGCGCCAGGAACTGGCGGGGGATTTAGACTAGGATCCATACCTACCAAATCCAATTGATCCCATGTCTCGGAAGAAGGCAGTACTTGCCAATAGGCCTATGCGATCACTTCGTTCTGATGTTCGATTAATGTACTCTTTAGTCATTGCTTAGGCTGTCTTACATTGTGAAATGGCCTTGGAACCCGCGAACGGATCCACTTTATGACGACAGGGCATGTCTTTATCGCAACCAGCCTGGACGGCTTTATAGCTCGTCCTGATGGTGATATTGACTGGCTTCATGAGATCGATGCCGCTGGCGAAGACCACGGCTACGACGCAATGATGGAGTCAGTCGATGGATTGATCATGGGCCGCAAGACCTTTGAAAAGGTACTTACCTTTCAAGACTGGCCGTACACAAAGCCTGTATTTGTTCTGAGCAGAACGTTAGACGCGGACGCTATTCCGGCTACGTTGCGTGAGTTCATAAAAGTGACAACAGCTGAGCCGCAAGTTCTGATGGCTGAGCTCAACCAAAAAGGGTGGCACAGTGTTTACGTCGATGGCGGACAAACAATCCAGTCCTTTTTGCGCAACGGACTCATCGACACGTTGAGAATTGCGCGGTTGCCTCGATTAATCGGACGAGGCGTGCCATTGTTTGGCATGCTGGAAACGGATGTATTCCTAGAACACGTTGAAACGCGCAGCTTTTCCTCGGGGCTCGTTAGTTCGCTCTACCGTGTGAAGGTCTAGGCTCCAAATTCATTGAATCCTTTTGATTCCCTTTTGCTGGGCGAGCTAGATCCTCGCTAGAATTGGACTTTACGGCTTGATGCTCAATCCAATTGCTCGGTTGATTTCCTTGCCTGCATTCACCGCATAATATGTCGGGTACGGAGAACGCTGGGAGATATCTATTTCGCGCTTAAGCCACTCCTGTTCTTCCAATACGAATAATGATGTGGATAAGGCGCGATCCGTGATCGCTCCCAGTCCAGATTTGATGACCGAAAAGCGTTTCGGTAACTCCGTTATTGCAAGAATGGGTACTGCCCAACTCCGCCTTATGATGGCGAACGCCTTGTCATCGGGTACAATCTCCACAATTCTCGCTGCCATTGCAGCGGCCATTGCACCTGTGGGGGTCAACCGAAACTCCGGCCGTAATGGATGACCATGTCCTGGGTTTTTCTCAAGCAATCCAAGTCGAACCAGATGATTGAGACTCGATGCAAACGAGGTGCGGCTCGCTCTGGTCGCCGCTATCAAGGGAGCCTGCCGCCCCGGGACGCCAGAATGCAAAAGGGCCAGAATTTTTAACGACCAGGCTTTGGATGTGAGGTTGACAAGAAGCTCTATATCCATGAAATATAGTTACTATACTTTTGCTACAAAGGAAAGCATGATGCCGGTCGTTTCTCTAGACAACACAATCACTTTGGCTCTTTCGGTTCGGGACCGGCATGCAAGTGCCGAATGGTACCAAAAGATGCTTGGTTTCCAACTGGTCGCTCATATCGACGAAGCCGGATGGAGCGAAATGCGAACCCATACGGAAGGAGTGACGCTGGGATTGGGGGAACAGTCGGAGCCCACACCCGGCAACTCTATTCCTGTCTTTGGCGTAGCCGACATCGCGGTTGCGCGTGCAGCTTTAGAGGATGCGGATGTGAATTTCGACGGAGAAACCGAGACGATTGAAGGAATGGTCAGTCTCGCAACATTCTACGATCCAGACGGCAATGCTCTTATGCTGGCACAGGACCTTTCAACATAATCAGACCTCGCAGAATTCAAGCATCAACGAGTTTCCGAGACCCTAGAGCGTTTCCAGGTGAAGTGGATTCCGGTTCACCGTCAGGAAACGCGAAAAACAAGGAATCTGGAGCCGTTTTGTGTTTCCGTCAAAACCAAAACGGCTCTAGTAACAAGAATCGGCTTCAGCCGCATGCGAATGGTTCACTGTTCGCTGGATTCCGCGCGTCTCAGTTCCCCTAGTCAATTTTGGAACAGACCCAAAACTGAAAGCGCCGTTAACGAACTGCGAAGAACCGCCGGAACACAATGAGTGCGGCGGGCATAAAGAAGAAGTCCATGAACAGACCGAACAAGACCGCAAGGGCAACCAAACGCCCTATGGCCTGACTAATGCCGAAATCGGAGAGACCCACAAAGAAGAAGCCGACTGACAACACAACCGTCAATACCACGAGCGCATAACCGACCGTGCCGAAGGTCTCCTCCACTGCCTCCTTTTCTGTGAGATGTTGCTCAAGCAAAATGAGCCGATACTTGGACAGGAAGTGAATCGTGAAATCGACCACGATCCCAATCGTGACCGCCGCCACCACCGACGCGGCAAAATTGATCTCGCCCACCAAATACGCCCAAGTCCCAAAAGCCATGATGATCGGCGTGATGTTGACCACTAGGCTTAAGCCCCCGAGGCGTGTGTTTCTGATGGCTATTGCGGTAATCAGCGAGATCAGAAATATCGCAACCGCACTGCCCAGCAACATTGATCGGATGTTACTTAGGTTGATGTGGCTGAACATGATGTTCGCGCCCGTTGTCACCGCATCTATGGAGGGCGGGAAGTTTTGGTCTACCCATTCCAGAATGCGTGCTTCAAGTTCCTTCATCTCGGCGCTCGGGCGCTCATAGACATTGATCGACATGAGGGACTTCGATTTGTCGACATTGATCTGATTGTTTAGATCTTGGCCTTGTCGCAAGGACATTTCGTAAAGCAACAAATATTGCGAGGCCGTCTGCTGATCCTGCGGAATCGAGTAGTAGGCTGGGTCTCCGCCGTTCATATTCTGATTTTGTTTCTTGAAGACGAGGTCGATTGAATTGACAAATGTGACCTCCGGCTGAGTTCTCAGCCACTCTGCGAGCTGAGAGACGTAAGACAGATATATGGGGTCAGCAATTCCGCCTGACTGTTTGGAGTCAATCACCATGAGGATCTGACCCGATCCCGGCAGGACGGTTTCCGTGAAATTGATATGTTGTCTGATCTCCGTGCTCTCCGGGAAGTAGCCGACAAAGTGGTCATTGAGCTCGATCGAGCGGATTTGTATGGCAACGAGGATCAAAACGCCTAATGAAAGTAGGAGGGACAGATGCGGCAAGCGGATGGGAAACTGAGCGATCCAGTCTATGAGCGTTGTCCGTTCACGTTCTTTGCGAGGTGTCCGGGCCGGGATCCACTTTAGTGTCGCTGGGATTATCCAAAAGGACAACACCATGGCAAAGAGGACGCCGAAGGCCGTCAGATTTCCCATTTCCGCAAAGGGCGGGGCGGCGCTGAAGTTGAGGGATAAGAAGCCGATGGCTGTGGTGATGGATGTCAGGGCGATAGGGAGCGCATTCAATCGAACGCTCTCACGGATTGCTGCCTCTTTTTCCCATCCTCGCGATTGCAGCGAAAAGGCGGTCACGACGATATGAACCGCATCGGCCAATCCGATGGTTAAGAGTATGATTGGCACGGGCGTCGTGCCTGTGTGCAAACCGTAACCGGCGAGGCCACCAAACCCCATGGTCGCGAGAATCGTCAGTATGACCACCGATAAAGCGGCCAGTGTTGCCCAGAAGGAGCGCAGAAGTATTGCGGTCAGAATCGAGATCAGCACAAACATGATGGGCAGGCGAAAACCGAAATCCTCCGCATTGATGCGCTCCAACTCTGCTCCTAATGCGATGGAACCCGTATACAAAATGCGTTGGTCAGGATTCTCTTTGACCAGCCTTTCATGGATCACTTGGGCAGCCTGATGGACCTCCCCTGTTTCGGTCGCACTGGTCATGGGCAGAGTATGGGTGACGACGACGGCAGTGGTTTTGCCGTCCTTAGACAGTTGCGCCTCTAAGAGTGGCTCGATCAGCGCCCTTTGGCGAATGCGCCCCAAGTCTTCCTCCGAAAGACCTTCGGGGTCGACAACAAGATCCTCGACAAAGATATCATCGCCCGAGGCGTAGCTGTACTGGAAGTTCGTGAGCGAATCGACTCGCGTGGCATAGGGGAGCTGCCACAATTCTTCTGTGAGCTGATGTATAGCGCTCAAGCGAGCTCGGGTGAACTGGTCTCCCTCTTCCACGTGGAACGTAAAGGAGACGGTATCGGTGCGATCAAAGACTTTTTCTACTTGATCATAAGTCTGGTAGAGCGGGTCGGCGGGGTCGAACCACATCCGCCAATCGCTTTGGGGAGCGAGGTTGGACGCATAGGGGACCCAAACGACCGACAAAAGGACCGCGATGAGAATTGCGAGGAGGGGGCGTCGCCAAGTGAACGCGGACACGAATTCCGCAAATCGAGCGGCAATCGTACCTTTGGGACCTTGACCTTGCTGCGACTGGGTCATCAGACCCGCCCCCTTGTCTCGTGCCCGCTATTAAGCGAGCGCCCCGCCCCACTTTTCCGTCAGCTCGATCGTGTAACCGTTAGGATCCATTATGTAGATGGATTTGGATGCCGGCCACTGGACGGCATCTCCGTAGATGATTTCGACCCCCAATTCATCGCAACGCGCTTTCACTGCCTCGAAATTCTCTATGTGGAGACCAAAGTGGTGAAAGCCCTTTTTCTTGTACCGGCCGAAATCCTCGTGGTGATAGATCGCCAGTTTGACCCGCTCGTTCCCGATTATTTTGCCGTCGTCAGAGGCCAGGTCCTCCAGCTCATCAAAATCAAAGAGCGCTTTGTAGAAGTCCATTGTTTCGCCAAGATCGGCGACTTCTAGATTGAGGTGGTCGATGCCTGATGTTTTGAGCTTGGGCATGGATAGCTCCTTTCTTCTTTATACCGTCTTTTGGCGGTGCCGGACGTCTCGCCCGCTGATGCGATAGGCGCATCGCCTTGCCCCCGTCATGATGTGATCGGTGCGCTCGACTGTCACATCAGACCCCAGACTTTTTTGAAAGAGGTCAAGCTCGCTGCGGCAGAAGCCCTGGCATTCGCGGGCAGCAGCACAAATCGGGCAATGGTTCTCGATCAAGAGAAATGTTCCGTCCGGCGCCTCTTCAAAGTCCGACATGTAGCCTTCTTCATCACGCAACTCCGCCAAGCGCTTCACCTTGGTCCTCAAGCCCCGGCATTTGGTCAGTTCGGTCCGGTACTGATTAAGAGTCGTCTTTTCCCGCGCCTCTATGAGTTTTTCGACGCCTTCGTCACCGAATACGGATTGCGCAGCGCCGATTAATTCCAACGTAAGATGCGCGTGAGTGTCCGGAAACCGCGCATGGCCCGTTTCAGTTAGAATCCAATTGCGTTTGGGGCGGCCCACTTGGCCGCGTTCATCCTCCGGTGCAACCAAACCCTGGCTTTCAAGAACGCCCAATTGCTTGCGCGTACCAACCTCGGAGATATGCAATTGCCTGGCGATTATCGCAGCCGTCAAAGCGCCTCTCGTCTTCAATAAATTCAATATTCGTTCGTTCGTGCTCTTGGCCATGGCATATATATAATAACCTTTTGGTTATTATATCAAGAAGAAAATTCAGTCTCCGCGTAACTTTTTAACGTCCCCATCCGTTAATAGTCAGATCAATATGTTTGGGAGTGAGCGATGGAAGGGCCTCTATTTTCGGAAACAGACAGCGAAGTTCGGAGAGAACAGTGGGATGGGTTCATCGATCGCGTTGCGCCGTACCGTGCAGACTTATTCGCACTTGGACTGCGGCTCACGGGTAGTCCTTTTGATGCGGAGGACCTTGTACATGATGCTCTCATTCGCGCGTTCGGCGCGTCGCAGTTTCACTTTGGGCGCGTCCAAAACCCGAAGGCCTACCTTTGCCGTGTTCTGAGTAACTTGTGGATCGACAGCCTTCGCCGGCAGAAATTAGAGCACATCGCGACGGAGACAGACATGGAAACCTTTGAGCAGGTGAACGAGGCAGAACAGGCAGCTCTGGTTCGGGACGCTGCGTACACGTTGTTTGACGTCCTCCCCGCCAGAGAACGCGCGTGCATCGTGCTGGCAGACATATGCGGATTCTCCCATTTGGAGATCGCTGACATCTTGACCACATCCGCCGGCGCCGTCAAAAGTGCAGTCCACCGCGCCAGGAAGAAGTTACGGACGACCTCTGAAGAGCCGGAGCGAAGCTTTGCGCCCCGCGTTTCGCGCTCTCTGGTCGAGCAGTTTGTAACCGCGCTCAAAGCGAATGACTTGGATGGCCTCAAGTCGATCATGGCCGATAGTTTGGAAGCCGATGTTTTTCCGTCTGGCGTCGGCGTTGGATTCCAAGAGAACGCGGACGACGGCTGGCTCAGCGGATGTCTTTATCACCATATTCAGTGGCGTGAAGAGCAAGGGGTCCCCTTCCCCAACAATTACGAGATTCGCGAAGTAGACGGCGACCCAGTCGTATTGGTGATCCGGAATTACGGCGACGGTCGAGGGGCTGCGCTAGAAGAAGTATGGCGGTTCGAAGAGGAAGACGGCCTTATCGCACGGGCTCGGGATTATGGTTTCAGTCCGGACCTCGTCGAGCACGTGGCCGCGTCTTTCAACCTGCCATTTCGCCCGGTCGCATATCGATTTCGAGAAGGACTCTATAGCGATCCGATTTCCAATTAGGTCACTCACAGCCCGGATATTTTTTGCGCATCCAGGCAACGGATTTGGAGACCATCTTCTCCAGGACCTTAAGGTCCACATCGGCTAGTTTGTTGATGTAGAGGCACGAGCGGCCGGTTTTGTATTTTCCCAGCTTGCCCATCAAGTCATCATACTGAGAAAAGCCCGGCATAATGTAGACGGTCGTGGCTGTTTTCCGGGGAGAGAAGCCGGTCACGAAGAAATCCCCTTCACGGCCGCTTTCATATTTGTAGTGGTAGCGCCCGAAACCGATGATGCTGTCGCCCCACATTTTGGCTGGCCGGCCGGTGACCCGCCCCATCATCTCCAGCAAAACCTCCGCGTCGGCTCTACGGGTGGGGTGTTCGACGGCAGCTAGAAAATCATGGACACTGCCATCATTCTCGGTGGTTTTCATGTCGGAGGATTTTGCCACGCTCACCCCAAAAACCGCTTGTTCCATTCAAAGTCCGGGGCGAGATCGTCGTGTGTGATTTTTTCAAGATGATCCGTGGGCGATTGGGCGAAATAGATATCTTCTCCCACCAATTTGCCTTTGCCGTCATTGGGCCAGGCGGTGATGAGCTGGACGGTCGCCAAGTAGAGCGCTGACGGATCGACAGGCTCTCCGTTCACGTCTGACTTTCCCACTCCCTCCAGCATGGGGATAACGTCTTCGCCCAGATAGAGTTGCTTGACTTGGCCTTCCGTGATGACACCGCCCTCGTCGGCGATGATCTTTTGGGTCACCACCTCGAACTGTTCGCCGCCGCGGCCCATCATGTCGGTGTAGAAGCCCCGGACCATGTCATAGCCGTCGAGCACCGCCTCCGGCAAAAAGGCCCAAAAATGATAGACCGGATGTTCCGTCAACGTGGCCATCAACGGCTCGATCTGTCCGGTGATTTCCGCCTGCATGTGATTGCGGACCTCGGTGATGAGCCCTTTGACCACCGGATTAGTCTCGGATGCCAAGCGCTCGTCAAAGCAAGCCCACGAACGGGCGGGATCGATTTTGGCCATTCTTTTGGTTCCTCCACCTGATTGATGCAGGCCAGCCTACTCTTTTGGGGCAGGTTCGCAAGAGGAGGAAGTCCAACGTGGAGCGGGCGCAAGCAGGGCATGGAGTGCATTCAGTAGTTTGGAAAATCGAGCTTTTTGTCGATGCTCGCCAGACGCCGCTCCACCTCATCGAGCCGGTCCGGAAGATCGTTTAGATTGGCAAGCGGTCTGCCTACTTCCTCAACGATCCCAAGCCGCGCCTCAATCTCATGCAATCGATCAAGGGAGGCCGCGATCTGTTCGAGTTTCGTCGCCACGTGGGCCAGCCATATGACGACAATCCCGGCCAAGGCCAGCCACACCAATGCCTGCATCCGATTCTCCTCTCGCAAACGCGGCTGCTGTATACCGTAAAGATCTCACTTTTTTGATCCTTGCGGGAATGAGTCGCAGGCGAGCAATTTGTCGTCGCAGGGAGCGCGATTCCGATTCGCTTCAATCGACTTCGTTTAAGGCGAACGCGTGTGGATTAGGCCCGTGTCTTCTGTACGCCTTTCATCCAGGCCAGCACATCCGCCATGACCTCGTCGCGGTTGGTCTCGTTGAGCATTTCGTGGCGGCCGCCGGCATAGTACCTTGTTGCCACATTTGTCAGCCCTGCTTTCTGGTAACGGTCGACGAGCGAGTGCAAGAGTGCGAGCTCACCGTTCAACGGATCGGCATCGCCGGCCATAACAAGCAGCGGCAAATCGCTCCGTATGCCGCCCACCTTTGCAGGATCGCCCAATGGTCCGGCGGCGCCCATCATGGAGGCCATAAATTCCGGAGGCGCATCAAACCCGCACAAGGGATCCGCCACATAAGCGTCCACTTCAGCTTCGTCGCGGCTGAGCCAATCGAAGTCCGTGCGGGCAGGCTCAAACGGTGCGTTATAGGCCTTCAAGGATGGTGGTTCATCAGAGGCGGCGACGAGTTCGGCGACCACGGACACATCCGTCGATCCCGATAGAACACAGCCGTCGATGGCGCCCGAATGGTCTAGCAAAAATGCTTGGGCGGCGAAGGAGCCCATAGAGTGTCCGAAAAGGATGAACGGGACATCTTGATGATGTGAGCTTACTTGTTCTGCGTGTTGGACGAGATCCGCCACCAGGCCGTTCCAACCCGCCTCACCGGCATCTCCAAGACGCCCTTCGCCAAAAAGCGAACCGCCATGGCCACGGTGGTCGTGCGTGTAAACGGCATATCCAGCCTTGTTCAGAAACTCGGCGAAACGCGCGTAGCGGGCTCCGTGTTCCGCCAACCCGTGCGCGATGAGAACCGCGCCCACTGCTTCGCCTGCCGGGCGAAACTTGTCCACCTTAAGCTCCAACCCGTCAACGTTCGATGTCAGAACGGAGGTTTCGTGGGTCATGGCGTGGTCTCCCTTTTTACGCTGTATTCATTGTTTTTGTACTTTGTCCCATACTATGTATTCTTGAAGGCGGCCAGCGGTTAACCGCCCACAATGAGGAAGCGAACAATGCGCCTGTCCTTCGATGAAATACTCGCTGATATACATGATGCGGGAGAAGGTCCCGAGATCGCCGCCTTTTTTGATTTCGACCGGACACTCATTCAAGGCTATTCCGTCATGTCCGTCATGCAGGAGCAGATCCGAGGCGGGGATATGAGTTGGCGGGAGTTTACCGGTCAAGCCTCGGCGGCGCTAAAGTATTCGCGCGGGAAGCTTAACTTTTCGGGGCTCGTCTCTGAAACGGCCGCGTCCCTGCGCGGACAAGCAGAGTATGTCATGGAGGAGCTCGGCGAACGCATCTTCAAGAAGAAATTGGCCGGCGCGATTTATCCCGAGGCCCGGGAAATCGTCGAAACACACCGCGATCTTGGACATACGATAGCGATCGTCTCGTCGGCAACCAAGTATCAGATTGAGCCGGCGGCCCGGGAGATGGGCATCGATTATATTCTTTGTACTGATCTCGAGATTAAGGATGGAATCTTTACCGGCGAAGTGATCCGGCCTACCTGCTTCGGTCAAGGCAAACGAGACGCGGCAGAAGACTTCTGCGAAGACTTCGATGCGGACATGGAGCAGAGCTTTTTCTACACGGATAGCGACGATGATCTGCCACTTCTTGAGGCGGTTGGACATCCGCGGGTCGTGAATCCAAATAGCCGGCTTTCCAAAATCGCTTCTCAGCGCAGTTGGCCTGTTTGTAACTTTTCCAGCCGAGGGCGCGTGACCGTGGCTGATGTCGCCAAAACCGGCGCCATCTACGCGGCGATGCCGGCGGCGATGATCACGGCTCTGCCGATTTGGGCATTGACGGGACGGAAGCGCGATGCCCTCAACACAGGGCTTAATTTGTGGACAGACTTTGCGTCGGCCCTCGCCGGGTTAAAGCTTGACGTGGAAGGCGAGGAGCATCTGTGGTCCCACCGGCCCGCGGTCTTCATTTTCAATCATCAGAGTTCGCTGGATGTCCTGGTGATTGCCAAGCTGTTGAACAAGGATTTCACAGGCATCGGCAAGAAAGAAATCGCCAGCTTTCCCATTGTCGGTCCCGCGTTCCGGTTCGCCGACGTGGTCTTTGTGGATCGGAGCAATTCGGAAAAGGCCGTCGAGGCAATGAAGCCGGTGGTCAAAGCCATACAGGAAGACGGACTGTCGGTCACGCTTGCGCCGGAAGGCACGCGCAGCCCAGGCAAGCAGCTAGGCGCCTTCAAAAAAGGGGCGTTTCACATCGCCATGCAGGCGCAAGTGCCGATCGTGCCTGTGGTCATCCATAATGCATCCGATGCGATGCCCAAGGGCCGAAACATCCCATCGCCTGCTACGGTTTATGCAACCGTCCTTCCACCGGTCGATACGTCCGATTGGTCGCCCGAAACAATCAACGACCATGTGGCCGAAGTGCGCCAGATGTATCTAGAGGAATTGGGCCAAGACGACATTGAAGACTAAGTGTCCGCGCTGCGGCTGCACTTGCCCATTGCGATTTTGGCGTGTTGGGCTCAAACTCTCCGAAACCGAAAGACCACCTTCATTAGGGAGCCCCGCCCATGAGCCAGTATCTGGACGAAACCAATAGCGATCAGCGCCGCGAGCTTACCGAGCGCCGCTTCAGTGGTGATTTGTCCATCTCCAACAAGGAGCTGATGAAGGCGTTTGCGATCGACCCGGACTACGACCCGTACGATTTGGCGCTTGATGAGATTGATCCATCTCACCCGTCCCTTTTCCTCCATGGGACGTTCTGGAAACACTTCGAACGCCTGCGGAACGAAGACCCGGTGCATTATCACGAGGAGAGCATCTTTGGACCTTATTGGTCCGTTACGAAGTATGCGGATATTCAATATGTGGATACGCATCATGGGATCTTTTCCTCGCATCAAAAGCATGGCGGCATCGCCTTGGGCGGGATTCCGGGGCGCGATGATGATTATTCCCTGCCCATGTTCATTGCCGAAGACCCGCCGAAGCACGACGAGCAGCGCAAGGTGGTCAGCCCGCTGTTCTCGCCCAAGAATGTCAATGATCTTGAGCCCCTGATACGAGAACGGGCCTGCTCCATTTTAGACAACCTGCCCCGCAACGAAGAATTTAACTGGGTCCGCCATGTGTCCGTCGAGCTGACCGCGCAAATGCTGGCGACTCTCTTCGATGTCCCTCAAGAAGACCGCATGAAACTGATTGACTGGTCGGATACGATCCAAAGTCTATCTGATCCGGACGAATATGAATCGGCGGAAGAAGGGTTCTTGAAGCTCTTTGAATGCCGGGACTATTTCCAAGCCTATTTTGATGAGCGCAAAACTCAGCCGCCGAAATTCGATCTGATCTCTCTCCTCGCACACGACCCTTCCACCAATGAAATGGATCCACGGGAGTTTCTTGGTAACATCATGCTGCTGATCGTGGGCGGGAATGACACCACTCGGAATTCGATCTCCGGCGGCGTCTTGGCGCTGAATGAGAATCCAGCCGAGTATGACAAACTCAGGGAAAACCTCGACCTCATCCCCAACATGGTGTCGGAGATCATTCGTTGGCAATCGCCCGTGGCCCACATGGCCCGGACCGCCAATGAGGACACGGAGCTGGGCGGCAAGACCATCAAAAAAGGGGACCGGGTGTGCATGTGGTACATTTCCGGCAACCGGGACGACGAAGCTATTCCCCATGCCGATCAGTTTCTGATCGACCGAGAGCGAGTTCGTCAGCATACAGCCTTTGGCTATGGCATTCATCGCTGTGTCGGCAATCGGCTCGCGGAAATGCAGCTGCGCGTGATCTGGGAAGAGATCATGAAGCGCTTTCCCAAAGTAGAAGTGACCGGCGAACCTATCGGTCTAGCCTCCAGCTTCATCCATGGAATCCGCGAACTGCCGGTGACGATCCGGGCCTCTTGAACTGCCCCTTGTAGCGAATGCTACATTAAGGTATTTGTGTAGCGGTTGCTACACAAGGGGGTGGTCCATGTCCCACGGCTTTCATAAGACCTATTTGAAGATCTCCGCCTTTTTGGTGGCGTCCTTCGGTCCAATTTTCTTTTTGGGCACTTTCGATTCGACCGTCGAGCCAATCCGCTGGACTTCGGATCTGCTCTCTTGGCCCATAGATGGAAAACAGACGTGGGACCATCCGGACACGCGCTTTCTTGGCGCCCTTACCGGCGGTTTCTTAATGGGATGGGGCGTATTGATCTGGATGCTTTCCGGAAGAGTTTATGACGCAGAACCCGAGGGCGTTCGCAAGGCCGTGGTCACCGGATTTTTGGCCTGGTTTTTCTTGGACAGCGCAGGATCTATTACGTCTGGCAATGCGTCCAATGCTCTGTTTAACGTTATCGTGCTGTTGGCCTTTATTGGCCCCTTATGGAGGCCGGCCAAACCTGGGTAAGTCCAGAATATTTTTTGCTCTTTCTACAAATTAAAGATGAGCAGATAGGTCCACATCGCAATCAGTACGAACCAGCTTGAGAAATACGCCGCGATGCGCCAAGTCAAAACGTTCGGCCGTGTGTGGATGAATGTATGCGCAACGCGGAGGGCGACGTAGGTCCAAGCAAGGGCAATAAAGCTCCCGCTGCTTAGCCCCGTCACGATGGCCGCCAGACAGACCACATAAAATAGGACTGGGGCTTCGAATAAATTGACGAAGTGCCGCGCGAGCTTAAGGGATGCCTCCGGCTCAGTCGCTCCTGTATAAGTCTGGAAATAGCCGGCGTTTACTGCGCCTTCCCTCACCGACTTCAATCGTGTGCGGAACAAAGATATGAGCACAGTGAAGCTCAACACGACCATGGCAAACATGGGATAGACGAGCGCTTTCTCAGACATCACGATCCTCCATTTTGCGATCCAACCTAGACTATTGAACATGATCAATCAAACACTTGTTTGATATCTCGAATCTGGATAGCATGGCCGCATGCCCAGGGCTGAGAAGAGACAAAAGACGCGGAAACGCTTCGATTTTGAGGCAGCATTGGCGCGGGTCGATGACGACCCGCATAGCACCTATGCTCGGATACTGGGCGCCGCAGAGATCCTTTTTGCCGAACGAGGATTTGCAGGCGTGGGAATCCGGGACATCGCCGACGCGGTGGGAATCAACGTCTCAACCCTTCACTTTCATTGGCGCAACAAGGCCATTCTCTACGAGGCGGTGTGCCGGTCTCAAACCGCCCTGATTGGCCGGACTTTGCGCGAAGCGCTGGGCGATGGTCCCTTCACCCCAGAGATTCTCGAGGGAGCCGTTCAAGCGATGATTGGAGTTCTGGCTGAAAATCCATGCATCGCGCCGATGATCTTGCATAGTGTGAAAGATCAGGAGTTGCCGGAGCTTGAGGGGGTGAAACGATTTGACGTCGGCCTCTTTGAGACTCTCGCTCAACAACTCAAAGGCGTCTCGGGACCGGGCAGCGTGGCGCGGGAGTTTCCGGACTTGACCTTCCTAATGCTCTACCATGCACTTGTTCTTTTGTTTGCAGACGGCGCACCCCAAAAGGCCCTGCTGGGTGCATCGCTTTACAAAAGCCGTGCTCTGCAAAAACGCATTGGCGCATTCGCCAGCCGGCTGGTGGAGCAAGTGAGCTGCGAGTGACAGCGCGCGGGAGATGCCCCGTTGACAACAAGTCTTCACCTCTATTTGTTGTGCCGTCATGACGGGGAATAATGAAGTTGCCAAGCCATTCACAGCTGAAGGCATTGGCGGGATTACGTTGAGAGGCGATGAATGGGGGCATGGAACAAACCAGGCAGCGCTTCTGCTTCACGGAGGCGGCCAAAATCGGCAGGCGTGGAACAAAACGGCTCGCAAACTTGCGGGCGCGGGATATTTCGTCGTCGGCTATGACGCACGCGGCCACGGCGACAGCGACTGGGCTCCGGGCGGCGAATACGGCACGGAGATCATGGCGCGCGATCTCCTCCTCCTGCTGGAGCGGTTCACAGCGCCGCCCATCTTGGTTGGCGCCTCGATGGGAGGTATGAGCGCGCTGGCCGCCCAAGGGATGATGACGCACCAACTTTACGCAGCGCTCGTCTTGGTGGATGTGACACCGCGCCTCGAGCCGCTCGGCGTACGCCGGATCATTGACTTCATGACCGCGCATCCCGATGGCTTTGCCTCGCTCGAAGAAGCCGCAGACGAGATCGCTGCCTACAATCCGCACCGGGAGCGATCATCAAGTTTGGACGGGCTAAAGAAGGTTCTGCGCCAACGCGACGGCCGCTGGTACTGGCAATGGGATCCGGCCTTCATTTCGGGCGGTGAGCGCGCTGTGGATCACGACACGCGCGAAGAGCATATGGACCAGATGGCCGAAGACCTCATGAAAGCGGCGGCGACTTTGAGCGTGCCCACATTACTCGTGCGCGGTGCCCAATCGGACGTAGTGAGTGAAGCGTCAGTCAAGGAGTTCCTGGGCGCTGTTCCTCATGCAGATTATGTGGATGTGTCCGACACCGGCCATATGCTCGCGGGCGACGACAACGATGCGTTTACGAGCGCCGTGCTCTCGTTCCTGGGCGAAGCCAACATGTAGGGGCGTTTTGGGGGCCTGGGGGTCGGAAGGAAAAGAAGAAGGCAGCTCTTATACTGAACCGCCTTCTGCATGCGAATGTTAGCCCTGCTGAGCTTCAGGCGGTAGACAAGAATTGACGGCCGTTTTGGCAGCTTCAGAGGCGGTGGCTTCCGCTTCTTCCGGCGTCTTGCCCCGATTGGCTTCAAACTCAGCCGCAAGAGCCGGGTCAGCTGCAGCTTTTTCGCCGAGACACGTGCAGAACGCTTGAGCGCCTTCTTCCGTGTATTGATCAGCCGGTGCATTTGCTTTGACGCCTTCCATGCATTCGGCCATGCCGTCTGCGTCTTGGGCAAGAGCAAAGCCGGAGAAAACGAGGCCAGCAACGAGCGCTGCGCCCGCAAGCGTGTTTTGAATTTTCATGATTTCATCCCTTTTGGATTGTGGTTTCGAAAGACGGAGTCTTTTCGATCGAGAAAGTAAAATGCGACTGGGAGCCCCCAGTCCCCAATAACCGCGCAGCGGACCGAAACCGACATTGCGGCTTGGTTTACTTAACGGGTTCGCGGCTTTTGGGGAAGTCCGATTGCACTAGCAAAAGTGGCGCTTGTTTCAACTTTGCGCCGCTCAATTTCTTTTACGAAACGGTTCCAAAGTGCGGCGTCTTGTCCTAACCTGGAGAAAAGAGAGCGGTGCAATCCAGATATGCACCGCGCGGTTGGGAGAACGACATGCACTTACGTGCCGCTGTGCTCGGTGCAGGGTCTTGGGGAACAACGGTCGCGTCGACGATTAGTCGAAACGTGCCAACGGTCCTGTGGGCGCGGCGCGCCGAGACCGCCGAAGACATCAATCGGAATCACGCCAACAGCCAATACCTAGGCGACCTGAAAACACATCGCTCGCTTACCGCAACGAGCCACCTATCCGACGCAGTAAGCCAAGCCGATGTGGTGGTGATGGGGGTTCCATCCAAAGCTATGCGGACCACCCTTGAAGATATCCGTGATCATATCCGACCTTGGGTTCCGGTTGTTTCGCTCGCCAAAGGGTTCGAAATCGGCACCCGCTATCGGATGACCGAGATCATCAAAGAGATCTTGCCGGGCCATCCACCCGGTGTTCTGACGGGACCCAATTTGGCAAAGGAAGTCTTGGCGGGTTACGCCGCAGCCAGCGTCCTCGCGATGGAGGACGAAGTTATCGTGCGCCAGTTGCAGCCGGTCTTTAATTCCAATCTGTTCCGGGTTTACACCAATACCGACATGGTGGGGTGCGAACTCGGGGGCGCCCTCAAGAACGTGATCGCCATCGCAGCTGGCATGGGCGACGGTGCGGGCGCTGGAGAAAACACGAGATCCGCCGTCATTACCCGGGGTCTGGCTGAGATTATCCGCCTGGGAACGGCTATGGGGGGACGGGCGCGAACATTTGCAGGGCTTGCCGGCATGGGCGATCTGATGGCGACTTGCACCAGCAGCCTAAGCCGTAATCATACGGTTGGTGAGCAATTGGGAAAGGGCCGGACCGTTGACGAAATCGTGGCAGACATGAATCAGGTTGCAGAAGGCATTAAGTCGAGCAAAATCGTTATGGAACTGGCAGAACTCTATCATGTCAAAATGCCGATTGCTGAGGAAGTTTATAAAGTCTGCCACGAAGGAGCGACCGCGCGTCAGGCCTTCCGGGGACTGTTGAGGCATGAAACCGGCTCCGAGGCTGAGCCCGGGTAATGGAGAACCAGGTTATGCACTCTTCCAGTTTTACAGACACGCTGCCCGATGGCGTTGGCATTACCGGCGCGTTGCCAAAGGAGCCTGAAAACAAGGTTCTATTCATCCTACACGAAAATACATCTACCGAGCGGTCATTGTTGGATGCGTTCATGACATCCGTCGAGCGCCAGTTGGGCTCGACGCACCAGATACACCGTGCACGCACCATTGAGGGCAATAAGGGAGACGGACTGCAACACGAAGATCTAACAGATGCGCTCACAGATACTGATAGGTTAACCATTGTTCCTGTCGGTGTCGCATGGAAGCCCAAGAACCCTGAAAGCCAAACGTGGCGAGAAACGAGAGCTTGGATGGCGACGCTGCGCAACGGCGGTCGACAGCGTTCGATCATCCGCAAGTCTCCGGAACGCTGCACGCTTGTTATCGGAGAGGCCGGTTCGGGCGCATCTCTGTTTGCGCGTTTCAAACGCGGTGCGCGGTATGACGATCGAGTGACCGGCGCGCCTCGTGCATTTGCAGACTATGTAGCGCTTCAGGCAGGACTGACCATCGAGCGAGATTCGCGCTCAGTGACCGGTGCAACGCTGAAATATCCACGTCTCGTCAAAACAGCCATCTGGGCGCGGCCTGAATTCCAAGAAGCCCTTGAACAACTGGCGAAAGAGACAGGCGCAAACATCGAAAGCGTGCGGGCCGAAGCCAAAGACTGTCTCAAAGAACTAATTCCCAAAGTTCGTGCACCCCATGTTTCGATGACACAGAGTCTTTCAAGATTCTTGTGTCGGCTGGGCTATGACGACCGGATTCACTATGACGAAGAACGCATGAAGGAAATCCGCGCTCTGGCACTCACCAAGCCGACGGTCCTTGTCTGGACCCACAAGACCCATGTGGATGGGATGGCGATGGTTGTCGCAACGGGGGAGGAAGGCTTTCCCCTCGTTCATATGATCGGCGGGAATAATATGGCCTTTGCAGGCATCGGATACTTGTTCCGCCGGGCCGGCACCGTCTTTATACGGCGGAACATGCAAGACAGTCCGGTCTATAAGGTCGTGTTGCGGTTTTATTTGACGTTCTTGTTGGAAAAGCGATTTCCGATTTCATGGGCTCTGGAGGGCACCAGATCGCGGAACGGGAAGCTCATGCCCCCCCGGTTTGGTATTTTGAAGTACGCCGTGGAGGCCGCCGCCCGCAACAATGTGACCGATTTGCACGTCATTCCGATGTCGATCTATTATGATTTGATTGCCGAGTTAAGCGACTACGCCGCGGAGCAAACAGGGGGAACGAAGCGTCCGGAGAGCCTTATGTGGTTCACGGATTATGTGCGAAGTTTGCGCAAGCCTCTTGGGCGTATTTCAATTGGGTTGGGGGATCCCATTGTTGTGGATACAACCAGCCAGGTGTTCGAAGACGCCCTTAACGACGACTCGAATCAGTTTTCCGTTGAATTGCAGAAGATCGCTTTTGACGCCTCGGTTAAAGCTAATGCGGTTACGCCCATTACACCTTCTGCGCTCTTGTCGCTCTGTCTGACCGGAGCCACACCGCAGGCGCTCACAGACGACGAGTTCGATGCGGAAATGATCGAGCTTATCGAATGGGCGCGGAAAAGAAATTTGCCGATGACGGAGGAACTGAGAGACTACGAGATTGACGAATATGAAGAGCGCATTCGCGACGTTGCGCGGGCTATGATCGATATGGGTGTAGTCGACCGGTACGACGGAGGACCAGAGCGCGTTTACTCCATCGCGCCGGGCCAGCACTTCGCCGCCAGTTACTACCGGAACACTTGCATCCATTTCTTTGTGGAGAAGGCTATTATTGAGCTGGCGCTCGCCAAAGCTGCCGAAAGCCCAGGATCGGAAGCCGTTTACACATTCTGGCAAGAAGCGGTCCGGCTGAGAGATACATTCAAGTACGAGTTCTTTTATCCTGAAACAGATGAATTCAACGAAGAAGTCCGGGCAGAGATTGAAAGATATGACCCGCAATGGGAACAAACCCTTGCCATGGGCGGGGCGCAAAAGCTGCTTCGGTCTCTCACCCCCCTTGTGTCCCATGCGGTCTTAAGGCCGTTTGCCGAAGCTTATGTGGTGGTCGCGGACGTTTTGTTGAATGCCGAGGCCACGGATGCTCATGACGAGAAGACGGTCGTCAACGCCGCTTTGACGTTAGGCCGGCAATCCTTTTTGCAAAGGCGCATCACGAGCGAAGAGTCGATCGGTAAGCTCATGTTTAGCAATGGACACAAACTGGCCGCCAACCGCGGTCTGATGGACAAAGGCCTGTCCGATCCAAAAGGCGCGCGGGTTGCGTTCGCGCGGGAGCTGAAGGATATTGCCGAGCGCATTCGGCGTGTGGATGAAATCGCGGCAAACCGGCGCCGCAGCGCAGATATCGGTGTTCGCGGCGTGGCTGTGGACAACGAGGCCAAAAAGGCGGCCAATTAGACAGACTTTTCAACTTTTTGCGTTCATGAAGTCTGAATAGAATTGCGATAGAGCGCTTCCAGGCGATGTGGAAGCCGGTTCGCCGCCCGGAAACGCTCAAAACAAAGACTCTGGGGCTGTTTTGTGATTAATACTGGGACGGCTCTAGGACGCGGTTAAAAAATGGATGACGTGTCATGCACCAATTGAAACCTCAAGACGCTCAATTCCTTTACATGGAAGACGGTCAAGTTGCCGCCCATGTGACGTCGGTGGGGATCTGCGATCAAGCGACCGCCCCCAATAAAACGGTCCGTTTTAAAGAGATCCTTAAGACCGTCGAAGAACGGCTCGGCGACTCGCCGATCTTTAATCGCAAGCTCAAACGCTTACCCTTTGATATGGATTTTCCCTATTGGGTGGACGATCCGCATTTTGATCTTGAGTATCACGTGCGCCACGGGCGCCTGCCGGCCCCGGCCGATTGGCGGCAGTTTTGTATCCATGTGGCCCGGTTTCACTCGCGCCCTCTCGACATGTCAAGGCCGCCGTGGGAAATCTATGTGATCGAAGGGCTCAACAATGTGGAAGGTGTTCCCAAGGGTTCCTTCGGCCTCGTCACCAAAATGCATCATTCGGCGGTGGACGGAACATCGGCGCAGAAGTTTCTCTTCTCCATGATGGATTTGGGTCCGAAAGGTCCCCCTGTGATCCCTCCGTCTGGGAAGCGGCCGGCCCCGGTGGCCTCGCCGTCGATGCCGGAAATGCTCACGCGGGCGGCCGTCAACAATGTCTCGTCGCCTGTCACACTCGCGCGCAAGGCTCTTGGTATGGCGCCTTCTCTCGCGCGGGAGGCCATCCGCTCTCGGCGTCAGAAAGACCGGCAGATGACGATCCCACAAACGCGCTTCAACCGGGACGTCTCGCCCAACCGGGCGTTTGATGCCGTTTCTTTTCCGCTTGAAGACTTTCGGAACGTGGCGCGGGCGTTTGATGACGCCAAGATCAACGATGTGGTGCTGGCGGTGTGCAGCGGTGCGCTTCGCTCGTATCTGTCGGAGAAGAACGAGCTGCCGGAAGAGCCGCTTGTCGCAACCGCACCCATCAATATGCGCCCGAAAGATGCGGCGGGGGCGGACGATGGCAACAATATCTCGGCCATGGCGGTTCCTCTGTTCACCAACATTGCCAATCCCGTGGACCGGCTCAAATCAATCGTTCGCGCAACCCAAGCAGCGAAGCAATCGAAGAGTGGGTCGTTTACCCGTCTGTTTACAGACTTAAGTCAACATGTGCCCGCGCCCGCTCTTGCGCTTGTTGGCACTCTCATTGCCAACGATACACCGCTGGGTGAACGGATGAGCAATGTGTTCATTTCCAACGTTCCCGGTATTCAGTTCCCCCTTTACTTCTGCGGCGCGGAAGTCCTGGAAACCTGGGGGATGGCGCCCATAGGCGCCGGCGTGGGCCTGTTCATTGCGACACCCAGCTATAACGGCAAGCTCGGCTTCAGCCTCACCACCACGCGGCAAATGATGCCCGATACGCCCGTCTTTATCGGGTACCTCAAGGACGCTCTCGAGGAACTGAAAGTTGCTGCAGAGAAGAAAGCCGGGGCCACCGCCCGGGCGTCCGCAAACGGGAGCGGCAAAAAGAAGCGAGCCCGCAAGACCTATCACCGGGTACGGCCGGCTGCTGGCAGCGATCGCGCGAAGGCTAATGGTGAAGCCAATGGAGCCACCAAAAAGACGACAAAGGCCAAGCGGGCGAGCAAGCCCGCAGCGAAACGTGCCACCAAGAGCTCTAAAGGAACGAACGGGGCAGCAAAATCGTCGGATTAGGGGTTTTCCGGCTTCCGGCCAAACTATTTGATCTGTTGCTAACCTACTCGCTGAGGCCAAACCTACACCTACTCAAGAACAGACCTTCCGAAATCGTCTAGGGGAACGCTCTCTTAGGTTGTGATGAACAGCTCATTTCTATTCAGTTGAAAAACTGGCTGAAATGAGCGAGTGTTGAGAGGATGTCATCTCGCGGAGCATTGGTCGTGGCCGAGATCGCCAAAACGCCTTGGAATACGGTCGTCCAATTCTTTGTCGACAATTGGCACGTGATGGCAACGCTAGCTCTGGTACTCGCCCTACCCTTTGCCATGAACGAACTCGAAGCCCGTGACAAGCTTGTCGAGCGTATTGAGGCTAGAATCTCTGAATTGGAGAGAGATCACAGCAACGACCAGGCCGAGGAACAAACACACTGTCTTCGCGCGGCAAGGGACAAAGTTACGGCTCGAATTAATGCTGGCCAGAAAAGAGAGTCGATTCCCTTAAAGATAATTCGTGAGCAGTTGGAGTCCAGCTGCAATCCAGAAGTTCTGCAGTGCAAATTACAATGGACTGATCAAGGAGGCCAGGTAGTCAATTCCTCTTGGCAATGTCCTAGGGGTCCCTATTGGCAAGCTGTCTCTAGTACTTTCCCGAATTCTTGGCCCAGTCTTGTCATCGTCTTTTTTGTTGTCAGCGTATGCTCAATTATCGGTTACGCCGCGACAACATTTAGAGCGGAGGGTCGGTTCATTTGGTCGAAGGCAGTTTTCTCCGCTGTAATCGCTTTTGGATTTCTTCTAGCTATTCGGAGCGGTAACTTTTTAGCTTTTACATCCGGTACCAGCGATAGTCAGCACAACGTGTTTGGACTTGCATTTATCGGCTTCATAGTTGGCTTGTATACAGAGCAATCTCATGATTGGCTGGGGAGAACCTTCAGAAAACTATCCAAGGAAGGCGCTGAAGAGTAGCAAAGCAGCGTCTCGGTTGGTCGAGATCAGAGAGAATGGTTTGTCACGATGCTTTTTGGCACAATTGGATGAAATTGTGGAGCGCGGTAGAGTTGGACCGTCGCTAGGCTGCTCGAGATAGCGGTCTCCGACTTCGCTTACACTAGAGAAGCTAGTCGCGGCAGAACATCTCGTAGAGCAGAGCGATCACCCGCTCTGCTTCCTTACTTGAAAGGGCATAATAGATTGTTTGCGCCTCCCGCCGGGTCGTGACCAAGCCTTCGGCCCGCAGTTGCGCCAATTGCTGAGACACAGATGTCTGCCGCATTTCTAATAACTCCGTAAGCTGACTGACGCTTTTTTCGCCTTCGATCAGCTGGCAGAGGATCATCAAGCGACGTTCGTTGGACAAAACGCGCATCAACGCGGCCGCGTTCGAGGCCGCCTCTTCCATTTCTTTTATATTCATTATTGCGAATATACAAATGTTACAATATATATCAAGCCTGAGGGCCGCCGATTGACCTGGGTCAAGCCGGTTCCGCCCCAGAAATCATAAACCTTCACTCAGAGGAGCCCTACGATTTCGTTCTTTCGCACCAGGAGACACTCAATGAAACCCCACGTGAAAGCTTTTTTTGATGAGGCCACGTTCACCGTTTCCTACGTGGTCCAAGATGAGCAAACGCTCAATTGCGCCATCGTCGACTCCGTGCTCGATTATGATCCCAAGTCCGGCCGGACCTCCACAGCATCTGCCGACGCCATCGCCGGTTATATCACGGATCATGGTCTGACGGTGGACTGGATACTGGAAACCCATGTGCATGCGGATCACCTGACGGCGGCGCCCTATCTACAGGATAAGCTTGGTGGAAAAATTGGTATTGGCAGCCACATTACCGACGTGCAGACCATCTTCAAGAAAGTGTTTAACGCCAACGGGAAATTCAAAACAAACGGGGGGCAGTTCGACCGTCTGTTTAAAGACGGTGACAAATTCAAAATCGGAAAAATCGAGGCCAAGGCAATGCACACACCGGGTCACACACCCGCCTGTATGACCTATCTCATCGGTGATGCGGCCTTTGTGGGCGACACCTTATTCATGCCCGATTACGGCACGGCACGGTGTGATTTTCCAGGAGGCGATGCGGCGACGCTTTATGCGTCCATTCAGTCGATCTTTGCTCTGCCCGATGAGACGCGGCTCTTTATGTGCCATGACTATCTTCCGCCGGCGCGGGAGGACTATCGTTGGGAAACCAGCGTGGCGGACGAAAAGAAAAACAACATTCATGTGCACAAAGGCGTCTCGAAAGAGGAGTTCGTCAAAATGCGTACCGAGCGGGATGCCTCACTTGATATGCCGGTTTTGATTTTGCCGTCGGTGCAAGTCAATATGCGTGCCGGGCACTTTCCGCCGCCGGAGGATAATGGGGTGTCTTATCTGAAGATTCCGCTTAATCAGGTGTGAAAAGCGGTATTTGGAGCTATTGCGTTTGTCTCAGCCCAATCGTTCGGTTGCAGATCGCCAAGCCCACCAGGCACGGACAGAAAAGAAGACCAGTGCCAGAACAAAAATGTCGCACGCCAACCGATAGGCGAACACCGCCAGAGAGAACGGATAGTTGGTCGGGTTGTTGGTCAACGGTGAAAAGCCAATGCGAAAGACCTCAGCGAGATCGTTCAAACCGCCTCTGAACAGCTGATCTAGGACAAAGATCGTGAGCTCGGGCCAGGGAGGGACCGGTATCCCATCCCCGTAGGCGTTGAGCAGAACCGCTTCGGTGCCAAAGAGCCACCCGGAATAGACAATGAGGGCAACAAACGCCGCGGTCGGAACAACGATACCGAGACACACGACGATGGCGACTTCGACAATGAGAGTTTGCAACCGCTTAGCCAGATTTGCCCGGTTTTCCGCTTTGTGACGATCGATCGTCTGCTTACGCGTTGTCGACGGACCACGACGGCGGATTCGAAACGTTTCGGCGGGATCAATGTTCTGTAGATAAATTAATCGCCGTATACCGGTGTACAAACTCACTAAGGACGCTGCGCCGAGACCTGCCGAAAAGTACACTTTCTGAGCGGTTTCCGTGCTCAGCACCGCGATCAACCAGCTGGTAAACTCGCTTGCTAGTTCCATGCTCTCCACCCGACTTGGCTAGTCCGCGAGTGTTAGGGGCTACCGCCCGCCGAAGGGCAGGTAATCGCCCCAAGCGACTTTGACATTTACGGAACCGAAGGCACCATCAATGAGGTCCGAATTGACGATCGTGCCGCCGGAGAGTTCGAGCCAGATGCCCTCGCGGACCCGGACATCGACAACGCCGGTGTAGCGCTGAAAATCTTCATCGTCGAAGGGCCCTTCATCAAAGGAGCGGTGGTTGTGGGCCACGGACAGATCCAGACGGAAGCGTGGGGATTGGAACGCGCCGCCGATGCCCGCCTCTACGCCGTCGCCTTCCGCACGCAGATCATCATCGAAATCAAACACTCTGCCAATGTCCCCGCGTACAAAGGTAAAGGCGGCAAAGCGGCCCCTTCCGTCGAGAGGTTGCCGGAACGACGACCAGAGAGAGACCCCGTCATAGTCGAAGGAGCCGAGTTCATCCTCCTCGGAGCGGGCGGCCACGCCCGCGCCTGCTTTCCAGGAGGGCTCGGCCATGAGGCGCTTGGCGGCCTCGTCACGGCATGTTTTGCGGGCAGACAAATAGTCAGCCGTCGATCCGTCGTCCTGACGCAGTCCGGCCATTTGGATTTCGACGAGCTGTTCCTGGGTCAGTTCTTCGCCACTTGCCAGGCGTTCGGCCAGTTCGTCCGCCACCTGTTGGTTCGCCCCCCGACGCGTTTGGTTCCAGGCGTTGCTGATGCAGTTGTAGCTCTCCTGGTCGAAGCGAAAATCCTGGCGGTCAAAAAGTTGGGTCTGGACGGCAAAGCTCAGCCGGATGGCTTCGGTGTCCTCACCGCCCGCACGGGCCACGCCGACGCTTGCCTGGGTGCGGGCCCACACCCGCTCCGCCTCTGATGTGGCGTTTCTATAGTCGGTTAGGCTGATGCGTTTGTCGCCCAGCCAATAGGGAACCACAGAAAAGGCCGCCCCCAGACGGTTTTTTTCGCCGTCGCTGACGCTGCCGAAATCGATCTTGAAGTCTTGCAGGGCGCCGGGATCCGCGGCGCGGCGGGGGGACCCGCCGAGTGCAACGAAGGCCGGCCCTGATGGGGAAAAGAGGTCGATGTCGAGGCGATCGGCTTTTGCTTCTTGGGGGTCGAGCTCGGTTTGGGCGAAACCCGGTGCTGCGCCAATTGCGGCCACGACAGCCGACACAAAGGCCGCTGTCGCCCATCTTAGCTTTCGCCAATGTCCTTCCTCTGGTCCCCTTTGGCCAAACATGATCATTGCTGGCCCCTACTCTATCACAATACTGATGATTTCAGGTGGACCGACATATTCACCGGCGCTCACTTTCCGTGTCTTGATCGTCACGGGGGTGGAGGCATAGGAGTTTCCCGGTTGGGTGATGGTGCGTTCGTATTTGGGGGAGCCCCAGACGCGGCGCAGAGGCGTGATGACGCCGTAGAGGACATATTTTCGTTCGATGGGCGGGATACGGAAGGTGGTGTAACTCGGCTCGTCATCAGGCTCGGTGTTCACCACTTCGCGGGTGAAAGCCGAAATCACCCCCTCTATGGGGAGCGCCTTGAGCGCCTCAAGCCGGATGAAAATGTCGCCGCCGCCCCGCGCTGCCGTGAACGTGTTCACAAACGCCGCCATGGCCTTTGCCCTCCCTCGACTGTCTCCACCTGGGAAAGTTTACCATGCGAGAGAGTATCCGTCGACTCGAAGCGATTCCCTTGGGTTTTGGCCGGTTTCGCGCCCTGCTCATCCTGACCCTTTTATCTGCCCTCTTACCCCCTTCGCCCGGATCAGCCGAATTTGCCTTCGACATAATCGCGGGTGCGGGCATCGACAGGATCTTTAAAGATCTGCTCCGTGTCGCCGTACTCAACCATCTTGCCGAGATGAAAGAAGGCAATCTTCTGGGCCACCCGGGCCGCCTGTTGCATATTGTGGGTGACGATCACGATACAGTATTTTTTGCGCAGTTCGTGAATGAGCTCTTCGATGTGGGCCGTGGAGATGGGGTCGAGGGACGAACACGGCTCATCCATCAACAACGCTTCCGGGCTTACGGCGATGGCCCGGGCGATGCACAGACGCTGTTGTTGACCGCCGGAAAGACTGGTTCCCGGTTCTTTCAGACGGTTTTTCACTTCCTCCCACAGGCCCGCCTTTTGCAGACTCGAATGGACGATCTCGTCAAAATCCTTTTTTGAGTTCGCCAAGCCTTGGATGCGGGCGCCGTAAGCGACATTTTCGTAGACGGATTTGGGAAAGGGGTTTGGCTTTTGAAATACCATCCCAATCCGTCCTCTGAGCAAGACAGGGTCAATGTCGTGTCCATAAAGATCCCGCCCATTCATTTCGAGGTGGCCGTCAATGCGGGTGTGAGGAATGGTGTCGTTCATCCGGTTCAGGCACCTGAGATAGGTGGTTTTTCCGCATCCGGACGGCCCGATCAAAGCGGTGACCGTGCGGTCGAGAATGTCTAGATTGACGTCGAACAAGGCTTGGGACTGGCCATAGTACATGTCCACATTTCGGGTGGTGAATTTCACTTCGGCATCGGGATCGGCATAGGTGAAATCGATCCCCGGCAGTGATGCGGCCATCACGCAGTCTCCTCTTTAGTCCACACGCCGCAAGTGCGTGAGGTCGAAAGTGCCAGCGTACGGCCCATTTGTGATGTTTATTTGAAATGACGGGAGGGGGCCGGGGTGAAATCGCAAGCGGATCAAGGGCTTGTGTCGATTGCGTCGGGACTGGGCCCCTGATGCGCGCCAATCTAAATGATCTCAAGCATCCTCGTATTGTTTAGCTTATCTTATGGCTGTGAATCTGCTTTCATTCAGCTTATAATTGAGCACGATAGAATTCGTGAGAAAGCAATGCCCATATTTGACGATGAGACCATAGAGAGATTGTTTGGCGCCGAAGATGCAGAAAACGAAAACCCCGATCGATTCAAGCAATACTTTGTATACAATGGAGCTTTTAAAAATCTCTGTGCGAATTTACCAATTCGAATTGTTGTGGGACATAAGGGTGTCGGAAAGAGCGCGTTTCTCCGTCGCTCATATTTCGCTGACTTAGATGAAAATAGGCTAGCTATATGGATCCAACCTAACGACATTGCCTCCATGCGCGCAAACAGCTGTCGCAAGAACATGAATCAGCTTATCGCAGAATGGAAGGAAGGCATCTCGGAAATTGTATCAGCAAAGGCACTCGAAACGCTGATTGAAAACGGTGTCGACAAAATCTCTCTCAACGACAAATCTGGCAATGTGAAAAAGCCGGTGGCATTCTTGATAGATTTGTTAAAGGTGAAATTTCCGACAGCGGTCTCCGAATCCCAATCCGCGATTCTAAGACAATTTAGTCAAGAAGCTGAGCTTCGAGTTTATTTGGACGATATAGATAGAGGATGGTCTGCATCAGAAGAAGATATCCGGTCGATATCGGCCCTTCTCAACGCGGTGAGAGATATGTCTGGAGAAGACAATCGAATTTCTTTTCGAATAGCTCTCCGTAGTGATGTTTATTTCCTTGTTAGAACATCTGATGAGTCGACTGACAAAATTGAGCGGAACATTATTTGGTTGACATGGGACAACCACCAAATCCTAACTATCATAGCAAAGAGAATTTTGACATTTTTCGGCATTGAGACCGATCAGAAAGAGCTTTTGAAAAAAAGTCAGGATGAAATCACATCGCAAGTACTGTCAAAAGTCATGGATCCTACTTTTGGCGTTGGGCGAGGACATTGGGCCAATAGGAGAATACATCACGTTTTGCTCTCGTTGTGTAGGAAGCGCCCCAGAGATCTAGTCAAATTGATGCACGGTTCAGCTCGAAATGCCTTCAAAGCGGGGCATGAAATCATCAACTCCAAGGATCTGGAGGACTCGTTCGAACAGTATTCCAATGAGAGGCTCCAAGATATAATAAACGAATTCAAAAGCGAGCTTCCGGGTATCGAAGACCTCTTGCTGAAGATGCGACCGACCAAAAAACAAAAAAAGACCGCCGAGAGCTTTCTATTCAAAAATGACGTCTTGATCACGAAGTTGAAGAATATTCAGTCTCAATCAAATCTGAGGTTCACCAACAACAAGATTGTCACACCGAATAGTCTCATTCAATTCCTCTACAAGATAGATTTCATCACAGCACGCAAAGTGCTTCCTGATGGAACGATCGATCGGAAGTATTTTGAACAAAGCCGCTTTTTGGCCAATGAGTCCGTGGATTTTGGATGTGACTGGGAGATACACCCAGCTTATAGGTGGGCCCTTTCGCCACAAGACATCCAAGATGTTATAAGCTCCCTCACTTGAACGCCCGGAGTCCCCGTTCACTGTCGGGGTAGAGAGACGGAATCCCAGTCCAGGGGCAAAGGATCGAATCCTGTTGGAATTGCCACACAAGTCCGGCCAGCTTCGACTTCCAGCCCTGCTATCCACTTTGGGTGCCATACATCAACTTCATATTGAAGATCTGGCTTGGCGTTTTCTCCAAAGAATACCGGACGCCCAATTTTGTCGTCTGCACCCTTACCCGCTTCAGCCGAGAAACCAAGACTGACGAGGTCGTTTAGAAGGCGAGCCGACGCCCAATCGCTCGTCAGACCCTTCTCGAGGTGCTAAGTTCCAATATCGTCCGAATGATTCTCAAAAACAGATACTACATCTACAATGAAGCTTGCGGGGGGTTCCGTGCGTGGGAATGTCGAAAAGCGGACTTGCAGGTTACACCTTGTATTTCATCACAACATTCTCGACCAAGTCTTCAACAAAGTCGATAACCTTTGTTTTGGTGATCGAGACCCCTGATGGGTGTGCTGAAGAATTTCTCGTTTCGAGCTTCTGGTCGAGGATTTTCCTCACGTCGTTTGAGATGATTTTGGCCGCTCGGCAGAATTCGATGAACTTAGATTCCTTCATCTCTGTGAAGTCGTCTCGTTGGGCAATTACCTTCACCTTCACGCTCTTGTCGGAGCTTTTTGCCAAAGCCGCGTTGAATTCAGCCAGCCTATGCGCCAAGATGTAAGCAAACAGATGGTCCATAGCCAAAATCCATGCCATTACAATGGTGGCGCGATTGGCCCCCGCCTCAAAGCAGTCAATTGTCTCCTTTAGGAAGCTCTTCGTAGCACCCTCGGCCAATTTGTGCTCGATACCTCGGAGCGTAGCGCTGGTTTGAGCGACGATCTTCTCCGCACCCAGTTGCTTCGAAAGCGCCTCCCGCATGTGACGCTGCAATTTGTAGCCACCGCCCATTCTAATGAATTTCTGAGGCCTTGATTTCACTCCTTCTGAGAGGTGAGTGGCCGTCCTCTTTGGGGGTGTCAGATCGCATGCACAGAAACATTCGTCCACCATCTTCGGCGTTACGACCTCTACTCCAGTCTCAACCGTTAGATGGTACACAAATAAATCAATAAGCGTCGCCTGCTTAACGCTTTCGACATCTTCGATCGAGTTGTAAAAGCTGTTGACGCTGTCGCTCATTCATCGTCTGCCTTTTCTACGCTATGGAGCAGATGATTTCGTCCTTTATGTGTGATTGAGATCTCCGAGGGCGAATTATAGGCGAGATAGCCCTGTCGGTTTGCAGCGTCTCTGAAAGCCTGAGCAAATGCGTTTGGTGATTTCTCATCGATGAAGCGGTAGCAAGAATAGAAGTGGTCCGTATTTGGATCATTGATTTTCATCTCATCTACTAAAAAGGCGGCAAAAATCAGAAGTTTCTCAGCGTGCCCCTTCGGCTTATAGCGAGCATAGAAACCTGGAAGTCCTGACAATTCGAGATCCAAAACCCGCGGATTGTCAGGGTCAATGGATGATCCATCATCCGAATCCGTCCTCTTACGAGGAGAGGAGCGCCGCTTTTGCTTGGCTCCGGTCTCAGAAGCACCCGCTTCGCCCGCCTCAGCGATAGGCTGCGAGAGGCGGTCTTTAAAGTCGTTGTAGATTTTTTCGACCAGGGCGGGATCGCCTTCAATATCGATTAGGCCCTGTTTGAGATCGATATGCAGTTTGGCTGTCACGCCACACCTCATAAGTTGAGTGTCTTTGACATTAGATGTAATGACCGCTTGCTTGCTTGCAAGCATTATCCCCAAGAAAAATCATCGGATAAGCAGGCGGGCTGGGTGGTGACCCCGAGAGGATTCGAACCTCTGACCTGCAGATTAGGAATCTGCCGCTCTATCCTGCTGAGCTACGGGGCCGTTCCTCCTTTTTTAGCAGATTCAGCTGCCAGGAGACACCGAATTTGTCGTTCACCCAGGCGAACTTGGGACTGAAGTCGTAGGCGTCCAAGGGCATGAGGACTTCGCCGCCTTCCGACAGCGCGGCAAAGAGCCGGTCGATTTCAGCTTCCTCGCGGCAGTCCACAAAGAACGAGAAAGACGGCGTGAACGAGAAGGCATGCTTGATTGGACTGTCGAAGACGCGGACCTCTTGTCCGCCTAAAGACAAAACGGCGCTGCTCACCTTGCCTGCTGCTTCGCCGGCGTCCGGGCCATGGACTTCTTGGTTGGTGACGGTCACGCCGTCTATGGTTGCCGCGTAGAAGTCCAGCGCTTCACCGGCGTTACCTTGAAACATCAAAAACGGCGTGATCTTTTCCGGCACAGGCTTTACTCCGTACACCTTGTAATTATTTGCTTGCCCAAAGACATCACAGGCACCTGGTCGGGGCCGTCGGCGCAAGCCCATCAAGAAGTAAAGCGCAGAGACTATTACTTTCCACATCTATTCCGGGTCGATATCGCTCATTCCCCATTGTGACGCCCATTCGGGGTCGGCAGGATTTTGGACCGGGGTAAACCACCAAGACTGCGCGTTCGGATCATCATGCACGATCAATTCGTCCCCATTTCTGAATATAATCGCCAATCGTCGCGGAGACCGAACGACAACGTCGACAACCTTCTCTCGCAACATTCGGTCTATTTCTATCCGCTTGTTGTCGCCGTGGATTTCATACATGTACGACACCAGATGATCCTGGGAGGTGTGAGAAAATGCATGCGCAATGTTAAGAAGCTGCAGGCCGTTCTCAAACCAAAACATGACATGGTATTTGTCGAGTGTCACCTGATAGAGCTCCCATCCGATGATGGGCGCAAACTCTTCTGCATCATGAAATCCGAGCACCATGTTGTCACGCGTTTGCCTTTGTGTGCGTAGTCTCTACCGGCCGTTCTATCGCTCTTAGCTAAGGGGTTGGCTAGGCAAGATTAACAAATGGGGCGCCGCGTTGAAAGTCGGAATGGGGATCTCCCTCAACGCCTGCCTACGGGCACGACGTCTCATTTGCCTTGAGCGTTCCTTATCGGCGGATCATCAAGCAGAGTGGACACAAGTAAATAGTCGGCCGCACCATCGTCATCTTTCCAAGCGTTGGTGTGGCCGACTTCTATCCAATTCCACTTCGCCTTGTCCCGGACTGACATACCAGACGGCCGCTTAACAAATGGCGCGGTTTGTCGCAGCACAGTCTCAATGCGCCACGTGTAGATAAGATCAGGCGCCGATGGATTTCCGCTAAAGCTCTCGAAATATGAAAAGCAATCGATGTCTAGCGCGATATGGCCCCTCACCCACTCACCCGGCTTCCATGATTTATCTGGTCGGTGGAAGTGGTAGGCCTTCACGCCAAAGTCGATCGCATACCAATCATCATGAGAAAAGATCACTTGTCCGATGATGCGGTACTGATTGTCCAAAAGATGTTTGCACGCAACTTTTTGGAGTGCATGGGGCTCAAGCGGCACGAGCTCGACAGGCAGAAACTCAAGGGCAAACTTGGTGCGCATGCCCGATGAAAAATCGCCGTAACTCCCATCTTGAATCACCCAAGACGCGAGACCTATTCGGTAAGGGCCGCGGCGCCCAACGGGGTTTCCTGGATGGCCCGTCGGCACACTCCTCAATTCACCGGGAGTCCAAGCTTTCGGTGCTGTCACTCCGTATACCGTGTAATGATCTGCTTGCCCAGGGACATCATGTGCACCTGATCGGGTCCGTCGGCCTGGCGGCACCAGCGGGCATAGTTGAAGGCCTCCGCCATGGGAAAGTCTTCGGTCAAACCGCCGGCGCCGTGGACCTGCATACAGCGGTCGATGACGTTTTGGATGAGAAGGGGGACCGTCGACTTGGTGGCGGCGATGAGATCGAGGGCTCCTTGGGTGCCCGCCTCGTCCATGCGGTGCGACGTCTTGAGGACGAGGAGCCGGGCCATCTCTATCTCAGAAAAGGACTTGGCGATTTCCTCACGGACGGATTGGTGTTTGGCGAGCGGCCGGCCGAAGGTCTCCCGGCTGGAGGCGCGCTTGCAGGCAAGCTCTAAGGAGCGTTGGGCGGCGCCGACGAGCCGCATGCAATGATGCATCCGGCCCGGGCCCAAACGGCCTTGGGCGATTTCAAAACCGCGCCCCTCCCCCAGCAGAACGTTATCCGCAGGCACGCGCACGTCTTTGAACACCAATTCCGCGTGGCCCAAGGGCGCATCGTCATAGCCCAACGTGGTCAGAGGGCGAATGACCTCAAGACCCGGCGTGCCTTTGGGCACCAAGACTTGGGTTTGCTGCTTGTGACGGTCCGGATGATCCGGGGCCGATTTGCCCATCACGATAAAAATCTTTGTGCGTTCGTTCATGGCGCCTGTGATGAACCATTTGCGTCCATTCAAGACCCACTCGTCGCCGTCGCGCTCAATTCGCAGCTCGATATTGGTGGCGTCAGAGGAGGCCACTTGGGGCTCGGTCATGGCATAGGACGAGCGAATCTCACCGGCCAAGAGGGGTGTCAGCCATTCCTCCTGCTGGGCGGGGGTGGCGTACTTCATAAAGACTTCCATGTTGCCCGTGTCCGGCGCATTGCAATTGAACACCTCCGGGCTCCACAGCACCCGGCCCATCATTTCGGCGAGCGGCGCATAGTCGAAGTTCGTCAAGCCGTCGTGGTCGGCAAACTCGGCCAAGGCGGGCGGGATGAAAAGGTTCCAAAGGCCCGCCTCTTTGGCCTCGTCCTTTAGCTCATCCATCAGGGGGATGGGCGCGTAGCGGTCGTGGGCGGTCGCCAGTGCCTCAGCATAGGCGTGTTCGTTCGGGTAAATGTGGGCCTCCATAAAGGCGCCCAGCCGGTCTTGTAGATCGCGCGCGTTTTGAGAGTGTTCGTACATGGATCAACATCCTTTCCCTGGGGTGGCAAGTACCCTTTGCCGATTGATGTTTGGACCGTGCCGCAGCGCGGGTCAATGCGGCACAGGGCGCGCCCTTTCAATCAGGAGAAATCGTCCCCATTTATCCGTTCACCAGAAGAAACAGAAAATGAACGAACCCGAACTAGATCTTTGTTGTGGCTGCGGCGGCGCATTCGAGGTGATCGATGGCCCGGTGCACGCCTATATGACCTCGTCGCCGGGATGCTTCGCGGCGTTTAACGAACTGTTGGCGGCGGAATACAGCGATGTACTCCTACAAAAGGTGCATCGTCTAACGGTGGACGCTTATGCGGTTCAGCATCCGGGTTCGCCGGATGATCGCCGCTGCGTTCAGTCGGTGGGTCTTCATCTGGCGCGGCTGTTCGTTCAACTGGAACACCCCATGACGCCCCAACGGACGAATGAGGTGATGGGGGACTTTGCGAAAGACAAAGCGAGCCTGATCTATCTCAAGCCCCCCGCCCAGTTTCGCCTGACCGTGGCGCATGCGGCGCCGTTTGCCGGCTCGTCAGAGCACGACGCAAAGGTGCGCGCGTGGGCGGAGGCGGCCTGGCACGACTGGTCCGCGCATCATGACTATGTCAAAGACTGGGTCCGGCAGCGCGTGGACCTATAACTTCCAAGCTTTGGGAGGCTTTTCTGGACACGCTGTCCGCGAGTCGCGGTCGTGTTCACTCGACGGCCAGCAACTCCGTATGGCCGAAGCCCTTGCTATAGTCGAGCAGAGAAATGACTTCGGGGTCTATACGGATGAAAACGAAGTCTTCCATTTCGCCTTCGAAATCGGACTCGTAACCGGCGGCTTGAGGGAACTTCTTCATTAGCAGTTCGCCGGCTTTTTCCGCTTCTTCTTCATCGGTCACCACACTGGCCGTCCCGCCGATGGAAAGGCTGAGAATCTCCTCCCAGGTGCCGTAAGGCCGGTCGATGGTCAACGAGACCTTGTCGCAATAGGCAATGTTTTTCGCCTTTTGCGATGAGCCCATCGTGCCGAAGTAGATTTTGAGGCCGTCGCTCACATAGCTGACCGTGTTGGCTTGGGGGTAGCCGTCTTCGCGGAGGGTCGCGAGGGAGAGGTCGTTCACCTCGTCGATGATCGAGACGACTTGTTCATGTTGTTCAGGGGTCATGGGGGTCACCATCTTCGTTGAGACGTTGACCGGCAGTATGCGCGTAAACCCGCGCCACATACGTTGATGTGAGTCAATCGGGTACCAGAGGTCTTGTGTTCGCTCCCGAACCAGACCTTCTCCAATTCCCTTTCCGTTTGGCGATCTCTCCGCACGACCCACGGAGGCGCCAGCGAAGAAATACCAAAATTTAACTCCACACGGACAAAATATGGCCCTCGGATGGGTTGATCGTGTTGGCAAGGGATTCCTGGTACACGCCCATGACAGCATCAGGCCCCCGGCTTTTCTTCACCGTGATCCAGCCTTCGGCGCTGGGGAGAAAATCGGACCACACCTTGCCGATGCGCGCTTGGAAACCATCGCCGCCCCATTCCTTCATGCGGGCCTGGGCATAGCCGGGGGCGAAAAAGACTTCCGGTTTCGGGCCGGGCAGTTCGGCGCCTCCGCCGCTGGGCGCATCCCAATGGGTCACGCCCACCGTGCACGAATTTTTGAGATCATCGGCGAAGTGCCTGTGCACACGCGCCAACACTTCGGCGTTTCCGGCCATATCCACGAAGGCCGTAGAGGTTTTGGACAACGTCTCTATGTCCTCGTAGGCGAGCACCTGATCGTAGCACCCCAGACTTTCCACAAACGGGATGTTGGACTTGCCGGTGAGACCCACCACCTGGACTTGTCCTTTGCGATTGGCCAGCAGGTAAGCAAGACCGATCGAAGTTTTGCTGGAGGCGCTGGAAAGGATCGCCGACTTGGCGCCAAAGAAATCGTTCTCGGCATGGAAATCATCGAGCAAAAACGATGTGGTAAACAGGGGGCGGAACAAGCTGATGAGCGCCTCCTGGTCCTTCTTGTAGGCGCCGTCCGTCCGCGTGAGGGTGTACTGATTATATATGGGGGCCCGCTCCTGGCGGTGAGCGGCCATGTCCATTAAAGAGTGGTTGGTCATATGACCGGGCTCGATCAGCAAGTGCGTGGACATGGGCAAGTAACCGTAAAGGCGCTCGCCCACAGCCAACCCTTCGGCAGTTGACGCGATCACATCGGCGAAGCCCCAAACGGGAATGCGGCCCCACCCCTCTTCGGCCGGGAAGAAGTCCCAATAGCCAAAAGACTCGCCGGCAACGGCGTAGGTCACATTGTTCGCCGTGAAGGCAAATTCATCAACCTTCAACAAGGCCTGACCCGCGCCCAATTCGGCCGCATCCGGCAATTCAGTCTCGACGAACTTTGCGTCGGAGAATTTGTTTTTATTGACAATAAGATCTGTGCTGATGGTCGGCATGACGTTCCTCCGATGGATCAATTATTTGTGTGCGGGACACGCTTCCCGGTCACTATGGAAGATGGGATCGCTCAGAAACAGATAGCGGCGGCTACGCCGCTTCGGCCTCCGGCATATCTTCTTCCGCACCCAGAATGCGCCGGCATTCTGCTTCTGAAACGTCCCACAAGCGTTTCGCCAAAGCTTCGTCGCGAACCAGCTTGTTCGGCTTCTTGTTATTGCAGTCGGCGAGGTAAAACCCCGAGACGCCCCTCATTTTGGGATGGGACATCACATAGCATTGGGTCGCCGCTCCTTGCTGAACGGATTTCGCGAACCGCGGACCGAACATATCGAAACCGGAGCGCAGAACCGGATTGAGGTTCCGGGCGATGTTCGTCATGACGACGCCAGGATGGACCGAGTTTGCCGTCACGCTCGTCCCTTCCAAGCGCCTGGCCAACTCCGCCGCAAACAGAGCGTTTGCGAGCTTGGATTGTCCGTAGGCGCGCAGCGCGCTATAGCCCTTTTCGCCGGTAAGATTTTCGAACTGGATGCCCTCTTTGGGCGCTCTTGCATGGGCGGCGCTCGAAACCAAAACGATCCGTGCATCGCGAGACTCTTTCAGATTCTCCAATAATTCCGTGACAAGATAAAAGTGTCCCAAGTGATTGGTCAGAAAATGAAGCTCTAACCCGTCCTTCTGTTGAAGCTTGTGGAGCCCCATGATGCCCGCATTGCACATGATACCGTCGAGCTTGATCCCCCGTTCGGCGATCTCCGCGGCGCACTCGGCAACGGAGTGCAGATTAGAAAGATCACAGGCGAGGGGCGTTGCCTCGCCGGCAACGCAAGCACAAGCGTCATCTGCCTTTTTGAAGGTGCGGGCCGTTCCGACGATATGGGCCCCATGTTTCGACAAAACACGCATGGACTCAAAGCCAATCCCCGAATTGGCGCCGGTGATCAAGACTGTCTTGCCTTTCAATGATACCAGGCTTGTGACTTCGTCCGCCGTGGCGTCCTTGCCGAATTCGCTCTTGGGAGGTTTTTTCTTGCCCTTGCGCAGCATAACAGTACCGATTCGTTGCGTTTAGCCTCTTTTACCCAAACCATTTATGCGGGCAAGTCAAGAGAGACTAGACATTCGGGAGGCGAAATCGCTCCAGAGGCAAATTTTGAGCGGCGGCTTGGCAGTTGCCCGAATTCCCCATTAGAAGAGCGGTATGAAGATCCTCATTGTAGCGCCGCCCGTGGCTCCTCTCGGGGACGGCAAGACCGGCGGCATCACCTTGCACATTACCAATACCGTGCATGGGATGCAGATGTTCGGTCACGAGGCCACGGTCCTTGCGCCGTGCGGGTCCTCTGTTCCAAATTGCGAGGTACGCGAGGTTGAAGGCACGCCCCAACCCACCCTGGCGCGGCCTGAAGACCACGAAATTTACCCCATTCCCACCGACCCGTTGGTGGGGCGGCTTTGGCAAGAGGCCCATAAACTGCAGTCCCAATTCGACGTCGTGCTCAATTTTTCGCACGATTGGCTCCCCTACTATTTGACTGAGTTTTTCGAACCGCCGCTCTGTCACGTCGTGAACATGAGCGATGTGAACGGCGCAACGAGCCATGAAATCGCGCGGGTTCAGCGCAAATATCCGTTCCGCGTCGGTTTCATGACTGAGGCACAGGCCCGACGATTGCCGGGTGTGGAGGCGCCGCTTGTGATTTCGTTCGGGATAGACTTGGCCAAGTACACTTTTCAAGGCAGTCCGAGCGAACCGCTCGTCTGGGCGGGACGTATATCTCGCGAAAAGGGTCTGGAAGACGCACTTCAAATTGCAAAGGCTTCGACCGTCCCGCTTATGATCGCCGGAGCTATAGATGATGACGCCTACTGGCGCGAGCTTAAGGACCAGTTTGATGAAACGATCGACTATCGGGGCTTCTTGGGCACGGAGGGTCTGCAGGCGGTTCTCGGGTCGGCCCGGGCCCTTCTTCAAACCCAACGCTGGCACGAAGCGTTTGGGATCGTGACCACTGAATCTATGGCCTGCGGCACACCGGTGATTGCGTACAATCAGGGAGCAAATAGTGAATTGATCGTGGACGGAGAAACTGGCTTCTTGGTTCCGCAGGGAGACATAGATGCCGCGGTTGGGTTATTCCAGCGGATCGGGAACATCCCTCGTCGCGCTTGCCGCGAGCGGGCGGAAGACAAGTTCGGTTTGGCTGTCTATGCTCAAACGATTGATCGGTGGTTGCGGTCCGCCGTCAGCCAATAAAATACAACAGCTAAGGTGATCAGTGCTATGACGGAATTCAGAACAGCTCTTGTCACCGGCGGCGCCAAACGCGTAGGTGCGGCTTTGTCTCGGCATTTGGCGGCCAAGGGTTATGCGGTCGCCGTGCATTACAACAGTTCGTCCAAAGATGCGGATGCATTGGTGGATGAGATAAAGCTGCGCGGCGGGAAGGCGGCGGCGGTCAAAGCGGACTTGGCGGACGGGGCGGAAACCGAGAGATTGATTTCGCTCACCGCGGACGCGTTGTCGGCGCCAAGCGTGCTGATCAACAATGCTTCCCTCTTCATCTACGATGAGGCGAAGGACTTTTCTGTCGAAACCTGGGACCGCCAGATTTCCGCCAACCTGCGGGCTCCCGCGATATTGGCGCGTGATTTGGCGAACGCCCTCCCCGAAACGGAGGAGGGCTGCATTATCAATTTTCTCGATCAGAAAGTCTTCAATCCTTCACCCATCTTTTTTTCCTACACGGTCAGCAAGACCGGGCTGGAGCGACTGACGCAGATGCTCGCGATCGCCATGGCACCGCGCATTCGGGTCGGCGGTGTGGCACCCGGTCTAACCTTGCCCAGTGGCAAACAAACGCAGGAACAATTCGAAGAGGCGCACAACAAAACGTTGCTGGGCAAAGGCTCCACTGTAGACGGACTATTGGCGGCCGTTGACTACTTGCTAGAGTCTGAAGTTGTAACCGGCCAAGTGCTCTATGTAGACGGCGGCGAACGGTTTAGCGGCAAGCGCAACTATAAGGACATGATCGAGTAGATCGGAAAGAGGCGAAAATGAACTCTGCACTTTGGGACCCTGCCGTAAGCCATCAGCGGGTCGGTCTGAAGGATTTGGTGGTCGAGATGCATATCGGCATTGCCGATTGGGAGCGTCACCCAGACAAAAAGCAACGCGTCATTGTTTCTGTAGATCTGTACACCCATCAATCGGGGCACACGGGTACGGATATTTCGGATTGCATCGATTACAACCGGATCCACGACTTCGTGACCGGCGAATGGCCCGGGCGCCCTCACACGGACTTGCTTGAGACCCTTGCGGAAGAGTTGGTGGGCGTTTGTTTCCAGGACGTGCGTGTTGAGGCCTGCCGGGTGTGTTTGCAAAAACCCGATGTTTACAACGATACCGGCGCAGCCCTGGTCGAATTTTACCGTCTGCGGCCCGCCTCTGCCTAAATGTTAGCATCAGGTCAAAGGGAGCCTCTCGCCCAATTTGGTGGTTATTGGCCGATTCTCGTCGAAAATGGGGGCTGGAGAATCCTCATCTCCGCATAAGTGGTACGGCAACAAGGCATTGTCGCGTAAAACGGGGTTTGATAAACTCCTTCTTAATTCAAAGAGGCAATAGGGCGGGCGGACATGACCGGGCAACGCAAAACCACTCGGCAAACTGCACAGGAAAACTCCTTAGATCTGTATGACGGCGAGGTTCTCGTTGACCATGGCGTATTGTCGGTATTCGACGACGGCACGCTTTCCTCTGAGGAAAAGTTCCTCATTGCCGAGAAACGCGGACGCGGCTTTCTCGGGGTTCCAAAGCGGGAACTTAGAGTTGCCTCTGAGATCCGCGCTCCCGGATTCGCCGAAGTGATGACAACGTCGTTCGCATTTTCTCGCAAGGTTGAACCCAAAACCGCATCCGCCGCTATCGAAAGCAAAAGAGGCGATGTGCTTCTGTCTCGCTCTACGGTCGACTTGAAGCTAAAGACCCCACAATCGGTTCTCCGCCTTCAAAGCTTGGAGCAAAAGAAACCTGTTCAAATTAAAACGGGCTTCGGAAAAAACAGTATTGCCTGCGTCCAGCCTTCCGTCGTCGCGTATGGCTTAAAGCTCTTGGACAAATCCTTTCGCAAGAAGAAGGCAGAGCATGAATTTGAGGTTGTCGAGGTGGACAGCGGTGACGGCACGTTGCCGTCGTTCCGGCGGACTCTCTTGAAAGGCGGCTTCTATAAGAGCGTCAACGCCGAAACGGATCTGGGTGACACAATCCGATTGGAACACTTTGTTTTTGACGGCCAGAATGTCAAAGCCGGTAAGGTCGATAAAGAGTCGCGGACCCGTTGGCACTTTTGGACGGACAACAATCTCCGGCTGCAAAAGCTCCTTATCCAACAAGAAAGCGGCGAAAAAGAAGTCATCCGCACGATCAATCAAACGCCTGCCTATATGCGTTTGCGGCCTTAACTGCGTTTTGCTTAGCAATTGCTCTGAGAGCCTTGCCATGTGGCGGGCAAACGTCGTATTGCCGCGGTTGGACGGCAGACAGCTTAAGGCGTGCTGATCGTTTAGGCCTTTGTTAAGGGTCGTACGTCAAGCCTCAGCACATCTGTCTCGATCAGCGTTTTTGACCGCGGGAGGTTCACTGCAACATGGATCTGGAATTTAGCGACAGCCCAACTCAGTCCCCGTCGGTCCGCCACGATTGGCGGAAAGCGGAAATCGAGGAGCTCTTTGCAGAGCCGTTTAACGATCTCTTGTTTCGAGCCCAGACCATTCATCGACAGTACTTTGATCCCAACGAAGTGCAAAAGAGCACGCTTTTGTCGATCAAAACGGGCGGCTGTCCGGAAGATTGCGGCTATTGCAATCAAAGCGCCCACTTCGAGACCGGATTGCCAGCCAGCCGCCTGATGGACACAGATGCGGTCTTGCAGGAGGCCAAAAAGGCGAAGGCCGGCGGAGCAACCCGTTATTGCATGGGCGCAGCATGGCGTGAGCCCAAAGACCGGGATATGGACGATCTGTGCGCAATGGTTCGCGATGTTAAAGGGCTCGGGTTGGAGACATGCATGACGCTTGGCATGCTGAGTGATGATCAAGTTGCCGCTCTTAAAGAGGCCGGGCTCGACTACTACAACCACAATATCGATACGTCTCCAGAATATTATAAGGAGATTATCACGACACGGACATATGATGATCGCTTGGAGACCCTTGAGCGCGTCCGGAACGCCGGAATCAATGTCTGTTGCGGCGGCATTGTCGGGATGGGAGAATCTCGCGCTGACCGTGCTGGCATGTTGCACACGCTGGCCACTTTGCCTGAGCACCCGGAGAGCGTGCCCATCAACATGCTTATGCGGGTCGAAGGCACGCCGCTGCGTCATTCCGATGGCGTCGATCCTATCGAATTCGTGCGCACCATCGCGGTCGCGCGTATTCTCATGCCGGGGTCTATGGTGCGGCTTTCGGCGGGGCGGGAGCATATGAGCGAAGAAATGCAAGCGCTGTGCTTCTTCGCCGGCGCCAATTCCATCTTTGTCGGCGATAAGCTCTTGACGACTCCCAATCCGAAAGAAGACAAAGACAGCCAATTGTTCGAGAAGCTTGGCTTGCGCCCCATGGCGTTAGATGCGAGCTGAATAGAACAATTACCGTCATCGCGAGCCCGCTTCAATGGGCGCGGCGATCCAGTGATAAAACACAGAACTCAACGGTCTGGATTGCTTCGTCACGCGCAAACGCGTTCCTCGCAATGACGATTTCAAATTTGACGCGCCAAGCGCAAACAAAAGGATGATCGATGGTTGAGGCGGTATTGTGGGATTTTGGCGGCGTGATCACGTCGAGCCCGTTCGAGGCGTTTAATTCCTTTGAGGACGCAAACGACCTTCCGCACGACTTTATCCGTACCATCAATGCGACCAACCCCGACGATAACGCCTGGGCGCTCTTTGAGCGGAGCGAAATTACGCTCGATGAATTCGATGTCAAGTTTCGTGAGGAAGCGGTCGCTGCCGGTCACGACGTGGGCGGCAAGCAAGTGATCGGTCTGTTGGCGGGGGATGTGCGCCCGCGCATGCTGACGGCCCTTAAGACGTGCAAAGAGAACTTCAAAGTGGGTTGCATCACCAATAATGTCACCCAAGACGATGAGCGCGAAGGTTGGGACAGCATGATGGATGACGGCTCGCGCGGACAGCAGGTGCGGCAAGCTCTGGCGCTGTTCGACGAGCTCATTGAATCCAGCAAGATAGGGTTGCGCAAGCCGGACCCCCGCATCTATGAGCTGATGTGTGAGCGGTTGGCGGTTGATCCTAAGCAGTGCATCTACCTGGACGACCTGGGCGTGAACCTGAAGCCGGCCCGGGCCATGGGCATGACCACCATCAAGGTCCTTAATGTGGATCAGACACTCGGTGAGCTCGGCGAGGCGACGGGCCTAACGTTTGAGTAAGTGTCAACGCTAGTACTCGATTTCAATCGCCGCGGCCGGACAAAGATTGGCCGCTGACTGCGCTTCCATCTCGAAGTCTTCAGGAACGTCAACCATTTCCGGTTTGACATTGCCTTTGCCGTCTGCGTCAACCTCGAACAGTTCCGGGTAGGTTTCGACACACCTTTTGTGACTTTTGCACTTTTCTTTATCGATCGTCAGTTTCATTTTTTCCTCCTGCTGAACGATCAGGCCGCATCACTTGTTTTGGGGGCCCGTGGGTTATCCTCCCTTTATCTTCGGTACAAAGACGACTTCACTGTCGTCCTCCAGCGGCTCCAGGAAGGCGTCTTGGACCATCTCGCCGTTGATCACGACGAACGTCGATTCCTCCAGAAACGTACCCAGACCCGGATGGGATTTGTCAAGCGCGCGATAAAGTGCGCGCACGGTCGCTCCCTCCGCCTCGAACTCGGTTACCTGATCGGTAAACTGGTTCGCGACATCCGTGGAGAGAACGACGCGTGCCATTGCCTTAGCCGTCGATAATGCTCAAGAGCCGAGGCGGCGAGATCGGAAGCTGCTCCATCCGTTTCTCCACCGCGTGAGAGACTGCATTGGCGACGGCGGCAAGCGGGGGAACAATCGGCACTTCGCCGACACCGCGGACGCCATAGGGATGGAATGGATTGGGTACCTCGACAATGACCGTGTCGATCATCGGCATGTCGGACGTGACCGGCACACGGTAGTCCAAGAAGCCGGGATTCTCCAACTGTCCGTCGTCGTTGTAAATGTACTCTTCATTGAGAGCCCAACCGACACCTTGGGCGACGCCGCCCTGCATCTGGCCTTCGACATAGCTTGGGTGGACCGCTTTTCCGGCGTCCTGAATGGCGGTGTAACGCACCACATCGACGCGGCCTGTTTCTTTGTCCACCTCCACATCGCAGATATGGGTGCCAAATCCGGGGCCGGCGCCGCGAGCGTTGATTGACGATGCTCCGACGACCGTGCCGCCTAGCTTTCCGGCTTGCGCGGCCAAATCGCCAAGCGTCAAGGGATCAAAGTCCCCGACATTGGTGCTGGCCGGATGGGCGGCGCCATCGCGCCATTCGACGCCTTCGAAGTCCACTTCCCAAATCTTCGCGGCGCGTTCGCAGAGCTGTTTTACTACGTCTTTGGCGGCTTCAACCACCGCCATGCCCACCGCAAACGTGACCCGGCTGCCGCCCGTTAGTCCGCTGTAGCCAATGGAGGCCGTGTCTCCGATGGTGATGCGGATCTTTTCGGGATCGATGCCGAGCACTTCGGCCGCCATGAGTACCATGGAGGCACGCGAGCCGCCGATGTCGGGGTTCGGAGATACCACCGTGACGGACCCGTCGGGATTGACATTGATGTTTGCTGTCGATTCGCCGCCAATGTTGAACCAGAAGCCGCAGGCAATGCCGCGTCCTTGGTTTGGACCGAGCGGAGCGGAGTAGTGAGGATGATCCTTTGCAGCTTTGAGGGTTTCTTCAAAGCCGATCTGCTTGAACTTGGCGCCATAAAGCGCCCGGGTCCCCTCTTTCGCCGCGTTCTTCATCCGCAGCTCGACGGGATCCATTTTGATCTTCTCGCTGATCTCGTCGAGGACGCTTTCCACGGCGAATGCCGTCATTGGGGCGCCCGGCGCTCTGTAGGCAGCGCATTTCGGCCGGTTACTCACGACATCGTAGCCAACGACTTTGGCGTTCTCGATGTCATAGCAAGCAAAGGCGGTCATGCAGCCGGGCATGGCGGGCGATCCCGCGTAGGCGCCCGCTTCATATTTGAGCTCCACTTCCCCGGCGGTGATCTTGCCGTCGTTGGTGGCGCCGATCTTGGTTTTCACGACGGAGCCAGATGTGGGGCCGGAGCCGCGGAAGACCTCTTCCCGCGACATGACGATTCGAATCGGGCGGCCGGACTTTTTGGAGAGCAACAAAGCGACGGGCTCCAGATAGATCGTCGTTTTGCCCCCGAATCCACCGCCAATTTCCGCGGGCATCACGCGCAGTTCAGCTTCTTCCATGTCAAGCAATGCGGTGGTCATGCTGCGGATGGCAAAGTGACCCTGGCTTGAGCACCAGATTCGCGATTGTCCGTCTTCGGTCCATTCGGCTACCGCGGCATGGGGTTCAATATATCCCTGGTGCGTGGCCGCCGTGCGGAACGTTCGTTCGACAATCACGTCCGCTTCGGCAAAGCCTTTGGCGGTGTCCCCGGCGCCAAATTCCATCCGCGCAGCGATGTTCGATGGTTTCTTCGGCTGAGGCTCAACACCAGATGTGAACATGTCGTCATGCAAAAGGGGCGCATCGTCTTTCATGGCCGCTTCGACATCGATGACGTGGGGAAGAAGCTCGTACTCGACCTCGATCAGATCAAGCGCGTCATTCGCGATGGATGCGCTGGTTGCGGCGACGGCGGCCACGGCATGGCCGTCGTAAAGGGCCTTGTCCCGCGCCATTAGATTTTCGCCGAGATCTTTCAGATTGACTTGGGCCTCGCCCCCATCAACGGATGCGGCTTTCAGCTCCGGAAAGTCGGCTCCGGTCACGACCGCGTGCACACCTTTGAGAGCTTCGGCTTTGCTGGTGTCGATCTTTTTGATGCGAGCGTGGGCATGGGGGCTGCGCAAGATTTTCGCCTCAAGCATGCCCGGAAGATTCATATCGGCTCCGAAATTGGCCCGGCCCGTGACTTTGTCCACACCGTCCGGGCGAACGATCCGTTTACCTACCCATTTTGTCTCAACTGGTTCTTGACCCATCTGATTTAGGCTCCTCTCATTTCCGCGGCGGCGTCTTGAACCGCTCGAACAATCTTATCATAGCCTGTGCACCGGCATAAGTTTCCGGCCAGCCAGTAGCGGATTTCCGTCTCCGTTGGATTTTGGTTGCGGTCCAGCAAGGCCTTTGCCGCAACCAAAAAACCGGGTGTACAGAAGCCGCATTGAAGGGCGGCGTGTTCTAGAAACTGCTTTTGAACCGGGTGCAGATGGTCCGGTGCGGCGAGACCTTCGATGGTCTCCACGTTACGGCCTTCGGCTTCTGCGCCAAGCATTAAACACGAACACACGACATCGCCGTCGACGATCACGCTACAGGCGCCGCAGTCGCCGGTGGAACAGCCTTCCTTGGTTCCGGTCAGGCCGAGCTCATCGCGCAATACGTCGAGCATCGTTTGCTGGGCTTCGCAGAGATATTCGACTTCTTCTCCGTTTACGGAGGTTGTGACATGGATTTTCGACATTTATCTTGCTTTCGCCCTTTCCAATGCTTTGAGCGCTGCGCGTTTTGCCAGAACAGCCGCTACCTTTTCGCGATATTCGATGGTCCCTCGTTTGTCATCTATGGGGCTACAGGCTGCTTTTGCGGCTTGGCCCAGCTTTTCAAGCGCGACGTCATCAATCTTCGATCCAATAAGGGCATCCGCGCCAGCGGCAACCACCACCTGGGTCGGCGCAACCGCGCCGAGGGCAACTTTGGCCGCCTGACACGTGCCGTCCTCGGCAAGGGAGAGACACACACCGGCCCCGACCACAGCGATATCCATTTCCGTACGCGGAATAAGCCGGAGATAGGCGTCCCCGGTGCGCGGCGCAGGCTTTGGCACTTCAAAGCTGACAATAAACTCATTCGCATCCAAGGACGTTTGCCCGGGACCTGTGACCACGTCTTCGACCGGCACAGTGCGGCGGCCGCCTGGACCGGCGATGGTGCACGAGACACCGGCTGCGATCAAAGCGGGCACACAATCAGCCGCCGGCGACGCATTGCATAAGTTCCCTCCCGGAGAGGCTCTGCCTTGGATTTGTTGCGACCCAATGAGGTCCATCGCCTCCACAATGCCGGGCCAGGTTTGGGATAGCCCCTTATGGGCGCTCATCTCGGCGCCGGTCACCGCCGCGCCGATGGTATAGGCACCGTCCTTTTCAGAGATCGTCCGGGTTTCGGAGATCCGCTTGATATCGACAATGGTTCCGGGATGGACGCGGCCCGTGCGTAACTGAACCAGCAAGTCCGTTCCGCCCGCAAGAATGTAGGCGTTGCCCTTGGACGCTCCTAACGCAGCCACGGCTGCCTCGACGTCGGTCGGCGCAACGTAATCAACAGATGTCATATGACGTGTCTTCTCTCGATAAAGTAGGAATTGTGGGGGCACCGTATCGGGCTAACTCAATCAGAGCAATAGTTGGATGACCGGCATTCATTAAACACCCACATCCCGTCCTCACACGAAGTTGACGCTGAAGTCACTTTGCCTTGCGCTGATCTCGTTTAAAGCTATAGTTGTTACCTAACTCCCAGTCATTTGCTGGACCCTATTCGATACTTGCGGAGCTCTTATGACAGACCAAATCACAAAAGACCTGATTTACGATGCCGTTGCGCCAGATGACTTCGACGCCATGATCGAAGTTGATCGGTACGGCAATCGCAGCACCGCCTTCGACAAGATCATCTCTGCGACCCATGATCATTTTTGGGATCCTCTGGATGCAAAATACATCGATTTTACCCAACCCTTCGACATCAATACGCAGCGGATCATCCCCGAAGACTTGGTCGCGTCGCTTCGCACCGACTACGTCTCGAGCCGTCTCAGCGAATCGGACCGGGTCCGTTATGTCAACGAGATTGCGCGCTGGCAGTTGTCCAGTATTCTGCATGGGGAGCAAGGCGCCCTCGCCCTGTCCGCCAGCCTCTGTCACGTGCTCAAGGATCCGGGCGCCCAGGAATACGCCGCCAATCAAGCCCGGGAAGAAGCTCGCCACGTCACCGCGTTTTCGAAGTACATTCAGGCACGCTGGGGCAAGCCCCTTCCGGTTGGAAACACGCTGGGCACTTTGCTCGCCGACATCGTGAACTCGCCGCAAGTGTACAAGAAAATCGTCGGCATGCAGATGCTCGTTGAGGGTTTGGCGATGGGCGCGTTTGCCACACTTTATGAACTCGCCGAAGACCCCCTTCTGGTGAGGACGACTCAGCTTGTGATGACGGATGAAGCCTTTCACCACAAGTTCGGAAAGATCTGGGCTGACCGCACGATTCCTCATCTGACGGAAGAGGAAAGCAATACGATCGAAGACTGGGCCGCAGAGTGTTTTCAAACGCTGCTCTTTAATCTCGTCAATCCAGAGCAGATGAAAGTCGTCTACGAGATGTTCGATCTGGATCATAAACGGGTCATGGAAGAGATGGTTGAGATCCTTGGAGATGAGGGCAAGCGGGAACAAATGCAGCGCAGCACCAACATCTTTCGGGTACTCGTGAAAACTCTCTTGAAGGCGGGAATCATCACGGATCGCACGCGCGGATTCTACGCGACCTATGTGGATCTGGACGAGCTCAAGCAAGAAGGCGATGAGATGGTGGGCGATGCGATTGCCGAAGATGGGATCAAACTCCTGAAAACCATCAATTTTTCGGGCGCTGGTAACCCGCTTCAGAGCGTAGCGGCGGAATAAGGGCTCAGTCTGCGCATCGATTTCGTTAGCGGGCCTTGTTGACCGCCCATTTTGTTCCTGGTGTAGTTGCCGGATGGTGGATGTTGGCTTTTCCGAACCGCGCGATGGCGTGGCTGAAGGTGTCGCTAGAGGCGTTTCCCGCCTCCTTGTCGATATGGGCTATACACCGCTGACCGAACTCACGCTGCATACGGGGCGGCGCGTTGATGTGATTGGCCTCAATGCCAAAGGCAAACTTATCATTGTAGAAATTAAAAGCAGCAAACAGGATTTCCAGACAGATCAAAAATGGCGCGAGTACCTTGACCACTGCGATCTGTTCTATTTCGCGGTTCCAACTTCGTTTGATGTCGATCTGCTGCCGGAAGATGTCGGCCTTATGATCGGAGATTCATTCGGAGCCGAAATCATCCGTGCAAGCGATGATATGAATCTGCATAGTTCCCGGCGCCGATCCGTTCTGTTGCGATTTGCTCGCGTGGCTAGCGGACGGCTTTACGGTGTTATGGAGTCCGCACGGGACGTTGGCTGGCGCGAAGACGGTGCGTCTCAAGCTGCTTGGCTATCCGACAACCCCGAGTGAACGAGATCGGCAAAAGATCCCTGAACGTAGTTTGTTTCTATTTCTTGGCTTAGTACGAAATCCGCATGGGATATGCAGTTGGTGACGATAAGACGATCCTTTCGCATAGAGGGAAGTTCCTCCTCACCTGTTGCAACGCGGTGATGCATCTTGCGGAAGTAGCCAAACAAATCTTGAACGGAAATCTTGACCCATTTTGTCTTGGTCCACTCCTGCCAGAGCGGGGACTCTTCCTCCGGATCGTTTACGGCCAATCCAATCCGGTAGCCCCGTCCGATCAGAAACTCTTCGAGATAGTCGTAATCCAATCCCCAGGCCCGAACTTCGGCCGGCGAGAAGAAAAACAAGGCCTGCTGATGTTGATTTTCCCGCTGTTGCCACATGCGATCAAATTGAATGAACTCCGCGCTGGAGACGACTTCCAATGACGTTTCAAAAACCAGATGACCGTGGATTTTAGGAGCGACATCCGACAAGTTCTTCAACAAATGCGCGTGGGTCCGGGCCAACCAAAACGGTTTGATATCGTCGTTGCTTAACGTCACGATGCCCTTCAGAACTTGATCGGACATGCGGTCATTGACAATCGACAGTTCGGTCGCAAATTTGGTGAGCTGCCCGCCGTCTTTTATCTTGTTGATGGTTTGGGCTTCGAGCATAGACGCAAAGTCCACCGTGTCCCAGAAGGACAGCTTAGCACGCTCCCCTTTTCTCTCGATTTGGGGAGAGCTTGCGGGCCTTCCGGCAGCCTTTTTCTGGGCCAGCAACTGTTGCGTCTTAGCAAACTTTAGAAACTCACTATACTGAGTGTCAATTCTGTACAGTGCAATGAGCGCTCCGGGGTTCTCTTGCAGCAAAGGATCATCTTGGAAGATCATTTGGATTTGGCGCAGGGTGCTCTTCACATGCCCTATTTCCACATCCTTTAGCATCAAGACCAAATCGTGGCTGCGGAGGTGGAAGACTTCGCCCCGGTAGAACTTCGCAAGGTCGCGGGCTTTGCTCGCTGCAAGATTTATATCGGCCAAACGTTTGCGCGCTAAATTGAGCCGCGACAAAGCAATATGGACGGACAAACGTCCCTCGCGATGACGTTCGAGACGCTGGGCGTAATCCAACAAAAGGTCTTCCGGTTCTGGGAGTTTTAACGCTGCCATGGCCATACATTCTAGTGACACGTGACGGCGGCGGGCACTTTGCACCCAGCAAAATGATCGTCGCCCGCTTGCCAACGGGCGCTTAAGAATCGCCTCAGTCACTCCTCGGCCAAAGCATAGGCTAAGCGTGCTTTAGAATGCGTTAAGACATGCGGACTTTGATTGGTTGCGATACCTCGAATGAGACCCACAAACTCGCAGTTATCTGGGCGATCGTTTGGCCAAAATACGCTGGAGCGTGCGCCTATGCATGTTCAATCGGCGGGCCGTTTCCGAAACATTGTGGTTGCAGAGCTCATAGACGCGCTGAATGTGCTCCCAACGGACGCGGTCCGCGGACATGGGATTTTCCGGAGGAGCCGGCTTTTCGTCCGGCTTCGCCAACAATGCCTTTTCCACGTCGTCGGCATCCGCGGGTTTTGCCAAATAATCAATGGCTCCCAGTTTCACCGCAGCTACGGCGGTTGTGATGTTTCCGTACCCGGTGAGCATGACAACACGTGCGTCCGGGCGGACTTTGTGGATGGTCTCCACAATGTCTAAGCCATTTCCATCCTCTAGGCGCATGTCAACGACGGCGAATGCCGGTGTGTGGGCCGACACATGAGACATGGCTGATTCCACGCCGCAGGCCGTTGCAACCTCGAATCCCCGGCGCTCCATGGCTCTAGCGAGGCGATTTCGGAAAGGCTCATCGTCTTCGACAATCAGTAACGACTTGTCTGCAAACGATTCAAGAGATTGAGGTTGTGCGGTCATGCCTCTCATATGGGCCCTCGCGATCCTGTTTTCATGCTCGATAATTATACAACGCCGCGATAGCCCTGTTCTGCGTCAATTTGACCGTTCACCCCTGTGCACGTCTAGGGCGCTTCGATCGCGGCACGCGACCATCTGATCTCAACGGCCGCGCCTCCCCCCAAGCGATCGCCATTATGGAGCACGACGCCCGAGTGATTAGACACTTCGATCTTGGCGCCGGTGCGCTCGAGCAGTGTTTTGGCGATGAAAAAACCGAGTCCCATACCGCCGGGCACCGACGCCCCTTCCTGGCGCTCAAGGCTCTCGAACCGCTTTCGGTCGCCCCTGGATGTCAAGTAGGGCTCGCCCAAATGGGTCAGGATTTCCGGCGGAATGCCCGGACCGTTATCGATGACATGAATGGCCACTTGGTCTGGCGTGCAAAAAGCCTCCACCGCAATTGCGGAGTCGGCAAAGTCGACGGCGTTTTCGACGATGTTTCCCAGGCCAAAGATAATCTCCGGCCTGCGCAAGATCTCCGGTTCCTCAGCTTCGGAATCGCGGACATTTAGGATGAGTTCTTTTCCAGACTCCTTAAATGGACCAATTGCCTCTTCGATCACGACACGGAGCTTTTGGCGGTCATATATATCGTCCGTGTCATCCTTTCGGTCTGAAAGGGTTTGCAAGATGTCCCGGCAGCGCGCCGCTTGAGATTTGATGAGTTCAAGATCCTCGTAGTGAGGACCGTCTCTGGGTTCATCATGGATCAACTCGTTGGCAATGACCTGAATGGTCGCAAGGGGCGTTCCCAACTCGTGAGCGGCGGCCGCGGCAAGAGAGCCAAGATCAGACAGGCGCTGTTCCCGTGCCAAGACCATTTGGGTGGCCGCCAAGGCGTCGGACATTCTCGTCGCCTCCACTGCTACGCGATTCGCATAAAATGCGGTAAAGCCAATGCCGAGCAGGAGCGCCGACCACAGGCCAAAAATATAGATCGGGGGCAAAGGGAGCTCTCCTTCCCAAGGGAAGGGCAAATGGTAGACGGCGAGCACGCTGACGCAAACGAACGACAGAATCGATAAGATAATCGTGCTTCGTGAGCTGAGCGTCGCCGCCGAGATAGTAACCGGTGCGATGAAAAGGATGGAAAACGGGTTCTCGATGCCGCCAGTTAAATACAGCAATGCAGCAAGCTGTAAAATATCGAAGGAGAGATACAAGGACGCCTCTCGATCGGTTAAACGCTTAGTGGACGGAAAGAGCAGGCCAAGAACGATATTCAGAAGGACGCTCGCGGAAATGACAATCAAGGCGGGCGCGAATGGAAACTCGAACCCGAAAATTGAGCGGACCGAAAGAACTGCCGCCAATTGGCCTGCGATTGCGAACCAGCGAAGCCGAATAAGCGTTAAGAGGCGCAGCTGCCGCGGGTTGGATTGCATCATACCCGGTTCGCGCACCTCTTCCCGGGTTTCGCGAGAGAGAATTCGTCCCAGTTCCATCTTGTCATTCCCCTTCCCGGTGCCGGGAAACAATGTCGCTCCTAGCAATTATTGATTTCGCGACTGACGGTTGCCAAGTGTACAACAAGGGTGCTTGTTACATTCATAAGTATAAACCGCTGCCATGCCAAAACTGGACACGCTTCACATCCAAATCATTGCGGGGCTCTTTGGAGCCGCCTTGTTTTTTGCCGGCGCCATGCTCGGCGGGGTGGGCCAGGCCAGCAAAACGGAGCAAAACGCGACCGCCCAATCGAGCGGCGCCCTGTTGGGCGGGCCGTTCGAGATGGTGAACCAGTCCGGCGAAACTGTCACTGAGGCGTCCTATGCCGATCACTATCTCTTCATCTATTTCGGCTTTACCTTTTGCCCGGATATTTGCCCTGCAGCGCTGGAATCCATGAGCGTTGCGTTAGACCAATTGGGCGCCAAAGGCGCCAATGTCAAACCCCTCTTTGTCACAGTCGATCCGGAGAGGGATACGGTGGAAAACGTGCGGGAGTATGTTGCGAACTTCCATGAGGATTTTGACGGGCTGACGGGAACGGCCGAGCAAGTGCGGTCAATGGCAGATGTCTACAAGGTTTACTACCGGAAAAACATTACCGATCTGGGACAAGACGGCTATCTGATGGATCACTCGGGCTACATTTACTTCATGGATCCGGCAGGCACGTATCTGACCCACTTCACGCACCGCGATAGTCCGGACCAAATGGCCGTAAAAATGGCCGAATACTTGCGTTAATCCGCCTATTCCAAGCGGAAGGATCACGCTTTCCAAGCCTTTCGTTATAAATTTTGTTGCAGTGCAGCGAGATTATTTACTAAATTGCGCCATCTTGGGATCAAGGACAGTCTATGCTGTATCATTTGTACGAGCTGAACCATCTTGCGGTCGCGCCTGCGCGGGCAATGCTGGATGCCGGACAGTTCTTCTTGCGCTCTCCTTTGAACCCCGCCTCCTACACCGTCACAGGACGCACCTGGGCGGCAGCCTTCGATGTTTTTGAATCTGTTACACGGCGCTACGGAAAACCGTCGTTCGGCCTGAACAAAACGACTGTCAACGGTCACCCCGTGCCGGTGACCGAAGAAGTTGTCTGGCGAAAGCCATTTTGCAAGCTTTTGCATTTTCAGCGAGACGATAAGGTGATGGGACAGATCCATCCCGCCCGTCTCTCGGATGACCCCACGGTGCTTATCGTGGCACCGCTCTCCGGACATTACGCGACCTTGTTGCGCGGCACGGTCGAAGCCATGCTTCCCGAGCACGACGTTTACATCACTGATTGGACGGACGCGCGCATGGTCCCCAAAATCTCGGGATCGTTCGATTTGGACGATTATATCGATTACGTCATCGAAATGATCCAATTCTTGGGGCCGAACATTCATGTGATGGCGGTCTGCCAACCCGGTCCCGCGGTCCTGGCCGCGGTCTCGCTCATGGCTGAAGACGATGACCCTTGCCAACCGGCTACTATGACCATCATGGGCAGCCCCATTGATACACGGCGTTCGCCGACTGTGCCTAATCAGCTGGCAGAAGAAAAACCCCACTTGTGGTTCAAGCGAAACATGATCATGACGGTGCCGTTCCCTTATCCAGGGGCCATGCGGCGGGTGTATCCAGGATTTGTGCAACTCACCAGTTTCATGTCTATGAACCGGGACCGACATATTGATGCGCAATGGCAGTACTTCAACAGTCTGGTCAAAGGGGACGGTGATAGCGTGGCGCGTCACCAAGACTTCTACAATGAGTACCTGTCCGTCATGGATTTGACCGCCGAATTCTATTTGGACACGATCGAGCATGTTTTTCAAAACCATTCCCTCCCCAAAGGAGAGTTGATCCATCGAGATCGGCTTGTTCGGCCCGAGGCCATTCGCACAACCGCTTTGATGACCGTCGAAGGCGAGCTCGACGATATTTCCGGGATCGGACAAACTCAGGCCGCCCACGATTTGTGTGTGAACATCCCCAAAGATCGTCAGAGCGACTATATCCAAGAAGGGGTCGGGCACTACGGCGTTTTCAATGGGTCCAGGTTCCGAACGGAAATCCAACCGCGCATCCGTGATTTCATTCTGTCTTTCCGAGAACGGCCCGGAGCTCCGTGAGGAGAAATCAATCCGCCTCGGTCAAAGTTTCTTCATACCGAAGCCACAGTTTAGGTTTCTTATCCCTTTTCGAGGCGAATCTTGATATGTTCTGGTTCTATCTTGCCTTAGTTATTCCAATCCGATTGTATGATGAGTGTGAGCGGCAATGGGCCGTAGACTGAGAAAATCTACTGTATCTATTGGCGGTGTCGACCGGACGCTGGAGATTAGTGAAAATCCCCGCGCACGGCGAATTATTGTCCGCGTCGACCCGAAAACGGAGTGGGTCAAAGCAACGGTTCCTCAGGAAACATATGTGGACGATGCCCGCGCTCTCGTCGACCGCGAAGAAGCCTGGCTTGTCTCGCAGTTTCAGACTCTGCCAACCAAAATCGCATTTCAGCCGGGCGTTCGGTTCCCCTTACGAGGAGCACGGTGTCAGATTGTCCATGACCATGACGGGCGGCGCGGCGTATGGTTGGAGCAGGACCAACGCGGCGACCCGCACGAGCCTGTTTGCAATCTTCATGTTTGCGGGTCCGCCGAACATGTTCCCAGGCGAACCCAAGATTGGCTAAAGCGGCAAGCCAAGCAGCTTCTTGCCGATAAGTGCGCCGTGCACGCACATATGCTCGGGCTGGCACCACCCAAAATAACCGTTCGCGATACCTATTCGCGCTGGGGTTCGTGTTCCTCACAAGGCAGCTTGTCGTTTTCCTGGCGGCTCATAATGGCGCCGGACTTTGTCCTCGACTATGTGGCGGCTCATGAGACAGGGCACCGAATCCATATGGACCACAGCCGCGCATTTTGGCACGTGGTGGATGGGCTCGTGTGTCACCGCAGCGAGGCCCAACGGTGGCTCAAAGCAAACGGGGCGGAACTGTTCCGGTACGGGTAGGGGTCAAGGCCTGACCTGCCTAGATCGCCGCACTGTGGTTTTTAGACTGTGAGCCGGCGCCGCCAACGTGAATTAGGTCTGTGTCCAAGCTCTTTAAACGGTTACTGGCATCGCACGTTCAATTTTGTCAGCCCTCGAAGATTATAGTGACAATGAACGCTTGCTTCGTTCGGGTCTTCGGCCAGCTCGAAGGTTTTGAACCGGTCGAGCAACACTTCGAAGCTGGCTAAGATCTCTTGCCGGGCGAGGGGCGCGCCGACGCAGAAATGGATGCCTGCGCCAAACGTTAGATGTTTGCGTGCATTCCTGCGGTCCACGTCAATTTTGTCTGGGTTTGCAAAGACCGTCTCATCAAAGTTTCCAGCGCCGTAGCGCAAATGCACCATGGCGCCTTTAGGAATCGTCACGCCTTCCAATTCCACCTCTTTGGTCGTGCGGCGAAACTGGCCTTGGTTGGGTCCCCAAACGCGCAAGATCTCCTCCACAAAGCCCAACAGCGCGCGGCTACCGCCGTCGCGCAACCGACTTACGAGACCCGGATCCTGGGCCAAATACCACATACCGCCGGCGATCGTGTTGGTCGAGGTTTCGTTTCCTGCGACCATCAGCTGGGTCAAAATCGACACCAATTCATCGTCGTTGAGAGGCCGCGGATCGCCTTCCAAAGGTTGATATGTCAGTGTGCAGAGATCGGAAATAATGTTTCGTTTGGGATCTTCTCGCCGGCGGGCGATTTCTTCCAAAAGATAGTCCATGCTCTCTCGTTCCCGCTTGGCGCAATCGATCTGATGTTCGCGGTCTCCCACCTGGCCCAGCAAATCGACGATCGCGTCGGACCAGCGCTTGATGTTGCCGGCTTGGTCGCGGGGCAGCCCCAATTGATCGGCAATGATGGTCACCGGTAAAGGCGCGGCAAAAGCGGAGACAAACTCGACCGACTCGCCTGCCGGAAAGGCGTCGATGAGCGTGTTCGCCATTTCCACCATATAGGGCTTCATGGCGGCCACTTTATCGGCTGCAAAGGTGAGATTTACAAGTTCACGATACGTTCCGTGTACCGGCGGATCTTGGGTGAGAAGAGTCGCCACGCGGGTGACGCCGCCTTCCCGGATTTGCTGCACTTCGGGATCCATGCCGTCTTTGTAGACATCGGCAATAACGTCGATCCTGGAGGAGAACGTCTCCGTATCGCGGGCGACCTTCTGAATAAGATCGTGCCGCATGACCCAATACATGCCCGTCTCTTCGTCTTTGAAGACAGGCGCTTGGGGGAGCGCCTGTTGATAGTAGGCATGCGGACACCGTAGGAATTCGTCCGCCATGGCGCTCGTGCCCAGCGCGGGGGCGGGTTGCGCGTGTTCGGTCTTTTGATCCGTCGATGACGCCATTTGCTCTGCCTTTTCTGTCGCTTACACTTCAACCTATCGGCCGCTGCAAACGAGAGCAAGGCACCGCCCTACTCTATCGGTCCTGATAAGAATATGGTGTGGGATCGATCTCGGGCGTCTGCCCGAGCATCTGATCGACCAATAGATGTGCGGAGCCCGCTGCCTTTGTGAACCCCAGATGGCCGTGACCACAGTTGAGCCACAGGCCGGGGATGGGCGACGGCCCTATGAAAGGCCGTCCATCGGCGCTCATGGGCCGCAATCCTGTCCACGGCACACCGGAAGAAAGATCAAGGCGGTCCACTAGGTGAGGGTATATCCGTTCCAAGACAGAATTCAGGGCGTTTAGTCGGGCCGGATCGAGGCGTTTGTCCCGTCCCGCAAACTCCGCCATTCCCACGACACGCAAGCGGTCGCCGATAGGCACGATGGCCGTGTGCATCGCATCGTCGATGATCGGAAGTCTTGGCGCCTCGTTGCCCAAAGGCGCCGCACCAAAGGTCACGGAATATCCCTTTGCTGGCTTGATTGGAAGCTGCAAGCCAACGTGCCGCGCCAGGTCCGAAGCCTCGATACCCGCTGCTAGAACGACGCTTCCTGATAGTTTTTCGCCGGTATCAAGAACGACGCCCTTTATCTCGCCCTCTTCCAAAAGAAGCTGCTGGGCACGCGTCGATGTCCGAATTTCAACGCCCATGGCCCGCGTGCGCTCTGTCAAGGCGAGCGCAAACTTGCGGGCATCGCCGGTGCCGTCGCTGGGGAAGTAAAGAGCGCCGCCGATCTTGTCTTGGGTCCGATGTAATTGGGGCTCGGCCTCTATGGCGCCCGCCGCATCCAACCGCTCAAATTCGAGACCGAATGATTCAAGTTCGCGCGCCAACTGAAGAGGGCCCTTCATGGCCTTTTCGGTTGCGAATATCTTCATGGTGCCGCTGGGGGCGTCCTCAAACTTGAGACCCAACTCTGTGCGCAAACTTTCTATTCGAGCCGCCGAATAGGCAGCTAAGGCATAGTTGGCAAGGGTTGATCGGCGATGGGCCTCGGGCAGGGAATGACGCAAGAATTTGAGGCCCCACGGCACCAATTGCGGCATCATGTGCGCGTGCAGCTTCATCCCCGAAGCTGGATCGAAGAGGGAAGCTAACAGATGCCGACCCACCCCCGGACTGTTCCAGGGATCTGCCGCCGACGGTGAAATCATCCCACCGTTGGCAAAGCTCGTCTCCATGGCAATTTCTTCGCGTGCCTCAATGAGAATGGCCGAAACGTTCCGCGACGCGAGTTCATAGAGAGTGGCCGTACCGATGAGGCCGCCGCCGATAATGATGACGTTGTTTTGATGCATGTCTTGAATCTTGCGTGGCGCCCCGCGCCCTTGCCGCGCTTGTGGCATGTTTATGCGCTGAGACTCAAGCGAAAGCGGGACTTATTGGTAGACTTCGGCGTCCAGCTCGTTGCCCCCACCCCAGATCCTGGATAAGAGCCCGGCTATCCCGCCGCCATTGTTTCTCCTGTCTCGGGCGGTCTCTGCGCCGGACTTGAGGAGCTCGCTGCCTGGGTAGCGGCGGGTGGCCTCCAGCATCACATCCTTCCAAAGGACCGCGGCGACAGTGCCGCCGGTCGAGGTCTCCCGCATCGGCGAGGCGTTGTCGTTGCCGATCCAGACGCCGGTGACAATGCCCGACGTGTACCCGATGAACCAGGCGTCTTTACTGCTCTGGCTGGTCCCCGTTTTTCCCGCAGCATCAGCGAACTCAAGGAAGGCCTTCTTTCCTGTACCATACGTCAAGACTTGGCTCATCATCGTGTTCATTTGCGCCACATGTTTCTGCGAAAGGGCCGGCGTCATGTTCTCTCTCATATTGGAAAATAGAATCTCTCCACTCGCCGTTTCTATTCTTGATATACCGTATGGAGAGGAATGATAGCCGGTATTCGCAAACGGGACATAGGCGCTTGTCAGCTCTAAGAGAGTCACTTCGGACGACCCTAGAACGAGAGACAAATTGTTCGAAAAAGCCGAGGCAATTCCCATGCGGCGGGCGGTCTCTTTGATCGCGGGTAACCCGACCTTTCGTCCCACACGGACGGTAGCGGCGTTCAAGGAACGGGCTAAAGCCGATTGCAGCTCCACGCGCCCGTAATACTCATCGCCATAGTTTTTCGGCTCCCAGTTTCCCACGCGCACAGGCTCATCGTCGACTTCAGTTGCTGGGCCCATCCCGTGTTCCAAGGCGGCCGCATAGACGAAGGGTTTGAAGGCGGACCCCGGTTGCCGCTGGGCCTGGGTGGTGCGATTGAATTGACTCTTCCGGTAGTCGTATCCGCCCACCATCGCCCGCACAGCGCCATCGGGCGTGAGGGAGACCAAGGCGGCTTCCGAAAAATAGAATGCGGCACCGTCGCGGATAACGGATCTGCGCAAGGCGGTTTCCGAGACCTGCTGCAGATCGCTGTCAAGGGTCGTATAAACGTGTAGATCCGATGTGCTGTCCCCGGCGATGTCGCCCAGTTGGGCAACGACCCAGTCGGTAAAGTAGTTTACACTGTCTACGGAGGAAGCGGTCGAGGTTTGAAAGTCGTGGGCTTCGTCTCTCGCGCTGAGCTGCTGTTCGCTTGAGATGAAGCCAGCCCGCTGCATGGTCCAGAGTACGGTCTGGGCCCGGTGGTTGGCGGCCGACGGATCGTTTGTGGGTGAGTATCTGGACGGGGCCTTCAAGAGGCCGGCCAGAAGGGCCGCCTCATACAGCGTCACCCGAGCGGCGCTCTTGTTGAAATAGCGCTGGGAGGCGGCCTCCACGCCATAGGCGCCGGCGCCCAAATAGACCTTGTTGAGGTAAAGCGAGAGGATCTGGTCCTTGGTAAAGCGCTGTTCCAGATGGAGGGCGAGCAAGACTTCTTGGATCTTGCGTTTGATCGTTCGGTCGTGGGTGAGGAACAGATTGCGCGCCAGCTGCTGGGTGATGGTGCTGGCGCCCTGGACCACGCGGCCAGCTTCCATATTGGCGATCAGGGCCCGGACGATCCCTATGGGATCCACGCCAAAGTGACCGTAAAAACGCCGGTCCTCGACGGCGATGACGGCCTCGGGGAGATAGGGCGGCACATCGCCCAGTGCCACCGGCAGGCCGGAGGCGGTGCCCCGCTCGGCGATCTTTTGTCCTTCTTTGTCGTACAAAACGATCCGGCGGTTGGCGTCCAAGGACCAAAGGGTCGAGACGTCGGGTAAATCGCGCGCGTACACGACCAGAAGCGCGGCCATGGCAAGGCCCGAAACAATCGCCGCATTCAAGGCAAGGTAAAAGATCCCGCCGCGCCCTTTGGCGCGCTTGGGTTCTTTTGTCGTTGCCTTGGCCCGCCTCTTCGCCGCCATCGTTCCTGTTCCGACTCTTCGTTTCCACCCGAGTCTGTCGCCGGGAGGAGTGAACAAGTGGTTAAATGGTTTGGGGGCGGGTGGTTTATCGCGGATGGCAATGTTCGGTCCGAAAAAGATTTTGGGCGTTTCTTCGGGTCCATCCGAAAAAGCCCAGCAATCGGCACTCAGGCGACCATCAAAAGTCGTGTTCGGAAACTCGAAACCTGTCGTTGCGCACCGGAAAGTGACTGCCAAAGCGAAGGAAAAGGGGCTCGCCGCTAAGTAGCGGTGAGCTCGATGGCGCCAAGCGTTGAGCGTGGATATGCAGATGCGGCTCAAATGTTTGGCCGGAATTCCCAACCTCACCGATCGGTGTACGGAGTTCGACGCTTTCGCCTTCTCTGACTCGTAAACTGTTCTGCCTCAAGTGAGCCAGCAGAACCGCATATTCACCGCAGTCGAGAACAACATGGTTGCCCTCCAGGGCGCTTGTATCTGGCTTCGGCACGGGCATATCGGGCATACCGTCGCCAACGGCGATGACCGTTCCTGCACAGGGCGCAAACACGGTTTCGCCAAAGATCACGAAGGCGCTTGGGTCGGTCGGACGCCACCCGGCGGCACGCAAACCCCACCGATTCAGCTTGACAAGATCAACTGCGAAAGACTGGCCGCGATAATCTCGCTGGCGATCAGTCTGCGGATTGAGAGTCAGGAAGTGACCATTGACCACCTGAGTCGCGCCCCCATTAGCAACAAAGTATACACCATCCCCCATCGGGAAGACCAGATCGATAGCGTCGTTACCCTTCGGCGGTGTCCGACCGGAAATCGCCTGACTTGTAAGGACAATTGCCCAAGCTCCAAGGGGTATGAGAATAGCTAAGCCGAGGATTTCGGGCGAGCTTTGAGGCCAGATGCGTTTGCCCCGCCAAGCAAGTGTTCCGCGCCATAACACTAGGGCAAGCCATAACGCGAGATAGATGAATGGCGTCCACCACGGCGGCGTGGTCCATATCGCCGTGAGAGCCAAGGCAATCAACGCGAAAAGGCTGCTCGCAGCTTGTAGGGCGAAGCCGATGCGGCTTTGCATCGGTGCAAGCGCGATCCATGCGAACAAAGCCAGGGGAAAAAGGATCTGGATTCCAATTGTGGTGAACTCAAGCGCGGTCATTACGGCTTCGCCTTCGGGATACGAACACTGGTGACAGTGGCTTTGAAGAAAGGGAAGTAGTCCGGTGTGCCAAATAGGTTGCCGCCTTCAACACGTGTCGGAAGCATATATCCATGAAACTCTCTGAATTCGGATAGATAACCGCCGAAAGGTTGTACTCGGAACACATTCTGTGGGTTCTCATTGCTCCAGCGAGGGATTACGAACTGCGTCGGGGCGCCTGTCTCATCAACGGTCAATTCGACCGGCTGTGTGAAGTTCCCATAAGCGACAATCGCCCGAGCGCTATTCTCATCGACAGCTTCCCAGTGGACAAAGTCTCCAGGAAGCAAACTGGCAGGCGCCCAGATGGCCCCTTCAGCGACGACCCGTCCAAACGCTGACCGCCTATGATCTGGACCATCAGCTCGAACGACGGGGATCAGACCGAATAGCCAGAAGCGTGTCCAGGATGCCTCCGGCGTTGCACCGTCGGAACCGTTCATCGGGCCCGCCTTGACCCTCCATACCAGGCCAAACGGAGGCGACAGAATTTGTTTGGCCTGCATCGGTTGATAGTTTGGCGCGTCTTTCGTACCAAGACCAAGGTCCCCTTCCATCTCAATTTCAATGACAGTCGTCAGCGGAGTACCCGGATGGATCGAGTAGTTGAAAAAGCGGCGCGCTGGCTCAGGAAGGTCGGCGACCAGGTCTGACCGGTAAACAGCGCCAGTCGGTGAGCCCAACTCGATCAACTTGATCCAGGCTTGCCTGTCTTCGCGCGCGTCACTTGCGCGCCAGGTGAACACGATCAAAAGCACAAAACAGACCGCGCCGATCGGATACCACAGCCAGCTCATGTTTACCGCGCTTCAACTCCGTCTTTGGCGTTTGTGGCGTTTGGTTGCGTCTTTGAGGAAAGCCATCCGAACCGGGCATATTTTACGCCCACCGCCAAGAACCAGATGACAAAGGAGATCCGGCGCATTCGATTTATCTAAAGAAGTTGAGGTGTGTCTCATGTTTGTTCAGCGAGCTTACCTATTCTGTTAGCAATGGTCTCCCGTTACGAAACAATCGGCATTGAGCTTCGTCAAGTTGACGGAGCTATGCCATGAGGCACTGATTACATTTTCGCAAGTCGGATGTTGGTCGTTTCTGATTAGGGTGCCAAAACTTTCGCTGGAAATAAGGGCATTTTGAGGTCTCGAATGAGCGCAAAACATCCCTACAAATTTAGTTTACAACTCCCGCTTTTGGCGATCTCGTACCATTGGACGTTCGCTTCGCCAGCTCTTGGAACATCTGCCGAATCGCGCTCGGCAACCTCATAATCCTCGGCTCGCGTTATCCCCGTGTTTTCCGATTCTCCAATCTTGCTTGAAAACGGTCCAAGTTCTGTGTGATTTGGAAATGGATTGAGGGAGGACACGTGCGCTCCTCTTCCCTCGGACCACCGTGCCGAAACACGGGAAAATGAAACGGCGCCCAAGAGTGTGAGATGACCTCCCCCAAAGACGCACCCGAACCGCAAAAAATCTACCGATTTGACGGGTTCACCCTTGATCCGGTGGCGCGGACGTTGATTGGCCCGGGCAACGCCGAAGTCGAACTGCGGCCCCTGCCCTTCGATGCGCTCACTTTGTTGCTTGAGAACGGCCCCAACGTCGTGACGAAATCCGATCTCATGGCGCGTCTTTGGCCAAACAGCATTGTTGAAGAAAACAATCTTTCCCAAACGATTTCCGCGCTTCGAAAGGCTTTGCGCGACCGTGCTGCCGACACAGATTTCATCATCACGCTTCCCGGGCGCGGTTTTCAGTTCGCCCGGCCAATTGATGTCGTATTGAGAGATGATACGCCTAGGGATGATCCAGTATTTTCGGCGGCGCCGTTGGTTCAACCGGAAGAAGCCGCCCACCCCAATCCAATTCCGTCTTCGCGTTGGGCTCTTGCACTTTTCACGTTGGTATTAATCGGGGTTGGCCTCTTGGTGTGGAGCGGCTCAAGCGTTCGATCTCCAACGCCGGAGACGTCATCTGCGCTGCGTGGCAAGACGATTGTGATTTTACCTCTCCGAGCTATCGCCGTCGATGCAGACAATCCATATTTTGCCGACGGCCTACACGATCAGTTGATTGCCAACCTATCCAAAAGCAACGACGTCAATGTGATCGCTGAGACCAGTGCCGTCTCGTTCGAAGGTCAGAATCTGTCGCCCACGGAAATTGGACGCAAACTTGGTGCAGACTTCGCTCTGGAAGGCAGTGTACGAATCGAGGGCGATCGCGTTCAGGTCACATCTCGTCTAATTGATGTGGATACAGAAGTCTATCTTTGGTCGGAAAGTTTCGCGAGGCCGATCGGCGAGGTGTTTGAGATCGAGGCAGAGATCGCCCGGCTCATCGCGTCTTCGATGGGAGAGTCGCTGACTGCGGGAAATTCGGAGGCATACGCGGATAGATCCACACGAAACTCCGATGCTTATCTTCACTACATCAAAGCGCTGAGCTTGTATTCCGATCTTAACCCCAGACAGCCCATTCTCGATGAACTTGAGGCAGCGATTACACTCGATCCGAGTTTCGCCGAGGCGATATCGCTGAAGGCGTTCGTGCATGTGATGCAAGCAACGCGTCCGTTCGTCGATTCAAACCCCGGCGATCCGGACCTGAAACGACGCAGCCTTGATGCAGCCCAAACGCTTGCTGAAAGAGCACTGGAACTCGATGACACCCTATCTTATGGGCATCTTACCCTCAGCATACTCCATGAACAGCATTTCGAGACGGAAGGGGGCGGCCTTGTTTGGGCCGAACGCGCTCACCAGCTCGATCCAAACAACATGAGAGCCCTTGTCGTTCTCGCCCATCAACTGACCTTTCGAGGGCGGATTGATGATGCAATCCCTCTTTGGGAGAAAGCCTTAATCCTCGACCCTCAATCGTGGGTCGCGGCCCGCTCCTATGCCGCCTCACTCTACAGACACAAAAGATTTCGAAGAGCGCGGGAGGTCTTGCTCCATGCGATCGACCTGGCTGACAATCCGGGGCCTCAGCTTTCTGTGTGTGCCTATATTTCGGCACTCTTGAACGAAGAAGAAGCGGCGATCGGTTTTGCGCGCCAATCGATGGCTCTGCTCGGGCAAGGCGCTGAGCTCGCACTGGACGAAATGTTTGTGCAGCGGAACTTCTTGATCCTGACTTACCAAAAATTGGGACTCCCTGAAGAAGCTCAGAGCGTGTTCCAGGACAAGTCGGGGCTTGAAAAACAGGTGGCAGACGACAGCTGGCATGTGTTCCAAGCCCAGCATGGCTTGGGCAACATAAATCGCGCGCTTGAGATCCTGAAGGGCAGACTTGAGGAGGAGCCCGTTTCGTCCCGACGGTACCTGCAAACCATGCACGACCATCCTGAATTGGCCAGTCTTCGAGATCACCCCGAGTTTTTGGAGCTGGCGGCGGCCGCCCTGCAGGCACCTTAGCCCGCCGTTGGAGCAAGGATCTCCTTAGCAGGGGGAGCCGTGGGCAAGTCGGGCTTCTGTCGCATCAGCAGCCCACCCTGCACAGCATTACATCCGTGTGTATTTATCGGGCGGTTGGATTTTGTCGCCCTGCGGGCAGCAATCAGAGGCGCCGAAATTCCTCTGATTTGCTCCGTTTCAGACCTTTTCAGAACGTTTCAGGTTCTGGCCATTTCGATTTCAGACGCAAATCCCCAATCCTAGACGGGTCGCCGGCAGATTTCCGGCATCGCAAACACACACCAACTGGGAGAACTCTCATGGCTCGCACATCCATCATCTCAACGCTCATCGCAACCGGCATCCTCATGGCGTCGCCCTCAATTGGGTCGGCCGAAACGGTGACGGCCACCAATAGCGATCTCACCTCGATCACCTACACATGGGACAGCGATGAACTGGACCAGCCCAAGGGCGCGAAACGGGTCTATATGCGCCTGGTTCGCCAAGCGCGCACGGCCTGCGCCTGGAAAGAACAAACCACATTCCAGAAGAAACCCTATGACCGCTATTGCGCGGCTGAGCTGACCCATCGCGCCGTGAGTCAAATTGGCGAGGCGGCGTTGCTGGCCCGGCATGGGCGCTCCGCGCAGTACAAGATCGCCGTCCGGAAATTGGGTATGAGCGCAATCGCTTCCCGTTGAACCGTTGCACCCATTTCGGTTCGTCAGGAGCAACGAAGGCTGGGATCCACAGATGTCAGTCTTCGTTGCAGCGGGTGTCCCTTGTCGTCCTCCCCAACCACCGACGAGCTAACTCCGATTGTCATCGGTCGAAGTACTCGTGACTGTCTAAAGGTCTTCACTTAGATGGTGCGGGAACCGATTCCTGTCAGCTTACGGACTAGGTAGTTTGTACCTTCACAGTCACTTTATCCTCTTGTTCGCCGCCACAATTCCCAGTCCGCGCGATTTGTTTCCACGTGAGTCTTTTACCGGTAGGAGTGAACACCTGGCGCAACGGTTGTGGGATATCGGAATTTCGATTGTCTTTGTTCGGCCCCTTGCGGTCATTTGACAGCAGTGAGACGAATGGCAGCTCGATCCTCATTGCGGACATAAACATGCTGTGCCCTTTCTCAGGTATCATTGAAAAAATTATGTCATCGCAATGGCCGCTTGCAGAGCGAATAACGCTATCGCGCATCGCATCGCTCCGAAATTGTCCTATTACGCTTTGCCGCTAGATGCTCTCGCGAAAGCGAGGACATTGGGGTCGATCCACTCATTGGCCGCAGTGCGCGGCATTAGTACCAATCAAGCGAAGTTGCTGATTCTACTCTTGTAACTCTCATTAGGCCTTGAAAGAACTTCGGAAATTCTTGAATCCCGCTACATTGAGCTAACCATAAAATTATTATAATTCGCTCCCTATATGGGATCACTTGACAATGATCCCAATATGGGTAATATATGGAGGCGTCGGATGCGCATAATTGCACGGCGGACACTTCGCGAGTTCAGCGATACCAATACCGTTGCCGTGCTCGACGCTTGGTATCACGAAGCAAGAAAGGCTGACTGGAAAACGCCGAACGACATCGAGGAGAAGTACCGCCACGCCAGCATCGTTGGAAACAACCGCGTCGTTTTCAACATTGCGGGCAACAAGTACAGGCTCGTGGTTCGGATCGACTATAGCGCAGGCATCATCTTCATCAGGTTCATTGGCACCCATGCCGACTGCGATAAGATCGATGTGGAGGAGATATGATGAGCACAGTACGCCCGATTCGAGATGAGACCGATTACGACGCTGCACTTGCTCGTATCGACTGTCTCATGGACGCACCGGATGGCAGCCCGGAACGTGACGAACTTGATGTGCTGACCACGCTAGTCGAAGTCTATGAAGACGAGCACTATCCGATCGACCTACCAACTCCCATCGAGGCAATTCAGTTCCGGATGGAGCAGGCTGATCTCAGTCAGGCTGACCTTGTGCCCTATATCGGCAGCCGAGCTAAAGTCTCCGAAGTGCTGTCCGGCAAACGCACGTTGACCCTGAAAATGATCCGTGCACTTAACGCACACCTCGGCATTCCTGCCGAGGTGCTGATCGGTGACACGACCGTGACTGATTTCGACGCTGAGACTGATCATATCCAATGGGGACGTTTTCCCGTGCGGGAGCTGGTGAAACGCCGGTGGCTGCCGACTGTCCGCAATGTAGCCGAGGCGGCCGAAGACCTGATGAGCGATCTAATCGAGCGGGCCGGCGGGCACGATTCCGTCCCGCAGGCGCTTTATCGCAAGAATGATGCGGCACGCCAGAACGCGCGCATGGACCCATATGCGTTACAGGCATGGTGCCTCCACGTCCTTGCGACGGCGCGGGAACGGGCACTGGAGTCGACCTATCGCGAAGGCGCCATCGATGCCGAGTTTCTCCGATTTCTCGCCACGCTGAGCCGCTTGCCAGACGGCCCGAACCGCGCCGTCGAAGCGCTTGAACAGCAGGGCGTCGCCGTCGTCTATGCCAGGCATCTTCCGAAAACGCATCTCGATGGCGCAGCCATGCGTACAAAAGAAGGCGTGCCTGTGATCGGACTTACCCTCCGCTATGACCGGCTCGATAATTTCTGGTTCTGCCTTCTGCACGAGACCGCCCATGTGTGGCGGCATCTGAATGAAGAAGGCGCTTTCTTCGTCGACGACCTGAAACTGAACCGCTCGGATCATTCAGAAGACTGGTTGATCGAAGACGAGGCGGATACGCTTGCCCAGGAAGCGCTCATTCCGTCGGAAGACTGGGATGCGGCCGAGCTGCTGAAAGCAGCAACGCCCTCGCGTGTCATTGCCTTTGCACAATTGGTGAACGTCCATCCGGCCATTGTGGCCGGAAGGGTGCGGCGGGAAACCGGAAATTATCGGCTTCTCTCACAATTCGTAGGCACCAATGAGGTGCGCCCGCATTTTGAGGAGGCTTCGTAAAAGCGCGCGGAGCCGGAAGTCTCCGGCTCCGCTGCCAAGCAGATTTCCCGATGGGGCAAGCGCCGCCCGGAGGGACGCCAGACAATCAGATAACCCGCCCTGAACAAGCTCCTGTTATCTGCTTCGTCCACGACTGGCAACACGATAATCCCGGCGCAATAGGAGACTGGTCGAATGCACCAGAATGATCAGCGCCGTGTCTTTGTGGCGCAAGCAGAAGGTAAGTCGGTGCCTGAAATCGACGTCCTCAAACTGCTCTCATCCGCAGAGATTGACCTTGGAGCGGTGAAGTTTGTCGGCGGTGCAGGCGACCTGGACGGCATCATGTCGTCCGATGCTATCGTGATGATCCTGCACGATGATGCTGGCGATAGCGCGCTACTGGATGCAGTCGCCTTCGCCGGCGCAAAGGAAGGCGTCTGCAATATTGTCGGGATCTGGGCACCCGATCAAGCGCAAACCGGCATTCACCCCGCCGCAGCGAAATACTGCACGGCCCAAGTGCCTTGGGATGCTGAAAAGGTCAAAGGCGAACTCGGTTCCGACTGCGAAAACGCCTTCTTGACCCCGGCTGGCGAGGGTGCCGATCCGAATGAGATTGATCCCCATGAATGCGAGTAACCGTCCACGACGCCTCTATCGGTATGTCATCGATCATGACAAGGGATTCGCGCCCAATCCGTTTTTTAAGGTCTGTACGCTTGCTTGCTGTAAGCCTCAGATCCGACAGTATGCTGAGCCTGGTGATGTGATCGTGGGATATGGCCCCGCCAAGCACGATCTGAGTGGCCAAGTCATCTACTGGATGCTGGTCGATGAGATCACCCATTTCGACGCGTACTGGCGCAACCCGCTGTTTCGCAACAAACGCCCGAAAATGGGCGGCTCACTTATGATGAGTTACGGCGACAACATCTACCATCAGCATCCGTTCAACGGCGACTGGATTCAGGAACCGTCCTTTCACAGCGACCCGAACAGTCTCATCGGTGAAGGAAATCTTCGCCGCGACACGGCGACAACCGACAAGGTGCTGATCGGCCGGGAGTATGCCTATTGGGGGTCGAATGGCCCACGACCACCCGAAGAATACTCCGCACTCATCAAGACCGGGCGCGGCCATGAATACAAAGTCGACGACGAGTCCTTGAAGGAGGATTTTATCGCTTGGCTGCGAAGCCTTCCTGACCGCGGGTTGCTACATGATCCAGCAGACTGGATGCACGACAAGAAACTTCGCCAGCTGATTGCTCCGAAGGTGTCAGCATGCTGATCAAGAAATACGCCGCATTTGTAGCGCGGACCGACCAGTTCTCCGCCAAGCAAGAAAGCGATGGAAACGCCGCAAACCCGCGTGAGATTGCGATTTTCGGTCTAGCCAGCGAAATCGGCTCCGTCATCTCCGCAATAAAAAAGGAATGGCTGAATGAAGGGGGCGCTTTGTCCTCGCCGCTCGCTAGGCTCGAACTGCAAGAAGAACTCGGCGACGCAATGTGGTATGCCTTCGCTCTAGCACGCATCGAGGATTCTGGAGACAGCCCTGATGTCCTCGTTTCCGACATAGAGCACTTGCAAACGGAAGTGACCGATCCGAGCCAGCGTGGTGCGCGAATTCGTGAAATTCTAACGCCGGAAGACGTTCAGGATTTTCTGGACGGGGCCGAGCAGTTCAAGTCGGCTTCTCACCCGACATTATCCGACTATCAACGACTTGCGATTAAGACGGCGCGCACAGAGCGACACGTCCTTTTACAGGTTTGTGCTGCCGTGCTAACGCAGTTGGCGGCACAGTTGATGCGTCACCTCCTTCCGAAGATTGAAAAAGAGCTGAACAAGCAGCTCAAGGATCGCCCGATTGGCGTAGTCTTGGGCGAAATCGCCTGGCACCTGTGCGCAATCGCTTCGTTGTACGACATTGATATGGACGATGTCGGTGAGAAAAATATGGAGAAGGCCAGCGCACGGCAAAACGATCGGAAACCAACTCCACTCCACGATGCTAATGTGCCTTCCAGACAGCAGTTTCCACGCAGCTTCGATGTCGAGTTTCGCTCAGTGGATTCGGAGACGGTCGAAATCTACTGGGAGGGCGAGCGCCGCGGCGACCCGCTACGTGATCAATACTCGATCGAAGACGGCTACCGGTTCCACGATGTCATCCATCTGGCAAATGTCGCGGTATTGGGATGGTCGCCCGTCTTGCGGGATCTTTTCGCGATCAAGCGCGAGGGCAAGACCAAGCTAGAGCAAGACGGCGGCAGGTCGGCCGTTGTGGAAGAGCTGGTGGTCAAGTTCATTCACTGGGAAGCTGCGCGGCGCGCCAAGGAACTACATGGTGACATTACGGCATATGACCGGCCGCTTTTCCCCGATGGCGAAGAGATCCCTTTTTCGCTTCTCAAGCAGGTCCGCGAGCTTACCATCGGTCACGAAGTCTATGACAACAAATACTGGGAATGGGCACGCGCAATACGCGAAGGGTATCGCGTCTTTGATCTGCTCAAGCAGCATCGCGGCGGCTTCGTGACCGTCGATCTCGTGAATCGAAAGCTCGATTTCAGACCATCTGATTCCAGCAGTTAGTTTGCTGACGCATTATCCCCGATCTTGTCGTTGAGTCCCCATTCCGGCGGGTAGAACGGCGCAGGGAGCCGTCCAGCAGGCGCGAATTTCTGCTTGATACGCGAGCGTCCAGACTTTCCCTGGATATCGGGAAATGCGACTCGCGAGTATTTGGAAATCTCGCAGAACACGTTCTGGCAGTCGATCAGTTGAAGCGGTCGTCCCCACAAGTCTGAAAAATCGATCTCGAAAGCGTCGAAGTAGTCTTCCTGAAAATCAGCAAAATGCTTAATTATCCCTTCGGCCGAAACGCCTTCTGTTGAAACGAAGCATTTGGAAACACCGTCCAGTGCTCCAGGACCAGCCTTGACAAATTCCATCTCCGAAAAAGACGTCAGCGGTCCATAGTTGAGGTCTGTCGCGAATTGATATGCAAGGAATGGCCCAATAGATGGAGCCGCCAAAAGGAGCTCAAACGCTTCGCCCATATTGCGACAGGTTTTAAGCCGCTGCGGATAACGCTCGCTTATCATCCATTCTAAGAGGCGAAGATGGTTGGCGTGTTTACTCTTGTGCCCGAATACCGCACCCGCCGACGGCATTATATAGGCTGCCGAATAGTTTCGTTCGCCTGCAGCTTGTCGCGCATTCAAGAGGCCGTCCAAGGCGTCGAAATCATACGTGCTCCAACTAAGGGTACCGAGTTCCTTTTCAAGTGCTTCCCAAGTGTTGGGCCGGTTGAACAGTTTGAAAAGGAGCGTGCGGTAGAAATAGTCTTGATCGGTCCAACCTTGGCCACTGCTCCATATGACTTCACGAAGAAGGTACTGACTCACGCGATCGGACGCGCGATAGGCGTTGGTGAATCGATATTCCGACAGTATCGGATCGTCAGTTAGGTCCGGATCATTGGCGCCTTTGACCCGCTTGAAAAAAATCTTCTGGCGCTTTTCCGCAAAGCGCCAATAGGCTTCGAATACTGGCGTTGTCGTAAGCGACTTACCTTCAATCTCAACAATTCTCGTCGCCTCAGAGGATGTTTCGCAATCGATGTAGCGGTGACTTCGATGTTCAAATAGCTCTTGCTGATCGTGTGCCATCTCGTTCCCTATTTTTTGTATCAGTAGCTGCGTTCGGCACATCTGGAAAGGGTCTATCGATGTGACAATTATCGTGCTTGTCGTTTCGAGGGCGTTGTTTGTCCAAGTCCGAATTGTAGAAGATTCCGCTCTCAGAATATAGTTTTGTACGCAAAACGCACGACGATGCCTTCTGCGGGAGAACCACGTTCAGGTAGGCGTGGGATAAAAGTCAGTACCGAGTTATTTCTGATGACTATTTGATGACCGCTTTTGCGCGCACTACTGCCGTACGATTATTAAGACTCAGCGGCAGGGGTTGGCAATTCTACGCTCTTTGGGCGCGCCTTCACCGGTTCCTCATTCTTCTCTCAATCCGTGTTCGGACGGCCTGAGACGCCGCCATGCGCGGGATCCTCACTATCGCGAATTTGGCGCTCCCGCGCATTGATGCTAGACAACGCGTTCATTTGTCCCCAGCAGGAGATGCCCCATCGCCCTATCGGATTCGGAGGATCAGCCCCTCCGCCTAAAACCCAGCGTATTCTGGCCCGCAGCCCTTGTGGTTTTTGGCGCCGGTTTCTTCATGAATATGTGGCCCGAGGCGACCGAGCAGATCGCGAAAGCTGGTATGAGCTGGATCACCCGGGAGTTCGGCTGGCTCTTCATGCTGATGGGCTTTGGCGTTCTGGGCCTTAGTCTTTGGCTCGCGTTGGGGCGCTACGGCCGGGTCAAATTGGGCGCGCCTGACGACAAGCCTGCATTCTCCGAAGTCAGCTGGGCCTCGATGATGTTTGCGGCCGGCATTGGCATTGGTCTAATCAGTTGGTCGTTCATCGAACCGATCCACTATTACGTCAACCCGCCGTTCGATCTCCCGGCCCGCTCCAGCGAGGCCGCCGAATGGGGACATATGTATGCACAGTTCCATTGGGGGCTGGTGCCTTGGGCCTTCTATGCCCTCATGACGATCCCCGTCGCATATACTTTATACGTACGCCGACAAAGCGAGTTTAACTTAAGCGCCGGGCTGGAGCGCTTTGGCGGACCGGTGGCTCATCGGCTGACGCGTTCAGTCGTGGACGTGCTTGTCATCATCGGCATGATTGGAGGCGCCGGTACATCGCTTGGTCTAGGCGTTCCCGTTGTCACAACGTTCTCTGCCCATATCTTTGGATTGCCGAGCTCTCCCGCGCTCGAGGTCGCCGTGGTTGCGCTGTGGACGCTCATCTTTGGCACCAGCGTCTATTTCGGTCTGAGACGCGGCATTCAGATCCTAAGTGATTTCAACATTGGCTTGGCCTTCGTCATTCTCCTCCTCGTCTTGATCCTTGGGCCGACAGCTTTTATCGTCACTCTGTGGGCGAATAGCTTCGGCCTGATGATCGATAACTTCTTTCGCATGGGTTTCTGGCTCGACCCAATCGACCAGGGCTCCTTTCCTCAGGACTGGACACTGTTCTACTGGGCATGGTGGATCGCCTATGCGCCTTTGATGGGCTTGTTCTTTGGGCGGATTTCGCGTGGCCGCACCATTCGGCAAACCATCCTAGGCATTCTTTTGTGGGGGAGCCTCGGGTGTTGGTCGTATCTGGCCATTTGCGGCGCTTACGCGCTTCATCTTGAGACCAGCGGCGAACTTGCGGTCTCGTCCATCTTGAACGATGAAGGCATGGCCCCCGCAATTCTCGCCATCGTCCAGACGCTTCCGTTCAGCGGCTTTATGATCGTCGCCTTCTTCGTTTTGGCGATCGTGTTTCTCGCCACCACCCTCGATTCCGTGGCGTTCGTCTTTGCAAGCATAAGCACACGGAATATATCGGGTGAGGAAGAGCCCACTCGCTGGCTACGGCTCACATGGGCGTTTGCACTCGCCTTTGTCGCTCTTGGACTGCTCGCGACCGATGGAATTGGCACAGTCCAGGCGGCAACGGTCATCACGGCGCTGCCGCTGATCCCGGTCATTCTGCTGGTCGCCTGGTCGCTGTTGCGCAGATTGGATCAAGACTTCGGTGCTCAGTTGAACCGGCGGACCTACGCGCTTGCAAAGCGTCCGGATGGCACATCTCATGTAGAAGAGGTCTAAGTGCAACGATTAGCGTTGGTTTGTCTCCCAACGTGGATGGGTCCAATGGTCCCACGGTTCGGGCGTGAGCGGATCTTTACCACGAATGTGATCGCTTGCTTTTTCCGCCAGCATGAGAGTGGGCGCATTGATGTTGCCATTCGTGATGTGAGGAAAAACCGATGAGTCCACGACGCGCAGCCGGCCCACGCCAATCACCCGGCACTCCGGATCGACGACGGATTGTTCATCGTCGGCGCTCCCCATGCGGCATGTCCCGCAAGGATGATAGGCGCTCTCGACTTCTTCGCGGATGAAGGCGTCTAAGTCCGCCTCTGACTGACACCCAGGGCCTGGCATCAGTTCGTCGCCCACAAATGGCGCGAACGCCGGCTGCCGGAACAGTTCGCGCGTCAAATTGATCGCCGTGCGAAAACCCTCCCAGTCTTCTTGGTGAGACATGTAGTTGAATTGGATCGCAGGCGGGCTCGCGGGGTCGGACGAGCGCAAACGGACCCGTCCCCTCGATTTTGAGCGCATGGGTCCCACATGGACTTGAAATCCATCTCCTTTAACCGCCGCGGTACCGTCATACCGGATGGCGGCCGGCAGAAAATGGTATTGAATATCTGGATACGGAACGCCCGCCTTTGAGCGGATGAAACCCGCGGCCTCGAAATGATTGCTGGCCCCGATCCCCTCTTTGCGCATGAGCCATTGAAGTCCAATCCAGCCTTTGGCAAACCAACTTAAATGTCGATTGAGCGTGACGGGCTGGATACAGGCCATTTGCAGATAGAGCTCGAGGTGATCCTGGAGATTTTCGCCAACACTTGGGCGATTGACTACGACGTCGATCCCTAGGTCCTGAAGTTGCTGTGCATCACCTATGCCGGACTGCATGAGGATCTTTGGCGAGTTTATGGACGAGGCCGAGAGAATGACTTCCCGGCGAGCCTCGAATGTTTGTTGTCCCCCGCCAACGCGCGTCTGGACGCCAATCGCCGTTCGGCCGTCGAAGAGGATACGTTCGACAAAGGCCCCCTTAACCAGCACGAGGTTCGGCCGGTCGAGGGCCGGCTTGAGATAGGCGGACGCGGCGGACCACCTGCGGCCCCGCCATATGGTTTGTTCCATCGGGCCGAAGCCCTCTTGCTGAAGCGCGTTGTAGTCACCGGTGACCGGGTAGCCCGCCTGTTTCCCGGCATTGATGAACGCCTTGTAAAGCGGATTTTTCATCTCCCCACGGATGACGTGGAGCGGGCCGTCCTTCCCACGCCAGGACGGATCGCCCTCTTCCATCGATTCAAGCCTTTTGAAATAGGGGAAGACGCCTGATGCGCCCCATCCGTCTGCCCCTAAGTGTTCCCAGCGGTCGAAGTCGCGCGGGTGACCTCGCACATAGACCATACCGTTTATCGAGGATGAGCCGCCGATCACTTTACCCCGGGGACAGGTAATCTGTCGCCCGCCCAAATGCGGTTCGGGCTCGGTCACGTATCCCCAGTCGTAGCGGCGCATGTTCAATGGATAAGACAGAGCTGCCGGCATTTGAATGAAGGGGCCAATGTCCGAGCCGCCATATTCGAGCAGCGCGACCCGGACCGATGGATCCTCGCTGAGGCGGTTGGCCAGGACGCAGCCCGCAGAGCCGGCGCCCACGATGATGTAGTCAAACGTGCGTGGTTTAGAGGAATCTGACATGGGGTATCGTCTAGCACTCATGGTGCGCGACCGCCTAGCTCCCTCCTGCGCGGGGCAGCGTCCTTACTTTTTCCCGTCGAGCGCTCTTAAGGCCTTGATGAAATTACGTCTGGAAGGGACCGTGTGGCCCATGCCGGTGATGTCGAACAGGGCGGTGTTCTCAAAGCCCTGCTCCCCGAAATTGCGGTAATGCTTGCGCACCTCGGCGCGGTTGAAATCGTTTTCGCCGGTGACAAAAACGTATCGGTTTCGGGTACGGACGGTTTGGCCGAGTTCGCCTTTCGGCATCAGAATTTTTCCGTCGCCGATGGGCCCGCTGCCGACAATGTGCATGGCGCCGCGGAAGACGTCGCCGTAGCTGACGCCCAAAAAGCCGGCAACTTTCCCCCCGCCCGAGATGCCGCCCACGTAGATACGCTCTGTATCAATATTATGTCCAGCGGTCATGTTGTGGACGGCATGGAGCGCAAGCGGAATGCGCCGCAGGGGTACATCGTGCTTGTTGCCCGCTTTGTTTGCGCCGACGAATAAGAACTCGAGCTTTTCTAGACCGCGAAAAAACTCCCTCGGCGGTCCACCCGTCTCTCGGGGCGAAATGTAAACGAAGAGGCCAAATGGCTTGGTGCCGTCGTAGGTCTCGGGAACGAAAACATCAAAGGTTTCCTCCGCCGGCAGAACGCTGTGTTGGGGCGCGCCAGGGGCGCTCAGTTGTTGATCCACCAAATCGCCGGCCTCATCTCCCAATATCCGCCGGATGACAGTTGGGTAGGCCGCCAAGTCCGATCGTTCGTCAAAGGCGGTCTTGAACTTTCCGGTTTGGATGGGCTGGAGAGCGGCTGATTGGGCCAAAGCGATGGTCTTTGGCGCACAGACTATGGTCAAGACCGTCAAAAAAACGGCCGTGATCTTTGACACGCTCGTTCCTCCTGCCTCAAGCCTCTTGCGCCATTAAACGATGCATGGAGCGGAGTGTCGTTTCAAGAGTTTGTAAGGGGGAACCGCCTCCTTGCTAGCGGGAGCGAGAGAATCGTTTCCGGAGATTTGCCGACTGCGCGGAGCCAACCGCCCCTCTCCCGCACGGTCGTGACCGAGCGAACAAAGTCCTGGACCAGCCCAACAACGACATTGAAGAAGTCAGGATCTATGTCTGGAACTAGAAGCAATCATGTGTTTGCGATCACGCCGGCGATAATGACACGGAGAATCTTCTCGCTATCCGCCCACTGATAACCGCTTATTGTGATAGCGTTGTGTGCAACGCCATGGAGTGCGCACACAAGCGCGTCAAGCTTGACTTTTAGGATGTCGGCACTGAGTTCGTCTGCGCACGCGTCCGCGATCGCCGATGCAAACAAGTTATAGCGTCCAATAATATCGGGATTATCGAGAAAGACACTGACGTCCGGCTGCGTGACACCGTCCGCAACAAAAACGAGACGGTACGCATCACTATGGTTTAACCAGTAATTGACATAGGCCGTGGACAAAGTAACGAGTGCTTCAACTGGAGTTCTCTTTGACTGGGAGACTTCGTCCAGACTGTTGAACAGATCATCGAACACATCCGCCCAAAGCGTGCGCAGTATGTCGATCTTGGCATCATAGTATTTGTAGAGCGTCATTGGGGAGCAACCGATTTCGCTGGCAATGCGACGCATAGAGACGGTCGAATAGCCCTCTGTCTGAAACAGGCGACGGGCCGCTTCGGAGATGCGCGTCGTCATCTCTTCGCGCTTTTCGTCGGTGATCGCCGGTCGTCCTCTCCGGGGCGCTGGATTTGTTGCTCCTTCACTCATTCTGTTCTCCAGGCTACATGACCCAACCGCACTTGACTCCAATCTTTGATTAAAATATACGCGTATATTATATTAAGGAGGCGCTTATGAGAATCCGTTTTTTGGCCGAAGGCGCGCTCGCTGATGGAATGCTCGGGGAGGCGTCGTAATGACTTTGGTGCTTCGAGTTTTGCTCGCAATCATAGGCATAGTGATCATTTGGTTAGGGTTGAACATCAGTCTTGGCGGAATACCTACGCTCGGATGGCAAGGGCCGACCGACTTCTTTACAGTCACGGACCAGACGGCGTTTCTTATCCAAGATAATCATTTTCGGTTTGTCGGCGGCGTGTGGCTCGGCGTTGGTGTCTTCTTCGCTTTTGGCGCGATTTTCTTGCATCGCTTGAGCGGCATTCTCACAGCGATGGTCTTCTTGGTGTTTATCGGCGGTTTGGCAAGATTGAGCGCTTCTGATCCTGAAGTGTTGCTGAGCGCCAAGATTTTGCCTTCCTTAATCGCGGAACTGATTGTCTTTCCCTCAATCGGACTTTGGATACATCGTAGCGTCGACGGAGAAAACACTGTCTGATTCCTTTGGAACGGTCCTCTCACCCTTCTAACGAAAGATGCCATCGGAAGAATCAAGTCGCCTTCTTTAAGAGGTAGGTCCAAAGCTCTTTCAACATTTTGTTCCAGTTGCGGAGGCTGCAGTCACCTCATCAATGCTGGTCTCACCAGTTGCGACCGATGGGTCGTTCAAAAGGAAACGCCGCCACCGCGCACGCGCGTCTCGCGATGATGCGGAGTGGATGCTCCAGCCAGGATGACGCGCAATGGGCCTAAATGTCCAAATTCTCGACCTGGAGGGCGTTTTCCTGGATGAACTCGCGGCGGGGTTCAACGCTGTCGCCCATGAGCTTGGAAAAGAGATCATTGGCTTCGGAAATCTCCGACACCTTCACCTTGAGCAAGGAGCGGGCGCTGGCGTCGAGGGTGGTTTCCCAGAGCTGTTCCGGGTTCATTTCGCCCAGACCTTTGTACCGGGACATGGAGATGCCCTTGCGGCCGGCGGCGAAGACAGCATCCAACAGCTGCGAGGGGCCGTGGATGGTTTGCTCCGTGTCCTTACGGGTCAGAACCGAAGGTTCGCGGTAGATGGCCTCCAGCTGTTCCTGCATGGCGTGGAGGCGGCGGGCCTCGGCGCTGTTGACGAGAGCCGCATCGATGAAACGGACTTCCTTGACGCCGCGCAGTTCCCGGGCGAAAGCGAGGCCGCCGTCAGGCGAGGGCTCCCCGGTCCAGCCTTTTTCGAGGTCGTCGGCTAGCTCGTCCAACCGGGCTGCCACTGCTGTGGCGGCGGCTTGGGCCCGGTCCGGATCGTCCAAAACGTCCGGTGTCAGAGCACCGGCAATGGCGGCTTGTTCGACGATCAGCCTGGGATAGCGCTGGGCCACACTGTCAAGAAGACGGCGGACGGCTTGCGCCTGAGCGACAATCTCCATCAAGTCAGGGCCGGCCCGCTGATCGCCGGAGGCGAGGACCAAGACTGCGTCCTTTGTCCCCTCACCGATCAGATAGGATTCCAGCTCCGCGTCGTCTTTCAGATATTGCTCCGACTTGCCGCGCGTGACCTTGTAAAGAGGCGGCTGGGCGATATAGAGGTGCCCCCGCTCGATGAGTTCCGGCATCTGTCGGTAAAAGAACGTCAGCAGAAGGGTCCGGATGTGGGAGCCGTCGACGTCGGCGTCCGTCATGATGATGATTTTGTGGTAGCGCAGCTTGTCCGCATCGAAATCTTCGCCGCCGATGCCCGTACCCAAGGCGGTGATGAGGGCGCCGATTTCGTTGGACGAGAGCATGCGGTCAAATCGGGCGCGCTCGACATTCAATATTTTGCCGCGTAAGGGAAGGATCGCCTGGTTGGAGCGATCGCGAGCTTGTTTGGCGGAGCCGCCGGCCGAGTCCCCCTCGACGATGAAGAGCTCGGCCTTGGCCGGATCGCGCTCTTGGCAATCGGCCAGCTTGCCCGGCAGGTTTGCGATATCGAGAGCCCCTTTTCGGCGGGTCAGCTCGCGGGCCTTTCTGGCCGCTTCTCGCGCCGTGGCGGCTTCGACGATTTTTGAAACGACGATCTTTGCATCGGACGGGTGTTCTTCAAACCACTGGCCCAGCTGCTCGTTGATTGCGCTTTCAACGATGGGCCGGACTTCGGAAGACACCAATTTGTCTTTGGTCTGAGAAGAAAACTTGGGCTCAGGCACTTTGACCGACAGGATGCAAGTCAGCCCTTCGCGCGCGTCATCGCCGGTGAGGGTCACTTTTTGCTTCTTCGCCGCCCCGCTTTCGTTGGCGTAGCCGTTCACTGTGCGCGTCAGCGCCCCTCGGAAGCCCGCCAAGTGTGTTCCGCCGTCCCTCTGGGGAATGTTGTTGGTGAAGCAGAGCACGGTCTCGTGATAGCTGTCGTTCCACCACATGGACGCCTCGACAGTGATGCCGTCGCGCTCGGCCTTTATGTTGATTGGCTCAGAGATCAAGGGTGTCTTTGCGTCATCGAGAAAGCGGACGAATTCCTCAAGACCACCTTCGTACTGCAAGTGGCTTATGCGCTCATCGGCGTGGCGGCGATCGATCAGTTTGATGTTCACGCCGGAATTCAAAAACGCCAGTTCGCGTAACCGGTGCTCCAACGTCTCGAAACTAAAGTCCGTCTTGGTAAAGATCTCCGTCGAGGGCAGAAACGTGATCTCGGTTCCTGTCTGATCGGGGGTGTCCTTTTGCACCGAAAGAGGCTCACTCACGTCGCCGTTTGTAAAGACCATCTTGTTCTCTTTGCCGTCCCGCCAGATCTTGAGCTCCAAGGTTTCTGACAAGGCATTTACGACGGACACGCCCACACCATGCAAACCGCCGGATACTTTGTAGGAGTTTTGATCGAACTTTCCGCCCGCATGCAGCTGGGTCATGATGACCTCTGCAGCGGGGACGCCTTCTTCTTCATGAATGTCCACAGGGATGCCGCGGCCATTGTCGGACACGGTCACCGAGCCGTCGGCATTCAAAATTACTCGGATCTCATCACAATATCCGGCGAGGGATTCGTCGATGGCGTTGTCGACAACTTCGTACACCATATGGTGGAGGCCGGAGCCGTCATCCGTGTCGCCGATATACATGCCGGGACGCTTTCTGACCGCGTCCAGACCTTTGAGGACTTTGATGGATTCTGCACCGTAATCTTCGGCGGCTGCTGCCTTGTCCGGCGCCGTGGGGATAGGAGATTTGCTCATAGATTCCTGGGGTTTATATGAATCAGGATCTTACCACATCACCGCCGGAAACTTCAAAGAATTGCGCCCGATTTCCCCAAGCGGAAAAGAGGCCTGCGTCCGTCCCCGTCATCCAGGTTTGGCACCCGAAACCGCCAATTTCGTCAAATAGAGCTGCGCGGCGAGACGCATCCATATGGGCCACGATTTCATCCAATAGTATGATGGGTGTTGCACCTGGGGAACGGGTCAAAATAAGCTTGGCACTGGCTAAAATAATGGAGACCAAAAGTGCCTTTTGCTCGCCCGTGGAACACAGTTTCGCAGGCATGTTCTTGTCCGGGTAGAGGACGTCAATATCGCTGCAATGGGGGCCCAGGGTGGCCCGCCCCGCTTCTGCATCTCTTGTTCGTCGTGCTTCTAAGCTGGTCAAATAGAACTGTTCTGTATCAAGAGCCGACTCACGCATAAGGCGAGTCTCAAGCTCGCCGTCGATCGCCATTGCGGGCCGCGGAAACGGGGTCTCCGCTCCCTTCTCCATCGCCCCATTCAAGCGCGCCACCATTTCGCTGCGGGCTGCCGCGATGGCGATGCCCGTTTCAGCAATGACTTGCTCAAGGGCGCTCAGCCAGGCCTCGTTGCGGCCGAACTCCCTGAGCACCTTTTGTCGGTCTCTGAGTGCCTTTTCGAACTTTGCGACGCGGCTTGCGTGATCGGGATCATGAGCAAGCAGAAGTCGGTCCAAAAATCGTCTGCGATTGCCGGGTCCTTCCAAGAACAAGCGATCCATGATCGGTGTCAGCCAGACCAATCGAACATAATGGCCCAAATCGTTTGGCGAAGCTTGATCGCTGTCGATTTTGGCGCGGCGCCGGATGGCACCCGATGCCAAGCGCTCGATGGAAGTTCCCAGCCGATATTCGTCCTCTCCTTGAGCAATCTCCGCGAACACCGACCAGTGGGTTTCCGGCGCTGAGTCAAGCGCCGTGTGCCGAGTGATGTCCGTGAGCTTGGCGCGCCGGATCCCTTGTCCTGGCGCCAAAAAAGAAATTGCTTCTAGAATATTGGTTTTTCCGGCCCCATTCGGTCCCGTCAAAACTATGGGCCGCTCATCGACTTCCAGTTTTAAGTCCGTGTAGGAACGGAAATCGTTAAGTTTTAGGAGTTTGATCGAGGTCGATTGCTGCACGGATTAGTTTTAGAGCAGTGATTTCGCCGCGCGCTGCGCTGCGAAGCGATGCCTGCCGGTTTAGACCCGCATCGGCATGAGAACATACAGCGCCGACTGAGACTCATCCTCATCGTCCAGGATAATGGTCGGGGAGGATTGATCGGACAGCTCAAACCGCGCCGTTTCGCCGGCTATCTGGGACATGACGTCCAGTACATAACGGGCGTTAAAGCCAATCTCCAAATCGTCCGCCTCGTAGACAACCGGCAGTTCGTCCGTGGCGCTTCCGCTTTCAGGATTGTTCACAGAGAGCGTTAGGGTTGAGCCGCTCAAAATCATCTTCACCGCTCTCGACTTTTCCGTCGATATTGTGGATACGCGATCCACTGCGCTCGCAAAAGTCGGGCGATCCAGTTTGAGCATCTTGTCGTTTCCAACAGGAATAACGCGCTCGTAATCGGGAAAGTTTCCGTCGATCAGCTTAGAGGTGAGGATAGTCGAACCGACACGGAACTGGATCTTGTTTTCCGAAACGGCGAGCTGAATCTTTTCGTCTTCGTTTTCAAGGAGACGGCGTAACTCCGTGATTGTTTTGCGCGGAACGATGACCGGCGGTATTGCCGATGCCCCTTCAGGCAATGGCAATTGCACACGCGCGAGCCTGTGGCCATCCGTTGCAACGGCGCGCAACAGGCTTTTTCCATCTTCCTCGTGCGCGTGAAGATGAATGCCGTTGAGATAGTACCGCGTTTCTTCGGTCGAAATGGCGAACTTGGTGCCGTCAATCATCCGGACTATATCTTTGGCCGGCATCTCGAAATGATGGTCAAAGTCGCTCTGTGCCAGAGATGGAAAATCGTCAGCGCTGAGGCACGGCAAGCTAAACCGGGAGCGGCCGGACGAAAGCTGCATTTGCATTTTTGCGGCGTCGAAATCCAACTCTACTTGCGCGCCTTCAGGCAATTTGCGCACAACATCGAACAGAGTGTGGGCCGGTATCGTCGTCACGCCGTTCGAAAACACCATCGTGTCGACGGTTTCAACCACCTCCATATCCAAATCCGTTGCCGTGAGGCGCATTCCATCAGACAGCGTTTCCACCAACAGATTGCTTAGCACGGGGATGGTTGTTCGGCGTTCGACCACACTTTGAACGTGGTTTAGGGCTTTGTAGAGGACTTCTCGATCAATGGCAGTTTTCATAGCTCGCGCTCTTGGGTCCGTAATGACGCACGGGGCAGCCCCGGGTCTCACTCTCGCGGCGCGTTGAGTCTTGTCTCAACGTTCGCGATGGCCCGCCCGAGGAGAACCGAGATGGGCGGTCTGTCACGTTACCTGCGTTTAGGCAGGAATCAATAGTTCCAGTAGAATAATATGTGAAACGCGCAAAACAACGGGCCGGAAGAGAATTCTCTTCCGGCCCCGACTGCCGTCATCTGCTTGGTTGTGCGTCAGAGGCCAAGCTTGCGCCGAATGGCCTCGATGTGTTCACAGATTTCGTGATCCGTTTCGCTCAGTGCCTCCATTTTGCGCACCGCGTGCAAAATGCTCGTGTGGTCCATTTTCCCGAACTTCATCGCAATTTGGGGATAGGATTTGGTCGTTTCCTTGCGGATGATAAACATGGCCAGATGCCTTGCTTTGACAACGTCCTTGGTTCGGCGCTTCGAGCAAAGGTCCGACACTTGGAGACCAAAATAGTCGGCGACACATTTTTGAATCTCTTTGATCGTCAGAACCGGCTTACGCGTTTGCAAAAGGTCGCTGATGATCTGAGACTTTAAAACGTCTACTGTGATTTCGGTCCCATCGCCCGCGTGAGAGCCTGTGTGCGACAGGATGCGGTTGACCGCCCCTTCAAGGGTCCGAACGTTGTCATTCAGGTTTGATGCCATGAAATCCAGCAGCTGATCGCTTAAACGCACGTGCAGGCCATTTTCGGCACTTGCCGCTTCCAACTTGGCTTTGAGTATGTTTCGGCGGAGCTCGAAATCGGGGGCTTCGATGCCCACAACCGTTCCCTGACCCAGTCTCGACACAATGCGCTCTCCCATCCCTTCTAGGCGCGAGGGCGGAACATCCGCACAACATACGATCCGCCGGCCTTCCGAGAGCAGAACGTCAAGCGTATGAAAGAACTCCTCGCGAGTCGTCGCCTTGTTTCCAATGAAACCGACATCATCCAACACAAGCACGGACACATCACGCAATGCGTCCTTAAAGGCCAGCGTATTCCTGTCCTTAAGCGAGCGCACAAAGTGATACATGAAACGCTCTGCAGACAGATAAACGACATTGCCACCAGGATCTTGAGCGTGGGCTGCAACTGAGATTGCTTTGGCCAGATGACTCTTACCAGTTCCAACCTTTCCGTAAATGTACAGCGGGTTCAATGCCTGTGTCGGTGCCTCAACAAATCGTTTAGCCGCTAGGAAGGCGATCTTGTTCGACTGTCCCACGACAAAATTCTCAAATGTCTTCGTCCGGGGCAGGATGACTTTCATTCCGGAATCGTCGCCAGACCCACCGGCAAGTGGCGCGGGCTCCGCGACAGATTGGCGGGGTTCTGCCGAAACCCGCGCAGGTCCGATCGCTACCGATGTGTTCGGCTTCGCCTCGCTCTGTTCGCCCGAACGGGTCGCTTCCAGCACGGCACGCAAACGAATTTGAGTGATTGAGGTTATTTCGCTCTTCAGGCTTTGCCGGATTTGATCGCGATAGTGCGTATCTACATAGTAACGAACATATTCACCGGGTGCGCGAAACGTTGCGCACCCTTGGTTTACACCTTCAAGTTCGAGCGGATTGATCCATCGGTTAAAGACACTTTGGCCGAGTTTGGTTTCCAACCGTTTCTTTGCTCTCGACCATGCAATGAAATGCTCGCCGGTTGTTGAATTTCCGTTCAAATCAATAGATTGGTTTTCGTCGATAAGCCGCATTAGTCCATTTACCCTTTTTAGTTCGTACGTGAACATTTGATTTTTGAGTATTTTCAAAAGGCCCCGGCCGGACGGCCGGGATAGGTAGGTTAACTCTGTTTCCACGGGAGGCCGGAAAACTTCCAACCATTTACGGAATTGCGGTGGAAGCGCTCGTCGAGGTCACCTTCGACACCGTGATCAACATTGTACGACGCGGGATGCCCCGCTGCCGTAGAGGCAATCGCTGCAGATCTCGATCTTGCGCCCGAGCGGCAAATAAATAGTATAGGTGCCGTCTTCGGAAGCTTTTTCTCCGCCACTATCTCAGCCAGTTGATCCGTAAACGTTTCGTTTACTTGCATTGTCGGAAATGACTGCCATTCGATCAAGATGGGATCTTTACCCAGCTCAGACAAATCTGGCACACCAACATAAGCCCATTCGCTCTGCGTGCGCGTATCAACGAGAAGACAGTTGGGATCTGATTTTAACATTTCCCATGCCTTTTCGACCGAAACGTCACCCGCGTAAGCAGGGCCGCCAGCATCTTGCGATGTACCAGAGTCCTTGGACGACACGCACTTCACCCCAATAAAACCTGCCTCAAACTACACGCACTCCGCCGCCCTTGGGAGAAGGAATACTCTCCCGTCAGACAAATCTCAAAAAGCTTATCGGGTAGTCCGAGGACAGAATGTCCCAAACAGAGAATTTATAACGAGTTTGGCGCCTTCTTTGTACCAACTTAATCTTGCTGACTTACTCAAACTCTTCGAAGACCTGATTGCTCGCTACGGGAATGGAGAATACACTGAGAAGAACAAAGATCAAGAAAGAATGACACCTGGATTACAAAAAAGATTCACATTCAGATGGCTTGACTCTTGGGAAGCGCGCAATTCCTTAGCGAAATGCTGGCCTTTGTCACAGAGGCCGAAAGAACCCGCGACGAACGGCTATAGCACGTGTGCGGACATAGTTCTTTTGGTCAGCTTGCGGAATTTTTTCCGCTCGCAAACTCAAGGCCCGCGATAAACTGCCGCTCAATAGAGTTAGCGTACGTAGTTTGGATTGATTTTCATCTCGTGCACCCGCTTAGACAAGCGGGAAATCTTCCGAGACGCCGTATTTTTGTGAATCACGCCTTTGGTGGCGCCCCTCATTATTTCGGGCTGGGCCTCGTTGAGCGCAGCCTTGGCGCCTTCTGCGTCACCTGCAATGATCGCCTCCTCCACCTTGCGGACAAAGGTACGGATCCGGGACCGCCGCGACTTATTTACTTCAGTCTGGCGCGTCATCTTGCGGATCGCTTTTTTTGCAGATTTCGTGTTGGCCATATTGAAGGCTCGCTCTTTCTTTCAGCGGATGCGTCAAACAATTTGCAGAGGAATTTAAAGCGGGTCTCGTACACCTACGTTACAAATTCGTCAAGAAATATCGGTGCCTATATAGCCGCTCTATTGATGCTTAAAATGCGGTTTGCGCTTCTCAACAAAAGCCGCCATGCCTTCGGCCTTGTCGTCGAGCGCAAAGGTTGAGTGGAACAGGCGCCTTTCAAAGCGGACACCCTCGGTCATGGTGGTTTCGTACGCGCGGTTGACGGCCTCTTTCACCATCATGGTCGCGGGTTGCGATAGCTCACAGATCTTGTTTGCCACTTTCAGGGCTTCTGATTTGAGGTCGTCTGCGGGCACGATACGGCTAACCAGTCCGGATCGCTCCGCCTCTTCGGCGTCCATCATTCGGCCGGTCAGGCACATCTCCATAGCTTTCGACTTTCCGACAAAGCGCGTAAGGCGCTGGGTGCCGCCCGAGCCAGGGATTACGCCCAAGTTAATCTCCGGCTGGCCGAATTTGGCGGTGTCGGCCGCGAGGATGAAATCGCACATCATTGCGAGTTCGCAGCCGCCGCCTAAGGCGAAGCCCGCAACAGCCGCAATGACGGGTTTCCGGCAGCGTGTCACCCGTTCCCAATTGGCCGTGATGAAGTCTTCCTTGTAAACGTCCATATAGGATTTGGGCTGCATTTCCTTGATATCGGCACCGGCGGCAAACGCCTTGGCGGACCCCGTGATCACAAGGCAGCCGATGGAGGTGTCCGCTTCCAATTTGTCGATCGCTTCCGTCAATTCGTCCATTAACTCGCCGTTGAGCGCATTGAGCGCTTCAGGACGATTGAGCGTGATCAGTCCTACAGGACCTTCGATATCGACGAGCAGCGTGTTGTAGGCCATGGAAACCCTCAGTTTTGATTAGGAAAGCCGGTGAACCGACGGGAAACTGAGCGTGGGGAATAGGCCCGAAACCGCGGCAGGTCAAGTGGGGTCAGTGGCCACTTACACGCGCTCTAACGCTGACACTTTGAACAAAAGAAGGTGGACCGACCTGATTGCACGATGCGCTGGATCGTGTTGTCGCAGCGCGGTGCTTTGCACGTTTCGCCTTCGCGATCGTATACGGCAAATTGATGCTGAAAATACCCCAACTCTCCATCCGCATGCGCATAATCTCTCAGCGATGATCCGCCCGCTTGGATCGCCGCCCGAAGAACCTGGCCGATCGCATCAACCAATCGTTTTGCCCGCGCTCCCGGCACTGTGCCGCTTTGCCGACGCGGTGAGATGCCGGCGTAAAAGAGCGCTTCGCATACGTAGATATTTCCCAGTCCGGCTATTATTCGTTGATCCAAAAGCGACGCTTTTATGGGCGATTTCTTGTCTTTTAATTTCGCGGACAGAAATTCAGGTGTTAATTGGGAGCCCAAAGGCTCGACCCCGACATTGGCCAGCAAGGCATGGGAGTTTAATTCACCGGTTTGGGCGAGTGTCATCAATCCAAAACGGCGGTGATCTGAGTAAACGATGAGGGTTCCATCATCTAATTCGAAGATCACGTGATCGTGCGGGCCCCATTCCCTCGGGGCACGCGCTTTCCCGACGTTGTGATGGAACCGACCCGGCGAGATCGCCGTCTCAAAGGGGGGATGGATTGTTATCCTGCCGGACATGCCTAAGTGAATGATGAGAGTCAAATCCCCCTCAATATGGACCAGAATGTACTTCGCCCGGCGCGTGAGAGAGAGCACTTTTCGACCCGACAGACGCTGCGTAAATCCAACGGGAAACGGAATCCTGAGATCGGGCCGCCGTTGGTTCACACGCACAATCCGGCGCTGAACCAAGGCAGGGGCCAGTCCACGGCAGACAGTTTCCACTTCGGGCAATTCAGGCATAGGTTTGATTAAGAGGTTTGCGGCAATTTGGACGCAGAAAAGCGGTGTTTAACCATGCTAACCTCACACCGGCAATGACAGAAGCGCTCTGTCGTAACTTGGAACTTCAGAACTGCCATATGGCCTACGCCAAAGATACCAAACCAGCGTCCGATAAAGATACCGGCGAGGCACCCGGCTCTGTGGATTTTGGCTTTGAAAAAGTTCCGCTTCAGGAAAAAGAACGCCGGGTCCACAAAGTTTTCGACAGTGTGGCGACGAAATACGACCTGATGAACGATGTGATGTCGCTGGGGATTCACAGGGCTTGGAAAAATCAAATGGTCAGCTGGCTGAATCCACAGCCCGGTATGCGCATTGTGGATGTTGCTGGGGGAACAGGTGATGTGGCCGACCGGATCGTCAAAGCGGTGCCAAACCGCGGCGAAGAGTCTTCCGCGAGGGTTTATGTTTGCGACATTAACGAAGAGATGCTGAGGGCGGGAACGAATCGGCGGCGTGTTGCGTCCGATGGCTCGATCGCGGCAGTGTGTGGCGATGCCGAACATCTTCCGATTGCTGATAGTTCTGTGGATGCCTACACAATTGCTTTTGGGATCAGGAACGTAACCACGATGGAGCAGGCAATCCGCGAAGCTTATCGTGTGCTCAAGCCAGGCGGCCGGTTCTTGTGCCTTGAGTTTTCACATGTGCCAACCCCTTTGCTTCAACGCGCCTACGATTGGTATTCCTTCAACGTCTTGCCACGATTGGGCCAAATGATCGCGGGAGATCGGGATGCCTATGCGTATTTGGTGGAGAGTATACGCGTTTTTCCCGATGCTGAAGAATTTGTCCGTCGGTTGGTTTTGGGCGGGTTCGAGCGGGTTCAGTTCCGGCGGCTGACCCACGGCATTGCGGCCTTGCATTCCGGATGGAGAGTGTGAGGGGACATGTTCGGTCTAATTGTCCACGGTCCCAGATTGTTGCATGCGGCACGTGTGCTTTCGCAGTATGACGTTCTCATTCCGGAGGAGTATCGAAGCCGGATCCCTGCCCTTGCTCGGCTTGGTATGCGCATTGTTGCATTGGGGGCCCGGCCTAAGCGGGGAGGAGGCTCGGAACGTATTGGCGAACGCTTGGCGGCCGCCTTCCAAGACTTGGGGCCAAGCTACATCAAGATGGGCCAATTCATTGCGACGCGCCCGGATATCGTAGGGTCAGAGCTCGCCGCCGATTTGCAGCTTCTCCAAGATAAACTTCCCCCATTTGCAATGAATTTGGCGAGAGACTCGATCGAACGAGAGCTCGGCCGGCCGGTTCACGAAATCTACGACCATCTCGATCCCCCGGTTGCCGCAGCTTCGGTTGCGCAAGTTCATCCGGCCCAAGTCATAGGCGGAGAAAAAGCGGCGGTCAAAATACTCCGTCCAAACATCGAATCTCTTCTCAGCCGCGATGTAGACGCCTTCGCCTGGGCCGCCCGCTGGGCCGAGCGTCTCAAGCCAGATCTCCGGCGCCTCAGTCCGACGTCGGTCGTTGCGACTCTTCAAGAGAGCCTCCAATCCGAACTGGATCTCAGGCTCGAAGCCGCTGCCCAGTCCGAAATGGCTGAATATGCTGGCGGCGTCATCGACGGTTTCCGGGTTCCCGGTGTCGATTGGGAGAGGACCTCAAAGCGTGTCCTGACGACCGAATGGATCGAGGGCACACCTCTTACGGACAAAGAAACACTTATCGCCAAGGGCTTTGACTTGAAGGACTTTGGCGCTCAAGTTTTGACCGGCTTCCTGGAACAGGCGCTTTTCACCGGTCTTTTCCACGCCGACTTGCACGCCGGCAATCTGATCGTGGATCCGGACGGCGGGATCGTGGCCGTGGACTATGGAATCGTTGGCCGGCTTGACCGTGAAAGCCAAAGATATCTTGCCGAAATCCTCTATGGCTTTATCACCCGCAATTATGTGCGCCTTGCCGAAGTCCATTTCGAAGCTGGCTACGTTCCAGCGGACCAGTCGCAGTCCATGTTTGCGCAAGCGCTCAGATCCATCGGAGAGCCGATTTTCGGCCAAGACTCCTCGGACTTCTCGATGGCCCGCGTGCTTGAGCAGCTCTTGGATGTCACCGGCCAATTCAATATGCACCTGCAACCGCAACTGGTCCTTTTGCAGAAGACGATGGTCGTGGCGGAGGGGGTAGCGAGAGAATGCGACCCGACCATCAATATCTGGAATCTAGCAGAACCGATTGTTGAGCGCTGGATGCAAGAGCGCCTTGGACCGGCCGCGGTCCTTGACGACGTCGCACGCGGCGCGGCCACACTCGGGCGGGCCCTCAACGAGCTTCCCCAAAATGTAGAAGAAATCACAGCGGCTTCGCGCGTGCTCGCCGAAGAGGGAAGACGCTTGCGCAGTCCTTCATCCGTGAACAGAGAGCGCACAAATATTGCGCAAACGATCGCGCTTTGGATCGGTGCCGTTGCTCTTGCCGTTTTGGCGCTGGCGAGTCTGAGTTAATCCCCCCTTCGGGCTATACTTTCCCTTGTTCCGCAGATAGACTTCTTGCAACAAGAAATTGCAGGCGAACCTGCGGGGTAGATGGGCAATGGGGCGTCCACACGTTCGGCAAAAGTTGCTGGTCGGTGCATCATGCTTTGCTCTGTTTGGGGCAACGGGGGATGATACCGCATGGGCAGATGTCACGATCCCCTCGGGTACAACAGTCACCACGACGCAAAATCTAAACGATAACGAAAATGCCACGGTAAAGCCCGGCGGCGTGATCGCGACCACGGGACTCTTAAACTCCGGTATCCTGGGTTCTGTGGGCAACACGATCACCAATGAGGGCACGATCACGACGAGTGGGTCCACGAGCGCAGGCATTGCGGCGCTCTCGGGTGCCACGATATCCAACTCGGGAACCATCACCATATTGGGGCCGTTCTCCGACGCGATTTTTGCGGGTCAGGATTCAACCATAACCAATACAGGAGTGATTGAGGTATTCGGCATCGAGTCGGACGGTATTGAGGTCGGCGTCAACAATCGCGTGACCAATGAAGGCTCAATATCAACAAGCAACACCGATGCCTTCGGGATCCTTGCTGTCGATTTCAACGAGATCGTCAATCTGGGCAGCATCACGACCAGCGGTAATGGTTCGCTCGGGATTGCCATTCGAGACTCAAACACCCTGATCAACGAAGGCTCGATTACGACGTCGGGCGATGGGGCTGTCGGTATTGATGGCTTTGATTTCAATACGGTCACTCAAGCTGGCACCGTTACGACAATGGGGAACGGCGCCGACGGCCTGCTTTTCGAGAACGATAACTGGATCCTCAATTCGGGCACAATCACCGCAAGTGGTGTGGATGCAGACGGTATCGAAGTGAACGATCGAAATACGGTCATCAACACGGGATCTATCCTGATGACCGGCGTCGGCAGCGCCGATGCCATCGAAGTGGACGACGACAGCACCGTCATCAACACAGGCACATTGTTCGCAAGCGGTTCGGTGTTGGCCAATGGCATTGATGGCGAGGACAACACAAGGATCTTCAATACGGGCTCAATCACCTCGGTGTTGGGATCCGGGATCGACCTTACGTCAGACGTGGTGGGATCGACGGTTGATAATGCGGGAACCGTTTCCGGCGGGAATGGGATATCCATTGAGTTTGGCAGCGGCGATGACGTGCTCACCTTGGCGAATGGGTCTGTTCTTGATGGCCTCGTTGCGTTTGATGCGGGGACCGCGTCTCTCGTTTTTCGAACAGGCAATCACACGGTGACCTCCACAGGGACAACGCCCACCATCACTGCTGCGTCTGACATCTTCTTTGTACAGAACGGAAATACAGTGACATCTTTGGATCAAGACTTGTTGGGTTTGAGAGAGTTGGAGGACGCGCTGATCGATCACTCCTTCCAAATTCATCAGACGGTCCGGCTGCAGTCGAGGCACAACGCTGAGCCAAACTATTCTTTAAACCCGCGATATCAGTTCGCGTCCCGTACGCCTCTGACACATGCATCCAGCTACGACGATCGAGCTTTGGTCGCGTGGGGATCGGCCTTCGGCGGCACGGCTGGCAGGCATGACGACGGAGCGATCCCAGACTCAAGTCACGAGTTTTGGGGCACGATGGGCGGGATTGGCGCTCGGCTGAGCGCCGCCAGTACGTTGGGTATTTTTGGTGGATTTGCTCACAGTCAGGTTCACTCAAATGACGACCGGACAGAGGCAGAGGCTTCGCGCTACTTCGGCGGCGTCTATGGGGCGGCCCAGACATCGTATGTAGACCTCAACGCCAGCATCTTCGGGGGCCTGGGTTCAACGAAGAGCGCTCGGCACACGTCCAACACGTCCTCGGCCAGCGGTGTAGAGTTCGCCCAAGCCGATATCGACAGCTGGTTCGCGAGCGCCAGCTTTGCTCTCTCCACCTCTTTCCCGATTGGCGAAAGCCGCTTCAGCGCCCGCCCTCTCGTTTCCCTCGATTACTTAACAGAGGCGTTTGATGGGTATACAGAAGAGGGGGCTTTCGCGGCGTTGTCGGTGGAGGAGCGCTCAGCTCACACCGTCGCAAGTCTTGCTGAACTCACGTTCGTGAGACAATCAGATCAGCTCGATGTGTCCTTCGGATTGGGCGCAGAAGTCCGCCACCGGTTCGGGGACAAATCCTTTGATGTGAGCCTGCTGTCAACGCCGTTCACAGTCACTCCCGATAACAACGAGACCGGAATTGACGGGGTTCTGCGGCTCAACATTTTGCGCGAGATTACATCCGACATCATCGCCTTTTTGGATATCTCGGGACGCAGTGGCTCCGCGACGGATCTCGGCGGGTCCGCCCACGGTGGGATTAACGTTTTGTTTTAGGCGACAGGCTTTAGGAGTTGCGTCCGGCCGCCCTTTCCCGATTGAGGAGTTCCCGCCCCCGGTCCGCGACCCACTGGGCGAACAGGTCTTCCTTCTCAAACCAGAGGCGATTCGAATGAAGGACGTAAACCGGCACTGAAACAAGTGAGAAAAGCGGGGCGCTCACATACGGCGAAATCGCACTGCCCAAGGCCACGAGCAAGGTCGCGAACGCCAGCGCCGAGATCGCTGCCGGTATCAAGCCATTATCCACAAGATAAATTGCCCGTCCCTGAGTGCGGATTTCCATCCACTCATAGGGGTCAAGTGTTTGATGGAACTGCATTTTAACCTCTCCCATTTACCCCTCAACAGGTGGTCCTGTTTTCTTTTGGTGAAGTCCACTATATAGGGCGGAGCAGATAACGGTGGAAAAAGTCTTGCACCGTTAACTATTCGTTAAGGTTTTGATTCGCAATGGCTTTTCAGGCGCTTCTCGGAAAGCGCGTTCTTCTGGTCATTGGCGGCGGGATCGCTGCCTATAAGGCTTTGGAGCTTATTCGCCTTCTGCAAAAAGCGGGCGCGAAGGTTCGGGCTATACTCACCCAGGCCGGCGCCCAATTCGTTACCCCGCTTTCGGTTTCGAGCTTGACCCAAGACCAAGTCTACCGGGACCTCTTCGATCTGACGTCGGAAGCCGAAATGGGCCATATCCAGCTGTCTCGGGATGCCGATCTTGTCGTCGTGGCTCCGGCAACCGCTGATCTTATGGCGAAAGCGACGCACGGACTTGCCAACGATCTCGCCTCGACCACCCTTTTGGCGACGGACAAGCGGGTCCTCATGGCACCCGCCATGAATGTGCGCATGTGGGAACATGCAACCACTCAGCGAAACTTGAAGCAGCTCAGCAAAGACGGCGTTTTGTTCGTTGGCCCGGATGCGGGCGATATGGCCTGCGGTGAATACGGTCCTGGGCGCATGGCCGAGCCCGCCGCCATTCTGGCAGCCATTGAAGATTGTTTCGCCTCCGAGTCGTCCGGCGTCCTGCCGGCTTCACTCGCTCCGCAACCGCTCGCAGGAAGGAAGATTCTCATTACGGCTGGGCCGACCCATGAGCCCATTGACCCGGTCCGCTATATCGCCAACCGGTCCAGCGGCAAGCAAGGTTACGCCATCGCCGCAGCGATGTCCGAATTGGGCGCTGAGACCGTGCTCATCAGCGGACCGGTTCAACTGCCCAATCCCGTGGGCGTCAAAGTCGTCCGCGTGGAAACGGCCGAAGAAATGCTCAAGGCGACCCAGAAGCAGTTGCCGGTCGATGTGGCCATTTGCGCAGCCGCCGTTGCCGACTGGAAGGTTGATCGCCAGTCCGATCAAAAGCTGAAAAAAAGCAAAGGCGCGCCGACTCAGCTCAGTTTGACGGAGAATCCGGATATTCTCAAAACCATCAGCCATATGAAGAAAAAGCGTCCGAAGCTGGTCATTGGATTTGCCGCGGAAACCGAAGACGTGGTGAAACATGCCCAAGAAAAGCGGGCTCGAAAGAAATGCGATTGGATTGTCGCCAATGATGTGTCGCCGGGCACGGGCATCATGGGAGGCGACCACAACACAGTCCACGTGATTACCGAAGATAACGTGGACGATTGGCCGTCCCTCTCAAAAGAAAAGGTCGCCAAAAAGCTGGGGGAAAAGATCGCTGCCCACTTCGCGCCCTCTTCTAAAGCGAAAAAGGACCGCGTAGAAAGCGTGCGTGTCTAACGCTCTTTCCGTTCCCATCCAACAATTGCCTGGCGCTGAAGGTCTGCCCTTGCCGGTTTTCGCAACCACAGGCGCGGCGGGTATGGATGTCTATGCGGCGCTTCCGGAGGATGGACCAATCGGTCTAGACCCTATGAAACGGGAACTTGTACCGACCGGTCTAGCAGTCGCCGTGCCGCCGGGATACGAAATGCAGGTCCGACCTCGCTCGGGTCTTGCCTGGAAAAATGGAATTACCGTTCTCAACGGGCCGGGCACCATCGATGCAGACTATCGGGGCGAGGTTCGCGTGATGCTGATCAATCTTGGAGACGCGCCGTTCACGATCAAGCGGGGCGACAAAATCGCTCAGCTGGTCATTGCGCGCTATGCCCAGGTCACTTGGCAAGAGACGGGCGAGCTTCCCGCAACAGACCGCGGCGCCGGCGGTTTCGGGTCGACGGGGGTTTAGGCCCGTCATTGCGAGGCCGCGCCAGCGGCCGCTGCAATCCAGGGGATGAAGTCTCATGGTTTTCTGGCATGGATTGCTTCGTCGGCCAGACGACCTCCTCGCAATGACATGGGTGTTTTCGCAGAGAATCCTTGCGGCATGGCTGGTCCGTTTGCTTTGAGCTCGGCCCAATGACATATAAACCCCATGGCCCTGTCTTCCGAACAAGTCGAACGCTATGCCCGGCATATCCTCCTCAGGGATGTGGGCGGCGCCGGCCAGGCGAAACTGCTGGCTTCGAGGGTGCTCGTCATAGGCGCCGGCGGACTGGGCTCACCACTCCTTCTCTATCTAGCGGCGGCGGGCGTTGGTCATTTGACCATTGTCGACGACGACAGGGTGGATTTGTCCAACCTGCAAAGACAGATCATTCACCGGACGGATGACCTGGACCGCCCCAAAGTCGACAGCGCCGAAGAAGCCATCAAGGCGCTCAATCCGGACATCACGGTCACACGCCATCCGGTACGGCTAACCGCCGAGAACGCCATGGACATCGTCGCCGGTCATGATGTGGTGGCCGACGGGTCCGATAGCTTCGAAACGCGGGCGCTGGTGAACGATGCCTGTTACTTCTCCAAGACGACGCTCGTGTCCGCATCGGTGGGACAATTTGAGGGCCAGCTTACCACCTTCAAAGGCTTTAGGAGGGACACGGAGGACCAGTCTTTTCCTTGCTATCGCTGCTTGTTTCCGGAACCTCCCCCGCCCGGCTCTATCCCGACTTGCTCCGAAGCGGGAATATTGGGCGTGGTCACAGGCGTGATGGGATCTCTTCAGGCGCTCGAAGTGGTGAAGGAATTGCTGGATATGGGGGAGAGCTTGACAGGAAAACTGGTTCTTTACGATGCTCTTGCCGCCTCCACCCGGACCGTGAAATTCCGCAAGGATCCGGAATGTCCGCTGTGCGGAAGGAATCCGTCGATTACTTCGGTTTGAGCCGCCAACGAAGGCCGCACGCCTATTGCGCCTCTCTTCCATTTATTTCGTCGTACAAAGACTTTGGCGCCGCGCCGCGAATCTCGGCAACGTGGTCTCTGAAGTCCTGAGTGTAGTTTTGACCGAGGGTGCGCCAATAGTCATCGAACGCCGGGTGCGAGATGGTCTGACGAAACGGCAGTTGGACGGAACTCCACAACCAATCGTCCAAGCGGCCGTCGCGGTTTTGATAATAGAGCGCTTCAAACAGGCGCATTGTCGCGCCGGAATGAAGGACGAAGCGGGACGTCTCCACCGGAGTCAGGACCGAAAGGCCGGTTGAAGCTTTCTCCCGGAGTTCCAAGTACCACTCATCATCAGCGCGGCGTATCAGCTCCTTACGCACCTCGGTGCTGGCGAGAAAATTCGCCGCCAACCGGCTTTCGCGGACTTGTTCCCGCAATTGCACGCCGACAAAGATCAGCGAAATGATGACGCCCAGGCCTGTGATGATTCCCGCGATGAAATAAATCGATTCAAGTGACATGCCCCACCCTTCCCCAATTCGCGTCGGTTCAAAAACCCTGAGATTCTAGCAATTTGCTATTCGCCTGTCTCTAACGGACCGGCGCGCTCACCATGGGCGGCGTTTCAAGCTCTTGCACGCCTCGATGGTGTGCCTAAACTCAGCCCTTTGCGAGGAGGACGCATGATGAATTGGACAGCCATCGGAGCGATTTCGGATGCGATCGGAGCCCTCGGTATTATCGTCACCCTGGCCTATCTCGCTATTCAGATAAGGCAAAGCACGCTGGCCGCCCGGGCCGAAGCCGTCAACCGAAGCAACACCAGCATGCATGAAGTCCGTACGACGATTTTTTCGTCAGCGGAGATTTCGGAATTGTTTTACCAGGGAAATTCAAACCCGGACGGATTATCGGACATGGAGAAACTGCGTTACAGGATGATGATGCTCAACGTAACTGACTCGATGATTGATCTTTACACCCAAACTCAGGTCACCCGTTTTGCGCCCGAAGCCTGGAATACGCAAGGGGTTGCGTTGGTGCGAAGAATTTTGGGAACCAAAGGTGGTGCCTGGTTTTGGGAGAATTTTTCAGCCACCTACCCGGAGAACTTCAGGACGGAGGTGGAACAGATCTTGGGCGGAGACGGTTGAGCAGGCGCCAGGTGTCCTACAATCGTTCGTTTAAGGGGTTGGCAAGCGTTCCCATGTATTGGTGATTGAAACAATGGATCGTTCATGGCTACGCAACATCTTCTCGGCCGGCTCCTTGCCTGTGCTCTGAGTCTCAATGCCGCTCCGGCGGTTTTCGCGTCCGAGTCATCTCCGAGATCCCAAGCTCAACTGGCCGAACAGTACATTGCAGCCGGCAATACGGCGTTTGCGATTGATCTTTATCACCAGTTGTTGAGGGAGCAAGTGGAGGGGGAAGCTTCCGGCAATCTGTTCTTTTCACCGGCCAGCATCAGCGGTGCGTTCGCTTTGGCCTATGCCGGTGCGCGGGGAGAAACGCGCTCTCAGATTGCCCGGGTTTTGCACTTTGCTGAAAACGACAGCGTCCTTCATCCGGCGATGGGCTCGGTGCTTGGCCGATTTTCTTTTGAGGACGAAGGTAATGTACTGTCTACGAACAATTCGATCTGGTTCGAAAAGATCACTGTGGTCGAGCCCGCCTATCTGTCGCTGATGAACAATCACTATACCGATGTCATTCAACGAGTGGACTATCGCAATGACCCTTCCGGCGCCCTTGAAGTAATGAACAGTTGGGTTGAGGACAACACCGCCGGCAAAATCAAGGATCTTCTGTCGGAAGAGGAAATCACCGACGAAACGCGTGCGACGTTGATTAATACGGTTTACTTGAATGCGCGGTGGTGGTGGCCGTTCGACAAAAGGCGCACCAATGCAGAAAAGTTTAATTCAGTTGTCGGCAACGACCTTGTCGTGCCAACGATGCGCAGAGAAGAACATGGAACATATGCGAAAACCAAGGACTTCCGGGTAACAAGCGTTGGCATTCAGGGCAGCGGTCTATCGTTGATCCTCCTTCTGCCGCGTCGAAAAAATGGTTTGGAAAAGGCGGAACGGACCTTGACACCCCAAATGATCGAATCTGCTTTTTCAGAGCTGAGCACCTCAGACAGATACATCGTTGATCTCAAAATGCCAAAATGGCGCATGGATCAGCGAATCAAACTCAGGGGCACGCTTCGGTCCATGGGTGTGGTTCGAGCCTTCGAATGCAATGCCGAGTTCGAAGGTATGATTGTGCCTCGAAAGCAACCGGAACACTACATAACGACCAGATTGCAGGATGTGATCCATCAGACATTTATCGAGATTGACGAACAGGGGTTGGAAGCCGCCGCCGCGACAGGAATTTCAATGATAAGAGTTTCCAGCGGGCCGCGCGTACGGCCAAAGAAGATCAAGTTCTATGCAGACCACCCGTTTCTGTACATTATTCGGCATGCGGAAACTGGAATGATTTTGTTCATGGGGCGCATGGTTAACCCCACTGCAGCAACCCATTCGACGGGATCTGACTCGCAACTAACAGAATGTTATTAAGCCCTGCCGGGTAGCACAACCATCGATGTCGAGTCACTCTTCAGTGCGAACGCCTCGCTTGTCAGCTCACGGTCGATTGCATCGCGCATAGCGGTCATAGCGGGCTGACGCAGTCTGATCTTTGCGATGGCGTGAGACGGCCGGTGGATCACAGTAATTGCAGAGACAACGCTTGAGAGCGTCTCTTCGACCTCGTTTTCCGCAACGACGTGGTCAAGGAGGCCCGCCTTAAGCGCCTCTTCCGGCTCGAACATTTCGCCGGTTGTTACCGTTCGGCTGAGCCAAGCCGGGTGCATACGGCTGCGGGCAAGTTCGACGGCAAAGCTTGGCGGGGCAATGCCAATGGCTACTTCGTTCAGTCCCATTTTGTGGGGACCCTGTGACGCTATCCGTATGTCGCAGGCCAGGAGGAGAAATGTCCCCATGGGAAAGGCATGCCCCTGCATCACTCCGATCGTCGGATGGGGAAACGCCAAAAGGCGCAAAGCCAGCTCCGCGCCCGACTTGACCATCTCAAGGCTTTTGTCGGCGTCATTCTCTGCAAAGACTTTCAAATCGAAACCTGCTGAGAACAAGCCGGGCCGCCCTGATCTCAGCACGACGATGGCTTTGTCTCTCTCGGCCTGATTGAACGCCTCGTTGATATCGCTGAGCATTGCGGTCGACATTACGTTGACTTTGCCATCGTCCACAACAATTGTTGCGATACCGTCTTTATACGAATACTTAACGCGGTCCGTCATGCTTATCTCCTTTTCAATCAACAGAACCTCTCCATTGACAAGCTCATGTAGACCGGTCAATATAAAACCGAGGCGAAAAATGGAGTTTGTATGCCGGCGGTCCCTAAACACCGAAAGCCGATTATCGACGCAGCTGTCACCCTTTTCCGCCGGCAAGGCTACTCGAAAACAGGCCTCAATGAGATTGTAGAAGCGAGCGGCGCGCCGAAAGGATCGCTCTATTATTACTTCCCAGAGGGCAAGACCTCGATCGGGACCGCGGCCATTGAGGAGGCGGGCGCCCGCGTCGTCACAACCGTTCAGGAACTGGCCGACAAAGCGGCGTCCACCGCCGACCTCTTACGATCTCATGCCAAGCTTCTCGCGGAGTGGATGCGCGCCTCGCGCTTCCGCGATGGTTGTCCGATCACGACGGTGCTCTTGGAGATGGCCCCCGAAAACCGTCCGATCACGCACGCAGGTCGAGAAGCCTATGCTGCGCGTCTCGACATCGTGCAAAACAAACTCGTAGCGGACGGCTTTGCAGAACCTGACGCGCAGCGCCTAGCTGTCCTTTGTGTTTCGGCTTTGCAGGGCGCGCTCATTCAGGCCCGTGTGGATCAGAGCGGCACACCCCTTCGAACGACAGCTGACGAATTAGGAATTCTGCTTGAGAACCGGCGTCAATCAGAGGACGGATAAGTGCACTATTCTCTGGTCGCTTACTCGTATACCACCATGCAGCGCACCTCCATGCTCCAGCGGTCAGGGGCGTCTTCGGGCGTGTTGGGGTCGGCAAATGCGCTGTGAAAGCTGAAGCTGCATGGGGCGTCCGGGTCACTGGCGTCCGATTCTGCACCGCCTGATGCGGCGAGCGTCCCCGCGGAGTCCCATTGTTTGATGAGGATCGCCTCGTCTTTGGCGACGCCGGGATAGGTGTACCAACGATGACCCGGCGCGTGTTTGGCGAAATAGTTCTCGCCAATGCGGTCCGCATAGTGAATTTCAAAGACGACCAAGTCTTCCGGATCGACGCTCCGGCCATCGCAAAAGGCCATGGGATGCGTGACGACGGGTTCGTCCACAATATTGCGCCACACATTGATGATGGCAAAGCGTCCGTCCTCGGAGAGAGCTTGGTCTACCAAGTCTTTGCCGATGAGAGCCTCTCCCTCGGCCAGAGTGAATGCGTAGGTGTCGTTGAGACTGGGCGGGCCGGATAAATCCCGCAGCCGCTGGGCACCGCTCGTCAGCGTATAATCGCCGTGCACCACGTGGGCCGGGCCCTGCACCTCCTGGCCGCCGTCTATTCTGCGTTTGTCTTTCTTTCCGCTGGCAGAGCGGACATTGTGATCGAAGGCAAAGGCCCGGCCTCCCGTTGCTGCCTCTACAGCTTCGCAACAGTCGTGGTAATAGATCCGGACCACCTGTTCCTGATCGAAGAAATCAATGTTGTTCACAGGGCGGTGGATCAGTTCGAACCCGTTGGCCTTGAGGGTTTTGCCTTCACCGCCAACTAGGGCGCGGGCGTTCAAAATCGAGAGCGACCGCTCATCCAGATCGATACCTTTGGCATTGCTGTCGCTTCCCTGGGCATCCCTGTTCAGAAGCACCTGTCCGTTCCGGTAGAGGGAAGATTTCACATGGGGGGCCAAATAGTTGAGCGCTCCCGTAGTGTCCTGAAGGTTCACCGGCGCCATCTCATTCATCGCTCGCCTCCGTCTTGGTGCTGTCACCAGTTGGGTTTCGCCGGGAGATTACACAGGTCTTTGTGAAACTCCAAAGATCGAGACGCATATCAGACCTCCCCGGCATTTGTCTCCGCGCGCGATCCTCGCTATGACCACTGCATTCAAAATCAGAGGAGATATCATTGGCAGTTGTTTGGATCACCGGAGCGTCGTCCGGTATTGGAGAAGCCCTTGCGAAACGCTACGCCCGGCAAGGCGATCAACTCATTCTGTCCGCTCGGCGCGCCGAGGAGCTTGAGCGAGTCAAGGCCGCGTGCGTGGAAAACGGGTCCGCGGAAAGCGACGTCTTTGCCCTAGTAATGGACGTCACTGAATTGAACGCGATGGCCGGTCACGTCGAAACAGCGCGCGGCGCCTTCAACTCTATTGATGTGCTGATCAATAATGCGGGTGTTGGCCAGCGCTCGCCGATGCTGGAAACAGATATCTCCGTTTACCAAAAAGTTCTGGACACCAATGTCATGGGGCCCATTGCCCTGACCAAGGCTGTGTTGCCGGTCATGCTCAAGCAAGGCGGAGGACATGTGGCAGTCGTCTCCAGCGTGACGGGCAAAGTGGGTGTCCGAAACCGCAGCGCGTATTCCACATCGAAACATGCGGTGATGGGTTTTTTCGATTCGCTGCGGGCGGAACTTGGCGACCAGGGGATCAAGGTCACGACGATTGTGCCTGGCTATATCAAGACGAATCTCGCGGCGAGCGCCTTCTCCGATGAGAAGTCAGCGGCTTCCGTTGCCAAAGCGGTTGAAGGTGGAATGGACGCGGATAAATGCGCGGATGTGATCGTTCGGCGCATGAAGAAGGGCGACAAAGAAATCGCCGTCGGCGAAGGACGGGAGATGCTCATCCTGCCGATTAAGCGTTTCTTCCCTCAATTGGCGTTCCGGATTCTGGCGAACGAAAAGCAAGATTGACGCGCGGGTCACTCGGTTTGTTGGGCATGCACGGAGGGAATGTCCCAAACTTCCGTAATTCGTCCGTCTACAATGCGCCAGACCTCAACAACGTCGGTTACGACATCGCGGCCGGGCAGCATCAACGTATTGATCGTATGTGACACGACCAGCTCATCTCCGATGGCGGTTGTCGAAACTGGGGTGATCTTGAAGGTTCCGCCGGTGACGTCTGCGATCTTGTCGAAGAATGTCCGCAATCCGTCATGACCGTGATAGTCGCCCTCAATCTCCGGCAATAGCGGATTGAAGAAGCGCCACACCACGTCTTCGGCAAAGATGTCCTCCAACCCGCTCAGGTCTGCGGGATTGAATCGCTGGAGAACGGAGATGTTCGGATGCTGGTCCATAATCAATCGTTGGTTTGAAGCGCTGTTCGCTCAACGCATCCAAACTAGGGCGAGCGAGCCCCACATGGTTTGACAGGGATCAACTGAAAGCCGATTGTTTGATCACGCGGACTCACTCTCGGTCTTGGGGCAGATCCTATGACGACCTTCGAATTTGCCATGCTGGTGGCCTCTGTCGTCGTCGCCTTCGGCATGACGGAAATTGTCGGTGGCTGGGGCCGGATGGCGCGAACGCCGGCGAATGTGAACTTTGATTGGCTCTACTTCGGCTGGTCAGCATCCATTCTTCTGTGGACCGTTCAATATTGGACCGGAATGTTTTCCTATGCGGTTGTGTCGATCGACTATGTGATCGAGCTGTATTTTCTGATCATCCCCTCCCTCTTTATGGTGCTCGCCGCTTTTGCCGTTACGCCAGATGTCCCGTTAGCCGGCGAATTTGATCTGAGGGCTTACTACTTGGCGAAACGGAAACCCTTTTTCTTGGCGTTTGCGGGGTTCTCCATCTTCGCGGCACTGGCCGATCTTGTCATCGTTGGTCCGGATGGTTTTTATTTCTGGACCACCATTTCTCATGTCGTTACCGCAGCCGTGCTCGTCGGGCTCATCTATACCGACCGGATTTGGCTTCACTGGCTCACCATGATTGTGCTGTTCATCTTTCTAATAGCGACCTCGTTTGCGTCGATTTCCGATATGGCCATTAGATGGCAAGCCTGACTCCGCATCTCTATTGTATGAGCGATTCAGATATCGCTTTTGAAACTTGACTCTTACGTAAGAATATTCTTACACTTTGATAATGAGCCAAGCAGGCATATTCAAAGAGTTTCACGCCGTCATCGTGCCCGTCAGCGACGTCGTGGCGGCCGCGCGTTGGTATGAGCAATCCCTGGGACTCAAGTCCCGCAAAGACGTTCGCGGCATGACTGTTCTTGCCGCAGGTGGGACCGCCCATCTCTGTCTGTTCGAGTCGCCCGATGCGGAACGACCGGAGCTTGGCGTGTTCCCGAATTTCCGGTCCGAGAACTTAGATGAAACGCGGTCCCTCTTGATTGAGCGGGGCGTTCCTTGTTCTGACATTCAATCCATGCCGCACCTGCGTTTCATGACACTTCATGATCCAGACGGAAATCGCATTGATGTGTGTGAGTACGGACCGGATTGGCTTACCTAATGGATGCTCAACTCCGCGCCATAGCCGATCCGACACGGCGTCAAATCCTTCAATTGGCCTCAGAACGGGAATATACAGCCGGTGAAATTGCCGAGCGGTTCGAAATGACACGGCCCGGCGTCTCCCAGCACATCCAGGTCCTTGTGGGGGTTGGTTTGTTGACGCTGAGGCGCGAAGCAACCCGCAACTATTATCGCGCGAATGCGCAAGGCCTGATGCTTCTCCAGAAACAGTTGGACACGTTTTGGGAAACGGGGCTTGCGGACCTCAAGCGTCTCGCGGAAGGCGAGAACGAGCGATGACCACCCGCTACGAATTCGACATCTGGATCGATGCGGCGCCGGAGCGGCTGTTTGACTATTTCACCGACCCCGACCTGTTCGTTCAATGGCAAGGGAGCGAGGCTGAGTTCGAGTTGCGTCCCGGCGGCCTCTATCGGGTCGCTTACGGAACAATGGCGGTCATTTCCGGCGAGTTCGTCGAAATCGACCGGCCCAACCGACTTGTCTATATGCGCCGACTCAATTCAGTGGATGGGCCCGTAAGCCGTGTAGAGATCGACTTCGTGGCGGAGAGAGGGGGCACCCGCGTTTCGGTCGTTCACACAGACTTTGCGCCGGATGAAGGGGTTGAGTGGGGATGGCCTCACTTCCTGGGCCAACTGGAGAGTCTCCTGTCAGCTTTGGACTGACTGTTAATCGGATAATCAGTGGGAGGAACATAATGCCAACCATAACGATGCTCTATGCGGGGATATTTGGTCTCATGGCCGTTGTGATCGCCGCGTTTCCTGGCATACGGCGAGGCAAGCTGAATATATCCGTGGGGCATGGCGGAGATACGCAGCTAGAGCTTGGCATGCGGCGCCATGCCAATTTCGTGGAGGCGGTGCCGCTGGCGCTGATCCTTTTGGGTTTAATCGAAATGAACGGGGCTTCGCCCTTGGGACTTCATATCCTGGGCAGCATCCTCGTTGTCGCCAGGGTCGCCCACGGGGTGGGCATGAAGCCGGATACGGCACAAAACCCTCTGCGCGGGTTGGGCGCAGGAGGAAGCGCCCTTGTGACCGTCGCTGCGTCCCTTTGGGCGATTTGGCTGTTTGTTCAGCACGTTGTGTAAAACGCGATCTTGAAGCGCCCGCAAAGCCAACTTGTCACGAAAAGTAAATAACCGCCGTTTAGGTTGCAGGTGCGAGGGGCTCACTTGGGCGGGGCTAATAGATGAGTGTGGAAGCGCTTGACCATGGGCTGACGTCAGTCCAGGCGAAAAAGCGTCTCAAAAAAACTGGCCGCAATGAACTGCCGGCGCCAAAACCTCCCGGGGTTTTGATGATCTTTATCCGGCAGTTCGGCAGCCCCTTTATCTACGTGCTCCTGATCGCGGCGGCGCTCTCGTTTGTTCTCGGTCAGAACATCAATTCTTACTTCATTCTGGGCGTATTGGTTCTCAACGCCTCCATCGGAACCTTCCAGGAGTACGCGGCCGAACGTGCCGCCGACGCGCTGAAGAACCTGGTACCGTCCTTATCCCGGGTTCGGCGGGACGGGCAGCTGGTACAAATCGATGCCGCCCTTTTGGTGCCCGACGATATTATCTTTCTCGAGTCCGGCGACCGGGTTCCTGCGGATGTGATTCTGCTCTCCGTGCGCGACCTGGAAGTGGACGAGTCCATGCTCACGGGAGAGTCCGTGGGCGTCAGCAAGGACGCAGCGGCGGATCCATCAAGCACGCCCGAGCGGAGCACGACGTGTTTTGCCGGCACGATCATAAAGCGCGGGCGCGCGACGGGCCGCGTCGTCGCTACGGGCACGCGGACAGAAATCGGCAGCATCGCGAAAGACGTAGCCGCGGTCGACATGGTCAAGCCACCGCTCATCTCCCGGATGGAGCGCTTTACGCTCTTGGTATCCTATGTGATGATCCTTGTGATTGCCATCATCTTTGTCGTGAGTATCTCTCGGGGGGACGACCTGGCGACGGTCTTCTTGCTGGGCGTGGCGTTGATGGTTTCCGCGATCCCAGAAGGACTGCCGGCAGCCATCACAGTTGCGCTCGCCATCGGCATGCGGCGGATGGCAAATTCCAACGTCATCATCAGAAAACTCGCCGCCGTTGAATCTCTTGGGTCCTGCACCTATATCGCCTCAGATAAAACAGGCACGCTCACAGTCAACGAACTGACCGTCAAGCGCCTTGTCTTGCCAGACGGAAAGAGTTTGGCGGTCGACGGTGAAGGAACATCCTTGGCAGGAGAGGTTCTCGGCCTCACCACCGACGATGAAAAGGATAACGTGCTCGCACTGGCGCGGGGCGGTGCTCTGGCCAACGAAGCCCTACCCTCGAAAGACGGCAATGGCTTTCAAGGCGATATGGTCGACGTGGCGTTTCTTGTCCTTGCCCACAAGACTGGCATGACCTTTGACGGGCTGGCGAGCGATCACCCGGTCGTTGCCAATATTCCGTACGAGTCCGAAAACAAGTACTCGGCATCCTTTAATCAATCCTCGGCTGGGCTTCTTGTTCACGCGAAAGGCGCCTTTGAAACGATTCTGCCGATGTGCTCGGCGGCCTTTGGCGGCATACGTCTTGACGCGGCCGCGGTGACGTTGCAGGCGGAAGAATTGGCCTCACAAGGGTACCGCGTTTTGGCCGTTGCCGGCGCTGTGCGGGAAGCCGGCACGGGCTATGAAGCCGAAGATGTGCGTGACTTGGAATTCTTGGGGCTCGTAGGGATCATGGACCCCGTCCGCCCGGAAGCCGTTCAGGCGCTTGAACAATGCAGGGAAGCGAAGATCCAGGCGGCGATGGTCACAGGTGACCATCCACGGACGGCTCTTTTTATCGCGCGCCAATTGGGGCTTGCAGGTCCCGGCGACGCGGCCGTCACGGGCGACGATATTGCCGCCGCCGAAGCGCAGAGCGAAGAAAAGCTCGACGAGGTGGTCACAGGCCACCACGTCTTCGCCCGGGTCGCGCCTGCTCAAAAGAAGCTGATCGTCGACCGGCTCATTCAAAATGGACACTATGTGGCGGTGACCGGTGACGGGGTTAACGACGCGCCCGCACTCCATCACGCCCATGTGGGCGTGGCCATGGGCAAGCGCGGCACCGATGTGGCACGAGAAAGTTCCGATCTTATTCTCACCGATGACAACTTTGCCTCCATCGTCAGCGGCGTGCGGGAAGGCCGGATCGTTTACAATAATATCCGTAAGGTGATCTTTCTCCTTATCTCGACGGGGGCGGCCGAGATCACTCTTTTCATGTGGTCGATTTTCCTAGGTCTTCCGCTGCCCTTGTTCCCGCTTCAACTTTTGTGGCTCAATTTGGTCACCAACGGTATTCAAGATGTGGCGCTTGCCTTCGAGCCCGCCGAAGGTGACGAGCTCAAGAAGCCGCCTCGTGACCCAAAACAACCTATCTTCGACCGGTTGATGGTCGAGCGGGTGGTGATCAGCGCCCTCTATATGGGAACGCTGGCGTTCATCGTCTTCTACTATGCGCTGCAGATGGGGCTCAGTGAGGAGGAAGCCCGCAATGTGACACTGCTTCTGATGGTCTTGTTCGAGAACGTCCATGCGCTCAACAGTCGGTCGGAAGAGCACTCGCTTCTCAGAATTCCATTCTTTAGCAATCCTCTGTTGCTTTTCGGGATCGTTGCGGCACAGACGATCCATATCGGATCGATGTATATTCCAGGCATTAGCGATGTGCTGCAAATCCAACCCGTGTCGATCACGTTGTGGGCGCAGCTTCTGTGCATTGCGTCTACGCTCTTCATTGTCGATGAGTTGCACAAGCTCTGGCTCAAGAGAAAGCACACACCCTAATCCTATGTAAGTCGGTCGATCCCGCGTTTGTTTAATAAGGAGATGCACTCGCGGCCGGCGCCCCGGCGTGGGTCTTGGCGGGGTGAGGGCCAGATCCGGACAGGTCATTGCGAGGCCGCGCTAGCGGCCGCGGCAATCTAGAACTCTCAGCAAGAACGGTCTTCCCTGGATCACGTCGTCGCGCGGTGCGCTCCTCGTGATGACGGCCCCCTACCCCTTCTCAAACACGTACGGCTCCAACGATCCCTGCGCGGCAATGCGGCGTTTGTGCCATTGACCGCCGCCATAGTAGGCCAAGCTGCCAGGGGGCGCTTCGCCGTGGCCGTTGTAATAGGTGATGCAGTCACGCAAAGGCCGGGTGACGGAATCGGACTTTGCGCAATGGTCTGCATAGTCCTCTTCCGGTTCCTTTTTCACATCGACGACGACATCGCCGCGGTCGCGCATGGCTGAGACCATCCATGTGATGTAATCCACATGCTGAACAATGGCGTCCGTGAAGTTAAAGCTGCCGCCGCCGCCCTGAGGGCCCGTTACGATGAAAAGATTGGGGAAGCCCTGGCTGTGTACGCCCAAGAACGTCTTTGTGCCTTCCGACTGCCATTTCTCGCTTAGGGTGCGGCCGCCGCGGCCCTTGATCATGTTGAAGGAGGCGGCCGCCATCCATTCAAAACCGGTGGCGTAGATGAGCACGTCAAGGGGATACTCCTTGCCGTCATGAACAACGCCGCGCTCGTTAATTTCCTTCACGCCTCTGGGCGCGGTGTCCACCAAATGCACGTAGGGCAAATTGAACGTAGGCAGATATTCATCATGGAAGGTGGGGCGTTTGCAGCCGTAAGGGTAATAGGGCTTTAAGGCCGCCGCCGTTTCCGGGTCCTCAACGATTTCGTCCACCCGGGCGCGGATCTGTTCCATGATGCGAAAGTTCGTGTTGAGCGTTTTCTGGACATATTCCTCCATGGTGATCTCGCCGTCATGCTGTTTGCGGACCTTATAGTCCGGCACTTTGCCAGCCAGGTAATCTTCGTTGGCTTTCATGGCCGTGCGGCCCTCTGAGATCTTGGCAAAGCGGGCGCGGCGCGCGACCGCCCAGCCGGGTTCCTTGGCCCAGGTCTCGCGTTCTTCGTCCGTGGTTTCGCGCTGGTCCCGAACGTCTACGGAGGATGGGGTGCGCTGGAAAACGTACAGCTCACCGACGATTTTGGCGATCTCCGGAATACACTGAATGGCCGTGGCGCCGGTACCGATAATGCCTACAGTTTTGCCCTTGAGGTCGATGTCATACCGCCATCTGGAGGTGTGAAAGGACTCGCCTTTGAAGCTCTCCATGCCGTCGATCCGGGCAAGTTTGGGGGTGGTGAGAATGCCGTTGGCGAGAATCACATATCTGGCCTTCATGGCGTCACCACGATCTGTACGGACGGTCCAGCGGCCCGTCTCTTCGTCCCACTCAGTTTGTTCCACCGTGGTGTGGAACAGGCACTTATCGTAGAAGCCGAATTTCTCCGCCATCTGCTGGCAATATTCCATGATCTCAAAACCCGAGGCAAAGCGCATGGAGGGGATGTAGCCCATCTCTTCGAGGAGCGGCAGGTACGAGTAGGCTTCCACATCGCAGGCAATGCCGGGATAGCGGTTCCAGTACCAGGTGCCGCCCACATCGCCGCCCTTCTCACAGAAGCGCACGTCTTCAAAACCGGCTTCCTTCAGTTTGTGGCAGAGGAGAAGCCCGGCAAATCCCGCGCCCACGACCAGGATTTCGCACTCGTCGGTCAGGACCTCGCGCGCGATGGGCGGCTCGGAATAAACGTCGTCTAGATAACGGGCGAACTCGCCTTCCATGGACATGTAGTCGGCAGAGCCGGCGCGCTCTTCTTTGAATTCCCGGTACTTGGCCTGCTCCTCGGCGTTGAAGACAGCGCCCGGCGGCGGTTCGGGAAGCGAGGTCAGTTTCTCATCGGAAATGACCGAATAGCCTTTGCCCGCAATGTTGTCATTGGCTTTGGCGGCGCGCGTATTGAAGATCTTCAGACCCGACTTCGGGTCCGTGGAGATGGCAGGTTGAGACACAGGCGTCCCCCTCTTGTTCGCGTTTCCTCTCGCTTTTCCGATTTATACGTGGGGGATGAGGGCGGGGCAAGGCGAGCGTTTTCACTCGTCCCGCACGCGGTGCAGTACGAACGTGGTGCGCCGCAGATGCGGGATCCATTGAGTTCAAGCCAGAATCCTTTGATGGAGGTCCCGTGTCTGCGCAGCGTCGCTTAGCAACGCAGCGCGCGCGGGACGAGCGGAAAGTTCAAACCCCCAGCGCCGCCTTCCAAAACGCCAGCATCTCCTCCCGGAAGAGCTTGGGCTCGTCCGGCGTCTGGCTGCCCAGTCTCGCGCCGGTCTTGCCGAAGCCGGCCTTTAATCCGTAGACCATCAAGTCGCGGTCGGTCAGGGATGGATCGGGCTCGGACTTTAGCGGGTGGATGAAGGCGCCGGTGTCGGCGATATAGGCTGTCGGCGCGGCTGGAGAAATCTTGGCCTCGGGAATGCTCTCCAGAGGCGTGGGGCGGTCGAAGCTGTGATGGGCGCCGCCGACGAGATGCATTGTGGCTTTGCCGCCCGACAGTCGGATCGCCTGGCAATGGCCTTGCACCTGCATGGGGGAGCACCACTCGTCCGCGTCCCCCATTAAGACGTGTACGGCGGTATCGCCCACGCGCGGATCCAAAAACTGGTGGCCGCACCAGGGATAAGCAGCGAGGATGGCGCACAGCCCCCTGCCCTCGCCTACAACGACGTCGGCGAAGCGTCTTGTGGCTGCGGTCATGACCGCAGAGCCGCCGCGGCTGTGGCCTTGGGCGCCGATGCGCGTTTCGTCAATCTCCGGAAGCGCCGCCAGGCGCCGGTAAGCTATGAGAACGTCATAGGCCGAGGCGGCGAAGGAAAACTGGGTTTGGTCGGCTACCGTTTTGACCACGTTGCGGGCGCCGAAACTGTCGAGGACGAAGGCAGAGATCCCCTCACGGAGGAAGGTTTCCGCATGCATGAGATGACTGTCCGAGACGCCCACACTGCCCGGGGCGACGATGATGAGCGGGCTGGGACTGTTCGATCCCAGAAACAGCTTGCCGTCGATGGTGAGATTGGGCATGGCGGAGGGATCGTTCAGGACTTGGTGGTAGTTGAGGGGCGAGGCCGACCGGATGTCAATGTTGCAGCCTTCAATCCCATTCAGCGTGATCTCTCTGTCGCGAAAGCGGATGGCTTGATCCGTCATGGATTCCTCCCTGGCAGTGCTTTGAATTCGAGATTGTTCGTAGGGCGGGGTGAAATCCCGCCATTGTGCGATCGGTTTGCTCCGATCATACTCGCTTCATGCCCAACTATCGACGTCTTTTCATTCCGGGAGGCACGTACTTCTTCACGCTAACCTTAGCGGACCGATCGAGCGATCTGTTGGTTCGCCATGTTGGTGAGTTACGCGCAAGCTGGCGGGATGTGGTGGCTCGATGGCCCTTTGAGACTATCGCGGCTGTTGTCTTGCCGGATCACATTCACATCGTCTTGGAACTGCCGCAAGGCGATGACAACTACCCAACTCGGTTGCGCAGGCTAAAGCATGGCTTTACGTCACGCCTTCCTGAAGCATTGAAATCGAACGGCCGTAAGGGAGAGCGGGGCATTTGGCAATCCCGGTACTGGGAACATGATATTCGAGACGCAGCCGATTTGGAAGCTCACGTGACCTAAATTCACTTCAATCCGGTCAAGCATAATTATGTGACGTCTCCGGATGATTGGCCCTATTCGACTTGGAGCCGGTATCGGCACATGTGGGACGGAGAGCTTTCTCTCCCAGACGACTTGGAGGTCGGCGAGCGATAGCGGCGGGATTTCATCCCGCCCTACGGACTAACCCGACCAGGGATCTCACGAAAACCGGGCCGCGGCGCGCGCCTTGGCCTTGGCGGCGACCTCTTCCCGGTTGCGGGGCGGGCTTGCCGTTGTGAGTTCGCCGAGAAGTTCGTGGACCGTTGCCTCGACCCGCTCCACCGCGCGATCGAAGGCGGCCTCATTCTTTTTGGAGGGCTTGGTGGAGCCGCTGATCTTGCGGACGAATTGGAGCGCCGCGTCATGGATCTCTTGATCGGTAGCCGGCGGCTCAAAATTAAAAAGGGTACGGATGTTTCGGCACATGGGTGCTCCGGTCTTTGATACGTTTGTAGGGCGGGATATAATCCCGCCATAGGATCGGGCTCGAATATAGCGCGAAAACGGAAACCCTTCACCCCTACTCTGCAATATCCCCCCAGGAGAGGCCGAATTTGGCGAGGTACTTCTTCACCCTGTCTGAGTCGTTGACGCTTTTGCGGCGCCGGCGGGACTTGGCAAAAAGCTCCTTGCCGGCAGCGGCGAGGGAGGCGACCGACCGGCAGGTGCGGATGACTTCGGCCAACTGAACAAGATCGAAGCGGTCGAGGTCGCTTGCATGCGCCTCCCCCAATACCTCTACCACGAGGCGGAAATCATCATTTTGTTCGCCAGCGGACCATTGGGATTTGAGCCGAGCGATTTCTTCATCGACGATGCCCGCCGTGATGCGCCCGCGGGGCGACAGGGTGGCCATACGGGTCGCGGAGGCCGAAAGGTCTCTGAAATTGCCGGACCATGGGCTCGACGGATCTATGGCGAACTTCACATATTTCCTGCGGGCATCGGCGGCAAAGGCGATTTTGCTCTCTCCCCGGTTCATGAGTTTATTCAGCTCCGCCTCCAGATTGGGCTCGATGTCTTCGCGGCGCTCTGCAAGACCCGGCAACTGAAACATCCAGAGATTGAGGCGGGCGAAGAGATCGGCGCGAAAGCGGCCTTCGCGGACGGCCGCGCTGAGGTCCGTATTGGCGCCCGCGATCAGTTGGAAGTTGCTTTGGGCTTCCCGGTCGGACCCTTGGACATAAAATCGTCCGTGCTCGATGGCATCCAGCATCACCGCTTGTTCGTCCATGCCGAGCTCGTCAATCTCGTCCAGGAACAACACGCCCTTGTCCGCTTCGCGCAAGAGGCCTCGGCGCTCCGTGGCGGCGCCCGCAAAGCCGCGCCTGTGACCGAAGAGGACGGACATGGCCTGCTCGCCTTTGATGGTGGCGCAATTGATGCTGACGAATTTGCCCTCGACGATGTGCCGCGCCTTTTTGAGGTCATAGATCCTCTGGGCCAAATGGGATTTGCCCGCGCCCGTAGGCCCCAAAAGCAAGACGGGCGCATCGGATCGGATCGCCACCTGTTCGATCCGTTCGATCATAGCGTTGAAGGCTTTGTTGCGGGTCTCCACACCGCCTTTGAGATAAGACGTAGCGTTGTCGCGCTCCGTTTCAAAGCGCTGGGCCAAATTGTCGTACTTGGAAAGATCCAAGTCGATGATGCTGGTGGATCCAGGCCCCGGATCTTTCTTGGTGGGGGGACTGGTTTGCAGGAGTCGGCCCGGCAGGTAGCGCGACTCGGTCAAGAGATAGAGGCAGATCTGTGCCACGTGGCTGCCGGTGGTGATGTGGATGAGGTAGTCTTCCGCCGCCGGATCGAATTCGTAGCCCAACGCGAAATCTTGCAGCGCGCCGTAGACTTCCTCAAAGTCCCAAGGATCGGCGATGTTGTGTTGCACCAGACTGACTTCGGTTTCCGGCGAGACCAACGCGATGTCATCGACCAAATGCTTAGCCAGATTAGTGTGGCGCCGGTCGTAGAGAAGCTCCAGCCGGCCGATGAGCATGTCTTCCTGCTGAAAGAGCGAAATGGTGGGCCGCCACCGGTTCCAACGGGCCGGCGATTTGCCCGCATCCAATGTCGTTCCGAGCAAACCTATAACGACGATTCCTTTGGTCATATCGAGATTTATATATTTATATTTATATCTATACAATTTCTCTCCACTAAAAACTCGCGCATCCCATTTTTCTATTCAATATCAAATACTTAGATCTATTCGCGATTTTTGTTTTTATGCTGTCCCGATCGCGCCATCTTAGCCTTGTTAACAAAGAGGAAGAGAGAAATGGCAAACAAATCCGTGTTTGTCCCGTTGCGGGGCCGCTCAGCGCCAGTTGCCGATACGGTCAACCTTGCCGGCGGCCCCGCCTATGACCACGACCCACGCCATCGGCTGGCACAGTTGGCCATAACCGGGACGTTTAGCGATACGTTCTATGCAGATGGCCTTGCGCATCTGGAGGACCTATTGCAAGCCACAGCGGCGGTGACGCCGTTGTTTATTGCGCAAACCGCTGTCTTCGCGCGGCGTTACGGCTACATGAAAGACACCCCAGCATTCTTGCTGGCCGTTCTGTCGGGCCTTGATACCGTGTTGTTCGCTGGCACGTTCGGCGAAATTGTGGACAACGGACGTATGCTGCGGACTTTTGTCCAAATCATGCGGTCGGGCGCCACAGGCCGGAAGTCCTTGGGATCTTGCCCGAAGCGGATGATTCAGAATTGGCTGCTTGGGGCGTCGGACCGGACGTTGATTAACGCCTCCGTCGGGCAATCCCCGTCGCTGGCGGACATCATCAAGATGGTCCACCCGAAAGCGGACGATCCGCGCCGGAACGCGCTGTTCGCTTGGCTGATCGGAAAACCGTGCGATGTGAACTTGCTGCCGCAAGCGGTTCAAGATTACATCCGGTTCAAAGAAGCCGGTGACGGTCCGATCCCGGACGTTCCGTTTCAAATGCTGACCCAATTGCCGCTTCGGCGTGACCATTGGGCGACCATCGCGGAACGGGGTGGATGGCAAATGGTTCGTATGAACCTGCGCACGTTTGCCCGGCACGACGTCTTCTCCGTCCGCGGGATGGACAAGGCGATCGCCCGCAAACTGGCCGATCGTAAAGCTATCTCTCAGGCGCGGGTGATGCCGTACCAGTTGATGATGGCGCACGGCATGGCTGGCGGCGATGTGCCTAAGCGGGTTCAGGACGCTCTTGAAGATGCGATGGAAATCGCCCTTGAGAACGTCCCGGCCATCGACGGCCGAGTGGTTGTGTGCACGGACGTTTCTGGGTCTATGCGCGCGCCGGTGACCGGATACCGCCGGGGACAGACGTCCGCGGTCCGGTATGTGGATGTGGCAGCGCTCGTTTCGGCGGCTCTGTTGCGCAAGAACCGGTCAACCCTGGTGTTGCCGTTCGACACGCACGTGCATGAGGCTCGCCTGTCGGCGCGCGATTCCGTCATGACCAACGCCCGCAAGCTCGCGGCATTTGGCGGCGGCGGAACCAACTGCTCTAAGGCTTTGGAGCGGTTGAACAAGGCCCGGGCAAAGCCCGATTTGGTTGTCTTTGTTTCCGATAACCAGTCGTGGGCGGACGGCCGCAGAGGTCTTGGGACCGGCATGATGGCTGAATGGGAAGCGCTGAAACAGCGCGTCCCCCACGCCAAGTTGGCATGCATCGACATTGCGCCATACGGTACGGCCCAGGCGCAAAGCCGCCTCGACATCTTGAATGTCGGCGGGTTTACCGACGCGGTGTTCGATACGCTGGCGGCGTTTGCCAAAGGCGAAGCGCATGCTGATTATTGGGTTCGCGAAATCGAGCGGATCCAAGTGTAAGATAGAAAGGAGTATAGAGAGCCGGGGCGAATGCCTGTGGAACTACATCGATTGAAACCTGACTTGTTTCACAATCGCTTGTCGCCCCGGCCTTTTGTTTGAGGACTGTATATATCGCACATGTCCCCGGCTTGACCGGGGATCCACACGGGTGACTAAAGAGTTCGTAACTGGATCCCCGCGCAGCGCTCGCAGAGCTTGCTTGGCGGGGAAAAGACGGAGTTACTAGATTTAGGGGAATGCCGGTAGGACTACATTGGCTATATCTGTTCGACTCAGAACCCGAAAGGGAAAGACGTGTCTTACCAATCTTGTCCCCGTCTTGTTGAAATGAAAGAAGGAACAAACTGATTTCGAGGCGAATGCCTGTGGAACTACATCGATCCCTAACCACTGGGTCGCAGGTTCGAGTCCTGCCGGGTCCAGCACCTTTTCTATGGGCCCGTAGCTCAGTCGGTAGAGCAAGTGGCAGATGTTTCGCAATCATTCGGCCTGTGAAACGCTTCTCAAGCGTTTCATCCGTCTTCGACGGAGCAGGCCTCATTGTCGCCTCTACTCAGTTTGTGAGCTGAAAAATATTCCTCGATCCCCGACTTGATCGGGGATCCATATGGAAGAGTGAAAAGGCTTCGGAGGTCAATATGGATCCCCGCTCGGCGCTCGCAGAGCTCGCTTGGCGGGGAAATAAAGGAGACTATTAGACTTTAGGGCGAATGCGGACGGAACTACATCGATTGTCACTCGCCAGGTCGCGGGTTCGAGTCCCGCCGGGTCCAACATTTACATTCGGGACCCGTAGCTCAGAGGTAGAGCAGGATGTTTCGTTAGATAACCTTGTCGCCCAACTCAATTTGAGAGGTAGGCAGATCGAGTAAGGAATGCAGACCGGACTACATTGCGCGCCCTGTCAGGTTCGACTCCTGCTGGGCATAGTCGTCTTGTCGCCGGACGCCGATGGCGTCTAAATCGTCACGATCGTTTGCCCCTCACCAGGCGCCGCGAATGTGGGTGGAACTACATAGCCAAAACTGTACTGTTTCACTCAAGTCTCGTCGCGGCACATATCTGGAGCCAGGCCCCGGACCGGCCGGGGTCTGGCTGAATTTCGATGGAGAAGAAAATGAGCGATAGCATTGAAGTCATTAAAGACGACGGCGCAGCGCCGATCAAAATGTGGACCAAAGGCGTGCCCGTGGATGAGGGCGCGGCGGATCAATTGCGCTCGATCGCTCAAATGCCGTTCATTCACTCCCATGTGGCGGTGATGCCGGACGTTCACAAAGGCATCGGCTCGACGGTCGGCAGTGTCATCCCCACGAAGAAAGCGATCATTCCGGCCGCCGTCGGCGTCGACATCGGCTGCGGGATGATGGCCGCACAAACCAGCCTGACGGCAAACGACTTGCCGGACTCGCTCGGGTTTTTGCGGTCGGCCATCGAAAAAGCGATCCCCCACGGACGGTCCATCTCGGTTGATAAGAAAGGCCGAAAAGACAAAGGCGCTTGGGACGAAGTCCCCAAAGCGACTGAAACCGCCTGGGCGGGCCTCGCCGAAGGCTTTAAGACAATTACGGATAAATACCCGAAACTGGCAAAAAGCCATAACGTCGTGCACTTGGGCACGCTCGGTACGGGCAACCACTTTGTCGAGGTTTGTCTCGATGAAGAGGACCGGGTCTGGTTCATGCTGCACTCCGGGTCCCGGGGTGTGGGCAACGCCATCGGCCGGCACTTTATCGAGCTTGCCAAAAAAGACATGGAGAAGTGGTTCATCAACTTGCCGGACATCAACCTGGCTTACTTTCCGGAAGGGACCGACCATTTCGACGACTATGTGGAAGCGGTCGGTTGGGCCCAGGCCTTTGCCATGACAAACCGGCAAGTGATGATGCGCAACCTCATCGCGGCGGCGCGGGAGGTGATCTCCAAGCCGTTCGATGCGGACGTAGAGGCGGTCAACTGTCACCACAACTATGTGACCAAAGAAAACCATTTCGGCGAAAACATCTTTGTCACGCGGAAAGGCGCTGTGCGGGCGGCCAAAGGGTCGATGGGGATTATCCCGGGATCCATGGGCGCGCGGTCCTATATCGTCCGTGGACTGGGGAATGCCGAGAGCTTTCACTCCTGCTCCCACGGGGCCGGCCGGGTGATGTCGCGGACGGAAGCCAAGAAGCGCGTGTCGCTGGAAGAGCATATCGAGGCGACCAAACACGTGGAGTGCCGGAAGGACGAAGGCGTGATCGATGAAACGCCGGCGGCCTACAAAGACATCGACGCGGTCATGGAGGCACAAAAAGATCTGGTCGAAGTGGTGCACACCCTGCGCCAGATCGTGTGCGTGAAGGGGTGAGGAGCGTGTTGATTTCCCCTCACCCTAGCCCTCTCCCCAAAAGGGAGAGGGAATGGCTCGTGCCGCGGCGCGTGTGTGGTTCGTCCCTTCTCCCCCTGGGGGAGAAGGATAGGATGAGGGGTCAAAAGAGATGATCACCATTGACGGCTCTATGGGCGAAGGCGGCGGACAAGTGCTGCGCACGGCCTTGTCGCTCTCCGCCGTGACGGGTCAGCCGTTCCGTATCGAGAAGATCAGAGCCAACCGCAAGAAGCCCGGGCTGATGCGGCAACACTTGACGTGCGTCCAGGCGGCGGTCGCCGTGTGCGGCGGTCATGCGGAGGGAGCGGACATCGGCGCCAGCGCCCTTACCTTTACGCCCGGCGATTTGGTGAGCGGGAACTTTGCCTTTTCCGTAGGAACCGCCGGGAGCAGCAACCTGGTTTTCCAAACAATCCTGCCGGCGCTGATCAGCGGCGACGCGCCATCGACGGTGCATCTGACCGGCGGCACCCATAACCCCACCGCACCCTGTTACCACACACTCGCCGAGGGCTTTTTGCCTCTGCTAGCGCAGATGGGCGTCCAGGTGGAGCCTGAGTTGGAGCGCCATGGGTTTTATCCGGCGGGCGGCGGGACCTGGTCGGCGGCCGTTCAGCCGTCGGATGACTTTATGGCACTCGATCATGTGGAGCGCGGCGATCTTGTCGATCTCTCCATTGAGGCGATGGTGGCAAACTTGCCGGGCGACATCGCCAAGCGGGAGCTGAAAGTGATGAAACAAAAGCTCGCCTTGTCTGAGGGCGACGTCGAGCTCCGGACGCCGGATGCGGCCGGGCCCGGCAATGCGGTCCTGGTGCGAATGAAGTTCGAGAACGGATGCGAAGTCTTTGCCGGTTACGGTCAACCGCGCAAGAGCGCCGAGGCGGTGGCGGAAGATCTGGCCAAAGAGGTGAAGACGTTCCTCAAGTCGGGCGCCGCCGTGGGTCCTCACCTGGCGGATCAATTGCTCTTGCCCATGGCCATGGGCGCGGGCGGGCGTTTCACCACCCAAGAGCCGACGCTGCACTTCACCACCAATGTGGAAGTGATCCAGATGTTTCTGGATGTGGAGATCAACACAGAGCAGTTGGGCCGCGACCTTTACCGGGTGCAGGTTGGGGGGTGATGCCCCGAATCGTTTCAGCTGCGCCTTCTCAATGACTGGGTTGTGGAGGTGGGGCGGGATGAAATCCCGCCATTGGTGAGCGTGCGGAAGTTTCGCGCGGCGGGATTTCATCCCGCCCTACAGTTGAGCTTCAGGAGAGAGATCCCGGGGTAGCGCCGCGTCATTGCATGCCGCAGCGCACACGGGATGACGGTGGGTGTCAAAGGCTCTCGGCGTCTCTGGCGGCTTCGTTGTCGGCGGCCATGCCGGCAAGTTCACGGACCATTTCAAGGATCCGGTCCAGCATGGAGAGCTGGCGCTCGCGCTCGTCGGCGCGGGCTTCGGCTTGCTCTTTCTCCAGGGCTTCGCGTTCGGCCTCTAACTCTTCATAGGTCTTGGCGGGCGGGACGGCGGCGTCTTCCGACGTCGTGCAAATCAGCCTGTCGCCTTCCATCGTGCAGACGGAGACTTCGCCGGTGTCTTTGTTCAGCCGCCAGATGCGGTCCGCCGACGAGCGTATGATTTCGTAGTTGCTGCCTTCCTGAGCCTGGACAGGCGCACTCAGAGCCAAAAATGACAGAGCCAGTGCGGCCGCGCCGCCTTTTGCAATAAGTGACAAACTCCGCTTGGTCATGGTCGACCCCCTCTGTAGCGTGTTGTGTAAATCCCGCGTGGCCTTTCTCTTACCAGAAGTCGGGGCTAAAATAAGGCGCCTTTTTGACGGAAACGTCATTTGCTCGGGTTTCCGTGCAAAAGAAAGATGTGAAATGACCCAGCACCCCCTCTTTTTCGTCGTTGGCGCCTCGCTCGCCCTTTCCTCTTGCACCCCCATTCTGGGCGGGGAGGACCGGCCCTCAGATGTCGAGGCGGGCTATACCGAGCGGGAGGCCGCCCATATGGAAGAAGACGACCGCTGCGGTCCGGCTTTCCTGCAAGACAGCTTGCCGAGTGGGCTCGTCAACTTGGTGGGGCCCCTTGGCGACGGACCGTTCCGGCCGGTGTGCAAGCGTCACGATGCCTGTTACCGACTGAAAGAGGAAACACAAGCGTGGTGCGACGACCGGATGCGGGACGAGATGGTCGCCATTTGCGACACCGGCAAGGCGACGCCGTTCTATAGCGTGCCTGTGATCGGGCCTTCACTCTGCCGGTTTCATGCGGGGATCTATTACACCGCGATCAACACCACGTTCGGCGCCGCTGCGTATGAAGGGCCGCCAGGAGGGGAGATCGTTGATGTGCGGATTAAGCGTATTGACGATGCGATCACGGCGGATGAGCTGAATGTGTGCGTTGATGTGAAGAATCTAACGAAGACCATGCAGGAATATGATGTCGAGCTCCACACCGCCGACGGCAAGATGGTGGACAGAGAGCCCGATACCTACGAGCGGAACGTGCGGCCGGGGAAAAAGAAGGAGTTTTGTGTTGGCACGAACTATTCGCCCCTCTGGGATGCGGACGATTTGACCGATGTGGTCTATGTGTCCGTCCGGGCCGATACGCCGACGGGGTTCGCGATTACCAACGACATGGTGATCGTAGACAGCAGAGAGGTGCGGGTGCGGGATTAAATCTTCTGGCGCCACGTGCGTTTCTCTATCTTTCGGACGTCTTCGGCGTCTTTCAAAGTCTCCAAGTACTTCCCGAGACGAGGCAGCTCATCGTCATATTCATTACCTTCGAAGGGTCGGGGATAGATGGCGTTGCCGTAATTGAGAACGCACTTCTCCGGTGAATCATCAACGATCAGCATACGATTCATTGACCAGCCGTGGCGCGTGAGTTTCTTCAGCGGCTTCAGATAATTCAAGTGCCCGGCTCGGTGAGCGATCTCGTCGTATTCATCGGCGATGATGCTGCGCAACTGACAGCGGGATCTGCCCCAGGCGAATTTGAGGGCGGCTGGGTTCGGAAAGATTTCCTGGACCATGTGCTCCACATAGGCGTCCGTGGCGGACGACCAGACGCCCACATCGAACATCTCCAGACAGGCCTCAATGAAGCGTTCTAAATGGGGCCTCCGGTAGACACGGTAGTCATAGACGTAAAAGTCCGGGGGGTAATGAAGGGGGTCGAGGCGCGCATGCACCAGCGTCTCGTCGATATCGAGGACGAGGAGCATGCGGTCGGATTTGGAGCTATCGGTACTCATTTCTATGCTTCATTGGATCCGCTCACCCTATAAGCGTTGCGGCATGAAAAGACGCAATACCAGCCGGGCTCTCTGCGACCTATTTCAGATCATGTAAATGGAGATCTCGTGTCTGCATTGCAATGCAATCGCATTGCGACGCGCACGGGATGAGAGGCATATCAAAGCATCGCGGGGAGAACCCGGTCCGGCGGTTTGTGACCGTCCGCAAACGTCTTGATGTTGATGATCACTTTCTCGCCCATGTCGATCCGACCTTCGATGGTGGCCGAGCCCATATGCGGCAGGAGCGTGACCCGCTCGTTGGCCAAAAGTTTCGGGTTGACCGCCGGTTCGTGTTCGAACACGTCGAGACCCGCGCCCGCGATTTCCCCCGCCTCCAACATACGCGTGAGAGCGTTCTCGTCGATCACCTCTCCCCGTGCCGTGTTGACGATATAGGCGTGAGGCTGGAGCAGCTTGAGCCGGCGGGCGGACAACAGATGAAACGTCCCCGGCGTGTGCGGACAATTCACCGAAACAATGTCCATGCGGGCCAGCATCTGATCGAGACTTTCCCAATAGGTGGCTTCGAGTTCGGCTTCCGTCTGAGGGTGGACCTTTTGGCGGTTGTGGTAATGGATCTGCAGACCGAAGGCTTTGGCCCGGCGGGCAATGGCCTGACCAATCCGCCCCATACCGATAATGCCCAACCGCTTGCCGTAAATGCGGTGACCCAGCATCCAAGTCGGCGACCAGCCTTGAAAATGGCCCGCGCGCATCTCTCGTGTCCCTTCGGCCAAGCGCCGCGGAACGGCGAGGATCAGCGCCATGGTCATGTCGGCGGTGTCTTCGGTCAGAACCCCAGGCGTGTTCGTGACCGTGATGCCCCGTTGCATCGCCGTTTCAACGTCGATGTTGTCCACGCCCGTCCCGAAGTTCGCGATCAATCGCAGATTCTCTCCCGCCTGGCTCAACACTTTTGACGAAATGCGATCTGTTACCGTCGGCACCAAGACGTCGGCTTTTTTTACGGCGGCGATGAGTTCGTCTTGAGACATTTCCCGATCGTCTACGTTCAAGTCCGTCTCGAACAATTCGCGCATGCGCGTTTCGATTGGGTCCGGTAGTTTGCGGGTCACGATCACATACGGTTTTGATCCGCTCGGCATCCGTTGGTTACTCCCTGGAACTTGGTGGCTTGGGCCTGGTTGGTTTTGCTGTTTCCTTATCAGACCTTAGCCGGAGACGCCAACTGCGGAGAGATATTTGTTGGGCAAAGAATCGCTTAGATTGCGGGCTGGGTGCGCCCCTCAAGGCGCCCCAGACCCAGCGTTTCCCACTATGGTAGCCATGACAGTTTATTCTTTCGCCTATACTGCCGATACTTTGTGGGCTAAGTATTGTTTGCGCCTAAACTAATACGCAACAAGTATGGAAGCTCAAATGGGTGGATTTAAGAGTACTTCAAAGAATGTGTTCGTTTGCACTTTGGCCGTCTTGTGGGCGGCCTGGTCTGCTGTGGCGCATGCCAACGAGGATGCAAATGTGCCTCGTTTTGAGTCAATCAAATGGGATCGGGTGAATGTGCGCAACGGACCCGGCATGGATCATTCGATCAAGTGGGTCTATCTGGCGCCTTCTTATCCGGTGGAAGTGAAGCAAGAAACCGATGAATGGCGGCTCATTGAGGATGTGGACGGTCAACAGGGTTGGATCTATCACCAAGGACTAACCGATGACCGCACTCTGCTGGTCGTAGGCAATGGGCGGGATAAGCTGCCCGTCGCTCTTCGGGAAGAGCCGAAATTAGATGCCTCGATTGTGGCGGCGGCGCAAATCGGTGTCATCGTATCGCTCAAGGAGTGTAAGCAGCAATGGTGCCTGGCCGTCGTAAAAGACACGTCCAATGATCGCTCCTATCAAGGCTGGCTGCATCGTTCCCTTGTTTGGGGCCACTATCCAGACTAACCGGCACACTAAACGGCGACTACTTTTTTGAGGTGAAGTCGCTCGCGCGCAGGAGTGAGGTTAACGTCACGCCGATTTCTGCCAGCGCCGCCTCTGCCCCTTCTTGACGATCGATGACGCTCACCACGACGTCGCATCGGGCGCCTGCGTCGCGCACGACCTTGATCGCCTCGATAATGGAGCCACCCGTTGTGGTCGTATCTTCGAGCATTAAGACACGTTTGCCGGAGATGGACTGGGATGCCGACAACCCCTCGATTCGTTGTCCAGTGCCATGCTCTTTTGCCGCTTTGCGGATGAAGATGGCATCCACCGCCCTGTCAGGCTGCCGGCGGTAGGTTCCACTGCTGGCCAAAGCGACCAGTGGGACACCCCCCATTTCCATCCCCGCCACATAATCCGGCGACAGATCGAGGACCCTCTCAGCTAAGAGCTCTGACAATAGGTGCCCGCCTTCAGCATTTAACATCGTGGGCTTTAGATTGAAGTAGATGAAGCTCTTTTTGCCGGACGCAAGGGTAATCTCGCGATCATCAGAGAATGACTTTTCGCGAATAATCTGTATCAGTCTGTTTCGCATGTGTGATGCATACGAACTCAGAGCCGTGCGGTCAATGGATGCAGCGGTGCGCCGTGCGGACCTCAGGCATCCTGGTCGGATCTCACCCTCACGATAACATCAACTCTGTCGATGCTGGTGCCTGATGGGGCGAGAGGCAATTTGGAAACCTCTACCTGGTCGCTGGGTATGTCTAACAATTCGCCAACATCCTCGAGAAAGAAATGATGATGGTCATCGGTGTTGGTGTCGAAGTAGGTCTTGGAGGAATCGACCACGACCTGTTTGAGCAAACCGGCCTGAGTGAACTGATGCAGCGTGTTGTAGATTGTGGCCAAGGAGACTGCCAACCCTCCAGCCAGGGCTTCGTCGTAAAATGACTCGGCCGTGACATGTCGATCGCCCGGCCCAAACAGCAATTCCGCGAGGGCGATGCGTTGCTTGGTTAGACGAAGTCCAACCCGTTTCAACCGAATTTCGGCGCGTTCGCTCGTCATGATCTTTACTTCCTTGAATACCCCCTCCGACCCAATTGGAGATCTCTGCTCAATTGAGCCGGAATGCGTTGCCGACATCTCACTCGACACTCATTCACATATGGAGTTCGGCCTTCATCACTCTATTATATGTTTCTTTCGAATGATTTTAAACTGCAAAAACTTCGCCAGTTGAGTGTTTTCCGACCAAAATGGATAAGCGTAGTTTCCCGATTTTGACGGCTCGCCCGGTTGGTGTAACACTGAACCCTCTCGATTTGCCCATTGGCCAGATCGCCTCTCCACGCCTATATGAATGACAGGACCCCAAATCACATGTTCGAACAGAGCCCCAGCTATTCCTACGAAGACCTCATCTCCTGCGGCCATGGCGATTTGTTTGGTCCGGGGAATCCCCGATTGCCACTTCCGCCCATGCTGATGTTCGATCGGATTACAAAGATCACTGATACGGGAGGGGCATACGATAAAGGGGAGATCATTGCCGAACTCGACGTCAAGAAAGACCTTTGGTTCTTTAGTTGCCATTTCGAAGGGGACCCAGTTATGCCAGGCTGTTTGGGTCTGGATGCGATGTGGCAGCTGGTGGGTTTTCACCTGGGATGGAGCGGCGGAAACGGCAGGGGCCGGGCGCTAGGAGCGGGAGAGGTCCGCTTTTCGGGCATGGTTATGCCGGAGGCAAAACTCGTCACCTATCACATAGACGTTAAGAGGGTTATCTTACGACGCCTTGTGATGGGTATCGGCGATGGTAAGATGCTAGTCGATGGGAACGTCATTTATACAGCAAAAGATCTGCGCGTTGGTTTGTTTACGGATGAACAATTGAATCAGGAGGCCACTCTATGAGACGCGTTGCGGTCACAGGAATGGGCATTGTTTCCAGTATCGGAAACACTGTTCAGGAAGTGCTCTCGTCGTTGAAAGAAGGTCGATCTGGCGTCAGCCATAATGAGGAATACGCAGAGATGGGCTTTCGTTCGCATGTGTGCGGAGCAATCGACATTGATATTGAGAGTTTGGTGGATCGGCGATTGCGCCGCTTTATGGGCGATGCAGCGGCGTTTACCTACATCTCCATGGTCCAGGCTATCGAAGATGCGGGACTAACGGAGGCAGAAATCTCCAATGAACGCACCGGCATCATTGTCGGTTCCGGCGGCCCGTCGACCCGCAACATCTTGCAGGCGTGCGATATCACGCGTGAGAAAGGACCCAAAAGAGTTGGCCCCTATATGGTGCCAAGAAATATGTCCAGCAGCACGTCCGCAAATCTCGCCACGGCGTTCAAGATAAAGGGCATCAATTACACGATCAGTTCCGCCTGTTCGACCAGTGCGCATTGCATCGGAAACGCAGCAGAACAGATCATGTATGGCAAACAAGACATCATGTTTGCGGGCGGCGGTGAAGAACTGGACTGGACCCTTTCGGTTCTGTTCGATGCCATGGGCGCCTTGTCGTCAAAATATAACGACACGCCGGAAAAAGCTTCGCGCGCGTATGACGCCAACCGGGATGGATTTGTGATTTCCGCCGGCGGAGGTTGTGTGGTTCTGGAGGAAATGGAGCATGCCAAGGCCCGGGGTGCAAAGATCTACGCTGAACTGACTGGTTATGGCGCCACGTCGGACGGCGCCGACATGGTTGCTCCTTCCGGCGAAGGCGGAACACGGTGCATGCGCCAAGCGGTCGAGCAGGCGAAAAAGTCTGTCGACTACATCAACACCCATGGTACCTCCACCCCCGCCGGTGACTCGGTCGAATTGCATGGCATCCGCGACGTGTTCGGCGCAAAGATGCCGCCAATGAGTTCTACCAAATCAATGACCGGCCACAGCCAGGGAGCGACGGGGGTTCACGAAGCGATCTATTCGATCTTGATGCTCAACAATGATTTTGTCTGCGAATCCATCAACATTGACGAGATCGACCCTGAAGTCGCCGACTATCCCATCGTCCGTGAGAAGACCGATGTGGAGCTTGAAACCGTTCTTAGCAATAGTTTCGGCTTTGGCGGCACGAATTGCTGCTTGGTGTTCAGCAAGGTATAGAGGGTCCGACTGATCGGAATTGACTATCAGTTCCACGGTTCTGTGTCGCCGTCGTCTGATCATTAGAGAATCGTCCAGTCGCGGTCGTGCAGGCCCAGTTGCATTCATTGGATCGCTTGAGACGCTTGGCATGAAGACCGAATTGCATGTTCGGTCCCAACCGAGAGCCGTCCGAAGCAAGCATCCCATTCCTGGAGCCGTTTTGGTTTTGACGGAAACACAGACCACTTCCAGATTCCGTGTTTTGTGCGTTTCTGGACGGTGGTGAAGCGCATTCTCGACGAACGATTGCGTTCGCTTGGTCGATTGATCCTCGATCAATCAACTCTCAAGCTCACACCTGGAAACACTCTGGAACGCGTCTTGGATTCCGTAAAGGTTAGCCGGCAGCCTCTTCTTTTTTGGCGTCGCCCGATATGTCTTCGCCGGTTTCTTGGTCGACTGACTTCATAGACAAGCGCGCTTTGCCGCGGTCATCGATTGCCAGGAGTTTGACCTTTACCTCTTCGCCTTCGTTGACGATATCGGTGACCTTTTTCACACGCTGCGGAGCCAATTCGGATATGTGCACCAAACCATCTCTTGCTCCGAAGAAATTCACAAAGGCTCCAAAGTCAACGACTTTTACGACTTTGCCGGTATAGATCGTGCCGACTTCCGGTTCGGATGCGATGGTCTTGATCCAATCGATTGCCTGATTGATCTGGTTTACATCGCTTGAGGCAATCTTAATCGTTCCGTCCTCGCCGATGTCAATCTTGGCACCCGTGGTCTCGACGATCTCGCGAATGACCTTACCGCCCGCCCCGATGACTTCCCTGATTTTGTCGACAGGGATCTTCAGGGTTTCGATCCGCGGTGCGTGTTCGCCAAGGGACTCCCTCGATTGCGACAGGGCTTTCGCCATTTCACCCAAAATGTGCATGCGACCGTCTTTGGCCTGATCAAGAGCAACGCGCATAATCTCTTCCGTAATGCCCGTAATCTTGATGTCCATCTGCAGAGACGTCACGCCGGCCTCAGTCCCCGCGACCTTGAAATCCATGTCGCCCAGATGGTCTTCGTCGCCTAAGATGTCGGAAAGGACGGCAAACTGCTCGCCCTCTTTGATCAGCCCCATGGCAATCCCAGCGACAGGCCGAGCGATAGGGATGCCAGCATCCATCATTGACAGAGATGAGCCACATACGGTGGCCATGGACGAGGACCCATTTGATTCGGTAATCTCGGAGACAATGCGAACCGTGTACGGAAACTCTTCTTGTGCAGGGAGAACTGCTTTCAGCGCCCGCCACGCCAATTTTCCGTGACCGATTTCGCGGCGTCCCGCGCCCCCCATTCGGCCAGTTTCCCCGACCGAATATGGCGGGAAGTTATAGTGGAGCATAAAATTCTCGCGATACGAACCTTCGAGAGCGTCGATAATCTGCTCATCTTCCCCCGTTCCCAATGTCGTGACGACGATGGCCTGGGTTTCCCCTCGGGTAAACAGCGCGGAGCCATGGGTGCGCGGTATGACGCCCACCTCCGACACGATCGGGCGAACGGTTTCGAGATCTCTTCCATCGATCCTCTTCTTGCTCTCCAAGATGCTGCCGCGAACGATCTGGCTCTCCAAATCCTTGAACAGGTTCTGGGCGATTGCCTTTGTGAGCCCCCCCTCTTCTTCCGACTCCTGATCTTCGACGGACGCGAGAGTCTGCTGTTTGACGTCCCCGACTTTCTCCTGGCGAAGCTGCTTTACGGGCTCCGCATAGGCCTCGCGCAGGCCGGCTTCCGCGAGCGACTTAATCTTTTCTTCGTGTACAGAATAATCAGAGGGTGTGTAATCCCACGGTTCTTTTGCGCTCTCTTCCGCTAGGCCGATAATCAAGTCAATAACCGCTTGCATTTCACGGTGGCCGAACATAACCGCGCCCAACATGACGTCCTCAGAGAGTTCTTTGGCTTGGGATTCGACCATCAGTACTGCATCGGACGTTCCGGCGACGACAAGGTCCAAATCTGAGCCTTCCAGGCTTTCTACCGCTGGATTGAGGACGTACTCTCCGTCTACATACGCGACACGCGCGGCCCCAATCGGCCCCAAGAAGGGAATCCCCGAGAGCGTCAGCGCAGCAGAGGTGGCGATCATCGCAACGATGTCGGGGTCGTTCTCCAAATCGTGACTGAGAACCGTTGCAACTACTTGAACTTCGTTTCTAAAGCCGGGCGCAAAGAGCGGCCTGATGGGACGGTCGATCAATCTGGACGTGAGGGTCTCTTTCTCCGTCGGACGGCCTTCGCGCTTGAAAAAGCCGCCAGGTATTTTTCCGGCGGCATAGTACTTCTCTTGATAATGAACAGTGAGCGGGAAAAAATCAGCGTTTGGATCCGCGTCCTTACGTCCAACCACTGTGGCAAGCACAACGCTCTCTCCATATGTGGCCAGCACAGCTCCGTCCGCCTGACGCGCCACGCGTCCCGTTTCCAAGGTGAGCTCTCGTCCGCCCCAATTTGTTGACTTTCTATTTATTTCAAACATCTTTCGTTTCCTGCTCATAGCAATTTTGCTGTGGGCTTGCGGTCATCGCAGCCCTGTGTGATCCCCACCGAAAAGGATTGGCGCCGACAAAGGCGCTCGCGGCCGGTCTATTCCAGGCCGGCATGTGTCGGGAAAGTGTATTGCAGAGATGTAGGCTGAATTGGGCCACCGGATCTATCTGCGAATGCCCAGTCTCTTGATTATATCGGTGTACCGATCACTGTCTTTGTTCTTGAGATAGTCAAGCAGCCGCCTCCGCCGCGATACGAGCTTCAACAGGCCTCGCCGTGAGTGGTGGTCCCGTTTGTGAGTCTTGAAGTGCTCGGTTAGATTGGCAATCCGTTCCGTGAGGATCGCAATTTGGACCTCGGGAGAACCGGTGTCCTTTTCTTTGGTCGCATACTCGCCAATGACTTCTTGCTTTCGCTCAAGCGTAATCGACATCGGTGATTCCTTTCATCGGTAGGTTGAACACCCGTTTCGGGTGAAACTGGCCTTTCTTTATTTCGCCCGTTGCGACAACCTGCGATCCCATCGACGCATATGCTGCGCCGCAGTTCGATACCTGGTTCGCTTGATAACGCGTGAGCGAGATCGCTTGCCCCATACGCAGGCGAAATACCTGTGAACCGTTCACGGCAAGCGCCGGGATGTCGTCCAGCGAAGTCGAAACCGGTTTCAGGTACGCATTAAGTTCGCCCTTATGGCGTATTTCTTCGAGATTTTCCAGTGCTATTGAGGCGGCCAGCTCGAAAGGCCCGACGCGCGTTCTTGAGAGCGCCGTGACATGGCCGAAAGTCCCCAACTTTTCCGCGATATCGCGCGCCAACGCCCTCACGTAGACGCCTTTTCCGCACTCAACCTCAAAATCTGAAGACTGGGTCCCGGTCATCCCGGTTAGCTGCAAATCAAGGACGGACACCTCCCGGGCCGCCAGATCCACAGCGTTTCCCGCACGGGCTAAGTCGTAGGAGCGCTTGCCATCTATCTTGATCGCTGAATAGGCGGGTGGAACTTGTTTAATCCTACCGATAAAGCCTTCTAATTCGGCTTCGATTTCTTCCTGTTTCGGGCGCCGACAGGATGATTCAACAATTTCTCCTTCGCTGTCGTCCGTGGCCGTGCGCTCTCCCCACTTGACCGTGAACGAATAAGCCTTGGTGCGATCCACCATCTTCGCAACGGTCTTGGTTGCCTCACCAAAGGCAATGGGAAGAACACCCGATGCTAGAGGGTCCAGTGTGCCGGCGTGCCCGGCCTTTTTCGCCTGGAACAAACCACGCACCCTTGAAAGAGCGGCAGTCGAAGTCATCCCTTTCGGCTTGTTGAGGTTTAACCAGCCATGGACTGCGTTCTGAAATGAGCGGGCACTCACGACGCGGAGTCCGTTCTTTGGTCTTGCGACGGCTCGTCCAAGTCCTTCTTGACCCGATCCCGTGAGAGAAGATCGTCCACGCGTTCCGCCTGATCGAACGACGTATCCAGCTCGAATTCGATGTCCGGCGTGGTTTTTAAGCTGATGCGTTTGGCGAGGGCCGCGCGAATTTGCTTGCGCGCGTCGTTCAGAAGCTTGATCGCTTCATGTTGACGCTCACCCGCAAACTCCCGGCAGAAAACCGTCGCTCTCTTGGTGTCCGGGCTCACCCGGACTTCGGTTACCGTTATCGATCGTGTGTCGATATCTAGGCCTTTTGTTTCGGCTTGAACGAAAACGTCAACCAACGCACGTCTTAGCATCTCGCCCACGCGCAATTGGCGCTGCGATCTTTCGTTCTTGTGCAGACCTTTGGAACGGTTAGCCACAGTGTACTTTACTTCGTCGACAGATCTCAATTGGGGCGCACGTTGGCCAAGACCTAAGGGTTCAGACAACGTCCAATGTGTCGCGGCCTTCTTACTCGAGGGTCCTCGCAACCTCTTCAACATCAAAGCATTCGATGACATCACCTGGCTGAATGTCCTGGTAATTCTCGAATCCCATGCCGCATTCCTGTCCTGAGTCGACTTCCTTAACTTCGTCTTTGAACCGCTTAAGCGTGCCCAATGACCCTTCGTGGATCACAACACTGTCTCGAATGAGCCGGACTTTCGCGCCGCGCTTTACTTTGCCCTCCGTTACTCGACAGCCAGCAACCCGGCCAACCTTCGAAATATTGAACACTTCCAATATTTCCGCATTGCCCAGGAACTCTTCCCGCAGCGTTGGCGAAAGCAGGCCAGACATAGCGGCCTTGATGTCATCAATGACATCATAGATCACCGAATAATAACGGATTTCAATGCCCTCTCTCGCGGCATGCTCCCGGGCTTGTTTGTTTGCACGAACATTAAAGCCGATAACGGGCGCGCTTGAGGCCGACGCCAATATGACATCGGATTCCGTTATTCCACCTACGCCTGAAAGCAATACGCGCGCAGCGACTTCATCGGTCGACATCTTTTCAAGCGCGGTCGTAATGGCTTCGGCCGACCCCTGGACGTCGGCTTTGATCACGATAGGCAGTTCGCTGAGTTCGGTCTCTTTGAGCTGCGACATCATCTGTTCAAGCGAACCGCGCTGAGTCTTAACTGCTTTGGCTTCTTTCGCTTTCCGCGACCTAAACTCGGTCACTTCGCGCGCGCGGGCTTCACTTTCGACAATCGCAAAGTCGTCGCCAGGCTGCGGTGTACCGTCAAGACCTAACACTTCGACTGGTACAGACGGTCCAGCTTTGTCGACGCTCTCACCCCTATCGTTGACCAAGGCTCGGACTTTGCCCCACTGTTCGCCGGCTACCATAATGTCACCCACGGCAAGCGAGCCTCGCTGAATCAATGCCGTCGCGACCGGGCCGCGGCCCTTGTCCAGCTTGGACTCGATAATGGTTCCGTCTCCTGATCGATCCGGGTTGGCCTTCAAGTCGAGCAGTTCGGCCTGTAATTGTATGGCCTCAAGAAGTTTATCGAGATTGGTCCCTTGAAGCGCGGACACTTCTACATCCAAAACTTCGCCGCCTAATGCCTCGGAGATCACTTCATGCTGCAAAAGCTCCTGGCGCACCCGATCGGGATTGGCTTCCGGTTTATCGATTTTGTTGATCGCCACGATCATCGGCGCTTCGGCAGCTTTGGCGTGATTAATCGCCTCAATGGACTGGGGCATGATGCCGTCATCAGCGGCGACCACGAGGACGACGATATCCGTCACGCTGGCTCCTCTGGCGCGCATAGCCGTGAAGGCCGCATGGCCGGGCGTATCGAGAAATGTAATCTTTTTGCCGCCATCCACCGTCACCTGATAGGCGCCGATGTGCTGGGTTATTCCGCCCGCTTCACCACTGACCACATTAGTTTCGCGGAGCGCGTCCAACAGGGACGTTTTGCCGTGGTCGACATGGCCCATAATGGTGATTACGGGCGCGCGCGGCTGCAGCTCAGCATCGGCGTCGTCCGCTCCCGCCAAGCCGATTTCAACATCCGCTTCTGACACACGCTTGATCACATGGCCGAACTCGCCAACGATCAGTTCGGCGGTATCGGCGTCCAGCACATCGTTTTTGGTAAGCATTTGGCCGTTTTCCATGAGCTTACGCACGACATCTTTGACACTTTCCGCCATGCGATTGGCCAAGTCACCGACAGTGATGGTTTCGGGAACCGTTACTTCACGAAGCACTTTTTGTTGCTCACCAATGCGCGCCTGTGCCGCTTTCTTTTCCTTTTCTCGGGCGCGACGCACGGACGCCAGCGAGCGACTGCGCTCTTCGTCCTCGTACACCGAAGCATTATTGATCGTCAGCTTACCTTCACGGCGTTTTCGTTCGCCCTTACGTGAGGAAATAGGCTTGGATGTTTCCTCTTCGCGATGCGCTTTCTTACCGGTATCCGACTTCTTCGTCGGCTTGGCCTCGTGGGCCGATTTTTCAGCGCTTTCTTTTTCCTCCGCCGGCTTGCGCTTTTTGGTGTCTTGACGAGCTTTGGCCTCTGCTTCTTCTGCTTTGAGCCGCTGCTCCTCTTCTTCTATCTTTCGCCGCGCCTCGGCTTCGGCCTCCTCCTTGGCGCGCTGCTCCGCCTCTTCGGCTTCCCTGCGCTTGGCCTCCGCGTCCGCGACTTTGGCCTCCTCCAATGCCTTGGAGCGTGCCGCAATTTCCTCTTTCGTCAGATTGCGGGCAGACGCGTCTTGATTGTCGTCTTGAGGAACCGGTTGCGGAGCCGCTGCGGGAGCTTCTTCCGTGTCAGGCTCGGTCGCCTTTGCTTCGACGGGTTTTTTGGCGGTTCCTTTTTGGGTGATCGTTTTTCTGCGTTTTTTTTCAACAACGACCGTTTTCGTCCGACCATGAGAGAAACTTTGGCGCACTGTTCCAGCGTCCACTTTTCTCTTAAGCGTCAGCGGCTTCCGCCCCCCTTTGCCTGCTTCTTTTTCCGAATTTTGGGTTTCGCTCATGCAAACCTTTTCCTAACGAGCTTGCGCTCCGTTCTGTGTCTCAAGCCATAATGGCACAGTCCAAGCTTTGCTTAAACCACGATCAACACTTATTGTTTTATTCCTATTGTTCTGTCCGTTCGGCGCCCGCCTCTCGACTTCCAGCTAAAGCGCATATGGGTCCATGACCCCTCATCACAAATTGGCTTAGTTTTCCGCCTGTCGGGCCGCTTCCTCTTCCTTCTATGCTGTTCAAGATCCCTGATTTTCGCCGGATGGTGTCTTTAAGCACTCTGCGGCAGAATTCGGGGTTGTTCTTTTGTTTGAACCGCCTCTTCTTCAGGCAATTCGGCTTCTGACTCAATTTCGGCTTCAGTGAGGGCGTCCAACTCCTCTTGAGAGATCCAACCAACCTTCAAGCGAGCCTCCATAATCATGGCATTGGCCTCATCAGGGTCCAGTTCAAATTTCTCCAGAATTCCTTCAACATGCTGACGTTCTTCACCGTCACCTTCGTCATAGCCAATCAAATCGTCTGTTGCACAGCCAGCAAAATCCTCAAAAGTCAGCACTTCGTTTTCGCCGAGGGCCACCAGCATTTCGGTGGTTAAGCCTTCGATTTCCTTCAGGTCGTCCGCGACGCCCAATCCAACACGCTTTTCTTCGTGTTGCGCCTCTTTTTGCTCCAAGAAATCGTTTGCTCGATTCTGCAACTCTTCGGCAGTTTCTTCGTCGAATCCCTCTATCTCGGACAGCTCTTGAAGCTCGACATAGGCCACTTCCTCAATATTGGTAAACCCCTCCGTGGACAGCAATTGTGCGATGACTTCATCCACGTCGAGGGCTTGTATGAACATATCCGTACGTAGTCTGAATTCTTCTTGACGACGCTCCGACTCTTCCGCCTCTGTCAGGATATCGATTTCCCATTCCGTGAGCTGCGAAGCAAGCCTGACATTCTGACCGCGACGACCAATCGCCAGAGACAGTTGATCGTCGGGAACAACCACTTCGATCCGGCGGGCGTCTTCGTCCAAAACGACCTTGACGACCTCGGCCGGCGCCAATGCGTTAACGATGAACGTGGCCGCATCTTCCGACCACTGTATAATGTCGATCTTTTCTCCTTGCAGCTCATTCACTACGGCCTGCACGCGGCTTCCCCGCATACCGACGCAGGCACCCACAGGGTCGATTGAACTGTCGTTCGAGATAACAGCGATCTTTGCGCGGCTGCCGGGATCGCGTGCGACCGACCTGATCTCGATTATGCCGTCGTAGATCTCAGGAACCTCTTGCATGAAGAGTTTGGCCATAAACTCCGGGCGTGTGCGAGATAAGAATATTTGAGGGCCACGCTGTTCCCGGCGGACATCATAAATCAGAGCCCGAATTCGATCCCCGTTGCGAAACGCCTCTCGCGGAAGCAGTTCGTCGCGGCGTACAATCGCTTCCGCCCGGCCTAGATCCACAACAACATTTCCGTATTCGGTTCTCTTCACGATCCCATTCACGATGTCATTTGCACGATCCTTGTACTCTTCGTACTGGCGTTCGCGCTCCGCGTCCCGAACCTTTTGGACGATGACTTGCTTTGCCGTCATGGCAGCGATTCGGCCAAAATCCACAGGCGGCAAAGGTTCAGAGAGATAGTCGCCAAGCTCTGCGGACCCATTTTTTGATTTGGCTTCTTGCAAGTCCATTTCGGTTGATTCATTCTCGACCGTTTCAACCACGTGCATCAGTCTAAAGAGCTTGGTCTCGCCAGTTTTGGGATCGATTTCGGCTCGAATATCGTTCTCTGCGCCATACCTGGAACGGGCCGCGCGCTGAATGGCCTCAGCCATCGCATCAATGACAATCTGTTTATCAATTGACTTTTCGCGGGCCACCGCTTCCGCGATTTGAAGCAGTTCCAATCGATTGGCGCTGACAGTTGCTTCTGACATTTCAATCCTCAATTCTCAGCCTGACTGGCCAGGTTGCGTCGTTTTCTCTGTTTTCCCTTTTTCAAGGACTCATTAATGAGATCGTCCGAAATCAGCAGTTTCGCTTCGCTCATCAGTGTAATCGGTACTTCGATCTGGCTATCTCGTGAACCATCAAAACCCGACAGGCACACAGAACGATCGGATACAGATGAAATGGTGCCGCGAATGGACTTCCTGCCCTCTAACGGTTCGCGCAACTTAATTTTCGCTCGCTGAGCGAGATGCGCTTGGAAATCCTTAATCGACAGCAATGGCCGATCGATCCCCGGTGAGGTAACTTCCAATATATAGGGAGAGGAAATCGGGTCTTCTACGTCCAAAACAGCCGAAAGCGCCCGGCTTAACTCGGCGCACTCATCGATCGACATAGAGCCCAGCTCATTTTCGGCCGTGATTTGAAGGGTCTTGGCTCTCCCGCCAGCCCATTTCACCTGCAGGATCCTGAACCCCATCGCCTCCGATATAGGGGAGATGGAGTCAATCACCGCACTCAGTGTCCTATCCGCCGGCGGGATCATCCGGTCCGCTAAATCGCTCGTTTCCATCTTTGTTCCAAGTCCGCCCCCCTCTTTTCGAGCGGTTCGGCTGCGCAACGGCCAAAGTCTATTGGCCAGCCAACAAAAAAGTGGGCCTCAGCCCACTTCCCTCACGTCATACTCTTTGAATACCTTATAGCAGGTGTATTTTGAGGCGTCAAAACTTCCCTTAAGATCGGATTGTAGATTTTCCCAGGGCTCACGTTCTCACATATGTCAGGTACGAACAGCGCCGACCGGCCGCTTTCGCCTTTAACTCATACTTGGTTTCAGGCCTAGAAGCCGAGCTGCTCCGCCAGTCCGCGGCCGACGCAGCGGTCCAAGCAAATCGCGGGTGACACCCAATGTGGCGCACAACCCAAGCCGCATACTCATCTACATCAGTGGCAATCGTCAGCTTTCCTCCTTTTTCAAGGACAGAGGCAAAGGTGTCTGCCGTGTCACTGGAGATCAATCTTCGTTTTCGATGGCGCCTTTTGGGCCACGGGTCCGGGAAGAGGACAAACATTTCAGACACCGTATCGGGCGCTAACGCGTCGAGCATATCTCTAGCATCACCCTGGAAAATTCGAACATTCGACAACTGATTATCGTGAATCTCAACCGCCAGTTTGGCGACGCCGTTCACGTAGGGCTCGCAGCCGATGAAGTTCTTGTCCCTGTGCTGTTTTGCCATCCAAGCGAGGTTCTCGCCATCACCAAATCCGATCTCCACCACCACGTCGCCTGTTCGTCCAAAAAGCTCTTTGGGAAGGGGCGTTCCCAACGGCACACTGATTTTTGGCAGAAGTTCTTTGTACAATCTCTCTTGATGCTTAGAGAGACGATGGACACGATGTCGTCCGTACAGTCTTCTTTTGGGCCTATTGCTCGGGGAGGTCTCCACAGCGCCACAATGAGGTTTGACCGTGGGTTAACTTTAGCCTGAATGTGATTTCAGCGCTTCGGCCAAATCTTCCTTTTCCCAGGAAAATCCACCATCGGCATCCGGTGTTCTGCCAAAATGGCCATAGGCGGACGTGCGCTTGTAAATGGGCCTGTTCAGCTGAAGATGCTCGCGGATACCGCGCGGGCTCAGATCCATTGCATCATAGAGGATGCTCCCAAGTTTGGCTTCGTCCACTTTACCGGTTTCATGGAGATCGACATAAAGTGAGAGTGGCTTGGAGACACCGATGGCGTAAGCAAGCTGGATCGTGCAGCGATCCGCCAGCCCGGCTGCAACCACATTTTTGGCGAGATAACGCGCGGCGTATGCGGCAGAGCGATCGACTTTGGTCGGGTCCTTGCCAGAAAACGCGCCGCCACCGTGGGGCGCCGCTCCACCATAGGTGTCCACGATGATTTTGCGTCCGGTCAGACCGGCATCGCCATCCGGCCCACCAATTATGAAAGTGCCCGTGGGATTGACGTAGAAGTCTTTGTCATCACACATCCAGCCCTCTGGCAGCACTTCAAGGACATAGGGCCGCACGATCTCTCGAACATCGTCTTGTGTTAAGCCTTCCATGTGTTGAGTGGAAACGACGACCGAGGTAGCGCGGACAGGCACCCCATTTTCGTATTGAAGCGTCACCTGACTCTTCGAGTCCGGTCCCAGCCCAGCTTCTTTTCCGGAATGGCGAACTTCGGCCAGTCGTTGAAGCAAGCGATGGGAATAGTAAATCGGCGCGGGCATCAGCGCATCCGTTTCACGGCAAGCGTAGCCAAACATGATTCCCTGATCGCCGGCGCCTTCATCCTTATTGCCGGAGGAATCGACACCCTGGGCAATATCCGAAGACTGACCATGGATGTAGATATCTACTTCGTTCTTTTGCCAGTGAAACCCATCCTGTTCATAGCCGATTTCTTTGACCGCATCGCGGACCACACTCTCTAGCCGGTCGAACGTGATGGTCTCGGGCCCTCTTACTTCTCCCGCTAAGACAACCCGATTGGTCGTTGTCAGGGTTTCAACAGCGACGCGCGCATCCGATTGCTCTTGCAGATACGTGTCCAGGACCGCATCAGAGATGCGATCGCAGACTTTATCGGGATGCCCTTCGGACACACTTTCACTGGTGAAAAGAAAATTGCCTGTTCTCACTGCAACGGCTCCAAACTCAAATTGAAAGAGCGTGTCTTCTTGCACGCCAGACCGCTGCCCGTCAACGAATCGACAAAAGCGAATGCGCGTGAGGGCTCAAGTGGTCTTCACGCCGACAATCTTCATTGGTGCTTAGAGGTGATTAGGTGACGGCCGCCTCGTCGGCGATGCCTTTGATGAGATCCAGAACCAAACGGCGTGTGCGCTGACTCTCGATCTGATGATATGCCCGATTAAGTTGGATGCCTTCAGAGCTGCAAACAAACTCCATGAAATACGCTGCGCTGCCACCTTCTTCAAATTCGTCCGGCTCTTCGACATCAACCTGTTCTGAAATGCCTTCGAAGAAATACTGAACCGGTACTTCCAAGATTTGCGAAATCTCGTAGAGGCGGCTTGCACCGATACGGTTGGTGCCTTTTTCGTATTTTTGAACTTGTTGGAAAGTGAGACCTAGTTGGTCGGCCAATTTTTCCTGGCTCATTTCAACCATCATGCGGCGCAACCGCACACGGCTTCCGACATAGATATCAATTGGATTGGGAGACTTCTGTGCCACTAATTTCACCCGTTCGTTTTTGTTTCCCCAGTGACCGGAACGATTGTACCGACCCCAGCGCCTCTACTTACGCACTACATGCATTAGAGGATTTACGCTTCGAATCAACTTTTCTCGATCACTGGTCGGGAAACTGACATAATTCAGTCGTTCGGCAAATACAAATATTGGATTTAGTACCAGATTTCTAACAACTTTCTACGCTGACGTGCAATCACCTCTCGCGTGCTCGCGATATTATCACGAAAGCACCGCTGCAAAAAATCACAAACCAAAAAAGAATGTCGCCAACGGCGCTATAGATGGTTGGATCCATTGAAACTGGCAGGCTTCCATCGAGGAAACCGACTTCCGCATAATCTAATGTTGCGGTGACGCGACCAACGGGATCAATGATTGCGGAAATGCCGGTGTTTGCGGCCCGCACCACCGGGAGTCCGTTCTCAACGGCTCTGAGTCTGGCCTTGAGCAGATGCTGCTTGGGTCCCGCCGTGTCGCCGTACCAAGCATCGTTTGTCACGTTGACCAGCCATCCCGGTCGCTCGTCAGGAGCTGTTACCGCACCGGGAAAAATAATCTCATAACAGATCAATGGTCCGAATCCCGGCGCTCCCTGAACGGGGAGTGTCCGCTTGCCCGGACCGCGTTGGTAGCCATCAAACCTGTCCACGAGCGGCTTCAATCCAAGTGCCCGAAACACTCCTGCCAGCGGCACGAATTCGCCGAATGGCACCAGCTTGTGTTTGTCGTACGTTTGAACAATTAATTCATTTGCGGCATCCGCCTCGACGCTTCCCCCGCGCACCACATGCACCGAATTGAAGAACCTGACGTCATTTGTGCCGGGTTCGCGGTCAAACCGTACGGCTCCTGTGATCAGTGATCGGCTTTCTCCGAGCATTTCACCGATGGCTTCTAGATGGAACGGCGCTCGTGACAAAACGAATGGCAAAGCCGACTCAGGCCAAACCACGTGGGTGGTGGCGTCATAACCCACTTGCTGTGTGAGCGACATGTAGGTCTGAAAGAGGGTTTCCCGGTTTTCGGGGCGCCATTTCTCGGCTTGAGGAAAGCTGGGTTGGACGATCCGTATCGAGATATCGGCATGGGTCTGGGGCGCATGAGCTGACGTGCGCCAAACGCCGAATGCAGACAAGACCGCCACGATCGCGGACACACTTATAAGCCAAGCGGGAGACTGGACCTTCCGCCGGGAGACTGGAAAAAGGGTCGCGGGCACCGCAAACGCCAAAACGACACACAGCGAGAGGCCGTAAATGCCGAAAATTGATGTAGACTGAATCAGAACCAGCGAATCGGAGACGCTGTAGCCTACCAAATTCCAGGGAAAGCCCGATAAGATGTTGCCACGCAACCATTCAAAGACCACCCAAGCTAATGAAAACGTCAGCACACGATGGGGACTAAGCGACCAATAATTTGCGGCCAACGCCATGGCCGCCCCGGAAAATAGGGACAGCAAGGCAGGCATTAAGGCAGCCGCAAACGGCAGCATCCAAACCGTGTCTGCATCCACAAGAAACGCAAAACCGATCCAGTAGAGGCCGACGAGGAAGAAACCGAATCCAAAACAAAAGCCGACTTGAAATGCGGCCATCGATCTTGCTTTGTCGTGTCGGTGGGTCCGGTAGACTCCATCCAGAATTAGGATCAGCGTGCTAAATGCAATTATTCCGGCTGGCCAGAAATGGTAAGGCGGCAGCGAGAAGGCCGCAATCAACCCGAGGATAAATGTTGCCGTCAAGCGGCGCCATCCTGCTAAATGGTTGGTCCAGTGATAAAGTCGACGAGCTTGCCCGCGCAGCGTCGACCGAATTGCGCCTGCACCGTCGATCATTCCGTCTGCGCCCGTTTCATTCAACCGCTGGAGGTGATCCGACTTTGATGGACTCAAACTCGGGCTCTGGATTCTTAGAATTGCTCGCATCGGGACGGTTAATCGGATCCCATCCCCAATTGCGTTGAGGACATGCACTCAGGGCAATGCGCTCTCGGCTCGAGTCAGCCAATATCTTGAGACCCGTTCCTGCGCGCCCCGTTTGTCCGGACGCCGCGTGACTCTTGGGTTAACCTTTGGTCCCCAAGATCTTTTTGTAAGTCGTCCTTAACGTCTATGCGGAGCCGCTTTATGCGTCTTGGGTCCGCGTCAACGACCTCAAAGTCTAGACCAGCGGGGTGGGCAATCAGTTCGCCTCTCTGTGGCACTCGGCCGACTAAGGAAAATACGAGCCCACCCAACGTATCGATGTCCTCCTCGCGCTCGGGCAGACTTAAGGAGCACTTCAAGAGCTCCTCAAGGTCCGTGATCTTGGCGCGCGCATCAGCGTCGATCCGGCTGGGAGACGTTCGGTTAATTAGCGTTGCCTCTTCCTCATCATGCTCATCTTCAATTTCTCCGACAATCTCTTCGACCAGATCCTCAATCGTCACCAGTCCGTCGGTACCGCCATACTCATCAATGACCAACGCCATGTGAATTCGCGTCGCCTGCATGCGCAAAAGCAAATCGACGATGGGCATTGAGGGAGGTACGAACAGGATTTCACGCTTGATGGAAGAGATTGTGGTGGGCGCACCTGACGCCGCGCTTTCCTCGCGAATCATACAGCCGATGAGATCTTTGATGTGAACCATTCCCACTGGGTCGTCGAGGCTCTCACGGTAGACAGGCAGGCGGGAATGAGCAGCCTGTTCGAAAATCTTCGCCAACTCCTGAATGGTTGTATCAATCTCTACACCGACGATATCGGCGCGCGGGACCATTACATCCTCCACACGGATGCCGCCAAATTTGACGATATTTTGAATCATGACCCGCTCTTCGTCACGGAGCTGATCATCGGCAGATGTACGCTCTTCTATAGCCTCGTCGATGGCTTCATCCAGGCTTTCGCGTAAGGGCGTGTCCGTTGGCCTTCCCGCGAAGCGCGCTCGGAAGCGTGTCCAAAGCCGAGCCAATCCGCCATCGGACTTGCGGCCTGCGTCGGAGCCATTTTGTGTGTGATCTACCGTCGCCATGTCCTAATCCCACATGCAAAACGATGGGCCGCGGTAGAGAACAGCGGGACACAAACGAGGACGAAGCAAAAGCGGCTTAACGGGGGACATGGTCAATCGGCTTCATAAGGATTTTTGATGGACAGCTGATCTAGAATTTTGACTTCCATGTTCTCCATTGCGTGCGCTTCCGACTCATCCACATGATCCATTCCCATAAGATGAAGAACACCATGAACCAGCAAATGCGCTGTATGATCCGCAACGGATTTGCCTTGTTCTTCGGCTTCTTTGCAAACCGTCTCTATGGAAATAACAACATCGCCCCAGGCGCGATGGGGCCCTAGCGGGACGGGAACACCCGGGAACGAAAGCACGTTGGTGGCTTTGTTGCGTCCTCTGTAGTCGCGGTTAAGGTCGCAGACGAACGCATCGTCGGCGAATACCACCGAACATTCTCCGCTGGTCGTGCCCATCGCGTGATTCAACTGGTCGTCGCACATCACATTGGCAACTGTAGTCTTAACCAGCCTTTTCGTAAACAGCTCGATGTCTAGGATATGCTCGCGCCAGACGGGTGCGCGGATCGCGACATCCACCTCAAGAGAAACACCGTCTTTTTCTGGAACCGCCACGCCGCTAAGAGGCGCCGTCTTGCCGTTCATAGGCCTTCACAATCCGTGATACCAAAGGATGACGAACAACATCCTTGTCAGTGAATCTGGTGAATGCGACGCCTTTAACCCCTTCTAGCAACCCGACCGCCTCGACCAATCCCGAGCGGGGCCGGCGTTCGCCTGCGGTTTGGGGCAAGTCGATCTGGGTGGGATCGCCTGTGACGACCATCTTGGAGTGTTCACCCAACCGGGTCAGAAACATCTTCATCTGCATGGGCGTTGTATTTTGAGCTTCATCAAGGATCACAAACGCCTTGGAGAGTGTCCTCCCCCTCATGAACGCTAAAGGTGCAACTTCGATTTCGCCCGCGTCCAGCTTGCGCGTAACTTGATCTTTGGGGATGAAGTCGTGCAGCGCATCATAGAGCGGCCTCAGATAGGGATCGACTTTCTCTTTCATGTCGCCAGGCAAGAATCCCAAACGTTCGCCCGCCTCGACGGCGGGACGCGACAGGATGAGCCGCTCCACTTGCTTTTTGAGCAGAAGGGAGATGCCGAAGGCGGCCGCCAGATAGGTCTTGCCCGTCCCGGCAGGACCAATTCCGAATACCATATCGTGCTTTTTCAGCGCATCTATGTATTTGGCCTGTTGCGGTGATCGCGGCGAAATCGTCTTGTTGCGCGTATTCACCAAATATCTGTCAGATGAGGTGGTAATCAGCTCCGCACCGCCGCCATTTGTTGCCAGACGAATTGCGGCCAAGACATCATCTTCTTCAACGGACAATCCTCTTTCCAGCCGCTGCATGAGTTCGTTGAAGACCGCCTGGGCGACAAGACAGCTTGAAGGTGAGCCATTGATAAACAACCGATTTCCATGCGGATTAATTAGAACGTCCGTTTCTTGCTCGACAATCGCTAAGTGTTTGTCGTTATACCCACACAGTTCTGTCAGGTGCTGAGGGTTATCGATCGTTACCGATAGAGATTCTTCAGATGTTTTTTTGGACGCTGTGCTCACTCAATCCCCAAAATTCGTTTGTTGTCTCAGGACACACATGGCTGGATCCGACTGCCTTGTATCCCCATATCCGTTTCTTGCGCTATCTTGCCCCTCAGCGAATGGTTTAAAGCTTCGGTAATGCGAACATCCACTATACGGCCAATATCTTGCTCATTCGTATCAACTTGGACCGACTGGAGATAGGGAGATCTGCCCACAATCTGGCCTTCATGGCGCCCCGGTTTTTCAAGCAGAACCGCCATTTTTTGCCCGATCGAAGAGGTGTTGAAAGCAATCTGCTGCTCGGACAGCAAAGCTTGGAGCGCTGCTAAGCGCTCAGACTTCACGGCCTCCGGCACTTGCGCGGGCATATCTGCCCCCGGTGTTCCCGGCCGCCGACTGTACTTGAAAGAAAACGATTGCGCGTATCCAATTTCCCTAACCAGTGCCAAAGTCTGTTCAAAGTCTTTGTCTGTTTCGCCAGGGAATCCAACGATAAAATCGGACGACAACGCAATGTCAGGCCTGGCTGCTCGAACCCGCTCTATCACTTTTACATAGTCTTGCGCGGAATGACCTCGATTCATGGCCTTAAGAATGCGGTCAGAGCCGGACTGAACAGGCAAGTGGAGGTAGGGCATCAGTTTCGTTAATGAGGCGTGTGTTTCAATCAAGTCGTCCGTCATATCGCGGGGATGGCTTGTGGTATACCGGATGCGTTCAAGCCCTTCGATTTCAGCCAAGGCGACGACAAGTTGGGCGAGGGACCATTGTCCCCCTTGACCCAGAGCGGCCTCGCCGCGGTAGGCATTCACGTTTTGGCCGAGCAGAGTGATTTCCCTCACGCCCCGGGACGCGAAGGATGCCGCCTCGTCCAGAACGGCATTGGCCGGACGAGAAAACTCAGCGCCGCGGGTGTAAGGGACAACGCAGAACGTGCAGAATTTGTCACAGCCCTCTTGGATCGTCAGAAAGGTTGACGGCCCAACGCCGTGCGAAGGGGCCGGCAACTGCTCAAACTTTTCCTCCACCGGAAATTCCGTGGACGAATGAAACTCTTCATCGGCCAAGGCTTGAGCCACAAAGCCCGGCAATTTGTGATAGGTCTGAGGCCCGAAAACCAGATCGACCATAGGTTGGCGGCGCTTGATCTCGTCCCCTTCAGCTTGAGCCACGCATCCCGCCACGGCAATCAAAGTCCGCTCGCCAGAGCGCTCTCGGGCAGTCTTTATGGGCTTAAGGCGCCCCAGTTCAGAATACACTTTTTCCGCTGCCTTCTCGCGAATGTGGCAGGTGTTCAGAACAATTAGGTCCGCCTCTTCTGGTTCATCGGTCTGGGCATAGCCATGGGGCGCCATGACATCAATCATGCGATCCGAGTCGTAGACGTTCATCTGACACCCAAACGACTTGATGTACAGCTTTTTGGACATTAGAGCAATTTTTCGTCTGTAAACTGAAACTCAGGCATAAGCCTCAACGCGACCGTAGACTAATCATCTTGGTCGGCCGTTTTGTTCAGTGGAACGCCGTATAACTCGAGACGATGATCGACCAGCTTGAACCCTAGCTCCTCGGCGATTTCCGTTTGCAGCTTTTCAATCATTTCATTGTGAAATTCGTACACTTTCCCCGTCTGAACGTCGATCAAATGATCATGGTGATCTTTCGAGATCTCTTCGTAGCGCGCGCGTCCATCGCGGAAATCGTGGCGTTCCAATATACCGGCCTCTTCGAACAAGCGGACCGTGCGATACACAGTTGCGATACTTATTTTGGGGTCAACTCTCGTTGCCCGGCGATACAAGTCTTCAACATCGGGATGATCGTCTGATTGGGACAGCACCCGTGCTATAACGCGACGCTGTTCCGTCATGCGCATGCCCTTTTGCTCACAAAGTTTTTCCAATCGGTCTGTCATTCGCTGCTCAAGGTTGGAGTTCGTTGTAAAGCTTTATATAGCAAGTTTCATAATCTTGGCTATAGATACCGCGATCACAGCTGGAGCCGGAACAAACGTGCGTCTTCACGTTCTGTCCCCACCGAATAATAGTTAGGACGCCGACCAACTTCGCGAAACCCCAATTTCAGGTAAAGCCCAACGGCTGCAGTATTTCCCTCTCTCACTTCTAAATGAATGAGCTCAATTCTTTCATCTCTGAGCTGAGTGAACGCATGGGAAAGTAGGCGCTGCGCGATCTGTGTGTTTCGCCTAGCGGGAAGCGTTCCAATTGTGATGATTTCAGCCTCGGGCGGCACTCGGGAGAATACGACAAAGCCGCACGGTGCCGCGTTACTTGCCAACCACGCAGCGGTTGTGGGCAGGTGGAGGAGGTGCTGCATCGAAATTGAGGACCAGCCCGAGGCAAAGCATCTCGCATGAAGCTCAGAGAGCAGTTGCGCGGCTTCAGGACCGACCCCGACGATCTCAATCGGACAGGAAACAACCGTCATTTGGACCCTGGGAGCTTTGCATCCGGCGGCCGCAAGTAGATCGGGCTGGGAATACCCAGTTCCGCATCTTGCATTTCGAGCACTAGGCTTGCCAAGTTTTTGGCGTCAGGATGAACGGGATGGCCTGTTTCATATTTGAGCGCTTCACGCCCTGCGAGGTATGGGGAAATGAGGTCAGCACCAGATCCGAAGTACAATACTCTGTCGTCGGCCTTAGCAAGCGCCTCAACATGCTCGCCGGCGCTCTTTACGGGCAAAACCATTGGTTCCGATAAGGGCTGTGCTTGGCCATCAAAGACCTGAAGATAAACCTCTCCGCGCCGGGCATCGCAGACGGGCACCAGAACGGACCGCGGAGATCGCACTTTAGAACCGATACTCTGTGTCAAGCCTTTGGCCAATACTTGGAGCGTGCATACACTGCCGATCCGAGCGCGCGTTCCGAGGACGAGCGCGCGCGCCGTCGCAAGTCCGACACGAATGCCCGTAAATGTGCCCGGGCCGGCAGTGACGCCAACACGGTCAATCACACTCATTTCCAGTTTGGCACAGCGGAAACAAGACTCGATCGCGGGAACCAAGGTTTCCGCGTGGCCTCGAGGTTGTTCCTCGAAGTGATGCGCCACAAGGTTTCCCGATTTCAAGATGGCAACTGAGCATGCGCCCATAGCCGTGTCGAAAGCCAATACGTTCATCTGTGTTCACACTAATGCCAGCGGAACGGCTGAGTCTCAAGCTACAAGACTTGACAGGCTTCATCGAACGAGAGACGGGGAGACCGATCAAAGACTCCAGTTGGATCACCGTAGCCGATGGAACAAAGGAAGTTGGATTTGATCGTCCCGCCCCGAAAGAACTCTTGATCTACGCCCTCATTGTCAAAACCAGACATGGGGCCGCAATCAAGACCCAATGCGCGCGCGGCGATCATAAAGTAGGCGCCTTGGAGCGAACCATTTCGAAATGCCGTTGTTCGCGCCAGTTCTTCGTTCCCTGAAAACCAATCCTTGGCCTCAGGATTATGCGGGAAGAGCTGCGGTATCTTTTCAAAGAACTCAAGATCATGGGCGATAATTGCGCAGACGGGAGCGCGCATCACTTTGTCGACGTTATTCTCTAGCAAGAATGGCTTGAGGCGCTCCTTAGCTGTTTTGGACGTCAAGAAAACAAATCGTGCCGGGCTACAATTGGCGCTGGTAGGCCCCCATCGCATCAAGTCGTAAATCGCTTGGACAAGGGTCTCGCCAACCGGTTCATCTTTCCATGCGTTCTGGCTGCGCGCTTCGCGGAACAACGTGTCGAGACTCTGGTCATTTATCGGCTTGTTCACGATCCCGCTCATCTCCTTAGTAGGCTTCGACTTGTTCAACGCGAGTTACTTCGGGCACGTAGTGTTTTAACAAGTTTTCGATCCCGGCTTTCAACGTCATTGCCGAACTGGGGCATCCGGCGCAAGCCCCGCGCATCGTTAGAAATACGACGCCATCATCATATTCGTGGAAAACAATATCACCGCCATCTTGCGCGACAGCGGGACGAACACGCGTGTCAAGAAGCTCTTTGATCTGATCAACTATTTCGGCTTCTTCTTCATCATATTCTTTGGATGATTGCGTGGAAGCCTCCGCCGCCTCTCCGACCAGCATCGGCCGCCCGGACGTATAGTGATCCATGATGAGCCCGAGGATCGACGGTCTCAAATGTTGCCATTCGCCTTCTGTTTTGGTGACCGTGATGAAGTCAGAGCCGAAAAAGACGCGCTTAACAGTACCAAGCGCGAACAGCGCAGCGGCAAGCGGCGAGGCCGCAGCACTTTCAACATCGCTAAAGTCCCGCACATTTCCATCGCCAAGAACATCTTCGCCCGGGATAAACTTCAGGGTCTCGGGATTAGGTGTTGCTTCTGTTTGAATGAACATAGGAATCCTCGAAATCGGTCACTTTCCGACACACTTGGGTATTTTCGGCCTCGGGGTCAAGAACGTTATGCGGCTGGGCCACTTCCCTTTAAGCAAGTTCGTCCAGTTCTTCTTTTGAGAGATTTCCAGGAACAACCGTTACGGGGACCGCCCTGCCCTGGCCCACATCGTCGACAAACCCGCCTTTGGCCAATGAACTCACGAGCGGTCCAGGACTTGATCCTCCCGATGCAGCCCCCAAGACCAGAATCTTGATGCGGGGATCTTCATCGATTTGCGCGTGGATTTCTTCGCGGGTGTTGCCCTCGCGAATGATTAGTTCCGGCATCGCGCCCGAGGTGTTTTTTACATTTTCTGCCAGGTTTTGGAGAATTCTGTCGGCGTCATCGCGCGCTTCGTCTTCCATGACTTCCTTAACAGATTGCCAGTGTTGAAAGTCGGCAGGCGGAACGACGTACAACAGAGCCACGCGGCCCTTTGTTTTTGCCGCGCGACGGGATGCGAAGTAGATCGCTACTTCGCATTCGGGAGTCTCGTCCACAACCACGAGAAACTTGCGGGAGGACTTGTCCTGCGCCGAGGAGTCTTTAGGTTCGCTCATGAGTTAAATTTGCCAGGTCATACGGCGAAGGGCAAGGTGCTCTTCGGGCTCGCTATATCGACGCTTATTTCAGCAGAATGTTCGTAATTTCGCGCAATTGCGTGCGCGCGCGAAGCAAGTAAAAGCCCTGGGCCGCCAAATGGCTCGGCATGAGTTGAGCGTCGGTTTTTCCGTTCATTACCGCAAACGGTTGCTGCTTGGCCGTGCTCGCGAAACTGTCGAGCAACTGCTGATAGGCCGTTCCCAAGTTCTTTTCCTGGACGACAAGCTCGTAATCCGTCCGCAGCTCGCGGAGGATCAGATGGTACGCATACATCTGACCCTTGATATTGTAGAACAAGTTATCTGCTTCCACATCAATGAGATTTCCACTGTCCTTGGCAATCTTGGAATCGATGGCCGCAGAAGATGAGCCAATGTCGAGGGCAATCCGGTCCAACGTCGCGAGAAGATTGTCGGCCCGCTTCTCAAACACGGCCGTACCGTCTCCTAAGCGCTGATTGTAGGCCAGGAGAGACTTACGCGCTGCCCGGTATTGTTCTTCGGCGGCCGCCCTGAGCATCCAACTTACCGACGGATCCCACACCCAAATGGTCCCATCATATTGCAGGAGACCCGAAGCGGTTTGGAGATCGTTGTCCGCTTGGCTCGATCCTCGCGTGCGCCCGATCTGATCGGTGAGCTCGAAACAGAATCTCGCGAGCGCGCTGACAATGCCCATTTGATAGTGTTTCATATTGTCGAGCATAGATGTAGGCATAAAAAACGGATCGTTCGCGACCCAACTGTTTTCATCTACTTCACGACCAATAAGCGCTGTGGTCATCGCGACGGTGCGGCTGCCACCCGCCGGCAACTCTCCTTCAGGGATCGCGAACGACAAATCGTCGTCGATCTTGTGGGACCAAATCACGCCAATTGTATAGTAGTAGACAATACCGATAGAGACGATCGTCAGTAGACGAATTGCCCAACGACGTAAAGTCTCCGGATCGGCGGCGGCTATCCGGTCTTGAATCTTGCCCCACGACCGTTTCGCGCCGGAACTCGCTTGCCGAATTGATTGTGAGATTTGCATGATCGCTCTATTGCACCTGATCGTTCACTCTTGTCATTTAGATGAGCCCGACAATCCGCTTCGTCTCACTTAGAATTGGCTGGGCAATTTCGTCCGCACGCCCTGCACCTGATGCCAGCACTTTGTCCAATTCGTCCTGGTCGGCCAATAGCTTGTCCATCTCACCGCGGATCGGTTCCAAAACCGAGATAGCCAGATCGGTCAATTCGTTTTTGAGAGACGAAAATTGTTGCCCAGCAAACTGTTCGACAACGTCTTCGATCGCACGATCGGATAAAGCCGCGAATATGCCCAGCAGGTTTTCCGCTTCGGGCCTTTCTCTCAGGCCGTCCACGCTCGCAGGCAGAAGATCCGGGTCGGACTTGGCCTTCTTGAACTTCTTTGCGATCGCGTCTGCATCATCCGACAAATTGATCCGTGAGTGGTCGGATTTTTCGGATTTGCTCATCTTTGCAGAGCCGTCACGCAAGCTCATGACCCGGGTCGCCGGGCCGGCGATCAGCGGCTCGGGCAAGGGAAAAAAACCGGGCGCGTCAAAATCATTGTTGAACTTCTGGGCTATATCCCTGCTCAGTTCCAGATGCTGCTTCTGGTCGTCTCCTACGGGTACGTGCGTTGCCTTATATGCCAAAATATCCGCCGCCATTAGATTGGGGTAGGCGAACAATCCGACGGAAGCATTCTCCTTGTCCTTGCCGGCCTTGTCCTTGAACTGAGTCATCCGGTTGAGCCATCCCATGCGGGCCACGCAATTGAATATCCAGGCCAGTTCGGCATGGGCTGAAACAGCGCTTTGATTGAAGATGATGCTCCGCTCCGGATCAACGCCGGCTGCAATGAAAGCGGCTGCTACTTCCCGTGTGCTGGACCTCAGCTCACGGGGGTCTTGCCAAACAGTGATCGCGTGAAGGTCAACAACGCAATATAAGCAGTTGTACTCATGCTGAAGGTCGACGAACCGCTTGATGGCCCCGAGATAGTTTCCCAGATGGAGGTTGCCCGTGGGCTGTACACCGGAGAAGACCCGTTCTGGTCCCTGGTAGGTGATAGTTTGTTCCGACATTTTCCTAAATCCCGGGCGCGGTTATGGCGTTTATGTGGCCCCTTTGCAACCGGCTGCCAAGGGTCCAAACTAATGAAAATCTTATGTGCTGCGCCGAAAGGCTCCGACGAATTCGTTGAGACGCGTGCCGCCGGTGAGGTGGGCCATGACAAAGAACAAGAGCACGCCAGTCCCAACCAGAATTCCCAAAGCCTGCACTTGTTGAAGTGCCGTCCCATTGGCCCATCCCTGCAGCTCTGACTGCAGTGCGAATAGAACGCCGCCCATAATAACGCTTGCCAACGCGATCCGCGGCAAGCGGTATCTTATGCGCCCGTCCATCTTGTACAGCCCCCTCCTGGCGAGCGTGCCTGCCAACAGGGCCACATTTACCCAAGCGGCCGCAGACGTTGCTATGGCAATGCCCATGATTCCGATCTTAAGAATTAGGAAGAGATAGATACTAAGGGCGATATTGATGGCAGTGTTGATGGCAGAAAATATCATCGGCGTCCTTGTGTCTTGGCGGGCAAAGAAACCTGGCTGAAATACACGGATCAGAACAAAGGCGGGCAGCCCCACCGCAAACGCCGCCAAGGCCTGTCCGGTGATTGTCGCATCGTTCAAATTAAATTGGCTGCCCCCCAAAAGCACAGTGGGTGCCGTGACGAACAGGACCTTTGTGACGAGAAAAGGGATCACAAAAAGCGCAACCGCCGCCGGCAATGTCAACAAAAGCGTAATTTCCAGCGCTCGATTCTGGGACTCGAGCGCACCTGAAAAATCTTCATCAGAGAGCCGGCGTGAGAGTTCGGGCAACAAAACCACACCCATCGCCACGCCAATCAGGCCAAGAGGCAATTGATAGACTCGATCGGCATAGCTCAAGGCTGCAACTGCACCGTCCTCGATGCTCGCGATGATTTGACCAACCACCAAGTTGATCTGGACGATCCCACCAGCGATCACGCCCGGAATGCCAAGCGCGATCAGTTTCTTGACGCGCGGCGTCAGGCGCGGGGCGTGCAGCCGAGGCAACATGCCTGAGCGCCGGGCCCCCCATGCCACGGCCAGGAACTGAATGACTCCCGCAAACGCAACTCCCCAGACGAGGACATGGCCCGGTGTCTCGAAGTAGGGCGTCGCAAACAGCAGCGCACCAATCAATACCACATTGAGTAGGGTTGGAGCCGCCGCCGCGACAGCAAAGCGGCCGAGGGAATTCAATATGCCCGAGAGAACGGCCAGCAACGAGACAAAGAGAAGATAAGGCGTTGTAATCCGTGTAAAGAGCACAGCTAAGTCGAACTTTTCGGGATCGTCGGAGAAGCCCGGCGCAATGACATGGATGACCCAGGGCATTGCGATTTGCGCCAACGCGGTAAACGCCAGGAGCGCAAACGTAAGGAGACTGAGGGCTTCTCCGGCGAATTGTTTCGCCGCATCGGGTCCTTTGGTCTTTAGATCCTCGGAAAACAGCGGAACGAATGCGGCGTTGAAGGCGCCTTCGGCAAAAAATCGTCGAAACAAATTTGGAAAGCGGAAGGCGACGAAAAACGCATCTGCTATGGGACCCGTTCCAAGCGTGCCCGCAATCAACACGTCTCGCACAAACCCCAACACGCGGCTGATGGCTGTCATTCCGCCGACCGTCGCGGTGCTGCGGAGTAAGTTCATTCAAGAGCTCCTTGTCTCACACGACGGCTCGCACCTTGAGAGAGTAAGTGTTTCAATTGTGTTTATTGGAAGGCCCGCGGGGCACGGTTCAAGCAGCAGCGTTTGCCGATTGCAAGCTATATTGATCGACGGCTTTGACGATGTCGCTGCGCACGGCCTCTTGATCGGTCTCTTTGTTGATCTTTCGTCCCGCCCGGTCCTTCACATAGAAAACGTCGACAGCTTCTTCACCGTATGTGGCAATGTGAGCCGAGACGAGTGAAATCTGAAGCTTTAGGAGCGCTTGGGTCAGGTCGTACAAGAGTCCGGGTCGGTCTCTGCTCGTGACCTCGAGAACCGTGTAAATGTCCGACACGTCGTTGTCGAACACGACCTGAGTCTCGACTGTGAAAGGTTGTTCGCGGCTGCCCAGTTTGGGGCGCGGGATCTTGTCTGCCGGATCAAGCTCTTGGCGCGCCAGACCTTTTACGCCGTCGATCAAACGCGCGAGGCGCGATTGATCATCAAAGGGTTTGCCTTGGGTGTCTTGGATATAGAACACATCGAGGGCTTTGTTGTCTTTGGTGGTGAAGATCTTGGCGTCTTTGATGGTGGCCCCGTTCATGGAGAGGGTGCCCGCAAGCCCTGAAAACAAACCCAATCGGTCATCGGTGACGACCATCAGTTCGGTGATGGATTGGAAGGGATCAGAGGCATGGGTCACAACCACATCTTCTCCCGCTTGCTCACCGGAACGCAGAGCGTCAGCATGCCGAAAATGCGAGTCTGTATCAAAAGATAACCAATAGCTGTCGCCATGGCGTGACAGCGCCGTTTCGATGTCTGATTTTGACCAACCGGAGAAACGAGCGCGCAGGGCCTCTTTTGCCTCTTCAACCCTGTGCGCCTGGTGTGAGGCGCTGCCGGGCGCTTGACCATGCTGGAGAACGTTTTCGGCTTCATAGTATAGATCGCGAAGAAGCTGGCCTTTCCAACCATTCCAGACACCGGGACCCACGGCACGTATATCGGCGACAGTCAACACCAAAAGCAAGCGCAATCGCTCCGTAGACTGAACTGTTTTGGTAAAGGCCGCTATTGTCTGCGGATCCGAAATATCTCTGCTCTGAGCAAACTCGCTCATTAACAAGTGGTGCTTGACCAGCCAAGATACGGTTTCGGTCTGCTTGTTCGTCATGGCCAACCGCGGGCAAAAGGACAGCGCAATTTCTGCACCTGCTTCGGAGTGATCTTCCGGGCGTCCCTTAGCAATATCGTGCAAAAACAACGCGACAAAGAGAATGTCCCGGTCATGGATCTTATGAATGATCTCGTGAGAGAGAGGGTGCTCGTCTTTGAATTCTCCCCGTTCGATCTGGGACAAGATGCCCATTGCTCGAATTGTGTGCTCATCTACCGTGTAATGATGATACATATTGAACTGCATCATCGCTTCTACTTTGCCGAATTCCGGCACAAAACGGCCCAACACGCCGGCTTCGCTCATGCGGCGGAGTTCCCATTCCGGATCCCGTTCGGAGGTCAGCAGGTCGCGGAAGATCGCGTTCGCCTCTTTGTTCTCTCGAAACGGATCGTCAATCAGATGAAGGTGCTGCTTTACAACACGAAGGGCTTCGGGGTGAATGTCCGCCGACTTTTGGTCCGCAATGTGGAAGAGCCGGATCAAATTGATAGGATCCTCCTGGAACACTTCGGGTCCCTCGATATTCAATCGGCCGTTTTCTATGAAGAACCCTTCTTGATCCAGATTACGCCGCCCGGTGAAGCCGAGAAGGCGCCGTAATCTCGGCCACCGAATGGAATAACGATCTTCGAGCGAAGCGCAGAATATGCGCGTTAAGTCACCGACATTTTTGGCGACCCAGAAATAGTCCTTCATGAAGAGTTCGACGGCAGACTGTGCTTCGGTATCCTCGTAGTTCAGCCGCTCTGCCAATTCCGGTTGGACGTCGAACGTGAGTTTCTCCTCGGCTCGCCCGCGAAGAAAGTGCAGATGACAGCGCACGGTCCAGAGGTGCGAATAGGCATGGACGAGCATGTTGTATTCTTCATCCGTCAGTAGGCCAATCTCTAGTAGTTTGTGATCCTCATCGACATTGTAGATGTACTTGGCAATCCAGAAGAGGGTGTTGAGATCCCTTAAGCCGCCCTTGCCTTCTTTGAGATTGGGCTCCACGAGATATCTGGACGATCCTGCTCTCTCGTGGCGGAGGTCCCTTTCCTGCAATTTCAGCTGGACGAATTCGCCCTCAGTGCCTTCAACGACTTTTGACCAATAGGCGTCTTTGAGCTCTTGAAAGAGCGTTTCATCGCCCCACAAGTAGCGCATCTCCAACAAAGACGTCCGTATCGTGATGTCTTCTATCGAGAGACGGATACATTGGTCTATCGTCCGCGTCGAATGCCCGACCTTCAACCCCAGGTCCCAGAGAATGTAGAGCATGAATTCGACGACGCTCTCTCCCCATGGTGTTTGCTTGTAGGGCAACAAAAAGAGAAGATCGATGTCGGATCCGGGCGCCAAGTCGCCCCGGCCGTAACCGCCCACGGCGACGATGCTAAAGCGCTCTGCCTGCGTTGGATTTCGAGAGCGGTACATGTGGACAGTCGTGTAATCGTACAGGACCTGGATCAGGAGGTCATGAAGGCGTGAAATGAACCTTGCGACCTCCCGGCCATCGGTCCCTTCATTCAGATCTTGTTCCGCAGATTTCAACCCCTGTTCGCGCAGCCGGCGCAAGTAATCGAGAACAGATGTGCGCCGCTCAGCTTCAGAAAGGTCTTCCGAAAGCGCGATCGTCGTCAGATCGGCCCGAATGGCTTCTCCGTCCATGAAAGGTGGCAAGTCTGACATGCGGGCTGCTTCTCTCTCAACTGCAGTTAGCGATGCAGATATTAACGGGTCTCGGCATCTTTTAAAGCGTAAAGCGCGTCCAGCGCCTGACGCGGCGTTAAGCGGTCCGGGTCAATCTCCGCCAGCATGTCATCGACCGGACTTGGATCGCTCGAAGGTGGCGGTTCGCTCAGACCAGCAAATAGAGGCAATTCCTCTATAGCGGACGCCGCCTTGTTCGACTCTTGGTCTTTTTCGAGGGCCTTCAGGATCTGTTCGGCTCTTGCGGTCACGCCGGGCGGCAATCCGGCAAGCCGCGCCACTTGGATCCCGTAAGACCGATCCGCCGCGCCTTCGGCAATTTCGTGGAGAAAAACGAGATCTCCTTTCCACTCCTTCACCCGAATGGTCACGTTCTTCATGTATTTCAGGTTTTGTGCAAGGCGGGTGAGTTCATGGAAGTGCGTGGCGAACAGCGTGCGGCACTTCGTTGAATTATGAAGATGCTCAAGGGCGGCCCAAGCAATGGAGAGACCATCGAACGTTGCCGTGCCGCGCCCCACTTCATCAAGGATGACGAGCGAGTTCTCAGTGGCCTGATTAAGAATTGCGGCCGTTTCGACCATTTCAACCATGAACGTCGAACGGCCACGCGCTAGGTCATCGGCAGCGCCCACCCGGCTGTACAAGCGATCGATCGTACCGATTTCAGCCCTTTCCGCAGGAACGAACGAGCCCATTTGAGCCATGATCGCAATGAGCGCGTTTTGGCGTAAAAATGTCGACTTGCCCGCCATATTGGGACCCGTCACCAGCCACAGTCGCTGACCCTCATCGCCTAGATCACAATCGTTCGCGACGAATTCTTGCGCGCCTGCCTGAGCGTCTTCCACCACGGGGTGCCTTCCGGCCGTAATGCCAAAGCGCTTGTCCTTGGTCAGGATGGGACGGACGTAATTGCGGTCATGGGCAAGCTCTGCAAGGGCTGTAAGAAGATCCATCTGGGCCAGGGAGCCGGCCGCCTGGGAAATGGCCGTGCGTTTTTCCAGAATCGCTGTTTTCAATTCATCGAATATCTCCAATTCGCGCTGGAGGGCTTGATCGGAAGCTTGCGAGATCTTTCGGTCGAGTTCGCTGAGTTCGAGGGTGGTAAAGCGAAGGGCATTGGCCATGGTCTGGCGATGGATGAACCGGTCCGAGAGAGGCGGCTGCAGCAAAGGCTCGGCCTGCCTTGAGGGAACTTCGATATAGTAACCCAGCATGTTGTTGTGGCGAACTTTGAGCGACTTGAGCCCAGTTTCGGATTGCAGTTCGGCTTGCATGGCAGCGATCAGCTGTCGGCTATCTTCTTTTAGCTTTCGCGTTTCATCGAGATCGGCACAATATCCGGCCGCCACAAATCCACCATCTCGGGCATGAAAGGGAAGCTCTTCGCTGAGGGCGCTCCCCAAAACCTCCGTTAACTCGGCAAATGAATTGAGGTCGCTTGTCAAATGCGCGGTCAACGCCGGAATTGAAACTAATCCGTCTGCGAATTGAGAAACGACCGCGTGCAGTCTCGCCGCGCACTCCAGTGCTTGTCTCAGCGCCGCAAGATCACGCGGACCGCCGCGATCCAACGACAATCTGGACAATGGGCGAGACATGTCCGGACACTTCGCGAGGATCTCGCGCACTTCGGCTCGAAAGTCTTCTTGGAAGAGAGCGAATTCGACCGCATCCAGACGATCATTGATTTGAGGCACTTGGGTTAGCGGGGACACAAGCCATTGCTTCAGCAGGCGTGACCCGGCGCCCGTCAGGGTGACATCCATGGTATGACTCAGGCTGCCCTCCGGCGTGCCGGAGAGTTTTGTCACAAGTTCAAGGTTCGATTGTGTCGCCGCATCAATCGTCATGCGATCCCCGGACGTGACGCGACTGGGAGGATTAATGGCCGGCATGCGGCCCATTTGCGTTAAGTCTATATACTCAATGAGGGCGGTCATCGCGGCGTGCTCGCTTCTTTCGAAGTCGCCAAAAGCGCTAAGCGTTTTAACGCCGAACCGCTCAGCCAGACCTTTCTCGGCACCCGAAACGCGGAAGCTTTGGTCGGGCACGATTGTCAATTGATCCGAGTCAACCAAGTAGGGCGGCAGTCCGTCACCCGACAAGGTCTCCGAGATCAAGAGCTCGCGGGGGGATACCCGGGCAATCGTGGCCTCGGCCGTGTCAGCCGTAAGATTTTCAACGCAGAACTCCCCCGTCGACATATCGATCCAGGCCAGCGCCAGTTCATTTCTGTGCGGATTAGCGTGCAGACAAGCTAAATAGTTGTTTGCCTTGGTGTCGAGAAGCGCGTCTTCTGTGATTGTTCCTGGTGTGACCAAACGAATAACTTCCCGTTTCACGACCGATTTCGGACCCCGTTTCTTCGCTTCGGCCGGGTCTTCCATCTGCTCACAGATGGCCACTTTGAACTCTTGTTGAATGAGCTTTTGCAGATAGGTTTCGGCAGCATGGATTGGGACGCCGCACATGGGAATATCTTCTCCCAAGTGTCTGCCCCGTTTGGTGAGCGCTATGTTGAGCGCATTTGCCGCCGCAACCGCATCGTCAAAAAAGAGTTCGTAAAAGTCCCCCATGCGAAAGAAAAGGAGATAGCCCGGGTGCTCCCGCTTGATGTCGAAGAATTGCTGCATCATCGGCGTGAGGCGGTCGCCGGCGCCTGTCGCTCTGTCGGTCATCGCTGCTTCACTACCGGTCCGGCCATTCTATGGGCTCGATGTCCATCGATTTCGGGCCCAAATTCGACCCCACAGTCCGGGAAATTTGACCCAGACAGATCACAAAAGGTTTCGTCAATCGCATTTCTTGATAACTATGCTTGTGATACGCGTGCGACCACATTACTGCTGAATATTTTGTTCACAAGGCGCGCATTTTCCAATCCACTGGAAACTGGGAACCCGTAAAGAAGACACTTCCAAATGGCACAGAAAAAAGAACTTTCAAACGACGAAGAAGCTCTCGCCTTCCACAAAGAGGGACAGCCGGGCAAGCTGGCCATGGTGCCAACAAAACCCATGGCGACCCAGCGCGACCTATCGCTGGCGTATTCACCCGGTGTGGCGGTCCCCGTCCGTGTCATCGCCGAAGATCCCGATACCGCTTACGACTATACCTCGAAGGGTAACACGGTCGCGGTGATCTCCAACGGGACCGCAATTCTTGGCCTGGGAAACTTGGGAGCGCTTGCCTCGAAACCTGTGATGGAAGGCAAAGCCGTCCTCTTTAAGCGGTTCGCTGACGTGGATTCGATCGACATCGAGGTCGCAACGGAAGACATCGAAGAATTCATCGCCTGCGTGCGCCTGCTCGAGCCGTCCTTTGGTGGCATCAATCTGGAAGACATCAAAGCACCGGATAGTTTTATGATCGAGCAGCGCTTGCGCGATGAAATGAACATTCCCGTGTTCCATGATGATCAGCATGGGACCGCGATCATCAGCGCGGCGGGCATGATCAATGCGATGGATCTGACCGGGCGAAAATTTGAGGACATGAAAGTCGTAGTCAATGGTGCTGGCGCCGCCGGGATTGCCGTTCTGGAGCTCATAAAGGCCATGGGCCTTCCCCACGAGAATGCCATTCTTTGTGATTCAAAAGGTGTCATCTATGAGGGCCGCGAAGAGGGCATGAACCAATGGAAGTCCGCCCATGCGATCGATACGCCCTGCCGCACGCTCGCCGACGCGGTCAAAGGATCCGATGTGTTCATCGGTCTTTCCGTAAAGGGAGCGATGACCCCGGAGATGGTCATGTCCATGGCCGACAAGCCCATCATTTTCGCCATGGCAAATCCAGATCCGGAAATCACACCCGAAGAGGTGGCGGAGCTGCGCAATGATGCAATCATGGCGACGGGGCGCTCGGATTACCCGAACCAGGTCAACAATGTTCTAGGTTTTCCTTACATCTTTCGCGGCGCCCTGGATGTGCGTGCGACCACCATCAACGAAGAAATGAAAATCGCGGCGGTCTATGCGCTCGCCGAACTGGCACGGGAGGACGTTCCCGACGAAGTGGCTGCAGCCTATCACGGCGCCCGTCCTCAGTACGGACCGGATTATATCATCCCCGTGCCGTTCGATCCCAGACTCATCAGCCATGTTCCTCCTGCCGTTGCAAAAGCAGCGAGTGACAGCGGCGTTGCGCGAAAGCCCATTTCTGACGCTTTGGACTATCAGCATACGCTGGCAGCGCGGCTCGATCCGACGGCGGGCATGATGCAGCGGATTACCGCGCGTGTTCGTTCTGAGCCCAAACGCGTGGTCTTCGCCGAAGGCGAAGAGGAGGCTGTCATCCGCGCCGCGATCTCGTTCCAGAACGCGAATATGGGATCGGCGGTCCTGATCGGCCGCGAGCAGCGCATTAAAGACAAAATGGTGTCGATGGGACTCGAGAAAGACACGCCGCTGGAAATCCATAATGCGATGCTGTCGGATCAAAACCCAGTTTACACGGAGTTTTTGTACAAGCGACTTCAACGGCAAGGATATCTGTACCGTGATGTTCAGCGTCTCGTGAACAATGATCGAAACGTGTTCGGCGCTTGTATGCTGGCCCATGAAGACGCCGATGCGATGGTCACCGGCGTGACGCGCCACTACTCGACCGCACTCAACGATGTGCAGCTCGTTCTGGATCCCATGCCCGGAGAGCGCGTTATTGGCGTGACAATCATTCTTGCCAAGGGCCGCCCAATTTTTGTCGCGGACACGAATGTGACCGAAATGCCGAATGCAGAAGAATTGGCCGACATTACCGTCCAGGCGGCGACCGTTGCCCGGCGTATGGGCTACACGCCGCGCGTCGCCCTTGTTTCTTACTCGACGTTTGGCCAGCCTTTGGGCGAGCGTTCAACCAAAGTACGCGAGGCGATTGAGCTCCTTAATCAACGCAAGGTGAATTTCGAGTATGAGGGCGAGATGTCGGTTTCCGTGGCGCTGCGCCGGGATGCGATTGATATGTATCCCTTTAGCCGCTTGACGGATACGGCCAACGTCTTGGTCATGCCGGCCATTCACAGCGCAAATATTTCGACGAGCATTGTCGAAGAGCTGGGCGGGTGTACGGTAATCGGTCCCATTTTGGTGGGCCTCAAACGGCCCATCCAGATTTGCAATCTCGGCGCTCCGGTTACGGATATTGTCGCCATGGCGGCCATGGCGGCTTACGACCTGACTCAGGAACCGCTCAATTACACGCCGGTGTTCAAGAAACGACGCTAGATCAATTCCAGGTGTGAGCTTGAGAGTCGATTGATCGAGGATCAATCGATCAAAGTCGCTCTAGAGCGTTTCCAGGTGAAGTGGAATCCGGTTCACCGTCAGGAAACGCGCAAAACAAGGAATCTGGAGCCGTTTTGTGTTTCCATCAAAACCAAAACGG
>JANQPV010000074.1 GCA_028285305.1 Alphaproteobacteria bacterium | reverse complement strand
AACGATCAGTTCCCAGCACCACGCGGCATGCCAAGCACCCGAAACCAAAACATATGTGGCCATCACAAGCTCCTTACATTCCTGTCGTTTTCAATCGGTCCAACCTATGTTGGGTTTCCAAAGCCGACATACCGTCGTCATGCAACGTTTCCAGGTTCCCCCAACCCGCTGGGCGGAAATATGCAAGCAGCACGTCCGCTTCTCTAACATGACGAATGATCTCTTCGCTGGCAAAGAATACAAGTGCAGGGATAATCGACTGAATGCGGAGCTGACCCGTTGGCAGTGATTGGTTTTTTGGTTCTTCGAGAAACAGCCGCTGTTCGACGAATCCCAATCCACGGCCGCCATACTCCTTGGGCACGCTTATTCCGAGCTGCTTTATGAACGCCAGTCCTGTCGCTCGCAGCGCTTTCGGATCCTCTTCGTATTCTTTTTTGACGGCAGCTAGATCGATGAGGGGTTCTTCATGAAGATCGTTAAGATAGGTACGCAGACTTACTAGAAGGCCCTCGTGCTAATGACTGAGTAAAAGATCCGCAGCTTTCTCTTATATTCAACTAATAAGTTGAAATATATTTGCGCTTTTTCGTGTTGTCAATGACCAGCCTTGCATGACAAGTCGACTCCCTGACTAGAGTTACGAAACGTATTTGGACTTAAGACGTTTGACCCTATGGATGGAAGGATGTACAGAAAATTATAATACCTGGTTGAATAAGCGTATAGATCGGAATTTGGGTTGCAATTAGACGTTTTTGGCATCGAGTTCCGAAGCATCCTTCGCATGGAGCGCATTATTGATGGACAGGATCCCTAACTCGACTGACGAAATCAATGCTGAGTGGATTGCATCCGCAATTCAAACACGTGCAGTGAACCAACACTTGAGAAGTGTAGAGCTGGTTGAATCGAACAGCGGAACGACTGGAAGAGCATTCTATAATTTGGCGTGGAACGAGGGATCGCAAGAGGAGCTTCCGGACTCCGTATTTGTCAAGCTTCCGCCCACAGACCCCGTTCAACGGCAATCAAATGCCGAAATGGGGATGGGGATACGTGAGGCCAAGTTTTATGCCGAGCTCTCTGACGAAATTCCCGTTCTTCATCCTAGACCATTCTATAGCGCCTGGAACAGCGCCGACTCCTCCTACATTATGCTGCTAGAAAACATTTCACATTCGGGCGGCCGACCACTGTTATTAGGTCCCGACTCGGAATATCTCATGGCTGAGCAACTTGTTTCGTCCCTCGCTGAACTCCATGGCAAGTACTGGAATTCTCCCCGTTTCGATAAAGATTTGAAGTGGCTGACGCCCTATGTTCCCATTCGAAATCCTGAGCCGCCCATTCTTGTCGAAAGGTGTTGCCGACTTTTTTCCGATTTCATGCCGCCCGTTTTCCAACAGGCTGCGGAACTGTTTATAACCAGACAGCATCAAATCGCAGATCTGTTTGAAAAGGGAACGCCAACTCTGGTTCACGGAGATTGTCATCTCTCCAACCTGTTTGTTAATCGCGAGGGTAAGCTCGGATTTTACGATTGGGCGATTGTCTCTAAAATGCCTGCAATGTGGGATGTGGCCTATGGACTTTGTATTTCGTTTCCCCCCGATGTCCGAAGGAAAGCGGAAAAGAAACTGTTTCCGCTCTATCTGGACCAGCTAAGAGAGGTGTGTGGAACTATCGATTATCACGACATGTGGCTTCGATATCGAGTGACGGCATTTTTCGCGTGGATTTCGGCCGCGACAACGTTGGGGTGCGGGGAAAGAATGCAGCCGTTGGAATGGGGAATGAATACAATTCGTTGGACCACGCAAGCACTCGAAGATCTGGAAGTCCTCGATCTTTTGAAGGCTGAGCTAAATGACTAGACTGTGGACTCGAAGATCTGATCCAAGTTCTGATTGAGGCGGTGTCTATCATGGCTCTGAAGTGTTCAGCGGTTTTGTCATAACGAGTTGCGATGCGCCTGAAGCGCGTTAGCTTGTTGATTAAGCGCCCCGCAAGATTTCGAGCTTTGCAAAGGTCGCGGTCATACCGCCTTTTCACTTTACGCCGCGCGGTCGGTGGGATGTACGGCTTCGCTCCTCGTTATCGGATGAGATGCCTGATCCAGTCGCTCCATCTGTCCGATCCGGCACGACAATATTGGCCAGGGTGCCGCCTCCACAACGCACTTCAACAGGTTGGCTATCATGAGCCTGACCTGTAGTCAGAACGATCTTCAGAGGACGTCCTTTACCATTAGCAATAGCATGGACCTTGTTTGTCCGCATTCCTTGAGAACGGTCCACACAAAGATCTCGACCCCTTTTTGATGGGCACCGAGTTGATAAACCCGAACAACGGAACTGTTGATCTTCTGAAGGTTGTCTCTCTGATCATCAGTGATTTGCTCGGCAGTCTTTTCCCAGATGCCGTCCTTCTGCCATCGCCCGAGCCGATAATAACAGATTGCATAAGGACCATATCGTTTCGGAAGATTTCGCCACGGCGCACCGGTTTGGAAAATATTGAAGTCTTCATTGAGACTACGCCGATCATAGTCCCGCGGCCCACCTTGTCGAGCAAGGGGAAGCAACGATGCAATAAAACGCCATTCTGTATCTGTCAAATCGCAACGGGCCGTTCAAAGTCTCCTTTCGAACAAATTGAATCACTGTCCGATTCATCTGACAAAGTTTTTGAGAATAGCGCCCAGCGAGGCTTAACTCGAAAGGTCTGGAACAAGTGTTTCGGTGTTCGCTGATTGCAAAGTGTGCAAATCGGAAATCCGTGTACCATGTTTGATATGGTCGTCAGAGCTTGAAAGCTCCTCCTCTGCCGACGCGCAACGTGAAGAGAGCAGACTCCAGATGTCGGATGTCTAGACTTGCGAATAAACACCGTATACTGTATAATAACTTGCATACATTGAGGTGTGTAATGAGTCACGGGGACGAGGAAAACAACGAGAAAGCCTTGAAACGCAGAGAACAGGATTATGCGGACTATTCCAATGAGTTAGCTGGCCGCTCCACGAAGATCGCCCGATTTTTCTCCGACACAGTTCGAGAAGAAGCCCGTGCCCACAAGAAAAGAGAAGGTTTATCCGAGCTTCTCACTGCTCTCGAATTGGCTTTGCAGGATCCCGTTTACGCCGTTCTCTACGGCGACGTGATGGATCAATTGGGCGAGGCCGAGAGGCAAACGGAACGAGCCCTCGAACAAGCTCGCACTGAATTAGAAGAAGCGGAGCTTGACCTTTCGGAAACTCTCAACAGTGCCAACAGGCTGCCTGATGGCACCGTCGTCTTTAAAGATGCAGAAGGCAACGTTTGGACGGATGACGGACGCCTCGTAGAGGGAGAAGAGCTTGATCAAGTCGTCTGGAGGCAAGGCAATGGAGCAACGTATGAGGAGTATTTGCGTCAGAGACATCGAGTGGAGCAGGCAGGTGATCGGATTGACATTCTTGAAAACTATCAGGTTGACACGCTGGGCCGCATTCGCGATCGGATGGAAGATGAAGAAAGTCCGCCAACGAAGGAAGAGCTAGAAGAATACCAGACTATATTGGAACGCATGTCTTCAACTGAAACACGGCCCGTTGCTGAGCCAGATGAGGCCCTAGACGAGACCTCCGTCGGCTCAGTAGAACCGGTAGCCAAGCCTACGCTGTAGGACTCGTCGTTATCTCCGTTCGAACTTCCCACATCGTCTCTCTATGACTGCAAGAATGACGCCGCGAGGGTGATAGTCTGGAAACTGCTTCATGGAGCTCAAGACTTGATCATAGGCAAGTTGTTCGTCCGTAGCCATCCAATGACTTATGCACTTCGATTGATCGGTGTCCAGCTGGCTTGCAATCAAGCTCGCCATCCCAATAGAGGTGTTGATATAGAATTCTTGGTTGGCACGTTTCCAAGTCAGGAAATCTGAGGACTTGAACATTTCCTCCGCCCGAACGGCATTGGCCTGAGCAAAGAACACTGCGCCGACAAGTCCGAACACAGCGGCCACATTCGTTCTGAAATGAAGTGTTGGGAAGAAAGTCTTGGAACAGAATAGGTATAAGTGTTTAGTTCTTTGATTTCCGTGAAGAATATCATACAATTCTTAGCTAAAGGGGATGGGAGCAGGGGGCTCAACTTACTCTCAAACGGCAGAAATCCTGACGGTGTGCATGAGATGAAACAGAAATACCTATTCTGTTTCATCGTCAACTATGAAATGGAGGCACACCATGACACAGGATTCAATGGGTTATCAGCCGTTTTTTCTCCATAGCGGTTGCGGTGAGCGAAAATACCTCACTCAAACCGAGCGCCGCCGGTTCTTCGAGGCCTTGGATGTTCTGGACGACCCAAAGAAACAAACCTTCGCAGAGATGATTTTCTGGACGGGTTGCCGGCCGAGTGAGGCCTTGAGGCTGTCGTCAAGCAGTATTGATTTGGACGAAGGGAACGTTGTCATCCGAAGCTCGAAGAAACGTGGAGAGCTGAAGGGACGCCACTTCCGATTGGTGCCATTGCCTTTGGAGTTTGTGAACCGCTTGGCATCAGTCCACAGCCTAAGAGAGCTACACTCCTACGCAGAAGGAGAGGAACTCCTGTGGGAGTTTAGCCGAACCACCGGCTGGCGTGTGATCCGCTCTGTGATGAAGTCTTGTCGTCTCCACGGTATTAGGTCTTGTGCACGGGGATTGCGGCACTCGTTTGGCGTTCATGGAGCACTTAGCCAAGTGCCAGAGACGAGACTTCAAAAATGGATGGGGCATGCGTCTCTTTCAACTACTGCAATTTACACGGACGTTATGGGTACGGAAGAGCGGGAGATCGCAAAGAGAATGTGGTCTTGATTCTACTCGACCGGGAGATTTTGAATAGGTTGAATTGCCGGGGGGCAACCAAACCTGGCATCTTTGTCCAGTCAAATTTGTGAAAGTTGAAGCCTATAAGGTTGGAATACCAACACAACTAGGTTCGGTCTGCTTCCGACTAGTTCAGGCTTCCTGTTTCGGGAGGGTTTTCCAACTGGCGGAAAGTTGATCGTGATCGTGCGAGATGCCGATTCTAGTGACATCAGACCTTGGACGGTGAATGACTGGAGCCTCTTCGGTGGTCCTGTGTCAAAATTGGAATTCCGCCACTTTGACGTGACTGGATAAGCTGCACTTAGGTCACAGCTACACAAAGGACTGAAAGGAACTTAGAGCGCGTCCAGCCCATGGAGCAGAACGTATATTTTCAGGGTTGCGTTCACCTGACCGGGAGAATTGGTGATCGGGAATGACTGTCTATTATTGGACAGAGAACGGAAGAGTCTCGCGAAAGTAGACGTTTTTCTGCGCCATACATTCGTATTCTGTTCATAAATTTCTTGGCGAATAGAATTATATTCCTATACTGATCGTTAAATTGAGTAACTTTAAAGGAGCAGTATTATGAGTAATCAATTTTTGACGATCAATGAAACCGAACTAGTCCCCCTTCAAACTGTGAAGCGAATACGGCCCGTCACAGACGAAGACAGGCAATCGTTGGCCAAGCTTGGAAGAAGGGTGGATGCCAGTAAATTCAGCTCAAAGATAGAATTTGCCGATGGACGGCGGAACTACGTGACTGAATCCATCGACGATCTCCGGGATCAAACCCGATTATTGGAGATAGGAACGGACAGCTATGTGGTTTCTGCCAATGTACTGAAAGCACGGGATCTGACGGATCTAGACAGAACCAAGATGTCGGAGCGCATGAACAAACCCCTTTCCAGTGAGTTCAGTTCCCAGATTGATCTGACGGCGGGCCGGGTGCTTTCGTCGTATAGCGCTATGGAAATCATGAACAGTTTGAACTGAGTACTTCCCCCGGGATGGTTTTGCCTCTTCAGCCCTCATATCCCGGGCCCAAGAAGCGCGGCATTCGTGTCGCGCTTCACTTTTCCAGCATACGGCACGGTTCGAAAACAACTCGGTCAGTGTTTATACAAGTGTTTGGCCTGCATTGGCATCAGATTGTCTGATTGGGGTAATTTGAGGTGTTTAGTTCTCTCAAACGAATTTCAGTTTGCAATCTCGTCATCGGCCATTTGCGAAAGCAGGGCGTTTTTCGGTTTCGGATATGGTCCCACAATTTTAAGTGCCGCCACCAAGCCGAAAGCACCTTCGAAGAGCTGGGTCTGTCTGATGAGCTGGTCTTCATCCATATTCGCCACCGGCTGCGATGCTCAATGTGCGGACAAAAAGATGTAGCCATTCAACCTGATTGAGGTGTCTGGCTTCCTCAAGGTGTTGGCAAGATTTCGCTAGAAGAACCCAAATGCCGACAACGGGCAAAGGGTGTGCCCGTCGCTTTCTAAACTGGAAGATACCGTTGCACCCGAAGACAAAGGGCCTGTGGCATTATTGACCTAAACGATAAAAATAACAGCAACCCTGTTCATGACGGCGGTCTTGGCGCTTGGCTAACAGGATTCTTGCCGTTCATGCGCCCCAAAGCCCACTGTGCCTTTCCGAAATAGCGCCGTTGCCATAGTTCATCATTGGACGGGTCTAGTTTCTTTGGCTCATGACCTGAAAAGCCGAACCCGGATCAAAAACAGCTTTAGGCCATCACCTGATCCGGTATTGCGAAGCCTTTGCTTCTATGCATAGCAGGCATGTTCTAGTCTTTCAGAACCACATGGACATTCGCGGGGTTGCCGACGGTGGTTCCGTCATCTTTAGCATCTCTAAAGCTTCGAACTCGGATCATCGCGGTGCGGTCGGTGCCAATCCGATTATGGGTGATCGAGCCTAAGCCATCGTAAGTTTGCGCCTGAAAAGCTTTCCATAAGCCTATATGAATATTGAATTTTCTTGACATAGTTCGTACAAGGCGCGTATTAGTAACCTAGATTACTAAAGGTAATGTGTAATGAAACGTAAGAGTAAGAGGAGCGGCCCGAAGCCCACGGATCCAAGATACATTCCCACCCACGCACGCCGGTCAATCCGTTTGAGTGTGAAGCGAAAGTTCGGACCCAAACCGCCTCGTCCCCGCTAGTATGATTTGTCGGGAAGAAAAACAGTACGAGTAAAGCAAGACTGGCAAGTGCCGTCCGACGCGCAAGAGACGCCTTGCGGCTACAAATCCTATGGCAAGCGGAAGTACACCAATTTTCCGCCGTCAATTGCTGCTGAGCTCAAGCGTGCAGCGGAAGAGCAAGGGGTCTCTGAAAGCCTGATCATCGTTGAGGCTGTAGCTGAAAAGCTTGGAATCGACTTCGACAACTAAGCTCACAACTAACGCGAAGTTTCTGTAAAAACTCTGGGTTTTGCCCAAATCTATTGGGGAGAGTATTGTCGCTGCTGTTTGAGTCGGCGGACCATTCAGCTGTCATAAAAATGTAATAAAAATTTCACACAACAGGATATTGTGGCTGAAACACTCAGTGAGCAATAGGAGCAGAGTTACTATAATTCCCAATTGTATACGCGAGATGGAAACCTTATGGAGGGCTTGGGACTTCAGATTATCTCTAAGGTGCTGGGAAACGGAAAGTGGAGTGAAAAACACAAGCCCTTTTTTTTGCGCCGCAATACGTGAACCGGCATAGTGGTACCGAATGTGTATCCCCAAAGGAGGAATGAGGCAGTGGTCCTTAGCATCTTGAGACAAAGTGAAACGTCCTCATCGCCTCACATCTGCGACAGGTTTACGTGTTCGCGATTGACGCAAGTATTCGAGTGATCCCACATCGGATCTAAGGAAACGCTGGGTTTGAAATCCGTCAGGAATGACTTTTTGTCAGTTTAAGTGTAGGCTTCTTGCCTAGATTGAATACGAAAAAGAAAGACGAAATTATGAGGGGAAAGACTTAAAGCAATAGTCCCCACCCAAATATAACCAAAGGTCCAAAGGGGCGGGAGGTCTGGTTGATCATACACCCTTTGCCGTTATTTGGTTTCTGCAGGAATTTTTTGCGTACTGAGAAAAATGGTGCGGTCGCTACCCCGTTCCCTTTCAGAACAAATTATGTTGCGCACGGACAAATGTTGCAAGCCTCTGTAAAATAAGGAACTTTTGTAATAATTGTCGTTTTTTCCGTATAAAGCGTGTTTTTTGGTTGACTAGGAATTTTCTCCGTGTAGTCTTGCCTGAATGAGTGACGTGATAGGACGTTCAACTCAAACGAACCCCTCAAAATTGTGTCTTATAGGTGACACATCCACCTCTCCCCTAAACAAAATCATTGAATCGTCCGCAAGCGGTTGAAATGCATATTGACACTTGTGTTCCGGCGCTTCAGTTTAATGGTCGCGGACAAAATGGATGTTCATTCTGTTTTGAAGCACAAGTCGGTGCGGCGATAACACCAATAATAAAAGCCGCCAGCGCTCCAACGCTGACGGCTTAGTATTGGTAGATGATGCGTGGGAGAGTCCTAGTGAGACTGTACCTCGATTTGCAACATCGGCGAGGGATACCTTATTTGGTTCCCTCAATGCCGTTTTTCTCAGAGCTTGACCGTCGTGTCAACGCACGCGGCCAAGTTTTGAGACTTTTTGCTCAGCATGAAGCACGCAAAACTGCGACTTTTTCCCCATTCGTCTTCCTTGAGTTTTGATTGTCACAATTAGGAAACAGATGAATGCATAGAAAATCTTCGGCATTGGAAAAAAGTGCACTGAATGTATCGCGTCTTTCTGAAGTGGATATCCGTAAGGCAATTCCTAGAGACAGGCTTGATATCGTTTCATTCGACCATCCACGGCGGGCGATAAATCGTGACCGTACACCCAGAGCACTACTCTCAAAAGTAAATCTAGGTTCGTCAAACATAGTTGGTGAGGTGATGGTCTCGTCGATTGCGAAGGTCTTGCTACCCTATGTTAGGGATGATTCAAACCTCGGCATTGGTCAGCTGCACCGAGTGCCCACACGGGTCACGGACTGGCCACGCGACATCGTTCAGTTTTCTCCATTTTCAATTTGGTCAAAAAATGATGGAAGGCATCGTCATTCGATCCTTTTCAGTCGTCAGGCCCTAAGTCCGAGAAGCATTGAACGTGGTAGCGTAAACCTCACGGTAGAGATTCTTCGTGGGCATGAGTTTATCACATGTGCCGAGAATGAAAGAACGGAGCCTCCTCCTCTGGATCAAGTGTCACCTTGGTTGCGGTGCGTTTTAGGTTCGATTGGGATCATTGACGTCAAAGATGCACTTGGAAATACACGCTTCCAGGTTCGCAAAGTGAGCCGGTTCGTCCAAGGAAGAAAACACGCTCTGAAAGACTATTATTGTCTCATTGATCAACTCAACAAGTGAGCTCTTTGTTCCCGAACCTGATCGGAGAAGGGCCTGAAGGTTCTGTTTATGCGAGGCTATTCCTCTCCGGACAGGTTTCGATTTTCCGTCGGAGAGTAAAGTTGATGTCTTCAAACAAAATCGAGCTGAAATCCTATTATGAGCCCGCTGATCAAGTTATCTCAAAGCTTCATCCTCGAGCTAGGATTATTGAATTGCGTGAAAACTATATCGAGTGTGTAGAGACACTGGACATTGGGTCCACCACAGCAATAGCGGAAATCAAAAGCCGCCTTGTTAATCGATGTTCGGAACAACTGCTCAAAAATGCGAACGAGAACATTCAGGAACACAATCTCATAGATTTTACGCGTGGCACATCTGGACTCTATAATGTTGCTCCTAATAGCTCTAGACTGGCAGTGCACATATTTGTTTGGACAACATACGTGCCCTATCGTCAAATCTGGGGCGACTTTGATCCCGATTTACCGCCCGGCATCAGAATCTCCACTTAGATTCTTGGATTCTCCCTCAACGCTCCAGAAGATCTCCAGCTTACCTGTCTTTAGACTGAGGACCAACAAGTCTTTTGATTTTGGTCTTTCATCAAAATGGCGGGGCAAACACATTGAAGCGCTGGAAGAAGAAACGACATCCATCATCCGAGTTCGGGCGTGCGGCGTTGATGGTCTTAGTCGCCGAGATCATTGATGAGCTGAACGAAGATTGCATTAAACTCGAGGAGATTGCTGCCCTTCGTGAAGATATACTCGACAACTTCGATCTCAGTCAAATCGCTCAGTCTATTGATCAAGCGGTCGCCCGCATGGGCCGTCGTGCAGAGAGTTTTGAGTATCAGTGCGGTTATGCTGTCCATGCGATTTATGAAGGCAGCGAGGAAGTCAGGGCCAAACAGGTTGAACTCGGATACTTCGGGCCGATCCGCATACCCGACCCGATGCGCGAACTCCTGCCATTGATATGGCTTTTCACGCTCATCGAAACTCTCATGATGACGCCTGTATTGGCCTTTGGGTCGGGACTGTCAGTCCTATCTGCTCTCGGATATTCTCTTGTCCTGAGCGCGACAACGGTTGCGACAGGTCTTGCAAGCGGTTTTTTGTGCCTCCGCTATATTCTATCAAAGCCACAATGGAACAAACCCTATGAGGGGTTGAAGCGCAATCTTGCCAAGGTCGGCTTTCTAGCTTCAATTCTCAACATTGGACTGATCATATTCTCAGGTGCGCGGCTGCGGGCGAACGGCACCCATGAAGGATTTTTCTTTGGCGGGGAGGTTGGCCTTCTTGAAACTTTCAATGACGGCAACACTTTTCTGATCGCAACAATCAGCTTTTTGAGTTGGGTGTTCGCCACGTTGAAAGGCTTTACGTCCATCTCGGATATACATCCCGATCTGACGCGCCTGTGGCGGGCCGTCTATTTTGATCGCGTGGAGCAGCTTCAGGAAGCGGCGGATGGTTTACTCGATGACCTTGAAGCAGAGTTCAAGGCGCTTCTTACAAATCTCGATGCGGAAAAAGCCGAGGGATTGAATAAGATCAAGGCCTACCGCGGGGCGGTATCGGGCTTGGCGTCGAGTTTCAAAAAACACAATGCCAAGGTTGAGCGCGAGAGCAACGAGATACGCAAAGCTATTGCGCAAGCCCAGGCTGACGAACACTACATCAATGGCGCCGGGGGAAGTGCGGATTTCGAAGACATCGATTTTCAGAGGCTCGAGTCTTTCAAACGGACGCCGCCCGCTGATGATGCGCCCAATCCCAAACACGTCAAAATCACATTCAAAAAAGAACTGGCGACACTCGGCGGACGATTGGCAACGGGCTATCACGATGCTTGCGAGCGGATCGAAACCGCGCTGCTCAAAGTCGAACTAACACGCCCCGACACACGGCAGTTCGAAGACATTGATCCTGATACCCCCAACAAAAAAGGAGGCCGGAGCAATGGCAAGACGCCGCCGCACCCGCGGACTCTCCACTAAGGAACTCGCTTTGATGACACTCGGCAGTTTCGCTCTGTTCGGAGCTGCATGGGCCGGTATGAACCACATAGCGACCACGGAGCAGATGGATGAGCACGCTTGTTATGAACGTCCTGATCAAGCGCAATCCGTTTTGCTTGCCGATCCCTCATTTATTTATGACCACACAAAATCCATCGAAGGCGACATTCATTCCATCGGTATGAAAGCCTGGCGCGATGCTGGGCCTAATACGCAGATTTCATTCGTAACTTTTACATTGCATGTGGGGCGTTCGCTTATTCCGGCCGTCTTCACAATTTGCAAGCCACCAAGGACTGCTGCTGAACAGACCGCGATCGGTGCACCATTTAAGGAAGCGCATCTCCTTAAAGCAAAATATGAAGAGATCGAGGCGCTCTACGAGCTGGAACTTAAGCGTTTTATTGGGCACTTGCGCGATCCAAAGGAGGCCGCTCAGCATACACCCATATTAGAAGTCACAAGGTCTGTTTCCAAGGCGGACTACTTTTCTAACGAAAATCGAACGCTCTACTGGATCAGCGATGGGATGAATAACAGCGGCGAGGCCCGCTTTTGTAAAGAGCGTGGGCATCTACCTCCATTCTCAAAATTCCAGAACAGCTCGGTCTACCGGGATAATCGCCCGCGTCTCGAAGGGGCGGAGGTCTATCTCTACCTCGTTGAACACGGTTCCTTGCCGCAGCCGGGTATGGAATATTGCACAAATGCGGAGCTTCGCGCCTTCTGGCCCGCCTTCATGTATGGCAGCGGGGCGGTCGACGTTGAGATCGATATACTTGCAACTTGGCCTGGAGCGACGGGCTGATCATGCAAGGGCAGCAAACTCAAAAAGATCGGCGCAATGTCATATTGAGTTTCGTCCTCGCGGCCGCGAGTTGGCAAGTGTACGGACTGACGGGTCCGGCTCTTTGGGGACCGGAGATTCGGGTCGTCCCAGCGTTGGCACTCGTCGTGCTCTGTGTTGCTGGTTTCAAGTTCGTCGTTGATTGTCTTTGGTACCTAGGCGCTCTTTTCGAATGGCTCCAGGCCGTGATGCCTACTGGATTGAAAGGGACGGGCGGTTTTATTCGTTCGTGGAGTGAGCTCAAGGGTGAGATCGTAAAAGGTGGAGCAGGACCTTATTTCGGGTTCTTCCGCAACCGTGCGGTAATCTCGGATTACGAAGCTTGTGCGCTGTCTGTCGGCACCACAGGGAGCGGCAAGTCGGTCGGATCCGTCATTCCCAATTCGTTGTCAATTCCGCACGGCAAATGCCACTTCGATTTCAAAGGCTCCTTGGCCTGTCAGCTGGCGGAGCCGTTGAGGCGACGGGGTGAAAGAGTTCGGCTTTTAAACTTTGCTGGTTTGTATAAAGAGATCATCGGCGAGACGGACCGATACAATCCCACCTGCATTGTCTCGGACTGCTTCTGGCGGCCTGGCGGATTGATGGAGGTGGGTGAAATCCTCTCCGAAATGGCCTTTCAGCTTTACCCTGAACCTAAATCAAATTCGGGTACATCAGACAACGAATATTTTCGTTCGGGCTCCCGCTCACTCATCGAATTCTCCGTGCTCACCTGCGTTCTCATTGATGGAGAGAACGCAACCTTGGGCGATGCATACAGTCTCCTGATGGACCGCGAACGATTGCTGCACCACGCGCTTTGGGCATGCGGAAAGCTTCCCATTGAGCCCGAAGGCGCCGCTCCAGCTCCCAGCAGCACTCCGCTTGACGATTTCGGCTCAAACAATCCTCCGGCAACCATACACTGAGGTTTCATGGACGACGCACCAACACACTTTGCCGAAATGCCGCTCTATGACTCGCCGTGGGCTAAAGCGAGCATTCACAACCCCGATGAGGTCGAGCGCTTTATCCATACTTATAAGGATGATGCAAGCCGGATCGTCCACCTTTTGACGGATGCCGACCCAAGGACTGCAGACCCCTTTGTCGAGGGAAGTTATCAGAAAATGAAGCGTTTCAGAATGGCCAGTCGTGGTCACGCCGTTACCAGCTCTTCGAATTGCCGGTTCGCAGAGATGAAGAACGAAGAAACGCCCACGTCTTTCTTCCTCATAGCGGACGCCAATGCGATGGAAGCGCAGGGCCCAATCATCGAAATCATCCAATGGTGCATGACTCAAGAGCTGAAGAGGCACGAGAATAAGCACGTCAAAGTCTATCTGCTTGCAGATGAAACCAGCAACTTCAAGATACACGATCTGAGCGGCCTGATAACATATGCCCGTGGCTATGGCCTTCGATTGCATCTCTACCTGCAGAATTTCTCAGCGTTCAGGACGACCTACAACCAGGAAACACTTGCAACCGTCCTCTCCGAGGCTGAGATCCAACAGTTTCTGCCCGGCATCCGCGAGGACGAAGTTCTTCAATTCATTGAGCGCAAGCAAGGCCAAGTCTCAATAATCGTGCGTAAGCGACGTCGCCGGAGCGATGGCGGCATCGAAACCGTCGACTATTCCGAAGAGGGGCGGGCAGCCCTCACAGCCGATGAGATCAGACGCCTGGATCAAGCGATCGTATTCATTCGCAGGCGTAAACCAGTGCTTACGGACGTTCCAAAGTACGCGGAGGTCGATCCTTGGCGAAACGAAGTGGATCCCGATCCGTTTCACGGCAACAAGCCCTTCTTACTTCCCGTGCGGTATTGGCTTGGCCATCCGTTCCTATCGGTCCTGCGACGTTTCTGCAATTCTTTGTGGCCCTTCAATCGAAAAGGAAAATAGGTATGCGAACAGAACATCATGTTCTGGGCGCCTTATCGGGTGTCTTCAGAGTTTCGAGCGTTCTCCTCAGTCAATGGAAACTGGCTGCCCTGGTCGCTCTGTTCTTCATCCCAACCGGTCCTCATCTCCGGTGGGAGTCTACGTATACGGAGGCCTTCAACCATCATCGCATCTACTCGTCCTGTACGTATATCGGCGCCCGAGGAATGCGCGTCGTTGAGGCGGACAATTGCCCCCTCATCGCTTGGCTTCCCACATATTGGTAGGTGCTCAAATGCTCATAAAACGTAATGGACAGGCGCCGGAAAAGATCGGCGCGCCAAACCAACGAAAACACTTTGAACGAGCCGGTGGCAGGCACGTCGATGCCCCCAAACCACGCGAGGGTAAGTGGCTGAACAACGATATGGTTGCGCAGTTTCCGAACGCGCGCCGCGAATTTGACTTGAGCCGTTCAAAGTCAGCGAGGCCGCGCGAGTTCGATCAAAACCGAAAAGACATCGAACGCAAGCCGCTGCCCCAAGGTGAAGGTCGTGGCTCGCAGATGGTCAAGCAAGATGCGCCTCACCTCAGACTCACCCCGCCCAAAGAGCTCGCTCAGGGAGCTGATCGTGAGAGCTTCAATGCCCGGTGGCTGAGCGAATCCCGCGATGCCGCATTCTCAAACATCAATCGCGCCAAGATCGCGCGGTCCGAGACACCGTCGCTCGGGCGGTCCCCCACACCCAGTTTTAAAGGGCCATCAATGGGATGACCCGCATCTGCCACGAAAGGAGTAACTCATGGCAAAATATATGAAAGTCAATGGTTCGGAACTGCTCGCCTTGTCGGACGTGAGACGCGTGTGCCCGATCACCGACAAAGAACGAACGTCGCTGTCCCAGCTGGGCAGCCGCGTAGATGCCAACCGTTTCAATTCGCGTATTGATTATAAGAATGGCGGTAAGTCTTACGCTCCCGAAACCATCCGGGACCTTGTCGAGCAGGGCGTCAATTTTGTGAAGGCATCTTCAGAGGCTTTTGTTCCGCGACAGAACATAAGGACCGTAAGAAACCTGACGGCAAATGATCGTTCTACATTTGAGAAGGGGACGGGCAGGACTATGGGAGATCACTTCCAATCTCAGATTCAGACAACCGCGGGGCCGGTCTGGAGCACTGCCGACGCTCTTACGGTCCAAGAGCGTATGAGACGGCCCTACAATCCCGATATCTCCGAGCCTGAGGTGCTGCGCTCAGATAACGGTGTTCGGACCCCAGAGAAGGATGAACCAGCTCGTGCGAATGGCAAAGATGCGCCCGAGTCCGAAGGGAATGATGGTCGCGAGCCTGACGAAGGTGCGCCTGCTCCTGAACAAGACCAGTCCATGTCGGTGCGCCGCGATGAAGTGATGTCTCAGGTGTCGACGCCAAAGAAAGAGGCTTCTACGCCGTCTCGGTCACCTGAACAATAGGATTGGGCACATACACACGTATGCCTTCTTGCGACAAAGAACAAAATTGGTTATGTTCCTATTTTGTTCTTTGTGCAGAGGAAAGGATTTGAAGAACAATGGATACGACCTAAAACAAAAGGAACAGAACGTTGACAAGCACCAACGGAGAAAGACCCCCGCCAAGTATTGTTGGCGCCGATACGCAACGACGCGAAACGGATGGACCGACAATTGAGTTCGACTACTCAGCGTATGCTGCATATCTTTCCGATACCGAGCTGAGCGAAGATCAAAAACAAGAATTCCTTCTCACTCTCTGGAATCTCCTCCTCACCTTTGTGGACCTCGGCTTTGGGGTCCATCCCCTCCAACAAATAGATCCAAAAAGTCGTGGACAGAATGAAGAGCGCTTTGATGAGCTCTCCGGTCTATCTGCATGCGTGTTAGACTCTCCCGATCGATTGCTCACGGAGGAAGTCGCCGGAAAAGAGACTCTGGGTAGAGGAGGAGAGATATGAGCCGATACACACTAGATCTGAATCACACTGGTACCGCACTCAAGCCCGCAAAGGCTGTGATCTATGCACGCGTCTCGTCGGCTGCACAGGTTAGGCGCGGGGACGGGCTCGGATCGCAAGAGACAAGATGCCGGGAGTTTGCAGGCTATCGCGGTTATACGGTCGTCAAAGTGTTCTCAGATGACCTTTCCGGCAGTTCCGTCGAGCGGCCCGGTATGAAGGCTATGCTCAGCTTCTTGCGCAAGAACAAACACGATCCCCATGCGGTTCTCATCGATGACATCTCGCGGCTGGCCAGAGGCGTTAAGGCCCACATCGAACTGCGTTCCGCCATCAGTCTGGCGGGCGGTGTGCTTGAATCGCCGACACTTGAGTTTGGCGATGACGCAGACAGTGAGCTCCAAGAGTATATCTTAGCAACCGTCTCCCAGCACCAGCGCCGCAAGAATGCAGAACAAACCCTCAACCGGATGAAGGCGCGTGTACGGAGCGGCTATTGGGTATTCTCAAGGCCGTGGGGATATCGATACGAGAAGACCCGTAACGAAGGCAAGATCCTCGTCCGGGATGAACCCATCGCCTCCATCCTTCAAGAAGGGTTGGCGGGTTTTGCTACGGGACGTTTCGAAACGAAATCAGAAGTCAGGCGCTTCTGGGAGGCACAATCCCTTTTTTCTAAGCGGCGTAAGGATGGCTCCATCCATCCTCAATTGGTCCATGATCTGCTCACGAATCCCATCTATGCGGGCCTCGTGCAGGCTCCTGACTGGAAGATCGGGCTCAGAGAGGGGCGGCACAAAGGCCTGATCACAGCCGGGGACTTTGATAAAATTCAAGCGCACTTGACCAATCTTGCAAAAGCACCGGCAAGAAAGGATTTGAACACTGATTTCCCGCTTCGAGGTTTCGTTGCGTGCGGGGACTGCGGTCATCCACTAACGTCCTGCTGGTCCAAGAGCAACACAGGCAAAAAGCACCCCTACTACTTCTGCTTCAAAAAAGGCTGTGACAGCTATCGTAAGTCGATCCGCAAGGAAGATCTGGAAGGTGCGTTTGATACTCTCCTTGGCTCTCTTAAGCCCACCAAGACGCTCTTCTCTCTCGTTCGAGAGATGCTCAAAGATGCCTGGGACCAGCGCCTTAGTCAGGTTACGGAACTCCGTAAGTCGCTTACTCAGGCGGCGGCCAAGATCGAAAAACAGATCGAACAACTCCTGGACCGGATTGTCGAGGCGTCAAACCCTTCCGTCATCTCTGCTTACGAGAAACGCATCGCCTCGCTCGAAAAAGACAAGCTCGTCATCGCCGAACAGGAGCGAACAGCAGGCCAACCCAAACACGCCTTCGAGAAAGTTTTCGAACTCGCCATGACTTTCCTCTCTAACCCGCAGAAACTCTGGGCTTCTGACCGCTTAGAGGTGAAACGATTGGTACTCAGATTGGCGTTTTCGGACCACCTTCATTACCACCGGGAAAAGGGGTTTTCGAACCCCAATTTCTCGTTACCTTTCAAGACCTTAACAGCAATAGGAGACCAAGAAATGCAAATGGCGCACCGGGGAGGATTCGAACCCCCGACCCCATGGTTCGTAGCCATGTACTCTATCCAACTGAGCTACCGGTGCGTGGGAGAGAAAACGAGCAGCCAGATTGCATACTCGTGCTGCAAAAGCAAGGCCTCGTCGTTTTTAGAAGTGGCTCCGATCGGGCGAATGTCAAGGCTACAGAGAACGGAAATGAAGAGTTTTGGGGCTCTTTTCCGGGACGGCTCGCCTGTGAATCTGATATGAATCGGCATGGCTTTCCTATCGAACTCCAGCCTATCGAACTTCAGCAATGCGGCAAGGCTGAGCTTACTCGTAGCGGCCGTCACCTTGACATGTTTTGTGACCGTCACGCCTTCTGAGGCACAAGGATTTCGCCTCCCGCTTGGCGGAAAAGAAACGAAGTTAAGCCAACAGGACAACGATGCTCTATCGGCGGAAGTTTTGGAAACACTCGACGGATTACGGCCGCCTCCTACGCAAAGGGATGTGAATGGCGCCCAGGCGAGGTTGGCCTATTTTGCCAGAGTTTTGGCTGAGTCGGCCCAGCGCGTGGACGGCTTGAGTGCTCGCGTCGCCCGCATCGACGATGGCTCCGTTTCCGATGAAGACGGCGCTGAGGTTGCCAGGAACGGTCTCAATGCGGTGTTGGACGTGGTTGCGGAAGAGCGAAAACAACTTCTGAGCATCCAGGAGCGGGCTAGCCGTGATCTAGACCTTCTAAAGACTTCCGGCGCCCTTTCGCCGGGACGCGACCTGACGGAGGCGAGTGAGTTGCTGTTCGGGTTAAGACGACAATTGGACCGGCTGAACTCCCAAGAGCGGACGGTCACGGCCGTTCTTGGTGATGCAGCTCGTTGGCAGATCGCAGCGATTGCACCGCCATCGGTGCCTCCCGCTGAAGAGGCACCTGCGGAGGAACGCCGGTCCGGGGAAAAAGAGCCAAACACCGAAGACGAGAAGCCGGAGGAGACAAAGCGAGAAGTTGCGGTTCTTGGTGAAACAGATCCTCCGTTGCGGTCAAGTGTTGTTGTATTTGATGATCAGCTCCCTGATGAGCGGATCTACTTCGACCGTCCTCATGTGACGATTAAGGATCAAGTCCGACGCTTTTTGGCGAGACCCAAGGGATCGGGAACGGTAAGAGTGATGGGTGTTAGTCCGCAACGCCTCAATGATCGGGATCAATCTCTGGGACAACAGGCCAGCGCCCAATATGCGGAGGCGATTAAAAGGTCGCTTGTCGCCCTCGGATTTGATGAACAAAGAATCGAGACGGGGACCGCAACATCCACGGAAGCTTTTGGTCCCGAGGTTCATTTGTTTTGGGAGCGCTAGTGAGGGCCTAGAGCGTTTCCAGGTGAAGTGGAATCCGGTTCACCGTCAGGAAACGCGCAAAACAAGGAATCTGGAGCCGTTTTGTGTTTCCGTCAAAACCAAA
>JANQPV010000057.1 GCA_028285305.1 Alphaproteobacteria bacterium | reverse complement strand
GAAACAAGCAAGAAAACTCGATGCCTTGCCGTTGTCTTCCCTCGTCACAACCAAGAAGCTCATCATGGATCCCATAAGAGAGCAGCTTCGCTCGTCAATTGCTGCCGAAAATGCCGGACTTGCCGAACTGGTTGGCGGACCGGCTAACCAAGAAGCCCTCGCTGCCTTCCGGGAAAAACGCGAGCCGGACTTTTCCAATGTGTAAAGAAGACCTGAGGTTCATGTACCACTCACCGCTTCTACACTTGTAACGACACCCAACGAGCCAAAGAGGAGATTGTAATGCACGATCTGGTCATAAAGGACGCAAAGATTGTCGACGGGACCGGGGAACCAAGCTTCAACGGCGATATTGCTGTAACACGCGGACAGATCACCCATGTCGGCAAAGTCGAAGAGGAAGCGCAGCGGACCCTCCATGCAGATGGCCGCCTTGTGACACCGGGCTTTGTTGATATCCATACACACTATGACGCGCAAGCCACCTGGGATCCTCAATTGTTGCCCACCGGCTGGCACGGTGTGACCACGACCGTGTTCGGCAATTGTGGTGTCGGATTTGCGCCTGCCCGGCCGGATCAACATGACTGGCTGATCGGTCTTATGGAAGGTGTTGAGGATATTCCTGGATCGGCGTTGACCGCCGGCATAAGATGGGAGTGGGAGACCTTTCCTCAATATCTGGACGCTTTGGAAAAATTGCCCAAATCGATAGATATCGGGACCCATGTCCCCCACGGTGCCGTTCGCGCCTACGTCATGGGCGAGCGAGGGGCCCGCAATGAAGCCGCGACTGCGGACGATATTGAAGGGATGTACAGAATCGTCCGTGAGGGACTTGAATCGGGTGCGCTCGGTTTTTCCACGTCGCGAACGATGGCCCACCGGGCCGTTGACGGCGAACCGGTTCCGGGAACTTTTGCGCAAGAGGATGAACTGTTCGGCATCGGAAGAGCTCTAAAAGAAACAGGGCTCGGCGTCTTCGAGCTCTCTGGCGCCGGCGTTGCCGGAGACGCCGTGGGTGACGGGCCGGACGACGCTTTGCAGGAAATGGAGTGGATGCACCGACTTTCCGCCGATATGCAACGGCCTGTCTCATTCGCCGTTTTGCAGTTTGACTCCCGGCCCACCCAATGGCGTAACCTCATTGAAATCTGCAAATCAAAGCGGGCAGATGGTGCTCATGTGATCGCTCAATATGCCGCGCGTCCCTTTGGCAGTCTAGGTGGCCTGCAGACGGATCTAAACTTGTTCCGCAATCGTCCTGCCTATGTAGCCATCGAGGGTCTTCCGCTTGCGGAGCGGGTTGCGAAAATGAAAGACCCTTCCATCAAGGAAACCATTTTGGGTCCAGATCGCATTGTTGAGCCTGACGGATTCGCATCGCTGATGGAAAGACCGGAAGTATTAGCGCGGACTTTCCCTCTGGGGGACCCACCAAACTATGAGCCAAGTCCTGAGGAGAGCGTTGCCGCAATTGCCGAGCGAGAAGGCCGGCCGGCAGACCACGTTCTTTACGATCTTATGCTGGGAGACGAAGGTCGAGAGCTCATCCTCGTTGCATTTATGAATTATTCTGACGGCGATCTTCATTGGTCGTACGATATGATGCACAGTGACGATACAGTGCTGTCACTCGGCGACGGCGGCGCCCATTGTGGCCTGATTTGCGATGCGTCCTTGCCGACCTTTATGCTCACGCACTGGACCCGCGACCGAGCACGCGGACCCAAGGTTTCGATTGAGTTTGCTGTCAAGCGGATGACCCGAGATACAGCCTCGCTCTACGGATTGCACGATCGGGGCGTTTTGACGCCGGGTTACAAAGCGGATTTGAATATCATCAATTTTGAGAATCTGAAGCTCTGCCGGCCTGAAATGGCTTATGATTTGCCTGGGGGCGCACGGCGCTTGTTGCAGCGCGCCGAGGGTTTTGACTACAAGGTCCTTTCCGGAGAAGTGGTCATGGAAGGCGCTGAACCGACAGAAGCAATGCCAGGACGGCTGATTCGAGGACCTCAGCAGACACCAATGAAGTGGTAGGATCGGCGGGACTTTAGTAAGCACAAGGAAAAATACATGTCACTCACCTTTGACTCTGCCCGGTTGCCCAACCCAGAGCTTCGGCCAGAACATGAGGAATGGCGGCGCCAGCTGAGGCGTTTCGTCGATGCCGAGATCATGCCGTTCATCAATGACTGGGATGAGGCCGGGGCGTTTCCAGACGAGCTTTACGAGAAAGCAGCAGACATTGGGCTTCTCCAACTCAATTATCCTGAGGAGTATGGAGGCGTCTCGGAAGGCATCGACCGCTGGCACAGCAACATCGTCTCCGAAGAGATGGCGCGGTTTGCAGCCGGCGGCATTGTGGCCAGTCTCCTGATTCACGGCGTCGGCCTCCCTCCTGTTGTGAACTTCGCGCGTGAAGAGATCCGCGAGGAGGTCGCACCGGCTGTGCTTTCCGGCAAGAAACACATTTCCCTGGCCGTAACCGAACCCTCCGGCGGATCCGATGTTGCGAACCTTGCCACAACCGCCGAAAAGGACGGCGATCATTACGTGGTCAACGGATCAAAGACATTTATTTCCGGAGGGATGCGGGCGCACTGGTTTACTACCGCAGTGCGCACCGGCGGCGAGGGTGCCGGCGGCATATCGATGTTGCTTATACCTGCGCACACGGAGGGCGTGAGCCGCACGCAGCTCGACAAAAAACAGGGATGGTGGTGCTCAGACACGGCGACCATCTATTTCGACGACGTCAGAGTTCCCGAAACCCATCTCATTGGCGAGGAAAACAAAGGCTTTCGGGTCATCATGAACAACTTCAACAGCGAACGGCTCGGCTTGGCCTCCAGCATGGAGGCATTGTCCCGTGTTTGTCTCGAGGAAGCCGTGGAGTGGGCCCGAGAGCGCCATACGTTCGGGCAGCGTCTCGCCGACCATCAAGTCATCCGGCACAAAATCGCGCAAATGAAACAGCGCATCAATGCCACACAGACCTATCTGCACTATTGCACGAAACAGTATATTGACCGCGAAGTCGACGCAGGCGATGTCGCGCTGTTGAAGGTGCAAGCGTCAGAAACGCTGGAATTCTGTGCACGCGAAGCCAGCCAGATATTGGGCGGCGCGAGTTACTTTCGAGGCAACAGAGTCGAACGCATCTACCGGGAGGTGCGCGTCAACGCCATCGGCGGCGGATCTGAGGAAATCATGCGAGATCTGGCGGCACGTCAGTATGGGTTCTGATGATTTGATCTTGTAGTTGGTTCAGAGTTGACTCTCTTGGATCTAAACTGTCTCGCCGCAAACGCTCCGCCGAGCGATTGAGCAAGCTGATACCTTGCACTTTCATCCGAAATATAGGAATGAGTTCCCTTCACGAAACTAGGGGCGAGGACACTTGCGCACGCTGCCTGACAGAAAGTCCTACGTCCGTGCCTCGCGCACGGGCGAAAAGGAAGAACGGAGCCGTCACATCATCGACAGCGCCGCGGCAGTATTGAACGATGTTCGTTTCGAGAAATTCACTCTTGATCGCGTCGCGGAAAAAGCGGGTTTTTCACGGGGCGGGATATACAAGTACTTTCGCACCAAAGAAGACTTGCTCCTGGCTCTGCATACCCAGCAAATGTCTGCGATGACGGAGCGCCTGTTGCGGAAAGCCAAATCAGGCATGTCCGACCGGGCTTTTGCAAAAGCCTTCCTCGATTCGGCCTTGGCGGATCCACTGTATTTGAGGATCCTGCGGCGATACGAAGGCATTGCAAACGAAAATGCCTCTGACGAAGCATTGATGGAGTGGTGGCAGTTCTATCGAGAAAACATGAAGCGAATTATTGGCTATGTTTCGGTATGTTTGGATTTAGATTGGGACGCCACCAACGAAGCCATCTGGTCAATTACAGCCATGTTGATGGGCGCGTCTCAGATGCAGTCGACTCAGCGGGGCATGCGGCTCGATCAAGCACCTCTCAGTGAGCAGAAGAAAGCGCAAAATCAACTTCGAGAGCTGTTTCTCGCGTCTGCTGAAACAACGCTACGCGGTCTGCGCAGCCGCTAAGCCGTTCCGGCTCTCTGGGTTCCTCTTGTAGATCCCCTCACAACGTCATTCGCTCTTTTTCCAGTTGAAAACAGATGTGTAAGCAACGCGTTTTAGCGAATTGGCAGCATTCGGAGAAAAAGCGCGCCTGACGGTTTCGTTGTATCTACGCCACACCTGATAAGCAAATAGGAGCCATTTGGCTTCTTATAGGATTTTTATCGCTTCTTATAAGAAGCGAATAGATTCTTATATTGACCTCGGCATTCTGTATCTCTTACATTTTTCCCGGAAAGCAAGCGAACCGCACTGGATCAGCTTAAGAAGCGCCAAGTGGTTCGCCTATTGGCCAACGCCAAAAGGGATTGTTGGCGGGTTTCACATATCGGAAGAATTGGGAGGGGTTTTCATGTTCTTGAAGAAAGCATTGAAGGGCGCGTTGATGGCAACGGTGGCTGCCGGACCATTGGTAGGTTTCTCCGGGACCGTCGGCGCACAAACGGTAGGAGCGAGTTCTTCACGCGTGTTGGATGAAATTGTTGTGACTGCGCGGAAAAGAGAAGAGAGTATTCAAGATGTGCCGGTCGCAGTCCAGGCGTTTAACTCTGAAACGCTCGAGGCCTACGCTACGAGTTCCTTTAGCGATCTCAACGATCTGGTTTCAAGTCTAACCATCTACGCGGACGGCCCCACCCAGCCGTCCGTCAATCTCCGCGGAATTCAGGGGAACGCCATCAATGCAACGGGAGACGATTCCATCTCCACCAATATCGACGGAATCCAACACAGCAACTCGCAAATCTTCCGTTTCGGACTGTTTGAAGTTGAGGCGGTGGAAGTCCTGAAGGGACCGCAGGCTCTCTTCTTCGGAAAGAACAGCCCCGGCGGGATTGTCAGCCTCCGCACAAAGAATCCAACCGATGAGTTTTACTCCGAATTCCAGGCCGGACATGAGTTTAACGGTGACCGCATCTACGGGCACGGTGTTCTTTCCGGCCCACTGACTGATAACTGGGGCGCCCGCATAGGCGTGAGGGGCGCGACCCAAGATGGATATTTCGAGAATATCTGGGGCGACGGCGATCCGACGGAAACACAACCGTTCGATGATACCGGTCCTGATTATGACGAAGGGATGATCATTGGGACGCTGCGCGGTGAATACGATCGTGCGACACTGTCCCTAAAGGGCATCTATGCCCATCGTGAAGGCAATGATTATAACCAAGTACAGATCATTAGCCTCAATGGCTCCACGTCAAATCCATTCTCCGATGGGACCTTGGATGACAGATACTCGGCGGCCCCGTTTTTCGACACCACCGATTCACGTTTTGGTCGAGATGCACCCGAGCTTAAGTACCAGCTCGCCCAAATCTCTCTGGATGCGAGTTATCGGTTCACCGACAATTGGTCGATACATAGCCTGACGGGCTGGATCGACATAAACAACTTCAACTTTGGAAACGTCGGGGCGAGAGAAGACTCAACAAGCCACGGTCTCGCGCTAGGTCAGGATACGACTGTCGAGTCAATTTCTCAGGAACTGCGAATCAGCGGCGATTACGATCGCGTTCGTCTCATGGCCGGCGCCTTTTATGACGATCGAGAGACGGAGTTCGGCGCAAATGTATGGATTGCCCCAACCTTTAGATTACGGCCCGACGCCACTGCCAGTGTCACCGGAGAGTCATGGTCGGTCTTCGGTCAAGTCCAAGTCGATGTCTTGGATAGCTTAGAAGTCTCGTTGGGTGGTCGCTACACGGAAGAAGACCGAGGCACGAGCGGTGAGAACCTAGAGACGTTCGGACCGAGACCCGCGGGCCCTCACATCTTCGCCGTGGACGAACTGTCGTACACGAATTTTTCCCCCGAGGTTACAATATCGTGGGACGCCACCGAAGACCTCACATTCTTTGCCAACTATAAGGAAGGCTTTAAGTCAGGCGGATTTAATGCCTCGACCCTTGAGCGGTCGGGAAGTACCGTACCTGGCGCACCGCCCATCGAAGACGCATTTAACGAAGAGCTCGTTGAGGGCTTCGAGGTTGGTATGAAATCGGAGTGGTTCGGCAACAGTCTGCGTGTGAACGTCACTGGCTTTTGGTACGACTATACCGATCTTCAGCAATCCTCGTTCTTCACTGACAGCACAGGCGCCGTCGTCGTAAAGACCGTCAACGCTGCCGAGGCCAAGATTAGAGGGGTCGAAGGGGATCTGTTGTGGGCGACACCGCTTGAGGGTCTGAGCGTTACAGGCAACCTCGCCTATAACAAGAATGAATTTGAAGAGTTCATTCAAGAGTGTAACGAGTTTCAACTGTGGTTTGATGCTGCCGGATGTAATATCGATATCGATAACGATCCCACAACGTGGGCGGACGACAACAATCCGAATGTCCTCGTCGCAGGTACGGGTTTCGAAGCTCAGGACCGGTCGGGCACGCCCCTTCGCCGGGCTCCAAAATGGTCCGGCTCAGCCGGGCTCAGCTTCGAACGACCCATGGTGAACAACCTCTTGTTCAGCGCCGCGGGTTTGGTCAGCTTTAGCAGCAAATATCAGGCAAACGGCGAAAACAATCCGCAGGGTATCCAAAAGGCCTACGCGACTCTCAACGCCAACTTTGGGATTGGGTCTGAAAACGGGGGATGGCAGTTCGAGGTCATCGGCCGGAACCTGACGGACGAGGCCTTTTTGACGTCCGCCTTCGATAACTCCCGTTCAGCCGATACAGCAGGCGGCAACGCCATAACCGCTCAACACTTGGCGGGAATTCGGAACGCACCGCGTCAAGTCTTCGTACAATTCACGATGAGGCCCCAGGAGTTTTTCAGATAGGCTGATGGCTGATCATATAAACCCATCACAAGGCCCGATTCTTTGCCAGGTATTCCAAACTGGATGAATGAAACGGGACCTGTTGGGGCTAGAAACTCGCACCCTTCCTCAGGAGTCTGATTGGGAGAGTTTCTGAGGTGACTGATAGACCGGGGCGATCGCGGCATCGCCCCGGTCTTTCTTTTTGTGAATGTGCATGCAGAGAAGATGCACACTTCGGTCTCAAGTGATCTGCGTAAATCGCACATGCCATCTTGAACGGACGCAATTACTCCAAGGCCGATTGAGTAGTTTCGCGAAGCGCTTACCCTTGTAGACCTCTCTTAAGGCGCGATGTGAGCGATGTGAGCCGCTCCCACAGTCTGGCAGCGCGATCATCTTTGATAAAGAAGGGACCGATGCAACCAAGCACGATGAAGCCTGCGAAGACGAGAAACGCGCTGTCATAGCTGCCGGTCGCATCGTAAACGAAACCGGCAATTGGTGAGGCTGCAATGCCAAAGGGCAATTCCAACCATTTCAACAAACCGACTGCGGTGCCCAATGACTTTGTACCGATGTTAGCTGCCAATACATAGGTTCGCATCGGCGACAGTGCCGCATAGCCGAGGCCATACATCGCCGCGGAAAAGGTGAAATGCCACAGCTCGCTCGATATCGTGAAGACAAACAGTGCCGTGCCCTGCAATATCAATGATGTCCACAGCGTTATTCGTGCACCGACAAAATCGGCCATGAAGCCGATGATAGGCTTGCCGGTAAGAGAGAAGAGGGCAACGACGGAGAGCACCAACGCTGCTTGTTCGGTCTTGAGGCCTGACGCCACGACGTGACCGAAAAGGTGAACCATAATGACAATGTAAACACAAAACATGGGACCGAACACGAGCCCTGTTGCCCAGAAGGCTCGACTTTTCAACAAGTCCGCCCAGGACCATTTTCGCTCGTCTTCGTCGTTTCTTGGCGAGGTTGAGGTGACGGAGCTTTCCGGCGCGTTCCCGTCCCTCACTTCACCAATCTCCTCCGGCCGGTCCTTCAGGATGAAATAAACCGTCGGCGACAACATCACGGCAACAGCGAACCCGAAGAGATAGACAGTGGTCCGCCATCCAAGCTCATTGACCATTTCGTTTAGAATGAGCGGTAGCACCACCCCCGCAATCGAAGCACCGAGCACGGAAAAGCCGAGCGCCCGCCCCCGCATTCTTTCGAACCAGTGTGCAACGATCAAATTACGCACCAACGGACCTGCCATCGCGATGCCGGCCCCAAACAAGACCCCTTTTGCCAAATAGAATTGCCAAATCGACTGGGCGCTCGCGATCCCCACATAGGACAGAGCAATCAGCCCAACGCCGAGAAGAAGAACGCGGCGCGGCGAATGATTGTCGGCGTGCCGACCAACCCAAGGGGAAATGAGCGCTGCCAGAAAGGTCGAGATCGAAAAGCCAATTGAAATCTGCCCGCGGCTCCCTTCCGCCAGCGCGTCCGCCAATTGGGGGAGCAGGATGCCGTTCGCATACCCAGAAAGCCCGGTCGTTAAGAAACCGATTAAAACAGCCGCTGCGACTATAATCCAGCCATAGAATATATTTGGCATAATGATCTTTTTATCCTCCCATTGCACCCCCTGTTGCGTTCACACCCGTTCTCGCAAGAAAAGAACTGTTAGCCCTCCGTTTCGTATACGGATGATGCTAAAGCCATAGTTGGCGGTTGCATGGGAATACAATCTATGCTGACAGAGTCTCTATCTGTTCATCGCTCCAAGTAAGCTCGCGCATGACCTCGACGGTATGTTCACCGGGGATGGGCGCATGCCGTTTGATGTCAGTGGTGAGGGTGTCGTAAGAAACAGGATCGCGGACGGCTTTATATGGACCTTCTACCGGATGGGTCACTGTCGAAAAAAGTCTCACCGCCTCCAGGTGCGGATCTTCAATCACTTCCTCGAGACCGAGTACTGGGTTGCAAGCGATCGAGTGCTTGGCGCAGATCGTCATCCACTCTTGCGTAGTTCGGGTCGGCGCTGCGTCCGCCACGATGCGATAGAGCGCTTCGGCATTTTCCATCCGGGAATTGTGAGTGGCGAATCTGGGGTCATCGTTGAGTTCGGATGACCCGATAATCTCGAAAAAATCCTGCCAGTTGGCGGCTGAGTATGGCAGCAGCGCAATCCAGCCGTCAGCGCTCCGGTAAGGTCGACGTTCAGGATTTAGGAGACGCGAATATCCCAGCTTTCCTCGTGGCGGCACAAGAGCTGCGCCTCGAAAGTGTTCTATGAGATTGAAGGCCGCCATTGTCTCAAACATGGGCACGCTGATGGTCTGGCCTTGGTTGGCCGCCTGACGATGAAGCAATGACGCCATCACCGCCTGAACGACGAAAAGAGCGCACACTTTGTCGACAATGACAGAAGGCGCGTATGCGGGTGCACCACCGATCGCGCTTGAGAGGCCAGCGAAACCTGACAACGCTTGGATGGCGTCATCATAGGCCGCGCGATCAGCATAGGGACCGCCTTCGCCGTACCCGTTGGCCAAGCAATAGATCAGGTGCGGATGGTGCGCGCGCACTTGTTCCGCGGAAAATCCGAGACGCGAAAGGGCGGCTGCCCTGAGATTTGTCACGAAAACATCCGCAGATTCGATTAGGTCCCACATGGCCCGTTTGCCCACGTCCGATTTCAAGTCGAGCTTGACGCTGCGCTTGTTGCGATGGATATCGAGCGCGATGCCACCAATGCCCCCCGCATCGCCGAGTACCGCTTCCGGAGCAGATGGCGGAACCACTTGAATAACGTCAGCGCCGTGATCGGCCAGCATGCGGCAGGCAAGCGGTCCCATAAGGACCGTGGTCAAGTCGATAACCCGGATACCCTTGAGAGCTTGCGGCCCTTCGTCATTCCCGGTCACGGTTCTCTTCCTTCAGACTTGACCTCACCATCGCCAGCGCCGCGGGAATGATGGTGTTTAGACCAATGAGGTTGGAATTGACCATGCGCTGCAGAACAACGCCGCGTAGGAGACCGAGGATCAGTACGGCTTGCGTTTTTACGTCCACACTCGCACTGATTTCGCCATCTTCGATTGCTTCCGTCAGTGCCCGCACGATGGCACCACGGAAAGCCTCATCGTTCTTTTTCGTTAGGTCTTTCAAATCGGGTGCCGAACTGATCGACTCCATTATGGCGACGTAGATCGCTCTAGCGCCGGGGCGCGCTTCCGAAGGGCCTTGAAGGTATCGCTCACAGACACTGTCGAGGCTGGTCAGACCACGTTGGCTGGAAAACAGTCCTTCATAGCTGTCGGCGACCTTTGCGCGAATGTCTTCGAGAACAGCCTTTATACATTGCTTCTTACTGCCGAAATGATACGTCACCAACCCATGGCTCACACCGGCTTCGCGGCCTATTTCCACCATGGTTGTCCCTGAATATCCGCGTGACGCAAAGAGCCGCATCGCAGCATCAAGCACTTTTCGGCGCGATTCCTTTCTTCGTTCATGTTGAGTACGGCGAGTCGCGACCTTGGCATCCATTCGTTTTGTCCCTACGTACGCTCAAGCACATGCACGACGCATACGGCGCCGACACCCACCATGTGGGCTAGTCCTATCTTGGCATCTGGATGCTGACGATCGCCGGCTTCATTTCTCAACTGGCGAACGATTTCGCAGACTTGGCCCACGCCGGTTGGCCCGATCGGATGACCCATGGCCAAAAGTCCGCCGGAAGGGCTAATCGCATGGCGCCCGCCGATGTCAAAATCGCCGCGTTCCACGCAGGCGGCTGCTTCGCCCTCTCCGCATAATCCTATGGCTTCTGCGTAGAGTAGCTCTTCGATAGAAAACGCGTCATGGAGCTCGATAACATCAAGGTCTCTGGGATCCACCGCAGCTGCATCGAGCGCTTCAAGTGTGGTTTTTCGCGTGAGTGCTGCGTCGGCATTTTCATCGGGTGTAAATTCTTGCAACCGGGACGCGGATGCGGTCACTCGTATAGCTCGCTGCCAATCAATGCCGAGCCGCTCTATGGCATCTTCAGAGGCAACAATCGTCGCGGCAGCTCCTTCGCCGACGGGGGTGCATTGCAGCCGGGTAAGCGCGCCGGAGATTTGAGGCGGAGCCAGGACTTCTTCCAGGGTTCGTGCTTTCTGCCTTTGGGCAAATGGATTGCGCGCGCCATTTGCGTGATTCTTCACAGCTACTTTTGCAATCTGTTCGATCGTCGCGCCCGTATCGGCCATATATCGCTCCGCCAGCATGGCAAAATGGCTGAATGGAACAACGAGCCCCTCATCGAGCGAGCGCACCTTTGCATTGATGGGTCCTCCCCGTCCTGCCCCTTCCACCGGCTTGTCCACACCGATGGCGATGCTCACTTCGGCAACGCCCGAGGCAACATCATGAACAGCTTGGCGGAACGCAGTCGATCCTGACGCCGACGCGTTTTCGACCTGCGCGACCGAAACGTCCGAAGGTCCCAAATAGCGCAACATGGTTGAGCCTGCGGCCATGCCGATTCTCGCGTTTCCGACGAAGGCCGTCTCTACGTCCGTCCACTTGATTTGCGCATCTGACAGAGCCGCCCGCACCGCCGTTAGCCCTAGCGTCACGTAGGTCACATCGGATGCCCGCTGATAGGGGTGAAGACCGATGCCTATTGCGTATACGGAGCGATCCTTAAGGATGTTCTTTTTGGCCATGGCTCACGCCTCTACTTCAGATGGGACGACGAATATGAACTGCGGCGTGCCGTCAATCACTTCAACAGCGCCCATGACTGCCTCACCAACACTTGGGTGCTCGTGTTCAAGTCGACCGCGTACCAGTTGTCTTGCTTCGGTTTTCACCTCAGCGACTTTGTATGGTGTCTCCAATTTGGGGTGAACGTGTACCGTCGTGAAACTGTTCAAGGTGCCGGACGATGGGAACAGAAACTCACGCAGATGTGTCTCGTCAGCACCGCACGCCTCACAGCCATAGGCTTGAGGCGGGAACAACACGCTGCCGCACCGATCGCATTTCACACCGCGCAGGAATATCACACCACTCTGCTCGACCCACAATTCCCGTTTCTCAGACATCGTAGCTTCCTCCCGGCCTGCTCTTCTCATCCGCACAGTCATCAACAGAAGAAGATCGCTGCTCGGTCAAATAATAGAGTTGCACTAGTCTAGCTGTTAATATACTATATGGTCAACCAGTAAATATATGTTGCGCCGCACAAAGACTTGGGATGGATAGGGATGAGCAGCAGCGACTCAGAACGGATTGCTCCGAACACGATTGAGTTTTGGGCGCGAGAGAAGCCCGACCAGGTAGCGATCGTTGAAGGCGATCGTTCACTCACGTATGACCAGTGGAACAACGAGGCCGACCGTCTCGCGGAGGGGCTTTCAAAGTACGGTTTGTCAGCCGATGATATTGTTGTTGTGCGAACGCAAATCCGGCTCGAATGGGCCATCATCAGTTCCGCTCTCGCGAAACTGGGATGTTCCCTGCTCGGCACTAATTGGCGCCTCACTCCATCAGAAGTGGAATACGTCCTTCAGAACTCCGGCGCGACAGTTCTCATTTGTGATGATCCAGACCCGAGACCTCTGAAGGAGGCGTTGGGGAATTTGCCTCTGCGTCTTGCGGTGACGATAGATACGCCTGCGGAAGGCTACGTCACCTTCAAAGACCTCTTAGATGAATCGGCGCCGGCGCGCTATTCCAACGGCGACGCCCCGCTCATAATATACACTTCGGGCACGACCGGTTTACCAAAAGGCGTTGTCTCGCGTTCACAGGAACACGCGCGCTCAGATCCGAAGGCTGCGGAATATCTCCTTGATGTGGCATCAAGCCGTGCATCGCGCAAGGGGGAAGTCACACTCATAACCTTGCCGATGCATCACGCCGCGGGCCCATCCGCACTGTCGGGAGCAATGCGTCTGGGCAATCGGATCATCCTTTTACGCCGCTTCGATGCGGAAACCGTCCTCAAACTGATCCAGCACCACAAAGTGACTGACTGGACAGGCGTTCCGACAATGTACAAACGGATCGCCGGTTTGCCGGAGGATGTGATCGCCCAATACGACGTGTCTTCGCTGCAGAAATTGGGTGTTGGAGCGGCGCCGGTTACACCGGAGCTGAAAACGTGGATCAATGACTATTTCGGGCAAGGATTGCTGTCGGAAGGCTACGGCTCAACTGAAACCGGAATGATCACCTTCATGCCTCCGGAAGACCAGGAGCTCAAGCCGGGCTCCTGCGGGCGCCCGCACAAGAATGTTGAACTCAGCATCCGGGACGAGAATGGAAAGCCGGTAGAGCCCGGAACGGTTGGCGAGATCTGGGTAAAAACACCGGTCACGATTAACGGTTACTTGAACCAAGGGCCTTTGGACCAAGACACACTCGATGCAGACGGCTTCTTTCGCATTGGCGACGTCGGCCGGATCGATGACGATGGCTATCTGTACATCACCGATCGCGCCAAAGACATGATCATCTCAGGCGGTGTTAATCTGTACCCCGCGGAAATTGAAGCCGCGATCACCACTCACGGGGGGGTCCAAGACGCAGCGGTGATCGGCGTGCCCAATCCGGAGTTCGGCGAGGAAGTCAAAGCGTTCGTGGAACTCAAACCCGGTCATCAAGTGAAACCCGAGGCCATCCTCTCCCATGCCGCTCAGCACCTCGCCTCCTACAAGCAGCCACGCAGTGTGGAAATTGTAGACGAACTCCCCAGAAACACGATGGGCAAAATCCTAAAGCGGCAACTTCGTGAACCCTACTGGAAAGATAAGGACAGAAAAGTATGAGCGATATCCTAGACCTGGGCGGCCGCGTTGCGTTCGTGACCGGTGCCGGACAAGGCGTGGGCCGACAAATCGCGCTGCATTTGGCTTCGCACAATGCGGGCGGCGTTGCCGTAAACGACTATGTTCTCGACCGCGCCGAAGGCGTAGCGGAGGAAATTCGTGAAGCCGGTGGGAAGGCGTTTGCGGTGCAGGCAGACGTTTCCAACTATGAAGCGGTGAAAGAGGCGCACGCCAAAGCAGCCGAGAGTCTAGGGCCGGTGGGCGTATTGGTGAACAATGCTGGCAACGCCGGCGCGAATCCCGACCCGGATCTGCGAAATCCCTTTTGGGAAACCGGTCCCGACGTTTGGCAAAGCTATATCGGCGTCAACTTCTTTGGCGTGCTGAATTGCACCAGTGCGGTTATTCCAGGAATGATCGAAGCGAATGGCGGCCGGATCATTACCATTATTTCCGATGCGGGCCGTTGGGGCGATGCGGGCATGGCCATGTATGCCGGTGCAAAAGCGGGTGCCGCGGGATTTATGCGATCCGTAGCAAGAACACTGGGCCGATATCAGATCACCGCCAATTGTGTGGCGATTGCGGCAACCGTCACACCCGCAACAGAAGAGCGGATGACGGGAAATCCTGAGCAAATGAAACGCGTCATGCAGCAATACATCATTCGGCGTCCTGGCCAGCCGACAGACGTGGCGAACATGGTATTGTTCCTCGCGTCCGAGTCGAACAGCTGGATTACCGGTCAGACCTATCCAGTGAACGGCGGCTTCACGATGGCACTTTGAGGTAACACCATGAACACAGAAACAAGCGAGCGCATTCTCACCGAAGAGCGCGGTCCTATTCTCATTGTAACGATCAATCGGCCCGAAGCGAGAAATGCATTCGATGACGAATCCTCCCATGCGATGTCCGCCGCCTTAGATGTCCTCGATGGCAAAGACGAATTGTTCGTGGGCATTATTACCGGCGCCGGGGGCAATTTCTCGGCCGGCGCCGATCTGAAGGCGGCCGCCCGCGGCGAACGGCGCGAGCGCCCCCATCGCGGTGGCTTCGGCATTATGAAGCGGCCTCCGCGCAAGCCGGTGATCGCTGCGGTCGAAGGCTATGCGGTGGGCGGCGGTATGGAAATGTGCCTAGCGTGCGATCTGATTGTCGCCGCCCGTGATGCCAAATTCGGTTTGCCCGAAGTCCGCCACAACGTGGTCGCGATCGGCGGCGGGCTGTTTCGCCTGCCCCAACGTATTCCTTACCACATCGCGATGGAGTTTGCGCTGAGCGGCGCCTTCAAAGACGCCGAGTTCATGGAACGCTATGGCTTCGTCAATCGGATCGCAGAGCCTGGACAGGCGCTTGACGCCGCCCTTGAGCTGGCGAACTCGCTGCTGGTCAACGGCCCGACGGCGTTGGCAGCAAGTAAAGAGATCATTTGGCAATCCGCCAACTGGGACGACGACGAGGGATGGGAAAAACAGATGCCCATCGCCCAAAAAGCGCTTGATGCGGAAGACAGGCGCGAGGGCTTGAAGGCCTTTGCCGAGAAACGCAAGCCCGTGTGGAAGGGGCGCTAAAGCGAAACGAGTCTGGCGAGGCCCAAAGAGCATCCTGGGGAGGAGATCATGCCGAAGGCCGAGGGGTACTACCGCTACTACGTTCTGGCGATCCTTACCCTAACGTACACGTTCAGCATTATGGACCGCCAGATCGTTGCGATCTTGGTCGAAGATTTGCGTGCAGAGTTTAGTCTTTCCGATGCTCAACTGGGCATTCTTTCCGGGCTTGCCTTCGCACTCTTTTACGCAACGCTTGGCATTCCTATCGCGCGCTTGGCCGATCGCCACAATCGGGTGAAGATCGTTTCCATCGCGGTCGCCGTATGGAGCGCGATGACCGCGCTTTGCGGCGCTGCAGGCAACTTTGTTCAATTATTTCTGGCTCGTGTCGGCGTCGGCATCGGGGAAGCCGGCGGGATCCCACCCTCCCATTCTGTGATCACTGACTATTTTGGCCAATCGCAGCGCGGGATGGCCCTATCAATCTATTCCATGGGGACGTCCATCGGTGGTTTTCTCGGTCTTGTCATCGGTGGTTATGTCGCCCAGCACTATGGCTGGCGCGCTGCCTTCCTTGTACTCGGGATTCCGGGCATCTTCCTTGCGCTCCTCATGTGGCTGACGGTCAAGGAACCCAAAAGAGGCATGTTCGACGCAAAACCTTCAAGCGCCCAATCTGAGCCTCTCGGCTTTTTGGCAGCGGCGAGCGAACTTGGCAAAAACCGCGTCCTAACACGGATTGTTGCGGGTCACATCCTCGCGATCTTTGTCGGGTATTCGCTCTTCGGGTGGCTCCCTGCCCTCTTTATGCGGAAGTTCGAGCTAGGCCAAGCGGATGTTGGCCTGATCATCGGCTTGATCATTTCCGGCGGCGGTATCCCCGGACTCATCGTTGGAGGCTATATTGGAGATAAGTTGGGAACGAAGGATCTACGCTGGCGCGCCCGCATTCCCATGATATCTCTGCTTGCCGCCACGCCTCTCTTACTCCTCGGTATGCTTGCCAATAGTGTTGTACTCGCCTCCATATTCTTTGGCTTGGGCGTTTTCCTATATAAGATTCATTGGGGACCCCATTTGGCGCTTGTTCAAGAAGTGGTGGCACCCGAACTTCGGGCACAAGCCGCCGCCTATGCCATGTTTTTCGCCAACATGCTCGGCCTCGGTCTTGGACCCGTTCTGATCGGCTTCATCAGTGATTTGGCGAGACCTCAGTATGGGGAAGACTCGCTGGCGGTCGCTCTGATGATTTCCCTCTCCGCCTTCGTACTCGGCGCTATCGCCTATTGGCGAGCCATGGATCCCATCGCGGAGCGGGGTTTTACTGCCTCTTCTGAGACCATAGGGCAGTCCCTAGGGACGAGCTAACACGTGACTATCAGCCCATCGAAGTGTGAGGCGAACGGAAAGTATATAAATGACGCAGACCAATCGAACAGGCCCCCTAGAAGACCTCACCATCATCGATTGCTCGATGTTCTATGCTGGCCCCTTCGGAACAGTGCTTCTCGGCGATCTTGGGGCGGACATCATCAAGATCGAGCCGCCGACGGGAGATCCGTTTCGAGCGGTACCGCCTTTCCCTCCCGATTATGGTCACGCCAGCCGCCAGCAGGAGGCGGGCGCCGACTATGGCATGTCGTTCGCGGGAGTGAACCGCAATAAACGCAGTGTCAAACTCGACCTAAAAGACCCTTCAGACAAAGAACTCTTCTTGCAGTTATGCGAAAAAGCGGACGCCGTGGTCGAGAATATGCGAGCGGGCGTGATGGACAATCTGGGCCTGAGCTACGAAACGATCGCCGCCCGAAACCCGCAGATCGTCTATGGCGCCGTCCGGGGATTTGGTGATCCGAGGACAGGTGAAAGTCCCTATGCGGATTGGCCTTGTTTGGATGTCGCCGGACAGAGCTTCGGCGGTTTGGTCGAGGCGTCCGGCGATCTCTTTCCCATCGCGGTCGCCGACATTTATCCGGGGACGCTGATGGCACTCGGGCTCGTTTCCGCTGTTCATCGTGCACGGAGAGTTGGTCAGGGTGAATTCGTCGACGTGGCGATGTATGATGGCGTCTTGTCTCTGCTGAAATCGGCCGTCGCATCCTACAGCCTCACGGGCCAACAACGAGCTCCGGGCGCCCGACCGGCCGTTCCCTTCGGTCTCTTTCCCACCAACGATGGTCGTATCGCGATCGCCGCACCGGTGGAGCGCCACTGGGCGGAACTCTGTCATGCCATGGGACGGCCTGATTTTACAGAGGACAAGCGCACGTCGAGCAATCTCAAAAGGATCAAGAACAAGGATTTTACCGAGCGCGTTATATCAGAGTGGACGTCGACCCATTCAAAAGAAGAGATCATGCGTCTCATCGGCGGCAAGGTGCCGTGCGGACCGGCTAATTCGATGGCGGACATATATGAAGATCCCCACGTCGCAGCCCGCCAGATGATCGAGCCTTTTGAAATTCCAGGTGACAATCCTTCCGGATGTGTGCCCGGCAATCCGATCAAGTTTCTCAATTCGCCCACAAGCTTGTATCAGCGGCCGCCGAAACTCGGCGAACACAACCAGGATGTGCTCGCGGAATTCGGCATTCGAAGGAAGACGTGAGATGCGACTGAAGCATATAGACGTTACTTATGACGGTTCGTTAGAAGACATTCGTCAGAATGCGGTAGACCTTGAGAAGATTGGCGCTGCAGGAATGTGGGTTGCGGAAACCGCGCACGATCCGTTTATTCAATCCGCCTTGGCGCTTTCCGACACAACGCGCATACGCGTTTCAACCGGCATCGTCATCGGTCTTGCGCGGAGCCCGATGACCATTGCTCAGCAGGCGGTCGATCTGCAAGATCTCTCCAACGGCCGGTTTGCTTTGGGCCTGGGATCCCAGATAAAACCCCATATCACCCGCAGGTTCTCCATGCCCTGGACCAAACCAGTCGGCCAAATGCGTGAGCTGGTCCAATCGATCCGTGCGATTTGGGATCATTGGTACGACGAAAAGCCGCTTAACTTTATCGGTGAACACTACCAACTGACGTTCAACGCGACGGCCTTTCGAAGAGAGCCAAAAATCAAGCAACGCCCCGCCATCCTTCTCGCAGCTGTTGGACCCGATATGCTCCGCATGGCCGCGAACACGGCAGACGGCTTTATTTGTCATCCTTTCATGAACGACAAGTACTTGAGAGAGGTGATCACACCGGCCTTGGATGCGGGAACAGAAGGGGCACGTTCTGAATTTCATCGCGTGATATCGCCCAACGTGATCATCGAAGATGGTTCGGCGGAAATACAAGAGCAGACTTTGCATCTTCGTCGCCGGATGGCGCTTTATGGATCGACACCCGCCTACCGCGGCGTTCTGGAGATTCACGGTTTAGGCGATCTGCACAAAGAACTCAATGAACTGAGCCGCATCAACGAGTGGGGCAAAATGGGCGACCTCATGAATGATGATGTCTTAGATCTGTTTTGCGTTCGCGGCAGCGGCGAACATGTCGTACAAGAAATCCTGTCCCGATATAGGGAATTCGCCACCACAATCCGCTTGCCGTTCCGTGCCCGGACGCTCGTGCCTCTCTTACAGAGCCACTTGAGCGGTCGATCATCAATCTGACAAATCCAGGAACGACCAATTTCCTCACGGTTTGGGCTCATTTGTAATCCGTGATCAAAGACATGCGTATTAGAGCGATCATTTTGAAATTGGTCGCGATACAATCACGATATTGAAGCCGCCGTGGTGAATGGTCTTGTTTTCTGCCGTAGAGCACGATCCTTGATTAGGCCGGGAACACATTGAGATCTCACCACTTGCCATCTCTGAAAGCGCCGCCTCGCTCAGCGCGAGGTGTGCGTGTAATCACGCAGCCTTGGGAAGGGGCCTGCGACCCCTGCTACTGATTTGCGAGAACCTTCAACGGCCGGTTTGAATCCGATGAACGTACTCTAATGATATCTGCAGCTGTTGATCGACGACGAATACACGACGCTTTATCCACTCAAGACTCTTGAAAGCGTCGCGATTGTAGTGACATGCCCCCGATTACGCAGCCAGTTTTTATGTAACCCTTGAGGCTTGTTCTTGAAGGCTTCTTTGGTCTGAGCGGACGGCGGCCTATACCCCAAGGAGCTATGCGGGCGGATCGTATTTAGGGGGTGCGCCATCTTTCAATCAGGGCTTGGACCTCCGTTAGAGAGCAAAAGGCTTCGCCGTTGAGCAACTCATCCCTCGATTTTCCTTTGCCGCCGTTCCCCCAAGAGAAGTCGGTGATTTGACTTTATTGGACGGCAGGCCATCCCCAGCAACGGACGAAGCCTCTGCGTCGAGGGGTTGTTTGACACCGCGATTCCCTTAAACTTGTATCGAGTAGGGAACGATCTGCGCCAGGGGTTTCATCATTGGTTTCACGTAATTCTGGGCCACCGCAAATAGACGAAATCGATCAGAAGCTTATCCGCTTGCTCGAAAAGGACGGCAGAACCACCAATCGCGCTCTCGCTTCGGCGCTGGGTATCACAGAGGTGACGGTGGCTTCGAGAATTAGAAGACTGTCTGAAAAGGGTATCGCACAAGTTGTCGGAATTCTTGCGTTGGAATCTGGAGGCTTTAATTTCAGCGTTATGATTGGCGTGACGGTTAAGAAGGGAAACTCGATTCCTCGGGTCGCCAAGGCAATCGCCAAGATCGAGGAATCCCGGGGCGTGTCAATCGTTGACGCCTATTACGATTTGTTCGCATCTGTTGTGGCGCGGGATCAAGAACACCTGAAGGAGATTGCCGAATCCAAGCTCTTTTCCATAGAAGGCATTGAAAGCATCGAGTTTTTCGTCGGCATTGACCCCCGCCCCTACAAACCGGAATGGGCGCTGAACATCTCGTGAGCAAACTTGACGACTTGGATCGCGCCATTATTCGATTGTTGCAGGCAGACGGAAGACGCAGCAATCGCGACATTGGAAGATTATTAGACGTCGCGGAAGGGACCATTCGTGCACGCCTGAAAAAGCTCCATGAACATCATGAGTTCGAAATCGTTGTCCTAAAAAATCCGTCTGCGTTTGGATTGGACTGCTTCGCTCATCTGCAATTCCATGTCACACCGAAATACGCTGTGGAGTTCGCCGACGAGCTCGCAGCTTTCAGAGAGGTCGTATTCTCGAGTGTTATGGCGTCGCGCTACAATGTATACGGTGTTGCAATAACCAAATCGCGGGACGCGTTGGATAAGTTTCTGGAAACCAAGGTGGCCCCCTTAGATGGTTTACTTGATTATCGAGTCCTAGAAAACGTGGAGGCTTTCCGTTTCGACTATCATTGGATGGTTTAGACGGCTGCATTTCTCGCGTCCGGCATTTGCCCGCTTCATTCAAGATAGCCCAAACTGGCGGTGATATCGGTCATTTATAGGCATTTTGCGTAAAATTGTTGACCTTCGTTGCGTAAAATTCGATAAGGGGGCTCCAAATCAGCATGGAGGGAGGACGTAGAATGACCGATACGCCACTCGAACGGTGCGTGAGCATCGGAGATGTGAGGCGGCTGGCCAAACGCCGCGTTCCTCTCCCCTTCTTCGATTTGATTGACGGCGGCAGCGGCAATGAAGTGACGCTGCGGAAGAATGAGGCCGCTTTTGAACAGATCGAGTTGTTCCCCCACTACGCACGCGACGTCAGCCAAATCACCACGAAAACCAAAGTGCTCGGAGCGGAGCTCGACTTTCCCTTTATCCTTGCTCCCACCGGAGCTCAAGGAATGGTTCATCCCGATGCCGAGATCGCACCCGCCAAAGCCGCCTCGGAGGCAGGCATCATGTATTCCCTTTCAACGTTCGCCATGACAAGCATCGAGCAGTTGGCGGACGTGTGTTCTGGTTCAAAAATGTTCCAGCTTTATGCGCTCACGGATGAATACACGACCACCGAGATGATCGAACGGGCCAAGGCGGCGAACTACGACGCCCTTTGTATTACCGTAGATTCGCCCGTCAACGCAGGGTTGGAGCGGGTTGATCGATGGGGGCTGAATGCAGCGGTTGGTATCCCCCCTCTCGGTACAATCTTTGAGATTCTGCGAAAGCCCGTTTGGCTATGGACCCAGAGAGGCGTGTTTCAAAACCGGCTTCCAGACGTTGCAAAGAGGATAGCAGACCGCGGCGGTGAAATTGGTCCGGATTTCTTCGACAGGATTATCAGAAAAGATCTGACATGGGACCATGTTTCGGAGATTGCAAAGCGATGGGATGGGCCGCTCGCGATAAAAGGCATTCTCCGTCCAGATGATGCACAGCGGGCAATAGATGCAGGCGCATCGTGCATCATTGTGTGCAACCATGGTGGAACGAACCTTGACGGCACCCCTGCATCGATTTCCGTGCTCGAGGACATCGTCGCAACAGTCGATAAGCATACCGAAGTCATTCAATGTGGCGGAATACGCAGAGGAAATTCGATTGCAAAGGCGATAGGCCTGGGTGCAACGGCAACCATGGCAGGGCGCCCCTTCCTTTACGGTCTAGCCGCTGCTGGACAAGCAGGTGTCGCACGGACTATCGATATTCTGCGCAAGGAGTTCGAGATAGCGATGAAGCTTTGCGGGGCTACTCGCATCTCTCAGCTGCCTTCGAATGTTGGAAACATTCATATCGAAGATGAAAAAGATCGCCAGAGTCGTCATGTCGAGAAGACGGCGTCCAATGTTCTGAAGGCAGATTTTTGAAACAAGGATGCGCGATTGGGTCCCATTCAATCGTTTTCGCAAGATCTCAAGTAGCGGGATGACGCATGAGCTCCATGGTCAGTGTTGGGTTGTGCGTCTACGAACACCGATCATTCGGCTGTGTCGATTTCTACGCTAATAGCCTGCATCGGACATTCGTCCTCGGCTTTTTTCAGAACTTCCAAGGTATCCCCTGGTGGGTCCAGAAGATCCGTCAGCTGATCGGTGCCGATATCAAAGGACTTTGGGGCAACGTCAATACATATGCCTGCGCCCACGCATTTTTCCCGATCAAATATGACTTTGAACTTCTTGTCTTTCTTTTCGCTCATTTACCTTCTCGCCGCGTACCTGTGAGCTATGCCTGCTCAAAACTTACATTGAGTTGAGGGCTATACAATGTTCCCAAACCGACTAATTTTGGCGCTTCCGCATTCGGGTCTAACCGAAGATCGGTCGTTCGATCCAACAAGGCGTTCAAGCCGGCCTGAACGACAATCCTTCCCAAGTGCATCCCAAGACAGACGTGCGGCCCCGTTCCGAAAGCCAAGCTCGACCTGTTCGGCCGATGCAGATCGAATTGGTACGGGTGATTCCACCGGGAAGAGTCTCTGTTGGCCATCGGAATATTCACCAGCACAGCGGCGCCTTCTTCAATTTTGACGCCCTCTATTTCCGTGTCGACGAGCGCCCGCCGCGCGGCGCCGCACACGTTTGGAGAGGCCAGCCGCAAGGCCTCATCTCCCAACGCAGGAAGGAGGTCTCTGTTATTTCGGATGTCCGACAGGACGCCCGGCTCGGTCAACAGGAAGTATAACGGAGCAGCTGCCGCCTTAAACACGGTGTCCACGCCGCCGATGATAAGAACATGCGAAACCGTGTTTACTTCAACGTCATTGAAGCGCCGACCGTCACATTCGACACGACACAAAAGACTGACCAAGTCGTCGCGTTCTTCCAATTCGCCAAGCGAGAGACTCCTTCGCTCTCTGATCATTTCGGCGAAATAGGGTTCTAGCTCATGGACGGCTTGCATGCCTTGCTCGTCGAAAACATGCATCTGACGAACCGCTAGAGCAGAAAGCATACCGGCGTCCTTTTCAGGCACGCCCATAAACCGGCTAAACACCATTCCGGGGAGTAGCCTGCTGTATTGCGATATGAGATCGGCTTTGCCCACTTCAACGAACCGGTCGATCAGCTCGTGGGCAATTTTTTCGGCGAGGTCTTGCCAATTGCGAACGGCCTTTGGATTAAAAGCCTGCAGAACCATACGGCGAAATTGCTGATGCGGTTCGCCATCCAGAAACAGTGGATTCTGGTCTCCCAATTCCGCGGCATACAGACTATGAGAAAATATATCTGGATTTTGAAGAACCCGGCAGGCTCCATCATAGGTAAGCGTCATGGCGGACGGGCGATCGTGCCAATTCCACAGGTCTGGGAAAACGAACTCGCCGAAATCCATTCCCCAGCCATGCGCGACTGGGCCTTGGGCGCGCAGACGTTTGAAGCGTTCAAGGGCATCGCCCATTTCGGTTTGATAGAAGCGATCGAACCAGGCGGAGGTGGACTCCAAAGAGTGAAGATCGTCGGCAGCCTCGATTGGAGGAGCAGATCTTTCTTGCCTCGCCGCTACGGCTTGGAACCCTAGAGACTGCGTCATCACAATTGTTTCCCTGTATTGATAGTTAGTGCGTGATGTAAACGTGCGCTGGCGATCTCATCATGACACCAAGTATTTCAGGCGCTTCCTTTGATGGATCGAGTTTTAGGTTCGGAATGGTCTCTAAGAGGACTTGCAGTCCCACTTCCATTTCTTTCTTTGCGAGCTGGTTGCCCACACATGTGTGAGGCCCCACCGCGAATGCGAGATTGGATTTTCTTTCGCGCGTGATATCAAAGTCGTGTGGCTTGTCCCAGCGCTTCGCATCCCGGTTGGCAAAGCCGTGGGATACGCAAACATAGGCGTCTTTTGGAATGTCGACGTCTTCGAGACGCGTGGCAGAGGTTGTTATCTTTGGCATGATCAACGCCGGTCCTTCCCACCTGAGGATTTCTTCGACGGCGTTGGGGACGAGGGTCATATCATTCCTCAGCAGATCCATCTGCCTACGATCGGTCAACAAGGCGACGAGAAGATTGGCCAGCGTTCGACTGGTTGTTTCCATCCCAGCTGGCGTCAGCAATCGACAGAAGGCGACGACATCATCTTTAGACAGCCGTTCACCCTCTATTTCCGCTTGGGTCAGATGACTGATCAAGTCTTCTTGAGGATCTGCTACACGCGCATCATACATGTCTGAAAAGAGCTTGCCCATATCTTGGGCCGCCTGAACGCCCGCCTCGGGCTTGTAGCCCATTGCCATCAAATCTCGCACCTGCTCTGCGAATTGCCCAAACAAGTGCATGGGTAAATCCATCAGTTTCGCGATGACGACAAAGGGCAGCACAGCCGTATAGTTCGTCACCAGATCAGCACGGCCTTGCTTCCTAATGCGATCTGAGAGATGTACCGCCAGCGGCTCAATCAACTCCGCGGTAATCGCCTCCACAGCCATTTTGCCGAATGCCCGATTGATCAACGAGCGCTTCGCCGTATGCTCGGGAGGATTTATGGCCGAGGGCACGGGCCCCATAAGATGCAAATACGATGTATCATATCCTTGATGGAACACGTCTGCATTCCTTAAGACGTGTTGGACGGAGTCATAGCTCAAGGCGACATAAATGGGTTTTGCCCTGTCCAACAGGAACATCCGTGCAATGTCTATGCTCCCAAGACGCCCGTTATCTGTCAGAAACACGTTCCCCAATTTGTGCTGATAATCTTCAATATAACTGAACGGATCTTTGAGGATCTCATGGTCGAGATCTTCATCATGAAATCCAAAGACATCGGCCTGGTGCGTCGCGTTTAAGACAACGTCCAATTCCGATGTGTCAACGTGCAACATTTATTGCTCCGACTCTTATGCTATTTTGCGCACATTAGTAGCCCTTTTTTACGCAAAAATAAAGCGGATTTTTCAACCGTCAATGAACGATTTGTGTGAGGCAAGCAATTGAGGCTAGGGCTTAAACGTCAACTCAAGTTCCAGGCGGGAACGAGACTTTATGTCTCCGTCGGCCGAAACGCTTGAAACAATCATCGACTCCGTGACAGTGCCATGGGCGCCTTCAAACTCCCCTGTTCCGCCCACCACGCGCCCCTTGCCGCCGACCGCAGAGCCAAGTGTTGTTGTGGCGGCGAAGGAACCTTCCCAAGCTTCTCCAGACTCCGCCGCTTCGGCAAACACGTCTTCAAGAGCCTGCGGAAAGTGTTCAAACTGATGAATGTAGAGAGCTCCGCGTCCCGGCAGCAGAAGCAACCACCAAACTTCGAATGGCTTGTTCTCCTCAAGAGGCGTCGAAAAGTCCTCTAGCTCAGCCGCAATTCCGATGATCTCATTGGCTTCGTCACGCAGAGTCACCGTGAGCAAAAAGGTCGACTGTGCAGGGGTGCCCTCCAGCGACCGCATGCCAGGTGGATAGAGTTCCAGAGGGATCTGGCCCCCATGTGTTACAGAGAGATGATCTTCGGGTGAATTCCAATAGACAGAGAGCTCAGCAGTTCTACTTTGAGGCTGAGCGATTGACCCGGATAATTGGAAAGTGATCAGTATGGTGAAGGCACTACAAACCATTTGACACAAAGACTTGCTCTTTGAGTTGGCTCTTGACGTCATGGATAAACTCCTCATCCTGCCGTCTCAATAGGACGACTGAGGCCAACTTGACTTGTTATTCCACCATCCACATAAATCTCGGCTCCGGTCACGTAACATGACTCATCAGATGACAGATAAATGACCGCGTTCGCAACATCAGAAGCGTCGCCTACCCTTTTCAGTGGAACCGAACTGGCGAAGGGCACTTCTGTCGGGGCGGTGGCGCCAGTCGAAACCGCTAGCATATTGGTCCAAATGGTGCCGGGATGGACCGTATTGCATCGGATGTTATCAGGGGCGCACTCAACGGCCACAGCTTTGCTCATTGCCCACAAACCGCCCTTACTCGCGCCATAAGCGATGCCCATAGGAGACCCAATCGAGCCGGCAATGGAAACAATGTTCACGATCGACCCGCCGCCAGTCCCGCGCATATACGGAATCGCTGACCGCATACCGATAAACGGTCCAACCAGGTTTACGTCCAACTGACGGCGGAAGTCATCCAGAGTTAGATCGTCCAAAGATTTCAGCACGGCTATGCCGGCATTATTGACGAGGACATCTAGCGGGCCAAGTTCAACTTTGGTGTATTCCAGCACTTCACCCCAGCTAGACGGCGATGAGACATCATGCCTGAGAAAATGGGCCTTACCGCCCTCTCGTTTGATTTCCTCCGCACACGCTTGAGCCCCCATTTCGTCGAGATCAGTGCAAAGGACCGTCGCTCCTTCGGAGGCACAAGCAATGGCGATGGCGTGACCAATCCCCGGATAGGATCCAGTGCCCGTCACAACAGCAACTTTTGCGTCCAGCCGATTCGCCATGTCTTACGATTCCAGTCTTGTTACCTTACCAATGTTTTTGAAGCTCACCTGCACCCATTTGGCAGATTGGATAGCGAGCTGGATTCTAAGGGGCGTCGACTCCCGGCTCAGACCGGGACAGATCCGAAAGGGTTGACTTTTCTCGGGCGGGTGACCAATTTTCCCACTCGATAAAACTGTGACGCTCAACTAGTTTCCAACCATCATCCGTCTTTCTCAAGCGATCTTCATATCGTCCTGCCATGATGACGTCCGTATCTTGATCAAACCGTCCGAATGGAAGTGAGTCCACTCCGCCGGGGACGCGGTGGATCGCGTAATAGTATGATTTTGCCTCCGCAGTATCTCCGTGAACGGCAATAACTGTGTTTGAGAGATGGTGCATTGAGACCTTCACTGTTCGTTTCATACGTCTGACCACGTCGACAAAATCATCTGCGGTGAAGACCTGATCTGAGGATCTTAACGTCCCTTTTTTGTCAAAGATCCTTCGCAGCGTCTTCAAGTCCGGTCGGTCCACCGCGTACATGTACTGGTTTAAGAGCTCCTGGATTTCCCACTTTTCATGCAAGTTGCCCAATTTGATCACCTTTGTTCGTTATCGCACCAGACTCGGCAAAAAATCGTTACTTGCGCAAAAAATTTGATTAATTTTACGCAATATAGTAATCCGAAGCAATAATGGAAGTTCGGAGAATACGAATGTCAGACAATTTGAGGTCAAAAGTCATGGAGATTGTCAAAGATCTTCCGGGGGCAGTTGAAAAAGGTCTTGTGCACGAAAACTATAGGCACAATGACCCCCTCCTGCCCCAACCCATGATTGACTCGATGATTAGTGCAGAGGCCTATGCGGAGGGCGCGAAGACGTTCGCACGATCGTTTCCAGACCAACGAACGGAACCCTTATGGATCTTAACGGACGGGGACAAATCGGCCTGCCGTTGGGTTTGGTATGGCACGTTTACGGGCGAACCGTTCAACGATCTGAATCCCAACGGAAAAGAAGTTACCTTTGTCGGAATGACGATGTTTCGGTGGGAAAATGGTCAGGTCGTCGAGGGCATGACGTTGTATGATGTCGTCGGTTTCCAACGTCAGCTTCAAGATTAACTGTCTACACGACGGTCACGTCCGACTGACAATCCCGAAGTCCCTCTCTTCAGTCATGTTTTGCCGCGCCAACAGAGCGCCCAATTCCGCCGCCTGCTGTTGACGGCGCCGCGCAGCCGACCAAAAAAGGACAGGCACTCGCGTACCTGTCTTAAGGTCGTCCTTTCTCGGATTGCCCGGGGCGCGGACAAGAATGAGATAAGGAAGGGTGTTGCGTTAAGTCGGAGCTCCGCGCCTCAGAACCCGGTGGAGATTTCAAGACCCCATTCTCTGGGGCGGCCAAACTGAGAGTTTATCTGACCATTGGACGTATTATCGAAAAGCGTGATGACGTATTCAGTCTCCGTTACATTCTTTACGAAAGCGCGAAGCTGAGACTTCTCTCCGAGACCTATCGAGGCGTAAATATTGCCGAGCGCATAGGCGGCTTGACGATCAAACTCGCGGTTGAAGCGCCTTAGGAAATAGGACGAAGAATAGACAACTTCACCTCTCAATTGAACATTCCCGAAGAAGTCGATGGGGGTTGGCACTTCGAGGTTCACGCCCATAACCGCAGACCATTCGGGAGCTCGAGTGAGTTTGTTCCCGCTTAAATCTTCCGTCGGCGCACCAGGGCCGAATAGGAACTGATCCTCGCTTGAAAACTCATCATACTCACCATCCAGCCAAGTTGCACCCCCGTCAACCGAGAACATATCATTCAGGTTCGCTGTGAGTTCGATCTCCGCTCCCGTTATTTTTGCCTTCGGCGCATTCTCGACGATCGCGGCGAAATTTGAGACAATGAAGGTCTGCAAATTTTCGTAATCATAGTGGAAACCCGCTGCATTGACCGTCAGCCTGTCGCCGAACAGCTGCGCCTTGATGCCCCCTTCAAACGCATCGATGATTTCTTCATCGTACGTGTTCAGACAGTTATTGACATTTAATCCACCAGGCTTGTGGCCTTTTTGGTATTGTCCGTATAAAAGCACATTGTCTGTTGCGTCTATTTCAATGCCGCCTTTCGGAGTGACTTGATTAAACTCCTCCTCATAAACGCCCCCTCCGACGCATGCCGGGTTGGTAAAGCCACCAGCCGTTGCAAAGCTTCGCCCTTCTTGATCTTCCCATGAAGCTCTCGCGCCGCCTACAAGCCTGAGGCTGTCGGTAATAGACAAGGTGACGTCACCGAACAAAGCGTAAGAGTTAATCGTTTGGGTGCGCGCATAGTCAAAGAACGCCCCTCCTACAGGATCGGCAAAACTCTTCGCTCTGCTTTCGTCATGCAGGTAGAAACCACCGAGGATCCAATCGATTCGATCCGAAAACGAGCCACCTGAGAGATTGATCTCCTGCGTTATCGTATCCGATCTATCGCGCCGGGCTACGCTTAATCCGTCAAATCCTGTTCCAGCTGCGTGGTCGAAATCATGGTTTAGGTTGCGCACATGATCGTAGTAGCCGGTTATCGACCGCAATGTGATGTCGTTCACGATCCATTCTGCCGTGGCCGTAACTCCAAACGTGGATCTGTCAGCGGTGTCTTGAAAATCGTGTATCTCCGAAAAAGGTGCAGGATCGAATTGTCCTGGTTGCGGAGTGATGCCGGGACCGTTGTCGATTATCGTTCGGGTCGCCTCGGCGTTTGCATAGCTGCCCTCGTCCTCATAGTAGAGTCCTTGCACATCGATTGTGAGGCCGTCCGTAGGCATCGCTCGAACCGCGACGCGGCCACCAAACTCGTCACGTTCATTCAGGTCATCGGCCCCGTCGAACAGATTATCCGTATAGCCGTTATCTGCCTTCGCCGTCCCGTAGATCCGAAAGAGTAGTTGATCCTCAATCACAGGGCCTGAGACGAAGCCGTTTCCTTTAAACGTTCCATAGCTGCCCACACCCACTGAGGCACCGGCTGTGAGATCTTCCGTAGGCTTCTTAGAAATGTAGTTGATTGTGCCTCCTGTTGAACTCCGTCCGTAGAGCGTGCCTTGCGGGCCGCGCAAGACCTCCACTCTTTCAAGGTCACCGAGAGCGACATTCGACAGTGTCGGACGCGACAGATACACGCCGTCAATATGCGACGCCACACCCTGTTCGGCGTCGCCTGTTGTGAGCGGAAGCCCCACTCCCCTGATCGAGATTTGCGGGTTTCCGAGGACCTCGCCGTAGATCAGGCTGGGCACCTGAAACTGCAGATCCTGTACGTTATTCAGCGCTTTAAACGCGAGTTCTTCGCCTTGGAACGCGTTCATGGCAATGGCTGTCGATTGGATCGCTGTCTCCCTTTTGGTAGCGGTAACCACAATCTCATCGATCTGAGCAAACACACTGGATGGCGCTACCATTCCCAATGACAGCACCGTTCCTCCCATCAAAAGGTACTTTGTCTTCTTCATATTGCCTCCCCGCTTCCTAGGTTTCCGCCCAATTTCTGATTGTTTGACCCGCCGGCAGGCATGACTCTCCAGCTACCGTGCAGCGCGGCTCACAGAGTATATCCATTATGCGTAATTTTCTATACCCTTATTACGCATAATTCCAGAGTGTGGCCTTTTTGTCAACAAAGCGGCAGAGTCCGGCGCAAGCGTCGTCGTATCGCGCCAGGATCCATTTTTTTTAGTCATTAGGCGGACGGGCCTCCTGAACAAATGTACCGCTGCGTATTTGCTCTGATGTGTTGGCTCGTCCCGGTGATAGACAGAAACAGCAACTCCTTTTTGAGCACGTAAGCGAAGCTGATTAGGAAGCTAGGCGGCGTCCTTCCGGCGAGGGCTGAATGATCTAACTCTGCCCTGAAAGGGACGCCGAACATCTTCGGTGTGAGTGTCCTTTGTCGCGCTATCTGGGAACTGCCATAGGACTCGGAATACAACGTCTCCGGAGGCACGTTCGCTGTGCGATCGAACGCTTTTTCCAAAGAAAGAGCAAGACCTTCATTGCAACGGAAGCATTGCTAGCGGAGCGTAGGCACGCACTGCACGCCGATCCTCCGGCTGATCAATCAAGCGGGGGTTCCGAGATGACAGAACGGATTGGTGTCTGTGCAGATCACGCCCGGAGGGAACCATGACCAAAACTTCCAAGCTGGCACAGCAACATCTTCTCCAAAGAGATTGCGCGATTTGCAGCCGGCGGCGTTTTGGCCAGGATCAATCATTCGAACTTCTTCACGTCGAAACCCAGAACACCGGCATTGTCCGTAACAACATCGATAACGTCATCAGGATATCCGTCCGGGGCTTTCGCCTGAATCTCAACGGTAATCGTAATCTCCGCGTTCGGAACCCTGTCGAGCTCTGCAATGACATCGCCAAAGACCTGGTTTACCTTCATTGCACCCTTGATTGGGTCGAGTGAAATCACGCCGGTGAATCGCAAGGGAGTTTGAGATTCCCGTGGTCCTCCCTCATCACCAGGCGGAACACTTGCCCCGCCTTCAAGTCCGCCTCCCGTAGGCTGCGCATCACCCCGACGCACCAACTCTTCTTTTGCGACCGCTGGTGTCAAGAGAGTCATTCCTGAGCCGAAAGCCACACGCTGAGTTTTGGACAAGAAGATTTGTCCGTACCCGTCCTCGCCGCCCGACTCAGCAATAGCAAAAGGAGGGGCGTTTAAGTCTGCTGCTGCATCGGAAAGCGCGTCGGCCACAACTTGTTCGTCTCGTACGCGCTCCATATGCAGATACTCGAAGTACCAATCCCTAACCATGTCAACGGGCAGCGAGTCCGAATCTTTGGGCCAGAGTGTTTTGATCTTGTTCCCTAAAGTCGTTGGACCTAGTTTATCTACGACGATGCCCCCGTTTAAAACCAGCTCCCAGGCATGTTCGGAGATCGTTTTTCCACCAGCCTGTCGCCTGGTTGTGTGTTCGAGGGTCACCTCGGCACTGTTATGGGGATCAGGACCCGGCACCATCAAATGTACCCAAGCCTTGCGAAGCTGTTCGCGGGCTACCTTCTCGCTCCTCTCGGAACGAGTCTGTGCGTCTTTGAGCTGACTCGCCGTCAAGTCCAATAATTCATCGGTCGCAACTTCTTGCCATGCGATCGCCCTCCGCACCAGTCGTCTCGTTTCCTCGATGGCCTTTTGGTCGGCTAAAGCATAAACCAAAGCATTGCGATACCGCCGTTGGCCCCCGGCGCGTCGATTGAGGCCGTCTCGCAACTCTGCATGTGCAGGCGAACTTCCACTATCGTCATACGGAAACTTCGGACCCAGAATAACGAGAGCACAGGACCTCTCATCCGCGACTTCATAGGCGTGGTCTGGGACCGCATGCACACGGCTCCATCCACCCTTCGGTCTAACTTCCTGACGCAACATGTCTTCAATCACCTGGTCCACCCGGTCTGGGTCAATATCTGCCTCACGCTGTTGTGCCAATTTTCCAAGTGTGGGCTTAGGTCCGTACCAGTATTGACCTTCGGCTTCATAAAGGTGAGCGGAGCGGTCTTCCAACTCCCTCAAAGCATCAACAAAAATTGAAAGTTGTTCGCCCGGACGAGCACAGGCAAGCCTAAGCTCAGAGCCGGTAATACCGCCTTTCGTGCCATCTCTCGGCGCTGTGGCCAAAAACACCGACCGGGCTGCCCGACGTGCTGCAGCAACGTCGCGATACCTCTTCCGCACACTCTCCATGATGACAGTAACCGAGGTATCCCCGTCAATTTCATTGTCCGCGATCGCGCTCCACGCAGGGCCTTCCAATGGTTCGATCAAAGCTCCCTTTACGGAGGGGTCGTTTATCTTTAGGGAGCCGGGCAGTAAGATCGGATCGTTTGTGCCATAGCGAAAATCGGCGAAGACCGCCTTCGCAATCAACGAAAGTACGCCTCGGGTTCGCTGAAACTTATCCAGAGGTCCCCATTCACCGGCAAGAACATCGAACAGCATCGGGTGAACGGGGTACGCCTCGGTCATCTTATCCAAGTAATCACGCTCTCCCGTATATGCCGGGAAATCCCCTTTGTTATCCCGGTACATTTTGCGAAACTGATCAACTGTCCGCTTCCTTTCCTTTTCACCTGTTTCATCTAAGTCTTGAAACAGCCGCCGACGGACCACCGCATAAGTTTCTGTTCCTTGCGCGGGCTCCCAAGCGGACTGCGTACGACCAAAGACTTTTTCTAAGCGGCGCAGAGCTTCTTTTCCTTGTTCCTGCCCCGCCTCGACGTCACTTTCGGGCAGGGAGCCCACTACCAGTGCATTGGGCACTTGCGACGCCGCTTCGGTCAGCGCCTGGATAAAGGATAGGTGAGCTTCGAAGCGCTCACCGTTCAGCTGCCGAACGAATGCTACCAGCTCGTCGAGAAGGATCAGCGAAGGTCTACCGCTCAGCTCCAAGATCTTTTGTATGGCCTCAGCACCAGGGCTTGTTCCAGCCTCTTCTGACGTTCTAATCAACTCCAAACCCTCACGCCCCGCGAGGTGCCAAGCGACATAACCCCACAATGTGCGAATGCTCTTTCCTTCAACGATTTCGAGAGGATGATCTGGTCCTTTATCTACCCCGCTAAAGACGACGGTGCGGACCTCGGGCAGAGTTCCGGTCCCAATAGTTTCCTGCACGCCGCTTAGGACTTGACTTTTGGCCAAATCACGAAGATTGGCCATGTGGAGAAGAGAAAGTAATGTATGCGTTTTACCGCCCCCAAAATTCGTCTGCAGTCCGATGACCGCTGGTGCATCGCCGCCGACAAACCGTTTTCCCGCTTGTTCCAGAACAAGCTTTAGGCCATGGGTCGGATGGGTACTCTCAAAGAACGCAATAGGGTCAGCATAAGTGCTGTCGGAATTTTGGTCACGATACCCCCTATCCGCGACCGCAAGATTCGCGGCGAAACTGTCTTTATTCAAACGGCCCGTCAGTACATCCTCTCTTGGCGGCATGACGATGCGCCAAGGTTTGAGACCTTCAACATCTCCCCCACCAAGAAGGCTTGCCTGCTCAGCTTGATCGCCCGACTTGGAAACAGACTTAGGTCCCTCGTTGGATACGCCCGTCCTTCCTTCTCCTTTGTTTGGTTCGGAGGGAAGCTTTCCCTGGGCTCTTAGTTTGGAGAGAACCATCTCTTGCTGAAGCTGATCGAATTGAGCGCGGACGGTTTTGGCTTGCGCTTTTTCACCGACAAGCTCCAATAGCTCCGCTCCGCCAGAGAGCGCTCTCAGCGTCGTTTGGTCGTCGAGTTCAGCCACTGAGTGAGAGAATGCGTTTCGGCCTGCGAGCGCTGCAGAGGCCGCATCGCGGGCGGAAGGCTTCAAGTGTTGTTTGAAGGTGTCATGCCAATTGTTCACGATAATGAACAAACAAGCATATGCATCTATTTCCGCCTTCGGTGTAAGAGCTTTGGGGACGCGGCCATAGTCGCGCCAATTTTTGCCAAAACCGTCTTCCATCTTTGCGCTAACGTAAGGCTGCAGAGCCTTTTCAACAGCCTCTAAGAGGACCTCGATACGCCGCCTATTGCTCACATCAGGCATGACTTAGATTCTCAGTTCGGCTTGTTCGAACTTTTCTCCTTGAGCCGCTCCCTCGAATCGGTCGGCCGCAGTTAGGATTTCTGACCAAGCTTGCTGCAATTCGTTCCAAACAAGCGCTTCACCCGCATTTCCTCTATTCGTTTCCATATCGAAAAGGCGCTCTGCGATAAGAAGAACATCAGGGCCGGAATCGCGTTTTTCGGCGAGCAGACGCGCCGCCGCATCAGTACCGCCATCTTCGGCTCGCAAAACGCGGGCAAGATGTTGTGCCATTTCCCAAGCGGTAAAAGTATCATCCGTGGACGGCCGCCAGTCGGTAGGCATTTCGCTGCGAGCCAACAATTTTGCATCACCGCCCTTGGAAAGAAACAGGCCGGACCGATTCATTCTTGCCTCTGACAGATTAAACCCATTCAGCATTGCGATCGCCCGCCCCGCTCCACTCTTTTGTTGCGCAAACCCAAACTGCTCATACCATTCGAGAGCGAATCGACTTTCCGTATCCAACGCCTCTGTGCCATCCGCAAGCAGCTTGTCGATTTCTTGGTTGATGAGCGCGAGCGCCGTTGCGACCGTCATCTCACTGTCGTCCGCTTCCCGCACGCTCTTGTATTTGGAGAAAACTCCCATACCCGGTCCGATCGCAGCTTGCCGACGGTCGGGAAGCGGAATTGACACGGCTTGCCCAGCAAGTGCCGACGCCATTTCAACTCGCAATTCACGAAGGAAATCGCGGCGCGTTGTCGATACCGCAAGGGGATCACGCCTTCGGCACACCAACACAACCGAAGATGCAAGCGCATTTACTCGTTTCTTGAGATTCCCGGCCAATTCGGTATCCATCGGCCAAGTGCCATCAACCTGAAAATTGGAAGCAATGATGGCTTCGAGAAAGCTGACCCACCCAGGGGAGAACAGGTTTGCCTCCTTCTTTTCCGACTGTTTGTATGCGTAGAAGAGAACAAATGGATGATCGTTTTCCGCGAGGGCAACGTGAGTCAGTGCTCGACGCATTCCATTCATGAACATCAAATCTGCGTTTTCCCTGCCGCTATGCCTGTAGGGCGTTGCAACCAATTCATCATTCTTTGGCGTTAACAGACGCCTGAATAGGTCGGGCTGTAAAGACCTCAGACTTCGCCTCAGCCAAACGTAGAAAAAATCCGAAAGATCCGCATATCCTATGTTGTCGTAGTATGGAGGGTCCGTACAAATGAGTGTTTCGTCTTTATACTGAGTTTGAGCTGCATCGCCTAGTTGAATGTATCCGGAAGAAAGGGCGGGAGCGTTCTCCAAAGCCGCAGTCAGATACTTCGCTTGGCCCAAGAAGTTGCCGCTACTATCGCTGAATGGGTTAGCTTCGCAAAAGTCCCAAACCATGGGAAGAGCTTGACGAGCAAACACCTGTTGGACATTTTGGCCGCCTGGATCCCAGAACGTCAGTGTCGCTTGTCTATTCGCCAATCTACTGACGTTCATCCCTAAATACGTCGCTACCGCGTCCGCGTAAGCCAATACGCCTGAGCCTCCTTTGGCTAACGGCCGATCATCGTTCCGTATCTGGAGGGCTTCGCTTCTTTTTGCGTCTTTCAGCACGCTCTCACGTGCTTCACTTACAAGATTGGAAAACGTCGTAATCGCGGTTAGTTGGCGGGCGGAAAATAGCCTGTCGAAGCGATCTAATCCATAGTCCACGGTCCAAAAATTTCTCGGATCATTCGGTAGACTGTGCTGAATCTCAGCCACATCTGGAATTGAGACAACCGCCGATTTTTCTTGTTCGTCAGACGGTGCAAGGTAAATTCGAGAGCGGTCACCTTGAGCAACAACAGCCATAAGCCGAGCGTCCAGGCGGCCCGCTCTGCCTTCGGTTTTGACATAAGCCGATTCAATAGGCGCTCCGCTCAACAGACAAACAAAATTTGAACCTCGTGACGACTTGGTGCCCAATCTAGCCTTCCCAATTTCCTCTGAGCTGACATCCCCTGCTTTTACATCGAAGCGCCAACCATCCTGTGCCTCCGGATCTCGCGTGGGAACAACGATCGCTTCTTTTCCTTTTTTTGACGAAAGCACAAAGGACGAAGCCAATGGTACGTGGGCCCCCTTGTGTGCCGGATCGGGCGAAGCGACCGTTCTAGCCCACAACCACGCGATAACAGTCGCCTCGGAACCATCAGAAAGTTTCGCCTTGGGATAGAGTTGACCAATGCGTTTTTCCGCCTCATCGCGCATCCATTGCCCGTAGCGTCGAACATCTTCCGCAAGCCCCTGAGCTCCTTCCCAGCTTCGTTCTTCTACATACTCCGCATCGGGATGGATGGGGGGTAATCCCGTGAACTTTGGCGGAAACTCGACCAACGCCTTGGTGATCAAAACAGCTACCGGATTGAGATCGGACCCATAAGCTCTGAGCCCCAAGCGTTGGGCCTCTAAAGGTATGGACCCGCCCCCGCAAAACGGGTCGTAGACTGGCGGGCCTTCGGTCTGCAAATAATCGAGGACAGCATTCGCATCGCTCAGATCAAGTCCAGTATGTCCATTCTCCCGAGCGATCGACCGAGCAATCTCGCTCCGAGCAGTTTCGATCGCCCTCTTGAAGCGGTTTTGATCTTGCCGGTTGGACTTTGGCCATTCCACCATGTTTTCCATCACTTTGTGAAGCCGCCGCCGTTCGTGATCCTGGTCCGCTCTTGTCGGAAACTCTCCAGGCCAGGAAGACGGGTCATCAACGAGTTGTGCGAACAAAACTGCTCGACAAGCGGCAAGGGGGCGGCGTGCCCACCAAAGATGTAGCGTGGAAGGGTGACCATGCCTTACGGATTTTTCCCGAGACGAGGCAGCGTTGATCGCCTCAAGCGGAAGGGAATGTTCGATGAGCTTTTTGCGGACTTTTTCGTTCATGTGGGCGGTGAAGCTTCTATCGTCGGTTGGAGTGAGCCTTGGGCTAGCAAATTTGAAAGCGGATAAGCATGAGACGTGGCTTGAAAGTCTCCAGGATCGCCAAAATGCGGGCCAGGATTGCTGACATAGACCGGGGGGTCGGCAAAGCCATTTTCGTGCAGAACTACCACCAGATGATATTGTGGCCCCGCGTTTTTGGCCGCTAGGATCTCGTTTTTGGTGACGATCACATCTCGGATATCGCGCACCTTAGACTTTACCTCCAGAAACAGAATATCGCCTAGCGCTGTTACGCTTTCGATATCCCAGCCCTTGTTTTCGCCAGATACGTCTACTGGAGTTCGCCCTGCAGACCGCTCAGCGGCCATCACCGTTTCCATGCCAAGCAGCTCTGACGCTTGCGTTTCCGCAGCATACGTGCCGGGCGACCGTTGTGATGATGACGGCCGAAGCATGGACAAGGGAACGACGAGTGCACCGCCACAGATTTGAGGAGATGCGGAGGAAATCGCGCGCTCACGTTTTAAAGCGCTTAGCCGCTCCTCCAACCTGTCGGAAGACCGACGCGCGCGTTCCTCCGCCTGGCGCTTTGCCAACACCTTGTCTTTGCCGGATTTGATCTCAAGATCGTATTGGGATGCGCGAGTACTCCAATAAGCAATATCCTTCCGTAGACGTAGTTTTACTTGTTGTTCCACCTTTTCGATATGAACAAGACGACGACTTTTGACCCTTTCCAAGTGCTTTGCTGCGAGACTGTCGGCCGCAAATTGTCGGACCTTCACCAACAGGTCGCCCTCCAGCCATTTCGCTGCTGCGATCGATTTGGCCATTTCTCCTTCGTCATCTTTCGGCGGGCGAAAGTCGAGGTACGGAGCGGACCCGCCATCCGTCACATTCCCCTGCCCGTCAATTAAGACAAAGTGCATTTCTTCTGAGATCGTCCTGGGACCGCCGCCGGGCGTCGGAACTTCATCTCGAATGTCGTGCTCGATTATGACAAGCAGTTTCGGCTCGACTAGGTCGTCATCTTCAGAGACGAGAATCGTTCCCTGTTTCAAACACGCGTCATGGCTTTCGCGAACCATGTCAATGAGAGAGCTAAGTAGCGAATGTCCCGGCGCGAGAAGGCTCGCCGACTTCTCTCCTAGTCCACCTCGAACATGTTCCTTTTCGAATGTGACCCGTTCATAGCGCTCAAGCACTGGATCACCACCACCAATCGTATGGTCTCTTAGTCGCACAGGAGCGGGAACTCGGAGAATCTCATAGCGCCCTTCTTCCCGCGGCTCGATCACGCCACCGGCCCGGCGGAACGCCTCCATGAAGAACGCCTGAATATAGTGTGGCTGGAGACGGGTCGCTTTGGCACGTTCGATCTCGTGACGGAGAGCCTCGACTTTATCCGCTGTCAGAGTTTCTTGAGAAAGACGAGCACGATCCGTTAAAGAGCGGATGTGATCTGTATCTACGGCCCCTTCAACACTCTCAAAGAGCCGACGTCGTACGTCTTCGCGCTCACCATATTGAACAGCTTCGAACAACAGATCCCTAAGCTTCTTGCCTTCAAAAGCTTCGCCCAGAACGTCAAAGACTTTCCCACCCAATTGCAGCCGAGCCGCTTCAAGCTTCTCAAGAAGGCGATGATAGACCGCACCTTCGCGCGTTTCCGCGGCAACGAGACTCCAAAGGTGACAGACTTCTGTTTGCCCGATCCTATGAATGCGACCAAAACGCTGTTCTAGCTTATTGGGGTTCCAGGGCAAATCGTAGTTGACCATTAGGTGCGCGCCACGCTGAAGATTCACGCCCTCACCTGCGGCATCATTCGCCAGCAGCACACGGACGTTGGGGTCATCGTTGAAGGCCGCGACAATTGCTCGGCGTTGCTGTCGAGGCACTCCACCATGAATGACTTGGACGGCCTCATCATCTCCAAGGTGCGTCTTAATCTTTTCTTCCAGGTAATCTAGGCTGTCCTTGGGTTCGGTGAAAATGAGAATCTTTTTCTGGCGCCCTGCAGCGGGATCGTAAACCGGAGGTTTATTTAGTATGGACGCGAGTTCCTGCCATTTGGTGTCTTGACCCGATTGGCAAAGGCTAAGCGCCTTCGACTCCAGTGAGGCAAGCGTCTCAATTTCCCGCTTCAGCTCATCGATTGTTGCGGCAAGAGTCGCGGAATCAATGGCTTCGTCTTCCAAAGATTCGAGTTCCTCTTCTGGAATCTCGTCAAGGTCATCCTGATCTGGCGTTACGAAGTCAGGATCTCTTCTCGCCAAAACCTCCAGACCGCGAGCACGCAGCTCTTCTTCTTCTAGACGCTTTTGTAATCGATCCTTGCGGCGCTTCAAAGATCGCCAGATAGCGCGGGGCGTCGAGGCAAGCCTTCTTTGAAGAGACTGGAGTGCAAAGCCGACGCTCGTCTTCTTCTTCTCGTCGGTGGCGAACCGCTCAACGCGGTTCATCTCCTCACGAACATAGTCGGTTACCGAAGCGTACAGATCCGCCTCCAAAGGGGACAACGCATAGTTTGCAGTGTAGGCGCGCCGCTCCGGAAAGAGCGGCTTCCCGTCAAACCAATAGAGCTCTTCCTTTACTCTCCTTAGCATCAAATCACCGGGATTCGCTGCCCTGACCCCCTCCCGGTGAGCACCCTCGAACATGTCCGCGTCAAGAAGCGAAAGAAAGAGCTGAAAGTCTTCGTCCTTCCCATTGTGAGGTGTTGCGGTCATGAGCAGGAAGTGTCGTGCTTTTGCCGCCAACATTTTTCCGAGATGGAAACGTTTCGTGTATTTGACCTCACCGCCGGTGTAAGTTGCGGACATGCGGTGAGCTTCATCGCAGATCGCAAGGTCGAAGTCCGGGCTTGCTTCGATCAGACTTCTAAAATCCTCCGACCGGGCTGCCATATCTAATCGAATTATCACCCGATCATAGTCGGCGAACGGATTCCCAGAATAACTCGACTGGATCAAGTCACGAGTGATAATTCGAAGCGACAGGGAGAACTTTTCTTCCAATTCATCTTGCCATTGGTCGACAAGCGAGCCCGGCGCGACGATCAAGCATCGTTTTAGGTCTCCGCGTAGCATTAATTCCTTGATGAAGAGCCCGGCCATAATCGTCTTGCCCGCGCCAGGATCATCCGCAAGTAGGAAACGCAGGGGCTGGCGTTTCATCATGGAGCCGTAGACCGCTGTAATCTGGTGCGGAAGGGGTTCGATTGTCGAGCTGGTTAGGGCGAGGTAGGGATCGAACAAGTGCGCCAAGCTAATCCGACGAGCCTCTGCCGCGAGTCGAAAGTCGGCTGCATCGCCGTCAAATGTGAATGGCTTGGTCGCAGCGCTGATTCTCAGTTGAGCTTCGTCCGAACGATCGAGCACACGTTCATCCAGGCCGCGGTCGGTCCGAAACGTGACTTCAATTCGGTCTTCTCCTAGCCATTCAACACCTTTGACCACGGCTGGACCAGAGAAAGCAAGGCCATCAATAGTCTGCCCTGACGTTATTTCTTCCAGTCTCACTTCGTCCTCCTCCAGTCCTCACGCAAGCAGCCACCGCCACAACGCACGGATGTCGCGGCGAAAGGGTGTTTCCAATGCCGAAGGTCTTGCGAGCTATGCTGGCGGGAGACATTCAACCACGATTCAATTGCCAGTGCATCTCTCGATTCCGACCATATTGCTGACCACGATGGATCAGGAGTTCCAACTTCGAGACAGATCAACATCGTTGGGGCTGTTATCAGCGCAAAAGTTGAACCGATATGATTTGGCGCTTCAATTCGGAGCGTTAAGTCCGTACACCGCTGCTGCCCCACAGGTGCAGTTCTTGATATCTGCGACGCGTTAGATGCGGCAATGGGATGTCCCGATCTCTCTATAGCGGCAATGGATTGGCGACACGAAACTCATCGGCAACACTTGCCATGGTTTTGAATTCGACGCCTTCATGTTCTTTGATGTAGGCGATCAATCGCTCAAGCATCAGCATACGCGACCCTTTGCCTGTTGTTTGGGGGTGCATGGTCAGGACATAGACGCCTTCCCCGATCCGCTGGTAGAGATAGTCAAACTCATCTTTCCATATCTGAAGAACTTCAGCAGGCGAACGAAGACCTGGCCGGCCCGACCCGGGCTCGTAGCTGAAATAGGGGGCATCATCCATGTTCCAATCGAACGGTAAGATCACAAGGTCAACTTCGTCACCAAACTCAAATGCTGCATCTGTGCGCGGGACATCTCCTAGCCGATGATAGACCGGCGCAAAGTCGTGGGGCGCCATGGAGCTGTCGTACTTGATACCATTCTCGATCAGCAGTTTGGTCCAACGCTCTCCGAGGTTGCCCCCGGGCAATCGATGTCCGACCGGAGGTTTGCCAGCAATCTTCTCAATACACTCTATGGAACGTAGCAGGATGCCCTGCTCTTCGTCGAACGGTCGCTTGGTGGTTGGGCCTTCGTGGCAATAGCCGTGATAGCCGACCTCATGTCCTGACGCGGCTATCTCACCGCAAATATCAGGGAACGTATCGATGGTGTGGCCGGGTATGAACCATGTGCTGGGGATGCCCTCATCGTTCAGCAACCGTAGCATGCGCTCTGCGCCGACCTTTGCACCGAACTCGCCCCTGGAGATTAAGTTGGGCGACCGCGTCTTCTTCGGTCCCACCCAGATGGAAATGGCATCGAAGTCAAAAGAAAGACAAACACTGATTTTCTGGCTCATAATGCTGACCGGCATCGCTAATGATGTTGTTGGAGGCCCAGTCTAGCATAGTCGAGGTTGTCATCCATCTCATGCCTGCTTTTTTGGTCACAGCACATTAGCCCGAGCAAAAAAGGCCTTAACCAGATGCAAAGTTAAGCTGTATCGGTTTTGGCTCCGCACATTGACGTAACGATATTGGCAAGAAATGCGCCAATACTGAAAGCATCAACGCCCGCTGAAGTCCGCGTCCCTCTTTTCCTTCATCGCGGCGGCGGCTTCCTTTTGGTCATCTGAGCCGGTGAGCACGGCCTGCGCCATCGCTCCCATGTTCAATGCTTCGTGGAGAGAGGTTTCACTCGCGTCCCTGACGAGGCGTTTTGACATTCTCACGGTTTGCGGGGGTCGAGCCGCGATCTCGTCCGCCAGACGCCGTGCGGCGTTCAGCGCTTCGCCTGGCGGAACGACCTCCGAAACAAGACCCCAGCGTTCCGCCGTTTTCGCATCGATGCGACGGCCAGTGATGGTCAACTCTACGGCGCGCGAATAACCAACGATCCGCGGCAGGTACCAAAACCCGCCGTCGCCCGGGATGAGGCCAAACGTGATGAACGCTTCGGAAAAGATGGCATTCTCAGCGGCGATACGCATGTCGCACTGGGTAGTCAGGTCAAAGCCAAGTCCAAGGGCGGGTCCATTGACGGCGGCAATCAACGGCACTTCGCAGTCATAAAAGGCGCGCGACATGACTTGAACGCCGTGGGCGTAGCGATGGCGGGTCAGCGGCGCGGACGTTCCTTCAAAGACATCTTTTCCGGATGTAATACGCCGTGTGTCCGCCCCCGAACAAAAGGCATCGCCAGCGCCCGTGATGATCACAGAGCGGACCTCTAGGTCTTTCGAGGCTTCGGTCAGGGCGTCCACCAGATCTACCTGCATGGATTCATCCATTGCATTGCGGATCTCGGGGCGGTTGAGAGTGATCTCCATACGGTGATCAATTTTATCGATGAGCAGGTAAGACATGAGCTTCTGATTTCATTGTAAGTGAAAAAGGCGACTTCATCTCCTACCATGCGCTTGTGTTGCCCGCCATGTGCTGCATTAGGGATGCCATGGTGCAATCCGAAACTTGATCGGAAACTTGTCGCCCTTTATTGAAGTTAGCCTCGACGCGGCTTGATAGAATTCCCGCCTATTCCTGTTTTCTGTGCGAGTAAATTGTATAAGCTCAGGCTAAAACAGGTTCATTGGGGCGACTCGAAATCAAACATTCTCTGAGAACGAAAGTTGGGATATGAAGCTCGCTGTAGAAATCGCTGCTGTCAGGCAGGACAATCTTCAACTGATGACCGAATGGGTTCAGCATGCTGAGAACGTGGGGGTCTCCATCGCTTTCTCAGCGGAAGCCTGGTGGAGCGATGCGGCAACGCCTCTTGCGTACCTCGCTGATAAGACCAAAACCATTAAGCTCGGCACCGGTATCATGCAGATGACGGCCCGGACGCCCGCAATGGCGGCCATGACGGCGCTCACGCTGCATGATCTTACAAATGGCCGGTTCGTTCTCGGCCTGGGAGCCAGTGGGCCTCAAGTGGTGGAAGGGTTGCACGGCGTACCTTACAAGGCTCCCTTATCGCGTTTGCGTGAAACGGTGGAGATCTGCCGCATGATCTTTGCCGGCGAAAAAGTGAAATACGATGGCAAGGTGCATCAGCTGCCGCTCCCCAACAGTGAGGGAAAAGCGCTTAAGATCGCCCACGAGCCTACCGATGTGCCGATCTATCTGGCGACTCTCGGTCCCAATTCGCTCCGCTACACGGGCAAAGCTGCGAACGGCTGGCTCGGTACTTCTTTTTCACCTTATCATCCGGAGGCACATCTCGATTTCATCCGATCGGGCGCGGAAGAAGCAGGCCGAAACCTCAGGGACATGGATCTCTGTGTTTCCGTTCGTGTAGAGATAGGCGACAATGTCGAAGAGATGATCGACCGCCGCAAGAAGGGCGTCGCCTTCAACATGGGCGGCATGGGGTCCGAGTCCACCAACTTCTATAATGATGCCTTCAAACGGGCGGGCTACGAAGATGATGCACGGGCCATCCAAGCGCTTTGGATTGAGGGCAAGCGCGATGAAGCGGCCAAGCGGGTGCCGGACGCCATGGTGACCGAGTTTCAAGCGCTCGGCACGCGGGAGATGGTCAAGGAGCGCCTCAAGGCCTATCGTGACGTCGGTATCACAACGCTCAAGCTTGGACTGGACGCGGCCGAGCTTGGAAAACCTCGCTTTGAATTGCTTGAGAACATTGCCGATCTCGTGAAGGAAATCTCATGAAACTCTATATGGTCCCCCTCGCCCCCAACCCCACCAAGGTTATGCTTTACATCGCCGAGCGGGAACATCTCGGCACGGAGATGAATATCGAGCAAGTTGTGGTCAACACGGTCAAGGGCCGCCACAAGGAACCGGAACATTTGGCCCGAAATCCCTTTGGAAAGGTGCCGGTTCTGGAGTTGGAAGACGGCAGCTACCTGACCGAGTCTTTGCCGATCATTCATTATCTTGAAGATAAATTCCCTGACGGATGTTTGCTCGGAACTAATGCAGAGGAAAGAGCCAAAGCGCTGAATCTGGAGCGTATTGTTGAGCTGCAGCTCGCAATCCCGATGGGTCGCTATGGCCATGCGGTCAACTCTCCCTTGGGATATCCGAAAGACGAAAAGCTGGCGGAGCGCCTGCTCGGTGAGATGCAAATGCCTCTCGACTACCTGGAAAATGGTTTGGCTGACAAAGGTCCATTCCTTTTTGGGTCCGACGTTTCGATTGCGGATCTGACTTTGCAGTCTGCGCTACAGTTCATTCGCTATGTGGAAGCCGAAATCTTTGGCGAGCGTCCCATGCTTAGGCAATGGGATGCGTCGTATCGTGAACGTCCTGCGCCGCAGTCCGTTTTGAGGTGGTGAGTTTAAGCAAACTTGGATCAGACAGTTTTAGGAGCATGAATTGCTATGCAGCCATTGATTGATTTCGCAGGAAAACGAATTGTCATCACCGGAGCCTACTCGGGAATTGGCGCTGCGCTGGTCGACTTGCTCCGTCAATCGGGGGCGGACCAAATCGTCGTTCTAGACATCAACGAACCCGAAGCCAGCGTGGAGGAGTTTATTGAAACCGATATGGGGCATCCTGTGTCAATTGATGAGGCAATCGCAAAAATAAAAGCTGATGGCGCACCGCCCGTAGATTTGCTGATCAACAATGCCGGTGTGGCTGCCACGCTCCCTGCCGATACGGTCATGCGCGTCAATGCGCTTGGTCTGAAGCGACTGACAGAAGCCTTGTTGCCCGAGATGAACGCAGGTGGGGCCATTGTCAACACGGCGTCGGTGGCCGGAAATGGCTGGCCCGGGCATCTCGAACAGATCAATGCGTTTCTCGATATAGACAGCTGGGACGAAGGGGTATCGTGGGTCGCTGACCATGCGGACGTTGTGGCAGATGGGTATTCTTTTTCCAAAGAGTGTCTGCAGGTTTACACGATGCGCATGGCCAAAACGGCGACCGAGCATGGATTGCGGATCAACAGTGTGTGCCCGTCGCCGGTGGACACGCCGCTGCTCCCCGCGTTTCGGGAAACCATGACCGACCAGCTTATCGATTGGGCGATTGAGGCGGGAGCCGGGCGTGTGGCGACGGCCGAGGATCAAGCGCGCGCGCTTCTTTTTCTGGGGTCTGATCTTGCCAGTTATATCAACGGCGTCAATCTGATCGCTGACGGTGGCTTCGGCGCGGCTTTGCAGATGGGACAGGTGGAGTTACCTACCTGAGGCGAATAGCGAACGAACGCCCACGGATGGCTTATTCTTTAGGCCGCTTTCTCGCCGCTCGGGCCGATTGAGAGATGGGCGGCTCATTTCAACTCGGAAGGGAGACAAAATGCTGAGGTCGCCTCGTTGTCCTTCTTGGACCGTTCGAAGTCTTTCATTGCCGGAACTTTTCGAAAGATTCCAGCCTTTGGCTTCGCTCAAGTCCCAATTGAACTGATTGACGAAGTCATCGGTCCGGAATTGTTTCCCTTCCCGCCGCGACTCGCACGGCCAAAGGCTTAGCAACTTGCGATCCGTGTGCCGGGCAACTTGGAAGACGACCCGTATGGCAAGCAAAGAGACAATTGCTGCAACCCAGCCGATCGTCTGATAGCTTCCGCTTGTACTTGCGGGGTACGAGCAGGTTCCTTTGCTTGGGGCGCACGTCCATCGCTTCTCTAACACCCTTCAGCTCGCTTTGGCTTGAGTTCCGACTCTTCGACTTTTCAAGCCGCCAAATCTTTCTTGATCAGGTCGGCGCCTTTTTCGCCAATCATAATCGACGGTGCATTGGTGTTGCCTGACGTAATGTTCGGCATGATCGAGGCATCGATCACGCGCAGACCTTCAAGGCCGTGCACGTTGAGGTTCTTGTCGACGACGGCTTCGGGTCCCGCCCCCATCTTACACGTTCCCGCAGGATGATAGACGGTGGTTGCAGTGTTCCGGATGTACTCAACAAGCTCTTCCTCTGACTGCAAATGAATGCCAGGGTCAACTTCCGTATCGACCATTTCTTTCAGCGGACTTTGCTGGAGAACATCCCGGACCCGCCGCAAACCCCTTAAAAGTGAGTGGATGTCTTCTTCAACGTCCAAGTAGTTTGGATGGATCAAAGGCTGTTCGCACGGGTCGCTGCTTCTCAATTGTACAGTACCGGTACTTTCTGGCCTCAGTTGGATGGCCGATGCCGTGAAGGCAGGATACGGATCGATCTCAGGAGCACCGCTTTCCGTCACGGAAAAAGAGTAAGGGCGAAACGCCAATTGAAGATCAGGACGGTTCAGTCCCGGTTGAGACCGAAAGAACCCGTTGATCTCTGAAGAGGAAACGCACATGGCGCCTTTGCGGAAAAGGAGCCAGCGGAACACTTCAATAGCAAGACGGGGAGTTGAGGTCAGCGTCTGGTTCAGGGTCTTGAATTGTGGATGCAGGCGCGCTTTGAGGTGGGCAAAGAGATGGTCCTGCAAATTGCGTCCAACGCCTTCAAGTTCGTGAAAGGGTTCGATGCCGACACGGAAAAGCTCTTGAGGATCTCCGATGCCGGAGAGTTGAAGGATTTGGGGTGAGCCAAAAGCTCCTGCACTGACGATGATCTCGCGATTGCATTCAGAAAGATGTGAAGAGCCGTCGGGAAGCGTGTACGATACGCCGACCGCCCGTTTGCCACTGAATGTCAATCCGCTGACCAAGGCGCCGGTCCGGATCTCCAAATTCGTGCGCGACTGCGCCCGCCTTAGAAAAGCCCGCGCCGCTGAACAGCGCCGGCCGTTTTCGACGGTTGCGTGGGAATGGTAGACGCCCTCTTGGTCTCCGCTGTTCACATCCTCGTTAATGGGGATGCCGGCGTTCACTGCTGCGTCGAGAAACTGGTAGGTGACCGAACTGCTTGGTTCAATCTGGGAAACCTTGAGAGTTCCGCCTGCCCCATGGGCGCTGTTGCGGCCGCCGTGATAGTCTTCCTCTTTTGTGAAGTAGGGAAGGACGTCTTCCCACGACCAGCCGTCGTTCCCTTCATCGGCCCACTGATTATAGTCTTCGGGTTGGCCGCGCGTGTAGATCATTCCGTTGATTGAACTCGAGCCGCCGAGAACGCGTCCGCGATGAATTGGCATACGTCGACCGTTGAGTCCGGGGCAAGGCTCGGTCACCGTGTGCCAATTGACAGAGCGGTTCGGCAATATCTTCGACAGGCCGGCCGGAATGTGGATCCATGGATTGTTGTCCTTGCCGCCGGCTTCCAACAGCAGGACCGAATGCTTTCCGCTTTCGGTCAGTCTGTCGGCGACGACGCTTCCCGCCGAGCCGGCGCCAATCACAATGAAATCATGCTTGTCTGCCATGTGATCCTCCCTACAACGACAATCTAACTCGCCGAGAGAGAAGGAAAAGAGAAAGCCTTCGGATCACAGCAAACATCATGTATATGATGCCTAAGTTCAAATCGACATGCGTTCGAATAGAATGTCTGGACGCCTGTCGAGATCAAGTAGCGGATTGCAAGCAATCGAATGCTGATCGCAGATGGCCATCCGCTCGCGCACGATCTCCCACAAAAGGATGCTCTGGTTCATCCATTCATTGAGGCAATTCGCCTACGTGTTGGGTTCCCAAAACGATAAGCACGAGAAGCGCGAGAAGTAGTACTCCCCATACAAAAAAATTCACCCCTCGTGATCGCTTGGCCGATTTCCTTTGCAGCCACGTTCGCGGCCGGATCCCCTTCAGCACAAATACCACCTGACTTGCAAAATTGACGCATACCACATTCACAGTCAGCAAAAGCGCCGCGCCTCCCGCAAGCTCAAGTTCACCGGCGCTCAGGAAAAGCGCAATGGCGACAGAGGGAGGAAGCAAGGCAACCGCCACCATAACCCCAACAAGAGCACTGGAAAGACCCGAGGCAACGGAGAGCGCCGCCGCGGCTCCCGCCGCCAAAGCCAGCGTGACGCTGTCGAGCTCCACGACGGCGCGCCCCATCAGCTCAGCACTGTCCAAGTTCACCCCTGTCAGCCATGAGAAGCCGAACGCCGCGGCGAAACCGATTGATAGGCCGGTGAGCGCCGTCTTGGCGGACTTAATCATGAGGCCCGCGTCCCCAAGTGCCGCCGCGAACGAGAACGCCAACAGAGGCCCCAAAAACGGGGCGATCACCATCGCGCCGATGACAATGGCAATATTATCCGTATTAAGACCAATTGCAGCGACCAATGACGACAAGATCGTCAGCGTGATAAAGTCAGGTGACAATTGGCAAGAATGCGAGATTTCCTGATAGATCTCTTCGCGCAACGCCGTCTTCTTGCTCTTCTCATCCTCCTCGGCGTCTTCCTTCTCCCCTTCGGGTGTGACAACCGCTTCGACAGGAAAAACGACCATATGCCAGTTGTCGCCCCCTCCGAGCAAAGACTCCAATGCATCCAATACCGTTTGACTGTCTGCCGTCGACACAACGATTTGTGCTTTGCTCATCCCATCCGCGCCGTTCGCGGACGTCCATATGGCATCGGCTTTGGATTCGATGGTCGTCGCGATCCTGTTCTCATAGTTGTGAGGATATGAGACTTCTATGACCCGAAAGCTCACCTTCTTCCCCCGTTGCCAAGTTCGTACTCTGATTCATCGCGCGGCACATCTTAAACGACTCGCGAGGCGGGTGCTGCCCTTATTTCTCTTAGAAGTAACCGAGAATAAAGTGGGCCCGGACGGCCAGAACAAAGAGAGACAACGGCTTAGCTTAAAGGCATCCGCTCTCTGCCGTGCGCTGATTTGTCGTCCTATTTGTCATTCAGTTGTTGCTAAGCTGTTCTCTTAGCTCTGCGGGCGAAACATGGAACAAGCGCTTGCACGCGCGGGTTAAGTTAGCCGGTTCAGAGTAGCCCAAACGCTCAGCAATTTGATCCAAACGGAAATCCTCTTGTAGCAAGCGTTTCAATTGCCTCTTAATGATCTCGTCCTTGATCGACTTAAAGGACTGTCCATTTTGTTTTAGATGGAAAATCAAGTTGCGCCTTGACACGCCGAGTGATTTTGCTACCTGCGCCTCCGAAGGAATCTCAGTCATGGGAACACTTTCGTTACTGCGCTGGACGATGCTGTTTCTCAGAATGTTGCCGGCCTTGCTCGCAAGCGAGTCCGACGCAAAATTCATTAGGATCGATTCACACTGCGCCTTTGCGGAACTGAAACCTGCTTCGTTGTTGAAGGCGGAATTCATGCATCCAATTGCGGCTGGAACAGACAAGCAAAAGTAATTCGCGCCGAACGAAATCGACCCTTGAAGCCAGTCTTTGTAACTCCTCCGATGCGCGGGAGCAGCGTAAGGAAAATGCCAATTGATTGAGGTGGCGGGCGCGCCCGCAGACATGATGTAAGATTGAAAGATATAGCTAAAGGTTTCGCAATGAACATTTAGCCGATTCATTGCTATATCTTTCAATTGGAACTGAATACACAGCGCTCCATTTTGATTATCGAAGTTACTCTCTGCGTAAGAGGTTCGCGTCGGCATGTATCGGCACAAAAACGCCAAGCCTTCGGAAATAGTGGATGCGGACATGGCCCCATAACCAAGCGGACCATGATTGGCCATTCCAAACAGTTGTCCCAGACGAAAGCCCCAATCAGGATCTGTATGCAGACCGCTAAACCGCTCCAAAATGGGGTCGTAATCCTGTATGGCCATGAATTCGGCAGCTTCTAGTTCGGCAAGAACAAGATCCGATCCTTCAAGAAGGTCGATCCCACGGCTTGCCGCCTTGCGCAGCATGATCACCGCATAATCCGTGGGCATGTGGTCCAAGGTGAATTTTCCTTTGTTTTCCTCAGCATATAAACATGCCACAGAAGCCAAAGTGGGACAATGAAATCGAGCCCTACTTCCCTGTGTCTCGATGCCGATCCCTTTTGCACAAAATGACATGCGATTCGGCACTTTTGGCCATGTGCCATCCTTGAGATTCCACCTACTTTGCCGCGAGCAAGCTCCGGCGCGGCGTTCTAAGTGCGCTGCCAAGGATGAGCGGTTGAAGATTGATGGCTGACAAGAAACGGGACCAGCAACATAGGTTGGGTAAAGGCGTGCAAGCCCTGAAAGAACGGATAAAGCTAGCGCTCCGCTCGTCCCTTCCGGGCAATTGCAGAAAGTCGGCTCCGATATCTAAGAAGGTTTGTATGCGGAACTGCGTAATGTGCATTGGCCTTGTCGGTCATTCGCTGATGAACACTCCACAGATGCAAAAACATGGTAATTGAAGACATTGCATTTCGGGCCGGAGATGGAACCGCCCTTTCGGGGTGGGTCGCCAAGCCCAAGTCGAAGCGGAACCTTCCGATCATCGTCATGACCCATGGCCTGAGCGGCCTCATTGACCTCGGCCTCTTGGAATACGCCAAACGATTCGTCAAGGAAGGCTTTGCTTGCTTCGCGTTTGATCATAGGAATTGGGGCCGAAGCGGCGGCTGGCCACGCCATGAAAGCGACCCCTGGCAACAGGTGGCCGATATGCGCGATGCCATCACGTTTGCGCAAAGTTTCGCATTCGTCGACAAGGACCGAGTCGGTATTTGGGGCACCAGTTACTCGGGAGGTCATGTCCTCACAGTCACAGCCCTGGATCGGCGCGTCTCGTGCGCGGTGTCCCAGGTTCCATTCACTTGCGGGCGCCGCAATTTTGATTTGTGGGTGTCTGAACCGAACCGGGAAGCCTTCATGGCCGCGCTGTTACAAGACCGTGACGGGCGCGCCAAGGGTAAATTGCCGATTGTCCAACCGGTCAAAACGGCAGGAGATCAGACAGATCTTTGGATACAACGCGTAGATCATACGAAAATCTATCCCAACGAACTCACCATCAGAAGTCTTGATCTGGTCCGGACTTATCAGCCCGATTCCTTCATTGCTCGAGTGGCACCGACGCCTTTGATGATGATCGTCGCGACTGAAGATACGATGAACCCTGTCGAGTGGCAGATTGAAGCGTTTCAAAAGGCAGGGGACCCAAAGGAACTCGTTCGCATTCAAGGCGGTCATTATGATCTTTATACCGAGTGTATATCAGAGGCGTCAGATGCCGCACTACGTTGGTATTCAGAACACCTTTGAATGCCCGAGCGCACCGCAGTTTTCACCTTAGACAACAATATGGCCGGTAAAATGTCCAGATTATTAGAAGATAAAGTAGCGATGGTAACGGGTGGCGCTGGGGGCATAGGGCGCGCAACGTCACTTATCCTGGCGCGCGAGGGCGCAAGAGTTGCGATTTCCGATGTCTCGGTTGAAGAAGGAACTGAAACAGCCGAACAAATAATCGCGATGGGGGGAGACGCCTTTTTCCATTCTGCAGATGTAACGCGTGAAGAAGATGTCGAAAATCTTGTATCCCAAATCGTTGATCGATGGGGGCGCCTTGATTGCGCTTATAACAATGCCGGAATCGAAGGCGCCATAAGACCGACCATTGAGCTTTCTCTCGAAGAGTTCAATCACACAATCGCGGTAAACATGACCAGTATTTGGCTTTGCATGAAGTATCAGATCAAACAGATGCTCACGCAGGATCAAGGCTCGATCGTCAATGCCGCATCCGCTGCGGGCCTCGTCGGGTTTCCAAACTTTGCAGATTATGTCGCAAGCAAACATGGCGTCGTCGGATTATCCAGAACCGCGGCGCTTGAGTATGCAGCAATGAGCATTCGAGTGAATTGCGTTTGTCCTGGTGTCATTGATACCGCCATGGTTGACCGTGAAGCAAAAAAAATACCTGGGATCAAAGACCTTGCGCTCAAAATCGAGCCTCTGGGCCGACTCGGAAGAGCTGAGGAAGTAGGCGAAGCGGTTGCTTGGCTATGTTCAGACGCCTCTTCCTACGTCACCGGGCATCCGCTTGCGGTTTGCGGCGGCGCCTTGGCGCACTGATGAAGGAACAACCAACGCGGTTCGTTATCACCGGGACGTGCGCCGTCCACATGGCACTCTATCATTCTCCCGAAAGGCAATCTCGTTGTTAATTTGTGCACAGACCCATTAGACCAGGAAAGCAAAATTCTTATGGCACTAGGCATAGTCTATACCATTTTACCGGAACCCATAAATGCAAAGGAAACGCTCTTCTTTGAGGCCGGTGTTGTGCGAATTGGGTTGGAGGTCAGGTCGATCGATAACGCATCGCTCCAAGCAGCCTATGCGAATAGTGAGGAAGATCTCAAAAAGCTGGAAGCGATCGTTGGGGATACTCCGATTTCCGATGGTGGTGTAAGTCTGCACGTCTTGGGCACAGACGATAACCATGAATATCTGCGGTTCGATTGTTTCGAAGATGATCCGCACTATCACTATATCCATCGGACGGCCCCCGGCGAGATGCCGGTAAACCACTGGGTCCCCTTCGATCAGGCAGCGTGCGGCGACATGCTTGAGTGGACACTAACAAGCATCCGTACACGACTCCCCGCGATGCTCTCGAAAGCGAAAGGCGATCATTTGGTGCCAGGTCTCAATGAGGAAGTCCTCGCTGATACACTGAGAAAGATCGAGGACGCGATCGAATTTAAATCACAGTAGTGAAACCTTCCGACCCGCGAGCGCTGCGATGCCTTCAGAATCGTTCGGGAACTTTCCTTGATCAAGCCTCCATATGAGAACCCGAAAATAAAATGACAAAAGGCCAAACGAAAATGGACCAGATGATGGGAGAAGTTCTTGATCGTGAGTTGATTAGAGAACTGACGGCGCGATATGCGCACGGCATTGCGGTCGGCGATGGTGCTTTGGTCGCATCCCTTTTTACAGACGATGCTATATTTGAAACCAAACACACTGAAGGTGTCAGTAGCTTGCCCACGGAATTGCGAGGTCGAAAGGAAATTGAACAGTTTTACAAATCGATCAAGCCAGGGGACGCGATTCCCTGCGTTCACAATCACATCATCAGATTGAATGACCACGGAGCCGAGGGTACGTGTACGTTAGAAGTTCACCTCAAGTCGACGGGCCGAGTGCTGTTCGGTTCAGGATATTACAACGACACCTATTGCCGTGACGCCGGTCAATGGAAGTTCGCGCACCGCATATGCACTTTTTTGTATCTTGGTTCACCCTCAGATTGGAAATGATACTGCCCTATGACAAACACGTCGGAACCAGGAAAAAGCGAATCTCAGATCCCAACCTATGATGTCGTCATTATTGGAGCCGGCATTTCCGGCATGTATCAGCTTCACAAGGCGCGGGAGATTGGACTAAAGGCAATCGTGTTTGAGGCAGGCGGTGATGTTGGAGGCACTTGGTACTGGAATCGGTATCCAGGTGCGCGGTTCGATTCCGAAAGCTATAGTTATGGATATTCTTTCTCCAAACAGGTCCTCGAGGAATGGGAGTGGTCGGAACATTTCTCCGCACAGGAAGAAACTCTTCGCTATTTGCAATACGTCGCCGACAAATTTGACCTAAGGCGAGACATTCAGTTCAACAGCCGCGTGACCATAGTCAATTGGGTCGAAGAAGCATGTCAGTGGCGCGTACAATTGGACAATGGAAAAAGCGCATCTGCGCAGTTCCTCATAACGGCTGTCGGTCCTTTGTCTGTGCCCGCTGAGCCGGAACTCGAAGGTATTGAAGTGTTTCGCGGTGAGGTGCACCACAGCGCACGATGGCCTCACGAAGCCGTATCCTTCAGTGGGAAGAAAGTAGGTGTCCTTGGAACCGGCGCTACGGGTATTCAAGTCATTCAAGAAGTTGCAAAAACCGCCGCACATCTTGTTGTATTCCAAAGAACCGCAAACTTTGCGGCACCGCTCGGCAATCGGCCCATGACGCCGGAAGATCAGCACTATGTCAAAACTCATTATGATGACATATTCAAAAAGTGCCGAGACTCCTATGGTTCGTTTCTTCATGATCGGATCGATTGCTCGGCATTGGATGTTTCTCAACGGGAGCGTGAAGCGTTTTGGGAAAAACTCTATAACGAACCTGGCTTCGGCATTTGGCTGGGGAACTACAACGACGTTCTTGTTGATCCGGAGGCAAACCGGCTTATCACGAACTTCATGGTCAAAAAGATTCGCGAAAGAGTCCATGACCCCGAGGTCGCTGAAATGTTGATCCCGACTTCCCATGGGTTCGGATCGCGCCGGGTGCCCTTGGAAACCGGCTACTACGAAGTCTTCAATCAAGACAATGTTGAGTTGGTCGACGTCAAAGCAAACCCCATAGAACGTCTGACTGAGGCTGGTTTGCGGGTTGGCGGCATAGAATACCCATTGGACATTTTGGTGCTTGCCACCGGATTTGATGCGATAACTGGTGCGTTTAATAAGATCGACATTCGGGGAATCGGTGGCCAGACTCTCGCAAGGAAATGGCAGAATGGCCCGCAAACTTATCTTGGTCTACAAGTGGCAGGGTTTCCCAACATGTTTATGCTTGTCGGGCCACACAATGCAGCCACGTTCTGTAACATCCCAAGATGCATCGAACAAAATGTGGATTGGGTTACCGACCTGCTCAGCTTTATGAAGGAACATCGTTTTCGTCGATCCGAAACGAAACCGGAAGCCGAAAGAGAGTGGACGGAGCATGTTTATGAGGTTGCTGATCTCACACTGATGTCGAAAACCGCCTCCTGGTTTACGGGACATAACCCGAATTTGAAGGACAAACCGCACACATTCTATGCGTATGCTGGCGGTGCACCGCTCTATCGCCAAAAATGTGATGAGTGTGCATCAAACGGCTATGAAGGGATTGCTTTTTCGGAGTAAGCAGAGAGGGCGAACCGAAGAACTTTTGGTCTGATCCTGACGTCCAATCTAGGGCAGGTTATACTCCCTGTACAGATTTGAAATTGCTATTCAAATTTGCAATAGGAATCGAATTGATATTTTTCCCATTGGGACTTCTTGCAACAGGGGAAGCCATTGGAGGTGCGATTCTGCAAGCTTCTCCCACTTATCACCGATGCTGCCATCCGTAACCCGAGAAGATGGACCAACGCGCATTAAGGCGCGGTGGACGTTCATTCAGCGATGTGAAAGCATGAACATGGATCGGGGTCCAATCGACTGAGTTGAGCACAACAAGGCGAGAGTCATCCCGCACTTTAGTCCAGATGGTTCTAGCCAATTTCCAGCTCGCTTGGATCCAGCTGTAATGAGTAGCGGGCAGATTGCTTCGCGTTGGAACAAGAGCGCCACGCGCCGTTTCGGCCAATCATGACCCCGTCAATAGTGGCTAGGCAGAGCGTGCTTGGACTCACCTGTCTTTCTTATCGCTCTTCTCGTCAATTAAATCAGGAAATTATTCATTCGGGTTTGCCGGTGACCCATGGGAAATTGGCCGCGTTCAAGGGATGGCAAGCTTCATTGAACGATGCGAAAAGTTGCGTTATGCCTTTCGGCCATCACCGGAACAAGTGGACAGGAATGTGAGCCCCACGCGCGAAGACGAAGAGAATACGCCGGAGGACAGTCGGCAAGCCAAATTGGCGGCGCTGCGCGATGCCGGCATCCCGCCTTATCCCAATTCGTGTCAACGAGACACTTCGCTCAAATTGCTCCAAGACGAGATGAAGGACTTGCCCTCAGACGAGGTTACGGAGCGCACCGTGTCGGTCGTCGGACGGATCTCATCGATCCGGAACAGTGGCATGTTCATCGACATCAATGATGGAACGGACAAGGTGCAAGTTTTCCACAACATCAAGAAAGTGGAAGAACATGTCACTTTTCTCTTAAGCAACCTGGATATCGGCGACTGTATCGGCGTGACCGGCATCGTGAGACGCACAAAGCGGGGCGAGCTGACGGTAAATGGTAATAGCCTAAGCCTGTTATCAAAAGCCGTCATCGCACCGCCGGAGAAATACCACGGGTTGACCGACATCGAGAACCGGTACAGGAAACGGGAAGCGGACCTGATCGCAAATGCTGACAGCCGCAACATCTTGCGGACCCGTTTTGCCATGGTGTCCAAGATTCGTTCGTTTATGGCGGACCAGGGTTTCATGGAGGTGGAGACCCCGATTCTCCAGCCTATCTATGGCGGCGCGGTGGCGCGGCCGTTTATCACGCATCACAATACGCTCGACCTTGACCTCTACCTTCGCATCGCCCCGGAACTTTATCTCAAGAGACTGTTAGTGGGCGGCCTAAGCGACAAAATATTTGAGATGAACCGCAGTTTCCGCAACGAAGGGATCTCAACGCGGCACAACCCCGAGTTTACGATGCTTGAGGCCTATCAGGCCTATGCAGACGTCAGCGACATGATGGAGTTGGTTGAAGGCATCGTGTGCTCTGCTCTTGGTGCAGAGGACTTGGTTGTCAAAGGCAATGGAGAGGATATCACCTTTACCCGGCCCTTTCGCAAACTCAGCATGACCGGATCAGTAAGCGACCTTTTGGGGCGCAACGTCTTGGATATGGATGCGAGCGAACTCCGTAACCTCGCGCAGAACCGATATGAGAGTGCAGATCTTGCCAACATGAGCTGGGGGGATCTCGTCGCCTACGTCTACGAGGAAGAGATCGAGAAAGGGATTGTTCAGCCGACGCATGTCATGGACTTTCCCGCCGAGATATCCCCTCTTGCAAAACAGTCGGAAAGCGATCCCCGAGTTGCAGACCGCTTCGAAACGATTTGCAACGGCATGGAGATCGCCAACGCGTTTTCGGAACAAAACGACCCTCACCTGCAGGAACAAATCTTCGCCGACCAAGTCGAACAGACGAAAAACTCTGTAGAAGGACTAAAAGAGGTCGATTACAACTACATTGAAGCTCTTAAGCTCGGTCTTCCTCCTTCCGGCGGGCTCGGTGTGGGAATCGATCGTCTGGCCATGCTGGTGACCGAAGTGCAATCGATCCGGGAAGTTATCGCCTTTCCGACGATGCGGCCGGTGCGGCCGAAAAGCTAGGTCCCACGAGGATAGCTCGTCCCGCTGCTGCCCCTTTCCTCGCAGCCGCAAAAAGTGATATCTGAGGCGCGAGAGTAAGACGAAAGGGACTTATGGCGTCCGTTAGAGAAATTCTGTCGGAGATGTGCAGCGAGGCGTTTGCGGCGTTGGGCTATGAAGGCGCGAGCGGTGCCGTATCGGTGTCCGATGCCCAGCAACCGTCAGATTATCAGTGTAACGATGCGCTTCGTCTTGCCAAATCGGCACAGCGCAAACCGCGTGACATTGCCGAAGAAGTGGCGGCTCATCTGAACGGTGCTCAAGATATCGCCGAAGTCAGCATTGGCGGGCCTGGGTTCCTAAACTTTCGCCTGAGCGATGCGTTCTTGACCGGGCACTTGGCGGAGTGTCTGAAAGACGAACGGCTCGGTTTAGAGAAGGCAGCGAAGCCAGAGACAATTGTGCTTGATTTCGGAGGACCCAATATCGCCAAACCCATGCATGTGGGCCACTTGCGTTCGGCGGTTATCGGCGAATGTTTGAAGCGACTCTTGCGATTTCAGGGGCATGAGGTCGTCGGCGACATCCATATGGGCGATTGGGGCAAGCAAATGGGAATGCTCATCTATGGATTGGAGCAGCGATCCCCTGACCTGCCTTACTTCGACGCAAATCAGACACACGATTATCCAAGTAAAGCGCCGGTCACCATCAGCGATTTAGAAGAGGTGTACCCGCGCATCGCGGCAGCCTGCGGTGAGGATGAGACCGTTGATGCGGCCGCCATTCAGGCGACCGCGGAACTGCAGTCCGGGAGGCCCGGCTACAGGGCTTTGTGGCAGCATTTTGTGGATCTTTCCATTGCGGAAATGAAGAGAGATTTTGGCAGCTTGGGCGTGACATTCGATCTGTGGTATGGAGAAAGTCGGTATCAGGAGGAATTGGCCGGTCTTGTGACCGGAATGAAGGATGCGGGGGTCGCTGAAGTCTCAGACGGTGCAGTGATCGTGCGCTTCGATGAGACCAAGAACAAAGAGCTCACATCTCCGCTTGTCATCCAAAAAAGCGATGGCAGTTTTCTTTACGGAACAACGGACCTTGCGACCTTGCGAGAGCGGCTGACCGAGATGAACGCGGACCGGGTGCTTTATGTGGTTGATCAGCGCCAGGGCTTGCACTTTAAGCAAGTGTTTGACGCAGCTCGTCGTTGGGGGATCGCGGCTGAGAAAGAGCTGGTTCATGTGGGCTTTGGAACAGTCAACGGAACGGACGGCAAACCCTTTAAGACCCGTGCCGGCGGTGTGATGAAACTGCGCGACATGATCGATCTTTTGAACCAGGAGGCACACGAACGCTTGTCGGAGCGCTTCGACGCATCAGACGATCCGGCCCATCGGGAAGAGATTGCAGAAATGGTGGGTGTGGGTGCCCTGAAATTTGCTGATCTGCAGCACGACCGAAGTCAAAACTACATATTTGATCTGAAAAAATTTGTGAGCTTCGAAGGTAAAACCGGCCCCTATCTTCAGTATACGGCGGTTCGCATTAAGTCGCTACTTGAGAAGGCGAACGCCTTTCGACCTAACCCGAACGACTTGAACCCACTCACAGATGAGGAGCGAGCCTTGATGGTGCATGCTACGACTCTCAATCTTGCTGTTGACGAAGCGAGCCGCCAGTATGCCCCTCATGTTCTGTGTAAGTATGTCTTTGAAATGGCGCAGAAGTTCAACACCATCTATCAAAAGCATCCTGTCCTCGATGGTGACGCCCTTCACCCAAACGGCGAGGCGCGTCTTGCTTTAGCTGCGCTGTGCCTGGCGCATATCACCCTTGTGCTGGATCTGCTTGGCATTGAGATCCCGGCTCGTATGTAATCGGCAGCGGACGGACGTGCAGGAGCAAAGACAATGAAGTTGATGGGCGTGATTGGCTGGAAGAATGCGGGCAAGACGACATTGGTGGTAAAACTCGTCACTTTGCTGGTGGCGCGCGGGTTCACGGTTTCGACCGTGAAGCACGCCCATCATGCGTTCGATATCGACCGGGAAGGTAAAGACAGCCACAAGCATCGCACCGCCGGTGCGAGCGAAGTGCTGGTTACATCCGGGGCGCGCTGGGCCCTGATGCACGAATTGCGCGATGAAGAAGAGCCAGGCCTTGATGAGCATCTAAAGCGCTTGTCGCCCGTTGACATCATTCTGGTAGAGGGTTTTAAGAATCATGCCCATCCGAAAATCGAAGTTTACCGGCAAGGTCAGGAGGCGGACCTTATTGCGCCAGGCGACCCAGACATCTGTGCCGTTGCGACCGATGCGAGCGACGTGAATACAGACCGCCCGCTTCTCCCTCTCAATGAGCCGGAAGAGATCGTATCGTTTATTCTGTCGTTTCTGGAGCTACCGGAGCGGCGCGGTTGATATGGCGCCAAAGGAAGGCGCCCGCCTCCTCTGTTCCTTGACGATCGAGGTCGACGATCTTATTGGCTTCGCGCATGAGATCGGGCGTGATGGCGTTGACGAGAGGCAAAAGCGCATCAGCAAGGCCTGGAACCGCATAGGCTTTGGGCGACATCAACAGAATGGCGTCGTAGGGCGGAAGTACCTTTTCGGGATCCTCCAGAATCTGTAAGTCGTAGGCGGCGATGCGGCCATCGGACGTATAGGCGGTGATGATGTCGACTTGCCCTGTGCGAACCGCCTCATACATAAGCGTTGAGTCCATAGACCTCGTTTTCACATTCGGCAAACCGTAGGCTGCTCTAACGTCCGTCCACTCTTTCCGTACAAAGAATTCAGGGTCGGCGCCAATGCGCAATGGTTGCTCGGCCGAATTGATATCGGGAATGGTCCTGATCTGCAATCTCTGCGCCTGGTCCCTTCGCATGGCGAATCCGTAGGCGTTCTCAAAGCCCAAGCGACCTATGACCGCTATGCCATGGGTGTCCATCAGATATTTGGAGACCTCAATATAGGTTGTGAGGCGGTCGGCGACGTCCGTGCGTTTCATAATTGTCGCCCAAATGGTGCCAGTATAGTCCACGTAGAGATCGATTTCCTCTGATGCGAGAGCATCAAATAGGATGGTTGAGCCCAAGTTTTCCAGAGTTTTGACGTCGGCCCCCCGTGCCTCCAAGTGGCGCTCGATGAGGTTGGTCAGGATGTATTGCTCCGTGAACGATTTCGCACCCACTCTGATCCGTTTTCCGGTTAGCGGTTGCTGCTCCTCGACTGCAATGGTGGGCGATAGAGAACCAAGCCCTGCAACGGCCGTCCGGGGGGATCGCTCCCAAACGCTGACGGAGATCCCTGCGAGAAAGACGCCGAGGAGCAGAGCGCCCACACCGTAGGCCGTGTGCGGACGGCGGTCAGTGAAAGCGTTCTCTGCAATTCGGATCATCTGATCGAGGAAGATCGCGATGAGGGCGGCGAAGACGCAGCCGAACACGACGGATGTCCAGTTGCGGGTTTGAAGACCTGCGAATATGTAGTTGCCTAAACTCTCCGCTCCCACTGGCGTCGACAGGGTTGCCGTGCCCACAACCCATACGGCCGCCGTACGGATTCCGGCAAGAATGACCGGTGCAGCAATCGGCAAGTCGACTTGCACCAACTGTTGACGCGGTGTCATACCCACACTCTTGGCCGCTTCCGTCAGTGCCGGGTCGATGCCGTCAAGTCCGGTGATGGTATTGCGCACGATGGGCAGCATGGAATAGAGCGTGAGCGCGATAAGCGCCGGCATGAAGCCAATCGTGCCGCCCAATATGGGAACCATCAAGGCCAGCAAAGCAATGCTGGGCACGGTTTGAATGACACTGATAAAGGACAGCAGTGGGCCCTTCAGACGCGGATGGCGCGCGGAAACAATACCGATTGGTATGCTGACGGCAATGCCGATAACGAGGGCAACGGCAACGAGACTGACGTGACCGGACAGATAGGCCGGCAGCTCCGCCCAGCGCGCGGCAAGATTGGCGCTTAGTTCAGGGCCCATGGTCGGTCTCGGAAAGTTTCTCGACGCTGATCATGATTGCATGAGCGCTTCAATTCGGCTTGCCTGGCGCAACGGCGTCGACATCAGCTTTTTCACATGGTCGGAATCCGGGTGGGCAAGTAAATGAGACGGAGAGCCTTTTTGGACAATCCTTCCCTGATCTAGGACTATGATTTGATCGGCAATGGCCAGGGCCTCGGACATGTCATGGGTGACCAAAAGCACCGCAAAACCAAGCTGCTTTTGGATATCCAGGAATTCTGTTTGAAGACGATCCCGCGTGAGGGGATCAAGGGCACCGAACGGTTCGTCCATCAAGATGAGCGAGGGTTCGGCAGCAAGCGCGCGTGCTACGCCAACACGTTGACGTTGCCCGCCCGACAATTCCGCAGGTGCGCGCTCCCCATATTCGGACATTGCCAGACCGACGAGTTCTAGCAACTCTGCCGTTCGTTTCGCGATCCGGTCGGCCTCCCAACCCAAGAGGCGCGGGGTCACCGCAATGTTTTCGGCGACCGTCATATGAGGAAACAGGGCGTAATTCTGAAACACAAACCCTACCGAACGCCGCAACTCGACAACGTCACCCTCCATCACGTTGCGGCCCGACAGCATCACCGTCCCGGCATCGAGCGGGATCAAGCGATTGATCATCTTAAGGGTCGTCGTCTTTCCGCACCCCGATTCACCAATAAGGACTGTGATTTCACCCGGCGCGACTGTGAACGAAACGTTGTCGACCACAGAGCGACCGTTGTACCGCTTCACAAGGTTTTCAACGGAAAGGATAGATAAGCCTTTTGTTCAGTCAGGTGTGCGTCAGACGTACCGCTCTTGTCGCCTGAATGCAACAGGGGGCCACACTAGGCGTCCGGCGGGGGAAGCATGGGACGACAACCCGGCGAATTTCGTACGGGCGCCGACAACGCCGCCCCCGATCGGACCTCGTGCCCGGAGCAGTTTGGCTCGTTAGGGCGTTTCCAGGTGAAGTGGAATCCGGTTCACCGTCAGGAAACGCGCAAAACAAGGAATCTGGAGCCGTTTTGTGTTTCCGTCAAAACCAAAACGGCTCT
>JANQPV010000007.1 GCA_028285305.1 Alphaproteobacteria bacterium | reverse complement strand
TTTCCAGGTGAAGTGGAATCCGGTTCACCGTCAGGAAACGCGCAAAACAAGGAATCTGGAGCCGTTTTGTGTTTCCATCAAAACCAAAACGGCTCTAGGTCGCGGCGGCTGACTTCTGACCGTTCTCAATGGCGGTCTTGAGCCTACGGTTTGCCGTCATGAACCACGCCAATACGACGGCGGGGATGCCCAAGGCCGCGACGTAGAAGAAAAAGAAGAAGAACCCTCGGAGTTCATCTCCGCCTGAAAAGGCCGTGAAGTATTCAACGACGTTACCCGATAATCCGGCTACGAATTTGCCGGGCAAGGTAAATAGTGAGCTGAACAAAGCGTATTGGGTTGCCGTGTATTTTTGGCTCACCAAGCTCGATAAGAACGCGATGAAGACCGAGCCTGCGACTCCGGCACTGAAATTGTCGGCGCTGATCGCAAGCATGAGGTGCGCGATTTCGGCGTTCGTTGTGGCCAGCCAGGCAAATACCAGATTGGTGGCCGAAACGAGAGCCGCCCCCAGAATGAGGGGCCAAGAGAGCCCGTAGCGAACGACGAGGATGCCGCCTACAAAGGCTCCGATCATGCTGAGAACGACGCCATACAACTTGGCTACGTTGGCGATTTCAATTTTTGTGTAGCCCAATTCGTTGTAGAGGGGATTCGCCATGGCCCCCATGGAAATGTCACTCAGCCGGTAAATGGACACAAAAATGAGGATGACCGCAGCGACCCAGCCAAAACGTTTGAAGAAATCCAGCAAGGGCGTGATAACCGCTTGATCGAACCAGCCCACCAGTTCGGCGGCTTGGTTTTGGCGAGCCAAATACGCCAGTCCCAATAAGCCGGCGGACAAAAGCATCAATCCGATAAAGACGCTCTCGAGCAAGATGTTGCTGGATTGGTTCCATCCATAAAGTCCTATCGCTGCCAGCACACCGGCGATCACGATGAAGTTCCACATCACCTGCTCGCGCTTGGCCTCACTCTCAAGGGACACGCGTTCAATGGGCCTGTGCTCCGGTTCCGATATCAGCAAAACTGTTATCACACCGATCAAGACGCATGCGGCCATGATCATGTACGCGATCGGCCACGACCAAAACTCGGCGAAATACAGAGCGCCGGCCCCAGCGACGATCATCGCTATTCTGTACCCCAACTGATAGGTCGCCGACATGGCGCCCTGATATTCGATCTGGGCGGCCTCGATACGATAGGCATCGATGGTGATGTCTTGTGTTGCAGAGGAAAACGCCACCAGCAGCGCAAAGAAAGCCATTTGCTCAATGGACTGTGACGGATCCGTCAGAGACATTCCGATCAGCCCGCCAGCAATACCGGCTTGGGCGAGCAGCATCCAACTGCGGCGTTTGCCCATGCTTGCAGTCAAACCCGGGAGCGGAACCCGGTCGACGATGGGCGCCCAGAACACTTTAATGGAATAGGTGATGCCGACCCAGGCGAAGTAACCGATTGTTGCCTTCTTAATGTCCAATTCCGCGAGCCACAGGGTGAGTGTGGTGAAGACCAACAAGAACGGCAATCCGGCTGCGAAGCCCAAGAAGAGCATGGTGATGACTTGGGGTTTCAGATAGACCATGAACGCTTCGAGCCAGCTCATTTTTGGCTCTGTGACGTTCGATGCCACCTGTTGCTGATCGCCCGTTGCTGTCATGAATTACCCCTCACCGGAACACATTCGAAAGCCCTGCATCGCCGACATACACTACGCGACTCAGATCAAGATACCCTGGCTTTCGGACCAATTTTTGTCCAGCGCTCGATAACTTCATAAAGGGCGTCCGGCTCAATCGGCTTGGTCAGGAAATCATGCATACCGGCCGCCAAACAGGCGTCCCTGTCTTCCTTGGCGGCGTTGGCGGTAAGGGCGACTATGGGGATGTCTTTGGTTTGTCCCGAGCCTTTGCGGATTTCGCGGGTGGCCTCAAGCCCATCCATCAGGGGCATGCGCATATCCATGAGAATGATGTCGTAGCTGCTGCGGTCCAGCGCAATGAGGACCTCTTCTCCATTGGAGGCCGTGTCGACCGTATGGCCGTGCTTGCGCAAGAAGGAAACCACCAGCATCTGGTTGATTTGGTTGTCTTCCGCCAAAAGGATACGGTACTTTTCGCCGTCGGCCAGGTCCATATGGCCGTGCTCTTTGAGCATTTCCGTCTTGAGACTGACCACCTCGTCTTCGTTTTCGACAAGGCCATGGACGTATTGTATTCGTCTGATGATGGTTGCTTGGCGGAGCGGTTTGGTCAGATAGCCATCAAAGCCTAAGCCCACGAATTTGTCGACTTGTTCCTTTTGGCCGGGTTCGGAAAGCACAAGCGTTTTGGGCCCCTCATCGGGGCTTTCGCGGGTGAGCTGCGTAATAAACGTTTCCGTCTCCGTGGAGCCAAATCCCGCATCAAAAATCAGTGTCGTGATGGATGTGTGATTGGTTCCGCTTAAAAGACTGAGGGCTTCGGTGGGGGAGGAGACGGCGACCGTATCGGAGTTCGCGCCCAAAAGCTTGGCTCTCACCGCTTCGGCCACGATCTGCGAATCCGTCACGATCATGGTTTTCAGCCCATAGAGTTTCGGCACTTGCTGGGCGAATGTCGCCCCTTCATCAGCCTCGATCAGGGGCAGCGTGAACCAAAACGTGCTGCCCTCGTTCTCTGAACTCTCAACGCCGATTTCGCCGCCCATGCATTCGACAAGTTTCCGGCAGATGGCAAGGCCAAGGCCGGTCCCCCCAAAAATGCGCGTGTGTGAAACGTCGGCCTGAGCAAATTCTTCGAAGATCTTGGACTGCACCGCCTCGGACATACCGATACCTGTGTCCTGAACTTCGATCCGCAGGGAGACTTTCTCCGGATCGGAATCTGTGCGCCAACTTCGTGCTCGAACGAGAACACCGCCTTCGCCGGTAAACTTGATGGCATTGCCGACCAGGTTCAAAAGCACTTGGCGGATACGGCCGACATCTCCGCGCAGAAATTGGACGCTGCCCGGCGAGATCATGGAGGCAACTTCGACGCCTTTGTCGAAGGCCTTGGGCGCCAGCAATTCGACCACGTGCTGCAGGGCCTCGGCCAGATCGAAGTCCACGTCTTCCAACTCGATCTTGCCGGATTCAAGCTTGGAGTAGTCCAAGATGTCGTTGACGATAGAGAGCAGAAGCTCACCGGATTCGTTGATGGTTTTCAGATAGTTCTGCTGCTGAGCCGAAAGGTCCGTACTCATCAAGAGTTGGGACATACCCAAAACGCCGTTGAGCGGGGTTCGGATTTCGTGGCTCATGGTGGCAAGAAAGGCGCCCTTTGCCTCGCTCTCTTGGGCCGCGCTGTCGTGCAGGTCCTCAAGAGCTTTTTCGCTTTTGCGACGGTCGGTGACATCGCGCCCCAGCCAGAGAACAGCTGTTTCGTCGTCACGGCTACGGCCGTCACCTGACACTTGTGCGGATCGCCATTCGATCCAGCGCCCCTCGCCGGCTTGGGTTTCCAGTTTTGCGTCTTTCGTAGGGGCGAGATTGTCACTGGATGGAAGGACAGAAAGAGTTTGGCCCAACCAAGATGACGGAGAGCCGCCATAAATTTCGCAAAACGCGGTGTTGGCGAAGAGGACCGCTTGAGACCCATCAATGCACACCACAGGATCGGGCAAGAGGGTGAGAATTCCCAACTCCCGCTCAAACCCAGATGTGAAGGCGTTTTGTGAGATAGCGCTCACCCTAATCACCCAATGTCTTTGTTGGACGGCCGCTCTTTTGCCGGGCTGCGCGCCCGAGAGGCCTTGCGTCCTCGTTAACAGACGTTGAGACTAAGGGATCGTGGCTAAGAAACGCTTACCTTTCGCCGTAACCCAGGTTTTGTTGGATGTTCGTTTAAGGCGCGTAGATGCGGCCCTGGGGCGTGTGGGGCGGCACTCATCTGGCGATAGGCGACGGCTTCGGCAATATGGACCCGGCCGACCGCGTCTTTGCCCTCCAAATCGGCGAGCGTGCGAGCGACGCGCAGGACCCGGTGGTAGCCTCTGGCGGTCAAACGCAAGGCGTCGGCGGCCTGGGTGAGCAGCGCCTTGCCGGGCGTATCAGGCGTTGCGATGTTTTCGAGAAGCGCGCCGTCCGCATCGGCGTTGGTTCGAATGCCGGTCAGACCTAAATTCTTGAAACGCTCTGTTTGGGCGGCCCGGGCGTTGGCAACCCGCTCGGCGATTTCAGGACTTCCCTCACTGGGCGGCGGACACGAGAGATCGGCGGCGGAGACGGGCTGGAGTTCAATTTGGATGTCGATCCTGTCCATCAGAGGGCCGGAGAATTTAGCCTGATAGTCGGAGATGCAATTCTTGCCGCGGCTACAGGCGCGGCCCAAGTCGGTGGCATAGCCGCAGCGGCACGGGTTCATTGCCGCCACCAACTGAAATTTCGCGGGATAGGAGACATGGGCGTTGGCCCTGGCGATCACAGCTTTTCCCGTTTCGATTGGTTGGCGGAGCGACTCGAGAACGGGGCGCGCGAACTCAGGCAATTCGTCCAGAAACAAAACGCCTAAGTGTGCCAAGGAGACCTCGCCCGGTTTGACACGCAGGCCGCCGCCGATCATGGCCGCCATGGATGCCGAATGATGAGGTGCCCGATAGGGGCGATCGGAGCCGATTTGCCCCTTTTCGATAAGACCGGCGACGCTTTGGATCATGCTTACCTCCAGCATTTCCTCACTGGTCAGCGGCGGCAAAATGCCCGGCATGCGCTGGGCAAGCATGGATTTGCCGGACCCAGGCGGGCCCATCATCAGGAGATTGTGTCCGCCGGCCGCAGCGACCTCTGCCGCGCGCTTGGCAGATTCCTGGCCTTTGACTTCGCTGAAATCGGGACACACGGTGCCCGTGGCCTTGGTGCCTCGCTTAGGTGGTGAAAGAACCTGCGCCCCTTTGAAATGGTTGACGAGGGCGATGATGCTCCGTGGGGCGAGGATTTCCATATCGCCGGCCCATGCGGCTTCCGGTCCGCAGGCTTGCGGACAGATGAGGCCCCGGCCCGCGCCGTTGGCAGCGATCGCGGCGGGCAAAGCCCCCGCGACTGGACTGATCGTACCGTCGAGAGCCAGCTCGCCGATGGCCGTGAAGCGCTCCAGAGCCTCTCGCGGCAGAACCTCCATGGCCGTCAAAAGACCAAGTGCAATGGGCAAATCATAGTGACTGCCTTCCTTGGGGAGATCAGCGGGCGCTAAGTTCACCGTCAAATGCATTGACGGCAGTCCCAATCCGATGGCTGCCAGGGCGGCGCGCACGCGCTCTTTGCTTTCCGTGACCGCCTTGTCGCCCAGACCCACAATCTGAAAGGACGGTAAACCATTGACCGTGGCGACCTGGACGCTGACTTCGCGGGCCTCAATCCCCTCAAAAGCAATCGTGTGCACTTGTGCCGCCATGAGTCCCACCCGCTCCATCAGGTTGTGGTTCGACGTTTCCACTCGCTCATCACGTTAACCGGCCTTTAACGAAATGAAAAGAACAAAATGAGAACTTTGCTCATTTTCTGGAACATTTTCCTTTCGCCCGCTATCCTTTGTGAAGACTGTCGAAAGGAGAGGGAAACATGGCCCCGCCCAGCAAATTTGCCCATGTGGTCTACAACACCCACCGGTATGAAGAGATGATCGCGTGGTATCTCGACGTGTTCGAAGCCAAAGTGCAAAAAAAGACGGACCGGCTGGCCTTCATCACGTATGACGAGGAGCATCACCGGATGGCGTTCGTCAATCTGGGACCGGCGGATGGCGAGCCGCCGAAGAAACCCGACGGGGTCGGCGTTCATCACGTGGCCTACACCTGGGACAGCGTCACGGACCTAATGGACGTGTACAAACGATTGAAGGCGAAAAACATCCTGCCTTTCTTTTCCGTCCGTCACGGCCCCACGCTTTCCATGTATTATCACGACCCGGACGGAAACGGCATGGAGTTTCAGATCGATATTTTGAACGTGGACGAAGCCAATGCGTTTATGGAAAGCGATGCGTTTGGCGCCAACCCGGTGGGTGAGACGTTCGAGCCTGACGAGATCGTAGAACTGCTCAGCGCCGGAAAGTCCATCGAAGACATTGTGCTGCGATCGGATCAGGAGATGCCGAAGGGCGGCGTGCAGTTGGGATTGGAGTGAGGCCTCTCCGAAATTTGAGCGAACTCGCCATCGCGACGACGCACAACGCCTACGCCGCCTGAAGCAATTCTCCCATCATGTCGAAGCGGCGGTCCACTTGATCGGCGCGCTGGCCACCCAATTGTACGACAATGCGGTCGACGCCCAGATCCGCGAATTCCTTCACCATGTCCGCCGTCACTTTGTACGGCGGTGTAACGATGATTTCGAAACCGTCGCGAGAGCGGCCGGCGGCGGCCAGCGCCGCATCAAGGCCGTTGAGGGCGTCCTTTGTCATGGCGGGATCAATGGCGAAGCCGTACCAGCCCGCACCGAATTCCGCCGCCCGGCGAAAAGCGCGCTTAGAGTGACCGCCGACAATGATCGGGATGTGAGGCTTCTGGATGGGTTTAGGGTCCATACGGACTTTGTCGATGGCGATGTGCTGTCCTTTGAACGAGACTTCAGGTTCGGTCCAGAGGGATTGCATAACCTTCAAAAACTCGTCGCAGCGCTCGCCGCGGTCCTCCCACGTGTAGCCGCAGGCAATCACTTCCTCTTTGCACCAGCCAACGCCAATGCCTAGATCCATGCGTCCGTTGGTCAGCCAGTCGAGGGTGGCGAACTCTTTTGCGGTATAGATCGGGTTGCGCTGAGGGATAAGGGCGATGCCGGTTCCTAGGCGGACGGTCTTGGTGACGCCGGCAAGAAGTCCAAAGGTGGCGACGGTGTCCAAGAGGCCGCCTCCGTCGGGCACGGGGATCTTGCCGTCCTTGGATCCGGGATAAGGGAACTCCATTTCATCGAACAGGACCACATGCTCGCCCAACCAAATAGAGTCGAGCCCTGTTTCCTCGGCCCGGCGGCCGAAATCCAGAATCATCTCCGGTGTCGCAATGGGCGACATGAATGTTGAGAAGACGCCTACTTTCATTTTTTCCCTCCTTAAGCGGATTTTTTTGGAGATAACTGCTCGAGCATTTCGCCCATTTTCGCGTGAAGCAGGTTGATGGCTTTCAGAGGACGGACGAGCACCTTGAAGTCCGTGATCTGTCCTTCATCATTCGAGGTGATCAGATCCACGCCATTGATCTCGATTCCATCGATCTCGCACTTGAACTCGAGCAGGGCTTCGTTGCCATCGATGATCTCTCGAACATAGTGAAATGTGTCGTTGAACAGGGTGTGAAAAGCGCCCGTCAGGTACAGGATCACAAGCTGCTTGCCTTCTTGGGGCGTGTGGACGACGGGTGAATGGAAGACAGCGTCTTCGGCGATGAGGTCGTCAAGGATCGAAATGTCCCTGGTCTCTAAGGATTTGTGCCACGTTTCGATTGCTTTGTTCATAAGACCTCCGGCTCCTTTGCCGTAAGAGCTATCAGGCCGGGCGCACCCTGTCGATGGTACGCAGATTTCCGGATTCAATTTCTCGTCCTCTGCCGTTAAAACGAATCCTAAAGAGACGGAGGAACGCATGAAGGATTTTGAAGGAAAGACCGCCGTGATTACCGGCGGGGCCAGCGGCATCGGCTTGGCGCTGGCGAAAAACTGCTCGGAGCGCGGCATGAATGTGGTGCTGGCCGACATCCAAGAAGATGCGCTGGGCGAGGCGGTGACCTATTTCGAGGAGCGTCAGCGGCCCGTCCTGGGAGTTCACACCAATACGATGCTGAAAGAGGCCTGGGCTGATCTGCATCAGCAAACAACGGATCGGTTTGGCAACGTGCACCTTCTCTTCAACAATGCAGGCGTGGTCAATGGCGGTGCGCCGGTGCCCGTTTGGGAATTGCCTCAGTCGGACTGGGACTGGGTGATGGGCGTCAATTTCTATGGCGTGCTTTATGGGCTTCAGACTTTCGTGCCGGCAATGTTGGCCCACGGAGAAAGCGGACATATTGTCAACACAGCGTCCATCGCCGCGTTCATTCCGGGCGGCGGGCCTTACGGTGTCAGCAAATATGGAGTGATAAAAATGAGCGAGGCCCTTGCGGGCGACCTGAAGGCGGCTAACGCAAGGATCGGTGCGTCGGTTCTTTGCCCCGGCTGGGTCAACACGAAGATCGGTGATGCGGAGCGAAATCGGCCGGAAGATATGAGCTCTTCAGCCAACCCGGAGGGCGCAGGGCTCGGCATTGAAGCGCTGATGAGCAACAGCAAGCCGCCGGAAGACCTGGCCGCGCAAGTGTTGCAGGCGATCGAAGAGGAGAACTTTTATATCCTTCCCCATCGCGGTTGGGACCACATGCTTCGTTCCCATACGGATGCGATCCTTGATCGGAACGGCCCGTATGTCTTCAACGTGCAAGAGCAGATGGAGCGAGGGCTTCGGGGGGAGGATGTCTGAGCCCGACCAAGCACCGCTCCGGCGAGGTGAGCCAATAATGTGCGAATTGTCCCAGCACAGCTGGAATCAGGCGCGTCCGTCGCACCGGCACCAAATGCGATCACGGGATTGTGAGCTTCTCGAACGCCGCTAAAGCGGCTAGCATTTTGAAATCTAACCGTTCCTCAGCAAAAGGAGGCATCATGTTTTCCCGTCGCCAGTTCCTTCATTCAGCCGCCGTCCTCACCAGCGCCGCTGTCCTGCCCATTTCCGCCCACGCGGCCGATCAGTCACCGCTCATCTATCTTTCCCCCATCAAGTCAGATGGCACGCTGAGCAAATGCCAGGCCGAGATTTGGTATTTGGAAGATGGCGGAACCCACTATGTCGTCACAGCGGCAGATGCCTGGCGCGCTGAGGCCGTCCGCAAAGGCCTCACGACGGCACGCATTTGGACAGGGGACGTGGGGGTTTGGACCCGGTCCAAAGGCGCCTACTTGGATTTGCCGCAATTGGATGCAACGGCTGGGTTTGAAACCGACGAGGCAGAACATGCGCGTTTGTTGGCGTTGTTCGGAGAGAAATATTCCCGCGAATGGGGGACCTGGGGGCCCCGGTTTAAGAAAGGTCTCGCCGACGGTTCGCGGGTGATGCTCACCTACGTGTCGAACTAAATCGAGCGCAGGGTAGCTTGTTCGAGCGCCCTGTCGAACTGACTTCGTCAGGCTAGCGTTCCGCGCGTCGTCTAAGCGCTTTTAAGCTGTCGCGTTGCATATCGCCGAATTTCCCGAGCCAGCCGTCCTTCAGTTTCAGGAGCGGCTCGATCCGGAGTTCGTAGTTCTGATTCTTACCGTCTTTGCGGGCGGTCACAACGCCGCACTCCTTCAGCACGCGGAGGTGACGAGAAATACCGGGCCGGGAGGCCTCACTGAACCGCTCCGCGATTTGACCAGCGAGTAGCGGGCCTCGCTCGAAGAGGAGATCCAAAATCTGCCGGCGGGTTGGATCGGCAATGGCCGTGTAGACGTCACGTTCCGGCAAGGTTAGGCCTCGGTGATCCCTCTCAGTGCGCTTAGGTGTTTTAGGTCCCAGCCCTGTTCATAGCCTTGCAGATTGTCCGCCGCCTCGGTGCCCAAACGTTCGAATCCGTGATGAAAGATCTCCGCATGGGTCCCTTCGTAGAGGGGCGTTAGCCGGATGGTCCAAAAAGTGGGCACAGGCCATTCCTGCTCCCCTTCCCAATTCACCTCGAAGGAGATTTCCCGCTCGGGTTCAAAGATCGTGATCGGTCCGCCGTAAAAATGTTCCACACCGGCCAGCTCTACGCTCATGCGCACCCGGCCGCCCAACTTCGGCTCGAAAATGTGGAGGGTGTGACCGAGGCCAAACCACTTTGAAATGGTTTCGAACGAAGCGAACTCCTGCCAGACCCGGGGTGGCTTTGCCAAAATGAAGATGCTACGTCGGACGTTCAGCCGGCTGATTTCCATGCCCATGGTGCCGTTCCTCGTTGGTTATGAGGACAGCATATACGTAACCGATTTGTTACGCAATAGTTTGGTCTTTTGTGTTTTCGTGACATATGCCCTCGCAATGCCAATGCGATCAATAGCGAAACGGTTGAATACCAACCCCGAACCGGCGCAAAGCCAGGCGTCATCGCGAGTTCGCGAAGCGAACGTGGCGATCCAGCGCTCGATCCACTTTGGCTATTCGTTCCGTATCGGGATCAAAACTAACTGGATCGGTGCAAACCGCGCGGCTTCGCGATGGCGCACACAACAGGAACAAATTCGGAAAGCGATCCCAGATTTGAGAATTCTGTGGAAACCCGACAACACGCCGTTCTCAGATCGGATTGTAAGATAATCCCAGAATCCACGGAAATCTGGGATTTGGCGAAAGCTGACAACGAACCACACACAATATGCATGCCCTACAATTCGCTGGGGCTCTACATATAGGTCTAGCAACTACATAGTGTGTGGATAATCAAAGTTATAGGGCTATTGTGTATCTCGAGAATCAGCTTTAGTTTCTCGTTTGATCTTCGGAAAGGTGGAGTTCCAGCTCCACCTTTCCGATCGCCAAGCTCAGGTGCCCCGGCAAGGCGAGTTCGATTCTCGGAATCGAATCTACTATTATTTATTTGATTCGCCGAACGATCAAGGGGCTATCACCAAAAAGAGGAGATAGTCATAATGACTAGCCCCTTAGGAACGCGCGTTCGAACGGGCGAAAGGTGTCCCGAAAGCGGGGTGTGGAAAGTCGTAGGAACCCCAACGACGACCGCACCGATTGCGATTGGGAACGTTATGCCGCCTTATAGTGGCAGAGCCGTAACCTGGGAGTTAATCCGGTACGCGTAAGCTAAGTTTGGGGCTCTATAGCGAACGCGTAGAGTCCCATTCCTCTAGTGCTCATGGGTTCCCCGTTGCTTAGAGCGGAATCAAGCAATCCATTGTTCTGGTTGCCGTTAGATCGCCCTGGATCACTTCGTCGCTACACTCCTCGTGATGACGAACTTATGTGATATCATCGTACAGATCTTTCCATTCGGGGTTCATCTCTTCAATCAGATTCAGTTTCTTCTTTCTTGATCCGGCTTTGATTTGCTTCTCGCGCAAGATTGCATTTTCCATGTCGTCATAGATTTCGAAGAACACGAGAAGTTTGCAGCCATACTTGTTGGTGAATCCATCGATCATCCTTTCTCGGTGCTGATAGGCTCGACGAACCAAGTTCGATGTAACGCCGGTGTAGAGTGTGCCGTTCCGTTTACTTGCCATGATGTATACGGCCGGTTGCTTCTCCATCCTCTATTTGTCCTGTACTAAAAAGAACTGGGTCGCCTCGACCGCATTCGCGAACGCGCGATGACGGACTCAGATCACCCCAACCGCGTTTCGATCGCGTCCCAGATGAGGCCGGGGATGTTGGTCTCGTTAAAGCGGCTCATCTCTTGGATGCCGGTGGGCGAGGTAACGTTGATTTCGGTCAGACAGTCGCCGATGACATCAATCCCGACAAAGATCAATCCGCGGTCTTTGAGGGAGGGGCCGATGCGCTCGCAGATCTCGCGGTCGCGCGCGGTGAGGTCCACTTTTTCCGCGCGGCCGCCCACATGAAGATTTGAGCGCGCCTCGCCTTCGGACGGCACACGATTGATTGCGCCAACGGGCGTTCCATCCACGAGCACGATCCGTTTGTCGCCTTGCCTGATTTCCGGCAGATAGGCCTGGGCGATGATCGGCTCCCGGTAGATTTCTTCATACACTTCGATCAGGGCATTTAGGTTTTCGTCGCCTTCGCGGATGCGGAACACGCCTTGTCCGCCATTGCCATACAGTGGTTTGATGATGATGTCTTTGTGTTCTTGGCGAAACTCCAGGACCGATTGCTTGTCTCTTGTAATCAGCGTTGGAGGCATGAGTTCGGGAAACTCCGTCACGAAGAACTTCTCCGGGGCGTTACGGACATGGGCCGGATCGTTCACAACGAGCGTCTCAGGATGGATCTTCTCGAGGATATGGGTGTAACTGATGTAGCTCATATCAAACGGGGGATCCTGGCGCATCAAGACCACGTCTACTTCGGCAAGATCCAACGTGTGCGGTTCGTTGAGCGCGAAATGGTCGTCCTCAACATTCCGCACCATGACGGACTGCGCTCTGGCCGTGACCGTTCCGCCTCGCATAGAGAGAGATTGCGGCAAGTAATAAAGGAGCGCATAGCCTCTCTTTTGGGCTTCCAGCATTAAGGCAAAGGTGCTGTCGCCTTTGATGTCGATCCCTTCAATAGGATCCATCTGCACCGCTACGGTTTTGGTCATCTTTCAAGCCTTCACTCTCATTTGCACCTTTAGACGCGGGATTGGGCCCGACTGTCAATCGGCGCCTGAGGTATGCCTGTCCAGCAGGCGGTACATGTACTTCGAATCTGGCGAAACGCGCTCAAATCCAAGCTTTTCATAAAGTCCAAAGGCATCGTCAGTGGCCAGCAGCCATTGTCCAACAGGCGAAATATCGGGATGCGACAGACAACACTCCATCAACCATACACCTAGGCCGCGTCCCCTTATTTCCTCGTTGATAATCACATCGCTGACCCAAGCGAAGCGGGCGGTATCGGTGACCACGCGGGCGAAGCCGACCTGGCCGCCCCCCTCTTCATAGAGTCCGAAGGGGACGGACGCCTCAATGGACTGCCAAATCACTTCGCCCGGCGTTTTTCCCGCCCAATAGGTTTTGCGAAGCCGACCTACTAACCAAGCCTTGTCGAGACGCTCGGGATCCGTGCTGATTTCGAAGCCGGGCCGCTTCCATTTCCGAATGGATACCAAGTTTTTAACCGCCATCCTTGAAGTCAGAGACATAGTGCAATTCAGTTTACCAACGATCGATCAGTTCCCACTCTCACATAACTAGGTTGTCGGACGGCATCTGGCCAGGGGTGCGAATGTCCGTTAAGCTGAAACGGTTCGTTACTGAGCCTCGAGATCCGCCATGCATCAGGTGTTCGAAACGCCGATCGGAGCATTCTTTCTGGAAACCTCAGAAGACGGCATTGTCCAGTCTGGGATCGGAGAACGGCCGCCCGTTGTCCCGGCCCAAACCAGCGACGCCGCAGACGCACACCTTAAGAAAGCTGTGAAAGCGGTCGAACACTATTTCTCACATGAAAGAGAAACTTTCGATGATTTGGTCCTTGCGCCTCGGGGCTCGCCCTTTCAACTTGCCGTGTGGGCTGAGCTGTCGAAAATCCCCTATGGCACCACCACGTCTTACGGCGAGATCGCCGAGCGCGTGGGCCAGCCCGATGGTGCCCAAGCGGTAGGCCGGGCCAACAATCAAAATCCCCTCGGTGTGATCGTGCCCTGCCACCGGGTGATCGGCGCGGACGGCAGCATGGTCGGATTCGGCGGCGGGATCGAGATGAAGACCTGGCTCTTGCGCCATGAAGGGGCGCTGTTGCTGTAGTCTCTATTTCGGCTGGGCCGCGGCTCCCAATTGTCCGCGTCGGCAGAGGATGAAGTAATATATTCCGCCGACATATACAAATGCATTTGCGGATGTGAAGAGCCATGGAATGATGCGCGCAAGGACGTCCGGAACCGTCTTGGCCATATGCCATTCAAGATCAGATCCCGGAATCAGCGCCTCTTCCTTTATCTTGATGCCCAGCTCGATGAACGTGAACACGAGAACGCTCTGCTGATAGGCTGCGAGGGCCATGGTGACGAAATAGAGGCAAACGACAAGCACAGACATTGTTCGCGGCAGTTCATGAGCGACAAAATGGGAGGCAATGACAAATGCGAAAATCACCGAGTAGTAGATGGTGAACAGCGTGAAGAGATTCGTGCCAATGTCCGTGTAGATCGTTGCTAGCTCGTAATCGGTCATGAGTCTGGGCTCAGAATCTGGCTGTTGGTCTGATGAGGAGCTCTGTTACATTACGGCCAAGCATATCGTCATCCCTGCGCGTCGCCCCTTGGGAGGCTTAGCGCATCGAGTACTGAACACGTGACCCCCGAATCACCGCGTCGGCGCCTTCGCGCCGCCTCGTGATGACGGGTAAAAAGCTACTTCAGCTTGCGTCCGAACAAATCGAACAAGACCTCCCAATGACGCTCGGCAGACGGCTCGTGATACATGCCCTCTCTCTGTGGAAAGACGAACCCATGATGGGTCTCAGGATACCATTCGATCTTGTAATCGGCACCGACTGATTTGAGGTGGGCGTCCAAACCGTTCACCATCTCCGGCGGGGCCCATTCGTCGTGTTCCGCACAGCCGAAGTACAACTCAGCGGTGGCTTTGTCTGCGTTCAAATGGGGCGAGTCGGGCGCGTCCCCAAACAGGCGTACCCCATGAATCGAAGCGGCCGCCTCGATCTGACCGGGAAACGCGTTAGCGGCAGCAAAAACGAAAGGTCCGCTCATGCAATAGCCGACAATACCAACCTTGCTTGTGTCGCAGGCGGATTGCGCTTCACCGTAGGCGATCATGGCTCTGACGTCTTCCACCACCATGGCGTTCGATAAGGTGTTCATGAGTTCAAACAGGCGCTCACGCGTGACTCCGGGCATCCCCATGTGAAACTCGGCCACCTCGCGGTAATAGAGGTTGGGTAGAACAACAAAGTACCCGCCTTCCGCCAGTCGGCGGGCCATATCGTGAAGCTCTTCCCGCTTACCGGGCGCATCCATTGCAAAGACGACAAGCGGATATGTCCCTGCATCATCCGGGTAGGCAATAAACGTCCGGGCGCGCCCATCTGCGGCGTCGATGTCAATGTCATGTTCGATCATGGGGAGTCTCACGTTGTGGTTGGCGGGAACACAATTCCTATCTGAAACACTCAGGCGCGCCAACCTTTGCATCGAGAAAGGCTGGTTTTGATGACCGCTCGATCTCAATCGTGCTAACGAAAACTCGCACGCCAGCCCTTCATCCTAAACGGGATCGTCGATGACCTCAGCCATTCGCATACGCCTCTTTCGTCCGGAAGACGCCGACGCCGCCGCTCGCCTGTTCTTTGAGAGTGTGCGCGCGGGTGCGGGGGACCAGTATTCCGAGGAACAACGGGCAGCTTGGGCGCCAGAGGTGCCCAGCGGCGATGATTGGCTTGGCAAGTTCACCGCGGCGGAGGTGGCTCTGGTGGCGGAAGACAAGGCAGGACTGACGGGCTTTATGACGCTGATGGCGGACGGCTATCTGGATCTTGCCTATGTCCGGCCGGATTGTATCGGGCGGGGCGTTGCAAAGGCGCTCTATGGGCGCATTGAAGCCGAGGCGCAGCAACGCCAGGTGAGCGAGCTTACCTCAGATGCAAGCGTGCTGGCCCGCACGTTCTTCGAACGGCAAGGTTGGGAGGTGTTGGCTGAGCAGCACCCCGTGCGCGGCGGTGTGGAGATGACGAACTACAAAATGCGCAAGCTCCTGTCGGAATAGCAAAGGTTTAGCGTTGGGTGACCGCGACCAGCCCGGCAACCAAGAAGCCCAGTCCGAAGAACGTTCCCGTTAGCATTTCGGCGGCGGTTCCGTAGTCCAGATAGGGTCCAATCAACCCCGAGATGACCGCCAAAACCCAGAACACGCCCGGCAAAACCTGAACGCCTTTCAAAAACAGAGAGACGGACAAAAGAACCAATCCTGCCCCGATCACCAGGCTTCCCGCCTGATAGATGTCCCGGCCCATGAACATCCCGTCAGGGCCGCTGATTAGGGCGATGCCGGATGCTCCGACAAGATATCCCAGGAACCCCAGACGGCCGACGGCGGTGGCAACCGCCAAGAAAAAGCCCGTCAATCCGAACAGCAGCCCAAGATCGATCAGCAAGTAGAGCGCTTCTCGAACCGTATCGTTTTGCAACTCGGGCACATAGCTCACGACGAGCCGGCCGCCACCGGCCAAAATCCCCAGCACCCCCAAAGAGCGGATTACTTCAATTTTCGTCATTCTGCCTCAGCGGCTCCATATCATTTGCCGCTCATGGCGTGCGCACCACTTTTCCAATCCGGCAAGAAATAGTAAGGATATCTGCGCGCACTTAGTAGGCCAAGAATGGAAGATAAAGACGAACTCATTGCATTTTTGCGACGCGTCGGCGAGATGGCCGACGATGACATCAACCTGGCAGAAGCAAGCTTGGCGCTGGGCGCTTTACAGCGCGGCAATGTTCGCTTGACCCCTTACCGGGACCATTTGGAGCAGTTATCGAGCGACTTGGCTGCGGCCGCGGGCAGCGACCCTTCGTCGGTGCGAACGGTGATGGCGCGCGCCGATATCCTGGCGGGTGTATTGTCCTCCGATTACGGGTATGTGGGCGACCAGCTCACCTACGACAATATCGCCAATGCCAACTTGCTTGACGTGATCGATCGCAGAAAAGGTCTGCCTGTCGCTATCGCTATCTTATACGTGAGCGCAGCGCGGTCGGTCGGTTGGTCTGCGGACGGTCTCAGTTTTCCCGGTCACTTCGTGATCCGCCTTGACGGCGACGATGGGTCTGTTGTGCTCGATCCCTTTAATGGCGGGGCCCTCTTGGAGACCCATGACTTGCAGCGGCTGCTGCAACAAATGGGGGGCGCGGCGGCCCAGTTGAATCCGGACATGATCGAACGCTTGCCCAACCGGGATATTCTTATCCGTTTGCAGAACAATATTCGCACGCGCCTTGTGGATGCCCAACTGGTCGAGAAGGCCATCGAGGTGGCCGAGCGCATGGTGCTCATCGCGCCGCAAAAGCCGCTTTTGTGGTTTGAGCTAGGCCAGCTCTGCGCCCAGGCTGGCCGTCTGCGAGCCTCTGAGAAAGCCTTTCAGCACTGTCTTGCCGCCAACCCGAGCAGCGAGCTGGCCTATGAGATCAAAAAGGCGCTGGGCCAGACACGGCGGCAGTTGAATTAGGGGCATCGATGTCGGGGCATCCATATTGAGTCCGGGCGCAAAGACGCGTATCCAGGTATAAACCGTCCGAACTGACGGATACCGGCACGCCCGTTTAGAAACGTGCAGAGGGACAAGGAGGGAAGAAATGGCCGTTGCGTATGATGATTTAGATCCCAAGACCATGCGGCGATCGCCGGGGGTCACCTATCAGGAGCTGCTTGACGAAGATTCTCATAAGGTTCCGGACGTCTTGCGGCTCGAGTCGCCCAAAGATATGGGCCTCAACGAGTTTCCGGTCTCCCGCTACACCAGCCGGGAATGGTTCGACAAAGAAGTCGAGCGGCTGTGGAAAAAAGTCTGGCAATATACCTGCCGGGAAGACGAGATTTCAGAGCCGGGCGATCACTATCGCTATGACATTGCCGGCATGTCGTTTCTGGTTGTGCGGACCGAGACCGGCGAGATCAAGGCCTATCCCAATGCGTGTCGGCATCGCGGGCGGCTTCTCAAGGAACACGACGGAAACGCACCGGAACTGCGCTGTGCCTTTCACGGATTTTGCTGGCACTTGGATGGAACGCTCTCCGACATTCCCGCCGACTGGGACTTTCCGCAGATCGATCACGACAATTTCAATCTGCCCGAATTGCCGGTAGCGACCTGGGAAGGCTTCGTGTTCATCAACCCGGACCAAAACTGTGCTCCGTTTGAAGACTTTGTCAAAGATCTGGCGGACCAGTTCAAACGGTGGAACCCGGGCTCGCTCGCAAAGGTCGCCCATGTGGCGAAGGTCATGAGATGCAATTGGAAAGTCGCCCAAGAAGCCTTTTGCGAAGCCTATCACGTCAACGGCACCCATCCGCAGATCCTGCGCAGCCTGGGCGATGTGAACAGCCAGATCGATATTTGGGAAAACTGTGCCCGGGTGATCACGCCGGGCGGGACGTCGAGCCCCCTGCTCGACTATCAAGTCTCCGAAGACGATATGCTACGGGCCACTATGGATCTGGCCTACGATGCCGAGGTGCCGCAAATTCCTGAAGGCATGAATGTGCGAGCGTTTCTTGCTCGTCAGACCCGGGAACAGTTGCGGCCTATGGCCGGCGACCGCGTGGACGAATATTGCGATGCGGAGATCGTCGACAGCCTCGATTATACTCTGTTCCCCAATTTTCATCCGTGGGGGGCCTTCAACGGCATCGTCTATCGCTTCCGTCCGAACGGGAACGATCATCGCTCCGCGATTATGGAATGCATAATGTTAGGTCCGTACCAGGGAGAGCGGCCGGCACCGGCAAAAATCCACTGGCTGAAGGAAGATGAAACCTGGTCGTCCGCTCTTGGCTTCCTCGGCAAAGTCTTCGATCAAGACGCGTTTAACATGCCGAAAGTGCAAGCCGGTCTTGAATCGACGTACTCTGACGGTGTGGTCCTTTCGGGCTATCAAGAGGCCAAAGTGCGCTGGTTACATCACAAACTGACCGAATGGGTGGGGGAGTAAATGCCAACTTTGACACATCCTTTCGATCCGGAGACCTTCTACGAGCTCACCGAGGACGGCCATATCCGTGTGAGCAAGGGGGACGCAGAAGGCTTCTTCACGCGCGAAGGCGTGCATGTTTCGGGCGCCATCCGCCACGCGGACCCGCAGCTCTGTGTCTGGGTGGGCAACAATCCGGGAGATGCCAACCAGCAGATGAAAGAAGGCGCCACAACGATCAACGCCAAGCGGAGCGATCCCCGGGCCTGACACCTAGTCGACACGCTTGCGCTCTACATTCTTTGCGGCCAAGCGGCCGGAATGTCGCTCGTTGGTGTTGCAACGCTCTAAGGAGTCATCGCTCGCGTGTCTGATCCAGGTGTTTCATCCGCTCTGACCGGCGGGGCGTTCGTCATTTTCGTGGTGGGTGTTCTCCTCGCTCTCCCGATCTCCTATTTTGTCATCAAGCGCTATCAGCGGGCCGTGCGCCGTGCCATGATGGCCATCGGATCACATGCGGATACGGGCGCCTCGGACCTGAACGTGGACTGGGCCACCGGCGGCGCTTCGCAAGACGTGCGGATCGTGGATCTCTCACAAGAGAAACCGCAGAAGACGGAAACCTCCAAAGCGATCGGTGCCAAGCGCTTTGCTCTGACCTTGGTCTATCTTCTCTCAGGGTTCGTCTTTGCCCTTTCTCTTACAGGCTATTACTTCTGGATCAATGAAATCCCTGTCCTTCCGCAGAGGTTTCTGGGGGTGGCAAGCATTATGGCGTGGCCGGCGGTTTTCGTCACCTCACGGATCCTCTCCACATCGGTTCTGCAACAGACCCTTCTCTTCGGCGCCTATTTCGCGCTGCTGGGCGAGCTCACGTCGACCCTCAACGCCAATCACTTTGTCCTTTTCGCGATCTTTATGGCGTTGCCGACGCTTTCCCTTCTTCTTCTGTTTGGCGGAATGATGCGCACGGTGGGCCCCTTTATGTTTGTGATCATGGTGTTCACCGCGTTGATGGCGAACTTCTCGATCGACGTGATGGACTATTTGGCGGTCAACGCGTTCGTGACGACGGCGCCGCAGCTTTACGGCGCCGGCGCCGCGACGGTCCTTCTCGGGCTCGTGCTCGGCGTCCTGGCGCTCTACGTCTTAGCTGCGGCCTATGCACGAAAATGGATGAGCGACGACGTCATCTACCTCTTCGTGAGCATGCTGATTTTTTCGTTTTGGCTGTCGCTGCTCTCTTTGGCCACATATGGCCCCATTGCGCTCCTAGGGCTGTTCACCATCGTGCCCTTCTTGCTCGCGCTCCGCATCGGTTTTTATTGGGTGCGCGGCATTGCCCGCGACACTCATGTTCCGCTTCTCTATTTGCGGGTGTTCAAGAAGTCCGGCGGGGACGGACGGCTGTTTGAGCGGTTCAGCCGCACCTGGCGTATGGCAGGCAATGTGCAGTTGATCGGCGCGCCGGATCTGGCCAGTCAAACTCTCGATCCGCCGCGCCTCTTTGCGTATCTCATGCGCCGGCTGCGGTCGCTCTTCATCGGGTCGCGCGACGACCTGTCCCTCCGGCTGTCCGGGATGGACACAAGGCCGGACCAGGACGGGCGCTACCGGGTAAACGAGTTCTTTTGCCATGACAATATCTGGCGGGCGGCCATCGATGCGCTGGCGGACGATGCCCGCGTTTATATGAATGATTTACGCGGCTTTCAGATCGAGAATCGCGGGGCCGTGTGGGAGATTGGTTATCTCTTTGAGAAAGCGGAGATGTCGCGTGTGATTTCGGTAATCGACAAGAACACGGATCAGGCGGCTCTCGAACAGGTGGCGCATGCGGCCAAGGCGAATATCACTTCGGCTTCCCCCAACTATAATCGGCCGGCGGAGCTTTTGGTCTTGGATTGTGATGAACTTAGAGGACGGACCGTACACCGCTTGGCGGCCTGGGTGGCCGCGGCAGAAGCGTGAAGGAACGGATCCACTATACTTAATGAATGTCCCAGTTTTCCTAGTATTTCGGATAGTTTCGGCGTAGAACGCGCAAGGAAAGTCAACCAAAAGGCACTTTCGCCATGACCGTCGTCGATCTGTCCAAGCCCATTCAGTACAATTCGCAAGATCCCTTCTTCATGCGGGTGAAGATCAAACACCGGCCCCATTGGATGGCCCGGTGGACCGTACGGTTCTTAGGCCTGCCTTTTAAGCTGATGCCCAAAGACTTCACCGGATGGGCGGATGACACCATCACCAAGATGGGGGTGCATTCGACCACTCATATCGATGCGCCGTGGCATTACGGGCCGGAGAGCGCCGGCAAAAAAGCGGCGAGCATTGATGAAATTCCGCTCGATGATTGTATCGGACCCGGCGTTGTCTTTGATATGACGCACAAAGAGGATGGAGACGTGATCACTGCCGCCGACATGGATGCCTCGGTAGAGAAGTCGGGCGCTTCGGTTGGCGAAGGGACCATCGCGCTCATCCATACCGGCCGGGACAAGTTCCTCGGCACCAAAGAGTATTGGCGACGAGGCACGGGCATGAGTGCGGAAGCCACCGAATGGCTGATCGATCGGGGCTCCACCGTTATGGGCATCGATCAGTGGGGCTGGGACTTGCCGTTTCATTTGCAGATTAAGCAGTCCAAGGAGGAAAAGCGGGATGATCTCTTTTGGGAGGGGCACAGGGTGGGCCAGCGGCGCCCCTATTGGCAGATGGAGCAGCTGACCAATCTCCAATCCTTGCCCGCGCACGGGTTTAAGGTGTGCGTGTTCCCTTTAAAGATTGTCGGCGCGTCCGCAGCACCGGCGCGGGTCGTGGCGCTGATGGACGAGTAATGCCACTCAGCTGCCGCGCGGCTGCTGCCACATGTACACGTTCAATTCACCGCCGCCTTAAACCGGTAATTTGTCTCGGTCACGTCATCTTCAGCGCTCGAGACCATGACAACCGGCCGAACTGGAGCAGTCTGCGCATATTTTCTTCGCTTTATACGTTAGATTGTAGTTTCCGCGGGATGCAACCCTTTCACAACTCTGTTATATTGGCTCCCGCATTCGTCATGGGGGTTCATTAGAAGACGAAGCCCAGGCGGATGTTTGCGATTGGAGAACGCAAACCGAGGAAGACCATGAGATCAGTGTTAGACTTCACTGGAGTAGAGTATTCGGGTAATGCGCCTGACACCGACGAAGAATCTCGTCAACTTGATGAAGAAGAGCCAAGGACACTTCAAGGTGACCTTCTCAAAGAAGCTCGCAAGGTTAGGCGGGGGCGATGGCTTCAGGCGAACGCATCTATCGCTTCGATCATACTGTCGGTTGTCATGTTCGGATTGGCTGTTGACTGGCTCAACTCTATTCTCGGACAAGTTATCTCGAACTCAAGCATTTCGATCCTGGTTGCTCGCGTTCTGGCCCTCATCCCATTCTTGGGGTGGTTGGTTTGGTCCCTCGTTCGTCTCTACCAAATAGACCGCAAATGGAATGAGACCAAAGGCGATTTGAACGCCACGACTCGGCTGGACTGTGCCATGGCTTACGTGCGATCGCTTCGATTGTACGTTAACTTAAAGACTGTCTCTGAGCGGACCAACGCAGTCGGTATGGGACTGGCAATCCTTGGCCTGCTGCACGTGAGTGGTCAATTGGGTAACGACGATTTGAGCTCAGCTGCCTTCGGCTGTGCTGTCGTTATCATGTCAGCCTTAGTTCTATGGTTGTCTTTTTATGTAGGACACGGAGCATTCCACCCAGGGGCCGCCATCGCAAAGTCAGTGCTTTGGCTCCATATCCAAGCTCACGAAAAAGATACAAGCGCGACCGAGCGCAACCAAATCTTGATCGAAGACCAAATGCGTATCCGGCAGGAACATCCCGTTTGGTACATTAACTATGAGATTACGGGCAATCGCCGAGCCTAGAGCAGCAGCTCGGACCTGCCGTACTTTCGAAACGTCATAACTCGGAGCAATCGACTCAGCCGCCTCGCAGCCCTTGCCACATGGACACGTTCAGATCGCCCTGAAACGCCGGATTGGTCGCGGCTTCGCTTTCGAGCAAATCGACGTAGATCTTGATATTCTGGTCAACCGATCTTTCCTTTGCCAGCTTGAGACGCTCAAAACCGAGCAAAGAATCCTCGACCCCTGCCTCTCCAGACGCGTTGATCGTTTCTTCCGATATCAAACGGCCAGAAGACGTGATCGTGTAGGTGATTGTCGTATTCACTTTCATCGTCAGACCGCCAAGAGGGGGTTCTTTGAGTTCAACAAGGGCAACAGCCAATTGAAAGGTTTCGCGAGACGCGGCTAACATACCCTGCTGTGCGAGAGCGTCTTCGAGGCTCGATTTGACCTCCGACGCTTTCATGTCGGACTTCCAAGCAGGATTGCTCGTGCGATCGCCTGTCACGCTGGCCACTTTTACCGCGCCCGCTAAGACCGACTCAGGAGGTTCACCCGGCGCCCTCGAGCCCTCAGGCACGCTTGTGCATGCCGCGACTACCGAAATCATCAAAGCTAATACGAAGAACCGCCCGGTCATAACCCCCTCGCCTGTTCACCCTCGCGACACGCTCTATGCATCAAATCTGGGCGGCCTGAGTCAATTGGAAAATGCGTGCACGAAAGCTTCGCGGCCGAAAACAGCTGCGATGCTTTCGTGTTGGACCGGAGGTGCGTTTAGTTAAGCTGGCGAACTTCTACGGAGCGGTCGGCGTAATTGGCCCCTGCCCGCACAGAGGCTGTTTGCTGCGCGTCATCCAGCACTTTGACGTAGTTGACGACCTTCTTCACACCGGGAATCGTCCTTGCGCGCCATGTGGCATTCTCAAGCTCGCCATCGCTGCGGGCCCGGCCAAAGAGATAGACCGTGCCATTGACCGTCTCTACGCCGTAGTTCACGCTTTTGACGCCCCGATCGGCAACAAGAGCGGTGCGGACCCGGCTCGTGATCAAAGCATCGCCCGCCAAGTGTTTTATTTCCTTACGGTCCGTCACTTCGATCTCGTTGACTACTTCAACAACATTTTTTGTTGCCCACGCAATGCGGCTCGCTTCGAGCTTATGCTCGGGAGCCTTGACCACGCCCGTCAGCAATACGCGACCCTCGCTGACCTTTACATCGACCCGGCGCATCTCGGGGCCGGCATCATAAAGCAGACGCTTTTGCAAGTTCGCGTCGGTGGTGATGTCGTCAACGCCTTCGCCAACGGTCCGGTCCTGTGCGACCAAAACGCCCGTTGTGGCCGCCGCACCCCCTGCCGCAATTGCGCCGATGACGCATCCAGAGAGGTTCAGTCCGAGTGCCATCAGGGCACCGATTTTCAGTAAGGCGCCAATACGCCGGCGAAGTGGGGTCAAGTCAGTTGAAAAGTTCATGTGCCGCTTCCTTAAATGTGGAACGCCACTTGTTCAGCCGCGCGTTCCTCATGTCAGAGAAATCGTGAGTGTGATCCGAATGTTTTGTTCTGACCCCACCGTCAGGCCGCACTCAACTGATTCGTTTTGCGAAGTAGAAACGATTTGTCCACAAATTTCAACCGCCGGAGGCCTCGCCATGGTCACCAAGCCTGGCGGATATGAACCGGCAGCCACCCGTTTTTCACCACCATCACATCAAAGCGGCATTGGCAGTCTGCAAGGTACGTGTACTTCGCCCTGTAGGCACTGGCCGCACGCTCGATCCGTGCGCGCTGTTTCGGGGTGACGGCGTACAAAGCATCGCGCACCGATTTTCTCGACTTCACCTCAAGAAACACCAGAACATTCCCGCGTTTCGCGATCAGGTCAATCTCTCCGACCTGGGATTTGAAGCGCCGATGCAAGATGCGGTAGCCTTTCAAACCGAGATAGATAGCACACAGATGTTCAGCGAATCTTCCTTTCCATTCCGCGTGGCGGCGGCGATCCGTGGAGGGTGACCGGCCCATTTCAGTTTTCTGCTTTTTTGAGGCGAAGCGCCAGTTCGTAGGCCTCCCGGCGGGGCACGCCCAAACGCTGGGCCGCCTGTGAAGCAGCGTCCCTCACTGAGGCGGTCTCCAACAGGCCCGAGAGTTCCGCTTTCAGCTCTTCTTGTGAAACCGCAGCTTTTTGAGGGGGCGCGATCAGAATAACGAATTCGCCTTTTGCCTTGTCGCCCATTTGTTCAGCTAGGGTCTCGAGAGTTCCGTCCCGATACTCTTCGAACTTCTTCGTTAGCTCTCGGCATACAACGGCCGCTCTTGGGCCCAGTCCGGCAGCCAGATCTGTCAAGCTCCGGCGGATCCGATGGGGGGCCTCATAAAAGACGAGAGTGCCAGGGAACCCAGAGAGTTTCGCAATTTCGGCCGTGCGGGCCTTTTGTTTGGGGGGCAAGAATCCCGCAAAGGCGATCCGATCCGTTGGCAGACCCGCCACCGACAATGCGGCCGTGAGAGCGGATGGGCCCGGGACAACGAAGATGGGAATCTGTTCTTCCCGCACGCGGCGGACTAACGGAAATCCCGGATCCGAAACGAGCGGGGTTCCCGCGTCACTTATAACGGCTATGGCGTCGCCCGCCTTCAAGCGCTCGACGATGTCGTCAATGACCGCCTGGTTCGAGTGGTCATGGAAGGCCCGAAGTGCCTTATGAATTTCATAATGGCTTAGTAGTTTTCGGCTGATGCGCGTGTCTTCGCAGAAAATGAGATCGCAAGACCTTAGCGTATCCAGGGCACGCAAAGTGATATCGCGAAGGTTGCCGATGGGGGTCGCAACGACATAAAGGCCCGGTTCAAGTTTACTTTCTTGACCGGGGCGGATAGGGTCCTCGCCTGTTTGGGGGTCTTCGTGCAACGAGTCTTCTCTCTATTGGGGTTCACACTATTTAGGACGGATTAGGCCGATGTTCTCAAGAATTTTAAGCCCGCAAAAGCTGATCATAAGCGCTTTGTTGGCGCTTGCCCTCTCGGCTTGTACGCCTTCAAGTGGCCCAGCTCCTGTCTACGGCCCAGGATCAACGGATCAATATGGAAATCGGATCCCGCCTGATTCCGACCCGTCCAAATGGGTTCGTGCACCGCATATGGTCGGAAACAATCCTGTTCGCGTCGGCCTGTTGCTGCCTCTGGGGCATTCGTCTCAGGGTACGCAGCGACTTGCGCGCGCGATGCAACAAGCCGCGGAATTGGCCCTGTTTCAGCAGCAGAACGAAAAGATCCTTCTGCTTCCCAAAGATACCCGCGGCACCGCGGATGGGGCTGCCCAAGCGGCACGGGAAGCCATCGAAGAAGGGGCTGAGATCATCCTTGGGCCTTTGTTCTCGGCATCGGTAAGCTCAGCTGCGGAATTGGCAAGATACCGTGATATTCCGGTCGTCGCCTTTTCAACGGACCGCGCCGCTGCCGGCGAAGGTGTTTATCTGATGAGCCTGATGCCCGAAGCGGAGCTTGAAGCCATTACCCAGCACGCCGTTGCGGACGGCAAATCTCAGTTTGCGCTGCTCATTCCTGAAGGCGCCTATGGTCGGCGGATCTTCAATACCTTCAACACAACCGCCTCGCGTCATGGTGCCATCGCGGTTCAAACGGAGTTTTACGAACGCAAAACCGATGCGGCGATTGCGCCGGCCCAAAGGCTTGCTGAACAGGCGGGCACATACCAGGCCGTCCTGATCCCAGAACGCGGCAATATTCTGCGCAGTCTGGCGCCGACCCTTGCATATTACGGGATCGACCCGCGGCGAACACAATTCTACGGGACCGGTCAATGGAACGACCCGGCCATTCAGCGGGAGCCATCGCTCCTTGGCGGACAATTCCCTGCCCCTGCACCGGAGCCACGTGCAGAATTCGTCAGCATGTATCAGGCGACGTACGGTTCCCGTCCGCCCAATTTGGCGAGCCTGGCCTATGATGCCGTTGCTTTGGTTGGTCAGCTCGCCGTCGTCGGACCCCGTGGCAACAGGTTTAACGAAGCAGATTTCTTGAACACACTCGGGTTCTCCGGTGTGGACGGCATTTACCGGTTCCGCGCGGATGGGGTGACGGAGCGCGGTCTTGCCATTTTGCAAGTCACAGACAGCGGATTCGAAACCGTTCGGCCGGCAGCCACGTCGTTCAGTGATTTGACGTTCTAGAGCCGTTTTGGTTTTGACGGAAACACAAAACGGCTCCAGATTCCTTGTTTTGCGCGTTTCCGGACGGTGGTGAGGCGCTTTCGCGCCGAACGATTCCGTTCGCTTGGTCGATTGACCCTCGATCAATCGACTCTTAAGCTCACACCTGGAAACGCTCTAGCTAGCGCGGTACCATTTCGACGACCGGGATCTCGCGGTCGGTGCGCTTCTTGTAAAGGTCATAGTCCGCATAGATTTCGACCAGGCGCGGCCAAAGCTCGGCCTTGCGCTCTGGCGAGGCATCGTCCGCTCTGACCTGTTTGCGCTCCGATTTGACTTGGATCGTGACCTCAGGGTTGGCCTTCAGGTTCTTGTACCAGGCGGGATGCGCATCGGCGCCGCCATAGCTTGCAACGATAGCGTGCCCCCGGTCCGTTTCCAGATGGATCAGCGGGATTGTTCGTTTTTTGCCGGACTTATGACCGATCATCTCCAACAACAAAATGGGAGCGCCGCTCATCGTGCCTCCCACCGCACCACCGGTGAGGCGATAAAGAAAAACATGCAACTTGGTGAAACTGGTAAAGATCTTATGCTGCGTGTTTCCGGCGACCGGTTTGGGAGGGGCCATAAGATTTCCTCGCACAACAGTTTTGGATCCACTCACACTACCACTTTGGCTCGACGAGATCTCATGAATTTTTCGACTTGGCGAGCGGACCACCTGCGCGTTCGCAAAAAAGGAGGTGACATATGAAACCCACAGCGGAGCATATCTTAGAGGCGGCCGAGGGTATTCGCGGAGACATCATTCGCACACCGACACAATGGTCTGACACGCTTTCGCTCATTTGCGATGCGCGCATTGCGCTAAAATTCGAGAACCAACAGTTTACTGCATCCTTCAAGGAACGCGGTGCGCTTTGGAAGCTCAAAAGCCTTTCGGACGAAGAACGCGCGCGCGGCGTGATCGCCATGTCACGTGGTAATCATGCACAAGGCGTGGCGTATCACGCAAAACGCCTGGCCATCCCAGCCACGATTGTTATGCCCGTCGATACGCCTACGACAAAAGTTGTGTATACTGAGAATTTTGGGGCTCATGTCGTCTTGGAAGGCGATTCCCTGCTGGAGGCGGGTCAAAAGGCCCTTGATATTGCCGATCGAGAAGCGCGCGTATGGATCCATCCGTACGATGACCCTTACATCATTGCCGGACAGGGGACCGCGGGACTCGAATTCCTTGAAGAGACGCCAGATCTTGATGTGCTTGTGATCCCAATTGGCGGGGGCGGATTGATTTCAGGAATGGCCCTCGCGGCCAAACACCTTAATCCGGATATTCGCATCATCGGCGTCCAATCAGAGATGTTTCCTTCGATGCATAACATTATTCATGGGGCGGATAAATCGTGTGGAGGGCCGACTATTGCAGAAGGCATCGCCGTGTCCGAGCCCGGCACGCTGACACGTTCGATTGTCAAAGAACATGTTGATGACATTTTGCTGGTCTCTGAACGCTACCTCGAGCGCGCGATTTCGCTGTTCGTGAATGTGGAAAAAACCGTTGCAGAGGGCGCCGGTGCGGCAGGATTGGCTGCGGTTCTTCAATATCCCGACCTGTTCAAAGGTCAGGCGGTCGGCCTTATCATTTGCGGCGGAAATATCGACAGCCGGTTGTTAGCCTACGTCCTATTACGTGAACTCGCGAGGGAGGGTCGCCTTTTAACGGTTCGTATTGAATCGCAAGACTTGCCTGGATTCCTTGGGAAAGTTGCGACAGAAATCGGCAAATGCGGCGGGAACATTATCGATGTCTCGCACAATCGATTGTTGACAGCCCTGCCCGCCAAAAGTGCTGAAATCAATCTGACTGTCGAAACCCGTGACGCGGATCATAGCGACGCGATCTTTGCTGCTTTGCAGGCGTTGGGTCTGAACTTGACACGAATCATCGAAGCATAGAGAGCCCGAGCCGCCGAGAGGGTTCAGGCGGCCAGGTGACCATCAGACAGTTGTTCTTTGATCTGCTCGATACCTGACAAGACTTCGACCATCTCCTTGACGAGGCTGATCACGTCGATCGGCTTTGACGCGTAGCCATTCATTCCGTGGGCGATATACTTTTCTCGATCGCCGGACATAGCATCGGCAGTGAGAGCGATAACGGGCACATTACGCCAGGCTTCGGTGGACGCACGAATGTGCTCAATAGTCTCGATACCGTCCATGACAGGCATTTGTACATCCAAAAGGATCAGATCGTAATCGTCCTCTGCGAGTTTCGTAAGGCATTCGCGACCGTTTTCAGCTTCGTCGATCTCAACACCGTAGGGAAGAAGCAGCAAACTCGCAACTTGGCGATTTACCGGATTGTCATCGACGAGCAAAATTCTCTTTTCAGCGATGGCTTCTTTGATCGTATCTTGGTGTTTTTGGCCCTTGTGATCGGATGAACTCGTTTTTCTTTGTTCTGACTTTCGCGCCGCAAAGGAGAGTGTAAAGGTTGAGCCGAAGCCGACCGTGCTTTCCACTGAAACGCCCCCGCCCATTAGCTTCGCCAGTTCATCGACGATTGCTAAGCCAAGCCCGGTTCCTCCGTATTTGCTGCTGGTCTGCGTACTTGCTTGAGAAAACGCAGAAAAGATGTGTCCCGCGGCCTCCGTTGAAATTCCGATACCGGTATCAGTGACGGCGATTTCAATGCAAAGCTCGTCCCAGCTGACTTCGCCCTGTGTGGTCGCTCGGGCATGAAGCGCAACCTCACCGTCATGGGTGAATTTTATCGCATTCGAGACAAGATTGGAAACACATTGGCGAATACGCATAGGATCGCAAACGATCAGTTCAGGGACCGACTCATCGATCGTGAAGGTCAATCGTAGACCTTTGTCTTTCGCATGGGGGCTCCAGAGCTTTTCAACCCGCCCAAGACAGTGGCGAAGATCTGTGTCCACGGGGGCAAGCTCCAGTTTGCCTGCCTCGATTTTGGACAAGTCGAGCACGTCGTTCAGCATTGTCATCAACGTCTTGCCGGAGTCAAGAATGGTCGCCACCTTTTCCTTGTGTTCAGGCGCCAAGTCGTCCGCCTCCAACGATTGCGCTATTCCCATCACACCGTTTAGAGGTGTGCGAATCTCGTGGCTCATATTGCTTAAAAACGAGGTTTTAGCATTGCTCGCCGCCTCGGCCTTTTTTCGTGCCTCTTCGAGATCCTTTATATTTGCCTCGAGTTCCGTCGTCTGTATCCAGACTTTTCTTCGATTGATCTCGTTTTCCAGTTTGAACAGCCAGGAGGTGAAGATGCCTGCCACTGCGACTGCGCCGAAACCGATTATGTCTGACGTGTCCGTTCCTGGGGAACTCCAATAGACCGCAAACAGAGCACTCATCATCAATACAACGATCGCAGAGATGATATGTAGCTGGCCTGCTCCGGCGATTATGGCGATGACTGAGATTCCAATAGGCGCAACGGCTAGAGCCAATCCGGGCGCATCCAGCAACCCCATGACAAATATATACGGAATGTAGATGGTCGACAGGGTCGTTAGCGCGAGCGTGTCCATTTGGAACGCATTTTTGACCTTGCGGATTCGGATCAAAATATAGACCTGCAGCGTCAAGACCGCCATCAGCACCAAGTAAGAGTATGTTAACTCGTACGATATGCCGAACCGGGACAAACACGCCAATATGAAAAGTGGCGCAACCAGGATCGGCATGGCCAACAAGATCCTTAAACGGCGAAGGTCACCTTGATGAGTCGCGATCCGATATTCGGCTTCGCGCGCCTTATCGGCAAAGCGGCCACTTACGCGCCGGAACGCGCGAGCTTGTTGATCGCCACAGGATTCCACAGAATTCAGGCCTTTTCTCGTATCACCGAGGTCCAAAAGGTTCATTTTGTACGGCGACGCTTATTTTTGAGTTAACCTTCCGGTCAGGGGCTAGCTCGCAGAGAGGCGTTCAGCCAGCGCATCCAGAACCAAGCGCCCAGCGGGGGTGGCGGCAACGCATCCACTTTTGAGCTCAATCAATCCGTGATCAATCAGATCCGGAATAGAGGTTTCGTTTGTCACCGCTTCCAAGGGAACGCCTTCGCTGATCCGAAGGCCCATCAGCAGCCGCTCCGCGGCTTGCTGTGCCGGCGACAGAATGTTTTGCTCCGCCCAGCCCCCTTCAGTGCCGAGCGCAGCCGCCAACCAATTGTCCGGCCGTTTGTGCGCGTACGTTGCCAACTTTTTATTCTCCGTACACAGTCGGCCATGGGCGCCCGGACCGATGCCTGCGTAGTCTTTGTATCGCCAATAGAGCAAATTGTGGCGCGACTGGTAATCAGAAGAGGCGTGGTTGGAGATTTCATACGCCGGAAACCCAGCGGCTTCGCAGATATCTTGCGAGAGTTCGTAGAGTTCGGCGGCCAGGTCTCTTTCAAGTTCACCCCAATCCCCGCGCCCGACTGCCTTTTCAAAGGCGGTCCCCTCTTCGACGGTTAGCTGATAGAGAGACAGGTGATCCGGCTCCAGAGCAAGAGCGCCGCTCAGCTCTGTCTCCCAATCCCGCTTCGTTTGGCCGGGCCTTGCATAGATCAGATCAAAAGAGATGTTGCCGAAAATGTTCCGTGCCTTTTTGAAAGTTGACAGCGCCTCTTCAGCGGAATGCCAGCGTCCCAGAAATTCGAGCGCGTCATCGTCAAAAGACTGTATGCCAAGCGATAAGCGATTGATGCCGACGCCTTTGAAGGCCTCAAACTGATCCGCATCGGACTGTGTCGGATTCGACTCAATCGAGATTTCGATGCTGTCGCTTACGGGCCAAAGCTTCGTGGCTTCTTCAATAATTCTGTTTATGATCCGTATAGGCATTAACGACGGTGTGCCACCGCCGAAGTAGATGCTCACGAGCTCGCGGTCAGGCACGCGGGCATAAACGCGCTCCAATTCCAATACATACGCTTGTTCCCAAAGCGTTTCGTCAATGGGTTTGCGCTTGTAGACATTGAAATCGCAGTAGGGGCATATCCTGGGGCAGAACGGCCAGTGAATGTAAATGCCCAGCGGTTCCGCCAAAATGTCAGCCTGTCCTTTTCTTGCGAAGATGATAGGTCAAGGCGAGGGCAATGCAATGGGACAAAGCCTTCTTCGGGAACGGCGTCTCGCTCCTTACGATCAGTGCGCGATTTCCCTCAAAATCGAACTGATCCCGATATAATTCGCGATAGGACGAAATGAGATCCGTCTGACAATGACAAAAGAGGGCCGCTCGGGAGGGGCTTTCTTTTGTAAAGCCCAATCTAATCGTAGATCCACTCTTGGGCTTCTCAGTCAGATAGCTGGGCTGTCCCCACTTTAGTGTTTCGGTGATCTCACCTACCCCTTCGGTGCGCACTGCCGTTTCAAAGATCAGCCGTCTGATGCGAAGCAACTTGCCGCGCAATGGCTCCGGGATCTCGGCAAATGCCGCCTGGACAGTCTTTTCTTGGATCAGCACGCTCACCTTGCCCTACCTTGCTTCTTCGAAAGCCCAAGAGACAAACTTCTCAAATGCGTCGGCGCGATGAGAGATTCGGTGCTTTTCATCTTGGTCCATTTCCCCGAAAGTTTCATCGTACCCATCGGGGATAAAAACCGGGTCGTAGCCAAACCCCTTGGTGCCTCGGGGCGGCCAGCATAGCGCGCCGGTAATCCTTCCCTCAAATGACATCGTGTTGCCGTCCGGCCAAGCCAAACTTAAGACGCAGACAAAATACGCGGATCGATCATCAGTTCTTGCGTTTCTCAGGGCCCGATTGACCTTTTCCATAGCGAGGCCAAAATCCCGCTCTGGACCCGCCCATCTGGCGGAGTAGATTCCGGGATCTCCGCCAAGTCCGTTCACACACAGACCGGAATCATCCGCTAAGGCCGGGAAACCACTTGCCGTGGCAGCGGCAACCGCCTTCAACTCAGCGTTTGCCACGAAGGTCGCCCCCGTTTCCTCGGGCTCGGGCAAATTGAGCTCGCCTGCGGAAATGCAATTCACCCTGTAAGGCGCCAAGAGCGCGGAAATTTCTTTGACTTTGCCCGCATTGTGGCTCGCAATGACCAGCTTTTCGCCAGCTTTCAGGCCGCACGTCATGCAATGGCTGCCTTTTGCATCTGCACCAGCTGTGCGATGCCGTCTTTTGCGAGGCCGAGCAACTCGCTGAACTGACTCTCAGAGAACGGGTCCTGTTCGGCCGTCGCCTGGATCTCGACGAGCCCGCCAGCCCCGGTCATCACAAAATTTGCATCCGTTTCGGCAGAGGAATCTTCGGCATAATCCAAATCCAAAACCGCCGCGCCGGCATATATTCCGCAGGATATTGCGGCTACGTGGTCGGTTATTGGATTGGACTTGATGAGTTCAGTCGACCTTAGGAATTCGACGCACTCATAAAGCGCGAGCCAGCCGCCGGTGATAGCCGCTGTCCGTGTCCCGCCGTCCGCCTGGATGACGTCGCAGTCGACTACGATTTGGCGCTCCCCGAGTTGACCCATGTCCACAACCGCCCGAAGCGAGCGGCCGACCAAACGCTGGATCTCCTGTGTGCGGCCTGACTGTTTGCCTTCGCGGGCTTCCCGGCGCATGCGCGAGTTTGTCGAGCGCGGCAGCATGCCATATTCAGCCGTGACCCACCCCTGGCCTGAATTGCGCAAAAAGGGCGGCACTCTGTCTTCCACGCTTGCCGTGCACAGAACATGGGTATCGCCGAATTTGGCCATGCACGAGCCTTCTGCGTTCTTGATCGCACCCATCTCGAAGGAAACATCCCGCAGTTGTGCTTTTTCTCTATTCGATGGCCGCATTCCCCACCCCTTTCCAGATTTGAATTGTTTGCACCGATTGTTAAAATCTGTTCACTCAAGATTAAATGTGCATGGCAATTACTATAGTTCCTTGCCGATGACCACGAGAGACTGATGTCAGACGGATCCCCAATTGGCGGGTTTAACTTGGATGAGCGGTCCCGCGCCATATTCCGCGAGATCGTCGACACGTACCTGGATACCGGTGAGCCGGTGGGATCGCGCACGATCTCCCAACGGGACGACATGAATTTGTCGGCCGCCACCATTCGGAACGTGATGTCCGATTTGGAGCGGATGGGCTTGCTTGATTCCCCTCACACGAGCGCGGGCCGTATTCCAACACATTTGGGTCTGCGCCTCTTCGTCGATGGGCTATTGGAAGTCGGTGGTTTGGAAGAGCGCGACCGGTTGGACATTGAGCACCGGCTCTCTAGCTCCGAAAAACAACTTGAAGACTTGCTCACTGAGGCGACCGGGCTCTTGTCGGGACTATCCCAATGTGCCGGGCTCGTCGCTACTCCGAAATACGATACGCCCATCAAACACATGGAATTCGTTGCCGTGGGCGCTCAGCAAGCCCTTGCCATTATCGTGAGCGAAGACGGCAGCGTGGAAAACCGTTTGATTGAAACGCCCGCCGGAATGCCGCCTTCCGTCCTCCTGGAAGCGAGCAACTTTCTCAACGCAAACATCCGCGGCAAAACCCTTGCTGAGGCTCGTGAGGATATTCAAAGGGCAACGGAAAAAGCACGCCTGGAACTTAACGAGTTAACGGCCCGCCTGGTTGACGAGGGGCTTGCGCAATGGGCCGGTAATACCGACCCCTCGAGCACGTTGATTATCCGAGGACGATCAAACCTCCTAGAAGAACTTGATGCCGCTGAGGACATTGAGCGTGTGCGGCTGTTGTTCGACGACTTGGAGCATAAGCAAGATCTTGTTCAACTGATCGAACTGGCCAAAGACGGCCCCGGCGTCAAAGTGTTCATTGGCTCGGAAACAAAATTATTCAGCATGTCGGGTTCTTCCTTGATAATTTCGCCCTATATAGGCAAATCGCAGAAGATTGTTGGCGCCATTGGCGTTATTGGTCCAACACGGCTAAACTATGCGCGAATCGTTCCGCTCGTGGACTACACAGCGAAGGTGGTTGGGCGGCTCATGTCCTCTTAATGGCTGCCTGCGAACCAAACGTTCAATCTGAACGAATTGTGCCGATACGAAGAAAGGACTCAGGTATGAGTGACCCCTCCGGGGAGATCGATTCAAACTCCACCGAATCGGACTCAACTGAACACAAGGCGGATGATGCACAAGCGTCGGCCCAAGAGCCAAAGAATGAAGGCGAAGGCATCTCTTTGGAGGCTCAGATCGAGACCTTGCAAGCCGAGAATGCCGATCTCAAGGATCGGCTCTTAAGGACGATCGCCGAAGTTGAAAATGTCCGCAAACGCCTTGAAAAGGAACGCAACGATGCTGCGAAATTCGGTATCGCCGGGTTTTGCCGCGATTTGATTTCAGTGGCCGACAATTTCGAGCGAGCCCTCACGAGCATCAGTGATGATGTGCGCCAAAGCGGTGGAGAGCCGCTCAAGAACTTCATCGTCGGCATAGAAATGACCGAGCGCGAGCTCTCAAGCGCATTTGAGAAAAACGGTTTGAGCCAAGTGCGGCCTCAAGCCGGCGAGAAGTTCGATCCCAATCTTCATCAAGCCATTGCAGAGATTCCCAGCCCGGAACATCCTTCGGGATCCGTTGTCGAGGTTACTCAAACAGGCTATAGCCTCGAAACGCGACTGATTCGTCCAGCGATGGTCGTAGTGTCAAAAGGCGGGGCGAGCGCACAAGCCAACCCCGGCGACGGATCGGACGCAACGAGCACCAACGAGGCAGCCGAAGGAGAGGACGGCCCCGACCTCGGCAGCACTGTTAACACGACCGCTTAACCGGTCACGCACGGTGATGATTCACACTATCCACAAGAGATCGCGCTTGCACTGGTCCAAATGCGTTCTTATATCCGAAGCTAATCAACCGGAATAACCACATTTCAACTAGGGGATTTTCTGGGTGCCACGTGGCCTAGGCAATCCGCCACAGGAGAACAGTTGACATGGCAAAAGTCATTGGTATCGACCTCGGTACAACAAATTCTTGCGTCGCCGTTATGGAAGGCAGCGAGCCGCGGGTCATTGAAAACTCTGAAGGTACCCGCACAACTCCCTCTGTCGTTGCATTTACCGACGAAGGCGAACGACTGACCGGACAACCGGCAAAACGGCAAGCCGTCACCAATCCTGAGCATACGTTCTTTGCGATAAAGCGCCTCATTGGACGCCAGTTTGACGATCCGACCACGCGTAAAGACATGGATATGGTGCCCTATCAAATCATTAAGGCTGACAACGGCGATGCTTGGGTGCAGGGGAGAGAAACCGAACAGTATTCTCCATCCCAGATTTCGGCCTTCATTCTCCAGAAGATGAAGGAAACGGCGGAAGCATATCTCGGCGAAACCGTCACCCAGGCCGTCATTACCGTTCCCGCCTACTTTAACGACGCCCAACGCCAAGCGACCAAAGACGCCGGAAAGATCGCCGGATTAGAGGTGCTGCGGATCATCAACGAGCCGACGGCGGCCTCGCTGGCTTATGGGCTCGACAAAGCCGAAGGCGGCAAGACCATCGCCGTTTACGACCTCGGCGGCGGTACATTTGACGTTTCCGTTTTGGAAATTGGCGACGGAGTGTTCGAGGTCAAATCCACCAATGGTGACACTTTCCTCGGCGGCGAAGATTTTGACATTCGTCTCGTTGAGTATCTTGCCGACGAATTCAAGAAAGAGAACGGAATCAATCTGCGCGATGATCGTCTTGCTCTTCAACGGCTCAAGGAAGCCGCTGAGAAGGCCAAGATCGAACTTTCTTCGTCGACGCAGACCGAGATCAATTTGCCCTTCATCACCGCCGATCAGGCCGGGCCGAAACACCTGACCATGAAGCTGACTCGGGCGAAGTTCGAAGCCCTGGTCGAGGACCTGGTGCAACGCACTGTAGAGCCGTGCAAAGCTGCTCTCAAGGATGCCGGTCTGAATGCGGGCGAAATCGACGAAGTGGTGCTTGTGGGCGGTATGACCCGCATGCCCAAGATCCAAGAGGTCGTGAAGAACTTCTTCGGGAAAGAGCCGCACAAAGGCGTCAACCCCGACGAGGTTGTCGCAATGGGCGCCGCCATCCAAGCCGGTGTTTTGCAAGGCGACGTTAAAGATGTCCTCCTTCTGGATGTGACGCCGTTGTCTCTCGGCATTGAGACTTTGGGCGGTGTGTTTACACGGCTCATCGACCGCAACACGACCATCCCAACCAAGAAGTCGCAGATCTTTTCCACTGCGGAAAACAATCAGAGCGCAGTGACCATCCGCGTGTTCCAGGGTGAACGCGAAATGGCCGCCGACAACAAGATGCTAGGACAGTTCGATCTTGTCGGAATTCCGCCGGCACCGAGAGGCGTGCCGCAAATTGAAGTGACCTTCGACATCGATGCGAACGGTATTGTGAATGTTTCCGCGAAGGACAAGGCGACCAACAAAGAGCAACAGATTCGGATCCAAGCGTCCGGCGGTCTCTCAGATGACGACATCGAAAAGATGGTCAAGGATGCCGAAAAGTTTGCCGACGAAGACAAAGAGCGCCGTGAGGCGGCCGAGACGAAGAACCTGGCCGAGGCAAAAGTTCATGACACGGAGAAAATGCTCGAAGAGCACGGTGACAAAGTCTCGGACGAGGTGAAATCCGGTGTCGAAACGGCTCTTGCCGAATTGAAGAGCGCTCTCGAGGCGGACGAATCATCGGGGCTGAAAGCGAAACTAGAGGCGCTGGAGCAAGCGCAGATGCGTCTCGGCGAGGAGATCTACTCGCAAACGGATGATGGCGGTGCGGCTGCAGCGGCCGCAGATGCGGCCCGCGAAGAAGCGGCGTCATCGCAGGATGACGACGTCGTCGATGCGGATTTCGAAGAAGTTGACGACGACAATCAGAAGAAGCAAGCTTAAGCTAGTCGAACGAATGCCGGTAAGGGATGGAGCACATGATGTGTAACATCCCTTCCTAACATTCGAGGTAGGCGGGGATACCTGTTTCGACGCGTGAGGGAAAATGGCGAAGCGTTGTTACTACGAAACACTTGGCGTTGACCGGGGTGCCGAGCCGGATCAGCTCAAGAGTGCGTTCCGGAAGCTGGCCATGAAATATCATCCGGACCGCAATCCAGGTGATGAAGACGCTGAAATGCGCTTCAAAGAAATCAACGAAGCCTACGATATTCTCAAGGACGATCAGCGCCGCGCCGCCTACGATCAATTTGGCCATGCGGCGTTCGACGGGACCGGCGGCGCCGGGGCGCGGGGCTTTGGTCAAGAGTTCGGCTTCGGCTCCAGCTTTGCGGATGTCTTTGACGACCTCTTCAGCGACTTTATGGGCGGCGGTGGACGCCGCGGCGGCCAGCGCAATCGCGGCAGCGACCTCAGATACAATCTTGAGATCTCGCTCGAGGACGCCCACTCCGGCAAGAAAGTCGATATTCATGTCCCCTCTTCCGTGGCTTGCGAAGCGTGTGAAGGGACCGGCGCGGCCGAGGGGGCGGAACCAACGATCTGTCCAACCTGCAATGGGCATGGCAAAGTCCGGTCCCAGCAAGGCTTCTTCACGGTAGAGCGCACCTGCCCGACCTGTCAGGGTCAAGGGCGCATTATTCAAGATCCTTGCGAGATTTGTGCAGGAACCGGCCGTGTACAGAAGGACCGCACACTCTCCATTAACATTCCCGAGGGGGTCGAGGAAGGGACACGGATCCGACTTGCCGGCGAAGGTGAGGCTGGTGTGCGCGGCGGATCGCCCGGCGACCTTTATGTATTCCTCTCTGTCGCGCCCCACGAAATCTTTCAGCGGGACGGCATGGATCTGTTCTGCCGGGTACCGATTTCCTTTACCACAGCCGCGCTCGGCGGTCAGATGGAGATCCCCACCCTGGGCGGTGGGCGCGCGCGCATCTCCGTGCCGGAAGGCACGCAGACAGGCAAGCAATTCCGGCTTAAGACCAAGGGTATGCCCGGCTTGCGGGGCCAGGGAAAAGGCGATCTCTACGTCCAGACGATTGTCGAAACACCGGTGAAGCTGACCAGAAAGCAAAAAGAACTGATGAAAGAGTTCGAAGCCACCAGCGACTCGAAGAACAATCCCCAGACCGCCGGCTTTTTCTCTAAAGTCAAACAATTCTGGGAAGAGCTGAGCGACTAAGGTGCGTTTGAGCCCGTTCTTCTGACCACCAGTTAGATCATTGCGGGCGTGATCTTGGGATGAAATCCTCGTCTTCCCAGCCCATGTGGGGTTTGTTATGGATTTCCCTTCCTTTGAAGGGTCCCGTTCCCGAATAATGCAGGTTGATCATGTCACCTTACCGCATAGCAATCGCCGGCGCGGCCGGCCGCATGGGCCAGATGCTCATTCGCACTGTTCAGCAAACGGAAAACTGTGAGCTCGCCGGCGCCTTAGACGCGCCGGGGCACGCGCTGCTGGGTAAAGATGCCGGTGAGATTGCAGGTGTCGGCGGTCTGGGCGTGGCGCTTACGGACAATCGGGACGCGGCTCTCGCCAATTGCGATGCGGTCATTGAATTCAGCTTGCCGGAGCCGACTCTAGAGACCCTCGAGGTAAGCAAAGCAAAAGGTCTGCGTCACATTATCGGCACCACGGGGTTCACGGCGGAGCAAGAGCAGCATATCCAGGACGCCGGAAAGACGATCCCCATAGTAAAAGCGGGCAATATGAGCTTGGGCGTCAATCTTCTCGTTCAGCTGACCCGACGCGTTGCGGAACTCTTGGATGAAGACTTCGACATCGAGGTTCTCGAAATGCACCACAAGCACAAAGTTGATGCGCCCTCCGGCACCGCGCTCATGCTGGGTGCAGCCGCCGCTGACGGACGCAATGTTCAGCTGGCCGACGTTTGGGATCGCGGCCGCGACGGCATTACCGGTGAACGCAAAAAAGGGAGCATCGGCTTTGCCGCTTTGCGCGGCGGGGCCGTCGTCGGTGAGCACACGGTGCTGTTCACCTCCGAAGACGAACGGATTGAGCTGGTCCACAAGGCGGCGGACCGATCCATTTTTGCCAAAGGCGCCGTGAAAGCGGCACTCTGGGCGCGGGACAAAAAGCCCGGCCTTTATTCGATGGCGGATGTGTTGGTGCTCTAGAGCCGTTTTGGTTTTGACGGAAACACAAAACGGCTCCAGATTCCTTGTTTTGCGCGTTTCCTGACGGTGAACCGGATTCCACTTCACCTGG
>JANQPV010000003.1 GCA_028285305.1 Alphaproteobacteria bacterium | reverse complement strand
AGGCGCAGGCACCTTGACGCTTGGTTTGGGCGACGACACCTTCACCATAAATGACGGCACGGTCGTGACAGGCATTGTGGATGGTGGAGCTGGAACCGATACGTTCAACACCAACATAAACGGCACTGCATCAGTTGGTGCGGTTACTGGCTTTGAGACACTCGACAAGACGGGCACAGGTGTACTCAACATCACCGGGCCAGGTACTTCTGACTTCTCTACAGTCAACGTGAATGCAGGAACGCTCAGCGTGGCAGCAACCGCGACCGTTTCGGACGTGAATGCTGCAACGGTTGCTTCTGGCGCAACGATCAATCTCGCCGGCGCGTTCACGTTTACGCCTGGCGATGACACGTTCGATGTTTCCGGCACGCTCACCGGTGGCGGTACGTTTGATATGCTGGCCGGCGATGATACGCTGACCTTGCGCGATGGCGCTGACTTCTCGGGTTTCACCGGACAGATTGACGGCGGAACACACACCCTTGGCGACACCGTCGTGGTCGACATCACCACGCCACTGACCTTTGATGGATCCCAGATCATCAACTTCGAGAACCTGCAAAAGGACAATACGGGCACTTTGACTCTGACCGGTGCGCAAACCTTCACAGGCGGCACCACGATCAATGGCGGTGAACTTGACGTAGCCGCCGCCGGCACACTGACCACGCCGACCATCATGATGGCGGATAACACGACACTCGATGTGAACGGCACGGTGAACAATGGCGCCGGTGAGACGATCATCACCGGTTCTTCGGGCATTAACACAATTATGGTGGCAGTTGGAGCCAGCCTCTCTGCAACTGGCGACTTGGGCGATGGGGCGGATGTGCTCAACGTGGCGGGCATGCTCGATACTGGTGCGGGTACCCTGACGCTTGGTCTGGGCGATGACACCTTCATCATCAATGACGGGACGGTCGTGACCGGTATTGTGGATGGCGGAGCCGGGACCGACACGTTCAACCCAAACATCAGCACTACTGCCAGCCTAGGGACGGTGACCGGCTTCGAGACGCTCAATAAGACCGGCATAGGCACCCTCAATGTTGTCGGACCGGGTACCTCTAGCTTCGATACCGTGAACGTAAATCAAGGCACGCTTGATGTCGGGCCGGCCGGATCGATTACGGGTGTAAGTGCAGCAACAGTTGCCACCGGAGCAACGCTCAACCTGACAGGCGGATTCACATTTACTCCTGGCGACGACACATTTGATGTCTCCGGAGCGCTCACCGGTGGCGGTACGTTTGACACGTTGGGGGGCGACGATACGCTCACGATCAACGGGACGGCCGATTTCACCGGTTTTGCTGGCGTGCTTGATGGAGGCACACACACCGGCGGTGACACGGCCAACATCAGCGGCTGGACGGGTACCCTGCCGGGCACTCAGTTGCAGAATTGGGAAACGGTCTCATTGACCACTAGTACCGTCGATTTCGGTTCATCTCTGGGCGTTGGGACCGGAACGGGTACGGGGCTTATTGTCGGCTCTGGTAGCACCGCGAGCGGAGACACGGTATTCGCACTCACTGGCGATTTAACCACGAACCCAGGCGGCATCTTCACAAACTTCGGTGCGGGGAGCGGCAATGTCAGCGTAAGCGGGAACGTAACAAACAATGGCACCATCTCCATGCAAGACGGTGTTGTTGGCGACACAATCACCGTGGGCGGCGACTACTCTGGCGCCGGATCACTTCTACTGGATGCAGATTTTACGGCCAATACTGCAGACACCCTGACCATCAATGGAGAAGTTGTAGCAGGCGGAACCACAATATTCGTCGCCGACGTTTCGAGCGGCGCTCCGAGCGGAAGAGATATCTTGCTGGTTGATGTTGCCGGTAACACAGTTGACAGCGACTTCCAATTGGCAGGTGGGACTGTTGGGGCGGGACCATTAACTTATGGGTTGAACCGCGTCGGTTCTCAATGGTTCCTGCAGCTGGTTCTCCAACCAGAGAATCTCCTCTATGAGTCGTACCCCAGAAATCTGATGGCCTTAAACGAGACGAGAAGCCATCGTGAACGTGTCCAAAACAGAGTTTGGATTGGAGCCCGCTCCCACAAAGAGGTGAAAACCGGGTTGTGGGTCCGCTTCGAGGGTGATTTGCGTGATCTCGATCCGAAGTTCTCTACAACGAAGAAGGATTTCGGGGCTTCCAACATTGATTACGACATTACAACCACCCGGTTTGAGGCGGGGCTGGATATCTTGCTCGGTGAATATCACAACAGTCGACTGGCTGGTGGCATCAGGATTTTGGGAGGATCGGCTTCCCTAGATGGCACATCGCCGCTTGTGAAGGGCGACATCAAGACAAGCGCTATAGGGTTCGGGGGTAATCTAACCTGGTATCATGACACAGGTGTCTATGTGGATGCCCAAGCTCACTATCTGAGCTTTGATAGTGATCTGGCGACGAACTCCAACTCAATTACGAAAGGCAATGACGGCTCTGGCCATGTCGTCTCTTTGGAAATTGGCAAAACATTCAAAATGTTCAGCAACCTTTCGATTACACCAGAGGTGCAATACTCTTATTCAGCCGTCAAATTTGATCGCTTTGTGTCGACCGGCGGCACGGCCGTATCTCTTGAGGATGGGAGTTCTTCCGAACTTCGCCTTGGAACGACGCTTGAATACCAATTGATCCAAAAGACAGATGAGACGCCGAGCTTTGAGACGCAGATTTTCCTCGGCGCGAACTTTTATCATCAGTTCGATACAACAACCAAGGTGCGCTCTGGCACGTCTGCGCTCATTAACGAGATCCGACCATGGCGGGGAGAAATCAGCCTTGGCGGCTCGCACGAATGGGTCAGCCGTAATGGAGTAAAATCTGCATTGTATGGAAAAGTTTCAGCGGGTTCCGACATTGGATCGGGCTTGGGCTCAGGAGGCACTCTTGGTGGGCAGGTCGGTTTCAAGATGGGCTTTTGAAGTGGATGACAAGAGGATGGAAACAATAGTGAATGGCTTCATCTGCGTGATAGCGATTGTGGCCTTAGGCTTGGGGGCACGCTCGTCAGAGGGCCTTGCTCAGGAGCCGAGTTCTGTCGTGGAAACGTATGGAGCTTGGACGGTTCAGTGCAAGCAAGTCCGCAACAAAAAGAAAGGAAAATCACGAAAAACTTGCCAAATGTCTCAAGAAATAAAACAAAAAAGAACTGGAACTCGTATCATTATGCTTGCCATTAGCTCCGTAGATGAAAGCAAATTTAAGATAACAATTATTTCTCCTTTTGGACTCTTACTATCAGAGGGTATTAAACTTACTTTGGATAAGGAAGAGCTAATGTCCATCAATTTTAAGACATGCCTTCCTATAGGTTGTTTTTCAGAATTGCAACTGGCAAACGAACAACTTAGACCCGTAAGGTCGAGTAAAACACTCGGCGTTCACACGGTTGGATTCAACGGGCAAAAACTCCTTACTAACTTGTCATTGAAGGGGTTCGACGCTGCGATCAAACGTCTCCAGAGTCCGATGTGAGGCTGCGAATTTTCAACTGATGCCGTGAGGCGGATGGCTTTCATTTGAGAGGCTTTAGGCACCTGAACTATGCGTTACGACTACGAAGATCACCCACTCTCACTGGGTTCTAAGACCTTCGCAAACAATCTCGCTCTACTGCTGCGTGTAGATAAAGTAAGTAAAGCTTACCTTTGCAATCGAGCGGGTATAAGTCGGTCACAACTCGCTCGGATGTTGGACGGAACGTCGTTTCCTAAGCCGCATGTGCTCGTAGAGATTTGCAATCTGTTTTCGGTGGATGCGAGAGTGCTCACGCAGAGGCTGCTTTCGAAACGACCCTCCCGTGAAGTTGCAAGACACTACCAGGACATCTGGAATTCGCTATTGGATTTTGGCGCTTTTTCCGAGGCGCAATCTGCTAGCAAATACATTCCTCCTGATCAAAACGACGTTGAAGATGGACTCTATAAAGCTTGGTTTCCTGATGCGATGGAACTTGGAACATACTATTGTGCTATTGCTCAGGTGTCGACGGAGAGTGGTGTCCGATTGCTTGAAAGCCGCGAGCTTTTGTCCGATTGGGGCAGCATGCCAAGAAACGGCCAGCTTAGCTCACGTCACAGGGGTATTTGCTATAAGCAGGTGAATGGCTTTTGCACGCTACAGTTTATTGGGAACTCGCACATGAGGTTTTTCCTCAGTTTTGAGCGCTTAAACCGATTTAGAACGGATTGCTATGGAGGTATCGCCCTTTGGACATCGGATGGTCTTGAGACACCGTTTTCTCTCCAACCTGTCGTTATGGAGATGATTCCGAAGCGGTTCGGTGATGCCGTCAGAGCGGCAAGAGCTAGTGGAACGTGCTCACTTGAGGAGATTCCTGATTTTGTAAGAGTCCACTTTGACAGAGTGCGAACTGAAGGGGGGCGCTTCTTTAATATTTTGTGACAAGGAGGCTCCAGACCAGTTAGCTGGCCCCAATGCACATGTTTAGTTGTTCAACCGAGGAGCGAGAATTCGGTTCAGTTCTAAGGCAATGGCCTGGAGCTGAGTTCCTACAGCTAGGTGCCACTGTCTAACCCCCAATGTCTGGGCGACTAATTTGGAATTTCTCTACTAACGTTTCCGGCACTGGTGGTCTCCGGTTTAGAGCCTGATGAGGCCGGATATGGTTGTTCTGTCTCTGACGTTCCCGCAGAATCTCCCTCGTTTGTTAGGAGAGTCCGTCACTGATGCAGGAGGCGGATTATGAGGAAGTCACGGTTCGCTGATGGCCGTCAAGACCGAAAGCCATGGAGGTGATGTCCTTCCCCCTAAAGTTGGGCCATTGTTAGTTTAGTTGAGAAGGAGTTTATAATGGCCCGGAAGCGACATTTAGCAGAGGATGATTTACGTCTTTTTCGTGAGATCGAGTTGAACCTGGCCTCGGGTTCTGGTGTTGCCTCGGCGTGTCGTTCTGCCAGTCGTGCGCGGCGCGGCGTCAGAAGCGGCTGGCGTGATTGGAGTCATCACCATCGACATGCAGACTGACAGGTATTTTGGTAACAAAAACAATAGGTCAGACGAAGATAGGGCTACCGAGACTATCCGTCCATATGCGAAGTACATTGCCCTTATACACTTGATCGTAGAACTCCTGTCAGAACAGAAGAGTTGAGTGGTAAGGTTTTCGTGGCTCGATCAGCAGCGTTTTCAAATTGCCGATTGAAACCCTTCGAACCGAAATTGATCAAGCAAGTCTGCCCAATCTTGCAGTAGCACGATGCGCTGTTCCAAATAGGTGGCGGGATTATAAGTCCGGCGGATACTTTTCTTATCCTGGTACGCCAGTGACGTGCCCCCGTTCGGACCCTTGGTCAATAGCTGAGTCCTGTTTCTACATATCTCATTTGTCTACGTTGATTGAGCGCGCGGGACGTGGAGCCCTGAATAGCTTAAGCGGCCTGCGCGCGGTTGAGGGTGCCGCACCTCCAAGAGCAGAATGCGGTCTGATGTTGTTGTAATCGTAGCGTCACAGCTCCAGCGCCCGCCGAGCGTCAGCGAGGCTTGCGACAACCTCCTCGTTCAGCAACTCATCCCTGAGGCGTCCGATGAGCTTTCCACGAAATCGTTCTGCTGCGATTTGCCCGGCGCGATGTAGTGCCGAGCAAACCATTCTCAGCTCGCACTTTGGCGGGCGAACCAAATGTGTGAATGGTCGCGTGGCGTCCGTTACGGAGCTAAAAGGTGAGCCTAAGGTGAGCCTAAGGTGAGGGTGTTTCTGGTTAACTTATTGAATTTGTTGGTAGCGGAGGAGGGACTTGAACCCCCGACACGCGGATTATGATTCCGCTGCTCTAACCAGCTGAGCTACTCCGCCGCCCAATGAGATGCGGGCACGC
>JANQPV010000044.1 GCA_028285305.1 Alphaproteobacteria bacterium | reverse complement strand
GACGGAAACACAAAACGGCTCCAGATTCTTTGTTTTGCGCGTTTCCTGACGGTGATCCGGATTCCACTTCACCTGGAAACGCTCTAGATCAGGGCGCGTGTGTGGCCGGTCTTTCATCGGGATATGCGCAGATCAAATCATATGCGCATTGTCCGCAAATGGATTACCCTGTGCTTTTAAGAGACGTTTGCTTAGCGTGCCACAGCCGTGCCCTAACCACTTAGGTTGAGGGAATCTCCATGCCCTCAGGCACTTCGTAGATCTCGATAATGTTGCCAAACGGGTCGCGTCCATAGATCGCGGCGGAGTTTCCCTCAAAGTGAACAGGTGGTCCGGCGAAGCGCATCCCGCCCTCAGACAACCGTTCATACTCAGCGTCTATGTCTTTGACCTGCAACGCAAAATGCGCAATGCCGTGATCGCTAGGTGGATAGTCGTTCGGCTTTTCTTTGGGAGCCGGATTCGCATACTCCCAGAGCTCAATATAGGCATTCCCCCCTTTTAGCATCTTCATCGATGCGGCCGTATCCTTGAGCCCAATCGCTGCATCGCCTTCCGGAAAGTTGCGGTCCCAACTCGTTGCTTGCACTTCTTCGAACCCCAGCAAGCCAACGTAGAACTCCGCTGCCTTTTCCAAATCCGGTACCGAGATTGCCACGTGATGAATGCCTACGATCATGGAAACCTTCCTTTCAAATAAGTGTCTCGGCCAATAGCTCTTCGTTCAAGTCAACGCCAAATCCAGGCTGTTCGGAGAGGGTGATTTCCCCTCTTGAAGCAGCAAGCGGCTCCTCGAGCAGAAAGTCGCGGCGGTCGAGGGACCATTCCGGTGGATCATAGGGCCATTCCAAGTAGGGGGCATTGCTTACACCAGCGGCCAAGTGGGCATTAGCCAAAACCCCCAAACCGTTCGTCCACGTATGGGGTGTAAAGATGATACCGGCCTGCTGCGCCGCCTGAGCAACACGGCGAAGTCCCGTGATGCCGCCAACCAAAGCCGCATCCGTCTGCAAAACATCAAGGGCCCTTTGGTCGATGATCTGATCCAAGATTGCCGGATCGCGGGTCATCTCTCCACCCGCAATGCGAATATCCGTTGCCTCGGTCAAGCGGCGCATGCCGAAAACATCCGATCTATGAAGGGGCTCTTCCATCCAATATATATCCAACCGCTCAAGCTCTCGTGCCACACGGAGCGCATGTTTGTAGGTCCACGGCGCATTCGTATCCCACGGCATCCGCCAACCTTGGTTGCAATCAACCATGATCTCAAGGGTACTGCCAATCCGCTTGCGGATGGTCTCCAACAACACAATATCGTGACGCCACGCGCCCTGATCATCGGACACGGACCGGAACCGCACTTTGAGCGCCCCAAAGCCCTCGTCCACGAGGCGCTCGGCCACATCCGCCATCTGCGCCGCATCCCGCTGCACACCACACGATGCGTACAGCAGCAAGCGGCCCCGCTTGCCGCCCAACAACCGCCAAACCGGCTGACCTGTGACCTTCCCGCAGAGATCCCAAAGCGCCAAGTCGAGCGGCCAGCAGCGGCCGTAATGGAAATCGATATTGGACAACACTTCGAAATGACGGTCCAACCGTAAGGGGTCTTCTCCGATGAACAGATTCTCATGTCCGGCGAAGCCCACCATCTGATCGCCGGATCCGATACCCACATGGCCTTCATCGTCTTCCACTCGAACGACTGTCGCAATGAAGTCGTGTCGGGCCCGCCCGTCCCAAGCGGCAACGAACGGCGGATCGAGAGAAAGCCGGTGGTGGGTGATCCGGATCGCCGTGATCTTCGACAAATGTGCTTCCTGCTTTTATGGTCTCGTCCAGACGGACGCTAAACCAAAACAAAGGAGATGGCCATGGCGCGCCCCTTAGACATTCCTGTCATCGACTTGATGATGGAACTCCCCACCGGAAAAGCCGGCATGGGCATGGCGGAGGCCCGCAAATTGATGCGAGATAAATCGTCTGAGGACTTTTCCCATCACCCGGCCCAGTATTTGTTCAAGGACGCCCCGGACCGCATGGGCAAAGACATTGATCCGGACGAAGTCGTGGCCATGATGGATCACTTTGGTGTGCAGGCAGCGCTCATCCATGTTCACCCCAAATACCCCGAGAATGCCCTTGCCCTCTTCGAAAGATATCCCGGACGCTTCTTAGGGGAAGTCGGCGCTGATCCCAACCGGGGCATGGTTGGCGTGCGCGGGTTGGAGGAAACGGTAAAGCTGCACCCAAACATCATCGCCGCCGCAGGCGCCCCCTGTCTTCTCAATCCGCAAGTCCCGATCGATGACAAGAAATGGTATCCGATCTACGCCAAGTGCTGCGAGCTTGATATCCCCATCAATATGCTGGTCGGCGTGCCGGGACCACGTGTTCCTTACAAGTGCCAGCATCCCGGCCTGTTGGACGAAGTCGCTTGGTTCTTTCCTGAGCTGCGCGTGGTAATGAGGCATGGCGGAGATCCGTGGACGGAGTTATGCTGTAAGCTTCTGCTAAAGTGGCCAAACCTCTTCTACTCGACGTCCGCTTGGGCGCCGAAGCATTACTCCAAAAACATCATCGACTTCGCCAACAAACGCGGCAGCGATAAGGTCCTGTTCGCCGGTTATTTTCCGGGCCTGTCCTATGAGCGGATCTTCTCAGAGCTAGATGATGTGCCGTTTGCGGATAAAACCTGGCCAAAATTTCTGAATGAAAATGCCAAACTCGTGTATAAACTGAGCGGCATATTAGATTGAGATATATGAGTACACCTTCAAGCAAAACAGAGGACCGGCGATCGGAGATTCTCGACAAGCTGGCCGACTATGTGCTGGCAGAGGGGGTATCTGCGTCCAGCCTACGGCCATTGGCGGAAGCTGCCGAAACCAGCGACCGGATGTTGCTCTATTACTTCAAGGACAAGGCCGAACTGATGGAGGCGACATTGACGCGCGTGGCGGAACGCATGGTCACGCTGTTGGGAGGCTACACCGCGCAAGACCCGCTTCCCATGGAAGTTCTCAGAAACCAGCTCGCCCAAGTATTGATTGATGACGCAGCCTGGCCCTACATGCGTGTTTGGCTCGAGATCGCCAGCCTATCTGCCGCCGGGACGGAGCCCTATCGTCAAATCGGAGAACAAATAGGCCGCGGATTCTTAGCCTGGGGAGAATCCCAACTGGACAGCGCTTCGCCAGACGCACGCCGTAAGGAAGCCGCGCAGCTCCTCGCCTTTATCGAGGGTCTCGTCCTTCTAAAGAGCATTGGTCTTGACGATGCGTGCAGAGACGCATTGGACTAACCGGATCCGCCTCTACCCCAGCAGATTAGGCTAGCTGGCAGCCCGCACTTTCCCCAGAAACAATTCCTTGGCATCACCCTTCGCCTGCAAACTGACGATAAAGAGGTAAGGCGCCAAAAACCCAATCCCCCCAAACAGGGCAACAAGACCGAGGAGCAGTCCGGCAGGGGAAAAATGGTGACGCCAGGCGACCCAGGTGCCCGATAAGATGAGAAATCCCATAAAGTCGAGGTTGAATTGGCCCGGCCATCCCATCTTCACCATATCGCTAAAGAAGATCGCCAGAAGACCCCATCCGTGATTTGCAATAACGATCGCCGTGTAAACGAGCAGAATCAGCCACATCACGGCCAACAAAATCCGTAGAGCCCCCATAAAAGATCTCCATTCCTCACCTACACCGGCAAGGTGTTCCGTGTTAAGATGAAATGAAAGTCAGTCCGCTTTGTTGATTACAAATGCGAGAACCAAACCGACACCTGCGCCCCACAAAATGGTTGCCGCTGCGCCGACCACCAGCTCAAGCTCCGCGCCATAGAGGCCGGGAAACCATAAGACCGCAATACCGTCCAAAAGGAGCGCCATCGCCGTCGCCACCGAATAACCGAGCGCGACTTGATTAGCTGCAAGACCGGCAAGTTTTCGCACGAGAAAGACAAATGGAATGGTGCCCGGGACAATAAGGGCATAAAGGACAAGAGCGCTGGTGCCCTCGTAAACGCCCATGGGGCCAAGGAGTCCCAACGCAACGGCCGCGGCAAACCAAAGGATGGCGCCGAGAACGGCTGACAACAGGATTTGTTTTCCGGTGAGTGCATTACGCACATCAGGCGTATTCGAACTGAGGATAGACTCTGTCATGGATTATCTCCGTAGCGTACGCTACAGAAATAGCATGGTTTTGTAGCAATCGCTACAAAAAAGTTTGAGATCGCGCAGAACGCCTAGTCTTTGTTTTTTTCGTCTCGAATGCACGTCCTCTTGGTGAGCGGATATTCACCTGAAACTATGGTTTCTTCATTGGGCTCCACTTCGAGAACCACGGCTCCTTTGATCTTATCGGCGTTCTGTTTGAGATAGGAATAGTCAAAAATGCCAACCGCCATGGGAACTTGCTGCAAAGTGGCGACGATGGCATGCGAATTGTTGCCGGCATTCACCCATCCGCCATCCCGTCTCAATTCGTGCACGATGCATTTAAAGTACTGTTCTCCGGTCCGCGATTCATAATCTGCACCCAGACAGTCGTTCGAAATACCCATCGCAATTGCGGCCGCTTTCGCATCGGCCCTGCCCTTATCAGTGTCGGGAAACTCGCGCAGAGTCTTAAGCGGCTCATACTCCATAGCGCCGTTTTCCAATCCCACTTCAATCAACAATTGCCTGATGGGCGATCCTGGAGGAGGTCCGAGCGCCTCAATATCGTTCCGCGGCAATGCGCTATTGATATCGCTCCACTTCTTGTAGGGGTTTTTGACAAGTCGCCCCTGAATGACGACTTGGTGGGCGAAGGCCTTATAAAGGTCCAAGGCGCCTAAAGTGATGTTTGGGCTGTTGAACGCATTTGCAATCACCACAGCTTCGGCTTGGACTTCACCGCCGCGGCATACAAATCGTTTGTTCGACCGGCTTTGCGCTTCTGCAGCGACCGATCCAAGCATCAGCGCTATCCCCAAGACAGAAATCAGTTTTGTTCTCATTGTTTGCCTTACCTTTGGCCCCACCCATCGTAAGTCAGGACGCGCCTTGAATGGCACGCCCAGCTATGTAGTGTGAACACATACACAACACAAGAAATTCGGCCATTCCATGACACCTTCATTAGCCATGAAGGACTTACCCATCGATTCGGCCAGCCGTGGCGCCAATCGAAACAGAGCATTGTTAATCGGCGGCCGCGCATGACCCAAGGAATCACGTAAGTGGGATAATTATCCGTTAACTATGGCCGGGAGAGACGTTCATGCTGGGTTCAGGCTGACCTGATAAGGTCGATCTCGAACGCTCAAAGGCCAAACGCCCATGGATTGTGACGGTGAACAGGTGTAAAGCTATGGGAACTGGGAATTTGCGGGTGAACTTTTGGTGATCTGGATCACTTTCGGACCGGCGACCTTGTGAGATGATGGTGTGACAAAACTGTGGGAAGAGATTGAGACGGAGTTTAGGAGAGCACTTATGGACAAGACACTAATTGCAGTACTCGCTTCTTTAGGAATAACGATGGGCACAGCCGCTCACGCCCAAGACCTGTTTGTCTACCCAGCAAAAGGCCAGAGCCAGCAACAACAACTCCAGGACGAGCAAGAATGTGCGGCTTGGGCAACGAACCAAACCGGGTATGATCCCGCTTACGGAGCTTATGCCGAAGCAGAAGCCGGAAAACACAAGACCAAAAAGAATGCCACAATTGGTGTCCTCGGCGGCGCTGCCGGTGGAGCGGTTCTTGGTGAAGTGATCGGCGATAAAGCAGGCAAGGGTGCCGCAGCCGGAGCAGTCGCCGGCGGCGTCCTAGGTGGCCTCCAAGGACAAAAGAGCAAAAACAAAGAAAAACAAGCCGTTGCAGCCGAACGCTACGAGTATAACCGAGCGGTCACGGCCTGCCTCGAAGCCCGCGGCTATTCCGTTAGCTGATCCCTCTTTCATACAAACCTAGAACTTGGCCGTCCGCCTCACGAGCGGGCGGCCTTTGTTTATTCCCCATTGCAGCAAGAGCATGTCGTGACGGCAAACGGTGGACCCTCCGGCCAGCCCGCATCTCCCGCCCAGATCTTTTTTACATTTCTGGGGTTGGGCCTCACCTCGTTCGGCGGTCCCATTGCTCACATCGGCTTCTTTCGCAACGCCTTCGTTGAAAAACGCCATTGGCTCACAGACAAAACGTACACGGATATAGTTGCGCTCTGTCATTTTTTGCCGGGGCCATCGTCAAGCCAAGTGGGCATGATCATCGGTTTACTGCGCGGCGGTCTCCCCGGCATGGCGGCGGCTTGGCTGGGCTTCACCTTGCCGTCAGCGCTATTGATGATCGCAGCCGCGATGGGGCTGATATACGCCGAGGCCCTCACCCACGGGGAACTGTTTCAAGGCGCCCTTCAGGGACTAAAACTCGTCGTCGTCGCCGTCGTCGCCCATGCACTCTATGGTATGACGCGATCTCTTTGCCCCGACCTCACCCGCCGCATCATGGCGCTCGCAGCAGCCGTCATCGTGCTTTTCTTCGGCGGCAGCCTTCCCCATGTCGCGCTCATCGCAATTGGAGGGATAATTGGCTGGCTGATCTTGACGCCCTCTCTCGCAGACGACGAAGCAGACATCGAAGTTCCCACTTCGCGCCGCGCCGGCGGAGCCCTTCTCGTTGTCTTCCTGGTCCTGCTCTTGGCCCCCGCCCTTGTCGCTTCATCGCATCAATTGGTTCAGTTCTTCGAAGCGTTTTACCGGTCAGGTGCTTTGGTGTTTGGCGGCGGTCATGTGGTCCTCCCCCTGCTCCAAGAGGCTGTGGTCGAACCGGGCTGGTTGGACTCCGAAACATTTCTTGCCGGCTATGGTTTGGCCCAGACCGTACCCGGACCATTATTCACATTCTCCGCCTACCTCGGGGTGTTTGGCCAACTGGACTTACCTCAGGCCGTGATGGGCGCCCTCGCCGTCTTTTTCATTTTCCTCCCGTCATTCTTTCTCATCCTCGGAATCCTGCCGTTTTGGTCCGTCATGCGCCGCTCCCGAACGGCGCAGAGAGTTTTGATGGGCGTGAACGCAACCGTGGTCGGATTGTTAGGGGCAACTTTCATAGACCCGGTTATCCTCACCGCCCTAAGAGGTCCAATTGACATCGCCATCGCTACGATGTTTTTCGCAATCATGATGTGGGGCAAAATCCCAGTCTGGCTGGTCGTGTGGGCGGGAGCAGGACTGGGAGCCGCATTGGGTTCTTTTTGTCAGTTTGGATAAAATCCGTTTCAAGACAGATGCCCTCAATAATCTTGTCTCGGCGACAAAACTAATCGCGCCGAGTGGGTACCGGAGTTTCGCTTAGTTCCAGCAAGAACTCGTTGTCAATTGGTACAAACAAACAAGTTAATATGCAAACTTGCTGCTATGCTCTTGAGACTAGTGCTGGCACTGCCTGCCAGTTGGCGTCTCTCATCTACTTGTTTGCCCTAGGATTCCCAACATAATACTGTGATCATATGGAAACGCGAGAAATTATTGATACTCTGTTGGACCTAGCGTCTCATCCGTCTGATCTCGCCGCGGCCTTCGAGACGGCAAAGCGGTTGAGAAGTCACTGGCCGATAGTCGATCTCATCGAATACCAAGATTTAACTGCCGACGGACAATTGAGACTACCAGACGCCCGCGAGTGGATGCTCGAAGCAGATACCGTAACAAAGCCCAAACATAGCGGAGCCATTCGTAGTGAACTCCTACCGGACATTTTGACTGGTACCTTACTGCAGCTCGCCACGGAGAGAATTCTGGATCACAATAGGTTTTTTGCTCCGAATGCGAACGACCCATTCGCATCATTACGTGTCTTGCGCCAAAACAATTACCAGAGTTGGACGAAGACAATCAATCGATGGACTCGCCATCATCTTGCGGCAGGGCGCTGTGTGATCTTCGCTGATCTGAACGATTATTTTTTCAACATAAAGGCTGAACAGATTCACACTGTCTTGGCGAATAGCGGACTATCCGAAAGACAAGTCAGTGCGACAATTGCATTGTTTGAAATGATCAATAGAGGCAATTCCCGCTCTCATTTTAGGGGTCTCCCAGTTGTGCCTGACGAAATAGTCTGGGTCATAAGTGACAGAGTGCTAGTTCCTGTGGACGAGATTCTGCTCCGAGACCCTCACATTTTGGAGTTCGCGAGGTGGATTGACGATATCTTCATCACCTGCGATCCGTCCGACAGCCAACTAGTTTGTGAAAAGCTCAACAGCGTATCGCAACTCTTTGGTTTCAGCATTAACCAGTCCAAGTATAGAGTGGTCAAATCCCTCGAAGCATATGACGAGAGCCACTTTTATCGAGAACATTTGATTCTAGATGATCTCTTCGAAGTCGCTTCACATATGTCCAAAGTTGATTTTGATCTGTTGACTTTTTCGGAGAACGCCCTTGGTCGCAAAGCGCTTAACCAGTCGCAAGCCTCAATAATTGCGAAGAGAGTTTACACGTTGGCGAGGATTGCGAATTCTAAACAACTAGTTGATGTTGCGGATACGCACATTCGAGAATTTCCTAGTGCCGAATCACAAATATTGCACTATTTGGCCTCAATTGGTTGGGAAGGAACCAGCATTGAGGTTTTGACAAGGTCGCTTCAAGACCCACCGTATCAATCGACGCAACTGTATGCGCTTTGGTCGCTCCTTATTTATGGCGACACAAGCCAGAACGAGCAGATCTTGGATCTATGCCAAAGAATAGCAAACGGGGAAGGGTCCGCTCATGAATTTTCACGTTGCTTGGCACAGGTTTTTCTTACATTTTATGCCGAAAGCGAGTACGAGCACGAATTCGAACTGAGCGAACTGAGTTCTTTGATCAGCAGGCGAAGCTCCTTAGTCACCAGGTCCTTGAGTGATTGTTGGAAACCTGATCCGGAGAGTGCCGAATCAGTTCCTCAATCTTTGCTTGAATATCTCAGTTCGGATCAGTTTAGAGATAACAGTAATGCTAAAGATTTTTTCCGCTCAAGCGGACTGAAAGTGCTTAGGGAAATGCAAACGGAGATTTTGCTGTGACTGACGCTAAGGCTGGTATAGATAGCGAGTTCCGTATTCGAATTGACCGACTTCACAGTGGTATAAACCAGGCATTGCAGTTTCCTGCCAACTCTAATGATATGGCCCCCAACGCCTTGCAGAGACTGAAAGAAGACCTTTCCAAAGCGGTTTCTGAAGATTTACCAAAGGAAGAGAGGATCAGCATTGTCCAGAAGGTAGAAGCTGAACTCTGCCTATATCATCCGCCAGCCCTGCTCGCAGCAGATCGGATTCGCCTTGAAGATCGACTATACCGTCTGCGTTCAAATCCGAGAGCCGAGTGGAAGAAAACTCTTTCTGAGTTTAAGAGGGATGATCCCTGCGTAGAACATCGACAATTACTGCACCGCCTGAGTTTTGAACTTGCTGAAGCTGCTGAATCATTTCAGCGTCTTGCTGGAATTCGTTCCCGTACGTTGTTCTTATTAATGGGTTTTTCTCTTATTGTGACACTCCTAATTCTCGTGCTTTTCTTTATGTCGCTTGTACAGGTCGTTAAAGCTGCTCAAGGGACAAACGATCTTGCCATGTTTGTTCGCAGCTTTCCGGAACCGTTGATGTATACGTTATCTTTAGCAGGCAGCATGGGAGCTATTATCACAACCGTTGATGCCGTAATCCATGAAAACAAGATTCGGCCTGATTACATATGGACCCTCATCTCTAATATTCTTATACGAATTGCATTTGGAGCTGTCTATGCGATCGTAGTTGTGTTCGCATTGTTGTCAGGGTTATTACCGTTGAGTCCGTCTACAGACGAGGGACTCATTCTCTTTCTAATTGTTGCGTCCATAGCTGCGGGATTGTCCGATAAGTTCTTTGGACAGGCGATTAGCAGTGTAATCTCAGGAAACAACCGCTAATCGGTATATCTGATAGAGAAATGGCTTCGGCGAATTCAAGCCCAGTCCTAGTGCTTACAGGCGTTCCAGGCGCGGGCAAAAGTACGATTGCAGCTCACCTGTCGTCTTTATTCGGATACTCTTGGCTAAACATCGACTATTTCAGAGAACTCAAGCTCTCAACAGATCAAATCGCGGAGCGCATCCGGCTAGAGAACCAAAAAAACCCAGTGATCTTCGAATGTACCGGAGCTTCGTACGACTTCGAGAGAATTCTCCAAAGACTGAAATCTCTAAACTGCGCAACATTCGTCGTGGCTTTGAGAATATCGCGAGAAGGGGCAATCAAACGACTTTCTCAACGTACCAACAATCACCAACCAAAGTCTGGAGAAACTTGGGCCGAGGTTTTGGATTGGACATTGATGCGGCTCAGTTTGGTTCCGGCGGATTTGGACATCCCGGTCGAGGGGGAATTGCTTGAAACTACAGCGAAAAGAGTTAACCGATATTGGGAGGAAGCTGGCCTTAGCTCGCCATCGAAGAACCAAATCTTCGAACTGACCCAAGCCACCTCATTCACACAATTGAGGAAATGGCATATTTGCGGAAGAGAGTTCAAGTTTAAGTATATAGAAAACACGTTGCCAACTGATGAACTTCCTCTCGCCGTGATCATCGGCACCTCGATTCATCAATCTCTGTCGTGGCTATTTGCCGATGAAGCGAGAAGTTGTTCGGCGTTCCTGGACAAATTTGAACGCTGCATCGATCAACCTGGAATAACAGTTGATAAAAGTGAGTTATTGAAAACCCGCGAAATGCTTGAGAAGTTTTTTGACCTTGAGTACAGGCACAGCAAAACCAAAACGTTGAGGGTGGATGGTGCCGCAGAACTCTATCTAGGAGATTCTTTCTCTTTGAAAGGCCGCTACGACCGCTTGTCAATAAATCCGTCTGGAGAACTAGAAATCACAGAATACAAGCTGAGGAAACCGAAATCGAACTTATTGCCTTCCATCCCTAGCCTCATTCAGCCTGCAGCCTATGCAGTTAGTGTGATGAAAGAGCAAAGCGTCGAACGAATTTTCGCAAGTATTTATTTCATGGAACAACAGGAAAAGATCCGTGTGCTTCTTGATAGAGATAGAGCACATAGTGTTTTACTCGCCGTTTTGCGCTGGATACAACTACTGCAGAGTCGAGGCTTTCGGGCCCAACCGGGCCCTAACTGCTCTCGCTGCGCTTATCGATCCATTTGCGAATTCTCAGTCGCGTCCCGTTCTGACACCTCTTGAGAAAGGTCGTTAAGCTGCATCGTGCTGCCAACAACGCAGTTCCAAGCGACCCAAGAAACAGTTTCACCCTTTGGCTTGGCAATCAAAGTGCGCAAACTATAATTCTATCTACTGAATTATGTCCAATGTGGAGGTTTGGTATTCAGACAAAAATATCGATCCTTCTACCACTCTTTCGACATAACAATACGGATCGTCGAATGGGCAGTCCGGCCTTGGGCATCAACGACCGATATGTTCGCAAAACCGAGCGATGCAGGACGCCAATAGGTCGTCTCCAACCGGTCCGACATCGGAAGAAGCTCACCATTGACCATCCAACGGAAGGGCTGCTTTCCACCAACCACACGCAGCGGGAACGACGCGTTTTCCTCTCCAGTCGGCAGAACGACAGATGTCCCATGGGCCGGAAAGCGAATGACCGGCGGCCTCATTTGCTGACGATCCCTACTCGAGCGCGATGCCTGCACCTGTTCAAAGCGCTGCAACCGCTTTGGCAAGGAAGCGTTGCTTCGCACAGAAATGACATTCCCGGGTTTTGAGGGGAGCGCTCGCGTTTCAGGCGGCATGCGCTCAAACGCTTTCAAGAGGATCGGCGCCGCCGTCTCTAGTCCGAATCTGCCGGGCCGTGCGGTTCCATCAGCACGGCCTACCCAGACGCCAATCGTGTAGGTTCCCGTGTATCCAACAGCCCAGGCATCTCTGAACCCATACGAGGTTCCCGTTTTGAACGCAATGTCCCGCTTGCGTTGGAATCCGAACCGCTGCGCCCACCCATCGGGCATGGGAGAACCAAGCAAGGTATCGGTGACGTACCAACTCGCCGTTTCGCTAAGAAAGCGCCGCTGCGTAAAAGGTGATTCGTCAGACAACAGCCGCAGAGGTTGCGACACACCCCCATTTGGCAAGCTCGCATAAAGTTGAGTTAGGTCGAAAAGGGAAACGCCGACCCCGCCGAGTGCCAGAGGCAGCGACGGCAGAATGTCTTTCTTCGCAAACTGCAAATCCGTACCCTGATGACGCAAACTTGACGCAAACCGGACCGGGCCCACTTCGTTGAGGACGGCGACGGCGGGAACGTTTAAGGACAGCCGCAATGCGGTGCGGACATTTACCGTGCCCTGAAACGTCCGGTTAAAATTGCGCGGCGCATAGCTGCCAAAGACCATGGGACGATCTTCGATAAGCGTATCGGGATGGATCACGAGGTCGTCAAAAGCCATTCCATAGATAAACGGTTTGAGCGCGGAACCGGGCGATCGTTTGGACCGGACAAGATCCAATTGCCCATTTTGAGCCCAAAAGTCGGCGCCGCCGGCATAGGCAACGACCTCACGGCTCTGGTTTTCAATTGCCAAAATGGCGATGCTCGCCCCATCTTTGATCCAATCCGTTTCCTGACGAATAAGCGTTTCAATATGGCGTTGGACATCTACGCGCAGAGTCGTTGCAATGACCGACGATTCCGGGTTTCGCTGTCTTAGGTGACGCGCAAGACGAGGCGCCAGAAACGGAAATTCGAGCCGTCCTTGAGGCAGTGGGTCTCTAGCGGCTTCGCTGGCTCGCGTTTGGGAAATCGCCGTGCGGTCGACCAGCTGTCTCAAGATCTTTTGCTTGGCCGACGCAGCCCCATCAATGTTTCGATCGGGACGCGTGCTTTCGGGCGCTTGCGGCAAAGCGATCAAGAGGGCAATTTCCGACAAGGTCAAATGCCTGGGTTCTTTCCCCCAATAAGCATAAGAAGCGGCGCGTACCCCCTCAATGTTTCCGCCAAATGGCGCGAGTGTCAGATACATATCGAGGATCTGAGGTTTCGAGTAGCGCGCTTCCAACTGCAACGCCCGGACCATCTCAATGAGCTTAGAAGCGACGTTGCGTGGCCGCGGCTCCAACAATCGCGCCGTCTGCATGGTCAGCGTTGAGGCGCCAGAGACAACGCGGCCATTTGAGACGAGCTGTCCCACCGCACGGACAAGCGCGATCGGATCAACGCCGGGATGAACATCAAACCTCTTGTCTTCGACCTGTTTGAGAAGCCGAACATACTCAGCGTCGACTTCATCTACACTCGTTGAGAGACGCCATTTATCATCCGTAGACAGAAAAGCGCGCAAGAGCTCACTTTCACGGCTCAGCACCAAAATGGAGCGGTCTTCATAGCGGCTCAAATCCGGTGGAAATCGCGAGTCCAACACCAGCATCAGGCCAAGCGCCCATGCTGCAATCCCAAGAAAACCGATTGCAGAGCGACGAGACAAGTGGGGCCAGCCTCTCATAGCATCCCCCACATCCGCCCTTTACCGAACCCCAACGCTCACCCGGCCCTGATCAGTGCGCGCAAGCGTCCTCGGCGCGTACATGTCTTCAACCAGAGCCGCCGGCAGCGCATACTCGCCGGGTGTCACGGCGCGGACGATATAAGCAAGATTGAACTTGGGGATGATGGGCTGCTTGTTCTCATCGAGCATCCGGTAGCGCGAGCCGATGTTGAAGGCCGCCACGAAGCGGTCGTCGCGTTTCTCAGCCATCGTCGTCCAAGACAGAGCGGGCAACCAGGAAAGCGCGGTATCCCCTTTACGCACAATCCCCTCGATCTCCCAGCCCGCAGGCAGTAAATCGAGTGCGATCATCTCCCTATAGGTATTGTCTTCCATCTGTCCACTGAGCAGAACGACGATCTGGTCATTTTGTTTCACGTCGGAAAGGTCGATCTGCTGACCCTGCCGCGTCCAAAAGGTTTTGCTAAGTGTGAGCCCATTCGCTTCGGCGGGCAACGGCTCGATCGGCGTTCCCTGGATCGTCACCTGTTGCCAGATGTCTTTGTCGCCGCGGTTCCGAACACTCACCGTTTCCCCAAGATCGCCCGCATTTGGCGTCAGGAAGACACTATCACCGTCCCGTGTTGTGATGGGCTCCGTTCCCTTGACCTGAACATCAATTGGCCCCCGCGACTTGTTGAGTTCATACGCCGCAAAAAGCATCCAAGCTTTTTCCTGAGTCGTCGTGTACTTAACGTTGGTGTCGTGAGCATCCATTTCCTGGAAGAGCGCCGGCAGAATGTTGTTTTCTCCGGAAGCCGCCGCGAGCGCGATCACGCCATTCAGATCTCTCAACTTTGATCCGTAATCAAACAACTGATACTTCTTGGGCGTCTTCTCAAGAACCAAGTCTAGGGACGAATTGAACGCACGCAGACTGCGCGAGCGATCGCCGATCTCTACAAGAGCCGCCCCAAGATGGGCCGCAGACATTGGATTTTCCATTTCCTTGATCTGGGTATCGGCAAAATAGCGCAAGTCACCGGGATTGAGCGTGCCGGCTTTGGCGAGCACATAGAAGGCATAAGACCGCGTCCAGAGATCAGTATAATCCTGTCCCGCGATCCGCCGCAACCAATCCTTCCCGATATATAGCGCCTCGTTGGGAACGACATAGTCCTTCTGCTGAGCTTGAATGAGAAAATCAAGCGCAAAGACATTGAGCCAATGGTAGGCAGAATAATCAGGTCCCCACATTCCAAAGGATCCGGAGGGATTCTGCATATCGACCACTCGGTCTACTGCTTGCTGAACCCGCGATTTGACGGTTTCGTCCTGTTCGACATTACTCAGGAGCGCCATGTCATTGAAATAGACAAGCGGAAAGGCGCGGCTGACAGTTTGTTCAAGGCATCCGTACGGATAGCGATCGAGCCAATTGAGCAATCCCGGCACGTCATAACCACGCGATGAGGACAAGGTCGCACCGACTGACACCGAGTCCGGATAGTACGGTTCGATTTCTTTCGCCGAGAGTTCAAGACTTTCTCCGGGTGCCAGCATGCCCGCCATTTCGACGGATATCGGAGACTGCGCCGGCCGAATTTCAATGGGCCAAGTACGCACAACTTTGTAGTCGTCGGGTCCTGTCAGCGTTAAGACAACAGTCCCAATCCCTGGTTCACCGCCTGCGACTTCGATGGGAACGGTCTTTTTCTGATCCGTTGCAAGTTCTTCGATGAGTTTGACACTGGGATCACCGCTTGCGGTTCGAATGGAGTCTTTGAGCTCAATCTCCGTTCTATAAGAGCCGGGAGCTCCATCCACGTTATGCAGAAGGAGTGTCGCCTGGCCTTTATCCCCGGGCGCCAAAAAGCGAGGCAGAGTCAACTCGGCCACCACGTCATCTCGGACTGTAAGCGGACGTTCTCCATGGCCGATTTGATCTTCGGTCATGGCCACCGCCATAAGACGCAACTCACCATTGAAGTCGGGGATAGTGAGCTCGACGTCCACTTCGCCGCTGCCGTCCGTTTGGACGATACCGGAGAAGAGCGCGACTGTCCGTGTAGGAACCACGGAGAGCCCGGATCCGCCCACACCGTCACCGCCCGCGCGAAGCTCACCCAACTCTGCATCGGAACCCGATATTAATCGTCCGTAATCATCTCGTATGTCCACACCGAGACGGCGTTTGCTGAAATAATGGTTCTCGGGCGCCGGTGTCTTGAATTTCGTAAGCTGGAGAATGCCCTCGTCCACAGCAGCAAGCGTCACATGCGCCTTTTGGCGTGTTGCAAGACCGACCACTTTGACCGGCACGCGAACATCGCCGCGCGGCGTGACCCGTTCCGTGTCACCCAGTTCCACGGTAAGGGTCTGTTCCGTCTTGTCGAGCTGGAGCCAGGTCAATCCAATCGAGCGCACCGGCGCTCGGACTTGGCCCGAGGACAAGGGTTTGTACACACTCACCATCACATAGGCGCCCGCGCCCCAATCTTCCGACACGGGCACTTCAAGCTCCCGTCCCTCAGCGGGGACATCGAAGAGTTTCGTTTCAAAAACCTGATCGGAGGCGACAACCATCAACGCCTTGCCGGCAACAGGTGGCTTCACTTCGATCCGGGCCGTCTCTCCCGTCCGGTACACTTCCTTGTCCGCCAAAACGCTGACCCGATCCGGGCGATTGTTAGACGTAGACCCGCCCCACCCGACATAGAAACGCACGGAAGTCGCAGCATCACTGTTCAAATCACTGACAATCAATCGATAGCGGCCCCAAGGCAGTGTCTCTGAAATCTTTTCGGGTTCGTTGATACCGATGGAAAATTCGTCCTTGGTAACATCGCGATCCCGAACCACAGCTTCGTAGCGCCAGCGGTTGTTTTCCTGATACCAATGATAGTACGTCTCTTCACGGATCAAACGGTAGCTCACCTTGTCCCGCGCAATTCGGATCCCTTCTTTATCCAACGCAACAACATCGAACGAAGCCGCCGCACCCTCACGCACCGTGTTGTATTCAAAGTTAGGCCGAATTCCGATCATGGCTTCGCCCGTTCGAACGGGACGATAAAGTTCATCCTGCGTGGTGCGCCCTCCGGGCTCAAACACCGCAACACGCACACGCGCCCTCAGGGGCAACGTGGTTTCTCCGATATCGTCGATTGTTCCAATGGCCGTGCTTTTGCCTTCCGCATCGAGAGGAGGCACATCCAACGCAATGAGCGAACTGTTGAATTTCTCTTCGATCCGGCCGAAGGAATAGCCCACAAAATCGGGAAACGGATTAGGATCGATCATCAATGTCAGCTCAGCCTCTGCATCGAGATCGGACGCCGGTGCTCCGTACAGAAATCGGCTGGCAACATCGATGGAAACCATCTCACCGAATTGCCAATAGTCCGTGGCTGCCTCCAAATTGACTTCAAGCCGTTGAGGCACGAAATCCTGGACGTCGAAGCTGACCCGGCCCACGGGATTTGCATCCGTATCAACATAGGCCACCGCCTGCCAACGGCCCCGTGGAGCCGTTGCCGACAAAGTCACATCGAGATAGGAGGCGCCGTCACTTTGCTCGTTCGTTGTCAGCTTCCGGAACTCGACCCCATCGGGGCGCCGGATGCTCACAGACAGCGGAACATCATTCAAAGACTCAACCAGTTGGTTTCGGAGCATCGTGACAAGATGCACTTGCTCTCCTGGGCGATAGATCCCTCTGTCCGTATACAAGTAAGCATCGATGGGCCCGGGGACAGAGCGTCCGCCAACGCCGCGATCCGTCAAATCGAAGGCGGGCCTGCGTAAATCGGTGTAGTTGAAATCCTTGCCGCCATAGGCCATGGCCACCACCGGTTCCGCGCCTCCCTTGCCCCGCATCAGGCTGTCAGGAAACAGCGCAAGTCCATTGCCATCGGTTTTGATGCGCGCCAGTTCCTCATTGTTCCGTGCAATGAGAGCAACATCCACGCCGCGCAAAGCCTCAGCCGACTGAAGAGAGCGCGCAAACACGTAAAGGCCATTCGATGCTTCAAAAGTCGCAAGACCAATATCGGAATCGATCACCCATTGCGCCGCCGTATTGCCGGAGTAGTAGCCTCTTTGCTTGACCTGCTCTTTTTCAGCGGAGTCGCGCGCGACAATCAGATAAACCCCGGGATCCCGACCCGGAACAGCCTCACGGAAATCGAACTTGGTGTCCACGGACTGGTTTCGAACGGCATCCACATCCATTTGGCCTTCCCAAACGATTTGGCCTTGCTCGTTTTCGACCTGGTACTCGTCGTATTCATAGATCTTCTTTTGATCGACGACACCGGTTTGCAATTGCGACAACAAGCGGTCGCCCACGCGAAGCACACGAATATCCAACGTCTCCACATTGACCGTTTTGAGAGTGATCCCTTCGACACTCTCCCGCGGTAAGATCAAGCCGTCCCCAAATTGGATCAGCGCCGGCCGGTCCTTCAATTCGATCGGGATATCTTCATCGAACAGCAATTGCTTTCCCGATGCCGACGGTAAACCTTTTCTAAGCTGAACCCGGTACTTCTCGGCGAACTCAAGCCCCGCGAGGCAGAGCTGGTCATCCTGGACAGTTACAGAAAGCCGCTGATCGTTCTCGATTGTGACATAGTCTTCATACCGAACAGTACCGCTCTCATCTAAGTCCTGAGAGAAAGTAAGACACGCAGCTGGTTCGGGCTTGGCGGTGTCGATGTTGAGCCGCTTAAAGACGAACGTATTTTCAGGCAGCGCTCGCGCAGTGCCTGATGCATCGGCTTCCCCAGACACCGACGAGTCCGAACCTCGCGAAGTGTGCGCCTCGTCCCCAGTTCCCAGATCGGCAAGACCTTGCGGTCCGCTGTCAGATTGCTCAGGGTCTTCGAGCGTTCTGGAAATTTCTTTTATGGATTGTTGCGGCACCCCATTGCGATAAATCCCGTAACTGAACGCTCCGACAAACGCGACCACCAGAGCGCCGATAACGAGAGATGTCCGTGTCATGAAGTGCCTCCTTGCGCGAGTCGCGCCTGCCATCCGATATGCTTCCCAGATCCTCTAGTGAGCACGAGACTTTGGCGGATTTTGGACCTCTGATGCAAGCGGCCAGCAAATTTGCGTGCAAGCTGGCGTTGACATAATGTCGGCAAATTGAACTATCGAGCCAAGTCGAATTGACTCAATGTGTTGGGTCACGAGCGGCAAAACCAGAGGAGAATATCGTGGCCGAACCAACAATCGTTCAAAAGGAACCATTCGCCGTCGAGGTCGAAGAAGGAAAATCCTATTGGTGGTGCGCTTGCGGCCTGAGCAAGAACCAACCTTATTGCGATGGCTCTCATCAAGGGTCGGACTTTGTTCCCGTCCAATATGATGCGGACAAGTCGGGCAAGGTCTTTTTCTGCGGCTGCAAAAAGACGGAAAAGTCGCCCATGTGTGACGGAACGCACGCCAAATTATAGAAGTAGCCAGCCGACATCGAAAAAGGGGCGGCCCAAGCGGACCGCCCCTCGTAAGAATTCGTAAAAGCAAGTTCGATAGCGAGTTAGTACTTCACACTGCAGCCGTAAGGGGTTGTTTGCGCTTCTGAAACCGCCTCGCCAGCCTTTAGCTCGGCAACGGCTTGACGGACGTAGTTTTTCGCACCCTCGACTGTGGACGCGCGTGAAGAACTGTTATCGTCAATCGCGCCCGCATATTGAATGGTCTGTTCCGCATCGATGACGAACATGTGCGGCGTCGTGGCCGCTCCATAGAGCTGACCAACGGTCCCTTCTTCATCGATCAGAACGGCGGTGGGCGCCGCGCCCCGAGACGTCGTGAGCTCGTTGGCTTCATCGGCCGAAACGTGGCCCTGCTTTCCAGGCGCCGAGGAAATGATGGTGAGCCAAACGACATCTTGCCCTGTCAAATCCGTTTGCAAAGACTGCATATTGTTGGTGCTGTAGTGTTTGACCACGTAAGGGCAATCGTGATTTGTCCACTCCAGAATGACTTTCTTTCCATCGAAATCGCTGAGAGACGTTTCGCCGCCGGTTGTATTAGGCAACGTAAAACCGGGCGCCTCACCACCGACGGATATCGCAGCGTTCGCGGGTTGCACGTAAGAAAACTGAAGCGCCCCGAGCGCTAGGGTAAAGGCTCCCGCGGTACCGGCAAGGCTCAAGAGCACATTGCGCTTTGTTAAGGTATCAAACATGATTCACTCCTCCAGGTTTGCTTGGATCAAAAAACGAAACCGTTCACTCTTGTTCTAACGAAAGCGCGTCGAGAACGGTTTTCTGGGTCAGGATTTGCGGCAACTTCATGGGCTCTACCGTCGCCGTACTCCCCCCTGTTCCATCCGGGCGGTAGACGAGATAGAGCGGCACCCCCGGGCTTCCGTGCGCTTGCAGCGTGCGGGCGATTTCTTCATTCCGGTTCGTCCAATCCCCCTTAACCGCCACGACATCCATTTCATTGAACAGACTGACCACCTTCGGCCGATCAAGGGCGACACGCTCATTCACTTTGCAGGTGATGCACCAATCGGCGGTAAAATTCGCAAAGACGGTCTTGCCCTCGGCCAGCAGCGCATCCACCGTTTCCGGTGAGTATTCGATATACGAAAGGCGATTCTCAGATGTGGACGTGACCTCCCCCGTACCAGCCACACTCTCTCTAGGAGTGAGGCCCTGGAGAAGCAAAAGCGAGATGACAATCACCATTGCCGAGGCGGCAGCGCCGGACCATTGCCAGCTCTTCGTGCGCAATTCGGGCAACCGTCCAAAGAGCCAAGCGCCAAAGCCAACACAAACAATCCCGATCAAGACGAGGAAAAGACTGTCGGGTGAGATCTGCTTACTGAGCACCCAAAGCAGCCACGCAGCGGTTAAGTACACAGGGAACGCTAGAACTTGCTTGAACCCATCCATCCAAGGACCTGGTTTGGGCATCAGATTGATCAGTGACGGGCTGAAGCTAAGGGCCAAATAGGGAATCGCCATGCCGAGTCCAAGCGCGCCGAACACGGCCAATGTCGTCAGTGTTCCCTGGGTCAGCGCAAACCCGAGCGCCGATGCCATAAAAGGTGCGGTGCATGGAGACGCGATGACCACGGCCAACACACCTGTCATAAAGGACCCGGAAGCACCCGTCCCGCCTCCGGCCACGTTTACGGCCATCCCGACATTGAACACGCCGGAGAGATTTAGTCCGACAGCAAACATAAGGTACGTCAGGAGTGCCAATACGAGCGGATTTTGAAGGTGAAAGGCCCAGCCCGCCGCTTCACCACCGGCCCGAATACCGATGAGGATCAAAGCAAGTGCCAAAAAGGTCGCGATGACGCCCGCCGTGTAAGCCAATCCGCCAACACGAATGCGCGCCGGTTCGGAGCTTTCTTTCACAAAAGCGAGCGCCTTAAGGGACAAGATTGGAAACACACATGGCATCAGGTTGAGAATAAGTCCGCCCAAAAGACCGAAGATCAAAGCTTGACCAAGACCAATTCCAAACGCGGAAACCGGCTCCCCGTCTTCCAACATAACCCGATCGGCTGTACCTGGAAGAACTGGCCCTGCAACCGCATCGACTTCAAACGCAGTTACTTGCGCGTCGTCCAAGCCCTCGACGTCATTTGTGACGACAAGAACACCGCTCATTCGCTCAGGCGCGTCTTCTTTGCCGATGCGAAACCCGGGCTGCATTTGGAGAGAAATACCGCCCTCCCCGGCCATAATCAGTTGGTCGGCGGCGTTCTCGATGTAGCCGTCTTTCTCCGGAAAGAAAAAGGCGCTGAAACCCGAGGCGCCGGACAGCACATCCGCGATTTCCGGAGCGGCGAGCGATAACGTGAGATCTTCCTCGATCGTGATGTGTGCAGCACCGTCGAATTGGCGCGGCAAACCCGCCAATGTCGCTTCGATCTCAGAAGCCCAAATCGGGTCGGCCACGGGACCGGATGGATCCACAGGCAAGGACAGCGTCAGCTCTCCTTCTTCGGGAATGCAGATTTCTTCGCAAACGAGCCAATAGGCCTTGGCGCGAATATCGAGCTGGTCCCCCAGCCCTTCGTTCGGAACGGTCAGCCGACTGAGAAGGAAGTACTCCCCTTCATAACCAAAATTCCTGAGCGGACCCACGTCAATCGGCTTGGGCGCAGGCCATTGAATCTCGCCAATGCTCGCCCCGTCCGGCAGCGTCCATTCGATGCTTGTCGGCTCGCCGGAGTCGCCAGGATTTTTCCAGTAGGTGTGCCAGTGAGGGATGAGTTTTTGGCGAAGACCAATCCACAACGTCTGTCCGGGGGCCACCGTCGAGTATTCGTTGACCAATTCAGACTCAACTCTCTCGGTGCGAACGATGTCGGCGCGTCCGGCTACAGATCCGAGCACGAGGACGACCAGCGCAAAAAGAAACGTTTTGAAGTTCAGATCTTTCATTCCGTCACATCGCATAGGGGCACACCGCACAACGTCTTGGGATTGAGTTACCCAAGCATTGGGATGGTACGAACAGGTGCAATTGTCCCGCATTTACATACGCGGAAAAGTACCTTTTCTCCAGTATGTCTCTCGAAAAGTTTATGTTGGTTGATGGGGATTTAGCGGCCGCAAGTGAGGGTCATAGTTCCGCAACGATCAGCCGGTAACCCAGGTCCAATGCCGGGCGATCAAGCGCATGAGCATACCGTTTTTGCCAAGCCCCACTCTCTAGGTCACGCTCCAGATTAGTTAACCCACGCGCGAGATCCCTTTGGTCGATTTGCTGAAAGGAAGAAATTCCGCGCGCAACGGCCGGATCCAAGTACGCCTTAGGTCGATCCCAATAGGCGCCCAAAAAGCCATCTCTACAGTATTTTGGGATCGGCACCGGAAATGCCCTAGCATCCGAGAACATGGCCAGCATTTTGTCGGTGGTGAGAAACCGCCCGCGGTCGAGCTCCATGATTTCGGGCAGATAGTCGTTAATCAGCCAATAGGCGGAGGCTTGGTCCGGATCCCAGGTGTAGATTAGAAGTCTTGTCCGCGCCACGCGTGTCAGCTCGCGGAGTCCCTCACTCAGATCCCCCCAATGATGGACTGTCAGCAGCGCCATAGCGCCATCGAACGAATTGTCCGCAAAAGGCAGGCTCTCAGCAATTGCGCAGACACAAGGCGCGGCGTTATCCGGCCTCTGGCGGATCATCGCCCACGAAGGCTCAACGGCCGTGACAGATCGATCGGCGGGTTCATAGGACCCGGTCCCCGCTCCCACATTGACAAGGGAAGTCAGCCCCTCCAAGTGCTCTTCAATGTGTCTGGCGATCGACGGATCCGGCGCCCTGTGCGCCCCGTAATCCACTCCGATTGTGTCGTAGATTGGCTCCATTAAACGCCAGTCTCTCACAAGAGTTCGAGCCGGCGCAACCCACCCTTCGTCCGATCTACACGCTTCGGCGTTGACAGGCGAACCGCAAACGCTCGAAAAAGCGAACATCGTAAAGGCTCATGCGCTGTGTGTGTCAGAAAGCAGCCGGCGAGAAAAAGGAAAACGTCATGAAGAAAAATCGCAAACTACTGAACCTAGCGCCCTTCCTGCTCGTCGTTTCCTGGAGCAGCACAGGCATCGCAGAACAACAGGCAGCGAGCGAGCGCGAAGAACAAAATGTCCGCCCGGAAATCAACCGAGCCTACAAAGATCCGAATCTAGATGTCGGCATGTGGGCCAAAAGGTTCACAGGCGAAAGCCGGGAGGTCTTCGTCCACAAAAAGGAAATTTTGTCCGCGCTTTCTCTCGAACCCGGCGACCGCATCGCCGACATCGGTGCGGGCACGGGCCTGTTCGTCAAACTCTTCGCTGAAACGGTCGGCACGGAAGGCAAAGTCTATGCGGTGGACATCGCTCAACCGTTCTTGGACTTCATTGCAGAGAATGCCTCAAAAGATGGCCTCACGAATGTTGAAACGGTCTTGGGAGCTGACAAGTCGCCTAATCTTGCCGACGCATCCGTCGATATAGTGTTTCATTCGGATACGTACCATCATTTCGAGTATCCCAAAACCATGGTTCGTAATTTGGCGCGCGCCCTTAGAGAAGGCGGCGAAATGTATGTTCTCGATTTCGAACGCATCCCTGGTCAGTCGTCTGAGTTTATTCTCGGCCATGTACGCGCTGACAAGGGCACCGTGATTTCCGAAATAGAAGAATCGGGCTTCGACCTCGTCGAAGAAATAGAGATGCCGGGTCTGAAAGAGAATTACTTACTCCGCTTCCGGAAAGAATAACCGCATTGTGGGGGCGGGGAGAGAAGCTGAGGCAACATCGCAAAAGCGATTCGGCCTGATGACGCTGACAACCTTGGTCATCGGCAATGCCATCGGTGCTGGGGTCTATACAACGAGTGGGTTCGCACTTGCCGATTTGGGCAGCCGCGAACTCGTGATGGCCGCCTGGGCCGTGGGAGGATTCATAGCGCTGTGCGGCGCCGCGAGTTACGGAATGCTCGCTCGGGGCCTAACTGAATCGGGCGGAGAATACCTCTACTTATCGCGTTCCCTTCATCCCTTGGCTGGCATGATTGCCGGTTGGATCTCCTTGATCGCCGGTTTCACCGGAGCTATTGCTTTTGCCGCCAGCGCCTTTGAAGCCTATGGCAAAGCGGCGCACCCCGCACTTGCATCACTCCCCACGGACAGCCTTGCAATCGGTTCGATCTTGTTTGCTGGTGCGATCCATCTTGGCCGCGCCAGGATCGGAGCCGCTGTTCATAATACGGTCGTCAGCATTATGATCATTTCACTCATTGGTTTGTGCACTTATGCGGCATCGCTTCTTGTGGATGGATCTTGGCAGGTGTCAAGCCCTGGACGGCACGTCGCAGACTTTCAGTTAGGTGCATTCGCGGGCGCGCTGGTTTGGATCTCGCTGTCCTATTCCGGCTTCAATGCAGCGGTTTATGTTGCTGGAGAAGCGAAAACGCCTAAACAGTATGTTCCAACAGCCATGGTTATCGGCACCACATTGACGGTTATCCTCTATTTAGCTCTTAACGCGGTCTTTTTGTATGTTCCCGAGCCGTCGACCATCGCGGGCCAAGCAGAGATCGCGGCTATATCCGCTGAGGCGCTGGGAGGAAGCGCTCTGCGCCATCTTGTGGAAGCGATCATCGCAGTTTCGCTTCTCACCTCTGTCACGGCAATGGTTCTTGCCGGCCCGCGAGTTTACGCCAAAATGAGCGAGGACGGAGTGTTTCCTGGACTGTTTACAATGACAGCCGGCAGCCCTCCCCGAGCGGCCATACTTCTACAAGTTGGTCTAGCCTGCCTCGTGGTCGTGATTTCAGACCTGCAGGGCCTCTTATCATACCTGGGCTTTACGCTGTCGATTAGCCTTGCGCTTACGGTTTCGACCCTCTTTGTTCGCCATATCCGGTTGGGCGAGCGACCACATTCACTCTTGTACCCCGCCGCACCGCTTCTCTTTATCACTGTAACTCTCTTCTTCGCCGGCATTTCGGCCATGCAGGATCCCGTCCAACTTTTTGCCGCGGCGGGAACAGTACTCTTGGGCGCAGCGTACTATTTTGCCGGAAGGCTAAAAAAAGATTAGGCGGTCTCGATAAAGACCGCCTCCGGATTAAAAAGATCCAAGTTGTGTAGGAGGGTCAATCAATCTGGTAAATGGTTGTCGTCCCGCTCACCTCGTTTCCCACGGCGAGCAATGGTTTCCCGTTTGGCGACTGCGCCGCCGGAATGAAGGCCAAGCCTTCCGGTCCTAGGTCGCCTGCGCCCTTGGGCGAGTCTTTCGGGTTTACGGCAAATTTGCGATTGTGGGCAAAGGTGACATAGTTCGGCGATTGCGGATTGGTCACATCATAGACGATAATGCCGCTGATCCGCTCAAGCGCCGTGAACGCATAGTACTTTCCGTTAAGCTCCCCAACCACAACAGTTTCAGGCTCAGGGCCCTTGTCGTCACTTCGCTTGTCCTGGCAGCAATCGTCATTATCCGCATTGAAGCCTGCTGAGACGATGGCCGCCGTCATCTCCTCAAATCCGGAACCGCTGTCCCAGACCATAGTCCCGCTGGTATCCCAGATCGAGATCGAGCGTGCGCCAAAATTGTAAAGTTGATCGTAATCGCCGTCGCCGTCCGTATCGCCAAGCGTGGTCGCAATCTTCAAGCGACCCAGCTTTTCGGCTTCTTTCAACGTCGCATCGGGAAACGCTTTTGGGTCGAGCTTTACATCTTCAACCCGGGCTTCATCCACGAAGGCATCATACTCGCGGGAGTCTCCTTCATTCGCGGTAATGATATAAGTCTGACCGCCTACGGAATAAACGGCCACTCCATCCGGCTGATAAATGCCAAAGACATTGGGCTTGGGCGAGATGTCGATCTTGCCGTCCTTATCAGAAGCATCAATGGGATTTTTTTCGTAATTCTTGAAGCCCATGCCGAACACGTTTGTAACTTTCGCGTTGGCAATGTCGACCACCGCAACCGCATTGTGCTCCTGCAAAGTGACAAAGGCCGTTTTGCTGTCGGGCGAGACAGCAACATATTCCGGTTCAAAGTCCTGAGAAAGAGGCTGACCTGGTTTGCCAACTTTGGCGCCTTCGGGAAGGCCCTTCTCGTCATAAGCCCTAAAGTCCGCCGTCTTCACATTTGCATCACCAATGCCTTCGACTCCACCGGAAATGTCAACGATGGAGACGCTACCTTCCGGGTCATTCGTGTAGCCATCATTGGGCTCTCCTTCATTGGCAACAACGACGTACTTGCCGTCCGGCGTGAAGCCCACCATATCCGGCATGGCGCCAATGGTGACTTTGCTCAGGACTTTCCCTTCAACGTCAAGGAACACGACCGAACCGTTGGCTTGCGGATCTTCATTTTCCACAGCCACCGCGACAATCCCCTCTCGAACTGCAACGCTGTTCACCCCGGCCCCATGCGAGGCCATACTGATTGCCTTCACTTGGCTGGGCATGGTCGGATCCGAAACATCGAGCATATCGACCTCGTTGCTTTTCGTATTGGCGACGAACAAGCGCTTCGATCCGGCATCAAAGGCCACGACCTGAGCCGCATTGTTATCGAATTGACCACTGTCATAGCGACCAATGACGCTCAATGAGATATCGGCCTGCACCGGACCGAAGAACATCGAAAATCCCACAAATAGCGCTGCGCCAGCTGCGTGTCTTCGAAGTTGCTGTTGCGCCATCGCCCACCCCTGTGACTTTGTTCTTTATAGATGCCGCGTTTCACCATATGAGCATGAAGCTTTCGTGACCCGCAGTGAATGGGCTGTGGATCGAACTTGTGATGAAGGGATAGTGTACATATGACGAGTAAACGCGGCTGGCGAATCTCGAGCCTGTTTGGCGGCTCATCGGAAAAAAAGGGCAACAACAAGATGGCAAACGTAAACCGGCAATGGATCCTCGTGAAACGGCCCGTGGGCGACATCAAGCCCGGCGACCTCGAACTGCAAGAGAACCCCATGCCCGTCCCCGGTGACGGTCAAGCCCTGGTGCGCAACATCTATTTGTCTCTCGACCCGACGAACCGCATTTGGATGAGCGACATGGATCAATACATGCCGCCGGTCGAAGTGGGCGACGTTATGCGCGGCGGCACCCTCGGGGTTGTCGAAGTATCTAACAGCGACGCGGTCCAAGTCGGTGACATCGTGCTCGGCGGGATGGGCTGGGAAGACTACTTTGTCGCGCCCGGTGAAATGCTCAACGCACTGCCGAAGGATACGGGCATTCCCCTCACTGGGTTCTTGAGCGGAATCGGCATGACGGGCCTCACCGCCTATTTCGGTCTCCTGGATATTGGTCAGCCCAAAGAGGGAGAGACCCTGGTCGTCTCGGCCGCCGCGGGCGCCGTCGGCTCGATCGTTGGTCAGATCGGGAAGATTAAAGGCTGCCATGTTGTCGGCATCGCCGGATCCGACGACAAATGCGCATGGATCACAAAAGACTTGGGCTTTGACGCTGCGATCAACTACAAGACCGAAAATGTCCTGGAGCGCCTTGGCACTCTATGCCCGAACGGGATCGACATCTATTTCGAAAATGTCGGCGGCGAAATCTTGGACGCCGTACTGACCCATCTCAACAAGTTCGCACGCGTACCTCTGTGCGGACTGATTTCACAATACAATTCGACCGATCCGGTACCCGGACCCTATATGTTCCAAAACTTCCTTATGAAGAGCGCATTGTTGAAAGGCTTCATTGTCGTTGACTATCTTGATCGGTGGCAGGAAGGCCTCATGGAGTTGGGAACTTGGCATGCAGAAGGTAAACTTCAGTACAAGGTAGATGTGCATCAAGGATTGGAGAACGCGCCCGAAGTCGTGAAAAAGCTCTTCACAGGTGATCACGACGGCAAGTTGCTCATTCAGATTTCCCCTGAGCCTTAAGTCCCGCGTGAGTGGGATCTTTCTCCACCGCCACGCTGCACCGCAAAAACCGTATACGTTTCGACATTCACCCTTCCCACCCCCCTCCATATGTTGCAGGGTTGGCAAGTTTGCCACTGAGCAAGGATCGAAATGTCGGAAGTCGTCGCCCCGAAAACAAAGGGCAAAACATCTTCAACACCCGTGGTTCAGCGAGTCGTTGATTTTGTCGGAACCAAGGGATGGGCGTGGGCGGTCTTCGAATGGGCGCGTAATCCGTACTACATCTTCGTCGTCATCTATGTGTTTGCCCCCTACTTTGCCCGCGATGTCATCGGCGCAGACATTTTGGCCAGCGGAGAGCTGGACGGGCTAAGTGACGAAGAAGCCAAGAATACTGCGAACGCCGCAGGACAAGCGGCCATTGCCTCGGTGACCAAATGGGCGGGCCTTGTGGCGGCCTTAACCGCGCCGTTTTTGGGGGCCGCCCTCGACCGCGGCGGACTTCGAAAACCTCTTCTCGCGGTTCTCCTGGGCGTGATTGCCCTCATGTCCTGGATGCTGTGGTACGCCATCCCTGGCGAGGCGGGCCTGCCAACAAGCATGGTGATGGTGTTCTTGGTAATCGCCTATGTCTCCTACACCTATTCCGAAGTCACCCACAATTCCATGCTCACCGCCTCGGGGCCTCCTCAAACCCTGCCCAAGATTTCTGGCCTGGGTCTTGGACTCGGAAATTTAGCCGGCACACTGATGTTCTTAAGTCTGGTCGGGATGTTCGCACTGCCAGGCGCGATTGGATGGCCGTTTGCCGAGCCGCTTTTCGGCTTGAACTTGGAGAAATTCGAACACCAGCGACTCGTTGGTCCCATGTGCGCGGTCTGGCTTATTCTGTTCTCAATCCCCTTCTTTCTGTATGCCGAAGACGGTGGAACGAAAGGCGCCCATTGGGGTCAGGCGATCAGAGACGGAGCACGAGGGGTTGTGCAAACCGTACGCGAGGCGACCAAGTACAAGGAGGTCCTAAAGTTCTTGGTCGCGCGCATGTTCTATGCCGATGCGATGGCAGCGCTATTGGCATTGGGAGCCGTATACGTCGCCCTGTTTCTAGACTGGGGCTTTTTGGAAATGACCGCCTACGCCATAGTCGCATCTGCATGGGGATTTGCAGGCGGATTAATCGGCGGTTGGCTTGACACAAAGTTCGGCCCAAAGCGCGCCCTCATCATCGAAGTGTCGGGAATGGTCGCCGTCTTGTTTGCCCAGCTCTCGATCACCAAGCAGACACTCTTCTTCGGCCTCATTCAAAACCGCCAAGTCTGGGACACCCTGATCTTCGATAATTTGTCCGATCTCGTATACCTGTCCTTCGCCAGCGCCTTGGCGGTGACCGCAACCGCCAGCATTTCGTCCAGCCGGTCCATGCTGGTGCACTTGGCGCCCAAAGGCCGCAGCGGCGAGTTCTTCGGCCTGTACGCCATCGCCGGCACGGTGACCGTCTGGCTTGGACCCCTCTTGGTGGAAGTCTTCACCAGCACCTTCAACAGCCAGCGCATCGGCATGGCATCTATCGCAATACTTTTTGCAATTGGACTCTCCGTATTGTCAGTGGTCAAGAGCGACGCGCCGCAAGACCAATCGCCAACCTAGGAGCGTCCGGGGCTCCACCCAATATACTCAGCAAAAAGACCAACACGAACTCAAAAGAGTTCACCCATGTCCACATCCCGCCCCGCTGCAGCACAATCAGGGTCAACAAAAAGACAAACGTTCAGCTGCGAACCTCGAACTCCATTTTCAAGGCGACAGACAACCGGTATGCTGCGCAAAATCATTCAGGACAGCCGTCATGAACAAAGCGAAATTCTGGGACCGGATTGCCGACCGTTATTCAAAACAGCCCGTTGCCAACGAAGCCGCATATCAAAAGAAACTGGAGGTCACCCGCAGTTATTTCACGCCCGACATGCGCGTGGTGGAAATCGGCTGCGGGACCGGGTCAACGGCCATCGCCCATTCGCCCTACGTAGAGCATATCCACGCTTATGACGTCTCCGAGAAGATGTTAGAGATCGCCCGAGGAAAAGCGGAGGCTGCGGACATCAAGAACGTAACGTTTGAGCAGTCGTCGGTGGAAGACCTGGAGATTCCGGACGGATCCGTGGACGCGGTCATGGCCCACAGCATTTTGCACCTGTTGGAAGACAAGGACGCCGCGATCGGGCAGATCCACCGGATGCTGAAGCCTGGCGGTTTGTTCATCAGCAGTACAGTCTGTTTAGGCGACAAGATGTGGTATTTGCAGCCCATTATCGCGATCGGAAGCTTTTTTGGCTTCCTCCCCATGGTGAAGTTCCTGAACCGGAAGGAATTTGTGTCAAGCATCGAAGACGGTGGATTTGCTATCGACCACGAATGGGTACCCGAAAAAGGGGGTGCGGTGTTTCTCGTCGCGAAGAAGTCGGATTAGAGGTGCATCGTCAGCGGAGAGAACCGGCACCCACCAAGCTGGCGATCGTCTTTGCGAGCCGGCGAAGCTGGCGCGGCAATCCAGCGTGTCATTCCCCGTAAAATCTTCACTGGATCGCTTCGTCAGCTGAACGCCTCCTCGCGATGACAAACACGGAAGTCGCGTCTCGATAAATCGATTTAAGGTGAGTTCTGATGATTTAGACGCGGGTCATAACAAAGCCTGAGTATCCACTTCATTGCGCAAGACTTCGCCCCTCAAAAACCGCGACAGATTCTCCAAGAAGAGTTCATCGCCTCGTTTGAAGATGCCGCTGCCCGCGTTGGACGAATGCGCAGAAAGAGCCACGTGCGGATGGGTCCAATACGGATGATCCGCAGGCAACGGCTCCGTGACAAAGGCATCAAGAACCGCGTGCGCCGGTCGGCCCCTTCCAAGGCCATCAATGAGGGCTTTGTCGTCGATCAAAGCCCCCCGGGCAATGTTCACGAGGACGCTGCCCTCCTTCATCGCGCCCAAGAATTCAGCATCTACCATCCCTGTGGTTTCCGGCGTGATCGGACAGGCCAAGACCACAACGTCGGCGTCCGGAAGTTCCGCAAGTACATCGCCCTGACCGATAATCTTATCGGCAAGAGCGTGCGCTTTGCGGGAGTGGCGCACACCGATGATCTCCGCCTCAAAAGCCCGGGCGCGCGCTGCAATCCGTGCCCCAATATTGCCGAAACCAATGATGAGCCATTTCGAGCCGCTAACTTCCCGAAAGCGCTGATAACGCCATTTGCTGTTTCTCTGCGCGGCTCGGCGCTCATCGATACCCTGAAAATGGTGCAGCACTTCGGCCAGAACATACTCGGCAATAGGAGTGGCTTGCGCATTGCTGTTGCAAAGCCGCGTCCCTGTCTTCGCGATTTCCCGGTAGATGGGATTGTCTAGCCCGGCGTTCGCTGTCTGGACCCACTTGAGTTTTTTGGATTTCGTCACGATACCAACGAATTCCGGCACCTGACCGTGGTACATCAGATCCATCGAAAGCCATGCCAAATCGGGTTCGATTTCGTCTCTCGAGACTTCCTGCTCTGCGATCAACAGACGGCCATCCTTGCACATCACGCAAGGCGTTACTTCTGGCGCGATGAAGCCAGCCCTCTCACGAACGCGATTCCACGCATGTTCATGTAAAAGAAAGTGCACAGAATTTTCTCACCATGCGAAGAAGGAACATGGGACTTGCCTGCGGGCAGCCCCCAGAAGAATTTTGGCCTCGGAATTTCTTCCGAGGCCAAATGGTGCAATCAAAAATCTGCTAGCAAGCACCTAAAAGATTTCGAACAGGCCGGCCGCCCCCATACCACCGCCGATGCACATGGTGACAACGCCGTGTTTGGCGCCCCGACGCTTACCCTCGAGGAGCAAGTGACCGGTAAGACGAGAACCCGTCATACCATACGGATGACCAATGGAAATCGATCCGCCGTTTACATTCAGCTTTTCATGATCGATGCCCAAACGGTCGGCGCTGTAGAGCACCTGGCTTGCGAAGGCTTCGTTGAGCTCCCAAAGATCGATGTCATCGACCTTCATGCCGTGGCGTTCCAAGAGGCGCGGCACAGCAAAGACGGGACCGATCCCCATTTCATCAGGCTCACAGCCCGCAACAGCAAAACCACGGAACGCACCAAGCGGCTCGATGCCGCGTTTTTCAGCTTCCTTGGAATCCATCAGCACACAAGCAGACGCACCGTCCGACAACTGACTGGCGTTTCCGGCCGTGATATACTTGCCCTCTTGAACCTTTTGACCGTTCTTGTGAACCGGATTGAGACTTTGAAGCCCTTCTAAGGTCGTTTCCGGACGATTGCACTCGTCCCGATCAACGGTATAGTCGACGATGGTTTCTTCACCGGTCTCCTTGTTGACCTTCTTCATCTTGGTTTGAACGGGAACAATCTCGTCCTTGAATTTCTCTGCCTGCTGAGCTGCGGCCGTGCGGCGCTGGCTCTCCAGCGCATATTCGTCTTGGCGCTCACGGGACACATTATAACGGTCGGCAACGATTTCCGCGGTTTCTATCATCGCCATCCACAGCTCAGGCTTTTCCTGCATGAGCTTTTCTTCAGTGATGTTATTGAGATTCATGCCACCCATCTGCACGAGGGTGATCGACTCGACACCGCCGCCGATGGCGACCGGTGTGCCCTCGGTCATGATCTGCTGGGCCGCCATCGCAACGGTCTGGAGACCTGAAGAACAGAAGCGGTTTACCGTGGTGCCGGACGTGGTCACCGGACAGCCGGCCCACATAGCCGAGGTCCGCGCCACATTTTGACCCGTTGCGCCCTCTGGCTGGCCGCAGCCCATGAACACGTCTTCCACATCGCCCGGCTCGATGCCCGCCTTTTCGATCGCGCCTTTGATCGCGCTGCCGCCCATAACGGCACCATGGGTCATGTTGAAGCCGCCGCGCATGGACTTGGCCAAGCCTGTTCTCGCCGTTGAAACGATCACCGCTTCTCTCATCTGGTGTCTCCTTGGTTCAAATGTTCAGTTCTGCGGCTGAGTTAGCACTTTCCCCAACGAACACCAAGCTTTGCCTTCGCAATTCAGACCTCACACTTTTGGCGGTTTTCCAACAAAAACATTCAGTCTGGACTGATTGTCTCCAATGTATGCGATCAGGACCGCTGACCTTTTGGCACGCTGCTTAAGGAATTGTTTACCACTTCGACAAATGAATGGAATTCAAAGGATTTCCCGCACAACGAGGGGTGATGACGTGGGAAAAAAGCAGTCTTTCATGGTGCGGCAGGCCCTAGACATCCGATGGGTTCTTATCGCGCTGTTTTCCGTCGTGCTCTTGCGGGAATTCTTCGATCCGGCAACCGCGTCGAAACGTGCGACCAATTCAGAGCAGCCCCCCGCTGTAGTTCACCAGTTAGAGCAGGCCAAAGTTCGGGCATCGAACAAACAAGTCTTTTTGACACACCTCCGCGAAGGGTATTTCCAGTTCGCAAGAGCACAAGACAACGCGGTCACGCCAGACTGGAGCGATGCGCACTATTTTCGGGCGAAGGCGCTTACCGTGCACAGAGGTCAAATGGTTCCGCCTGAGGCCCTCGACTCCTGGGACCTGGCTGCTCCCGGGCCAGGCATCTTCGCCTCGGCGCGAGAGAGGTTGATCGGCGCACGCAACAGGCTCCTAATCCAGCCAGACGTGCAAACCACAACGTTGTCGGATCTGGCAAACGCACAGGTTTACTTTGATTGTTGGATTGAACGGGCCGAAGAGAAATGGAACAGCGAAGACGCGCAGTATTGCCGGTACATGTTCGAGAGCAGCCTGGAAGCGGCGTACCCGCAGTACGTCTCGACAAGCTCTTCCACCGTGCCGCTCTATCAGTAAACGATCGAGACACGCCTTTGAGGGTGTCCCCGCGCAGAGTGCGATGTGGCATACTGCACGGTGATTCGAGCGCTAGGACCAACATGAAGCCAAACATTCTCGTTCATGCTTTAGTGGCATTGCTGACTGCTGTGACTGCCCTCACCGCAGCCTCGGCCGACGCCGCGACCATCGAAAAGGTGCGCGTTGCAAAGCACGACACGAAAATTCGCTTAGTTTTCGACACGGACAAAGCCGTCAACTACTCCGTAACGACCGGAGACGGGTCTTCAGTCCGCATCGAAATGGCCGGCGTTGAGAAGGCGGGACCTCAGCCAACGCCGGGAATCTCCATCAAATACGCTCCTCTGACCAGTGTACGATACCAAGTGACCGATGAAGGCGTCACAGCGATCATCTCCGCAAGCAGCGCCATGCATGCCAAGAGCTTCTCTCTCAAGCCCGATTACTATGGGGGCCATCGCATTGTGATCGATCTCGCACGAAAGGCCGATGATCTCGCCGATCAGATCGAACCGGCGGTCGTCACCAAGAGGGATATTGAGCAACACGCCCGGCCTTCAAACGTACCCAAACGAAAACAGTCTTCCGCAGATGACGATGAGGACAGCGCAGAGGTCAAAGACGCGCTGCGCGGAACAGGCGATCCTTGCGGAGGCCACAAACGAAAACTCGAAAGCAATCAGTGGGACATGACCGAACTGATTGACTATGCTGGGTGTCTGCGGGACGGCGGCAAATTGCTGGATGCCCAAGCCGTCTATGAAAAGATATTGACGTTTGATCCCGACTTTCATCGGGCGAGGCTGGCCGTTGCCGAAGTCTATACGTACTTAGGTTCGATAGAGAAAGCCAAGTCCGCTTACGAACACGTCCTTTTCAGCGATCCGCCCCCGGATGTTGTGAAGCGCATTCAAGCGGCACTGGACGCCCTACCTTCGATCAATTAGGGTAAGCCGTCACCGGGCACATCCACTTCCATCACCTCGATACGCCCTGGCTTGTCCGTGGCCCGTTTATCTCGTCCGGACAATGGCGAAGACGTACACACAAACAGGTGCTTGCGCTCCGGGCCTCCAAGCATACAGGCATAGGCCGTTCGGCCGTCTCTAACTTCAACACGATCGAGCACCTCGCCGCCCTCGGCAATCCGCAAACAGTCCGCTGTTTGAGGTGAGGCGATCCAAATGGCTCCATCCGCATCCAAACAAATCCCATCCGGGACAGCCTCTCCGGTTGACGCCCAGACGCGACGGTTGGACAAATCTCCATCCGGCGCGATATCAAATGCCGTCAGCTGATTAGCGCCGCTTTCGCCAACAATTAAGTTCTTGCCGTCTGGGGTAATGACCGTGCCATTGGGAAAGATCAAGTCGGTAGCCGCAACGCGGGCTCGACCGTCCGGCTCTACAACGAGGATCTCGGCAAGCTTGGGCTCCGCATTGTTCCAGAGATCAAAACCGAAATTACCCACATAGGCGCGACCTATCGCATCGACCACCATGTCATTGCAGTGAAAGCTCGCCAAAGAGGACAAGTCCGCATGCTCGGCCAGCGCCGTCCCATCGTACTTGAGAAGCTTTCGGTCCTGCATGGAGACGATCAGCATCTCACCGCTCGGAAGCCACCCCAAGCCCGACGGAAACATCTCGACACGAACCACATCAGTCACAGTTCCGGTGAGATCGACGGTCTTGACGAGCTCCGCCTCCATATCCACAAACCAAAGTTTGCCGTCGCGCCAACGCGGCCCCTCCGTAAAGACCATGTCGCCTGCAAGCACACTGAGAGCTTTATCCGGCACGATGTATCCTTTCGTTTGTGAATCTAGAGGGTGAGCCAGCCACCATCCACAGGCAGATAAGCACCGGTAACAAAATCGCTGAGCGGTGAAGCGAGAAAGACAGCCGCCTTTCCTTGCTCAATGGGATCGCCCCAATGGCCGGCGGGCAACCGGGCAATCCGGTTCGCCACCGTGTCCGCAAGAGGATCACCGGTAGGTGCAGGGATCGAACCATCAATCGGCGGCGCATCGCCTTCGTTCACCCATGTGGGTCCTGGCGCCAGCGCATTGACGTTGATCTTGTGCGGCGCCAGCTCAAGAGCCAAGGCCTTGGTAATCTGAACGACGGCCGCCTTCGAGCCATCATAGGTGACACCCACACCCGGGGTAACGGCCTGGGTGGACGCAATGTTAATGATACGGCCGCCGCGACCGGCTTTGATCATCAAGTCGGCCGCTTTCCGGCAGCAGTAGAAGACCCCGTCCACATTGATCGACCACAGCTTGCTCCACATCTCATCCGTGATTTGACGAACAGGCCCGCCCAATTCCAAGTACACGCCAGCATTGTTGACGAGAATGTCCAGCGAGCCCGCGACCGAGATCGTTTCTTCCATCGCTTTGTCTACGTCAGCGCTGTTCGCCACGTCCAACTTCATGGAATGACCGCCCACTTCTTCAGCGGTTGCACCCGCGCCTGCTTCATCAATATCGCTGACAACCAGTGTGGCTCCCGCCGCATGGAGGGCCCGAACGATGCCCGCACCCACCCCTTTGGCCCCTCCTGTGACATGCGCCACTTTACCGCTTAAGTCGATCCATTCAGCTGCCTTCATTGTCTCCTCCCTGGCCGCTCCAAACTGAAATGACGTGCGTTTTATCTCCGGACGATCGCTTGGCGTATTGCCCGATAGGTAATCAGAGGGCGCACAGTCTCCGATTCAAACACAAAACCGCGATCGGTTAATTGCTTTTCAAGATCCGGCATATGCATCGCGCCCCAAGGGATGATAAATGCGTCACGAGACGACAATTGCTCATCGAAAACCGTCATGAGAACATTGTTCCGCATATAGAGTATCTCGTCAAACACAGCGTCAACTTCTTCTTGCGTAGCCGACGCCGAAAACGCAAAGTAGTTTCTGAGGGTCTCAGCCAAGGACTCGCTCGAAAAGACCTCGCCTACGCCCTTGAGAAAGGCAATGGTGTCATCTGAGAACTCGGAAAGATCGATATCCGCATAAAGGACATCGGCCGCCACCCGGACGGAGTTGCTCTCATTCAGCACCTCCTGAAGCTCCCTGATCTCGTCCGGCACATTGTCCCCAACCTGAGGTAGGGGAGCGCCGGACTTGTCAAGAGTGGGTGCAAGCGCCGGCTGTCCTACCAATCCAATGGTCTGCGCGGTTCGCCCAGCCCCAATGGACTGATCACCCATTATGCCGGAATGGTCCGTGACCCCTTCCGCGAGAACAAGGGCATCCGCCGGAAACTCTCGGTACAAGGACTGATAGAGGTCGCCGTCGCCAATGTGGATCATGCCAATCAAAGAGACGCTCTTTCCATCCTTACGAAAAGACCGCTCGGTAATGTTCACCCCCGCGGACGAGAACCGCACATAATCTCCGGTTTCCTCTTCAAGGGCCGCGGGAACGGCTGCGAGGGTTAGAACCAAATAAAAGGCCACAAGCCCGATCGCAAACGGTACAGAGACCGCGAATAACCGCACAAGCACGTTTTTTCGCGGCAGGTTTTGTGCGTTAAGCAGCCAACCACCGTGGGCCTGCCGAACGGCGAGAAATGTGAACACCGCAATCCCCAGCTGAGCAATCGCGGCCCGGCGCGGAAGAGCTTCTTTGATGGCCTCGAACGCATGGAGCCCAAACGGCGGGAGCCCGAAGACGGCCCACCACACAAACATGAGCGCCGGTATCAACAAGAGCTTCGGAAGCTGAGGGACAAAGATCAGCAGCAAAAGAGCCGGAATGGACATAAGAATTGCCAATTGGGCGAATACATTCCGTACACCGCTAAGCGCGCTGTCACCCGTCAAGACCTTTAACAGCTCATCCATAGTCGAGATCAGCGCGTCAATCCCAAATGCCAAGAGAAACGCATTGGCAAACAAGACCGATAGATAGATCACCCAAGATCGCCGTTCCATGTATCTCCTTCCAATTACATCGGAGCAGACCCGAAGTTAGGCCGCCACCAAAAGGTCTTTCGCGGCCCCGTCCATCCATGACTTGATGCCGTCCGCATTGGCACCACGCGGGATCAAAATCAGCTGATCGACACCCACACTTCGGTAAGCCTCCAGAAGCGAGCGATCAACGGCTCCGGTAGACGGTGACATATAGATCTTAAAGGTGTCGAAATCGCGGCCCTCGGCGTCCAGCAAAGACCTTAGTTTTTCAACGCACGATCCGGTTTCTTCAGGGGTAAGACGGAAGCCGAACCAGCCATCGGACGACAGCGCAGCCCGGCGTAACGCGGCATCCACATTTCCTCCCATCAATATGGGTGGATGGGGACTTTGAACCGGTTGCGGCGCCTGACTGCACGGCGGCAGATCATAGTATTTACCGTGATATTCGGCGACGTCGTCGTGCCAGAGCGCCTTCATGACATTGATATAGTCCAGCGCCCTCTCGCCGCGGTCCGCGAAGGGTTCGCCCAGCACCTCAAATTCTTCGCGCAGCCAGCCGATCCCCACACCGAAATCGAAACGTCCGCCTGAAACCACATCCAAATCGGCCGCCTGGCGTGCCATATAAACCGGGTTGCGCTGAGCGATAATGGCAATACCTGTCCCTAAACGAATGGTTTTGGTGATTCCCGCAATCCACGCAAGCGCCATCATCGGATCCATCGTGCCACGAAACTTGCCTCCGGGTATCCGCCCACTCTCCGCATAGGGATATTTGGATTCATACTCGGGAACACCCACCACATGCTCCGGCACCCAGAGCGCGTGAAAGCCCCTCTCTTCTGCTGCAATAGCCGCCTCAGCGATATCACTTGCCGGTGCACCGGCGGTCAGTCCAAGGAAAAGACCAAGCTTCATTTTGCGACCTCCATTCTGACCGGACTCACTTCTTGCCGCCGATAAATCCGAACAGATGTCCTCCCACTTTGCGGATCTGAATCTCTTCCGAACCCTCGGTGATCCGGTAGCGGCGGTGATGCCGGTATATGTGCTCAAAAGGCTTATGCCGGGAATATCCCATGCCGCCATGCACCTGCATCGCAAAGTCGGCCGCTTGACACACAAGCCGATTCGCCCGGTAGTTACACATGGAAACACGGTCTGAAATCTTCTCCGCCACTTCGGGCTTAGACATGCGATCCATCTGCCACGCAGTTTTATACACGAGGTTGCGGATCATCTCGCATTCGGTATGAAGCTCCGTGAGCGGAAATTGAATGGCCTGGTTGGAGGCAAGCGCTTTTCCAAAGGGCTTGCGCTCCCTCGCGTACTTAACGGACTCGTTGATGCAATACTGGGCCGCGCCAACACCTGAAGCAGCTTGACGGATCCGGTTCTCATGGACGAAATGCTGTGCCAGTGCCAATCCCCCATCCTTGGGCCCGAAAACCGCCGTCTCAGGCACCCAAACATCGTTCAGCGAAATCCGCGGATGGTCCGTAGGCATATTGAAAGTCCACAAATACTCTTCAATGTTGAACCCCTCGGCGTCTGTCGGCGTCAGTAGGCACGTGATGCCCCTCGCATCGCCGTCCTCACCGCTCGTCCGGGCAAAGACCATATCGTGGGTGGCCACGTGCAGCCCGGTGTTCCACATCTTTGCACCGTTGATCACATAGCCCGGCACGCCGTTCCGGCTTTCCGGCACCGCCCGTGTATCCATCCACGTCGCATCGGACCCGTGCTCGGGTTCCGTCAAACCAAACGCGATCCGTTTTGTACCGTCGAGCATTCCATTGATAAACTCTTCTTTTTGGTCTTCCGTTCCGAAATCACGAAACATCAAAACCTGGGGAAAGTTTCCAACGATCGAGGATTCGTTTTGCAGGTCGTTGTGGAGCCCCAAGCCCTTTGCCGCCAGGTGCTCGCGGATAACCGCCATGGCGAGATTGGACCCGTCTTTTCCACCATACTCTTTGGGCAGAGCAAATCTGAGGTGACCGGCCGCATCCGCTACCTTGCGCATTTCCCGCAACAGGTCTTCCCATTCCTTGCGCGGCAAGCCGCCATTGTCGAAATCGGTTCGCGCCCACTCCCGGCGATGATCGAAAAAGCGGATATTGTCGTCCCGCTCCTCGATCGGCTTGATCTCGCGCTCGATGAACGCATCCAGCTCATCAAGATAGTTCCTTATGTCCTGGGGAATTTCAAAATCCATTTTCGTTCTCCTCGGTAATTCTTTTCGATCGTTCTTCGCTTAATCGCCCATGAGCTGCGCTATCACGTTGCGTCTGTGGGGCCGGTCCCGATGTTCAAACACGTAGATCCCTTGCCAGGTGCCCAGCGCCAATGTTCCGCCCACCATTGGCAGGCTCAAATGGGAGGCTGTCAAGGCTGACTTGATGTGCGAGGGCATGTCGTCGGGACCCTCTGTCCGGTGGCGGTAGGATCCTGTCTGAGGGGCGAGAGCGGCAAAGAAGTCTTGAAGGTCCCGCAGAACATCAGGATCGGCATTTTCCTGGATGACTAGGCTCGCCGTTGTGTGGCGAATGAATAGAGTTAAGAGGCCATCGCTGATGTCTTGGCCCGAGCACCAGGCGGCAACGTCATCCGTGATGTCCGTGAGGCCTGGTCCTCGTGTCTCGATCGTGAGTGTTGTGTGGGACTGTTTCATTCGGTTTTGGTCTCTTGCGCTCTCTTTTAGAGTCTGATGAAGGTACGCGCAAAGCATTCAAGCCTGAACGAGGAAAAAAGTGAGCGGATATTTTGAGTATGTGGGCGTGACCCCTCCCGCCCTTGGTGAACCGTTCTCGTTCCAGGTCGCGTCGGAACACCTCAACGGCGGCGGCAGCATCCATGGCGGCATGTCCATGACCCTGGCTGAGCTGGTCTGTCGGCGCGCAGTCTCAGCCAGCCTGGAAGGCGAAGTCGGCGCTTGCATCTCCCTCAATTGTGATTTCATCTCTGGCGCGCGGAAGGGTGAAACGATTGCATGCACGGCCGAGATCACTCGGCAAACGAACGCGCTTGTTTTCGTTTCCGCAAAACTAACCTCAGGCGAGCGCACCGTGATGACCGCGAACGGCCTTTACGCGGTGGAGGCAACCGATGAGTGATCCACTCCTGAACCCGCCCGCAGATCTTTACCCGCCCGGGCGCTCGGATGTTCCGGCCCCGGAGGGCTGGACCCCCTCCCCCCTCTACGATCCGTTTGAGGCCCATATCGGTCCCATGTTCTATCGCAAGGCCGGGGACCAAGTTCACTACGCCATCAAACTGGATGAGCGCCACTGCGACGGACAAGGAAACGGCGAACCTGGCCTCCTAATGACTTTTGCGGACGCCACCCTCGGCTGGGCCGTGTGGTTGGCCGTCACTCCCAATTCCGCTGTTACCATCAGTCAACACACGGATTTTTTAGGCTCGGCTCGAGTGGGCGACCTGATTGAATGCGTCCCCGCCGTTACGCGCAAAACCCGGGAGATCATCTTTGTGAAGGGGCTGTTCCGGGTGGGCGGCGAGCCGGTGCTCTCGGCCTCGAGCCTTTGGAAGGTGGTCAAAGGGTCTTAGAGCTCGAAACCGAATTGAGGCTTTATGCGAGTTCAATCTTTCGATAGGTTGAACCGCAGACGCACCTTCCCGAGACAAACAATGCACACTCGAAAAACTCTCCTTACCGTTATGGTTGCACTATTCGCGTTGACAAATACTGGAGGCGCTCTCGCGCAAGAGTCAAACGCGACTTTCCTCGACATGGACGCAACGATGGGACTGGTTCAAGGTATCTACATACACATCGATAATCTCGCGAATGGAAATTGCTGGACAAACCCGGAAACGATCACGTCTAAAATGAAATCAGCGTTCGAACTCTTAGATATTCCCGTCAAAGATGAGCCCGCGGCCGTCGCGAGCAATTTCTACCCTGACGTAGTCATATCAGTCTTATCAGAGCGCACGGCATCTGGACACTGCTATGGTCATGGCGAAATTGCAGTCATTGTCGGAGCAACCAATGAGTATGGCGATGAACGCGAAGGCAAATATATTTCCGCCGGATTGCCAGGTGAGTTATTCAGCCACGCATCCATTTTCTTCAATGATTCCAATCACAATAATCAAATTGATGATCTTGCCCAAGACTTCGCAGCTGATTTCGCAGCAAGAGTAATGGCCGGCAAACAGGAGAAGAAGGTAAAGAGCCTTTTGGCGAAATATCCGGAACTATCGAACTATGTGACCCAAGGTGAGGTAGATCGAGGGTCGACTGAACAGCCATCAACGAAGGAAAAAGGGGAACAATAATGCTTCTGCAATAAGCAAGGTTCGATCGATTTTAGACGTACCAATTTGTCATGAACTGACCCAACTACTCACCCGGACAATAGCTCCGCTTGCGTAGCACTTTTCGGACCGCCGTTACACGCGAAACAAAAAGTTCAGTCTTAAGAACACCAAAGAAAATACTACTCATCGCGCGATTCCCATTCATCTACGAACGGCAGTTTTGGGCTCGACACTTCCGATGAGTTTGTTGATTGCGTACCCTCAGTCACTCGCAAGACCCGCGAGATCGTCTTTGTAAAAGCGCTGTTCCGGGTGGGCGGCAAGACTGTCCTCTCAGCCTCCAGCCTTTGGAAGGTGGTGAAAGCTTAGCACCTTTCATTCCAGACCCCGGATCGCAGTCCGGGACAAGCTCACGAGCCCAAAAGACAAAGTCTTTTGGAGCGCGAGTGTTGGATCTGGAATCCAGGACGCTCCGTATTATGCATATTCAAAAACACCCGGGATCCTGGATCCCCGACACGCCCTTCGGGCGTTCGGGGATGACAAGTGTTGACTGGAAACAATCTTCCAGCCGCACGCCGAGTGGGCTCGACGAACCTACCCATTTCACCAATCTTGCAACGGCGTGAACGCCTTGAACGGCGCGCTGTGGGCGACCCACTCCCGCCAGATCTGCGCGAGGCGGTCGCGTTCGCTCTGACTCGCAAGGCCCTGCCCGATCCCTAAGAACAAAAGCTCATCGCATTTGTAGCGCTTGTCTTTGGGCGGTTTAAACACGGGCGAAGTCAAGGCGCCGCCGGAGCCCGTCAACCGGCCATACTCGGAGTCTTCCAGCCCATCCGTCAGAAGAATAAAGCGTGTGGGTGTTTGGCATTCTCCTATGCTTTGGACGCTCGTGCGCAGAAAGCCAACGATGTTGGTCGCGTCTTGAGCCTCCAGCCTTCCCGAAGACACAAGTGCCGGGATGCTCGAAACGAGTTTCTTGACGGCGGCAGAGATCGCGCTGGGCGGATTGCGCAAAGTCACTTGCTCATCGATGCGCAACGTATTGCGCGTGGCGTCGGACACGCCAAATGTCCGGATCTGCACCTCGGCGCCCAACCTCAGCCCATCAATTTCCTCTGCGACAAAGTCCGCAAGCTTACCCGCATAAGCTTGGTTTTCCGTCAGAGGATTGCTCTTTGAAAGGTCGAGACCAATGACGAGACGTATCGGGACCGCCTCGCCTTCCTCGGCTGCAGCGGGTCCCACAAACACTCCGCACAGAAACATGCATAGCGCGCGAATTAGATTAGACATATCTATCCTTGATCGCCGTCGGAGCTCAGGTCTTCGATCAAGAAATCATCGTCGTCGTATCCGGAGCCGGCCAAGCGGTCGATGACCGCCTTACACAACGACATTTCCTCAAACTCTCTGGTAAGCCGCCGCCGTTCCCGGTACTCCAATGCGCGGACGATGTTTCGTGCATTGGATTCTGCCGCCTGTGTGAAGAGAGCGGCAATGCTGGTGACGACCAAAAATACCACACTGGGCACGAGGATCCACGCCACACTCTGCAGGTCTTCATAGGTCGCAGTGACGCGATCGGAAAAATCGTCTTCCTCCACCGCCTCCTCTTCGCCCGAAAGTCCGAGTGCACCAAGCACATCTTCCAGAGAACGCGAAGTCGGCGCTTCAGTGCTCGCATTGGGGTTCGTTACGCCCGCGTTCAAGAATCCCAATCCCAAAACGATCAGAAGAGAGACAATGAACACAAAGCCCACAAAAATCTTGCGTCCCCAAGGGCCCAGACTACTGAGAAAGAAGTGAAAAGCCAAAGTGGCGAACACAACCTGCAGCGATTTTGCGAAAGCAGATCCCCCGAACGTGTCCGCCAGTTCGCGCGCAAAATCGGGAAACATCGCGCGCGTCCAAAACTCATTAAGGATTTGGAAATCTACATAGAGCGCACCCATGACGATAAGCACACTGATGACAAGCGCTCCCAAATAGAGAGGAAGATGACGACCTGCCCGCTCGCTCAACTCGCGGTTCACATCGATCGCAATCTGCGTTGAGGACGAAAATGCATCCGCCCCCATTAATGCGTTACCGTCCGCTGGCCGATGGGTGAGTCCCCAACTGGGAGGATCATAAGGTACGGCAAGCCGTGTCGCGAGGCCTAAGACTTGTTCGTCCACGAAACGTTGATAGTCGCCAGCTTGAACGATGTCCCGCTTACGAAGCCATCTCTCCAGTTTTTCCAAACGCTTGAAATGAAACCGGCGCTCCACGTCCATGAGGTCCCCCACGCGCTTCTTGCTCTCAAAACACTACTTCAGGATGAAAGAGCCATCAACCACCACACATCCAGAACGAGAAGTCCCATGACGCAGCGACGCCCCGAAACATTAGACTCCCGTGCGAACCATGACTAAAACTTCCAGAAACGCGCTGCGGCGTAGAACACAATTGGGAGGAAATTCATGTCAAACAATACGGGTTGGATTGTCGGAGCGTTGGTCATCGCTCTCTTCGCCGTGCCCTTTATCGGGCTCGCCACCACAGGCTCCAATGACGGTGGGAGCGATTACACGTCAGTCACGCAAACCCAGCCCGCAAGCGAGCCAGCTGCATCAACGGACGGCGAAACGGCGCCCCTCGCCGCGGCCCAATTGGATGGGGAAACCGCAGAACCGGCGGTAGAAGCAGAGACGGCAGCGGCGGCGGACACAAAAGCGACCCCGGCCAAAACGACGGAAACAACACCCGCCGAGGGAGATGAAGGCCAGATTGACCGGGACCGGGTCATCAAAGCCGAGGCGGAAAGCTGGCTCGCCCATGGCCGCACCTATTCCGAACAGCGTTTCTCCCCCCTCGCCAAGATCACAACGAAGAATGTGGACCGCTTAGGGCTCGCCTGGTCTTATGAGACGAACACGATCCGGGGCCTCGAAGCTTCTCCCATTGTCGTCGACGGCATCATGTACACGACCGGCTCCTGGAGCAAAGTCTACGCCGTCAACGCCAAGACGGGCGAAGAGATCTGGACCTACGATCCGGAAGTGCCCGGCGAATGGGGCCGGCGCGCCTGCTGTGACGTGGTCAACCGAGGCGTTGCGGTCTGGAAAGGCCGTGTCTATGTGGGCAGCTTAGACGGACGCCTGATCGCCCTCAATGCCCAGACCGGCAAAGTCGAATGGGACGTTCAGACAACGAACCGGGAGAAATTCTACACCATTACCGGCGCGCCCCGCGTCGTGAATGACAAGGTGATCATCGGCAATGGCGGCGCCGAATACGGCGTGCGCGGATATATAACCGCCTATGACGCAGGTACCGGCGAACAGGTTTGGCGCTTTTACACCGTGCCCGGCAATCCCAGCGACGAGCCGGAACATCCCGAAATGGTCGAAGCGCTCAAGACCTGGTCCACTGGCGGCACCGAACATAAATGGTGGGAAGTCGGCGGCGGCGGAACCGCTTGGGACTCCATGGCCCATGACCCGGAGCTTAATCTTCTGTATGTCGGTGTCGGCAACGGCTCCCCCTGGACCCGGTGGGAGCGCTCCCCCGGCGGCGGCGATAATCTTTATTTGTCCTCCATCATCGCCCTCAATCCGGACACGGGCCGCCTCGCCTGGCATTACCAAACGACGCCGGGCGACAATTGGGATTACACGGCCACACAGCACATGATCCTGGCAGAACTTGTTGTCGACGGCCGACCCCGCAAAGTGATTATGCAAGCTCCCAAAAATGGCTTCTTTTATGTCATTGACCGGACCAACGGCGAACTCCTTCGCGCCGAACCCTACACCAAGGTGACGTGGGCCACCCATGTGGACATGGAAACCGGACGGCCCGTCGAAAACCCAGAGTATTCGTACAAAGAACGCACCAGAGAGATCTTCCCCGGACCGGCCGGCGGACACAATTGGCATCCGATGGCCTACAGCCCCATGACACAACTGGTCTACCTGCCCGTCCATGAAGAGAGCTTCTTCTACAGCCATGACCAAAACTTCGTGTACAATCCCAGAACTTGGAACACGGGCAACGACTTTGCCGGCGTCGGTGAAGGTGTGGATGCCGTCATGGCAGAACTCAATATCGGCCCGGATCAACTGGCAGGCATCGGTTCGCTCAAAGCCTGGGACCCAATCGCAGGCAAACCGCGCTGGCAGATCGCCCACGACACGACCGTGAATGGCGGACTCCTCACCACCGCAGGAAATCTCGTTTTTCAAGGCACCGGCAATGGGCGCTTTTTGGCAATCAACGCGGAAAGCGGCCAGATCTTAAAGAGCATCGACGCGAAGACTGGCATCATCGCACCGCCGATTACCTATCTCATTGACGGCGAGCAATATGTTGCCGTCATGGCCGGCTGGGGCGGCGGTGCGGCCGTCAACACACGGAACAACAGCGCGGCCGTGCACAGGTATGGCAATAACGGCCGCATCCTTGTGTTCAAGCTCGACGGAGATCCCGAAGTGCCGCCTCAACCGAGCAAAAGCGACGAGCTGATCCCGGAGCCCCCTGCCATTGAAGTGGACGCAGCTCAATTAAAGCACGGCGAACAGCTTTACCGGCGCACTTGCGCGGTCTGCCACGGGTTTTATGCGGTGGGCAATTACGACTATGCGGATCTGCGCTATTCTCCTCCTGAAATCCATGAAGCGTATGAAGACATCGTTCTTGGCGGCATGCTGAAAGCTCAAGGCATGGACAGTTTTGCCGATGTTCTGAACAAAGACGATGTCAAAGCCATCCAAGCTTATGTTGTGACCCAAGCCCGCCGCGACTACGACAAGCAGCAAAAGGAGGCCGCGCGGGTCACCAACGCCGGAGAGTGAGCGAATGGCGCGGGGCGCATTTGCGCTCCGCAAACCGTCCACGGTGTCATTCGGGCTTCGTCCCTCGCTCCGACTTCAAAAAGGCGGTCAAACCGGCGAGGACTGGTTCCTCGGCGTGCAGAATATTGACCGGAATGTCTTGAACAAGCGATTCCATCGGGTCCTTGTCCTCAAACGCTTGAACAAAATCGGTCCTATCGATCATCTGATAGGTCGAGTTGACGATGTTGCCCGCGAGGAAGACGCCGCCGGTGGCTTTGAAGACGAGCGCCAAGTCTCCGGCATAGGACGCGAGCACGGCCCAAAACGCTTGGATCGCCCGCGCTTCAAGCCCTGCAGGATCATTGCTCGCCGCCTGGACGATGACTTTGGGGTCGGGTAACGGCGTGTCGTCCCCTGTTCCCTCGGCACGGACAAGATAGGAGAAGATGCGCGCGAGGCCTGGTCCGGAAAGCACCCGTTCATAAGTTGCGCGCACCCCGGACACCTCAAAGTCGGTGACCAAAGCGGCAGTCAAGGCATCAATCGGGGCAAGGGAAACATGGCCGGCTTCCGTGCTCACAATCACGGCGGCTTGATCATGCCAAACGATCGCCGCAACACCGAGCCCCGTTCCCGGAGCAAGAATTACCTTTGCGCCATTGGGCGACGCGCTGCCGCTGCGCAGAGAGGTTTCGTCAACAGGATCGACCGCGCCGTACGCCAACGCTTCCATATCGTTCATGATAGATATGCGCGCACCCGGAACGAGTCGCTCAAATTCCGACTGCTGAATAGTCCACGGCAAGTTTGTCAGCTCAACCGTTCCATCCTTCGTTGGTCCCGCAGCCCCGATAGCAACGGTTCCAATAGATCCCAGGTCGACGAGTGAAGCAACACCGTCCACTACATCTTGTACGGAGCGTATCTTTTGCGAGTCCAGGCGCACGAGCTTCTCTTGGCCACTCTCGCCGTCGATACAGAGTATCCGTGTTGTGGTTCCCCCGATATCAATCGCCACATCGAAAGGCGAGGTTTTGGGTCTTAAGTCATCAGGCATCTGACACCAATTAAGCTTTGAACACGGTCAACTGGCAACCTGCACAACGTCTATGAACAAGTCGTCAATCATCGCCCGCTACGCGCTTGACACACATGAGTTCAAGAGAGGGACCTTCAGTGCACATCGACGCCGCATTGGCCGTGATCGGACAGGACTTCGATGACACGGCACGTTTCAATCTTGCCTCCGGCGCATTGATCCACCATGTGCAGCAGCTCCGTGCGCAGCGCAGTGAGCTGGCGGATACGAACATCGATATCCTCAATCTGCCGCCGTGCGATCTGGTCCGCCACTTCGCAAGGCTGATCGGGCGTATCGACCAACGCCAAAAGATCCCGAATAGCCTCAAGGGTGAAGCCTAGATCGCGGCTGTGGCGAATAAAGGCAAGCCGGGAGACGTGGTCTTGGCTGTAGCGCCGTTGGTTGCCCGCCGTCCGATCGGGCTCAGGCAGCAAACCAATTTGTTCGTAGTACCGAACGGTGGGGACCTTGGTCCCCGCTTGTTTGGCCAATGCACCAATGCCGATTCCTCGGTTCATAATGTATTTTCCTCTTGAACCTATAGTTACTAGAGGTACTAGGTTAAGATCTATAGTGTTTCAAGAACAGGCATGAAAGCCGCAAACGTGGAAAAACCTGAGGAAACAGCGGGCGCCTGTTGTGGCGCCACCCTCGAATTTGAAGGGATGGACCCCGCCTATAAGCGTGTGCTGATCGCGATCATTGCCATCAATGCCACCATGTTCGTGGTGGAGATGAGCGCTGGCTTCGCCGCGCAATCCCAAGCCCTCAAAACCGACGCGCTCGATTTCCTGGCCGATTCCCTCACCTATGCCTTGAGCTTTTGGGCCATCGGAAAGTCCGCCGCCTGGCGCGCGCGGACAGCCTTGATCAAAAGCGCGTCCCTCACCCTCATGGGGCTGGGGATCCTGGGCACAACAGCTTATCAGGTGTTCACCAATCCGGAACCTGTCGCCCAAACCATGGGTCTCATCGGCGCCCTCGCCCTTGCCGCCAATGTCCTAAGCGTGATGCTGTTGATGAGCTACCGTAACGGCGATGCCAATGTGCGCTCCGTCTGGCTGTGCAGCCGCAATGACGCCATCGGCAATGTAGCCGTGATCGGAGCGGCGGGGGCGGTGGCGATCACCGGCACCGCCTGGCCCGATCTAATCGTCGCCGCCGCCATGGCCGCACTGTTCCTGATGTCTGCCTATCAAATCTTGCTCCAATCCCTCAGTGAGCTGAAGGCGGCGGAGGGGGAAGCCGTGGCAAGTTCGTAGGGCGGACGATCGTGGCGCGATCCGCCATCGCTGAATTGGACGAGATTTCACAGGCCCTAACGTCGTATATCGCTCATAAAAGGTTTTGCCGCTACGACGATACACTGTCCGAACCACCTTCGGGAGCGGCAATCGTTTGTCGTGGACTTAGCAGTATTTGTAATAGTGCAAAAAGATTCGAATGGAGGTAGGATCGTCGGAATGCCTTGCATAAGTATAACAAATTGTCACACTCGAAGTCATAGTAGACTTCGCAATTTTCGTTTCGGTGGATACTATGCTCGACCAAATAATCGAATTTCTGAACAATCGAAACATAACTGCGGCCAGCACCGCATATACTTTAGTTCAAATAGGTGGTGCAGCCATAGTTTGGATGCTGATAGTTACGAAGAGACACTTTAGCGCTATCGTATCTGGCATACTGTTTCTAGCAGTTTTCTTTCTTGGAAGTGCGTTTGTTTGGTCAATATGGGTAGGAATTCAGAAGTTAATTAGCAGCTCATTCGGATCATATTTGGCTTGGAAACTTCAATTTGAACTAGCATTCTGGGGAGTCATAATTCTCCTGGCGATAATATTTGGCCCGTTTATGAAGACGAATGATACTCCGGAAAAAAAGTAGATCCATTTGACGAAGATTATCGCTTCCCTTCACACTATGTCCAATTCTGGAAATTGGCGACCAATCTGAAGCAATACTAAAGTCACAAAATGATTGACAATAAGAATCGTCTCAAGCCTGCTTGTTTGCAATTGGGAAAACTGGTGGCGGTCGTACTTGTGCCCTTATTGGGCGGATGTTCAGCAGTTCGAGGCGTTGAGCCATATCCGGAAGAAGCGCAAAATAAGCCAAACTTAGTAGTTGAGTCATCGCAGGACGGACGCTATTTGATCGCGACAGTGATAGAGTATCCACCCGAATTTGATTTGGACGGTGACGGAAAGGTTAGTCGCGCAGAAGCAAAAGCTTCATTACAAAAAACCTGGACATTATTGGCCTCTCAGGGAGAAAGTCACCAAGAAGAAGAATGTGGCATGCCCTGAATACTATTTCCAATAGTGTTAAATGGATGGCCGGGCCGAAGAAGCCAAGGCAATCGGTCAGTCGTACGGCTGATCGACAGATGCTTAACACAATTCCCGAATACTGTTAAATCCTGCGATCTCACCCACCCTGAGCACAGCAGATTTCCGTGGAGCAAGCGCATTTGAAACAAGCCGCATTGCGCTCTACTGAAATCCGGCTTCAATTGTAGACTTGCGTTAGGTCCGTACCCGACGAAATTCGGAAGCACCGTTTGCGGCAAAGCAAAGTTCTATGTGATTTTGCGACTTCCTTCTGCCAATAACAGCACCTATCAGCCAATCGGTGACACAACCCAATTGGAAGTCCTGATGGCCCTAAGGAACAATCCGTACCCGAAGGGCGAATATGCACAGCCAAACGCTTCACTGCGGAATTGGACGTTATTAAGAGAACACAGGGCAGAAAGTCTCGAACACCCCCTCAGTTCACGGACTCTTTGTCTTTCTCGTCTGCGGGCAGAGGGACAACGTCGATCCCTTCATCGATGAGTTCTTTGGCATCAACGGGCGTGGCCTCCCCGTAGATGCCGCGCTCTTCCGATTCTCCGTAATGGATCTTGCGAGCTTCTTCGGGAAAATCCTTGCCCACATCATCGAAGTTCTTCTCGACATAGTCGCGCACCTGTGCGGCCACGGCGGTAAACATGGCTTGTTTCGCCTTGGCTTGAGTCGCCGGCGTGACATCCTGTTTCTTGTTGCCTTTGGTGCCGATATTAGGCGCCATGATGGCCTTAGTGACCGCATTCGTGCCGCACACAGTGCATTCAAGCTGGTTGAGCTTCGCCAGCTTGTCGTAAGCTTCACTGTTCTGGAACCACGCTTCAAACTCGTGGTCGTTCTCGCAAATGAGCGAATATTTGATCATAAGCACCTAATGCAACTGGGACTGCTAGTTTCCTTCGAAGCCCCTTAACAGATCGTAAGCCGAATACCTGACCTCAATATGGGGACAATTCCGCATTTTGGCAATCCTTTGCAAAGAGTGCTAAAGGGCGGCGGCCGGCGCCACAATCTCCCGATCGTGGCGTAATGACGGGATCTGCGCCCGCACTTGAGACACCCGCTCAAGCTGAATGTCCGCCCAAATCACGCCGGGATCGTTCGACGCTTCGGCCAAGACTTCTCCCCAAGGATCCACGATCACGCTGTGCCCATAGGTTTTCCGCCCATTTTCATGGGTTCCCCCTTGAGCCGGCGCCATCACATAGCATCCAGTCTCAATCGCCCGAGCCCGCAGTAGAATGTGCCAATGGGCCTCGCCGGTGGTTTGGGTAAAGGCCGACGGGATGGTCAGGATCTGCGCCCCAGCTTGGGCAAGCGCCCGGTATAGATAAGGAAATCTTAAGTCGTAACAGACACTTAGTCCCACGCTCGCGCCTGGGATATCAGCCACAACGGCGCGTTTACCGGGCTTGAAATTTTTGGACTCTTGGTAGGATTCCCCGGACTCAAGCTGCACGTCGAACATGTGCACTTTGTCGTAAGTTGCTAGAATCTCTCCTTTATTGCTGATCAAGAATGAGCGGTTCGCAACCTTATCCTTGGACAATTTTATGGTCAGCGATCCAATGAGCAGGTGGACATCGAGTTCGGTTGCCAATTCGCGAAAACGCTTAAGGCCCAAATCCTTTGCCTGCTCCTTTGTGTTGGTAAAGAGCTCTTTTCCCCCAAGCTCCATATAATGGGTAGTTTCGGGTGTCGCGATAAACGACGCCCCCTTGTCCGAAGCCGCCCGGATCAGATCGGACGCCTGTTCGATGTTTCTCTTGATGTCTTTGCCGGTGCGCATCTGAACGCACGCAACACGAAATTTTGAGCTCATGAAGTTTCCTCAAGCCAGTCCCAGCATTCGGTCCAATTCCCCGGACGCATCTAAGTCATAGAGTTGATCGCACCCGCCGATATGATCGTCCCCGATGAAGATCTGGGGATAGGTATTGCCGCCCCCCGAACGCTCGATCATTTCGGTTCGCAACACCTGGTCGCCCGTCGCGTTGATCTCTTCGAACGCAACCTCCTTCTTCTTGAGGAGCATAAGCGCCGCGGCACAAAACCCGCACCAATCGCGCGTATAAATCGTTACCCGCTTCATCATTTTCATCCTGTTGGAAAAACGTCATATCGGAATCTTTTGCTCCGACACAACCCGGGCGATGGTGACAACGGAGACTTTTTGCGCACCGTGTCCTTTCAGCAGCCGCGCACACGCCTCAAGTGTTGCCCCGCTCGTCAGCACGTCATCAACCAGGACGAATCGCCCGCCCCGCACACCCGCATGGCGCTTTTTCTCAATCGTAAAAGCCCCTTGCACGTTGCGGTGGCGCGCCCGATACCCGAGACCCTTTTGTTGGGGCGTTGCGCGCCGGCGCTTAATGAGGACCGGATCCGAAGTCAGCCCGGTGGTCTTCGCCAGGCCGGACGCCAAAACGGCGGCTTGATTAAACCGTCGGCGCACAAGACGGCCGTAGTGGAGCGGCACCGGAACAAGAACATCATGCTCACTCCAAAGCTCACGCCCCGCCTCTTTCATCCAACGACAAAACTGCGCCACGCCGTCCGTCCGGTCTCCGTACTTGAACCGCAAGATCAAACGCGCGCTGATGTCGTCATAAACCAGCGGCGCGCGGGCAAGATCGTAAACGGGCTCTTTTCGGGCGCAGTTTCCACAGAGCACGGAAACATCTGGCGCAGGATCATAGGGAAACGGCAGCCCGCAGCGGCCACATTGGGGAGCCTCAATAAATTGGAGTTGAGCCCAGCCTTTGCCGGACAAGGCTCCAGGTCGATCGACCAACTCCCCGGTGATCGGACATTGAGGCGGCAGCAAAACGTCAAGAACGGCCTTCCCTGCCTTCAGAGCACGGCCAGCCGCCCGCCCGTAGCTGAAAGGGCGTGCAATATTGAAGCGAGGAGACTCCGCTAAAGGGGAACCGCTTGGTTCGCGATCCATTTTAAATACTCACCATTCCCAACGTCTGGGCGGATATCGAGCACCGCCACGCATGGACATTCGTAAGAATGGAGGCGATTAACCTCTCCGGTCAATGCCGAAACATTGCCTGAAACGGTTTTTGCAATCAGAACGGTCTCCCGTCCTTCCTCGATTTCGCCGTCCCACCAATACAGGCTCCGCATCGGGTGAAGAATATTCACACAGGCCGCAAGGCGCCGTTCGACGAGGGATCGGCCGATGAGCTCGGCTTCCTCTTCGCTGGATGTTGTTATGTAGACCAGTTGATACCCGCTCATATATTTGACCTTTGCTTTGCGATTTTGACCAGGGACGCTTACATCCGGACTATGTCATCGACTCCCGAAATATTCGACCGCAGCCTCGTACGAAAACGAGCCCTCAGGGCCGGCCCCCTTGTCCCCGAGAATGGCTTCCTCTTTACACGAACAACCGAGGATATGGTCGATCGGCTGACCGCCGTAAACAGATCCTTTCCTCGGGCGGCCGTTTGCAGCACGGACGGACCGCATTTGGAGAACCTCTTTCAAAACCTACATGACAAGGATGCTGAGAGGCTGATCCGCTTGGATCTGCGTACGCCTGGCCGCAACGAGGGCGCTCTAGGTCTTATCGCCGATGAGGAAACCCTGCCATTTGGGGCAGGCTCCTTAGACCTGATCTTGAGCATCCTCTCGCTCCACTCCGTCAATGATCTGCCAGGCGCCCTCGCACAGATGCGCCTCGCGTTGAAGCCGGACGGTCTGTTTATGGCTGCCCTGCTCGGCGGCGAAACCTTACACGAACTGCGGACCGCATTCCTCGAAGCCGAAAGTGAACTGGAAGGCGGCATCTCCCCCCGTGTCAGCCCGTTTGCAGATGTGCGCGATATGGGCGGCCTTCTACAGCGGGCCGGATTTGCCCTCCCCGTGACCGACGTGGATAGGATCGAAGTCGCCTATGCGTCGCCCATCGCCCTCCTCCAAGATCTACGCGCTATGGGCTGGACGACTGCACTCAAGGACCGGCGCAAGACATTCTTGAGACGGAAGACCTTCTTTCGGATGATGGAGATCTACACCAACCGATTCACGAACAAAGAAGGCAAAGTTGAAGCGACGTTTGATATCATTCATTTAACGGGATGGGCACCCCATGAATCCCAACAAAAACCGTTACGCCCCGGCAGCGCAAAAGTCAGGCTGGCGGACGCTTTGAAAAGCAAAGAAATAAAAGTTGAAGACGAGACCTAAAATCCAGCGCCGACAGCTGTGAACGTACCCTTAAGATTGGCACCAATCGTCGTTGTCGCCAGAACGACAACAAGGCCAATACCGCCGGCCATAATGGCGTACTCGATTGCCGTGGCACCGTCGACATTCTTGCAAAAGCTCTGGGATTGATCCCAAATGCGCTTCATAAACTCACTCATACTCACCACCCTCACAACAACAAGTCTCTCAAGTGAGCCACTAAGGGCTCATCGGCCGCCGGCATTGCGTACGAAGACAATTTATTGGCCCTGACCCACGCGATTTCTTGGCCCTCGCGCGGAATAATCTGACCTTGCCATTTGCGGCACAAAAAGAGTGGCATGACCAGATGAAAGTCATCATACGTATGAGACGCGAACACGTAAGGCGAAAGACAAGGCTCGGGAATCTCCACAGACAGCTCTTCCTTCAGCTCACGGATCACCGTCTCTTCCGGACGTTCTCCGTCTTCGATCTTGCCGCCCGGAAACTCCCACAGACCGGCCATGGATTTGCCTTCCGGACGTTGCGCCAACAAGACCCGTCGATCGGCGTCAATCAGCGCACAAGCAGCGACGAAGAGAACCTTCAAGACAAGTCACCCTTCAAGTATCGGAAAAGATGCCATCGAACTTATAATTCCCCGTTAAGATCTGTAGTCGGCATTAATCGAAATGTAACCATGTGTCAGATCGCAGGTCCAAACAGTGGCGGCATGCCGGCCGACACCCACATCCACTTCGAGGAGGATTTCGGTCCCCTTTAGGTGCGCATCGACGACCGTTTCGTCAAAGTTGGGATCGGCCACACCGTCTTTCGCCACCCGGTGCCCACCGAACCAAATGGCGATCCGATCGCGGTTTGCCGGCTCACCCGCCTTGCCAACCGCCATGACCACCCGGCCCCAATTGGCGTCTTCACCGGCAATCGCTGTCTTGACGAGCGGTGAGTTTGCGATCGCCATGCCGATCTTTCGAGCCGAATCTGTTGTTGTCGCTCCTCTCACCTGAATCTCGATGAACTTGGTCGCCCCCTCGCCGTCCCGAACGATTTGGTGCGCAAGATCGCGCAGAACCGATTGGAGGGTTCCGCGAAATGCCCTCAGATGGGTATCCGACAAGGACGTCACGTCCGGATGATCGCCGGCGGTCCCAGCTGCGAAAAGAAGAACTGTGTCGCTGGTTGACGTATCACTGTCGACGGTGATCGCATTAAAACTCGTTTGCGCGTCTTCGCTCAACATCTCTTGGAGGACCGACGATGGGATACGGGCATCCGTCACGATGAACGACAACATGGTCGCCATATCAGGGGCAATCATGCCCGAGCCCTTCGCAATCCCCGCTATTTTGATGACAGCGCCTCCAATCTCGGTTTCCGCGAACGCACCTTTGGGATAGGTGTCCGTTGTCATGATCGCTTTGGCGGCCGCAAACCAATCGTCCGTGTCGTTTACGGCGGCGCGTTCGGTCAGCACATGAGCGATCGTGTCAGGCGGCATGGTTTCACCGATAACCCCAGTCGAGGCAACGAAGACTTGTTCTTCCGCGCACGCGATCGCCTTGGCCCCTGCTTTCACAGTCGCCGTAACCTCATCCACACCGAAACTGCCGGTGAATGCGTTTGCGTTTCCTGCATTGACGACAACCAGCCGCCCACCCTCAGCGGCTCCACCTTTGGGGTCGATGAGCGACCGGCACCAGAGCACGGGCGCACTCGCCGTCTGGGATTTGGTAAAGACCCCCGCCGCACTCGTTCCCGCTGGCAAGTGCATCAACAAGAGATCGTCCCGGTCTTTGTACTTCATCCCTGTGCGGCCTGTTTTCAGCTCGACACCGGCAATCTCGGGCATGTCCGGAAAGCGTTCAGGCGCCAGAGGAGATTTGGGCAGCGGATCCATAGCTCATCCAAAAGCCGCCACCATAAACCAGGTGTGGCAAGGATCAAAAGAGAATCATGGTCCCCGTCTGATCCCAAGAGCGAGGCTTCGGGGAAGCTCAACCAATGAGTCAGCCTGCGGCGGGCGGCGGCAAAATGTATTCCACCTGTGCATCGTTCCGCAGGCGGCTCACCAATTCGTCGATGATTCTGTAAGTTCGGTACCGCGCCAACTTTGGCCGCAACTCGTCATATGTCGCAAACTGCGATTGGCGGCGGTCCTCGACCATGACAATATGCCAACCATATTCGGTGTTGAAAGGTTCAGAGCGCGACCCAACGGGCAAAGAGAAGGCAACTTCTGAGAATTCCGCCAACATATCGCCGCGCGTGAGATACCCCAGATCCCCGCCCTTGACCGCAGTAGGTGTATCGATCGAGAACTTCTCGGCAATTTCCTCAAAAGCCACACCGGCGTTGAGCTTAACGACAAGAAGATCGGCAAAGTCTTTGGTATCCACCAGTATATGCCGCACACGGATTTCCTCAGAGAGTTCCATCCGGGTAGCCTCATCATTGTAGAGCTGCTGGAGGGCGCGCTCCGAAACGGCGGCATCCACTTCCTGCTGCAGCACATATTCCGATAGCACTTGAGCTTGTGCCAACTTCATGGCGCTCTGAACTTCGTTCTCACCCTGAAGGTTTCGGCGCCTTGCCTCATCACTCAAAAGCTTCTGACGAATCAGTTCATCCACCAGCTCGTGTACGATCGCGCGGCCCTTCGAAACTTCTTCCCCGGACAGTACCAAGTTCTTGTTCTCAGAGAGAGCCAGAACGTCGGAGACGAAAATCGGATCTCCGTTCACATAGGCAACGATATCGGGCCTCTGGTCAGGAACCTCTTCGACATACATATCAACGAGTTCGCCCTCGCTTTGGGGAGTGTGCAAGGTCGAGTAGATAAAGGCGATGACACCAGAGAAAAGGAGAATCGTGGCGACAGGCACCTTATAGGCAGATAAATTCATTGAACTTTCCCGGCTTTGGACCCTGATCTCGCTCTGCGCCATCCTCCGAGACTTGGGTAAACTCTTCTTAAAGGCGAACGCCGAAGAATGACACTTTCGCTAACTTTGGCGGCGATTTTAGTGGCCAATCCTTCATTTGGCAGAACACTCGCAGGCGGTGATCGCGTTGACAACACAATCAGGCCCTCTTATCTACCACACTATCCCGGTTCGAGGTCGCACCGGGCTCTAATGACGTTCGCCACACTATGCGATTTTCCCATAAATTCGAGGGACTTGCCCCAACGCTGGCGGGCCCGGTATTGATTTAGTGACCATAAGGGCAATAGGACGGATTACATGCTCGGTTTAGACAAAGTCGCAAAGCGTCTCTTTGGAACAGCCAACGACCGCTACGTTAAGAAATTGAGCGGTCAAGTCGACGCGATCAACGCTTTGGAACCGGATTGGGAAAAGCTCACGGATGAAGAATTAAGGGCCAAAACAGAGACCCTAAGAGAGCGGTACAAGGAGGGAGAAACTCTAGATCAACTCCTTCCCGAGGCCTTTGCGACGGTGCGGGAAGGCGCCAAACGGACCTTGGGCCAGCGTCACTATGATGTGCAACTGCTGGGAGGCATGGTTCTGCACGCCGGAAAAATCTCCGAAATGAGAACGGGTGAAGGTAAAACTCTTGTCGCCACGTTGGCGGTCTATCTCAACGCCCTCACACAGCGGGGCGTCCACGTTGTCACCGTCAACGACTATTTGGCACAGCGCGACGCAGAGTGGATGGGTCAGATCTATGAATTCTTGGGGTTAAGCGTTGGCTGTATCATCCACGGGCTAAGCGACGAAGAACGAAAAGCGGCGTACGCGGCCGATGTCACCTATGGAACCAACAACGAGTTCGGTTTCGATTATCTTCGCGACAATATGAAACCGGAGTTGGACGCAATGGTTCAACGCGGTCATTACTTTGCAATCGTCGACGAAGTGGACTCAATCCTCGTGGATGAGGCCCGCACGCCGTTGATCATTTCCGGCGCACTTGCGGATCAGTCGGAACTCTACCGAACCGTCGACAAGATCATTCCTCATCTGATTGAAGAAGACTACGAGATCGATGAGAAAGCAAAAAACGTTACGCTGACCGAAGAAGGCAACGAACACGTCGAACAACTGCTCAAGGAACGCGACATGCTCGAAGGCGACAGCCTCTACGATGTTGCCAACGTGACGATTGTCCACCACGTCAATCAGGGTCTTCGCGCGCATACGCTGTTTCAGAGAGACACCGACTACATTGTCAGAAACGACCAAGTGGTTATCATTGACGAGTTCACCGGCCGCATGATGGAAGGCCGTCGGTACTCGGACGGCTTGCATCAAGCCCTTGAGGCAAAAGAAGGCACGGCCATTCAGCCTGAAAACCAAACCCTTGCCTCCGTGACGTTCCAAAACTATTTCCGGCTCTATGACAAATTGGCGGGCATGACCGGGACTGCAATGACCGAAGCTGCCGAGTTCGATGAGATTTATGGGCTTCATGTCGTTGACATTCCAACCAATCTCCCGATCGTTCGCATTGATGAAGACGACGAGATTTATCGGACCGCGGAAGAAAAATACGAAGCGATCCTGATGGAAATCGAAGAATGCAACAAAAACAAACAGCCGATCTTGGTCGGCACCGTCAGTATCGAGAAGTCCGAGCTCTTGTCCAAGATGCTGAAGAAGCGCAAGATCAAGCACAATGTTCTGAACGCCAGATACCATGAGCAAGAAGCGCAGATCATCGCTCAAGCGGGCGTTCCGGGTGCAGTGACAATTGCCACGAACATGGCCGGCCGCGGCACTGATATTCAACTTGGCGGTAACTTGGATATGCGCCTCGGCGAAGAACTTGGCGATATGCCCGAGGGGCCAGACCGCGACGCCAAAAAAGAGAAGATCACTGCCGACGTTGCCGCCAAGAAGCAAGAGAGCCTGGATGCCGGCGGCCTTTATGTCATTGGTACGGAACGTCACGAAAGCCGGCGCATCGATAACCAACTGCGTGGCCGCACGGGACGACAAGGGGACCCAGGCCGGTCCAAGTTTTACTTGAGCCTGCAAGACGACCTAATGCGCATTTTTGGCTCCGATCGCCTGGACGGAATGCTTCAGAAACTGGGGCTCGAAGAAGGCGAAGCGATCGTGCACCCCTGGATCAATCGTGCTCTCGAGAAGGCCCAACAAAAGGTAGAAGTGCGAAACTTTGATGTCCGCAAGAACTTGCTCAAATACGATGACGTCATGAACGATCAGCGCAAAGCGATCTTCGAACAGCGCGTCGACATAATGAGCGCCGAGAACGTGAACGAAGTTGTCCAAGACATGCGCCACCAGTTGGTCGACGATCTCGTAGCTCAGCACATTCCGGAAAAAGCGTATGCGGAACAATGGGATTCCGAAGGGCTTGCGACCGAACTAAAAGAGACATTTGGCCTTGATTTACCCGTCAAGGACTGGGCTCAAGAAGAAGGCATTGCAGACGAAGAGATTCGCGGTCGGGCATCGGAAGCCGTTGACAAGATGATGGCCGATCGAGCCATGGAATTTGGTCCCGACACAATGCGTTATCTGGAGAAGAGTATCCTATTGCAGACGATCGATACAAACTGGCGGGAACATCTTGCTCAGCTCGATCATCTGAGAGCGACAATCGGATTGCGAGCCCATGGCCAAAGAAATCCGTTAAACGAATACAAGACGGAAGCGTTTTCGATGTTCGAAAACTTATTGCATCGTCTTCGCACAGATACTTCCCGACATCTGGCGCAAGTCCAATTGGTGAAGGAGGCCCCGCCACCGATTATCGAGCCTCAAGCCATCGACATGCAAGAAGTGCACGCCGATCCGAACACTGGCGAAAACGAGATGGATCCCCGGGCCGCAAACGGATCTGGAACGTTCGCGCGGCCCAAGGATGTACCGATCAATCCCAACGACCCATCTACTTGGGGCAAGGTCTCCAGAAATGCGCCCTGCCCATGCGGTTCAGGAAAAAAGTACAAACACTGCCATGGCAATCCAGCATTTGCCGTCAGCGCCTAGGGAGCAGGTTCTGAGACAGGTGTCCAAATCTGTGTCTGGCAAATGGGACCTATACACCCTTTAACTTCGAGTGTACCGTCGTCCTTGCTTTTCAGACGCGAGCCATAAGACCGGCCGTCTTCGGGGTCATAGATCGTTCCCCCCCGCCAGCGATCATCTTTGCGCTCAAATCCCTGTAAGATCTCCAAACCGATAAGCGGCCGCGAACGCAACGTTTCATCCGGATTATTCTCATCCCTGGTCGCATCGGTCGCGGCAGGATCGATCCAAGAGACCGATCCGCACGGCGTACCGTCTCCACAATCCGCGATCTCCACATGAGAGGCCCCGTCTGGCGTCAACCATAGACCAGCAACATCAAGAGCCACAGCCTGCGTGGCCGTAAAAGACGCCACCAAAGCTACCAAGACCAAATTCCGCGTCATGAATGCCCATCCCTGCAATTCAACTCGATGAGCTTGATTAGCGGGATCACGGGGCCAGGCGCAAGAGCTTAATTGCCAAACTCGGTTCGACCAATCGCCAAGAACTTTTCTCGCCGTTGATGTCGAAGCTGATCATCCGTGAAGCTGGCGAACTCGTTGAGCGATGCCTCGACAACGTCTCCCGTCTTCTGGATGGTTTCCGTTGGAGCTCTGTGCGCGCCGCCAACCGGTTCCGGAATGATATCATCAATCACATTGAGTTCATGAAGATGCTGGGCGGTCAATTTCATACCCGCCGCCGCATCTTTGGCCCGATCCGCTGAGCGCCATAAGATCGATGAGCAAGCTTCGGGCGAAATCACCGAGTATATGGAGTGTTCCAGCATATAGACGCGGTTTGCCGTAGCAATAGAGACGGCACCCCCCGACATTCCCTCCCCGATGATAACGGAAATGATTGGCACACCAAGCTTAAGGCACATTTGTGTTGAGCGGGCGATGGCTTCCGCTTGGCCTCTTTCTTCGGCCCCGATCCCCGGATACGCGCCAGGCGTATCGGCAAGGGTAAGGACCGGCAGATCAAAGTCTTCGGCCATCTTCATTATACGAATCGCTTTTCTATAGCCCTCCGGTTCAGCCATACCGAAATTGTGCTTCAACCGAGATTCGGTGTCATGCCCCTTCTCTTGACCGATAATCGCAACAGACCGTCCCTTAAAGCGGCCGAGGCCGGCAATGATAGCCTTATCCTCTCCGTATAATCTGTCGCCGGCAAGGGGGGTGAAGTCTTCGATCAAGACTTCTATATAATCTTGGAAGTGCGGTCGATTGGGGTGTCTCGACACAAGCGTTTTTTGCCAAGGCGAGAGCTTCGCGTACGTATCTTTCAGCAGATTGCCGACTTTGTTCTCAAGACGCTTGATTTCATCGTCAATGTTGACCGTCGTTCCGTCCGTATCGACTTGGCGAAGATCCTGGATCTTGCCTTCGAGCTCGGCGATCTGTGATTCAAAGTCCAAATATGACTGTGTTACCATCGGCACTTAGAACCTTCAGCCTGCGGACCAGTTTAGCGCCACAGTCGGAAGCACCCTCTCCCTTCACACGTTAATCTCTAATCTCATTTGCGCGCAGTCTCTGCTTTCCGGATCATGTCCATCTGACGAACGATGTTTTCGGCCTGCCGGATAGACGCCGCGTCAATAAGGCCTCCATCCAAGGAAACCGCTCCAAATCCTTCGGACTGACCTTTTGTCATTTCCGCGACAATCTTTTCCGCTTTCTCAACTTCATCAGCCGGGGGGGTAAAGATTTCATTCGCCAATCCGACTTGACTTGGATGGATCGCCCATTTCCCTTCACAGCCCAATATAGCCGAACGGTTGCCATGGGCGCGGAAGCCGTCGGGATCACTGTAATTCCCAAACGGACCATCGATGGGCCGCAATCCGTGCATGCGCGCCGCCGCCACCATCCGCATCATGGGATAATGCCACAGATCTTGCCAGTGAATATCCCTGGACTCCTGTGCGTCCGGATCTGTCAGAATGACATAATCCGGATTGGGGCCACCGATGTTTGTCGTTCTCATGCCGGTCGAGGCGGCATAATCGGCCGCGCCGAAGTGAAGCGCATCGAGCCGTGGGCTCGCACCGGCGATTTCAACGATGTTCTCCAGGCCGGCCGCACTTTCTATAATGACTTCCAGCTTTACGGGCTTCTTTCGCCCAATTTCCATTTCAACTTGGGTGATAAGCATGTCGATCGCATAGATATCTGCGGCGCACCCCACCTTAGGGATCATGATCAAGTCCAGGCGCTCGCCGCCCTTGGCGATTACATCGATTACATCCCGATAGCACCAATGCGTATCCAGTCCGTTGATACGCATAGAGATGGTCTTTTCTCCAAAGTCGACGTCGTTGAGGGCTTGGATCAGATTCTCGCGTGCTTGAGGCTTGTCGTTCGGTGCGACCGAATCCTCCAAGTCGAGCGAAATGACATCCGCTGGGCCGCTCGCCGCTTTCTCAAAGAGGGCGGGCCGAACGCAAGGAACGAACAACTGAGAGCGGCATAACCGCACGGGAGCGGGCTCAACCTTGGTAAAGCTCATGAAGATCTCCAATCTGGGCGAAAAAACTGCAAAAAATTTGCCAATACCTAGGTTCGCGCACGGCGAGAGTCAACTCGGGCAGCTTCTCCGTTGACCACTTGTAACGCGCAAGCAATGCAGTCGGACAGGATTAGGTCGCAAGCGGATGCCGCTCGAACACCAGCTGACGCAGGCGGGCATCGAGAATATGAGTGTAGACCTGGGTCGTCGAGATATCCGCGTGCCCCAATAGCTGTTGGACGCTTCGCAGATCTGCCCCATTTTCGAGCAAGTGCGTCGCGAACGCATGGCGCAGCGTGTGCGGCGATATCTTGGCACCATCTAGTCCCGCCGCAAAAGCGCAAGCCTTCAGAGTTTGTCCAAAACGTTGCCGTGTCAGGTGCCCCGACTTGGCACGCGAACAAAACAAGAAGTTGCCGGCGCGAGCCACTTGAGCTTCCGAATAATTCTCAATCTCTTGTGCCCTGATGGGAAGAAAACCGCGGATGCCTAACCGTGCCGCGGATGTTAAGGGAACCAAACGCTCCTTCTCGCCCTTGCCTTTGATAACCAAAAACTGGGGATCCTGGATGACCGCACTTAGGGGCAACGACACCAATTCACTTACGCGCAGACCGGTTGCGTAAAGTACTTCCAAAAGGCAGCTCAAGCGCACCCCCGCCGGACTTTCATCGTTGGCCGCATAAGCCAGGAGTTTGTCCACATCTGATTGAGTGAGCGAGTTTGGCAGCTTCTGTTCTGTTCTCGGCGACTGGAGCAGCGAACATGGATTATCAGCCCGCACACCCTCCACATAAACAAATCTGAAGAACCGGCGCAGAGACGACATCTTGCGATTGAGGCTGGCCGGAGCAAGTCCCCGTTTTGACAGTGAAGCAATGTATCCGCTGATATGGTGACTTGAGCATTTCGCTAAGCTAGTGCTTTGAGGTTTCAAGTACGACGACAAATCGGCCAGATCACGCCGATAAGCGGAGATTGTGTTTACGGCGGCACCCCGCTCGACAGTCATCATATCGAGAAAGAGGTTGATGAGGCGATCATCGGACATGGCCCAAACAAGCCCGGCTCAAATGAACACTCTGTTAACGCGATGATTATTGGGGAAAGCGGGAGTCCTCAAGGACATGTCTGAGCGCGCGTTCAGGTGGTTCAATCTGAGAGCTCATGATGGCCAGCCCGCCTAAGCCCGCGGCAGTTGCAACAAGAACAACGATAAGTCCTAAACCAAATCCCTTCATTAGGCATCTCTCCCCACGCCAAACACACCCATCGACCGAAACCGGTGAAACCCGAACCAATGATCACCTGGAAGAAAAGACGTGCCCACACTCAAAGCTCGCGCACACGGTTGACGGGCCAACCCATAGCCTAATCCGAGGAAATGGTGAAGGTATTCGCCAAACAATTCAAGATCGATGAAATTCCATGCTAAACAGCTGAAATGGAAGAAGTTTTGTCCAAAGTGAGATGATCAATAGGAAAAAGTGCACAAAATCCATCGTCTTGGTCGGGCTGATGGGAGCCGGCAAATCGACGGTCGGGCGCCGACTGGCAACTGAGCTGAGATTGCCTTTCGTCGATGCAGACGAGGAGATCGAAAAGGCGGCAGGCCTCTCGATTTCAGAAATCTTTCAGACTCACGGCGAGCAAGAGTTTCGGCGCGGGGAAAAGAGAGTGATTGCAAGATTGCTGAAAGACCCCCCGCATGTTTTAGCAACGGGCGGCGGCGCCTATATGGACCCTGACACAAGAGAGCTGATCCAATCCCAAGCCATATCGATCTGGCTAAAGGCGGACCTGCAAACACTGACCAAACGGGTCGCGAAGAGAAACCATCGCCCTTTGCTTAACGAAAAGAATCCGACAGAAGTTCTCCGCGAACTTATGAGCGCGCGCTACCCTGTTTACGCCAAGGCTCACATTACCGTAGAAAGCGTCGATCGTCCCCAAAGAGAGACGATCAACGCAGTTTTACAGGGTCTAAACGAATACTGCGAATCAATCCAAATATGACGTCGACCGACAAATGACAAAGTCCTCACGAACGCGCGCCGCACCGGCCGCTCCCATTATAGTCAATCTGGGAGAGCGCACATATCCGATTTATGTGGACGATGGAGTGTTGCAACAAGCCGGGACACTGATCGCGCCCAAATTGAAGCGGCCCAAAACGGTCATTGTAACCGACGAGAACGTCGCCCCCCTTCACTTAGAGGACTTAGTGGAATCCCTGAACGACGCTAACGTCAGCACCGAAACAATAATCCTGCCGCCCGGAGAACAAACCAAATCCTACGAACACCTCCAGACCCTCACGGAGCGACTGTTGGACCTTGGCGTAGAGCGCAGCGATGCCATACTTGCCTTTGGCGGCGGGGTCATCGGAGATCTTACGGGATTTGCGGCATCGATCCTGCGCCGGGGCGTTGGGTTCATCCAGATTCCAACAACTCTGCTCTCCCAAGTCGACTCATCCGTCGGCGGAAAGACCGCCATAAACAGTCCACAAGGAAAGAACCTGATCGGTTCGTTCTATCAGCCTCTGATGGTGTTGTGCGACATCGGAGTACTTCGCACGCTGCCGGAAAACGAATTCAAGGCGGGCTACGCTGAGGTGGTCAAATACGGTCTGATTTGCGATTCAGAGTTCTTCGATTGGCTGGATTCCCCGGCGACCATGGTGAACACCTCAAGTCCCATGGATGTAATCCAAGCCGTGCGCAGATCTTGCGCAATCAAGGCTGATATCGTCGCCCGCGACGAACGCGAAGACAACGTTCGGGCCCTTTTGAACTTCGGACACACATTTGGTCATGCATTGGAGGCGATAACCGGTTACACGCCCGAGCTGTTGCATGGCGAAGCCGTATCAATAGGTATGGCGCTGGCGGCCGGCTTCTCAGAAGAATTGGGATTATGCAGCAGCACAGACCGGGAGCGCATCGAGGCTCATCTGGAAACCCGTCGCATGAAGATGTCGCTCGCGGACATCCCACAAACACATCTATCTGTGGAAACGCTCATTCACCATATGTACCAAGACAAAAAAGTCCAAGACGGCCGGCTGACATTTATTCTTATGAAACAGATTGGTGAGACGATCATTGACAAGTCGGTCGAAGAAAGCGCACTAGTCCAATTTCTCACCCGAAAGCTTGATGATGTTAGTCGAACACATCCTTGACCAGCATGGATGAACTCTCTGAAATTACCCAAGCAGCAACGACGGCGGCATCGTTGAGCCTCTTGGAAATCGGCATAACGGCCGGCGCGATCGCGGGTCTCCTTGTCATGTCGGGATTTTTCTCAGGTTCTGAAACCGCTCTGACGGCAACATCACGGGCTCGCATGCTCCAGTTCGAGCGGGACGGCCGCAAACGCGCCGTGATCGTTAATCAGCTGACGAATGACAGGGAACGGCTGATTGGTGCCATCCTCCTTGGCAACAATCTTGTCAATATCTTGGCCACTGCCCTTGCCACCAGTCTGTTCACCGCCCTTCTTGGGAATTCAGGCGTTGCGCTCGCCACTCTGGTCATGACGGTGTTGGTCCTGATCTTCGCAGAAGTTCTCCCCAAAACCTGGGCGATCATGAATCCGGAGCGGGCTGCCATGTTCGTCGCCCCGATGATCCGAATCGCTGTAGCCGCCTTTGCGCCCTTCGTCATGACCGTGCGCCTCATCGTCACTCAAACACTCGCTCTGGTGACCGGTAAATCCGACGATCTGTCAATTTCTGCACACGAAGAGATCCGCGGCACAATCGATCTGCATCATCAAGAGCAGACAATCGTCAAACAAGACCGAGATATGCTGGGGGGAATTCTCGATCTAAAGGATCTCACGGTGGACGAAGTTATGGTTCATCGCAAGAACATAAACATGCTCGACATTGATCTTCCAGCGGATGAAATTGTCGACCAGGTCATCACGAGCGTTCATACGCGCATCCCCTTTTGGGAGGACAACCAAGAAAACATCATCGGCATTCTCCACGCCAAAGATATTCTAAAGGTCCTCAAAACCACTGATCAACCGCCAAGTGAGATTGACGTCAGATCGTTGTTGACCGAACCGTGGTTCGTGCCTGAAACAACTACGCTCACAGATCAATTGAGAGCGTTTCAAGCCGAGAAACGCCACTTCGCCCTCGTGATCGATGAATACGGGGCGCTCATGGGTCTCGTCACTCTTGAGGACATCCTAGAGGAGATTGTCGGCGACATTCTTGATGAGCACGATCCGGCCATGACGGGGGTTCGTCCGCAACCAAACGGAACCGTCAACGTAGATGGGTTTGTGACGATTCGCGATTTAAACCGGGCGATGGAATGGGATTTACCGGATGAAGAGGCCAATACCATCGCAGGGCTAGTGATCCACGAAGCTCAAACCATTCCCTCTCCAGGCCAACAATTCAGCTATTACGGATATCGCTTTGAAATCTTGCGGCGTTTTAAGAACCAGATCACAGCCATTCGGATTACACCTCCTCGCACGGGAGGTGCATCACCGATGCCAGAACCGCTTGCGGAGGCACGAAATTAGGTTGTAGGGTCACTCGATTTTTGAGAATTTGCATGTTCTTCCGGACTTTGTGTTTTGAGCGCCAAGGCATGAACGGGTCCTGCAAGCTCCTCTTTCAGCACGCCGCTTACCAATCGATGGCGCTCCACGCGGCTCAACCCAACAAAGTGTTGGGAAACGATGACGACGCGAAAATGTGTCTCACCTTCAGGCTTGGCACCAACGTGACCACTGTGCAGGTGAGACTCGTCTTCGACAGACAAGAACGAGGGGGCAAGTGCGGCGGAAAGTTTTCTTGAAATAGTTTCTTTAACGGTCATGTTTACGCTTTGAAATTGAACTACCAGAATCATGCTTAAGGTGCATCTGAGTGGATTTCAGCTGTGTACCTCTTTTCGGTTTTGTCAAGCAAAGGCTCTGCTTGAGTCTTGTCCAGGGGGACTTCATAATCATACGATGAGTGGCGATTATTCTTATAAGCCAAGGCTGGGCTTCGATATTCGTGTCCGCCCACCGGAAGAGAAAACGGGTGGCACGCGCAAAAAGAAGAAACAAGCACCCAGCACGACCAAACGGGTTTGTGCTTGGGAGGGCTGCGAGGCGAAAGGGGAGCATCGCGCCCCCACTGGCAAAAAGCCGGGCGAGTTTCAGTACTTTTGCCTGGAACATGTTCGTGAATTCAACAAATCCTGGAATTACTTCAAGGAAATGGACGAGGATCAGATCAACGACTTCGTCGAGAAAAACAAGACCGGCCACCGACCAACCTGGCAATTCGGCGACCCGAAAATACACGGAAAAGAAGCTCAGAGCGCACCGAAACCCTCCCGCACCGCTGGCTTCGAAGAGCGGCGAAAGATAAGCGGATTGGGTCGCTTCGCGGACACCTATAACTTGTTTGACGGAGACCCGGGCACAGATCCGGCCGCGCGGCCGAAAAGGACGCTGACAAAGCTTCAAAAGGAGGCCCTGGAAACGATGGGGCTGACCGATACGGCAAGTTTCGACGATATCAAGAACCGATACAAAGAGCTCGTAAAGCGCTTTCACCCGGATACAAATGGCGGCGACACAACGACGGTCGAGCGCCTGCGCCAAGTCATAAAAGCATACCAGGTTCTCAAATCGTCAAGCTTCTCACGCGAATAGCGCGAACCCGTCTCATTTATTGCTTTGCGCCTTGAACAGGCCCTTGGCGTCCAGCTTGACTTTGTTTAAGAGTACCGTCTGACGGTTTCCCTGGGGCAACAAATCCTTAGAAAACCTGCACAAATTCAGGACTAAGAAAAGCGCATCAATGGAAAAAATGATGAATGGGTCTGGGGAACACCTGGTGCCCGACACAGAGATATCAGCGAAAGAGACGTTCGGGATCGATGTCGACATGATGGTTCCCGCATTTTCCGAACCGAACGAGTACGTGCCCGATTTTGACGACACCTACCGCTTCGATCGCGATACCACGTTGGCGATTTTGGCGGGCTTTAAACACAATCGGCGTGTGATGATCCAGGGATTTCACGGCACGGGAAAATCGACGCATATCGAGCAAGTGGCAGCGCGCTTGAACTGGCCTTGTCTGCGCATCAATTTGGACAGCCACATCAGCCGCATTGATTTAGTAGGCAAGGACGCCATCGTTCTTCGCGAGGGAAAACAGGTCACCGAGTTTCGCGAAGGGATATTGCCCTGGTGTTTGCAGAACCCTGTTGCCCTTGTCTTCGATGAGTACGACGCCGGACGCCCCGATGTCATGTTCGTCATTCAGCGTGTTCTCGAAGTCCAAGGCAAATTAACCCTTCTGGATCAAAACCGCGTCATTCGTCCCCACCCGTCCTTTCGTTTGTTCTCCACGACGAACACAATCGGGCTGGGCGACACAACAGGGCTCTATCACGGCACCCAGCAGCTGAACCAAGGCCAAATGGACAGGTGGAGCATCGTCACGACACTGAATTATCTAGAGCATGATATGGAAACGGACATCATTTTGGCTAAGTGTCCGTCCTACAATACCGATGAAGGACGCGAAGTAATTTCCGCCATGGTCCGCGTCGCCGATCTCTCCCGGAACGCTTTCATGAATGGCGACCTTTCCACGGTTATGAGCCCTAGAACGGTGCTAACCTGGGCGCAAAATGCAGAGATATTTGGCGACATCGGTCATGCGTTTCGCGTTACATTTGTGAACAAGTGCGACGAGTTAGAACGCCCGACAGTTGCCGAATTCTACCAACGGTGTTTCGGCGAGGACCTCCCGGAAGCGGCAACTCAGGTCAGCATCTCGTAGCTTGGCGTCCAAATGAACCGTAAGCAGAACTTCGGTTCGAGAAAAGACAAACCGAACACCTTGACATGAGCAATCAAGACCAAAGTCAGCCGTTTAAAACCGCATTGTCACAAACAACGCGGGCAATGGCGCAAGAGCCTGAACTGGAGGTCACCTTCGGTACGGAACCGCCATCCTTGCGCGGAACATCGGCCAAACTTCCCCAGCCACCTCGGGATATGGACCCGGCCGAATTGTGCCGCCTAAGGGGACAAGCAGACGGATATGCGCTCTGGCTGGCCCATCACGACGAAAGCACAAATCAAAAGTACTTGCCCCAGGGTCAACAAGCGCGTGCCTTGTTTACCGCTGTAGAACGTGCCCGAATAGAAAGTATCGGAACACGCGCGATGAAAGGTGTGGGAAAGAATATCTCCGCCATCCTTGAAAAAGAATGTGAAGACAAGGGGTTCGGACGTATGGAGGATCGTCAAGACGTTCCTCTCGCCGAAGTATTGGGGATGTTGGTCCGTGAGCGGCTAACGGGTCAACGGCCTCCTCAAATCGCCCAAGACATGGTCGAAATGATCCGCCCCTCCATCGAAGATAAAGCAGGAGATACCCTCGCCCAGTTGCTGAATTGCATGCACGATCAAGAGGCGTTTGCCAAGCTTTGTCACCAACTCTTGACGGACCTCGATCTCGGTGACGAGATCGGAGACATCAACGATGAGTCCGGTGACGAGTCCGATGACCAAGAAGCCGAGTCGGGAGAAAACTCGGACGACGGAGACGCCGGCAGCGATCAGCAACCAGAGGGTACGACGACGGAGCAAATGGAGCTGAGCGAAGCAGACGGCGAGCCCGGCGACGAAGAAGCTGTCGAAATCGAAGCCGACGATCAAATGCAGGCGGCCGACAGCGACGACATGATGGAGGGCGAGCAGCCTTGGCGTCCTGACCACTTTCCGGATGGAAAGAACCAGTCCGCTTATAAGATCTACACAACCGCAAATGACGAAACCATCATGGCGGACGAGTTGTGCGATCCGGATGAGCTCTCTCGTTTACGTCAATATTTGGATCAGCAGTTGAACACTCTCCAGGGCGTTGTTTCGCGCCTTGCAAACAAGTTGCAGCGGCGATTGATGGCACAGCAAAACCGCTCGTGGGAATTCGACCTGGAAGAAGGAATCCTGGACACTTCGCGTTTAACACGCGTACTGACGGACCCGCTGCATCCCCTATCCTTTAAAGTCGAAAACGACATCGAATTCCGTGACACGGTGGTCACGCTCCTATTGGACAATTCAGGATCAATGAGGGGCCGGCCCATCACGGTCGCAGCCATGTGCGCCGATATCTTGGCGCGCACTCTTGAACGCTGCAACGTTAAAGTGGAGATCTTGGGCTTTACAACAAAAGCCTGGAAAGGCGGTCAAAGCCGAGAACAATGGTTGGCAAACGGAAAACCGCCTTCGCCGGGCCGTTTGAACGACCTGCGTCACATTATCTACAAGCCGGCGGATGCCCCGTGGCGCCGCGCCCGCAAAAGCCTCGGCCTGATGATGCGCGAAGGCCTATTGAAAGAGAACATTGACGGCGAAGCCCTCATATGGGCGCACAATCGCCTCATCGCACGACAGGAAACGCGCCGCATATTGATGGTTATTTCAGATGGTGCCCCGGTGGACGATTCAACGCTGTCCGTCAATGCAGGAAACTATTTGGAAAAACACCTGCGCGAAGTCATCGCCTATATCGAAAGTCTGTCTCCGGTTGAACTCATTGCGATTGGCATCGGTCATGACGTCACGCGCTATTACGAACGCGCAGTGACGATCGTGGACGCGGAGCAGCTCGGCGGAACGATAATTGAGCAATTGGCCGAACTGTTCGAAGAACAACACGCCCCGGCACAATCACGGACGGCCAACCCCAGGGCTGTACGGCGTTCTGCACTTGTGGGCTAACACAAGCCGCCTTCCCCCCAATCTGAATGGGTCGCAGCAACCCGCTTAATCGGGAACGTATCCTGTGCCTTTGACCGGCCGTATTAGAAACTTCAGAAGGAAATAAGGGACCAGCATAATAATTGCGGTACCAACCATGAGCGCGAAGTAGGTGATCATTCGATTCACCCAAACCAAATCACTCCCATAAAATGCGCCAACAAAGAAGATGAGACAGAACGTGCCCGATGCCCAAAGCGAAGCCATCAAAGGGGCGCGCCACCAAGGGTGCCCACGCGTGACTTCATAGACCCAGATGGCCATCGCCTGCGAAACAATCACTCCCATGGCAAATGCCAGAACGGTCCGGGTGTTGATTTGCGTGATGTCAACATAAATGAGATCCGAAACATATTGATCCCATACGATTGATCCGGCCGTCGCCAACCAGAATACACTAACCAAACCAACGCATAGATTGGGACCATAACGCCGGTTGGTGAGATGGATAACAAAATAAGTCAGTGGAAAGATGAGGTGGCCGGCCTTGAGCCACTCGCCCGGCCGGAAAGGGGCGAGCTCCTCTTCAAAAAACGGGTCAAGAAAGTAAACCGATTGCCAACTGTTCAGGTCGGCAAGGAGGAAGACGGATCCCAAAAAAACCAGGGGCAGTATAAGACGCAAAATGAATAGAATTGACGCGCCGATTTGATCGAGCAAGCCTCGACGTCGGGGTTTGTTTACCTTAACCGTCGCGGGATACGCATCAACCGCCATAACGCACCATCCAATCTGTGTCACTCACACGGCGCGGAGAAGGTCCGAAATCCAAAGTCCCGGACACGACGAGCGCGCCAGATTGATACATGACAAAGGGTGGTGCAAATATGACGCCGTGCGGAGAAGCCGTTTGCGAGAGAGGGCTTTATGCGCCTGCGTCCTGTCCCGCCCGTTGGACTTCCTTTTTGATTTTAAGAGCCCGTTCCGGGAGCGTTTCATCACGTGCTTTTAGGAGAAACAGGTCCAAGCCACCAATCTTATCGACACTGCGCAAGGCGCTTGCCGACACGCGCATGGAAAAGGATCGGCCAAGCGCGTCGCTCTCCAGCGTTACATTGCACAAGTTCGGCAAAAAACGCCGTTTCGTCTTGTTATTTGCGTGGCTGACATTGTGACCAGTGATCGGCCGCTTTCCGGTAAGCTCGCACAAACGGGACATTGTTTTAAACCTCTAAATCGAAGGATGAAGATCCGCCGTGGCGGGGCCGACCCACACGTCCAACTGGTCGCAAACGGCCGGTGAACGCCGAAAGCGGGCTTGTAAACGCTCGCGCCGCGCGGGTCAAGGTATCCTCGCCGATAATGAACTTCCCCGATTGCATTCACTAATGGCCCAGATAAAGTACCGGCCGACACCAATAAAGACCGAAAGAATTCCAATGACGAACACCAATAAGGGCCCTCTTCAGGGGGTTCGGGTCATTGACCTCACCCAGTTTGTCTTAGGCCCTTACGCCACCCAAACCTTGGGAGACTTGGGTGCCGATATCATCAAAGTCGAAGAACCGGGCGGCGACCGTCAACGGCGAGGCAGCGGCAAAGCCCCCAACTCGCCCACCATGGGTCCGGTCTTTGTGGCACTCAATCGCAACAAAAGATCCGTCGCGCTCGATCTCAAGTCTGAGGAAGGAAAAGAAACCCTTCGCGATCTGGTAAAAACCGGCGATATATTCATCCACAACATGCGGCCCTCCTCCATTGCTCGATTGGGCTTTGCCTACGACGACGTCGTCAAGGTGAAACCCGATATCGTCTACGTTGAGGCGATGGGTTACGATCCCGCAGGACCCTATGCAGGCCGTCAAGCCTTCGACGATTTGATCCAGGCGGCCAGCGGCGCCTGCGGCCTCAGCACACTTGTTGATCCAAGCCTTCCCTTGCGGCCGCTGCCAAGCATTGTTGCCGACAAGACGTGCGGGTTGTTTACCGCAATTGCCGCGATGGCGGCGCTCCGGCACAAAGAACAAACTGGCGAAGGTCAATATGTCTGTGTCCCAATGCTGGAGACGTTCACAGGGTTCATTATGGCGGAACACCTCTATGGAGAAACATTCAAACCCGCCACAGGGCGCTTTGGGATGACCACGACCATTACCCCCAACCGCCGGCCCTATAAGACCAAAGACGGCTATTTGGCGATGTTGCCGGCCAGCCAGGAACAATCGGCCAAGTTTTTGGAGCTCGGCGGTATTCCGGACGCGTACAATAGTGAGCGCTTTACCTCCCAAGCTGACAGCGCAGGCCGGGTTAAGGAGTATTACGCCATGATGGACGAGGCAGCAGCCACGCACACAACTGAAGAATGGCTACACTTGTGTGCAGAGCATTCGATCCCGGCCATGATCGCCAATGAGCCCAACAAAATCTTTGACGACCCCCAACTCAAGGAGACCCTCTTCGAAGAGCGCGAACTCGACGGCGAAGGCACCTACCGCGCCATGAAGCCTGGTCTCCGTTTCGCCAAGTCACCCAGCACAATTCGCTATGACCCGCCTGAAATTGGCGAGCACACGGACGAAATCCTGACCGAAGCCGGTCTGAAGCGGGACCTCTCTTAAGATGACCCAAGATGAGCTCGAGCATGCAGTGCGGCGCGAAGTGGAAGATGTCCACGCCTTCTTTACCCGCTGGTTTAGCGGTACTGCATCTGAGGAAGAATTGGGCGCGTATTTCGCACCTCGTTTGGACGACGACTTGATCTTCATATCGCCCGACGCCAACCATCTGGACCGAGAAGGCCTGCTCTCCATGTTCGAAGCCGCCTTGGGCTCGAATCCCCCGTTTAAGGTTGAAATTCGGGATGTCACGCTTGTCCATGATCTCGGAGAACACGTCGTTGCCACGTACACGGAATGGCAGTGGGCAGCCAAGTCCTCAGCGAGACCGAACAATGGCCGGCTAACAACGGTGGTCCTGGCCAAGCAGAAACCGTTCAAATGGATGCACATTCACGAGACCTGGCTGCCGGAGGATGTACAGGCCGCCGGGCTGAGTCCTTAGTCAAAAGGTGGCAACGCTTATGTTTGTGAACAGACGGGAACCGGCAAGATGGGAGACGCCATGAACATTCAATCACACACGCAATCGGCGGCAAGTCTTCGAATTGAAAAACTCAGCCCGACGATCGGTGCCGAAATCAGCGGGATCGATCTCCGTCACCTACCCAGTGATGAAATGCTTTCCCAAATCAAAACCGCCTTGTTGGAGCACAAGGTCATCTTCTTTCGGGATCAGGACATCACTCCCGCCCAACACATCGCCTTCGCGAAGTGCTTTGGCGACTTGGAAATTCATCCGCTCACACCGAAAGACCAGGAACACCCCGAGGTGCTACACATCGCCCACGGCCCGGACAGCAAAGGCAGGGAAAACGCCTGGCACAGCGACGTAACTTGGCGGCCTAAGCCCTCGCTGGGCTCGATCCTCCGCGCCGTTGAAGTGCCTGACGTCGGCGGCGACACCCTGTTTTGCGACATGTATGCCGCCTTTGACGGACTGCCGGACGATATGAAAGATAAAGTCTGTGGGCTGACCGCCTTTCACGACTACATGAAGAACTTTGGGCGTCTTTACCCAAAAGAGAAACACCCGGAGATCCGCGCCCGCCATCCCTCCCAAGAGCATCCGGTGGTGCGCACACACCCCGAAACCGGACGCAACGGCCTCTATGTCAATGTGGGCTTCACAGACCACATCAAGGGAATGGAGAAAGAAGAAAGCGACGAGCTGCTCGACTATCTTTATCGTCGTGCCAGCATTCCCGAATACCAGTGCCGGTTCCGCTGGAAGAAGAACTCAATTGCCTTTTGGGACAATAGAGCCTGCCAACATTACGCCGCATCCGATTATTTCCCACAAGTGCGCAAAATGCAGCGCGTTACGATTGCCGGCGACCGGCCCTTTTTTCGAGAGTAGCGGTACGATTTGTCTCAAGGTCTACAAGTTCGGCCGAAAGACTGAGGTCAATGCGACAAGCCACTCCTGACATGAAGCTGTCAGGAGCCGTGTGACATACCTTTCAGACACCAAGTCAAAAAAAGGAGCACACGAATGTCTGAACAATATCCCAACCGCCTCGTCTGGGCGGAAATCCCCGTCAGCGATATGGAGCGCGCAAAGAAATTCTACGAGATTGTCCTTGAGGCACCGCTTCAGGACGACACGACGGGACCAAACCCCATGGTGATGCTGCCCTATCCCGGCGGAACCGGTGCGGCCGGTCATTTGTATCCCGGCACGCCGGCGACGAAGGGAGAAGGCATTACGGCTCATCTTGCGGTCTTCTCTGAGCTGAAGGATGCCATGGGCCGGGTTGAAAAGGCTGGCGGCGAAGTCGTCTCCGATGTTATCACAATCCCCGCTGGCTCATTCTTTTATGCCATCGACACGGAGGGTAACTCCGTGGGTGTATTTAAGGTGGCTGAGAACTAACGATACAGGCTTGGCTTATGCGGCGTGCCGACCGGCTTTTTCAGATTGTCCAATATCTTAGAGGCGGCCGGCTCATCACCGCCGCAAAGCTAGCCGAGAAACTAGAGGTTTCTGAGCGAACCATTTACCGCGATATTGCCGATCTGCAATCCACCGGCGTCCCCATCGACGGTGAGGCTGGAATTGGCTACATCATGCGAAGTGGCTTCGATCTGCCGCCCCTCATGTTCACCAGAGACGAAATCGTAGCCCTCGTGGCTGGTGCCCGCATGGTCAAAGCATGGGGCGGTTCGGCCATGGCCATTGCGGCAGAAGAGGCCCTCGTCAAGATCGAGGCCGTCGTGCCGGAAGGCGAGCGTGCCCGCGTGGGCAATACGAAAATCTTTGCACCGCCAATGACCATGACAAAGGCCCTCAGAGAGCGGATCGATTTCATCGAACATGCGATTGATGAAAGAGAAGTTTTGAGCTTTGAATATCAGGACGAGAAAGGCCAAAGCACGTCCCGGGCTGTAGAACCCCTCGGTCTATGGTTTTGGGGCAAGGTGTGGACGCTCGTCGCATGGTGTGAGATGCGGGAAGACTTCCGCATGTTTCGAATCGACCGCATGGCCGAGCTCTTGTCTGCAAATCGGACGTACGCACTCGTCCCTGAGCGCTCACTCCACACATTCCTACGCCAATTGGAAAGCCAGTACGGTCCCCAGAGGTAAGTCCTGGAACCATTGTGGTTGTGACCAAAACGCAAAAGGGCTCCAGGTTCTTTGTCTTGCGCGTTTCCTGACGGTGGTGAGGCGCACTCGCGCCGAACGATTCCGTTCGCTTGGTCGATTGATCAATCGACTCTCAAGCTCACACCTGGAAACGCTCTAGGGGTAAACGGACATTCCCCGCACTTGGTTAAATCCGCTTTTCAGCGCATCCGACCAGGCATGGCTCAGTTGGTGAAAACTCTCATCGTCTGCTTCAATCCGTTTTTTGACTTCAAAGCGATAGGTATCTGTACGGATGACGGCGAAATCCAACGGCATTCCGACTGAAAGGTTGGATCGAAGCGTAGAATCCATCGACAACAGCGCCGCGATAACACCGTCTTCGATAGACGTGTCATAGTTGATCACCCGATCCAAGATGGGCTTGCCATATTTGTGCTCGCCAATCTGGAAAAAGCAGGTATCCGGCGTGGTTTCAATGAAATTGCCGGACGTATAAACCAAGAACAATCTAGGAATGCCTCCGATCCTCTGACCACTGATGATAATCGATGCGCTAGAATCCTCACCAGCCGCGCCGATGCCGGGGCCGAACCGTCCTTGCACATACTTCATCGCATCGCCGACTATCTCGGCAACCTGGTACATTGTTTCAGCATTCTGAAGTGTCTTAATGTCGGGTTTCGGATTGTCGATGTTATCTTGAAGCAAACTAATCACGCTTTGCGTAATCGACAAATTGCCCGACGTCATCAGACAGATTGCACGGTCATCGGGCCACTGCCACGTGAACATCTTGGTAAACTGGGATACGTTGTCGATACCCGCATTCGTCCGCGTATCGGACAGCATGATGAGGCCCGCTTTGAGCTTAAGCGCAACGCAATAAGTCATCTTGTTCTGCTCGCCCCTCCAGTACGAGTATATGGCTCCGGACATCTCCCCTACCAAATCTGTCTTAATGATGCACGCTGCCGCTCGAACTTAAAAAGATTCTCATCGTGCGCCAACGCTCCCAGCCACATGTCCCCAAAATTCTAAGGGGTATCTAGCTCGGCCAGATGAAAGAATCTTAAGATCGAACGGAAAAGTCCCTCTTATCCACAAAGAGGCGCCCTTATGATCCTAAATGCACCCCAGCGGCCGCAATCGGATCAATCTGCACAAATATTGGTCATCCCTCTAGCACCGAAGCCGGCCCAACGCCGCCTTTGGCATCCCGAAACCCGAAAGCGTGCGCAATTTGATCCGAGAGGGCTGCGTTCAGGCCTACAAAGCGAGCAAGAAAATCGGTCAGCCCGTTGGCACGGCCCTCTCCTCCCGGCTCCTGTTGAATGAAGGAAAGCAGCGCTTCTGCATTTCCCAAGCACGCTGGCCGAAACTGGTATCTGTCTTCTAAATGCACCAGATGCACGGCAACACTTTTGACACAGAAGTACAGCGAACGCGGATTGACGCGATTAGAGACAAAAAAGTCGGAAACCCGATCAGCACACACATCATCTTTATATAATGCATAATACGCTCGAACTGAGCTTGTCGCATGAAGAGCTGTCATCCAATGATGAGTCGTGCCCTTGTCACCAGATTGTGCGATCTTCTTTTCCCGTTGATTACAGACATCAAGAAGGCGCGCCACATTGTCGGCACGCTCGATCATAATGCCCAACTGGAGAAAATCATAGCGATCGTCCCGCAAGATCGATCCATCAATTGTTCCTCGGTAAAGTGCCACCGTCCGGATCACCAAGTCCAACAGCGTGGGCAGCGCTGCACCGAAAACGGTTTCTTGCGAGATCACCCGTATGTCCCCCCAAGCGCTGTTGATCACTTCCCAAACTTCTCTCGAAAGGGCCGCACGATTGCTTTTGGCGTTTTGGCGAGCTTGCTCAAAGCAACAAGTCACACTTGAAGGGTTATTCGTATCGAGAATAAGAAATCGAGCAACATTGTGCTGATTAATGTCTAAATCCGATGGCGCAAAGCGGTGCAAGGACCCCAAGCTGTCAAGAATGCTGTGCCACTCCGACGTCTCTCCGCCAAATGTGCCCTTCAGTCCCGACATGCGGTAAGCCATACCAACGAGGCGCGCTGTATGTTCCGCCCTCTCCATATATCTGGAGATCCAATAGAGATTTTCTGCGGTTCGGCTAAGCACAATGATCTAACGCAGGCGAACAACTAAGAAGCCAAGACCCATGTGTCTTTCACGCCCCCGCCTTGACTGGAATTGACCACCAAGGACCCATCCTTCAGAGCAACTCGGGTCAAGCCGCCGGGCACCAGTTCCACGCCATCTCCAACAATTGCAAAGGGTCGAAAATCCACATGGCGGGGAGCCAAACCTTCCTCAACCAAGACCGGGCATGTGGACAGCGCGAGTGTCGGCTGTGCGATAAAGTCCTCCGGTTTCCGCCTGAGTCTCTCTACGAAGTCCTGCTTTTCTTGAGCTGTCGCCTTTGGGCCGATCAGCATGCCGTACCCTCCCGATCCATCCACCCGCTTCACCACCAGATCACTCAAATTTTCAATTACATGTTGGCATTGACTGGGCTCGGAACATCGCCACGTTTCAACATTGTCTAAGAGAGGCTCCTCGCCTAAATAGAATCGGATCATATCCGGTACGTACGGATAGATGGCTTTGTTATCGGCAATCCCGGTTCCAGGGGCGTTTGCGATGGTAACACCGCCTGCTTTGTAGGCGTCCATAAGATTGCGTACACCCAACACGGACTCAGGGTTAAACTGAGCCGGATCCAAAAAATCATCGTCGATCCGGCGATAAATCACATCAACCCGTCGCGGCCCCTCCGTCGTCCGCATCCACACAAGATCGCCATCGACAAAAAGATCAGCCCCTTCAACAACATCAATGCCCATTTCGTCCGCCAGAAACGAGTGCTCATAATAGGCGCTGTTGTAAGGTCCCGGGCTGAGCAACACGATGGATGGACGTCCGCCACATTTGGCCGGCTTCACCCATTCCAGTGCTCGCCGCAACAACTGCGGATAAGAGTTCACGGGCTGAATGGCATCGCCGGCAACAAGCTCGGGAAACATCCGTACCATGATTTCCCGATTTTCAAGCATGTAAGAAACGCCCGACGGAGTCCGGCAATTATCCTCCAGCACCAGGAACGTATCACGCGAAGTACGAACCAAATCGGTCCCAACGATGTGCGTGTAAACATCTCCCGGCGGATTAAAGTCCTTCATGAGATCAAGATATCCGGCTGAGTGGCTCACAGCACTTTCTGGCACAATACCCGCTTTTAAGATCTCCCCGTTTGAGTAGACATCTTTCAGGAATGCATTCAACGCCAGAGCTCTCTGCGCTACGCCCTGACTGAGCCGCTCCCACTCGCTTGCGTCAAAGATCCTGGGAACAAGATCGAAGGGAATCAAACGCTCCGGGTCACTATTTGCTCCATAAACCGCAAACGTAATGCCAATTCTGCGAAAGAGGGCTTCGGCCTCCTCAGTCTTAGAAAGGAGGGTTCCGACCCCTTGCTCGTTGATCCAGCGGTGAACATTTTCATAGAGATTGCGGATCTGACCGTTCGAACGCATTTCATTAAAGGCACCGTCATACGAAGACTTCGAAACGTTGTGCACTTTTGACGACGCGGACACACCTGTTAGATCCCCCTCCTTCGGTATGCCGGTTCCAAGCGTCACAATCTCACTCCTGCTCTTTGTTTAAGGATAAACTTCTCTCAGCGTATGTTGCACAGCGTCATTCGGCCATGTCTCACAAAGTTAAGATCGGATTTTGGGCGAGCCCCGATTGTCGACGTTCGATGAAGAATCTGCCAAGCCTGATCAAACATTGGGCAATTCTGACCGCAAGCTTTCGGCTTGTTCATCCCTGCCCATTCCGAATGCAAGGAGTATTGCTTGGCGGTCAAATGCTGAAGATAGTCTCGCACGGCGGTCATGCCCGCCTCCTTTTCTGTTCAGTTTATGAGGAAGTCTTTCGTGACAATTGTGACAGCGTTAACGCACTCGACGTCCTACACATACGATCGACATGTGTCCGTGGGCCCTCAATCTGTTCGCCTGCGTCCGGCACCACATTGCAAGACTCCGATCCAAAGTTACGCCCTTCAAGTTTCACCAAAGGAGCATTATGTAAATTGGCAACAAGATCCGTTTGGGAATTATCTGGCGAGATTCGTTTTCCCAGACAAAATTGATCACCTCAAAATTGAGGTCGACCTGCTCGCAAGAATCGAGTCCATTGACCCTTTCAACTTCTTTCTCGAAGAACACGCAGAAGATTTTCCATTCGTCTACGATGCAAGTCTCGAGCAAGATCTTTCACCTTATCTAGAGACGGGTTATCAAGGCCCGCTCTTTGAAGATTTCGTTGCGGCGATCAACGTCAACAGATCAAGAACTGTTGACTTTTTGGTTGATTTGAATCAACAAATCGAGCGAGAGGTCAGGTATTTAATCCGCATGGAGCCTGGTGTTCAGACACCTGAAGAAACGCTTTCAAAGCGTTCGGGCTCTTGCAGGGACAGCGCCTGGCTGTTGGTGCATGTCTTGCGCCATCTCGGGATCGCCGCACGGTTTGTGTCAGGCTATTTGATTCAGCTCAAGGCCGACGAAGTTCCGATCGACGGACCAATGGGTCCCGAAGCAGACTTCACCGACCTTCATGCTTGGACGGAAGCATTCCTTCCCGGCGCAGGATGGGTCGGATTGGACCCGACGTCAGGTCTGTTCGCCGGTGAAGGTCACATCCCCCTTGCGGCAACGCCCGCACCGCAAAGCGCGGCCCCCATTTCCGGTGCCATCGGCGAGTGCAACGTGGACTTTTCATTCGACATGAGAGTCACACGCATCACGGAAACCCCGCGCGTATCGCTTCCATACTCAGAACACGAATGGAAGCAAATCTATCAGGCAGGCCAGAAGGTCGATGAGAGACTGCGTCAAGGAGATGTTCGGCTGACCATAGGGGGCGAGCCCACATTTCTTGCCGCAGATGACCGTGACGCGCCCGAATGGACCATTGACGCAACGGGACCAACAAAAAGGGACTATGCAGACAAGCTGATCCGCAAGCTGAGAGACGCTTTCGCGCCAGGCGGAGTTCTCCATTATGGCCAAGGAAAATGGTATCCCGGCGAACCCTTGCCCCGATGGGCTTTCAGTCTCTATTGGCGGCGCGATGGTTCACCCCTCTGGCAGAACGGCTCGCTCATCGCGCCTGAGTCAGGAATGGCCCAGCCCGCCACTCACGCGGAAGCCGAGCGCTTCATCCATGGACTGTGCGACGAACTCCTCATCGACAGGGACTTCGTTACACCTGCCTATGAGGACGCAGCCGAGTACTTACTTCGCGAGCGTCAACTCGCACCCAATCTTGATCCCTCCGACAACCGGTTGGAAGACCCGGTCGAGCGCGCTGGCCTGGCTTCCGTCTTCGATCGCGGCCTCAACACACCCGCCTCTTTCGTTCTTCCCATCCAGGCCCAACAAAGCCGCCACCGGATGGCCGGACGGACTCGGTTCCGATGGCATAGCGAAAAATGGCGCACCCGGCGCGGGTTTCTGTTTCTCAAGCCCGGCGACAGTCCCGCGGGATTTCGTCTCCCTTTGAGTTCATTGAGATACATACCTGATCACGAATACCCCCATGTCATTCCCCGTGACCCCTTCGAACGTCGGCGACCCTGGCAGAGCGACGGCCCCAGATTTCAGACAATGACATCGGATCCCCTAAACGGGTTTGCAAACGGAACTTCATATGCACCACACCCGGCCGGCGCACCATCGGGCGCACCGGCCGATTGGCTTCCAATCGGAGAGGAAGACGATTGGATCGCCTATGATGACATTCAACCTGGGGAGATCTTTTCCGCCGGCGGCTTCGCCATCCGCACTGCGCTAACCATTGAACCGCGAAACGGCCGCTTGTGCGTTTTCCTTCCGCCTGTGCAGTCTGCGGAAGAGTTCGTCGATTTGATCAACGCAATCGAAGACACCGCAGAAAGGCTTCAAATGCCGGTCCATATCGAAGGTTATCCTCCGCCCCCAGATACGCGTCTCGGCCTGATCAAAGTCACGCCCGACCCGGGGGTTCTGGAAGTCAACATTCACCCGGCGGCCAACTGGCAGGAACAGGTGGAAATTACTGAGACTTTGTATGACGCCGCGCGGTCTCTGGGCCTTGATGCGTCCACCTATTCCGTAGACGGCCGCCGCACCGGATCGGGCGGTGGAAATCATATGGTGCTTGGCGCAGCCGTGCCTGAAGACAGCCCCTTCTTGCGGCGTCCGGACCTTTTGGGCTCCTTAATCCGCTATTGGCAGAACCACCCCTCTCTCAGCTACTTATTCTCCGGCATCTTTATTGGACCGACAAGCCAAGCCCCGAGGCTAGATGAGGCGCGCGATGAAACCTTGTATGAAATGGAGATCGCCCTCAATCAAGTGCCTGATCCATTTTCAGACAGTGAGCAGACGATTCCGCCTTGGCTGACCGACCGACTTTTCCGCAATCTTCTTGTGGATGTAACGGGGAACACGCACCGGGCGGAAATCTGCATCGATAAACTCTATTCCCCGGACGGACCCGCGGGCCGATTGGGACTGGTTGAGTTTCGTGGTTTCGAAATGCCGCCACATCCCCGCATGAGCTTGGCACAGCAACTTCTGTTGAAAGCCTTGATTGCTCGCTTTTGGGAAAGACCGTACACAGAACACCTCATTCGCTTCGGGACCCATCTGCACGATCGTTTCCTTTTGCCGCACTTTGTGTGGCAAGACTTCTTGGCTGTTCTTGGCGATCTCAGCCGTCATCTGGGCACCGAGTTTCACGCGGCTTGGTTCGAGCCTCAGTTTGAGTTTCGCTTTCCGGTGCTCGGGCGTCTCGCGCACGAAGGGGTCGAGCTGGAGATCAGGGCCGCGCTGGAACCGTGGCCTGTCCTCGGCGAAGAAAACGTACCGTCGGGCACATCACGATTTGTCGATGCCTCTCTCGACAGAGTTCAAGTTCAAGTGCGCGGCGAACTGAGCGATCGGTATGCCGTCCTGTGCAACACCCACAAGCTGCCTCTGCAGAGGACAGAGAGAGGCGACACTCAAGTCGCTGGCATACGCTATCGCACGTGGTTGCCCGGTTATTGTCTCCATCCTACGATCCCGGCACACACCCCTCTCACATTCGATGTCTATGACAGATATAACGCACGGGCGGTTGCCGGGTGCACGATCTATACTGGCCATCCCGGCGGGCGCAACTCGGAGCTCCGTCCGATCAACGACCGCGAAGCGGAAAGCCGATTGAAATCAAGATTCGTTCCGTTCGGTCATTCCCCGGAAGGAACGACAATCACACCGTACACGCCTCATCCCGACTATCCTCTGACTTTGGATTTGAGGAGAGTTTGAACGCTTCTTTTTGGAAACACTTTTTCGCGACGGACGGCTTCAGCGGTCTTTCCCACTTGAGTTAGATCGACCAATTTAGCAGCATAGCTTGAGCTTCAAGGGGGAGAAAATCATGTGCAACGAAAAAACGGTAGAAGACGCCAATGCCTATTTGGAGAAAACGGGGCAGCTCTCACGACGGACGTTTACATCGGGCTCAGCCGCCGCCACACTGGCGCTCATGCTCCCCGTCCCCGCAAACGCAGCCGAAGTAACGGAATCCGAAGTCAACGTTCCCACGCCCGACGGCACAGCAGACTGCTATTTCGTTCATCCGGCAAACGGAAAACACCCGGGCGTCATCATCTGGCCAGATGTTTTGAGTTTGCGCCCTGCGTTTCGTGCAATGGCAAAGCGGCTGGCCCAATCTGGATATGCGGTCCTTGTGATCAATCCCTATTACCGAGAAGCAAAGGCGCCTGTCGTCGCTGAAGGCGCCAGCTTCCAGGACCAAGAGACCCGGGACATTGTCCTTCCCCTCGCGATGGCATTGTCCAAGCAAACAACGATGAGCGATGCCGGGGCTCTTGTTCAGTTTTTGGACGCTCAGCCTGCGGTGGATACATCACGGCAGATGGGCGTAATGGGCTATTGCATGGGCGGCCCGTTCACGATGTTCACCGCCGCAGCTGTGCCGGACCGGATCGGAGCCGGCGCCTCCTTTCATGGCGGGCGCCTTGTCGTCGACGGCCCCGACAGTCCGCATCTCCTCATCCCGCAAATGAAGGCAAGTTTCCTCTTTGCGATAGCGGAGAATGACGACGAAAAGGAACCGGAAACGAAGAAAATTCTGCGCACGGAATATGACAAGGCCGGACTGCCAGCAGAGATAGAGGTCTATGAGGGCGCGCTGCATGGCTGGTGCCCCCCGGACTCCCGCGTCTACAACGAAGCACAGGCGGAACGGGCCTGGTCCCGCCTGCTGGCTCTCTTCGAGACGTCATTGACGTGAGTTACTGCTTGGGATGCAACACGACTTGCAAGTCGGTAATGCCGTGCACGAAACTGTTTTCCAGCCGCTCCGGTTCACCGATGACTTCCAGCCGCTCAAAGCGCTCTAGGATCTCTTCCCAAACGATCCGCAGTTGAGCTTCGGCTACCCGGTTCCCGAGGCAGCGATGGATGCCGTAGCCGAACGCCATATGATGACGCGCATTGGGCCGGTCGATAATGAAATCGTCTGGATTTTCGATTTCGTCTTCATCCCGATTGCCGGAGGCATACCACATGGCAATCTTGTCGCCTTTTTTGATCAGCTTACCGCCAATCTCTACATCTTCTAAGGCGGTACGCCGCATATAAGACAACGGCGTCTGATAGCGGATGATCTCGGAAACCGCATTGGGAATGAGGCTCGGATCGTTCTTCAGCTTTGCGAATTGATCCGGATTTTGGTGCATGAACCAAACACCGCCCGACATGGAGTTCCGCGTGGTATCGTTGCCCCCAACGATCAAAAGGATCAGATTGCCTAAGAGTTCGACCCCGTCCATATCCCGGGTATCCGGACTATTCGCCAGCAAGGAAATAAAGTCCTGGCTTTCATTTCCTTCGAATTGGCGGTCCTTGAAGAGCGTGGTGAACGTGTTCAAACACTCCAGCAAATGCTCCATCCGCTCTTCTTCCGACCAAATGAGGCCGGGAGGCGATGTTGCGATATCAGACCAAAAGGTCAGCTTACGGCGGTCCTCAAACGGAAAGTCAAAAAGAGTTGCAAGCATGCGCGTTGTAAGTTCGATCGAGACCTCATCGACCCAATTGAACGGCTTACCGATCGGCAGTCCGTCAAGAACACTCGATGTCCGCTCACGGATAAGGCCTTCCAACTCGCTCAATCGAAAGGGTGTCACAGCCGGGGAGACGGTTTTCCTCTGAATACCGTGCTTGGGTTCATCCATCGCGATGAACATAGGCGCCTGCTGTTCCTGCAAGATCTCATCGATCAATACAATGGAAGGCTCGGACGAAAAGACTTTGTGGTTGGTATCCACTTCCATAATGTCTTTGTACTTTGTAATCGACCAATAGGGTCCGATATCCGGATTCTTCTCATACAAGTGGACCGGGTCCTCCTGACGCAGACGGCGGAAGTATTCGAAATGCTTTTGATCTCGAAAGAGAGGGCCATAGCTCATGTCGATTTCTTCCAGCGGCAAGGACCAAGGGTCCACCTCCGGCGTGCTCATGGGAACGAATTCTTCTTCAGGGAGACTTTGGTCTTCAGCGATGCTCATCTTCTATCCTCTGGATTTGGCTCACGACCCTTAATCGGATTTGCCTTAAGGCCTGGTGAAAAACCGATTGCCGACGCCGGGCCCTCTCCCCAACAGTGGGTGCTAGTTCTACTCTATTTTGCCCGCCCTCACCAGCGAAAATGACGCCCGCGCCATCTTTTGCTTTTGTGTCCCATAATTCAGGCACTGAAATGCCTCTTGCCGTCTGAGAGGGCAAACAGTCTCAGAACCCCAAATTATTAGCGAGCTTGCTAAATATTAAAGATACCAGTATATTTAGCGCAGTCGCTAAATATAAGGACAAGAAACATGACTTCGATCGTGATCTGCAATTACAGGGTCTCCTCAGGGAACGAAGAAAAGTTCGAGGTTTTACTGAAGAACCATTGGCCAACACTTGAACGGCTTGAACTCGTGACCAACCGACCCCCTCAGCACTTCAAAGGTCACGAGCAAGATACCGGACAGCCCATCTATTTCGAGATCTTCGAGTGGAAGGAAGGCGCCGCCGAGCGCGCACACCAACATCCTGAAGTCATGGCCATCTGGGAGCCGATGGATCAATTGTGCGAAGTCCGCGATGGAAAACCAAACATGGAGTTCCCTCACGTTACAGAGTTCCATGTCGGATAGCCAACCAAAGGGGATCGCAGAGCTCGAAACCGCAGACCGGGTATTCGCAGCCCTCTCCCACCCCGCACGACGCCAGATCCTTTTGTCGGTTCATTTTCGAAAAGAATGCACCGCAGGCGAAATCGCCAACCGCTTCGAGTGTTCCTGGCCGACCATCAGTCGCCACCTCTCAACATTGGTCAATTCAGGTCTGCTGAGAGCGAGCAAACGCGGCAGAGAAAGGCTTTATTCTGTGAACGCAAAAGTTCTGCGAGATACACTTTCGACCTGGTCCGACCATTTTCGCTGATACCGGCGACAGTGCCTGAGTGTAAATCCACCTTGCACACGGATTGCGAAATGAAGAGGATGCCGAAAAGTACGTCTCAAGGAGTCCAATTTTGACCGACGACCGGCCCCTCACGCTCAATGAGAAAGTCTCCTATGGCGTCGGCCAGGTCGCCGAGAGCATTAAGAACTATGCATTCGGCTTCTTTCTGCTGTTTTACTACAACCAGCTCTTGGGCTTGTCAGGGTCTTTGGCGGGTCTGGCCCTTCTCATCGGTCTTATGTCCGATGCTGTCACCGACCCTCTTGTGGGTTCAATCTCTGATCGCTGGAAATCGAAATGGGGTCGCCGACACCCCTTCATGTACGTTTCAATCATTCCCTTGGCGATAACATTTTTTCTTGTGTTCGCGCCCCCGGCGGGCCTCGGCCAAATCGGTTTATTCCTATGGCTGACAATCTTTGGCATCGGCGCCCGGGTGGCGCTGACCTTGTTCCATGTGCCCCACGCGTCCATGGGTGCGGAGCTCAGCCAACACTACACGGAGCGGACGAGTATTGCCCAATTCCGATTAGGGTTGGGCGTTGCCGGCCAGGCCGCCGTCTACATTCTGGCCTTTTTGGTCTTCTTCGCCGGCGAGGAAGGCCAATGGAATGCGGGTGCCTACCCGCCCTATGCGGCATCTTTAGCTCTCATCATGGTGGGAACAATGCTTTGGTGCGCACGCGGAACACATCATCTCATTCCTCGGTTGTCGAAACCCGGCGACACGGATGAACCGGGCCTTTTCGGGTTTGTCAAAGATGTCGTCAGCGCCTTCCAGAACCATTCGTTTCGTTGGTTCTTCTCCGGCGTCTTGATTCTATTCGTCATGGTGGGGGTCGACACCGCACTGGCCCTCTATGTCGGCAGCTATATCTGGGAGCTCGAAAGCGAAAGGCTCTTTTTTCTCATCATAATTGGTACGGCGGGATTTCTTGTTGGCTCCTTCCTGACTCGCGCCCTTCACCGTCGATTCGACAAGAAACCCATCATCATGGCAGCGATCGCTTGGTGGGCCCTTTGGCAAGTCATCCCCATTCTCCTTTACTTGGCAGGATGGCTGCCGCCAGCCGGATCGAATTCACTGCTTATCACGCTCATGGTCTTTCGCTTCGTACAAATGATCGGCACGATGCAAGCCCTCGTGACATCTCCCTCTATGATTGGCGACATTGCCGACGAGCACGAATTAGAATCCGGTAAGCGCCAAGAAGGCGTGTTCTATGGTGCCCTGACATTCTCATCGAAGGCGACCACCGGATTGGGCAAGTTCGTGGCCGGCATCGCTTTGGATCTGATTGCATGGCCAAAAGGGCAGAATATTCTGCCCTCAGACATTCCGCCGGACAAGATTGTTTGGCTGGCGCTCTTGTACGGACCGATCGTCTGCGGATTTGCCGTGGTCTCGGTCTGGTGTTGCTCCAAATACCGGATCGATAACGCCCGACACGACGACATCATCAAGCAGCTAAAGTCGCGCAATAGCGGCATTATCCCTACACCTGAAGTCGCATTTGCCAAGAAGCCCACGGACCCCAAACCGACCCCGGCGGAATAACTCGAAAAACGGAACGTACACAGCATTGCGTAAAGTGTTGACGCAGGTTTGTTGTTGACATAATACTTAAGTGCTAACTAAAGTATTATGAACGAAATCGACCAACTCTTTACCGCACTCGCCGATCCAACGCGACGGCAAATCGTCGAGCGCTTGTCCGCCGGTCAGGCCTCCATGTCGGAGCTTTCCGAACCGTTCGACATGTCACTGTCCGCGGTGCATCAACATATTGCGGTGTTGGAAGGTGTCGGTCTTGTCCGCACTCAAAAGATAGGCCGTGTACGAATGTGCGAGATTGGAGAAGACAAAATGAAACTCATCGAACGATGGCTGGAAGACCGGCGCAAGGGGTGGGAACGCAAACTCGACAGCTTGGAGAAGTACCTCAACAAGGGAGGTGACAAATGACTTTGATCCACGAAACGATTCAACTCACACGCACTTTAGGTGCGTCCGTCGAGGATGTTTTCGCGGCTTGGCAAAGCACCGAAGCTCTCCAGCAGTGGTGCTGCCCGGGCGACAATGGGTGGTCCGGCGCCGTCGAGGAACACGCTTTTGAAGTGGGCGGGACAAAAAGGATCGTCTTCGGCCCCGAGGGTGAAGAACCCTACATTGAGGACTCCCGCTATCTGGATATTGTCCCGGGCACGCATATCATCAACTCGGAACGTATATCGAAAAGCCACACACTGATTTCTGCTTCCATCATATCTCTTGAGTTCTCAGAACAAAGAGATGGATGCCAATTGGTCGTGACGGATAAACTGACACTTTTGAACGAGCAGGACTCGCCAGAAGACCGGCGCGGCGGTTGGGGCGAAGTCCTCGAAAAGCTGGAAGGCTATTTGAAGTAGATCTCGCCCACTGATCTTGACAAAGAGGAAATAGAGAAGCGTTTACTCGGCTTGAGCCCAGCCCCCAATTCGGCCTAAGACTGAGGCTCCCTCAATCGGAATCGCAGGCAGGCTATGAAAAACCGTCAAGTTCTTCTCGCTTCTTACCCTCGCGGTCCAATCAAACCGTCGAACTTTCAAGTGACTGAGACAGAATTGCGCCCCGTGCGCGACGGAGAATTCCTCCTCCGCAACCAGTACTTTTCTTTGGACGCGGGGTTCCGCCAATGGATGCAGGAGGGCGCGAGCGATAACTACCTTGCGGCCATGCCCCTCGGCGAACCCGCCATGAGCATCACGCTCGGAGAAGTCGTGGAAAGCAAGGCGCCATCCTTCCCAAAAGGAACCCAGATTCTCGCCCGGTCATCCTGGCAAGACTATGTCATCACCAACGGATCGGACATCACAATCCCTATAGATAATCCCGCAAACATGCCCCTTTATTACTTTGCAGGGGTACTTGGCCCGACAGGAATCACCGCACATCTGGGTATGCTCAATGTCGGAGAGGTCAAAGCGGGCGAGGACGTCCTCGTCTCGGCCGCCGCCAGCGCAGTGGGAACCGTCGCTGGCCAAATTGCCAAGCTCAAGGGAGCCCGCGTCGTTGGGACGGCGAGCACGCAGGAGAAATGCAGTTGGTTGGTAGACGCAGTCGGGTTGGACGCCGCAATAAACTACAAGACCAGTGCGCCGCTAGACCGTTTGGTCAAAGATGCGTTCCCAGATGGTATCGATGTTTACTTCGATAACGTGGGCGGCGAGCTGCTCAGCGCCGCAGCGGGCAACCTTAAAGAATTCGCCCGCATTGCCCTGTGCGGGTCCGTGTCATCTTACGATACAGATCAAACGGCTCCCGGCATCCGAAACATTTGGGAATTGGTCACCAAACGGGCGATGATGCGCGGCTTTATGTTCTCTGATTATGTTGAGGACGCTCCCGCCATCCTCGCAGAAATCACGGGATGGCTCCAGGAGGGCAAGCTCGCAAGTTTCGATCACATCACGGATGGACTTGAAAACACACCGCAAGCATTCTGCGATATGCTGGCGGGTATGAACTTTGGGAAATCGATCGTTCGCCTGTTCTAGCGTGGGCGCTCGACCCCGCTGTGGGATCGCCGAGCCTATCGCGGCTCGAGAACCAAGTTCTGTAAAGCACGGCCGAAATAGCCGGTCTCATCCGCCAACCGGCCGCTCGCCATGCCCACACCGTCTGCACTCATCCAACTGACGGCGTTTAGAAGAATCCAGTCGCCGACGGGCTCGCGCGTCAGACTCAAGGAAACGTCCGCATTGATGAAACTCCACTTCTCTACGTCCAATACGGACGATGTGGCGTTACAAAAGTCCGACGTTACAGCCGCCCGCATCAAGGGACTGTTGGCCTCACCTTCGATCAACGGCAACTGGACGCGGATCCAACACGCCCCCGGTCCGGGCACCGTAAACCCTCCGACAGCATTACGCCGCTCAATGACTTTTTGAAAATCAGACCGGCCTTCGGTTCTGCGATCCGTTTCAAACTGATTAAAGAGCGGAACATCGAGCGAATCCTCGACAGCAATCTCGGCACCCGCCGATTCGTCTTTGGTCACACGAATTTTGAGAGCGCTGGCTCGGGCGACATCCTTTCCAGAATGACGCAGAGACAGAGCACACAATTGGATCTTCGAGCCTTCACGGACGACTTCGCTCTTAAGCTCCAAGGGCGCGACAGGCACCGGCCGCAAGAGGTCAATGGTCAGCCGCGCCACCCGCATGGGGACCCTGCTCTCAATGGTCTCAGCAGCCCTGGCAAACAACGCAGCCGGACCACCGCCGTGTTGGAAGTCCGGATTCCAAGGACCCGCGGAAAGTCTGTTGGGGATTATTCCGTCCCCTTCAAGACGATAGACACTCTCTTCACTCATGCTGGCTCAATCTCCCGTTTGCGCCCATCTACACGCTTCCCGCACACTTGTCTTGAGGGCATCCGAACAAGCAGCCATGACTTCCGGACATGGCCGACAATGACTTGCAAACGAAAACGTGAAAAGCGTTCATTTGCCCCGAAAGAACCTGCCGACTAGCGTTTGAACATCGTCAATGGTGAGTGGAACTCATGGGCAAGGGAAACGGAAAAGGTGATGGTCTCTCACCATCTGAAATCCGCGCCTGGCCGGTTCACGCAAAACGGCCACAAGAACACAATCACCGGCATCAACTTCACCAAGCCCTGGTCCGTCACAATCTGGATTCTCCATTGCAAATGGCGGGGCGTCACTTCGCCATGGGGTGTGTAGCGCTCGAAGTCACCCAACGCTGCAATCTGGATTGCACACTATGCTATCTGTCCGACCAGTCCGAGGCCGTGCTCGACTTGCCTCTCGTAGAAATATTCCGGCGCATCGATCGCATCGTTCACGACTATGGTCCGCATACAAATGTTCAAATCACGGGCGGCGACCCCACTCTCAGAGACCACGACGAACTGGAGCAAATCGTCGCCTACACCGCATCCCGCGGACTCGCCACATCCTTGTTTACGAATGGTATTCGCGCGACGCGTCCCCTATTGAAACGATTAGCAAGCGCCGGACTGAGAGATGTCGCCTTTCATGTCGATCTCACGCAGGAGCGTTCAGGCTTTCGAACAGAGATGGAACTAAATGCCCTGCGTCTGGACTATATCTCGCGTGCAAAGGGACTGGGCCTCGACATATTGTTCAACACCACGGTATTCGATGGAAATGCAGCTCAGATCCAAGATCTGTGTGGCTTCTTCCTTCAACAGGCTCATGATATTCACCTGTGCTCCTTTCAGCTGCAAGCCGAGACCGGACGCGGTGTCCTTGGACAGTCAGACGGAAGCGTCTCGATCTCCTGTGTGAAAGAAGCGGTAAATGCAGCGGCCAGTGCCGACCTATGGGCAACACGCCCGCAAGTCGGCCATCCCGAGTGTAATGCCTACACCGCGTGCCTAGTCTCAGGAACAACGGTGACACCCCTTTTCGACGAGCCTATGCTCTTGGAAAAGATCTTCAGCGAGCTCGAGAACACCTATTTGGACCGCAAGAAACTGGGAAAGGCGGCAGGGCGCGTGACAAAAGCATGTTTACGCCACCCCAAAATCCTTCCCCTCCTGGTCAAGACCGCCGGCAGGAAAGTGCGCGCGCTCATACCAGGCTTATTGAGGTCACGAGGAAAGATCAGCAAGCTAACTTTCTACATTCACAACTTCATGGATGCCCGCACCCTCTCCCGAGACCGCTGTGAGGCATGTGTGTTCATGACCATGACCCGGGATGGTCCCATCTCCATGTGCGTCCATAACGCAAAACGGGATACTTTCATCACCCAAACAGTAAAAGACCAACACGGCCGGACATGGACCCCTCTTCCCCAACCTGCCGAGAAGCTGAAAACGAAAAGACTCAAGGGAACTCTCAAAGCCGAAAAAGAACGGCTGGCGTTCCTGAAGAGCGAATGATCGCGGTGCGCCTATTCCGCTGTTGCCGCATCATTGAGGTCCCAATCGTAGGCGTAGCTGTCCACTTTGCCTCGCTCGCGAACGAGCGCCGCTGTATCGGCCGGAAGATATTTTTTGATGTGGCTTAGGACTCCCTCTTTGCCCTCGCCATAATCTTCTCTGTACCAAGCATAGATTTTTGAAAGGATCAATTCGCCGTCTTCATCAAAGGCCACACCACGTGAATGGTTCACATAGGCGTTTGCCGCCTCTTCCATCTGCCTCTCGATTGTTGCACCCCGGTAGGCTTCTTTGCCCAAGTTGGGGCAACCCAAGGCCGCGCAGTTGAAGGTGTAGTGGATCCGAGGCTCATCCCAGATCGGGCGAACAATGCCGCTTTCGATGTGATTGAGGCTGAGGTCTTTCCCAATCACTGTCATCAGGGGCTCGCCCCATGGGCCTGTGCTAAAGAGCCCGAACTTTATCTCTCTGATCGACTTAACAGGGTAATACTCAAGGATCAGATCGACCGTCCGCGCATTGTACAGATTCGTCCAGTAGGCCAGTTGTTCGTTCCGGTTCAGACGCCGCGGGTCCACACTCTGTAAGTCGGTAAGATAATCATCAAGTGCTGTTTGATCCGTATTCGTTACATCAGCATAGGCAACCCGATTGATCCCTTCTGCATCGGTTGTCACATAGGTTTGAAGAAAGGCCGTCCAGGCCGAATGATCCACCTCGATGTTGGAGTCGGCCTCGAAGACGTCCCAAACAGGGTCAACCAATTTGGACTCGGCCACGGCAAGCCGCTCAAGCGCAGGCGCAAGCGCCATGAGAGACAGAGCAACAATCGAAAGGAACACTGAGCGAAGCACCGAGTGAGTCATAGGCGTATCTCCTAGATCCGATACACCTAAATATCATCGGCACGCCCTCACGTCCCAATCACGTTCACGCGACAGACTTTTAACTAGAAAGCAGAGCCGGGCTGCGACAGAAAAGCAAGTTCTTCGGTGGTCGAAGACCGGCCCAGAATTTCGTTGCGATGCGGATAACGTCCGAACCGTTTGAGGATTTCCAAATGCCGGAGTTCATATCGCAAGTTATCTTCCGCCTCAAGACTACCAAAGAGTTCGACCGCTCGTTCGTGTACCTTTAAGGACTCGCTGTGCATGAAGGGCATGTAGAGGAATTGCCGCCGGTCTGGATCAAGGGATTTGTCAGTACCTTGAGCAATCGCCTCTTGCGCCAGCACAAGCGCGAGGGAATCGAAAGCGAAGGAACGGCGATCGCCGCGAAACATATTCCGCGAAAACTGATCCAAGACGATAACTTCGGCCAAACGGCCTTCCGGTTTCTCTCGCCACGTCCAAAGTTCACCGCGCGCAGCAGCAGCGTGAATTTCACCAAACTGCTCAGCAATCAAACGATCGAATTCTTCGTCTTTTTTGAACCACGACTTTGTATTGGCCGGATCGAACCAAAAGGAAAGGACGGATTGAAATCCTAAAGACGTCATAGATTGAAATCTCGGAGACCCGTAATCGAGACAATGTAGTCTCGGGAAACAAAAATCCCCGCTCGGAGACCCAGGCGGGGATATTTATACCATCTAATCGCGTGGAAAGGTGAGGGTTTAGCCGCTCGCGGGCGTCAAACACTCGTCCTGATCGGCACAGCCCCGGCCTTTGCATTGAACAACACCTTGGGCCGTGTTTGAATCGCTATTGCTCGGCACCAACAACAGCACCCGTTTTGCGGTCTTAGGCACCGTATAGACCGCAGCACTGCCAGGAGAGATGAACTCTCGCGTCGTTTGACCGTTTCCGAAGGCCAGCATCACAAAGCCCGGACCTTCGTTTTTGACCGTCACACGGACATTGTCTCCCTCCTTCATTTTGTGATCACGCAGGTGAAAAACCGTATTCGGCTGGTTTTTAGGGCCCGTAACGCGCCAACCACAAACATATTTCCGTCCACCGCCAAATAAACTGACGCCGCCTCCGCCGCCGGAACTATTAGCCGCTGGCTGAGAGGACGATGCTTGATTGGAGCTTTGTGCAAATGCAACGGACGAAGCGGCCAAAAAAGCGAGGGCAGCAAGTGAAGTAAGCAGTTTCATAGATGAGCTCCAATCCTTGGAATTTTTCACGGGGACCATATGCGCGCTCTGAGTGTTCATCAAGCCCTAGTGACCCCCTGATTTACCTCGTTTCGCCTGCGTTCCCGCGCACGCAACAGGAATATTGGGTCCGTTTTGTGGCGCGACTGGAACGGGATCAAGGCAGATAGACTTTGCGGCAGAAAACAGATTGTGCCCCGTCCCCGAACATGAGCGATTTCGAATGTTTCCGTCGCAAGGTTCGGACCATTTCTCAAACGGACGGACGCGCCAATCGAAGCGCCGGTCTTGGTTAGCCTATCCTCTCTCAAAAGTTGTGCTTTTGCGCCGTTCCTTCAACTACAGCGTGAACCAACAGAACACGTACACGGATGAACCGGGCGGGATTCAAAAGGCCTGTCCGGAACACCCATTAGGGATCGGTCTGACCAAAACGAAGTCATTTATGATAGTTTTGCATCGAACCAATGCAACTGCCGCGCGACGTCGCGAAAAACATTTCAACCCTGCTTGAAACGTCGGCAAATCTCTGTCACATTTTTTTGACAATGCCTTGGGGCTCTTGAGAGCAAGTAAATCAAGGGGAAAACGTGCGGCAGTTTTACGGCCAACAATGTTCAAGATGTGGTCACCTGAATTCATTGTTCGAGTGTCACGGAGAGACAGATCGACCTGAAGTTCCGGTCACCGGTAAGTTCTTCTGTAAGTGCGAACGCTGCGGCGTGGAAATGGAGTGCGTCGCAGACAAGCTCCAGAAGTTCGAAGCGCAACCGTCGACGCTCGTGGTCCGCCAGCCCGTTGGCGCCAATCCGGCGAGGCGCGCTCCCCACAACCACCAAGCCCCCTTCAAACACCAAAAAGCAAGCTAGAGACTTTTTTCCTCTGCAGGCTGATTTGCACGGCTCGTAGTACAGCCCAACCATCAATCAGCGTCTTGGAAATTCGGGTTACTGGTGCGGATGGGGAGAATCGAACTCCCACTCCGTTGCCGGAACCAGATTTTGAGTCTGGCGCGTCTACCAATTCCGCCACATCCGCAATGAGGTCCATCCGCCGTTTGACGTGCCGGACACACCTAACAAGACACAAGAGCCACATTTGGCTCCCGGAAAGAGCGCGGATCATACTCAATTCGCCTGGAAGGTCAACGGAAGGCCGCGTCATTCCACCGCATAAGGGCTGTCCCGTCGCTGCCGTCTTCAAATTTCCTTATTATTGGTTTGATTTGAAAAGCCTATGAAGAGATTTGTTAAAAGCCTTGTCTTAAACTGTTCTCAGAACATTAACTTTCGCGCACCCCGATTGTTCCGGTCTGACACGAGTAACGCACCCAATGGACACCTCTCAAACGACGACGCATCGCGCGTCGAACACCGCTGACCTCATGAGTATTGAAGGAGAAACAGCGCAAACCGAGGCGATGGAAGAATCGACTGAGAAATCGAGTATTTCGGATTTGCTCGTTGAGATCGGCGAGAGCACACCCACCGAGCGCATGACAATCGGCGATCTAACCGCCGCGCTCGAAGACAGAGCCTTTGGCTTTTTACTGCTCATCTTAGCAATCCCATGCTGCATTCCCTTTCTTTACGGCGTGCCGCAGGCGGTCTCGCTGCCCCTTGTTTTTGTCGCGGCACAAATCATTATCGGACGTCACAGACTTTGGCTGCCCGACTTTGCCAAGAACAGGTCCTTTGCCACCGAGAGTTTTCGGAACATGGCCGTGCGGGCGAAACCCTATCTGAGATGGTTCGAAGTCTTCAGCAAGCCACGCCTGACATTTCTAACGATCGGTCCCGCAGAGCGCATTTTGGGCGTCTTCATTCTTGTGTTCTCGGCCTCAATCATGATTCCGCTTCCGGGCACAAACACGGTTCCAGGCTTCGCGGTCGCTCTTATGGCTCTCGGCTTTATCGAGAAAGACGGCATACTGATGATCCTCGGCACCCTTATCGGCTCCTTATGGATTCTAATGCTCGCAACGGTTGGCACAGCCGCCCTAACCGTGTTTTCGGATTGGCTCACGGGGCTCTTCTAGTTCGAGGCCGTTTGCGCTAATCTGATAGATATGTGGGATAAACTTCGCACGATCGATCCGCCGCCAATCATCTGGCTCCCGGCCGCTACCTTTGCTCTCAGCGCGGGGCTCTTGGCCGGTGCTCACGCCTTTGAGAGAATCGGCGGGCTTGCGCCCTGTGATCTGTGTCTCGTGCAGCGCGAAGTCCACTGGGTCATTCTCGGGCTCAGTGTTTTGGCGCTTATCGCATTCCTAAAGACTCCCGTGCGCGGCGTGACAATCCTGTTTTATGCGGTATTGGCGCTTGCATTTGCCTGGAGCGCCGGTGTGGCGGGTCATCACGCGGGCGTCGAATATGGCTGGTGGGAAGGCCCCGCCTCCTGTTCGGCGGGCGCTGCAGCGCCGGGAACCGTTTCGGCTGAAAACCTGCTCGAAAGCCTTCAGACGCAGAAGAACGTGGTCCCCTGCGACAAAGCCGCCTGGACCTTGGCAGGGATCTCGATGGCAGGGTACAATTTCCTTATATCTCTTGCAGGAAGTCTGGCCATTCTTTGGCTTGGCCTGACCGGCAGAAAACGGCTCGAAGGGGTTTTACCAGTCCAAAGCCGGCAGTCGACATAACTTTGCATAGGACGTCGCAGTAGACAGATGGTAGAGCGAAAGAAGATCACGCGAGATCAACTCCCCGGTGTTTCGACCGAAAAGCGGCTTGAGGAAATGATCCGTGTGGATCATGCAGGTGAGTACGGGGCCGTTCAGATCTACAAAGGTCAAATGGCGGTGTTCAAGAACAGAGCCCGCACTAGGGGCACGGCCAAAGAAATCCGCCACATGGCCGACCAGGAAAAAGAACACCTGGAGACCTTTGACAGGCTGATCAATGAGCGGCGGGTCCGCCCCACCGCGCTTGCGCCCGTTTGGAATGCGGCCGGGTATGCCCTCGGTGCCGCAACGGCCCTTATGGGCGAGAAGGCCGCCATGGCCTGCACGGCCGCCGTCGAAGAGGTGATCGATGAACACTACGCCGATCAGGAAAAAGCTCTGGACACATACAAAGATCCAGAACTGAAAGAGGTGGTTTCAGAATTCCGAGAGGACGAAGCCGCTCACCGCGCCACCGCCCTTGAGCGCGGAGCCGAAGAGACCCCCGGCTATCCGCTCCTCTCCGGCGCCATCAAAGCCGCCTGCCGCTTTGCCATCAAAGTGTCGGAGAAGGTTTAGTGGTCAAACGAACTAGTTTCGGATAAGGTCCAAACATGGGCAAGATCGAAGACAAGCCAAGCCTCGAAGAGCTTATTCAGCCGACAACACCCTCCACGGATGCGGAATACTTGAAGTGGAAAGAACGGAAGATCGAGGCGGCCTTGAAAGAAGCAAACCGTCAACCAGAGATGACAGTTCCGTCTCACCTGGTTTGGAAAAGATTCGGCCTTGAATATTAGCTTTACTGCCACGGCAGTCGCAGATCTCGACAAGATCCACGAGTATGTTTAGGAATATAGCACCGCAAAGGCGAATGAGTACCTTGCACGGATCTTACAAGCTATAAGAATCCTCGAGACATTCCCTCTTATCGGCCGCCCCGGCAGAGTGCAGGACACTAGAGAATTCTCTATTGCCGGAATACCGTATATTGCAGTCTATCGCATAAAGGATGAGACACTGATAGAAATCAATTCGATCTTGCACGAACGCCGACAATACCCGTAACGAGAACCTATGGTTCCCATTTAATGTGGAGGAAGCAGCAATGGCTAACGAACGCATGGAGGTCTTTCTAGACCGCCAAGACATCATGGACTTGTCATGGACATATTCCAGAGCCTGTGACCGTCTGGACAGAGAGCTTCTCGAAACCGTTTATTGGCCGGACGGCACGGACGATCACGGCATCTTTAAAGGCTCGGCGCCCGAGTATGTCGACTGGGTGATGGGCTTTTTGAAAGGATGGACCTCCACCCACCACACCAACTCGAATTTCCTCATTGATGTGGACGGCGACACCGCCACCGGCGAGCTTCACTGGACCGGATACTATCGCTATGACGTGGACGGACAACCCATGGACCAGCTCTCCGCCGGCCGGTATCTGGACAAGTACGAGCGGCGCGGCGGCGAATGGCGCATCCTCCACCGCACCTGCACTTCGGAATGGACCCGCGTGACGCCCGTCGAAACCGACTGGCGTGCCAATTCAGGCCCCGCGATCATCGGCGTACGGAACAAATCAGACTTGGTGTACGATCTGGCGAATATCGGGATCCGCTAGGCACAGACCCGGCCAGCACGCTTAAGGCTCCAGCTCACTATCCCAATAGAGAAAGTCCATCCAACTTTCATGCAGATAGTTGGGTGGAAAGGCCCGCCCGTTTTCATGCAGCATGTGCATATTCGGCCGGACCGGCGTAGTCGCCGGATGCATACCGCACACGGACGGCAGCTTGTTCGCCTTGCGCAGATTACAAGGCGCACACGCGGTGACTACATTTTGCCACGTGGTCTTCCCGCCGAGCGATCTGGGAACGATATGATCAAAGGTCAGATCCGACTTTGCGCCGCAATACTGGCACGAGAACTTATCGCGCAAGAACACGTTGAACCGTGTGAACGCCGGCCGGCGTTCATGGCTCACATAGTCTTTCAGCGAAACCACACTCGGCAGTTTCATTTGAAAACTTGGGGAATGCACATACTGATCGTATTCAGCGACGATATTCACTCGATCCATAAAGACAGCCTTGATGGTGTCTTGCCAGGACCACAAAGACAGCGGGTAGTAGCTGAGGGGACGGTAGTCCGCGTTCAGAACAAGCGCCGGGCACGATTCCGGATTTGGGCTCGGTGTTACTCTTACGTTCACGCGTTGCCTCCCGCTTCGGTTCCTTTCCTAGATCAACTTAGCCTTGTTCCTCAAGCATCACCCCTAAAGTGGGGAACCCACTCAAAATTCCAAGGTCCGCGTCGACCAAAGTTCCTATCGGTTTGGGCGCGTCCGCCGCATTTAAATTGGGGCGGAAAGTGCCGTTCTGTCCCGTGCCATAAGGACCCCAATGTGTGAGTCACACTACGCGATTCCGTGTGACGTTGGTGTGACTCAATAGTTGAATATTAGCCGATTTCCTCTCAAAGGCGACCCCGAAAACCATCTGCCAAAAAACGGCCACCAATTTCGAGCCCGTCCGGCCCAATCGAGTGTTCGACACCTTCTGAAAGGTGCCATTGAACCTTAAGGTCCACCTCCGACAAGCGAGCCACCGCGTCGAACATCGCCTCGTGCGGGATCATTGGATCCCGGTCCCCATGAATGAGCATTATGGGAGGGTTAACGGTCTTTTCCGCCGCCAATAGGTCCGCCGCCGCCAGCGCCCCGGAGAAGCCTAGGATCGCTGCCGGTGCAGCGGCGCGGCGCAATCCCACATGCAGCGACATCATCGTTCCCTGGCTGAAGCCAACGAGGGCCAGTTCCCTGTCGCTTAGGTCGTATTGAGAGAGTTCAGAATCAAGGAAGCCATTCAGATCCGATGCCGCTTTCTGAACGCCGGCGGCCATTTCTTCCGGTCCCATTCGCGACAAACCGAACCATTGATAGCCCATGGGAACGCCCGGAACCCGCTCCGGCGCATTAGGAGAAACGAAGACCGCATCCGGCAGCACCTGCTGCCAGTAGGGCGCAAGCTGGATCAGGTCATCGCCGTTCGAACCGTAGCCGTGACACAGCACGACAAGCTGTTTGGGCCGCTGTCCGGAGGCCGGCAAAACCCGAGGACCCGTCAATTGAGTCATAAGTTCCCCTCAACTCAGAAACACTCGAAGCGGTGTTCGACACCAAGATAATGGGGCCACGGGTCCGGCGCAACACCACAGTCCGCGCCGTTCGATCGTCTGTGTCAGAACGTCTTGACCATCCGGTAGTGGGCGGGCACGCCGTGCTGCTCGTCGAGGAACGGAATGCGGACCTCCACCAACCGATCCATCCCATGGCGTTCGTAGAACTTGAGGGCGGGGTTGCCTGCATACACGTCCAAATGGACGGACTTGAAGCCGTCTTCTTTGGCCACATCGAACGCGTTTTCTAAGAGTCTAGCTCCAACGCCCTTACTCCGGCCCTCGGGCGCGACAGACAAAAGCATGAGATAATAGGCATCTTGAGGAATATGAGGTGTGATGTAAGCGGAATATTGCATCGCATTCATCACCTCTGCCAGTTCGTTCGGCTTGAGTACTTTCTGGCTCAATTGCACCGTATCCGGAAAGTGTTCTCCCTGAGTCTGCGGCCCAAACCCCATTTCGATCCCCAATACGACGTTGTCTTGGACGGCGACGGTGCAGTGGACGTGGCTGAAGAGACCGCGCTCGGCGGCCCACATCGGCCGCATCCACTTGTCCAGGAGCGCCATATCCTTACCGACAAAGTAATCCCAGAGCGGCGGATCCGTATCGTAGGTCAATTGTGGAAAGTGCTCACCGTGCCGCGGCTCCGCGGGGATGAGTTCAATGGAGTCGGTTCGCACGAACAGTTTTTCAGCGGGCATAACAAGCCTCCTTGCTGCACCATATGTAGGCGCAGCAAGAGGACCTGTCAAAACGGGGGCATTAGCCAGCCGCAGCATGCCCGTCTGCGCGCCAATGGCCGTGGAAGCTAATCGGCAGATGATGGTCGAGCAAAATCCGGGCGACCGGTCCGCCAGAGATCTGATCGGCGGCAAAGATCGCATAAAATCCATTGCCCGTGTTTCCGTCTTGCCCTTCTTGGAGGATCCAACCGGCGCGCCCGGCAGCCGGTACGTGCACAGGCTCACCCACATAGACATTCGGCCCATGATCATAGGTATCACGCATACCGGTTTCCATATCCATACGGACCAGTTGTGACAATCCAAAGAAATGGCTCGGCGCACCGGCAGCGAAATACCCGAACCGGTGCCGTTGAGCCACCACATCCGTAGACGTCATAGGGAACTCGTGATGGGCGTCGCTCAGGATGTCTTCGGTCAAGTCGAAAGATTTTGTATTCATGCGATACCGCCGAGCGGTACCGGGATATTTGGAATTGCCCTCCTCGCCGATCATAACCGATTTGAACAGAGGGTTATCGCCTATGAAGTGATCAGGCTCGTCATACCCCACAAACTCGAGAACGACTTCGTCTCCCGCTTCATAAGCATTAAGAGCATGCCACATGAATGCGGCCGGCGCCTCATAACGCCGGGCGGGAGTAGAAGCATCCCGCGGCACAAGCAAGACAATGTTCGGCTGGTCGGGACGCCAGGTCAGACTATCAGTAAAACTCCGCATACCCGCTAAAAAGCCAAACGGGGAAAACTCCGCCGGATTCAACACGACCACGAAATAAGACTCAGAAATAGCAAAGTCATGAATGTAGTAATTGGCAGGCGACTCGATAATCTTGTGATACCTTAGTTGGCCCCTTTTGCTGACGGACATAAACTCAAACTTGAACTTGCGTCCAACCGTTTGACCCATCAATAGCCATTCGCCCGTTTGCGGATCAAATTTCGTATGCGCCTTTAAGGCACCTGGAGGATTCTGTGGGTCTATGGGAAGCATGCCGGTCGTCTCGAGGGATTGAGGATCAAGAGTATAGACACTTCCCACCTCATCCAAAGCCACCAGATCTTTCCCGACCGAATAGACCGTCACCCCCGCTTGGCTCTTAATGGCGCCACCGCCCAGATTTGAAAGTGCACCACCAGGCGACCGTGTGGTCCATGTGCTATACTTCAGCGATCCGTCGGCTTCTTCCTCCAGATACTTTTCCGTCCGCACAAAGCGATTGCGAAATCGCGCGGTGCCGCCGCGAAGATCGAGCGCGCGGATCATACCATCCCCATCGAGCACGTGCGCCTTGCGATGGCCTCCCCTTTCAAAAAGGCCGGGTCCGTTCCGGTAGAGCGCCCCCGACAGGTCGGCCGGTATTTTGCCCTCAACGCGAGGGGAATAATCATGCTCTGTGCTCAAGGACCGGCCTAAAGCCTCTATCCATTGTTTGCTCGAAGAAAGAGGTGTTCCAGCCCTGGCGCTGCTCGGTGCCAAAGCGACGGTCATCCCCATTCCGGCAGCGACGGTGCTCGCTGTTCCGGCGGCGGCCAATTGCATCAACTCACGGCGATCTAACATAAATGCCTCCTCTTGATCTTGACGTTGTTAAGATAACACAAATCTTAACAATGTCAACATACTTTACGACGTAAAAATTGTGGCCTAAACCCTAGAGCGTTTCCAGGTGAAGTGGAGTCCGGTTCACCGTCCGGAAACGCGCAAAACAAGCAGTCTGGATCCGTTTTGCAATTCCGTTGAAACCAAAACGGCTCTAGAGGAATCAATGAGGAGCAATCTGTGGCCAAAAGTCCGAACGAGAGCCGCGCCTATCATCACGGGAACTTGAAAGAAGCGCTGATCGAAGCCGGACGGCAGATCCTTGAGGAAGAAGGGTTGGACAAATTGAGCCTGCGCGGCGTCGCGCGCCGCGCAGGCGTGTCCCAAACGGCGCCCTATCATCATTTCAAAGATAAAGAGACTTTGTTGGCGGCAATCGCTCAGACCGGATTTCAGGATCTTGCAGGCGCCGCGAGGAAGGCGCTGAAAGAAGGCAAGTCGCCACAGGACCAGTTGGACCGATACGGCGCCGGATATGTCGAGTTTGCGGCCAAGCATCCAGCCCTCTTCAATTTGATGTTCAGCGGCCAGTTGAGCAGCGACAAGGATCACACCGAGTTTCTCGAAACCGCATCCGTCAGCTTTGAGCTTCTGCGCCAATGCGTGGCTCAGGTCCTTGAAGCAAACGGAGCGCCGCCGAACCTCACCGATATTCGAACCTTATCGTCGTGGTCTATCGTCCACGGTCTTGCCACACTAATCATCGATGGCCGCGTGGCTCCTGAAGACTATGCGTGCACATCCGCGAAGGACTTAGCGGCTAAGATGCTCGGCTGTTGAGAGGTCATGTTTCAACCACCCCAGTTTGACACTCCGCAAACAACGCGCTTCGCTCCCAGCCCGACCGGAGAGCTTCATTTGGGTCATGCCTACGCCGCTATCATCGCCCACGACATTGCCCGGCAAAGCGGTGGGAAATTCCTCCTACGGATTGATGACATCGACACCACCCGGTGTCGGCCTCACTTCATTGATCAAATCTATGAAGATCTCTCGTGGCTGCAGCTGTCTTGGGACGACACCCCCCTAATCCAAACCTCGCGTACTGAGGCATATGCGTCTGCACTGGATCAACTGACAGCCCGGCGCGTTACCTATCCGTGCTTCTGTACTCGGAAGGAAATACAGCAAGAACTGAAGAATTTGCCGAACGCACCCCATGGCCCAGAAGGTCCTCTCTATCCGGGCACATGCCGCACCTTAAGCCCCGAAAATCGGAGGCAGAAAATCGAGGCGGGACAGGCGTTCGCCGTACGGCTTAACGCGGCAAAACTGGACATGAGGACAGCAACATTCTTTGAACACGGACTTTACGAAACACAAAAGACGCTCGCCCTCGAGCCCGCCCTTTTCGGCGACCTGATCCTATCCCGCAAGGACGTCGGCACGAGCTATCATCTGGCGACCGTATTGGACGACCATCACCAAGGCATCACACTGGTCACAAGGGGAGAGGATCTCTTTCCGGCATCGCACATTCAGCGGGCACTGCAGGAATTGCTTGGCATGTCCGTTCCCGAATATTGTCACCATCCCCTCATCCATCGGGAAGACGGAAAACGTCTGGCCAAACGGGACAAGGATCAAACCCTTCGGGCACTTAGGTTACAGGGCGTTGGCCCGGAGGAGATCCGCAATCGGCTTAATCTCTCTACCGCCCTAGGCTAAGCGTCCTTCGGCTCCACCTTTTGCGCTGCGATGGTCACGTGCGTAATGTCATCTTGCTTCACATATTCACGCTGATTGATGCTCTTCACTCTGAATTGACGGATGCCGATACGCGGGTACGTGTTGGCGTCCATTTCCGACCGCGTACCTGCCACCAGAAAAACGAGATCTTCATCGAACGGGTTTTTGATCATGTGGGCGGGCCCGCTGGTCGTATAGCCCAAAAAGTCACCGGGACCCACTTCCGTTTCTTGATCATCGATCACAGAAACGCCGCGCCCTTCTAGGATATAGACAAATTCCTCATCGATTTCATGATTATGTAATTCCGAGGACTGACTGCCCGGCTCCACCCTGACCAGATGCACACCCATCTTTTTGAGGCCCGTCAGATCACCAAGTGGCTTCGTATACCGGACAGACTCGTCATTTAGCGGATGAACTATCCTGTATTCTGAAGTCCGGCCCAGCTCCGCTGCAGTGAGGAGGATTGTCTGCTTTCGCTCGTCGTCAGCCATCAGGAACCTCTTCGATCCCAATATATCCTGGTTGTGCGGCGACTCGGCTCAGCCACTCGCGGACAGAGGGATAGTTAGAAAGATCGAATCCGCCCTCCTCTGCCACATGCGTGTACGCATACAGAGCGATGTCCGCGATGGAATAGGTTTCGCCCACAAAGAAATCTTGGTCCTTTAGATGACTTTCCATTACATCCAGCGCGGCATATCCTTTGGCGCGGCGTTCTCTGATCTCTTCATCTTCGGCCCTGCCCAAATGCTTCAACCAATGGCGAAGCACGGCGATATAGGGCTCGTGACTATATTGTTCGAAGAACATCCATTGAAGTACGTGCGCCCGGGACAAACCATCCGTAGGCAAATAGCCGGTTCCCTCGCTCAAATAGAAGAGGATGGCATTCGACTCGGCGATGATCTGCCCTCCGTCCAGAGCCAAAAGAGGGATTCGGCCGTTCGGATTGAGCGCAAGAAAGGCCTCTGTGCGCGTCTCACCTTTCCCGATATCTACTTTTTGATAGGTGTACGGCTTATTGAGCTGAGACAGCAAAAGACGGATCTTATATCCATTGCCGGAGATCGGATCGTCAAACAGCTTCATTGGGACCTACATTTTCTTACGCAACGGTTGAAGATTCTGGAACTCCGGTTCGCGCTTGTCGGATTTAGCGGCAAAACTCTCAGCCATATCAGTGGGCTGAAACATGCCCGTCTGCCAAACCGCGATATAGTCGAGACTGTCGTCAATCGTGTGATCTCTCGCATAGTTCATCATGACCTTTGACCCGGTGACCGCAAGAGGCGATTTCGAAGCGATCTCCCTCGCCGTTTCCATCACCGCCGTCATCATATCTTCCTGGCTGTCATACACGTCATTCACGAGACCGATTTCTTTGGCCTTATCCGCATAAAGACGGCGCCCTGTGTAGGCAAGCTCGCGCACCCAGCCTTCGGGGATAAGTTTGCAAAGGCGCGGAAACGTCCCTACATCCGCCGTCATACCAATATTGATTTCATGAATGCAGAACCAGGCGTCTCTTGTGGCGTAACGCACATCGCAAGCAGATGTCAGGTCGACACCGCCGCCGATACAGCCCCCTTGAATGGCCGCCAGAATCGGCATGCGCGCCTTATCGAGACAGCTGAAACTGTCCTGCAAGTGCTTTACAAAGTGACGCAATTGCTCACGTTGGCGACCTCTCTCAACACTTTCACCTTCGCTGGGCGCTGGATCGGTGAACACGGCCAAATCCATTCCCGAACAAAAGTGCTTGCCGGTGGACGACAGCACAATGACGCGTGCGTCCCCGCCGGAATTGATGTCCTCGACAATTTCCGGCAATTCGTTCCAAAAGGACCGGATCATAGAATTGAACGTGTCCGGGCGTTGCATTTGGATATGCGCAATGTGGTCTTTAATTTCGACGTTGAAACACTCGTAGCTCATAAACTCCTCGCGGATGTAGTGACTGCATGACGTTCGCGGATCCATAGCACGCCCCGGCAATACCGCACAAACCGGATGGCTCTGGTGCCATCACAGATTTATGGTGTACTTTAACACCGTTGTTACCTGTCATTGCCAGGCTAACGACCGAATACCCCAAGGAGCTGGTATGATCGATCCGCAAATCCTCGAAAAGGCCGTCGCCCAAAAGATCATCACCCGCGAGCAGATGGAAGCGCTTCTTCGCTTGGCGGCCGAACGCGACGGCCCTTCCAGCGAAGACGAGCGCTTTCGCCTGATCAGCGGGTTCAATGATGTTTTTCTGGCTCTGGGTGTTTTGCTTTTGGCGGGCGGGATCGGCGGTGTCTTTCAAGTATGGGGACTGGAAACGTGGGGCGCATTCGCATCGGCTGCAGGCATGTGGCTTCTCTCAGAGCTCTTTGCGGCCCGGCTTCGCCTCACCTTGCCAAGCATCACGGCGGCAACAGCCTTCGCGTTCTTTATCGCCTCGGGTGTCAGTGCACTGACCGTTGGAGAATGGGTCAGCTTCAGTTTGGGCCTCGAAAATCCCGAAGAAGCCAATCCAAACGATCGCTACCTCGCTCTGGCCGTACCTTTATCCACCTTAGGGGCCATGCTGGTCTATTATGCGCGGTTTAGGCTCCCTTACAGCTTGTTCTTGATTGCCTTTTCTACCTACTTCTCGGTCCTCGCTGGGATCTATTTGGTTTGGCCGGACCTGCGAGGCTCTTACGGTCTGACATCCATCACGCTAATGGTCGGCATTCTGATATTCTTGGCGGCCATGGCCTATGATCTCTCCGACCGCGAGCGAATGACGCGCCGGTCCGACAGTGCCTTTTGGCTCCACTTGGCCGCCGCCCCCTTGATCGTACATTCCGTCATGATGATGGCATTTGAAGCGATAAGAGATAATGCAGGCGAGAGTTCCGGCATACTGATCGTGTTCCCGGTTTTTCTATTCTTGACGTTGGTTGCCCTCATCGTTGATCGCAGAGCCGTCTTGGTTGCAGCTCTCAGTTATTTGGGCTTTGCCTTTGCCTTCGTCTTCAACGAGATCGGCACCGATGCAGGATCGGCGTTTCTATACACAATTGTGACGCTTGGTCTTTCCGTCATCGTCTTGGGCGTCGGCTGGCGCCCCCTCCGCCGCATCGTCATGGCCCCGCTTCCGTCCGCCCTGAAAAGGCGCTTGCCCGTCCTTCACTAGCAAGGCGATGGAGCGCCAATAGGGGCGGAGCTGCTCTCACGACCGATACGTGGCGGAAAAAGTGGGTGATTTGACCTTTCCGACAAATCTATCTTCTCTTAGACTGCCCTCATGTTTGATATCGCTCCACTGGGGCAGGCGCCCAAAGAACCTCACCGTGTGGTCATGGTGGCCCATGACGACGCACAGATACTTGATATTACGGGACCTCTCGAAGTCCTTGCCGGCGCAAGCGACTTTCTAACGGGCGACACGCCAGCTTACGAAATCTCGCTGGTGGCCAAACGGGCCGGCAAGATCTCAACGAGTTGTGGCATCTATCTTCATACAGATCAGTCGTTCAAAGACTTTTCCAAACAGGACCGCAAATCGATCGACACAATCATGGTGTGCGGAGGACCGGGAACATCAAGTGCGGTGCGAGACGAAGAATTGACAGCATTTGTCCGGGATGTCTCGAAGACAGCTCAGCGTGCAATCTCCATCTGCAGTGGCGCCTTTGTTCTCGCCCGCCTCGGCCTTTTGGACGGACGGCGCGCAACCACACATTGGCGCTTGTGCGAACAGCTCGCGAGTCATTATCCCACAACCCATGTTGACCCGGACGCGATTTATGTGAGGGACGGGCATGTATGGACATCGGCCGGAGTGACATCCGGCATGGACCTCGCTCTCGCACTCATCGAAGAAGACTGGGGCCACGAAGTGGCGTTGGCCGTGGCGCGGTCTCGCGTGATGTACATGATCCGTCCGGGAGGTCAATCCCAGTATAGCGCCCACCTTATAGCGCAAGGAACAACCGATAGTCCGATGGCTGACGTCTTGGAGTGGATATTGGAGAACGTTGGCCAGCCAATCACGGTTCCCGTTCTTGCAGACCGTGCCTGTATGTCGGAACGATCCTTCTTGCGCAAGTTCAAGGCCGCTACGGGCACGACCCCTGCCCGCTTCGTTGAATCCGCACGGATTGAAGCCGCCCGACGCCGCTTGGAACGGGAAGGCGCGCCCGTGGACTGCGTCGCCCATTCAACGGGTTTTGGAAATGCAGAACGCATGCGCCGCGCCTTTCAACGGCATCTCGGCGTCTCTCCGGCTGACTATCGCAATCGCTTCTATGTTCCACCCACCCAATCGACGCTCTCGACAGCGATCCCAGTATAGGAAATGACACATGCCACAGACAATCGGCTTACTTCTCTTCGGCGGCGCTGAAGAATTGGATTTCGTGGGCCCATGGGAGGTGTTCACCGTCTCGAGGATGGTGCTCGAAAGCCAGGAACAGTCAGCACACACGTGCGTTCTTGTATCCCAATTGGGAAAGACCGTGCAGTGTGCCAAGGGCATGCGCGTTGAAACAGATCACGCATTCGCGGATGCCCCGGCTCTTGACGTCATGCTTGTTCCAGGCGGTCAAGGTACAAGGAAAGAAGTGACCAACCAGGACCTCCTGAAATGGGTCAGAGACACAGCAGAGACGTGTCGGTGGGTTACCAGCGTCTGCACCGGATCTTTGATCCTGACATCGGCCGGTCCTGCGAAAGGCAAACGCGTGACCACCCATTGGAATTTCGTCAAAACCCTCAGAGAGCGGAACGAAGCCAGCGAAGTCATCGACAATGCCCGATATGTACGCGACGGAAACGTCGTAACGGCGGCCGGCGTTTCGGCGGGGATCGATATGGCGCTTTGGCTGATCGGCCAGATGTATTCGCCCGAGCACGCCCGAACGGTTCAGCGCTACATGGAATACGATCCCGCACCGCCTTATGCGGGGTTGGTTTGAGCTACGTCAGAAAAACGCTCCACCACCACAGGGCCTGGGGGCAAACTCGATACACAGTCCCCAGAACTTTTGAACGCTCTGTCTAAGCCATGAATTTAGGCCGCTGTCGCGTTCTGAGGAATAAGACTGAGTAAGTACCTTTTCGTCTGAACAAGGCAGTCGGCATCTTCGTCATCAAACAAAGTGTCCGGGAAATATGACAGTGCCTCTTGGAGTTTTTGATTTGCAGCCGGCCTCAAATCCCTAGCAAATGCAATTAAACGTCTTTGCCCATCGGATTCCGGCAAGCCTAACGGGCGTACCGGCGTTCCACCCAACAAATATCGCTGAAACTGGTCATAGTACGCCACGCCGGTAAGATCGGTCGCGCCGAGCTTTTCGCCAATCTGACCCACACCAACAATTATTCGATTTCGATAGAGCCGAGGATCAGCACTCTCCTTGTCCACAACCAGTCTTGTTCCATCATAGACGTTCATTCCAGCTAAAACGCCCGCCGGTCCAAACAGAGGAGCAAAGACTTCCGAGGATAAGTTAGGTAGAAGCGAGTGATGAAGGCGGGCGCAAGCGACCACCCTTTGATTGTCGTCCTGCTTTGCAACGACGTAGATTGCCTGCTCTGTATCAAATTGATCCTGTTCATGACCATTTTCGCCGCCGAGTTGCTCCCAGGCGAGGTCCTGAATCAAAACTCTGTGCCGAAGCTCGAACATCTGATCAAGCTCACTTTGGTATAGGTGCGAATTGAATTTGGTTATGACGTTCAGCATTGCAAACTCCTTTACCCAAAAAGAAGTTTGAGCTGAACATTAAAGGCGAGACGCCTCTATGGTCGAATCTGAGTATTGACTAAACTCTCTTTATGGCAAGAGATCGCCTCTTCGAATGGCCTCAACGACCGTTTGTGTGCGCGAACTCACCCCATACTTTTCTTTGACATTTTCACAGTGCCGTCGAACGGTATTTTGCGAAACCGAAAGAATCTCGCCGATATCCCAATAGGTCTTGCCCTCCGCCAGCCAGTGAACGCACTCTTTTTCCCTTCTGGTGAGCTGGACGACTTTGTCCTCGCTCAATTCGGTTTTTTCGAAGGCAAGCAACTGTCGATAGATATAAGTCGAAATAACGTCGAGAGCCTTACAGTCGTCGCTCTCTTTCGCAACCACCGGTCCGATTGCGGTGATTGCGGCAAGGTAGCCATCAGAGCCGGGGATTGGGAAAGTGACGCCCATACCGAATCCAAACTCTCGCCCTTCGTTCATTACTCTCCAGGCTTGCGACCCTGACTTAAGCGTCTGCTCGATATCGGACCAGAATTTTGGAGTTGTTCCGTAGTCCAACAATGATCTAACAATAGGATCGTGAAATCTATAATTCTTCCCAAAGTAGTGGCTGTTCCAATCTTCAAATCCAGGCGTCCAATTGATCGGCAGTCGATTCTTTGACCCAACAAGTTCGATTACGCCCAATCGTTCAACTCCAAATTGGCTGAGCGTCTTTTCCAAAAATCGAGCCAGATCAGCTTTGTTTTTTGTTCTCTCGATCTCCGAAGCAATATCAAGAACAGAGGTAGCTAGATTCATATCCACTCCAAAAGCCAACGCCCCAATTACTCACTACAGCGAGAATCTAACTGGATTACCTAGCTTACGCAAAGCAAAAAGGACGAGAGAGCTGAACTTGAGGTGATGAATCTGCGACCGTTGCATCTTTATCCTCGGCTCGTACCAATTACGAACGTGCAAAAACAGTCTATCCGGAATTTATTCCTATCGCAGTTGCAAAACCTAAGGTGTTTTGCAACTGAAACACACAACCCATGACAAGCTTACGGATGAGAGACCTCCTGTTCGTCATCAAGTGCCTCCCATTGGCTCGGTTCGTGCCCAAATATAATTTGGATTTCGGGATAGAACCCCGTCAGCTGGCGGAGTTTATTTAGGCTGTTGTCAGCTTGCTCTTTACGCGTCACAAACCCCGGCCGAATGCCGTGTTCAAACCCCGCTTTTAAATGACTCACATCAAACGTAAGTAAGACCGGACCTTTTGCCGTAACTATCAGAACCGATAAATGTCCATTCGTATGCCCAGGCGTGGGAATTAGCCACACGGAACCATCGCCGAAAAGGTTCGCCAATTGCCCGAGGATCGGCATGTCTTCGAAAGCAGAGTCGATGCGCCTCAACGTCATCGGGCGGTCGAACATGTGCGCTTCATATCCGAAACGAACAGGCAACAGCGATCGCAGGGCTCGGATTTCTTGCCCGCTCGCGAGCACATCAATCCTTTTGTAGCCGAGCAGGTCACTTAGCCCGCTCACGTGATCGCCGTGAAAGTGAGAGATGATGACGCCATTGAGCTGTATCTGATGTGACTTCACGTAAGACGTCAGATCCATACCCGGCTCGGATTTGCAGGGCACCCAATAGAACGGCCGCGTACCGTAATCGCATTGTCCCGCACGCAGTCCCGCATCCAAGGCAAAAGCCCCGAACTTTGGATGCTCGATGATATAAGCTGGGGACGGCACCCAGATCTTTTGTTGGTAGGCATCGGGCGTTCGTGGATCTTTGGGGTTAATCAAGATATCCGGTCCGGCGAGCACATACCCGGTCAGAACCTTGTGAAGTGCAACGCGCGGCGCCCTCTCAAAAACATCGGCCCAATCCCCATACTTTTCGTGCTCCCCATCGACCGACCAGTCTTTCTCTTCAAAAGGACCCATGGCGGCTCCGTGGCGAACCGACATAAGTATAATCAGGAGGCAAACAATAAGACTTCGGTGAGGATGTTCCATGGTCGGTCCTTTCGTCGATATGGACGAAGGCTAAGCAATGGCTTATTATAACTCAAATAGATATAAAACATAATATGCATAAAAATTTGATATGAAACTCGAGAATATCGATCTCAATCTGCTGCTCAGTCTGTATTGGCTCCTGGAAGATGAGAGTGTGACCGCTGCCGCTGAAAGGCGCCGTGTTACCCAACCCGCAATGAGCCGGTCGCTTCGGGAACTGAGGAACGTTTTCCAAGATGAACTTCTCGTTCGGGCCGGCCGCGGCATGGTCAAAACACAATTCGCAGAATCGCTTCTTCCAAAGCTGGCGGATGCAATCCTACGACTACGCGAAGTCACCGAACCACAAGGCCCATTCGATCCCAAAGCCCCTTTCTCTTATTCTATCGCATGTTCAGATGTGGTGACTTCGCTCGTGTTGCGGACATGGCAAAAAAACGTATCTCCTGATGCGCCATTTGCCGATCTAATCATGCAGACGCCATCAATTGAAACGCCGCAATCTCTGACATCCCATCAATTGGACCTGGTCATAATGCCGGAGGTCGCTCTTTCGAACCTGCCCGCACACACAAAGACTGAGGAATTCGTGCAAAAATCAATTTGCGAAGACCGTTTCGTAGTTGCGAGCGGGCCAAATCATCCTAACAAGGACAAGAGACTTAGCCTGAAGGCGTTCACCAAACTCAACCACGTTCTCATTTCGCCAACAGGCTCAGGTCCCGGAGTTACTGAGGTCCTGTTAGAATCCAAGGGCCTCTCAAGACGCATCGCTTACAGAGTTCCATCGACAGCCCACGTCATTGATTTGCTCCAAGATGATATTCATGTCGCGGTTGTCCCCCGGTCCATCGTCACATTAGCGGGCGGAGCGTTGGTTCCAATCCCGACAAAGTTTTCGTTGCCTAACTATAGGATTATAATGGCTTGGCATCCCGGCCGGACCCAGAACATGCGCCACCGATGGGTTCGGGATCGAATTGCCAACGGTGTCGAGAGTCTGGCAGTCAAGCAGCAGTAAACTAGTCGTTGTTGAGCTTGATTGCATGCTTGCGGCGCGCGCCATAGATGCTCTTCACCCAGCGCGCCATGAGCGGCGTCAATGGCCCCGCATCCATCACAATTTCATCGACAATGCGCGATTGCATGGGACCGTTTTCCTCGACCTTCAAGACGTGCTTCCAGGTCTTCACGGGTCCCCCGCGCTCCTCGCTTTTGAGGGTCTTTTCGGCGTCGTTTCGTTCAACCACTTCCACATGCCAGGGCGTTGACGGCAGCCAACCGAACAATCGCATGCGCAAATCGAGACTGTCGCCGCTTTTGGCCTCTCGTTCCGGCAATCCCTTATAATAGGCTTTGCTGTTTACCGGATTGGCCAGTGCCGGATAAAAGACCGCCGCCGACCAAAGCGTATCCGCGTCGATGGAGTACGGACTTTTTACCGTTATCTTGGTGAGCTTGCTCCCCATCATCAAAGCTCCGTTGTGATAAAAGCGGGCGGACAATACATCCTATGCACGAAAATCAACACCACCAACTCTACTTCTCGTCATAAAACTGTGTAGAACCCCTGAGAAACATCAAAAAAGGGGGCTCCGACATCGCCGGAACCCCCTTTTTGTAAGCAAATCTGGTTAAGGAGCGTGTAAACGCCCGAAAATACCTATTCGGTTGGAAAGCACTCCCCAATAATAGCTTTCGCTTCCTCAGAGGCGGCCGCGTCCCGGTCCGCTGCGGTCATAGCGGATATAGAGATCGCCTCAGCCCTCAGGTCTGCATTGTCACCGATCTTATCCACGGCACACTGGCATCCGCCGGCTTGCTTTGCCGCATCTTCATATGTCGGCTCGTTCGCATTGATACACGCATCATAGACATCGTCAGCGAGCGCAGATCCGGCCCAAAGGCAGGACGTCAGTAATAACGCGCCAGCAAGTCTCTTCCCCATAGTTTCCTCCTGTATTTTCTATGAATGAGTGAATAAGAGAGAAACGCACACTCGCCGATCAAGGAATCGGATTCAAGCTGCTTGTGTTCGAGGCAGTGGTTTCTGCTAAAACCCCTGCGGCTCAAGAGAGCAAAACAAAGCAATTCAACGCCCAAGGGATATGAATGATCACAACAGGATACGGTGTCGTCAACGCCTGGGAGTGCGATGAAAACGATCACTTCAACGTACAATTTTATGGCATCGCGATGCACGAAGCAGCGGGGCACCTAAGACTCGCTCTTGGACTTACGCCCACCAATAGACCGGACGCGGACTACTGGGTGAAAGTCAAGGAAGATCATTTCCGATACCTAAGCGAACTCCGCCTCGCGGAGCGCTTTCATATTATTTCTGGCATCACAGATTGGTCCGCAGCGAGCATGACGGCAACTCATCAGCTCACGAACAGCCAAACAAACGAAGTCGCCGCGACGATGACATCCGTTTGGTGTTGCATCGACCCGGAGTCCGGCGGCACCCGGGACTGGCCAAATATGGACGCCACTAAGTTGGAAGCCCTTCGAACGGAACTTCCGTCCTTTGCCCGGCGCCGTTCTGCGGGCGTGAGCCCTCCCCCCGCAGAATTGACTCTATTGGATCCACGTGTGGAAAAGATCCCGACGACGAATCTTGGAATATTTGAAGAGCGCGAAGGCGATGCAACACATACGGTTCCCCCACAAATTCTGTTCACCAAAATGGGGGTCGCCGGAGCCAATTCTTGGGCGAACTTGGACCTTGATTGGAGACGTCTAAAAGACGAAGGGCGCGGCACAGTGGTATTAGAGAACTATCTAAACTACGGCGAGCCCTTTCGCGGCGGAGACCCTTATCTCTGCAAAAGCCTGATCCGCGAAGTTGGTGGCAAGAGCATCAGCTTTCGCCACCTTTTGTTTAATCCGGCTACGGGCAAACTTCATATGTATACCGAGATTACCGCCGTATTGTTCGATTTGGCGATGAGGAAAGCCATCGAGCCTTCACAACAAGAACGCGCAAAGATCGAGGCCGCACAGGCCGACCTTTAAGAGACAGCTGGACTCTAACCCCTCTCTGCCGTGCTCATCACGCTTAGGATTTCATCTTGCGCCATTTGCCAATACTGCATCGGAACAAAATGATCACTATCGGGTATCAAGCGTGAACTCACATGTTTGAAGCGTTTATTGAGTCGCCGCACCAATATTGCCGGAGAGGAAGATTGCTTCTCCGCGTGGATCAACCGAACCGGACACTTAATCGCAGCAAAGGTGCGCATGATGGGAAAGCCCACCATGCGGTAGGTCGCTGCTTCCCACGCCCCGGAACAGGTTAGTTCCACCGAGCCGTCTGAACGCTCACGCGTTCCCCCCATGATATAGTCCCAGATCATATCGTCCGGCCACGATGCGAATGCTCCCCGTCCGCGATAAGACTCGAACACCTCTTCCTGTGTCGAAAACACCATACGCCGCCGCTCCGCGACGCGGGCCATGGGGTTTTCAATCCGCTTCAGCCCAAGACCATTGAGGACCTTAAAAACGCGCCGAACGGCCGCGGGAAACATAACAGGTTCAAATAGTATCATTCCCCTCGCAAGATCGGGACGCTTTGCGGCCACCAATGCGCATGTCGCAGCCCCAAGAGAATGCCCGCCCAAGACAACCGGTCCAACGCCGTCTAGGGAGTCCAAGAAGGAGATCACATCATCGCGGTAACGGTTCCATCCAAACAAGTTAGCCGGGTCCGCGCTCAGCGTTGAAAATCCATGCCCTCTGAGATCAAGGGAATAAACCGCGAAATCACCCGCAACGGCTTCAAGAATCTTCTTATAGGTCAGCCCATTAAAGCCGTTGGCATGCAGGAAGACGAGCGAAGCACGCCCCTTGCCCGCCCATTTGAGGTAAGACAAGTCCCCGTCCGCCAACTGCCTCTTATGGCGGGAGGGAGTATCTGTTGTGACCGCATCCATTCGCGGCTCAATTCGCCTCAAGACACTGACGGTAAAGCTCGTTCAGATAGCGGACATCTTCCGCGGCGCGGTGGGTCGGAGGCGCGATAGCCTTGGCGCGAGTCTTGGCCAAAAAGATTCGAAGCGAGTCGCAAAACGAGGCCAGCAGTTCATCCATGTAAAGCAAACGGAACGTCGGCTGACGTTCCAATGCCGCATAGAGAACGGCCAGCCAGTATCCGTCGAATTCCGGAGCATCCGTATACACACTAAGTCCAGCCAACTCGGCATCTAATTGTTCGCACACGTCAGCGGGAGAGAGCCCATGGTCTTGCAAATCGGACATTTCGATTCCATGCACCCGTTCTGCCTGTTCATCCCATGAGTCCATGGACCAAGAAGGCTCCGGACGGATAAGAACGGATTTGGGCTGCCCGCCATTCACCGACCAACCCACCTCGATAGGCCAAGAATAAGGTCCAAGACCGGAGGCTTCAAAATCCAAAAAAGCGATGGAGGCGCGGCTGTCAGGCCATCGTTCAACGTTCATGACCTAGCTATGACATGCCGCCTATCATTGAACAAGCGGGAACAAAAAAGGCCGGCACTCCAGCCGGCCTTTGATTGATTTTCAGGCGCCCTTTAAGCGGCTTGCTTGTGGGGATTGAAGCGGGCGTAGAACGTCTCGCCCTTTTCCGCCATTTCACGGAGCAGAGCATTTGGCGCGAAACGCGGACCGTACTTTTGGGCGAGCCGGTCACACTCTTCCACGAACCTTTTAGTGCCAACGGTGTCGATGAGCGAAATCGGACCACCCGTATAAGGCGCGAAACCCCATCCCATAATGGCGCCCACGTCTGCGTCGCGCACGTCCGTCACGACTTCTTCTTCAAAACAGCGGGCAGCTTCGATGGCTTGGCGATACATGAACCGCTTCTTCAGTTCATCCACATCGGGCTGGTCGGCGCTTTCTTCAACAAGGTCTCCCAATCCCGGCCAGATGAACTTCTTACCGTCGCTCGGATACTCATAGAAGCCCTTGCCGTTCTTGCGTCCAAGCCGGCCCAAATCGACAACCATCTTCTCGATGAGCTGAGTGCCCGGCGTCTCTTCGAATTTGTCGCCCAGATCTTCCTTGGTTTGCTTTTGGACATGATACGCCAAGTCGAGTGAAACCTCGTCGTTCATGGCCAGCGGCGGCACAGGCATGCCGGTCATCTTTCCGGCATTCTCAATGAGGGCCGGCTTGATGCCTTCCGAGAGCATATGAATGCCTTCTTGGACATACGTTCCAAAGCACCGGGACGTGTAAAAACCTCGGCTGTCATTCACGACGATCGGCGTCTTTCTGATCTTCTTTACATAGTCGAGACTTTTGGCGAGCGCGGACGCAGAGGTCTTTTCGCCCATGATGATTTCCACTAAGGGCATTTTATCGACCGGTGAGAAGTAATGGATACCGATGAAATTATCAGGCCGGCTGCTCTTGGTTGCCAGACCGGTGATCGGAAGAGTGGACGTGTTAGATCCAAAGACCGCCGTGTCCGCGATGACGGCTTCTGCCTTCGCGGTCACATCCGCTTTGATATCGCGATCCTCAAACACGGCCTCTACAATCAGGTCAGACCCTTTGAGCTGTTCATAATCCGTCGTCGGCGTAATAAGTGAAAGAACCTGTTCTTTCTTTTCTTCCTTCATCTTTCCGCGGCTGATCGCCTTGTCGAGCAACTTGACAGAATAGTCTTTGCCTTTGTCGGCACTCTCCTGATCCCTATCGATCAGCACACATTCAATACCAGCCATCGCGGAAACGTAAGCAATACCCGCACCCATCATGCCGGCGCCGAGGATACCCATCTTCTTGACGTCAGACTCCGGCTCGCCTTGGGGACGCCTGGCGCCCTTACCCAATTCTTGAGAAGACAAGAACAAAGAACGGATCATGTTTTTGGATTCCGGCATGCCCAGCAGCTTCACAAAGTAGCGGGATTCAATCCGCAGACCGGCCTCGATCGGCACTTGGCACCCTTCATAAACGCAGCTCATGATGAAGCGCTGCGCTGGGTAGTTTCCATACGTGTTAGCCCGCAACATCGCATTGCCGACCACGAACGTGCCCTGGCTGCCCTTATCGTGAGGCCCGCCGCCCGGGATCTTGTAGCCTTTCTTGTCCCAAGGCTGCTGAGCGTCGCCTTCTTCTTTGATCCAGCGCTTAGCTTCCGCAACGATTTGATCCCCAGGCACCACTTTATGAACGATGCCCGCCTTTTGCGCTTTGGCCGGATTGAGACTTTTGCCTTCCAGAATGAGAGGCAGGGCTCCGGCCATGCCAATCAGGCGGGGCAACCGCTGGGTTCCGCCGCCACCGGGAAGCAACCCGACTTTGGCCTCCGGCAAACCGAGCTGGATCCGATCATTATCGGCCACAACCCGGTAATGGCAGGCGAGTGTGACTTCGAGACCGCCACCCATAGCAAGGCCATTAATAGCCGCCACGATCGGCTTCCCACACGTCTCAAGCTCCCGCAGCAACTTATTGAACGCGTACGCATTATCGAACGCCCGCCTAGTCTTATCTTCGGCAGACTCTTCGCCGCCGCCGCCTGCTTCGCTGGCATTGCCTTCCATTTCGCCGAGATCAGCACCCGCACAAAAGGCGGCCTTGCCGCTCGTCAGCACAGCACCCTTAATCTTCTCGTCACCGATGACCGTACCGATCCACTCGCGGATCTCGGCCATCGAAGACGCAGACAAAACATTCATCGTGCGGTCCGGCATGTCCCATGTGATGAGGGCGATGCCGTCGCTATCGACGTCAAAACTGAAGTTTTCCATGATTGTATCCTTTCATATTCTGCCCCCCTCATCCTGTCCTTCTCCCTCAAGGGGAGAAGGAACGATAACTGCCAGTCTCAGCACCTTCGCTCCCTCTCCCTTAGGGGAGAGGGTTGGGGTGAGGGGGAGTGTCAAGATTGCTTACACGCGCTCGATGATCGTAGCGGTGCCCATGCCGGCGCCCACACACAAAAGCGCCATCGCCGTTTTCTGGTCTCGCCGCTCAAGTTCATCCAACACGGTGCCAAGGATCATGGCGCCGGTCGCTCCCAAAGGATGACCCATCGCAATCGCGCCACCATTCACATTGACTTTCTCATGGTCCAGATCATGGGCTTGCATAAAACGCATGACGACGGAGGCAAACGCTTCATTGAGCTCCCACAGGTCGATATCGTCTTTGGTCATGCCCGCCCGGTTGAGGCACTTTTGGGCCACGAATTCAGGGCCCGTCAGCATAATGGACGGCTCCGAGCCGATCGAGGCCATTGCTCTGATCCGTGCACGGGGTTTCAGACCGGCCGCTTCGCCGACTTCCTTGTTGCCAAGCAAGATGCCCGCGGACCCGTCAACGATACCCGATGAGTTTCCGGCATGATGCACGTGATTGATCGCTTCCACTTCCGGATAGCGCTGCAGAGCCACAGCATCGAAACCGGCCGTTTCGCCGAGAACGGAGAAGGACGGATCAAGAGATCCTAGTGACTGCATCGTCGTATCCGGGCGCATATGCTCATCATGATCAAGCAGCGTCAATCCGATTTGGTCTTTGACCGGAACAATCGAGTTCTTAAAGTACCCCTTCTCCCACGCGTTGGCCGCGCGCTTTTGGCTCTCGATCGCGTAAGCATCCACATCATCACGGCTAAACCCATGCTTTGTCGCAATCAAATCGGCACCAATACCTTGCGGCGTGAAATACGTCTTGAACGCGGCTTCCGGATTGCTCGCCCATGGTCCGCCGTCCGACCCCATCGGAACCCGGCTCATGCTTTCGATGCCACCGCCAATGGTCATGTCTGCTTCACCGCTCATGACTTTGGCCGCCGCCATATTGGTTGCTTCCAAGCCGCTGGCGCAGAACCGGTTGATCTGCACCCCGGCCGTCGTCTCTGCATAGTCCGCGTTCAAGACGGCAATACGGGTGATATCACCGCCCTGCTCTCCAACCGGAGACACACAGCCAAATACCACGTCGTCTACTTTGCTCGTGTCCAATTCATTCCGGTCACGCAGAGCTTCCAAGACTTGTGTGCCCAACTCGATGGGGGTCACTTCATGCAAGCTGCCGCTTGCTTTGCCCTTGCCGCGCGGCGTGCGAACGTGATCGTAAATATATGCTTCAGCCATGAGTTTGTTCCCTTTCGATCCTGTAAAGTTTCCTTGCTGAGTTTAATGAATTAGACATTTCGAATTTTGTCCGCGAGGACCGAATGTCCCTGTTCGGCATATTTATCCGCAACATTCCTGCGGTCCTCGTCGGGCTTGTTTTGGTCGAGTTTCGCCTTTCCCTCGATCCGGATAATCGTACACTCAAAGACGGTGATCGCCGCTTTGAGAGCCTCGTATTTCTTTGCCGGAACGTTGGCGACCGACCAAGCGCCAGGCGCCGTACCTTCTTTGGCCTCCACCATCTCCGCCATCGCACGGTTGATCACTGCATCCTCAGTGAGTTCGCGAACGGAGCCATAAACATGAACGGCCAAATAGTTCCAAGTCGGCACGCGCGTCCTATCCGTATACCAGGTTGGAGACGTGTACGCATGGGGCCCAGCAAAAATGACCAGGACCTCATCGACAGACTGAAGATCTTGCACTTGGGGGTTCGCATTTGCCAAATGAAACGTCAGCACACCGCTGGCTTCGTTGAGAAGGAACGGAACGTGCGAGGCGGTAAGCCCGCTCCCGCCCTGTGTGACCACGATGCCGAAATCACACTCTTTGATGAGAGCGATCTTCTCGGCGTCATCAGCCATTTCAAACCGGGCTGGGATATACATGGGACCCCTCCTTACGAGGCCTAGAGTGTTCTTGAGATCAGCACCTTCATAATCTCGTTGGTACCGCCATAGATCTTTTGCACCCGCGCATCCCGGTACATTTGAGCGATGGGATACTCGTTCATATACCCGTAGCCGCCATGGAGTTGTAGACACTCGTCAATGATCTCACATTGGACATCTGTGACCCAGTATTTCGCCATCGAAGCCGTCGCCGGGTCGAGCTTGCCTTCAAGGTGCATTTCCGTACACCGATCACAAAACGCCTTAGCAACCGTCGCCTTGGTTTTGCACTCAGCGAGTTTGAACTGGGTGTTTTGAAAGTCGAGCACCCGCTGGCCAAAGGCTTTGCGCTCTTTGACATAATCAATCGTCGAGGCGAGCGCCCGTTCGATCATCGCAACGCCTTGCAATGCAATGATCAGACGCTCTTGCGGCAATTGCTGCATCAATTGGACAAAGCCCTGACCCTCTTCTTCGCCCAACAAATTGGATGTCGGTACACGCACGTCGTCAAAGAACAGCTCCGACGTATCGGCCGCCTTCAGGCCGATTTTATCCAAGTTGCGGCCGCGGCGGAATCCTTCTGCCCCCTCCGTTTCCACGACAATAAGAGAGATGCCTTTGGCCCCCTGTGCCGGATCGGTTTTTGCAACAACAATAACCAAATCCGCATGCTGCCCATTTGAGATAAACGTCTTAGATCCGTTGATCACATAGTGATTGCCGTCCAGCTTGGCTGTGGTCTTGACGCTTTGCAAATCGGAGCCGGTGCCCGGCTCGGTCATGGCAATGGCCCCAACCATCTCTCCAGACGTCAGCTTGGGAATCCACTTTTGCTTTTGTTCCTCGGATCCGTAATGAGTGATGTAAGGGGCAATGATCCCGCTATGAAGGGGAATGGCGAAACTATCCATTCCAGCCCGACCGAGCTGTTCAATGATCACAGCTTCATGGGAGAAGTCTCCTCCGCCCCCGCCATATTCATCCGGCGCGCTTGCGCAAAGGAACCCTGCTTCGCCCGCTTTATTCCAAATCGAGCGATCGATGATTTCGGCCTCATCCCATTTCTCCCGGTTGGGGACCACTTCCCGCTCAAGGAATTTGGCAAGAGATTCCCTGTAGATCCGAAGGTCCTCGGTTACATAAGACGCATCTTCTAAATCGATAGGAGATTGCAATGTCATAACTCTTCCCTGTCCCGCACCAATTTTGCTTATTCAACCGTTTTAGGACGCTAAAAACGCCGCGTCGTCAAGCGCCATCACGGGCTCCGCACCGGATTTCAGCTTTGCAAGGTGGGCTTCAGCGTCAGGAAACATGCGTTCGAGGAAATAGCGCCCGACTTTGAGCTTATTGGCATAGAACGGATCGTCCGCACCGCCATTGGCAATCTTGTCATGGGCCGCTTTCGCGAGATTCCCCCACATGTAAGACAACGAAACCAAGGCAAGCAGATGAAGGAAGTCCGTTGAGGCTGCGCCCGCATTGTCGGGATTGGACAAGCCATTCTCCATCAGCCAGTTCGTAGCCTCCTCCAAGTATCCCTTGCCGACGCTAACCGCGTCTACATAGTCTTTGAGGTCCGCATTCCCAGAATGATCGTCCACGAACGATCCCAATTCGGCGATGAAAGCAAAAATACCCCGGCCACCATTTGCGGCGAGCTTCCGGCCGACCAGATCAAGGGCTTGAACGCCGTTCGCCCCCTCATAGATCATGGCAATACGAGCATCACGGACGAACTGTTCCATTCCCCATTCTTGGATATAGCCGTGACCGCCCAGAACTTGTTGCGCGTTTACGGCATGGGCAAAGCCTTTGTCTGTCAGGTAGGCTTTTACCACTGGCGTTAACAAACCCATATAGTCGTCGGACTTCTCGCGTTCTTTTTCGTCCGGAGATTTGTGAGAAATGTCACCGTGCAGCGCCGTCCAATAGAGCAACGCACGTGCGCTTTCGTTAAACGCCCGCTGATCCATCAGCATACGGCGCACATCCGGATGCACGATAATAGGATCGGCCGCCTTGTCTTCATACTTGGTGCCTGAAATAGAGCGTCCCTGGATGCGATCGTTCGCATAGGCCGCCGCATTCTGATAACTAACTTCCGATTGCCCCAGACCCTGCAGTCCAACCCCCAAACGGGCCTCATTCATCATAGTGAACATGGCCCGCATGCCCTTGTGAGGCTCGCCGATCAAATATCCGGTGGCCTCGTCATAGTTGAGAACACACGTCGAGTTGCCATGGATCCCCATTTTTTCTTCGATGCTCCCACAGCTGACGCTGTTGCGCGCTCCAAGGGAGCCATCCGCATTGACGAAGAACTTCGGCACTACGAAGAGAGAGACGCCTTTGATCCCTTCGGGACCGCCGGGGATTTTCGCCAAGACCAAATGGATGATATTGTCGGCAAGATCGTGCTCGCCGGCGGAGATAAAGATCTTAGTTCCGGTGATTTTATAGGAACCGTCATCTTGCGGCTCAGCTTTCGTCCGCATCAGGCCTAAGTCCGTGCCGCAGTGGGGCTCCGTCAGGTTCATTGTGCCGGTCCACTCGCCTGACACCAGTTTCGGCAGATACGTCTTTTTCTGCTCTTCGCTGCCCCAGGCATGAATGGCGGAGTACGCCCCGTGGCTCAGACCGGGATACATGCAAAACGCCATATTCGCGGCACTGACCATTTCATTGAACGCCACGCCCAGGACGTTGGGCAATCCTTGTCCGCCATAGCCCGGATCGGACGTCAGCGCCGGCCAACCACCTTCCACAAATGTCTCATAGGCTTTCTTGAAACCAGTCGGGGTAGTGACCTTGCCGTTGTCCCATGTGCAGCCTTCCTTGTCACCAGACTGATTGATGGGATGCAAAACCTCTTCTGCGATTTTCGCGCCTTCATCCAATATGGCGTTCACCACATCAGGAGAGGCATCGGCAAAGCCGGGCATATTGTCGTATTTCTGAATTTGGAGAACATCGTTCAGAACAAAACGCATATCGCGCAGAGGCGCTTGATAGGTGGTCATTTTATCCTCGCTAAGTTGAGCTTTCAGGTCGAGCAGTCGAAAGCGGGCCGCCATACCCGGCTGCAGACGGCGCCACCGTCGGCGTGTGTGGCTGTTCGTCTTGGTGAGCGTTCAGCATCTCCCGGACCTGAACACAGCCCACTTCAAGCTCTGCGATCGCCGCATCAATGTCTTCGCGCTGTTGCTGGAGGACCTCGATTCGCTTTTGAAAGCGGTCGAGCGCCACTCGCAGCTGGGTCGCGTTCCCATCATCGAGCTTATAGAGATTGAGCAGTTCACCAATTTCGTCGAGCGAAAACCCAACACGTTTTCCACGCAAAATCAGAGATAAACGAACCCTATCACCGGAAGAAAACCGTCGGGTCCGTCCGTCGCGTGCTGGGTTGAGGAGCCCTTTGGCCTCATAAAAGCGGATCGTTCGCGTGGTAACGCCAAATTCCTGAGCCAGCTCGGAAATCGTGAAAGTCGGCTTTGTCGTCATAGCTACCCCTGTCATTTAATTGACGCTTACGTAAACGTCAAGTGCCAGCCTATTCTCAGAAGTCGTCTAAACGCGCTAATCGCCCGAAAAAGGGACCAACTTGTCGGAGCTATTGATCGGACTGATATGATGACCAGTGCTCACCCGCCCCGGCCGCATCTGGAATCCAATTGAGTCCCCCGCCTATTGCCTACTTGATCACGCGCAAAAACGAACAAAACGGAGAGCGATTAACGGCCAGCCGAGAAACCTGCGCGGCCAAAGCAGCCTCTAGCGTCTCGTCCAGCGCCGCTTCATCCAAACTTCAAAAACGCCCTCCCGCGATTTTTTGGGCCGCTGAACAATCCGCGCACCGAGTTTCAAGACAAGTGATGTGCAGCAGATTGCTTGAGTTCTCTGGAAGGCAAAACTGATTCGACATATGTCAAGAAAATAGACCCGCAGACCCACAAATTCTGTCTGTCCGTAATCGGATTAGGCACATCCTGATTGGTGCACCGACCATCTGCTCGGACCGCTTAACGATTTCTTTACTTCCTCGGGAAGTGTAGGTAGCGTTTTCGGATCAGATTCGCACGGGGCTTTTCTGCCTCTTCGGCAAAGAGTGTGTCTGGAAATACGTTGGCGACAAAAGCTAAAAAGTTGGAACCCGAAACGCGGCGTGCTGCGAAGGAAGCCGCAGAGCGTGCAGGAATGTCCCTCGGTCAGTATCTGAACCATTTAATTCTTGAAGCGGATACGGATTCGAGTGAGCTGTCGGACCTGCTCATTGAGAAGAATCAAGGCGGCCAACGAGAACTGGCGCAGCGCTACGCCGAAGACGAGATCATGGCCTATTCGTCCGACAAGGACGACCCAAGTGACCTCCCTGAGACCTGGTCCGATCCTCACGGAACATCTGATGAAGCTTCCTCTGTAGACAGTCTTTCTGAGTTTGAGTCTCCAATTGCCGAATCCGGCGCGCCGAATGAGGACGTGCAACGTATTCAAGAGCAAGAAGTTTCCGCACTTAGATCCGCGTTAAACGACCTTGCTCGCTATGATGACACGAATGATCTTATGAGCTCAGAACAAGCATACGCACCCGATCCAACTCTTTCTGACACCGACGATGATGATCTGCTGTATTCGGAGGCCGCCGACCCGCAGGCCGGCGCATTTGCTTCGGCGAGATCAATGATGAGCGAAATTGCCGAACGGCTCGAGAGGATCGAAGACGATCTTACCTCTGGATCCGACAGTCATTGGACCGAACGAATCGAAGACATCGCCGACCAGGTTGAGCGCTCCGAAACATACATGGTCGGAGGACTGCTGGCAGTCGAAAAAGCACTCACGAGATTGGACAACCGCACGGAAGGCTTAGAAAAAAACCAGCAATCCGTTCAAAAAATAGGTGGGATTGTCGAGCATCTGGCGACACATTTCCAACGCTTTGAAGCGTCCACCGGCCATAAGATTGATACAATAGCCGAGATCGTCACCGAGCTTGACGACCGGGTGAATGGACTAGAGCATCGGCAAAGTCATAATGGCGTGGATCCGTTGGGCCCCCTCAATCACGATGTCGCCGCGCCGAACGATGAATTGGCGGGATCGCCCGAAGTCTTCGACCCGTTCGCAACGGACGGAGCTGGGATGACCCAATCGGAGTTGGACCGCCAGGACACTTTTCCGTCCTTGCCGGAGGACCCGCCGGACTTACGTGACCCCTCTTCGATTGTCGAGGAACACAAGGCTGAATTGGCGCCCGACGAGCCGTTGCGATCTGAAATCGGCGAAATGCCCCGCCCCGGGAGCTTCGACGTTCGTGACGACCCAGCTTCTTCCTTTGGCCCTCCGCAGTTTTTGGAAAAGAGCAACCCGAACCTGAGGCCCGACGCGCCCGCTTTCTCAAATCTTGACGGCAAAGAAGCAGAGCGAGACGCAAAGGAAGCCCGGATTTTGGAATCGTTTTTACAGGGACGAACGGACTCCGACTACGAAATCAACGAAGACAAGTATCCTCAACCAGGACGCCCACGACCAAATGTATTGTCCGAATTCCGCGCTTCGACACTGGGAATTGTCGGCGCGTCCTTCCTCGCCCTTGCCGCCGCCGGATATTTTGTACTGGCGGGGCGCAACCAGCCCATCCCAGACATGCCGCTTGGAGCAGAAGCGGACCAACTACCCCCCATCTTGCAATCTGCTGATCCATCCTCCGATGGAAGCGCACCGCCCAATCTCAGTGAACAGATCCAAGTCGCAGAAAGCCGTCAACCGACACCACCCGACGTAACTCAATCGGATCCCCCGCCGGTAGTGTCCGAGAACCCAGTTCCAAACGGATCGACAATTGTGCCCGAAGCAATAGGGCCGCAACAAGCAAGCACTGAGGCAAGCACCAACCCATTGCCTCCAAATATTCTTACCGGAACGTCAATTGCGCGATTGGAAGAGCGCGCACAGGCCGGCGATGAAAATGCCCAGCTATTTTTGGGGATAAAATTTCTAAGCGGATCAGGAGTTCAACGAGACGAAGTGCGCGGCGCGGATCTCATTACGCAAGCGGCTGCCACGGGTTCGGCTCCAGCTCAATATCGCCTAGGGGCACTCTATGAACAAGGCGTCGGCGTAAGCCAAGACTATAGCCTCTCCAAATTTTGGTATGAAAAGGCTGCGCTGTCAGGAAACCGTAAGGCCATGCATAATTTGGCTGTTCTTTACGCAGAAGGAAAAGGCGTTCCCCAAGATTATGCCATCGCGGCTCAATGGTTTGGCAAAGCAGCTGATCTCGACCTAACGGATTCTCAGTATAACCTGGGAATCTTGCTCAAACGCGGCTTCGGTGTAGAGCAAGATTACGTGGAGGCGTACAAGTGGTTCGACGTCGCGGCGCGCAAAGGGGACCAGGCCGCGCAAGAGCAGCTCGAAGCCGTCACGCAGGAATTAGATCCCGTCGCCTTGGAGCAGGCTGGGACAATGGTAGATAGTTGGGAACCCGTGGCCATCGACCAATCTTCCAATTTTGACCGCTTCTTCTAATCCCGTTCATTTGATTCACCCATCTTTCGATTTAAACGAATTCTTCTCCGCCGCGACTTGACAAAAACGCTACTCTATTTTTCATCTACTCAGATGGATTGCGAGTGCTCCCAGGTATGAATGTTTATCTTCCGATTGCGGAACTTTCGGTAAATGTTTTTTTGTTTCTGAGTCTTGGCGGAGCAGTTGGCTTTTTGTCGGGGATGTTCGGCGTCGGCGGAGGATTCCTGATGACGCCGCTGCTCATATTCACAGGAATCCCGCCGGCGGTGGCGGTCGCTTCAGAAGCCAATCAAATCGTGGCCTCCTCCGTTTCCGGTGTCATGGCCCAATGGCGCCGGCGGTCCGTCGATTTCAAGATGGGCACAATGCTTCTGGTCGGCGGCATTTGGGGAGCGGCAATCGGCGTATGGTTATTTCGAATCTTACGCTCGCTCGGCCAGATCGATTTGGTCATCTCTCTCTCCTACGTCATCTTCTTAGGCATCATCGGCTCGATGATGCTGAACGAAGCTCTTCGTTCCAGACGGCTCGCCCGCCAAGGCATACAACCGCGCAGGCGAAAGCCGGGACAACACAACTGGGTCCACGGCCTGCCGCTGCGGATGAGGTTCCCCCGCTCTCGTCTATATATCAGCGCCATTCCCGTCATCGCCCTTGGATTCTTTGTGGGTGTCTTGGCGGCGATCATGGGCGTCGGAGGCGGCTTCATCATGGTCCCAGCGATGATCTACCTACTCCGCATGCCAACCAACGTTGTCGTCGGTACATCGCTGTTTCAGATCATTTTTGTGACGGCGTTCACAACCGTCATGCATGCGGTCACGAACCAGACCGTGGACTTTGTTTTGGCCTTACTGCTGTTGCTGGGGGGCGTCGTTGGTGCCCAATTCGGCGCCCGGGCCGGTCAGAATCTCAAAGGCGAGGACCTAAGGGCGCTCCTTGCGCTTCTTGTTCTGGCTGTGTGTGCAAGACTTGCGTTTGAACTGGTCGCACCGCCTGCAGATCTCTTTTCTATCAGCGACTTTCTGGAGAAGTAGAGTGGTCCGTAGCATCCTCGCGTCGGTTGTCGTTGGAGTTTTCGCGGTGTGTGTTGCGGCTGGCGGCGCAAATGCGCAGAATTTCGTGACCGACATTTCGGAAAATGTGATTGCGATCAATTCGAGCTTTACTGGCCAAAAGCTCGTGCTGTTTGGCGCTATTGATCGCACCGCGGAATCCTTGATCTCCGATGACAACATCCAAGGCGAACTCAATATCGTGGTCGTGATCCGCGGTCCCAAACGCCCGTTGGTCGTGCGCCAAAAGTCGCGAGTAGCAGGCGTATGGGCCAATACCCGGTCCCAAGTTATCATCGGGGCGCCCTCCTATTACTATGTCTCGAGTTACAAGGTTTATGAAGATGAGGCCTATAAGCGATTGTTCAAACAGAACGAAATTGGGGCTCAGAACCTGCGCATGCAAGCCGAAGGAGGAGAGATCTCTCCAGAGGACCTAGAAGCGTTTCGTCAAGCGGTTATCCGGCAGAAGAAAAAGGACAAACTCTATTTTGAGGAGTTCGGTTCGATTACCCTTTTGGATGAGACCCTCTTTCGAACCGAGATCACCATACCTGCCCACGTTCCGGTTGGCGCCTATGCCACCGAAGTCTTCCTGCTACGTGGAGCAAATATCCTCAGTGTCCAAAGCAAACCCTTTTATATCAACAAGACCGGCATCGGCCGATCGGTCTACGAATTCGCTTATGATCACCCGTTCTTTTACGGGCTTGGCGCGGTTCTGATTGCATTGCTCGCCGGCTGGGCGGCATCAATGGTCTTCCGGAGAGACTGATCTTTAGGCGTCGGGCACGAGCCGATCTGACCGCACAGGGTATACACTGCGCGCTCCCATCATCCAGGCTGTAAAGGACGTACCGAGGATATCCACATAGGCAGGATCAAGCACATTGAACCCTCCTGTATAAGCACCGAGAGCCGGCATAATGATACGCCGGCCATCGGTGGCGAAGCACCGGCGCCGAACGGATCGGCCGCCGGTCCGGACTTTCGCACACGGATGGAAATGCCCAGACACTTCGCTCGGGCTCAACAATCGCAAGGGAGAGGGCTCGTGACAAAAGACAAAGTCTCCCAGCTTCACACTCTCCGCGACACTGCCTCCAAATTCGGTCGGCGGCAAAGGATCATGGTTTCCGCAAATCCAGATCCAATCATACACGCGTGTCAGCGCCATAAGGCCTTGGGCTTCCTCTTCTCCCATGCGCGCACTCGCATCGGCGTCATGGAAACTATCGCCGAGCGCAATTACGCATTCCGGTTGCCAACGCATGCAGAGCTGCTGAACCAGACTGATGGTTTTGCGGGTATCGTAGGGCGGTAAGACAACGCCTCTGCGCGCAAACGACGACCCCTTCTCGAAGTGAAGGTCGGAAACGATCAACGTCTTTCGCGCCGGCCAATAAAGGCCGCCCATAGGATCCGGATAGAACGCCTCCCCGCTGGCCACCAAAGTCGGTTGGTCAAATGTCCCTCTGTCTAGCGATTCCTGTCTCACCGGGCTCATCTAATCGTGTCGCTTCTTCAATGAGAGACTCCGCCGACTCGCGCAGAATGATCTCACTAATCTCACCATGCACAGATTCTCTGCCGATCTCCAACATAACTGGCACGGCCAGAGGCGACACCCGCGTCAGGTGACTTTTCACAATATTCCCCTTGATGCGCCGAAGCAGCCCCCCAAGACGGGCAATATCAAGGAGGCCGGTCGCGGCATCGTGTTGGGTCGCCTTCAACAGAATATGATCCGGCTCATGTTCCCGCAGGACGTCATAGATCAGATCCGATGAAAACGTGACCTGACGGCCGGTTTTTTCTTGACCCGGATAACGCCGCTCGATCAGACCCGCGATGATGGCGCAATTGCGAAAGGTACGCTTCAAAAGGTTCGACTCTGCAAGCCAGGATTCCAGATCGTCCCCCATCATATCTTCATCGAACAACGCATCAAGGTTGAGCTTCGACATATCCCGCAATCCCCATATCGAAAGCGCATATTCGCTAGCAACAAATCCGATGGGGCGCATGCGCATGCGGTCAAGCCGCCGCGTAAGCAACATGCCAAGCGATTGATGCGCCAACCGGCCATCAAAGGGATAGCAAACCATGTAATATTTATCTGCTCGCGGAAAGGTTTCTACAAGGAGCTGATTGGATTTGGGCAGAATGGAGCGCAGCCGCTGTATGGACAGCCACTCTTGGACCGGGCCAGGCAATTGCTTCCACGTGGCTGGCTTTGCAAGCATCGACCGTACCCGGTCCGCCAAATACGTCGAAAGGGGAAACTTCCCTCCTTGATAGCTGGGGATCTTCGGGTCCGTGTCAGGGGCGCGCGTGACCAAGGCTTCATTCTCGTACATCGCCTCAAAACGCAAGATGAACCCCGCGAACAAGAACGTATCGCCAGGCAACAACTGCTCGATGAACCACTCTTCAATTTCGCCGAGCTTGCGGCCGCCCCGGCCGGCCCTACGTCGTCCCTGGACGGAGCGAACCAATCTGACGATGAGCATGGGCGCTTCTACGATGGTCCCCACATTCAACCGATATTGTTGCGCAATCGTCGGGTTAGAGACGATATACTTGCCCTCTTTGTTTTTTCGGATGCGCTTGTACTTGTCGTACCGATCAAGGGCGTAACCGCCTGTCGCAACAAAGGCGACGACCCGATCGAAATCCTCCCGGGAGAGATTTGTATAAGGACCTGCAGAAGCCACCTCGTTATAGAGCTCATCTTCATCAAAAGGCTCTCCGCAGGCCATGCCCCAAACATGTTGAGCCAAAACGTCAAGGCCCCCCGTTCGCGGCGGATCCCCATCAAGAGCCCCCTCTGAGCACGCATCGCGCGCGGCCTTGCATTCCAAGACTTCAAAGCGGTTTGCCGGCACCAAAAGCGCTTGGCTGGGCTCGTCCAGCCGGTGATTGGCCCGGCCGATCCTCTGAGTTAGTCGGCTTGCGCCTTTTGGCGCGCCGATCTGAATCACGAGATCGACCTCCCCCCAATCGATGCCCAGGTCCAAGGTCGATGTGCACACGACGGCCCGCAGGGACCCAGACGTCATGGCGGACTCGACCCTTCGCCGCTGTTCAACCGATAAGGATCCATGATGCAGGGCAATTGGCAGATTGTCCGCATTCAGATGCCAAAGCTCTTGGAACATCATTTCCGCCTGCGAACGCGTATTCACGAACACAAGAGAAATTCTTGCCTCTTTGATGACTTCATATACCTCGGCCGCTGCATGGCGCGCCGAGTGTCCTGACCAGGGAATGTGCGCCTCCGAGGCAAGAACCGAGACTTTGGGCATCGCTCCGGGTTCTCCCCGGACAAGGGCCGCCAATCGATTTTGCGTGACATCAGCCTGATGAAGCGGGCGTTGGGGTACCAGATAGCGTCGAAGCGGCTCCGGGTCGGCAACTGTCGCCGACAAGCCGATACGCCGAACATCGGGCGCATAGCGCGAAACTCGCGCCAGCGCCAAAGACAAGAGCTCGCCGCGCTTCGTGTTCACCAGCGCATGAAGCTCGTCCAAAATGATATACCTCAGTGAACTGAAGAAGCGCCGAGAATCCTTGTAAGCCAGCAGAAGCGACAATTGCTCCGGTGTTGTCATAAGCACGTCCGGCGGAGATCGCCTCTGACGCTGCCGCTTGTGACCGGGCGTATCACCCGTGCGTGTTTCAACGCTCATCGGAAGGCCCATCTCGGACACCGGCGCTTCCACATTGCGCGCGACATCGACCGCCAAGGCTTTGAGCGGAGAGATGTAAAGCGTATGCAGCCGGGCCGCGGCTTCGCCTGGTTTTCGCACTGGCCGTTCAGCCAAGTCTACCAAGGTGGGCAGAAAGCCGGCGAGCGTCTTTCCACCACCGGTCGGCGCGATCAACAAAGCAGACTGGCCGGAGTGCACGGTTGCGAGAAGCTCCAGCTGGTGCTTCCGGGGAGACCACCCCCGTCCGGCGAACCAATTGGATATGACACCGGGAAGGCGCGGCTGCTTCAACGATCGAGCGGAATGAGCCTTCATCTTCCTCACTTTCGGAGCAGCAGACTTTCTTGCGATCTTCGGTGATGATTTGGACAATCCAATCGGTCCCGCACTATGATGACATCGTAGGGAATTGAAACCTATTTTGAATGGATATGAAACCCGAAGAACTCCTTCACCCCACCGGCAAAGGTTTGTACTGCCCACCAGGCGATTTTTATGTCGATCCCGTATCGCGTGTGGACCGGGCGGTCATCACCCATGGACACGCAGACCATGCCCGCGCGGGTCACCGTCACGTTCTTGCGACGCAAGCAACGCTAGACATTATGAAGGTGCGCTATGGCGATGAGTTTGCCCTTTCGTGGCAGGCCGCGCCTTATGGCACACGCCAATCCATAAACGGCGTCACTATAACTCTCGTGCCCGCCGGACATGTATTGGGCAGCGCCCAAGCCGTAATCGAACAAGGCGGAACCCGAATTGTGGTTTCGGGGGATTACAAGCGCCGTCACGATCCGACATGCCCGCCTTTCGAACCGGTGAGTTGCGATATTTTCATCAGTGAGGCGACTTTTGGACTGCCGGTTTTCATCCATCCACCCGATACAGACGAGTTGAACAAGCTGCTCCAGTCTTTGCAGACATTTCCCGATCGCACCCACTTGGTAGGAGCCTATGCCTTGGGGAAAGCGCAACGGATCATCTGCTCCTTACGCGCGCTAGGATATGACGCACCAGTCTTCATCCATGGCGCATTGGAGAAACTGTGCACCTTGTACACGGAGCATGGCATCGATCTCGGCCCCATTCCATTGGCAAAGTCTGTTTCCAAGGAAGACCTCCGGGGCCAAATCGTCGTCGCACCGCCCTCCGCGCTAAACGACCGCTGGTCGCGGCGACTGGCTGATCCGTTGACGGTCTTTGCCTCAGGTTGGATGCGAGTCCGCGCCCGCGCCAAACAACGCCGCGTGGAACTTCCCCTCATCATCTCCGATCATGCCGACTGGGAAGAACTAACGACAACCCTTAAGGACGTAGATCCCGGCGCCCTTTGGGTCACTCACGGACGGGAAGACGCGTTGGTTCACTACGCCCAGACACAAGGCTATGCGGCAAAACCCTTGAATCTGGTGGGCTACGAAGAGGATGATGATGCGTCAGTCCTGGACAAAGGAGTGGCAGCCGAATGAAGGACCCCGCATGAATCGCTTCGCTGCCCTGCTTGAAGCGCTGACGTTTCAGCCCTCCCGCAATGGTAAGATCCGCTTACTCACCAAATACCTAGGTGACACGCCCGACCCGGATCGCGGATATGCGCTGGCCGCGCTCACGGGCGGCCTCTCCTTTAAGCATGCCAAACCGGCGCTTTTACGCCAACTTGTTCACGAGCGAGTCGATCCCGTCCTGTACGATCTATCTTATGACTATGTCGGGGACATGGCGGAGACGCTCTCGCTCATATGGCCGCCACGCGCTGGCGCGAACCAAGTTCCCGATCTTGAAGAAGTCGTCACACGGCTGAACACTCTTGGAAAGTCGGAAGTTCCACACCAATTGGCGCGTTGGCTGGACGCTCTCGATCCCAGCGGAAGATGGGCCCTCATTAAACTGATGACCGGTGGTCTTCGTATCGGTGTATCGGCACGCCTCGCGAAAACTGCGGTGGCCCAACTGGGCGGTATCGAGCTGAGTGAGATCGAAGAACTGTGGCACGGACTGACACCTCCGTATGAAAATCTCTTCGCGTGGATAGAGGGAAGAGCCGCCAAACCTGAGAACGCCGCTGAAGCGCCCTTTCATCCCGTCATGTTGGCCCAGCCGATTGAAGAGAGCGATTTCGAAAAACTCGATCCAAACGACTACCGGGCCGAATGGAAATGGGATGGCATCCGGGTGCAAGCCGTCAGTGAAGGCACCACCAAACGACTTTATTCGCGCACCGGCGACGACATTTCAGGCGCGTTTCCAGATATCATAGACTTTATGCCATTTGAGGGCGCCATCGACGGGGAATTGCTCATTGTTCGGGAAGGCATCACAGCGCCTTTTTCCGACCTTCAAAAACGCCTGAACCGCAAAACAGTTTCGGCGAAACTGTTGAAAGACGCGCCCGCAGCCATTCGGGCCTATGACGTGCTTAAATGGGAAGGCGAAGACCTGCGGCCTTTGCCCTTCGACGAACGGCGCAGGCGTCTTGAGGATCGTCTGGCCCCGCAAGCAGGAGCACCGTTCGATCTCTCCCCCCTCGTGACCTTCGAAACCTGGAACGAGCTCGCGGACCTCAGGGTGAATCCGCCTCTCTCAACCGTCGAGGGATTGATGCTCAAACACAAGGACAGTCCGTACACGCCGGGCAGGTCTAAAGGCCCATGGTTCAAGTGGAAGCGTGATCCCTTTCTGATTGATGCGGTCCTTATGTATGCCCAGAGAGGTCATGGCAAGCGCTCGTCCTTCTATTCTGATTACACGTTCGGCGTTTGGACCTCAGGCGAAGACGGCCCCCTCCTTGTCCCGGTCGGCAAGTCTTATTTTGGCTTTACCGATGAGGAACTGAAGGAAATAGACAAATTCGTCCGCAACAATACGATCAACCGCTTTGGCCCAGTTTGCGAAGTCACACATACCCAAGACACCGGATTGGTGTTCGAAGTGGCGTTTGAGGGTCTCAATCGCTCAACCCGCCACAAGTCGGGACTTGCTATGCGGTTCCCACGCATTCATCGTCTGCGGTGGGACAAACCGCCGGGGGAAGCCGATGAATTGGGAACCCTAGAGAGGATGATGAGCGATACCGGAACCTAAAACAGTCCCATCAGCTTTGCCAGAACAATCGGCGACACCATCAGAACACCAATCAAAAGATATTCGGCGAAAAGCATTTTGTTGCGCTTACGGTCGGGAGGAAGAGTGGCATGGATACGCCGCATCGCACCCGAGCTAAGCCGGATATGGCGATCTACTTCAGTCATGAAAGGTCTCTCGTAATCTTGTTTGTGACCAGGGTAGCGATTCCCGTGACGATTTTGTGTGATGGAAATCACGTTTGGCCGCGCCCGACTCTGGATCACACCAGAGCGACATGCTTAAGTGAGACTCACCGAAACTCAACAGGGAAAGCCGTCATGACCGTCAAGAAGCGAAAGATCGGAACCGACAATGTTCACCCGGTTGGGTTGGGCTGTATGAGCCTCAGTCACGCCTATGGCCCGGCACAAGATCATGATGACGCGGTGAGATTTCTCCAACATGCAATCGACATCGGCTACGACTTTTTGGACACGGCGACCATATATGGCATGGGCGGCAACGAATCCCTGATCGGCGACGCGCTCCGCGATCGGCGCTCAGAGTATTTTTTGGCCAGCAAGTGCGTAATGGGATTTGAGAATGGCAAGCGGTTCATGGATGGAAGGCCGGAGCGCATAAAACAAGCGTGCGACGACAGCCTTGGCCGGCTCAAGACCGATGTGATCGATCTCTACTACATGCATCGTTTGGACCCAAAGGTCCCGGTAGAAGACTCCGTAGGCGCCCTATCAGAGCTCGTCGCGTCGGGTAAGATCCGCTTTGTGGGTTTATCGGAGATGTCAGCCGACACGTTACGCAAAGCGCATGCCGTTCATCCCATCACTGCAATGCAGTCCGAATATTCTCTGATGACACGTAATCCGGAGATCGCCGTTTTGGAGACTTGCCGTGAGTTAGGCACGACCTTCATCCCGTTTTCGCCCGTAGGCCGCGGCTATCTCGCCGACACGCCCGCAAACCCCAAAGACCTTCATGAAAAAGATCTGCGCCATACATTCCCGCGATTCAGCAATCCTCATTTCACGGAGAATTTAGATCTTCTGGATCAAGCCAGGCAGATTTCGAAAGAACACGATTGCAACATCGCCCAACTCGCCCTCGCATGGGTGCTAGCAAAAGAGGAGACCTGCGTACCCATTCCAGGCACCACCAAAATATCCCACCTCGAAGAAAATTTCGCCGCCGCCCATGTTCAACTTTCTGAAGAGACCGTCAGTCACTTAAACCGTATCTTCTCCCCGGAAGCCATTTCTGGGCCAAGATATAATCCCCAGGCCCAAGCAACCGTCGGCACAGAACAATTTGAGTTTGAGGCAAGTGTCTAAACTCAACAAGGACACAGTTTGCCCTTTGGCTCATCTGCTTTCAGGTCTGGGAGGATTGGAGCGAACTGCGCGGCTTAGATCAGGCCCTGAGCGAAAGCCACGACGAGCGGTGACGCCGCGAGAGCGATGATGGTAAGGCCGAGCGTAAAACCAGAGGACTTTTGCACCGGCTGTTCCTTTTGAGGAGCCTTTCTATTGAGTTCGTTGCGGGCTACTTTTGCGGCTCCAATGCTGTAGCAATAAAAAAGTTGTTTTCTGGTCATCGTCTTACGTCGCTGTGTTCTGAGGAGTCACACCCTATCCAAATTTCGGAAACCTGTGCGTGATCCTGATCACATGTAGGATGGTTAACGCCCCTTTCAAGAAAAAGTGAGCGCACTCGCCGCGGATCAGCCTTGCCCCACCCTCGGGCTTCCGCTTGCCGGCACCGAATTCGCAACTGAAGTACAGTGTCTTAAGACTTTGGTTTCCTGACAAAAAGATAAGTTTTACTGAGGGTTTCGCGCAGTGACGATCCAGGTGGCGGCTTCCTGGGCGACGGCCCCATCCTCATCCACGGTTTCTTTCAACTCCTCGGCAAGCGCTTGAGAGATGATCTCAGGATCGATGTCTTGTTCCTTTAGGAGACGAGCGAGAGGACCAATTTCCATCAGAAAGTCGGCGACATTTTCGGGTGTGCCACCCGGCAGTGCCATACGATTGCGCCAATCACGAATTTGAACCTCGCGCCAGCCAGCATCTGACAAAATGGAGTTGACCCTGTCCTTATCCGCGAATGCAAAGGGGCCCGGTGCCAACGGATCAGGCTCCGGCAGGGGCTCGCGCAAATGCGGAATCGCGCATTGAACCGCCTGAAACGCCCATTGATTTTGATCCACCGATTGCCAGCAGGCAAAGACCAGGCGCCCTTCAGGCGCTACACTTTCTCTGATGTTCGCAAACGCCGCCGTCGGATCATCAAAGAACATGACGCCAAATCGCGAAACCACAATGTCGGCCGCGCCCGGTGCGCGATAGTCGGCGGCGTCCGCCACTTCAAAGTCCGCGGGCAGAGACCGTTCCTGTGCCCGGCGTTTTGCCAAGGCAACAAGAGGCTCAGAAATGTCGACGCCTTTGGCCCCTTTTGTGGGTCCCACAAAATTTGCGGCAGCCATGGTCAGGGCTCCCGCTCCGCACCCAATATCCAAAAGACTCTCGCCGCTCTTGGGCGCCGCAGTATTCAGAACAGCATCTCTGAACGGCTCAAGCATTGCATCGAGATCATCCGCCCGCTGCACCCACTTCTCACCCATTTCTCCGTTCCAAAACTTTATTTGATCTTCGTTCTTCATCGTTCGTCGCCTTGTTTTCGAAGAGCCGCACCCTGAGGACTATAAGGAAGTGGCCCGGTGTAAGAGTGTAATCTGCGGAATGGATGCCGCGGTGATGGTGAGATTGCACACAATTTAAGGCTCTAGAACCCCAATTCCTTGCAAATCAGATCAACACATGCGTCGACCGTCCGATTGAACGTATCCACTTCCAGTCTTTGTGTCGTCCAGACGTGATAGTCCCGTTCCAACACGTCACGCCAACTTGGCACGGCAAAGCCGGGAATATCGGACTGGCGCGTCTCAACACGGCGGCGGTGCTCGGATTCATCTGAGCAAACAACTTCCACGTCGAACGAGGGCACACCCGCCCGAGAGGCAACGTCGCGCCACGCCTGTCTTGTTATGGCCCAGGGGTTGACCGAATCCGCAACTACTGTGTGGCCAAGCCTCAGATTGTCTTCGGCAACAGCATACCCTGCCAGATAACCCAAATCCTCGACGTCTCGCAGATTCAGAACCGATCGACGCAGCGAGTGCTCAATTGTATCCGCACGGATATAGACTGCACCTAGTCGGGCCGCCAGCGCACGAGAAAGCGTCGTTTTGCCAGCTCCTGGCAACCCTGAAAGTATGATCTGCATAAGGGCCCAGGTTAGCTGAAAGCAAGATCAGGCTTCAAGTTCACCGAGTTTGAAATCTTCGTTGACCCGCATCCGCTTCTCCATATCCTCAGCAATTTCCACAATAGCTGTCCTCGCCGCGGGAATAACGCCCGCCATGGAAGTAAAGGCATGCGGCAAACTGGTATACGTGCGGTATGTGACCGGCACCTCAGCCGAAGCGAGTTTGTCTGCATATTCCCATCCCTGATCACACAGCGGATCAAAGCCGGCCGTGATCACAATCGCTGGAGCAAGACCAGTGACGTCCGTGGAGCGAAGCGGAGACACTCTCGGATCCGCGCGATCCTGTTCAGGCTCTAAATATTGGTACAAAAACCAATTCATGGTTTCCATACTCAATGGGAAGGCATTCGCAAAGGAGAGCGTGGAGCGGGACTCGCTCAAGGCATCTACAAAAGGGTAGATCAAAAGCTGACATACAGGCTGGGATTTGCCTTTCCCTTTAAGTTCCTGACATATGGCCGCCGCGAAGTTTGCGCCCATAGAGGCGCCCGCAACCGAAACGTTCTCCGGCATGCCGCCCAATTCGGCGGTGTTGTTCCACGCCCAAGCATAGGCCGTGATCGCATCATTGAGCGGCACGGGAAACTTATGCTCCGGCGCAAGACGGTAGTCGACCGACACAACGACGCAATCGGCATGGCTGGACAAGTAGGTACAAAACGAATGACCGGTTTGCAGGTCTCCGACAACGGCGCCACCCGAATGGAAATAGACCACAATGGGCTTCATTGTCTCGTCTTTTGTGGGGTGATAGACCCGAATTGGGAGCTCGTAGTCTCCCTCAGGCGTGGGAATGTTTTTATCTTCCCACGTCACATCCTTTGCCCGCACGCCGCTAAGCGCGTTAAAGGCGCGGGCTGTCGTTTTTCGGGCTTGGCCAGGCGTTAGACTGGCCAATGAGGGATTGCGCTGAGCACTATGCGACAGAAAATGCGCGCGCACATTAAGGCGTTTTCCGTCCACTTCTTGAGGGGCACCCCCCGCCAAAGGCACCAAGATGGGCTCAGGAAGGCTCAATAGGGATCGAACCACCGCAGAAGTGACAATTTGCTGAAAACTCATTTACTCGTGCTCGGTACTCTCTAACTTATCACTCAGCAAGCGGAGGAGTTGTAGGCAATTGTTTGATTCCACCCAGCATCAAGGCCGTTGCAAAGTCCGCTGCAGCGGTTGCATCCGGTTCCTCCCGCAACAGCATAAGATCACCCATTTCGAAGGCAACACCGACCATGGCTGCCGTCAAATATTCAACATCGACAGGAGGAATCACACCATCGCGAATGCCTTGTTCGATGTCCTCCCTTAACTCATTGAAACCTGCAATCACCTCCGCCGTATCCGTCCGGATACGCAAAGCGCCTGTGTTTCGGCGCATCAAGGCAAAGTGCGACCGGTCTTCAACGAGAAAATCGAAAAAGCTCTGGAAAGCCGCGCGAATAAATTCATCAAACGTCTTTGCACTGATCCGAGCCTCGTGAAGTTTCGGCCTGGCCCGCAATGCGCTTTCATCCAGAAGCGCCTCAAAAATTTCTTCTTTGGACGAAAAATAGTTGTAAAACGTGCCGGAAGCGAGATTTGTCCGTCGAATGATATCGCGAACAGTCGTCGCCCCAAAGCCCAGTTCCGAGAACACTTCTTTTGCAGCGTCAAGGATGGCACGGCGATTGTTCTGCTTTGTTTGCTCGCGTTTTCCTATTGCCTTATCCGTCCCGTCACCGCTGAAAGTCTCCAGGGGAGCTGACGAAGCGTCCTGTGCAGGCTGGCGGTCGAGCGGAGCCTTATCGTCGATCATAGGTCTTCTTTCTATTATGCGGCAGCCATTGGCGCCGTCTTTATCTTAATCGTGCGCCGGTGTGCCTTGCGCACAATCGGCAACGGATTGCCTCGAAGGGTAGCTCGTTTCGCACCCAAGCTTCTCTCCGTGCGCAAATCCTCCAAGTACTTCCGGGCATCAACTTGGAGCGTATGACGAGGCGTGCCGAGATGCATGCTCTTCATTCGATCGTGAAAGGCGTGGCGGTCGATATTCATTGAGGCCGTTGTCGGCAAGGCATAACGGCCTGTCACATAGTCGGCGAACAGTTTCGCTTGTTCTTCCGCAATCGGCATGATCGCTGCCTCCGACTGCACAAGGCCTACGAAAAAGAGATTGCTGTACTGAGGGTCCAATACCCGCTTATATAGGCAAATGTCATTATCCGTCGCCGATAGAAAGTGCCGGTCGAAAAAGGGAAACGAAACTTTGTAGCCCGTTGCGAAGATGAGGATATCGGCATCCACTTCGCTTCCATCAACGAACTGAATCCGGTCTCCCAGATACTTCCGGATCGCGGGTTTGGGAATCACGTCGCCCGAGCCGATGCGAACATGGATTTCATCGCTAATGGCGGGATGAGCCGCCCCGAAGGAATGATCGGGTTTTGGCAATCCGTGGTCTTCCGGCCGCCCGACGACACGTTCGATCCGTCGACGGCGAAACGCGCGTTTCAAGAGTTCGGGCCACGGCCACTCATAACCAGGCGCTGCATAATCCCAAGGGCGGCCTCCGACATATTTTGGCGTAATATAATAGCCTCTTCGGCTGGACAAATAGACAGACTTGGCAACCCCCTTTAAGCCCAGCTCACACGCAATCTCCAACGCGGAGTTTCCCATGCCTACAATCACGATATTCTTGTCGATGCAATCGAGAGGTTCGACGGGATCGACATAGCTGTGCGAATGCATCCGCTCACCGGCAAATTCACCTGTATAGTCCCATTCCGGAAAATATGGATCCCAGTGGTGCCCGTTGGCGATGCACAAAATGTCGAAGAATCGCGTCTCTCCGCCCTGCACTGTCACCGCCCACGTGCCGTCATCCAATCGATCGCACCAGTTCACAAACGCATTGAGATTGATCTTTTGCCTGAACCCGTTTTGATCAACATACGCCTCTAAATAGGCCGCTATCTGCTCATGATACGGAAAGTCAGGATAACTTTCCGGAATTGTAAAGTCGGAGTACGCGAGTGTTTCCCGAGATCGGCTGCTGTGGAGAGACCGGTAGGCCCCGGATTTTCCGCTCGAGTTCTTAAACGCCCACTGGCCGCCGACACGGTCTCCCGCCTCAAAACACTCAAATCCGATACCTTCTTCATGCAAGGTTTTGCAGACAGCCAATCCACTCGGGCCTGCCCCGATGATGCATATCGACGGTAAGTCCGCTCTTGCGTGCACAGCTCTTCCCAACCCAGCCAATCGGTCCAATCCACAATCAAAACCTGAGCTTTCATCTAAAGTGATTGAGCGCAATGCGCGAGAGGATTTCCCACTTGGCTCGCTACAACTTTAGCGATGCGCGCTCCCCGCCTAATGCGGAGGCCGGTTCGATCGATGACACTGAGTCATCTTATCGCTTGAAACCTCGTCCTGTCCAACATCCTATCGCCATGAGCAAAAAAAGGTGACATTAACTTGAACCTCAACCACATGAGCATTCGGCGTCATTGAACCATGAGCGACAAACCAACGGCCGGCACATCGATCGGTCAAATACTGCAAGGCGATCCTCAACTCATCCACCTCATCCCCCACGCCAAAGCGATTGGAATCGAGGTGGTACGAGTGGAAAACGGAAGAGCGGAGACGATTCTCCCCTATAGTGATCACCTCATTGGCGACCCGGAAACCGGTGTGATCCATGGCGGCGCGATCACCAGCATCCTCGACAATGTCTGCGGAATTGCGGCCGGCAGCGCCCTTGAGGAAGCCACATCTATGGCTACGTTGGATCTGCGGATTGATTACATGAAACCCGCCACCCCCGGTCAAACGGTCCGCACCAAAGCCCATTGCTACAAAATCACGAAAACGGTGGCTTTTGTCCGCGGCAGCGCGTTTCACGACGACGAACAAGATCCCATCGCGACATGTGTCGGCACGTTCATGCTGAATTCCGACGGCGGCCGTACCGCCGGCGCAAACTTAAAGAAGTCTTGATCATGGTTACATTCACCAAAGCCGACCTCTCAGATGCAGTGCTCAAAGACATGCTGGACGCCGTGCCCTATGCCAAGTTCCTGGGCATGGATGCCAATATCATGGGTGATGAGCTCACAACCATGCTCCCTTTCAATGACCATCTCATCGGAAATCCGGTTCTGCCCGCGATCCATGGCGGCGTCATGGGCGCATTTCTGGAAATGACGGCCATCATCCAGCTCTCGGCGGAACTGGACAGCGCCTCGATGCCCAAGACTGTGGACATCACAGTCGATTACCTGCGATCGGGAAAGCCGCTGACCCTGTTCGGGCGAGCCGATGTCACCAAGCATGGCCGCCGCGTCGCCAATGTGCGCGCAATCGCCTGGCAAGAAGAAAAGGAGCGTCCTGTCGCTGCGCTTCACGGACATTTTTTGATCCGTCCTAAGAATGACGACAACTGAAGGCGCCGTAACCGGCAGCTTGAAGTATAGCCGGGTTTGGGCAATCGCCTGGCCCATGATCATCGCCAACAGCTCGACCCCGTTGTTGGGACTTGTTGACACCGCAATCATCGGAAACTTGGGCGATGCCGCACTGATCGGAGCCATCGCCTTCGGCGCGCTCATCTTTAATTTCGTCTATTGGATGTTCGGCTTCATCCGCATGGGAACGACGGGATTGACGGCACAAGCCCATGGCTCCGGTGACACATCCGAAACACAAAACCAACTCGTACGCGCCGGGCTCCTCGGGGCAGCACTCGGACTTGTCGTTATCCTCCTCCAAATCCCCATCTTTTGGCTCGCCCTGAACCTCCTCCAAGGTAGCGAGCGCGTGGAGTCTTTCGCCGGGGACTATCTCGCAATTCGGATATGGGGAGCACCCGCCACACTGATCGCGTTCGCCATCAATGGATGGTTCATTGGCCAACAAAAGACCGGCTTCTCCCTAGCCATTCAGCTTTTCATGAACGTCGTCAACATGGTGCTTGATGCCCTCTTCGTTCTCTATTTTGGATGGGGCGTTGCTGGCGTGGCTCTAGGCACAGTGATCGCAGAGGTCACTGCGTGCCTCTTCGGGTTGGGCTTGGTTTGGTACGCTGGGCGCGGCCGGTTGAGTTGGAGCAACTTGGCCTGGCAGTCGGTTCTAAGCGTAGAGGCTTTGCGCAGGCTGTTCGGTGTCAATTTTGATATCTTTGTGCGCACCTTTTGCTTGCTCTTGTGCTTTGCCTGGTTCACTTCGACCAGTGGATCCTTTGGCGACACAACTCTCGCCGCCAACCATATTCTTCTTCAATTCCTCTCGTTTTCGGCTTTTTTCCTCGATGGCTATGCCTTTGCATCGGAATCCTTGGTGGGAAGCGCAATCGGTGCCAGAAACCGGCAAGAACTCCGCGACGCCGTCCGCAAGTCAACTGTCCTAGCCGGGGTAACGGCCATTGCCCTTACGCTTATCTTTGCAGTCCTAGGGGTGCCGGCGATCCATACACTGACCAATGTAGAAGCAGTTGCCGTACAAGCAGAGGCCTTTCTGGCTTGGGCCATTATCTCGCCTCTCATTGCGGTATGGTGTTTCCAATTGGATGGCATCTTTATCGGGGCCACTGCGACCAAAGACATGCGCAACATGGCGCTTGTCACAACCGCCATCTACTTTGTGCTGGGGCCCAGACTAGTCAGCGAATTCGGAAACATGGGTCTGTGGGCCAACTTTTTCATCTGGTATCTTTTGCGGGCCGCCACATTGGCGTGGCGTTACCCTGCCCTCGTCCGAAACGCAGTGTTGCATCCCGCTAGCGCCGAGGCGGCCAGGGGATAAAGGGACTGGTCCGCGCCATATAGTCCCCGTAGCCGCTCTTTGTGTTCAGCAAATGGGCGTCCATCAAAGGCACGCCTGAGACGCGCAGAAGGAGGAAGGTCACAAGGATGGGGCTGAAGATTGCCCACCGCGCAATCGGGTCACTGGCCGCGACCAAGTATAGCCCCCACCACAGCAAAGCCTCTCCAAAATAATTGGGATGGCGCGACCACGCCCATATCCCCTTCGACAAGAAGCGGCCCTCATTCGACGGATCTTTCTTAAACCGCGCAAGTTGCCGGTCAGCATGCAGTTCAATGGCAAAACCTACTAGGAAAACGCCCAGTCCAATCACATCAAGTACGGACAACGCCGGTGGATTTGCATTCGCCTGAGCGAACTGAATGGGCAATGAGATAAGCCAAACAAGCGCACCCTGAAGCAGAAAGATGTTCACCAAACTCCAAAGCGCGAACGTCTCCTCATGACGCTTGCGAAAGCCTTGGTAGCGAACATCCTCTGTATGGCCGCGCAATTCGGACCTTCGCCAAAAATGGGACGCTAACCGCAATCCCCAGAGACAGATCGCAATCGTGAGAAAGGCCGAACGCGCATCGGGGCTGAGGATCAAACCAGCGACCGCGATCACAACGAAGCCGACGCCCCAATACATATCGACGATGCTCGCATCGCGGCGCACCAAGCTAATCAGCCATACGCCCAAAATACCTGCCGCTGAGATTGCGGCCGTAAGTCCAAGATGAAAGAGCAAGATCGTTAAAGGGCCTAAAGAATGTCGAGAACAGCCTCGGGCGGGCGCCCTATGGCAGCCTTATCGCCAGAGACGACAATGGGACGTTCAATGAGGATCGGATTGTCGACCATGGCCTTGATCAACTCGTCCTTCGATTTGCCCTCATCAGAGAGGCCTAAGTCTTTGAATGGGGTCTCTTTTTTGCGCATCAACTCCTTGGGCTCCATGTCAAGCACCTCCAAAATGCGCTTCAATTCGGCAGCCGAAGGCGGGGTTTCAAGATAGAGGACAATTTCGGGCGTATGCCCTTGTTCCTCCAGTAATGCGAGCGTCTGCCGGGACTTTGAACACCTGGGATTATGATAAATCTTGAGGGTCATCACATTTCTCCAAGTCAGTCTACTCCAGTTCCAACCGCCTCGTTCACAGACGAAAATCCGTCCGCTTTGAGGCGCTCCGCCAAATCCGCTTTGATCGTATGAATGAGCCCTGGGCCACCAAAAGTCAAAGCCGTATACACTTGAACGACAGTCGCGCCGCTTCGGATCTTTTCGTACGCGTCTTTGCCACTCGAAATTCCACCTACCCCCATGAGCAAGAGCTGGCCGGAAGTGTGCCGATAGAATTCGGCCAGAACCTCCGTTGAAATCGCCATGAGCGGAACTCCCGAGAGTCCACCGGCTTCATCCCGGCAGCGGCTCTTGAGAGCATTGCGATGACCCGTCGTGGTGTTGCTGATGATTAATCCGTTTACACCTTTTTTGATTGAAATATCTGCGATGGCGGATTTGTCCGAATCCGAAAGGTCGGGAGCAATCTTGACAAAGAACGCCGCAGTGCGTTCGGGCAGCGGGGAAAGCTCCTCCCGGAGTTCCATAACGCGCGTGAGAAGTTCTTCATATTGGTCACCGCTTTGGAGAGAACGCAGTCCCGGCGTGTTGGGCGAAGAAATGTTGATCGTGAAATAGTCCGCTAGGCCGTAAAGCCGCCGCAGCCCGGTCAGATAATCGCCGATCCGATCCGGGCTCTCTTTGTTTGCTCCAATATTCGCGCCCACCCATCCCGGGCGGCCCCGGCGCGCTTTGAGGCGATGATGTGCGTAGTCCAATCCCCTGTTGTTGAAGCCCAGTCGATTGATAACCGCTCTGTCGTCGGGCAAGCGAAACACGCGCGGTTTCTCGTTTCCCTCCTGTGCGAGAGGCGTCACCGTTCCTACTTCAACAAAACCGAAGCCCATATTGAGCATGGCGTCGGGAACGTCCGCATTCTTGTCAAAACCTGCAGCCAAACCAATCGGATTGGGCAGCGTCTTACCTAGGAGCTGCACGGCTAAGACAGGGTCGTCTTCATCCATCCCTTTAGGCCCAAGACCCGCCTTCAAGGCTTCAAGCGTCAGCTGATGGGCCCGTTCCGGATCCATCCGGCGCAGCATGTGCACAGCTGCCGTCTGCAAGGTCTCTCGAAGCATCAGGTCAAGTCATCCGCGGGGAGAATCGGTACACCGTCCTCGTCCAAGCGCAACGCCCAAGTTCGCGATGCGCAGGTCGTGGACAAATTCTCATAGAGATGCGGAAAGAGATCTCCTCCCCGCGACGGCTCCCAACGAATAGGCAACGGAGACTTTTGAAGATCAACTTCAACCAGAACCAAATTATCCTGATGTTTGAAGTATTTACGAGCCGTTTCTTCAGCTTGACTGGACGTTGAGAAATGTATGAATCCGTCCTCGTGATCCACCGCCGATCCGCGATAGAGACCGTCTTTCAGCGCCGCATCCCACTCCGGCTGAGCGCAGATCTTATATATCTTCGTTGCCTTTCCCATTCGGCGCACTCCGATTTGTCCTCATGCTTGATTAGGCACAAATACCCAGCAACTCAAAGCTGATTTTTGGGGAATGAAGTTGGCCCAAGCCAAACTGATGTCGCCACCTGTCCTCACAAGAGAGAGACAGGTGACATTCAAACTCGGCCTCTGCTAACGTGATCTAATGAATTTCTGAAAATGGGAGAGAAACTGCAATGGCCGTAGATAAATTTCCTGTCGAATACAGCCATATCTTGATGTTCGCCCGCTCCGTGGGCGACGACAATAAGATCTATTCTGACGAAGAGTACGCGAAAACGACTGAGCCCGGCTCCGTCATCGCCCCGCCGACCTTTGTTCAGTCCAGCGCACAATTTGATCCCGATTACTTCCTGCGGCCCAAAGTCGGCCAACCCTGGTTCGGTTCCGGTAAAGAACCCACCGGCCTTAAAGGTGACAGTGGCTTCGGCGGCGGCGGAGGCGGCGGAGGTCTACACGCCGAGCAGCATTACGAATATCACCGTCACCCGAAACCGGGTGATGTTCTGACCGCGACCGTGAAGCCAGGCAAAACTTGGGAAAAAGAAGGAAAGCGATCCGGCAAACTGGTTTTTACAGAGAGCATCACTGAATACCGCGATCAAAACGGTGAGCTGGTCGTCACCGCCAGAGGCGTCGGCGTCCGCACCGAACGCCCGGTTGATCAATAGGAGGAGAGGTCAGATGGCATTGAAGGCAAGTGAGCTGAACGTCGGCGATACCTACAAAGAGCAACTGGTTGAAGACCTGAAGCGAACGCAAATCGTTCAATATGCGGGCGCTTCGGGCGATTATAATCCACTCCACACGGACGAGATCTTTACCACAAAGGTGGCGGGCTATCCGTCCGTCTTCGCTCACGGCATGCTCACCATGGGCATGACCGGAAAAATGGTGACGAACTACGTGGGCGACGGGCGCTTGACCAAATATGGTGTCCGCTTCACCAATCAGGTCTGGCCCGGCGACACACTGGAGGCAACCGCCACCGTTGAATCAATTGAAGACGAAGGCAATGGAAAACTCGTCAATCTCGCGATTTCCACGACAAACCAGGACGGCGTTGAAGTAGTCAAAGGTTACGCCCAGGCTCGGGTGGACTGAGGCGACATCGCGAAGGAGGCGGATTAGCCGCCGCTTCCTCCGAACGTCCCGCGGCCAATCGCGATAAGAGTCCCGTCCTCGCTTGTCACATCGACATCGACGACACTCACTTTGCGGCCGACACGGCGGATCGACGCTTGAGCAATCAGGTTTCCAGCTGCCGGCTTAAGGAAATCAGTACGCAGATTGATCGTCGGCACCCCCTGCCCCGTCTTCACGACAGCGAGAATGGTTCCCGCCGTGTCGATCAGAGCGGCGACGGCGCCGCCGTGGATCTGATCGGACCCGTTCATGCGCGCAACCGCGTCACTCGCACTCATCGACAAGGTAAGAGTGGAGGCTTCGTCGTTGAACGCCGCAACCGTGATGCCGCACGTTCTTGCAAACGGTATTCCGTCCACAATCTTTGACAAACTTTCTTTGTCAAATTGCCCCATCGTCCGACCTAAGGCTCGATCACAATCTTGCCGACAAAATCCCGCTCGATGAGAGATTGAATGGCGCCCGGCACATCTTCCAACGACCCGGTACGGTGAATGAAAGGTTTCATCTCGCCGCGCGCGACCATGTCGAGGAGCTTCACCTGGTCCTCCGGCATCCATCCATTGGAGCCCATAACATTGAGCTCGTAAGTCCATATGAAGCGAATGTCTTCCGGCGGATTAAAGCCGGCCGTCGCGCCGCAGGTCAAAAGCCGGCCGCCCCTCGTTAAACACTTCAGCGATTTCACCCACGTATCGCCGCCGATATAGTTGATGACGACATCCACTCCTCCGCCGCCCATCATATGAGGCTTGCCAAACGTCTCGCGCACAAATGCCTCAACGTCGTGCTCGCTTGTGTTGACCACATGATCAGCCCCCAACTCTTTGAGTTTATCGAGCTTCCAGTCGGCGCTGCCGCAAACAATAACTTCACAACCTGCGCTCTTGGCCAATTCCAGAGCGCATACGCCGACGCCGCCCGTCGCACCAAGAATAAGAACCTTTTCTCCTTTTTGGACTGCTGCGCGGTTATACATCATCCGATAAGCCGTGCCGTAGGCAATCGGCAGGCATGCGGCGTCTGCGTAGGAGACCGTATCAGGCATAGCGATCAGATTGCTGGCCGGAAAACGGATATACTCTGCCGCCGCCCCGAGACGGGTTTCGCCGGTCATCCCCTCCCCGGCAACAAAGGAATAGGGGCACACCCGCTCGCCGACGGACCACCCTTCGACATCGCTGCCCATCTCCACGATGTCGCCGGCACAATCTCCGAGCGGAATCATCGGCAATGGCGTCTTAAGGCCCGTCGTCCCCTGCAGGATCATCGGATCAAAACCGTTAAGCGACGCCGCTCTGACGCGGATCAGAACGTCACTGGGCCCCAAAGCCGGATCGTTCACGTCCCCGATTTGGATATTAGTCGTATCTCCGTGCTCTGAGAAATAGGCTGCGCGCATGGCGATCCCTAATTCATACCTCTCGCTTGAGGCAAAGGTGAGATGCGCTCACGGAGCACCATTCACGATCACCTTATCGTGGCTCAATCCTTCCGCCTCGCACAAGGCGCGATAGGCGGCTAAGATCGACTGCGCATCAACAACACTTGTAACATTTCCCTGCGGATCAATATTTATGTTCGCACCATAGATCGCGAACCAAACGTCTGCCCCGATGGGATCGTCTTCTGGAACCAGCAAAGTATGAACCGAGTGAGCTGGTTCAAACAAATACGATCCCTTTCGATTCACATATTCGGGATATTCCTTGTAGTACCAACTGCCATCGAGCGTGACGGCAAACACCTGACCCGTGTGATAGTGCGTATCCACCGCATAGCCAGGGGCGAACTTTGTCCGCACGATCCACAGGCCCAGCGACAGATCGACCTGCAGCAACTGGATTGAGCTGCCGTCACCCACGCCGACAAACGGCACATCGCTTTCACCGATGTGGGTGGCGTGGGTCAGCGCCTGTGTGGGCACCATTCCCCCTTGAACAGGCGCATTTTCAAACGGTCTTATGTCCTCGGCATTGGCCATGAGTTACTCCTTTTGTTGCTTTATGAGATCTTTTCACGCCCCGCATCCGCCATCAAGGGCCTCATTCACCCACCGCAGCGGCTATTCGGTCCTTTGCGAACACAGATCCATCGCATTTTATGGCGACACCCTAAGGGGATGTGCATCAGGCGGGCTATCAATCTTGTTGCGGCTGCGAGCGCATTTTCCTAAAGTCTCGCGAACGCGCAACAGTCTGGGAAGACACAATACATGACGAACACCATCAATCACCATTCCGCCCTTATTTACACGATGGTCATCATGTCTGCCGCGGATGGAAAAATGAGCGATCCGGAGCTCCAGATGATTGGCGATATCGTGAAGCGGTTCCCGGTTTTTGATGGCTACGACTCGGACAAGTTGCTGCCGATATCGCAAGAGTGTGCGGAAATTCTCTCGGCCGATGGCGGCTTGGACGCAGCCCTCGGCCTTATCAAGCAAGGCCTCCCGGAAAAGTTAAGGGAAACGGCGTACGCCGCCGCGGTCGAAGTCGCCTCAGCGGATGGCCAATTGGCCCAAGAAGAACTTCGCCTGCTAGAACACTTCAGGGACACACTGGAACTTGACCGCCTTCACGCAGGAGCCATCGAACGGTCCGCCCGCGCGCGCCACATGACCCTCTGAAGAAGGCCGTCGCATGAGGCTCTTTCTGCTTTTGGTGCTCATTGCAGCAGGCGCGGCAGCAGCCTACTACTTTTATTTGCGCCCCGACATGGCCCCGCAAACCAGTGATCCGGACACACTATATAGTCTGTGCACAGACAACATTCTTGATAGCGTGCAAGCTGTATCTTCTTGCTCAGCCTATCTGAGCATTACCGGTCTAAGCGACACTGACCGCAAGAAAGCCTACCGGGCGCGTGCGGAGGCTTACTTGAGTCAGGGACGCTACGATCAAGCCGCTGCCGACTACGGAGAGGCCATAACGCTCGATCCGGATGACATTAGCCTGATTATCGATCGCGGCGAGGCCAACAGATCGTGGGGCAGGAACAGTGATGCCCTGAACGATTTTACATCCGCCATTGAGAGTGATCCAACCAGTGCGCGGGCCCATTTCAGCCGTGGCATCCTGCATCGCGACGCAGGCCGAGCGAACCCAGCAATCGCCGACCTCACCCGCGTTATTGAACTCGACGGCAATGTGAGCGCCGCCCACTTTTTTCGCGGCTTGCTCTATCTTGAAGAAGATCAAGAAGCCATGGCCCTTTCAGATTTCGATGCGGCAATCGAAACGGCCATGTTCACCTTCGCCGAAGCCCACATCCAGCGCGCCCTAATTCGCGCAAATCGAGGCAATCTCGAAGAGGCGGTCCAAGATTTGGATGCTGCCTACTCCTACGGATCACCCCAATTGGTGAGCCAGTTTCAAACGGCTGCTGCGAGCACCGGTCACTTCGCCGAGCAACCCAACGGCACGTATGGCGAGACCACGAAGGCTGCCTTGAAAGATTGCCTCAGTGATGAGACCTGTCGTAAACAACTGACAAACTAGCGGCGGAGCATTCGCCACATTCGTTTTGACCCAACGCGAACTTGCGTCTATCGGCAAGAGTGTATGACTACGTGCGGGACCACATGAAAACGCTCTATCTTTTGCGCCACGGAAAATCCCAACCGCCCGACTTCAACACGGACGATTTCGACCGATCCCTCAACGAGCGCGGCGTTTACGATTGCGAGATCATCGGACAATGGCTGACGTCCAAACAATCCAAAATTGACAAAATAGTTGTTTCAGGCGCCAGAAGAACCCGCGAAACACACGAGCGCCTCGTAGAAACATTTCAAACGAAGGCCACAGTCGAACTTGAGGAAGCTCTCTACCTGGCTCGTTCAGAATTCTTGCGTGGCTTCGTTCGCCGGCTCGAAGACGACCTACAATCCGTCATGCTGATTGGGCACAATCCGGGGATGCATGAACTGGCATTTGATTTGTGCAAGAACAAAAAGGATACGGTCGCCTCCGAATTGCAGGAGAAGTTTCCGACATGCGCCCTGGCAGTCATTCAGTTCCACGTCGAAAGCTGGGGCCTGATCGAGAGCGGTGAAGGCAAATTGATCCATTTCATCACGCCGCGCATGCTCAAAAACCGGTAGTTAGGTTGCGGTGAGAACGGGCGGCGAAGCAGGAACGTGCTTCAACTTCATTTTCCTATTTCCGCCCTTGACCTGAACGAGATCATGTTGCTCCAACTCGGTTGGAAACACAGGCGACGCAACATAATCATCCCCATCGAAAACATACTCCATGAATCCCAATCGCGCGTCCCAGCCGTCGATTTGAAGGTTTGACCGATAGGCCGTGGAGGGACAAAAATGGTAGAGCATCGGCTCAACTTCTAGCGTTCGATAAGAGTGCAAATGTCCGGTCGCCATGAAGCGGGGCGGATGTGCCTTCATCAACATAATCAATTGATCGCGCCAACTCGGAGGATCGGAAAACTCGATCGGCTCACGCGTTCGCGGATTGACGAGCCAGAGCGGCCGGTGGATGAATATTCCGACTTGCTTCTCTGCAGTCGCGAGAAGCTCCGTTAGCCATTCCAGTTGCTCGCCTTCTTCCTCAAGGTTCGTATTGATCAATTGCGAATTCAGCCCGATCAGCAGCCAATTTTCTATTTCAATCGTCCAGCGGTCCGCGGGAAACAACTCTTTGAACCGATCAAGGCGCTCTTTGGTAACCGGCGGGCCCTTCTTGCTGTCGTCAGGGATCTCACCCATGTCGTGGTTCCCTGGAAGGAAATGAATGGGCGCATCGATGAGGTCATGACAGGCGCGCGCAAACTCCAGGTCTTCACGCCGATCCACACCAGCCACGGAAACGTCGCCGGTGTTTATGACCAGATCCGGTTGGCGGGCATTGATGGCCTGGGCGGCTTTGCAAAAGTTCTCATAGAAGAAACCGTGGACACCGCTCAGGTGATTGTCCGTGAGTTGAATAAATTTGGTGGGCAAATCGGCTCCCCTAGCGCACGCATGATTATCGTTTTATCCGGAGCGCTTCGTCATTTTCGGAAAGCCACTCCTTCAGATTATGCCAGCCATAACCTACCTCTGTTACGGCGGAACCCCAGTGTGTGGTTTTGTATTCTCCAATAATTTCTCCGCCCAAACCTGAATAGAAGTGCCGATTTGGGTTATCGATCAAAGCCCACACGACGACCGTGTTCTTTTTGTAGTTGCGCAGATGATCGAACAGAGCGCCAAGAATTCGGGTTCCGAGCCCAAACTGCTGATAGTCGGGCAGAACATAGAGTGTGTAGACTTCACTTGCGAACCGATATTGAGGCCGCCGATTAACACCGCAATCGCCAAACGCCACGATGCGTCCTTGAGCGGTTGTCGCGACAATCACTGCATCGCTCGTGCGATACGCCCCTTGGGCCGACTTGATACGTACAAACCACTGGCGGGCAAGGGCATCTTTGGAAAGGCGAGCCAGTTTGTTGATGGGCAAGGCGGCTGGATACGTGTCCTGCCAGGTCTCCGCATAGACTTCGCCAATGCTCGTTGCATCGCTTGGCCTTGCGTATCTTATGTTTGCACCCTCTAACATCGGGTCAGACTATATGGATCTGACGACTTTTGGCTAGGGCTCGCAGGGGTTCCCTGTGAATTACAAGCTCTTGTGCCGAAAGGGCAGCACTAGGCGGCGGTTTGTGAGCGCTTGCTCATCCGTAGGTTGCCATTGTGCAACGTCGCCCGGATATAGAGTTCGCCGGCAATCAGGTTCGGCACCCAACAAAGCCAACTGACCATCCGGTGCCAGACTTCAAACTCGATAAAGTCGGGCGGGAACCAGAACATAGGCCGCACGGCGACAACGGCCAGGGTGAGAGCATAGGAGCGGATCATCCACCGCCGGTGCGACACAAAGTTTTTGGCTCGCGCCGTCCGGTAAGCCTGGGTTGTAGTCAAAAACCAGAGCGTGCCAAGCAGGCCAAACCCCATTTGCGCAATCGGACCATTCCAATTGCCGACCGCCAACAAGATGCCGGTCAGGCTCGAGATCCAAATTCCCACGCAGTAGATCGTGCCCAGCCATCGGTGAAGACGCGGCTGCGCGGCTCGGAATTTGGGAAGAAAGAGAACGACGCCGAACAGCAGAGGGGGCAATGCGGCAACGGCGTGAACCCAAACGATTTCATTCACGACGTTTTGGATTTCGGAAATGATGGACGTGGTGTGAGCGCCGGCCATGATAACCTTGGCCACATAAACCGAGGTCCCAAGCACACAGAATAAAAGTACCAGAAAGAAGAGGCGCTGCGATTGGCGCCATCCTGTCTCTTCACCAGCGACCGAACGCGGCTTCGTGTCTATCATTAGTCCGGAGTCAACCATGGCCCAAGCACCCGTTTCCGAGGGGCCCAAAGTACAGCTTGGGGGGTTAGAAAAGCTTCAAGAGCGATGGTAAACGAAAAGAAAAAAAGGGCCGGCTTTGATCAAACCGGCCCTCGGGCAAGACGCTCTGAAAGATCTAGTAAATGGACAACTCGCGCATGGTTGACGGGCCGGCCACCCCATCCACGCTCAGATTGTTTTTGCGCTGAACTTCTTCGACGGCAAGCCGGACGTCCTCGGTATAAACACCGTCGATCGGCCCGGCATAATAGCCCTCATCTTTGAGCGCCTGCTGTAGGCGTTCCACTTCGTACCCCTTATCGCCCACTTTCAGTTGATAGAGTGATCTCTTGCCCTTCCCCGCCTGATAGAGACGCTGCTTAGTGCTTTTGAGATATATGGCCTGCTCTTCGGGGGCGGCGGCCGCAGACGCCATTTGCTCTGTTTCGACTTGGATGGCTTCCACTTTATTGGCCAGACGATCATCCTTAAGATCAACATTTTGAGCCGCAACCTGTGTGGCCAAATCGTTCATCATCTTCTGGGCGTTCTCCTGATTGCCCTTTTCGAATTCTTTGACCGCCTGGGCCTGAACCATCTCGGCTTCCAACAAGCGCGCTTCAACAACCACATCATTATTCGTCGATTGGTCGACGAGGTCTTGTTGGTCGCTGACATCGACTTGAAGTGTCTTTGAGAGCTGAACAATTTGGCCGGTCTCAACATTGGTATATGACAAGTTTACGCTTCCGAGTGAAACCGGCTGCCCTGCGTTACCAAATGCATTCTCTTTAGGCTGAAGTTTAAAGACCAAGACCTGGGTGTCGCCACTGTAGAAATTGGGCAATTCCGTTTGTGCGGATCCGGCATCACGGTTAGCGCCGAAACTTAGGATTTCCGCGCTGTCGATAGCGTTGCTTCTGGCAAAATCAATCTCAACGTCTTTTCCGATGGTCGTAAAGAGCGTGTCGAGTTCTAGCTCAAAGATGCGCGTCATTTGTTTAGGATTCTCGATGAAGTAGTAGCTTCCGCCGCCATGCTCCGCGATCATCTGCATCAGATCTTCATCATAGTCGCGGCCAAGCCCCATCGTGGAAATGCGCACCCCTTGCTGCTTGGCATCTTTGACCTTCTGCTTGATCTGTTGCGGCTCTTGAATACCCGTATTCACTAATCCGTCAGAGAAGAGCAGCACACGGTGGATCGCATTGGCTCCATCCAGGTCCTTCATAGTGTCTGCGACTTCTTCCACGCCGCGCATCATGCCACCTGTCAGGTTCGTCGATCCACGGGGTGACAGCTGATCAATGAGACGGTGAATAGGAGCCGGCGACTCAACGCGAGACGAAGGCCACATGAGCGTGATCTCATCGTCATATTCGACGATGGACACATAGTCTTTTGCCGTCAGACGATCGACAGCGAGCTTGGCCGCCCCCTTGAGATATTCGATCTTTCCTTTGTCTTCCATCGATCCTGAGCGATCGAGAACCAACGAAAGATTGACGGGCGGTCTCGGCGCCTGTTGATCGACCGGGATTTCCTTTGCATCCATCTGCACCATGACGAAAATGGGCTCCGTACTCCCCTTCAGAACAGTGGTTCGATCCGCGTCGGCAATGAGAGAAATTGAATCGTCTTGGGAAACCGTCGTCGCCATTGCAAGTGACGCAATACACACGCTGATCGCAATGCCAAGAAGCACAAGAGCGCTATTCTCCGGTGCGTAAGCGTTAAGACGTCGTAAACGGGCCGCACGTGGGGCAGATTCGTTTTTCATTTGGGGAAACTCCTTGAAGCCTGCACAGATGCGATTCGGAGGGTCGTCAAACGAGGTTGAGTCCAAACAGTCGCAAGTCCGCGGAAACCTGTTAGGGCCCCTGCAACCCCTCACTCACAATTAAGTGAGATTTATGGCCGCTGGGCGGGCGGATTGCGTCAGAAATGTGATTATTTTGCCAGTGTTGCTACAAAAACGAGCACCCGCGACGATCCCCCATTTTTATTCGCACACGCACAAGCAACCGGATTGGATATCGGTTATGATTGTTACGATCTTGTGGGATGCGATAGGAGCAAGCCATATTTGATTGAAAAAAGTCGGATTAATGCGTAGTATTTTGCTAGGGTTTGCGCATACCGTATCGAATTGGGCGGGCTGATGCGATAACCGATTATTAACCAAAAATTAGTCCGGGTGCGGTGCAAGGTGTGCGCTGATCCGATTATAAGGTCAAGAGCATTGACCTAAATAGAACGGTGTCGGCTGACGTTTTGTCACTAAGACAAAATGCCAAATGCCGCTATACTTCATCACGCAAATGTCAAGTTTTTGCTGGCTCTAAGCGTATGGGAGACGAGATTTGCTTTACGATCCAGCACATTTCATTTTGCAATGCAGGACTGCACCGCCCACAGAACTTTTTTTGAAACCGACTATAAATCGCCAAACTTACGAGGCACAGTTAATATAGAATTATCTTATCGGGCCTACCTTAAGTGCGATGTGGGTCCGTGTTTGAGTAGCCAATTCCGCACCACCAAGAGGCCATAATGGATGTATTTGACGCGTTCTCCAAATCCTATACGAGAGAGAAACAGGAAACACTTAGTCTAAGAGATTACTTGCTGGAATGTCGCGATAATCCGATGATGTACGCGACTTCCGCCGAACGAATGATCGAAGCCATCGGCGAACCCGAATATGTGGATACCAGCAAAGACCCTCGCCTTTCGCGAATCTTCTTTAACCGGACAATCAAGCGGTACAAGTCGTTCTCCAATTTCTACGGAATGGAAGACACGATCGAGCGCATTGTTGGATACTTCAAACACGCGGCTCAGGGATTAGAGGAAAAGCGGCAAATTCTCTACCTTTTGGGCCCTGTCGGCGGCGGAAAGTCTTCTCTTGCAGAGCAGCTCAAGGACCTCATGGAAGTCCATCCTATTTATGTGCTCAAAGCCGGAGATGAGATCAGCCCCGTTTTTGAGTCTCCCTTGGGCCTGTTCCGGTCCAGAGAGCTCTCAGAACTTTTGGAAGACAAATACGGCATTGAACGCCGCCGCCTCAATACGATCATGTCACCTTGGGCGGTGAAGCGGTTGGACGAGTTTGGCGGTGACATTTCGAAGTTCGAAGTTGTACGCATCTACCCATCGAAATTACGTCAAATCGCCGTCTGTAAGACCGAGCCGGGAGACGAGAACAATCAAGACATTTCCACATTGGTTGGCAAAGTGGATATCCGCAAACTTGAGCATTTCAGTCAGAACGATCCGGATGTTTACAGCTATTCGGGCGGCCTTTGCCGGGCGAATCAAGGCCTCCTGGAATTTGTGGAGATGTTCAAAGCGCCCATTAAAGTGCTGCACCCACTTCTGACGGCCACGCAAGAAGGAAACTATGTCGGCACGGAGGCCCTGGGGCCCATTCCGTTCCAAGGTCTGGTCCTGGCCCACTCCAATGAGGCCGAATGGCAATTGTTCAAAAACAACAAGAACAACGAAGCCTTTCTTGACCGCATATCGGTCGTCAAAGTCCCTTACTGCTTGCGCGTCAAGGAGGAGGCCCAGATCTATGACAAGCTCCTGTCCAGCAGTGAGCTTGCAACAACCCATTGCGCACCGGAAACACTGGAAATGCTGGCACGGTTCTCGGTGATGACCCGCCTAAAGGAGCATGAGAACTCCAATCTCTACTCCAAGATGCGTGTCTATGATGGAGAGAAGCTCAAAGATACCGACCCCAAGGCAAAATCCGTTCAAGAATATCGGGAAGCAGCCGGTGTCGATGAGGGAATGAATGGGATCAGCACACGCTTCGCCTTTAAAGTACTCGCCGAAACATTCAACTACGATACTCACGAGGTCGCAGCCGATCCTGTGCATCTAATGTACATTCTGGAGCAGTCCATCAAACGCGAGCAATTCGCAGAGGACGTGGAGCGCCGGTACTTTGATTTCATAAAATCGGAGCTTGCGCCGCGCTATGCCGAGTTCATCGGCAAGGAAATCCAGAAGGCCTATTTGGAATCCTATAGCGAATACGGTCAAAACCTGTTTGACCGATACATTTCCTACGCGGACGCTTGGATTGAGGACCAAGATTACAAGGACCCCGACACGGGCCAACTCTTGGATCGCCAAGCGATCGACACGGAGCTGTCCAAAATCGAAAAGCCCGCCGGTATCGCCAACCCCAAAGACTTCCGCAACGAGGTTGTTAAGTTCGCTTTGCGCGCCCGGGCCAACAACTCCGGCAAGAATCCGGCTTGGACCTCATATGAAAAGCTTCGGAACGTCATCGAAAAGAGGATGTTCAGCCAGGTCGAGGATCTGCTTCCGGTTATCAGTTTCGAATCGAAAAAGGATTCCGAAACCGAGACCAAGCACAAAGAATTCGTTGAGCGCATGTTGTCGCGCGGCTATACGGAAAAGCAGGTCCGCCGCTTAGTCGAGTGGTACATGCGCGTAAACAAGGCTGGCTAGACTTCAGATGCATTGAACGAATTCTGCGTCGATGCAGCGGGCGGGAACGCCCGCGCTGGCCACGTGGCCGGAAAACGATAAGATAAGGGCAGGATGACGCATTTTATTGACAGGCGCCTCAACCCTAAGGGACGCAGCGTTGGGAACAGACAGCGCTTCATCAATCGCGCGCGCACACAAATCAAAGAAGCCGTTCAAAAGTCCCTAAAGGACCGCACCGTGTCCGACTTCGAGGGTGGCCAAGAAATCTCAATCCCCACCAAAGGAACTGAGGAGCCGCGCTTTCGCTATTCAAGGCAAGGCGGTGAACGCGATCACGTGCATCCGGGCAACAAAGAATTCGTCCAAGGGGATCAAATCAAGAAGCCTCGAAGCGGGGGTGCCGGAGGACGAGGGAAAGAAGCAAGCGATAGCGGCGATGGTGAGGACAGTTTCCAGTTTACCCTCACCCAAGATGAGTTTCTGGACCTCTTTTTTGAAGACCTGGAGCTTCCGAATTTGGTTAAGACGGGCCTTAAAGAGATCAAGCAATACAAGTATCGGCGCGCGGGCTTTACGACCGTTGGAACACCCAACAACATCAATTTGATTCGCACCATGCGCAACGCGTATGGCCGGCGCATCGCCCTTGGCCGCCCCAGATCAAAAGACGTGGTCCCCCTCAAAGAAGAACTCTTTGCCCTCGAAGCAAAAGCCGAGCCCACACCGGAGGACGTCGAGCGCAAAAGAGAGCTGCTCGCCGAGTTGGAACGCTTGGAGGCTAAACAAAAGCGCGTGGCCTTCGTTGATCCGATCGATGTACGCTTTAATTCGTTCGCCAAGACACCCGTTGAAACCAGCCAAGCCGTGATGTTCTGCCTCATGGACGTGTCCGGCTCCATGGGCGAGCGCGAGAAAGATCTTGCGAAACGTTTCTACATTCTCTTGCATCTTTTTCTGCGCCGGCGCTACGAGCGCGTCGACATCGTCTTCATACGCCATACTCACGAGGCACAGGAAGTCGACGAAGAAACGTTCTTTTACAGCCGCCAAAGCGGGGGAACGATCGTCAGTACGGCGCTAGAAGAAATGCTAAAGGTGGTCGACGATAGGTACGCGACGAATGATTGGAACATCTACGTCGCCCAAGCTTCGGACGGGTACACGCAATCAGGGGATGCTCACCATTGCGTGGAGCTCTTAAACTCGAAGATCATGCCAATTTGTCAGTACTATGCCTATATCGAAATTCTAGATGCGCGGGAGATGGAAGTTTTCTCCGATGAAGAAACCGGTGCCGAGCTTTGGCGCGCCTATCGAAAGGTGCACCGCGACTGGTCCAACTTTGCCATGACAAGAATTTCAAAGCCTGCGGATATCTATCCTGTATTCCGAAAATTGTTCGAACGCAAATTGAGCAGCAACGGGCCACCCAAGGAGTCGAAGGTGGCATGACATATTTGTACGAAGGCGCCGACTGGGATTTTGAAACTCTAAAGCGCGTATCTGAAGCCATTGAGGACATCGCACTCAACGACCTCAAGCTTGATGTCTACCCCAACCAAGTCGAGATCATTTCCACCGAGCAAATGCTGGATGCCTACTCGTCCCATGGCATGCCGCTGATGTACAAGCATTGGTCGTTCGGAAAACTGTTTGCGCGCGAAGAAATTCTTTATCGCGCCGGCTATCAGGGCCTGGCCTACGAAATCGTCATCAACTCGAATCCGTGTATCTCCTATTTGATGGAAGACAACACGATGACGATGCAGGCCCTGGTGACGGCTCACGCTGCATACGGACACAATCACTTCTTCAAGAACAATTATCTGTTCCGTCAGTGGACTGATGCGGAAGGCATTCTCGACTATCTCGAGTTTGCCAAAAAGTACATCACCAAATGCGAAGATGAGTTTGGCGTGGGCGCCGTAGAAGATATTATCGACGCGGCACACGCTCTCATGGATCAGGGAGTGTTCCGTTATGCGCGTCCACCCCGGCCCAGCGACGAAGAACGCGAGCAACGCCTTATGCGGCGCCTTGCCCATGACCGCGAAACGTTCAATGATCTTTGGCGAACGTTGCCGTTTCGCGATGAGGCCCGGCAAAAGAAACTGGAAAAAGAACGCGAAGCGCTTCAGCACTCTGAAAAACTCGGATTACCGGAAGAGAACGTTCTATACTTCCTTGAGAAACACAGCCCAACGCTGCGCGAATGGCAAGCCGAAATCCTGCGTATCGTCCGCACAGTCGCCCAATACTTCTATCCGCAAAAACAAACCAAAGTCATGAACGAAGGGTGCGCGACATTCGTCCACCACTACATCATGAACACCTTGCATGAAAAAGGTTTGATCACCGACGGCTCGTATCTTGAATTCATTCACAGCCACTCCAGTGTTGTCTTCCAGCCGGATTTTGACGACCAAAGATATTCGGGCATCAATCCCTATGCCCTCGGCTTCGCCATGATGCAAGACATCAGACGGATCTGCGAGGACCCGACGGCAGAAGACAGAGACTGGTTTCCGGACTTTGCAGGCTGTGGAGACTGGCGGGGCTGTTTGAAGGATGCCTGGGCAAACTTCAGGGACGAATCCTTCATTGAGCAGTTTTTGAGCCCCAAAGTGATGCGGGATTTCAAACTGTTCGCGTTAAAAGATGAAGAAGAAAACCCCGTGTACGAAGTAAGTGCGATTCACGATGAATTCGGCTATCGACGGTTGCGAGAAACTCTGTCCCGCTCTTACGATATTGGCGTGCTGGAACCGAACATTCAGGTCGTTGGCGCAAATCTGAGCACCGACAGAAAACTCAAGCTAAGCCATCTCATGCACCGCAGCGTACCCTTAGACGACAAACAGCGATCCAAGGTCCTGGGATACGTCCAGCGGCTCTGGGGGTACGACGTCGAGATGGACGCCAAAAGCGCCTAATCCGCCGGTGCCACAGTAAGCTTCAGCCCAGTCAGCTCATCCGTAAACGGAATTTGGCAACTCAATCTCGATCTGCCTTCGTCATAGGATTCTGTTTCAGAAACCAGATCCCGCTCATCTTCAGAGCGCTCAGCGAGCTTCGCCATCCACTCAGGATCGATGAAAACATGGCACGTGGCGCAGGAACAACAGCCACCGCAGAGAGCCTCTACGTCCATATCGTTGTCACGCAACACCTCCATGAGAGGCTGACCCGTAGCCGGCTCATCCAGCCGGTGAAGACTGCCATCGCGTTTTGTCACGAAGATCTCTGCCATACTTCCAACATCCTCCCGTCGGTTCCACTTTTCGAACGTTTCCAGAAGAGGCGGAAGCCGGTTCACCGCTGGGAAACGCACAACATAAAGAATCTGGACCAGTTTCGCGTACCCGTCAAAACCGAAACGGCTCTAGGGGTTGCAGCTAGCCTTACTTTAGGGTGTGATGACGATCAACCGAAAACTGGGGCCACGAGCAGCCCCGTTGCATCTACCATGAGGAGACTTAGATGTCTGACTACGAATTGATTATTGTTGACGATCCTTGCCCTCTCGTTCGGCGGATCACTTTGAACCGGCCGGAAAAACGCAATCCAATGAACAATACAATTCGCACAGAAATTTTTGATGTTTTGGACAAGAACGATAACGACGACGACGTCCGGTGCACGATTATTCGCGGTGCCGGCGAAACGTTCTGCGCAGGCTATGATCTTGCTGCCAACAACCTCGAAGGCCAGCCCTATCACACATCGCCTGGTGCAGGGAATTGGCCTCGCCACGTCGTAGACGGATGGTTCCACATGTGGGATCTGGCCAAGCCCGTCATCGCTCAAGTGCACGGCTACTGTCTCGCCGGCGGGACGGAACTGGCGACGGCCTGCGATCTCGTCTATGTGGCCGAAGACGCAAAGATCGGTTATCCGGTGGTCCGCACTATGAGCCCACCCGATATGCAATATCACCCCTGGATGATGGGTATGCGCCGGGCCATGGAATTGATGCTGACCGGCGATTCCATCTCCGGAAAAGAGGCCGCCGAATGGGGCTTCGCCAACCGCGCGCTTCCACCCGGCGAACTTGAAGACTATGTTCTGGACAAGGCCGAACGCATTGCAAAGATCCCAACCGATCTTCAGCAACTCAATAAACGGTCCGTCCACCGCGCAATGGAAGTTATGGGCGCGCGCGCCGCCATGAGAAGCGGCACGGAGATCCAGGCCCTGGGTTTCACAACCAAGTCGTTCAAGTCCTATATGGAGTCCTTCAAACAAGGCGTCACCCACGCACTCAACGTGCGCGACAAGGAGTTTGGGGACTACCGTGTTGGTCACGACAAAGACTAGGAGAAGCAAATGTCACTCATTATGTCCAAAGAAGAGCGCGAAGCATTCCTCGCAGATCTACATGTCGCCGTCTTCAGCGTAGCGGAGGGAAACAACGGCACTCTGACCGCTCCTATATGGTACTGGTACGATGAAGGCGGTGAGCCTTGGATCCTGACCGGCGAGAACTCCAGAAAGGGAAAACTGCTGATGGAGGCAAAGCGCTTCTGCCTGTGCGTTCAGACAGAAACTCCACCCTACAAATATGTATCTGTTGAAGGGCCTGTCTCCGCTATTGAACAACCCGATCTCGAGAAACACGCCCGCCCCCTTTCCCGGAGATATCTGGGCGACGAAATGGGGGATGCATATATCGAGCAAGACCCGGAGCTCAAAGGGCAAATCCTTGTACGAATGAAGCCGGAGCGCTGGTTGACGACGGATTATGCGAAGATGGGAAGTCTCGGCTGATCGGCCTCAAACCTGCTCGAGATCCATCTTCAACTTTCGCGAGTCGCCTCGGGTAGAAATCAAAATCAACAGCTCAGTCGCGACCGCCACGATAGGACCAACCAGTTTGGCAAGACCGCTGTTAGGGTCAAGCCGCTGCGCCGCATATTGCAGATGCTGATCCTCTTCCACTTGGATGGATCGAATGATGTCCGCCAGTTCCGGATCGTGGCGGACCAAGAAACCGATTTGCTCCACTAGATGTTTGTGAACGGTTCGTTCAACCGCGGCGGTGCAAATCATAACTCCGGCACGGCCGAACAAAGCAGTCACAGAACCAAGTATCATTCCACCAATGGACCAGACCTGCAGCGCTCGGCAAGGTTTCGCCGCCCTTGAGGGCATGGCCTCCAGGAACATCGCCCGATGCGTCTTCTCGTGCTCCAGGGTCTCTGTGAGCCACGGAATCAATTCGGGATTCGCTTTTTGCGCTCGCGCGATCTGCGCCGAATAAATCGACACTGCACCATGCTCTCCCGCGTGATTCACACGCAAGATGCGTTGGATAAGGAGGGTGTTTCGATCTGCCGACGTTTCCATAGCATGAAGATTTTGGCCAAGTGCTCTGCAGTGAGGTGTACCACAGCTAATGAAACCGCGGTTCCGTTCAATTCGCCGCACAAACACTTTTAACTCCGGCTGCAATCCCCTACAAAACGGTCAGATGTGAATTTTTTTACTGGAGGATTTCATGCCCGGACCGCTTGCTGGCGTAAAGATTGTTGAACTCGCAACCATGATCACCGCGCCCATGGCGACGAAGTACCTCGCGGATCAGGGCGCAGAAGTGATCAAAGTGGAACCACCTATTGTCGGCGACACCATGCGGCACTTGGGCCCCAAGTACAAAGAGGTCTGTTCCTTTTATGCCGCCGTCAACCGCAACAAAAGATCCATCGCGGTCGATGTCAAATCCGAAAAAGGCCGCGACCTTGTTAAAGAACTGGTGAAGGATACCGACGTCTTCATACAGAACTTTCGGCCCGGCGCTATCCAGCGATTGGGCCTGAGCTACGAAGATCTGAAACAAGTCAATCCCGACCTTATCTACATCTCCATATCCGGCTTCGGCCAGGACGGTCCGTACGCAGACAGGCGCGTTTATGACAATGTGATTCAGCTTCATGCTGGCTTTGCAGCCACTCAGGCGGACCCGGCAACTGGCGAGCCGCAGGTGGTTCGGAACCTTGTCTGCGACAAGCTTACCGCCGCTCAAGCGAGCCAAGCCATCACGGCAGCGCTCTTTGCGAAAGCGAAAAACAACGCCCCCGGACAGCACATCGATCTTTGCATGCTCGACGCGGCCCTCGAGTTTATCTGGCCGGACGGCATGTGGAACAATCTGTTGTTGGACAATGATGAGCCTCCCGGCCCCAATTTCGGGGACTTCTATCAAATGCAAAAAGGCCGCGACGGCTTTATGATGGTTGGCGCCGTTACGGATGATGAGTTCAGGGCTGTCGCGCGCGGCATTGGTCGGGCGGACATTATCGACGATCCGCGTTTTGCTACAGCCGTCGACCGGTTCCAAAATGCCATGGCGCTGAAGGAAATTCTGGAAGCAGAGTATCAGAAGCGACCCGTGCGGGATTTAGTCGATGCCCTCGCGACCGAGGGGGCGCCAGCAGGCGTTTTCAACTCTCGGGACGAGGTGCCAAACGACCCGCAAGTCAAACATAACGGTTCAATCATTCAGTATGACCACCCGGTCGCAGGCCGCATTCAAGAGCCTCGGCACGCGCCCATTTTCAGCGAGACACCGGCTGAAAACCGGCGTCACGCGCCGATGCTTGGCGAACAAACCGATGAGATCTTGACGGAGTGCGGACACTCGCCAGCCGACATCGCAGCGTTGCGCGAAAGCGGTGTGGTGGCATAGAGAACGCGTCATCGCGAGCGCAGCGACACGATCCAGAGTCAAATGTTTCGCACCTGTCGCCCTGGATTGCGTCAGCCGCGCACGCGGCTTCGCAATGACGACTGACTATCTTAGGACCCGCCCATCTGAATTGTATGGAGCCGCCGATAGTGCCCATCTTCCCGCGCGAGAAGATCTTCGTGACGCCCGTCCTCGACGATCCGACCACGGTCAAACACCAAGATCCGGTCGGCATTTCGGATCGTTGAAAGCCGGTGAGCGATGATGATCGACGTGCGCCCCTCGGTGAGCTCGTCCATCGCTGCTTGGATTTGAGCTTCGGTTTCGGAGTCCAAACTGGACGTCGCTTCATCGAGCACGAGAATGGGCGCATCCATGAGAAAGGCACGCGCGAGCGCCACCCGTTGACGCTCCCCGCCTGACAGTTTCACCCCGCGCTCGCCAACAAGCGTGTCGAGACCCTCGGGCAAGGCCGCAATAAATTCGCTCGCCCGCGCCCGCTCAGCCGCGATCTCGATCTCAGCCCTCGAAGCATTCGGTCGACCATAGGCGATATTCTCCGCAAGCGTCCTATGGAAGAGAGCGGGGTCCTGGGGCACCACCGAAATTGCGCGGCGCAAGCTGGTCTGGACCACGTTGCGTACGTCCTGTCCATCAATACGGATAGCACCGGATGAAACGTCATAGAGCCGCTGCACCAAGCGGACAAACGTGCTTTTGCCACTGCCTGACGGACCAACGAGCGCCACCCGCTCACCTGCCTTAATCAGCAGCGAAAAGTCTTCATACGTCGCCTCGGATTGATTGCGGTATCGAAAAGTCACGTCGTCAAAGACGATTTCACCTCGTTTCGGAGCGAACGAAACCGCGCTCTCCAGGTCGCGCACTTCCGGAGCGACCTGGGCGAAGCCGACAACGTCATCCATTTCATTCACCGAGCGTTGCAACTGTTGCAAGCTATCCCCGAGAATCCGCAGATATCCGCTCATGACAAAGAAACTGGTCAAAACGAACGCCACATCCCCGGCGGAAGCGGCACCGTTGGACCACTGCCAAACCGAGAGCACGACCATCCCCGTCTGCATGAGGAACAAAAGTGCAAATTGAACAGCCCACATTGTGACGAACCGCCCCCAAGCCACAACAGCGGATTTGCGCCAGGACCGAGCAACGGTTCGAAACCGGCTTTCCTCCCGGTCTTCTGCACCAAACGATTTAACGATTGCGTTACAGGAAATGGCGTCCGCTAGCGCAGCGCCAATTTCCGAATCGGCGTCGTTCGACACACGATTTGCTGGGGCAACATAGCGCAAGGCCAACACCGCACTGGACACGGTGAAGATAATCGCCGCAACGAATATAAATCCTCCGACAAGGGGCCAGCGCAGTGCCATCTGAAATGTCACCGCAAGGATGATCATCGCAGGTGGGAATATACCGATGAGCAAAATATCGCTCATCATGTCATAGGCCCACATGCCACGGGAAATCTTGCGGACAGTCGCTCCGGCAAAATTGTTCGCATGCCAATCGGACGAAAAAGACTGCGCTTTGGCAAACGCCTCGGACACCAGCTCTTCCATGTTGTGGGCGGCGAATGGATTCCATACAGCGATCGAGAGCAAACGAAGGGCGTAGAACCCGATCGCGAGAAAAACAAAGACGTAAACGGCCGACTGCGCGTTGTCCGCGGCGCCAGGCGCATCCGGCCCCAACGCCAAAACATCAACGATTTTACCGGCCGCCGCAGGAAGCAAGGCGTCCGCGATAGTCGCAAGCGCCATCAACAAAAAGACGAGACTGACTTGTCTTGGGCGCCGCCGCCAATAGGAAAGCACAAAGCCCAAGACTTCAAGAAAAGACGCAGATGTCCCCTTGCTCTCATCCGAATGTTGGGAATTGATTGTGTTTTCGCTGGGCTTTGCGGGGTCGACGAAGCGGCCCTCTAACGCATCAGCTGACGTGTCCGACATGATACGATCCATTTATTCAGGTGACGGCCAATCGGCATGTCACGATGACTGAACTAAATCTGTGCTTGAGAAAGAAGGTAACCATCGCCCCTGCATCAACGCTGGCGGTCGGTGGTTATTTAAGCGAGCCTTCTTTCAAAGCCCGCGTTCAGTATGGTCGCATCATAGAGAAATCCACTCCTTGTTCGCGTGGAAGCAGGAATATACACACTTTGACGTGCAATGCCAGAGATATTCTCACGCGGCGGAACAAAACCGACGAGAACCAGGTTCCGCTTGTATCGCCGAGACCTAAAGTCCCAGGACCACCTTTGCGATGATGTTTTTCTGTATCTCGTCCGACCCGCCATAAACAGTGGCCGCCCGGTTGTTGAGATAACGTGGCACGGCGGTTAAACCGTGGTCCGGCCCGATGGGCGGAACGTTTGCACCCACCACCCGCGCTTCAGGTTGAAACGGCCGCGCATAATGGCCGATGGCCTTCACCGCCAGTTCCGAGATATCCTGGGACGTGTTGGACGCCCATGTTTTCAGGATGGAGGACTCGGGTCCCGGCCGGCCCGTCTTGCTGATTTCCGCCATGATCCGGTGTTCAGTAAACTCAATGGCGGTCAGTCCAATTTCGAGATGCGCCAATTCGCTCGTGAATGCGTCGTCTTCGATGAGCGAGCCACCATCACCAGATTGCTCGACGGATGCAATGTCCCGGACGTTCCCAAGCCCGACACTCATGGGGCCCGCGGCGGCTCCGCCGCGCTCGAACTCGAGCAAATATTTGGCGACCGTCCAGCCGTCATTCTCCGCACCCAAACAGTTTTTCTTGGGAACTCGGACATCATCAAAGAACACTTGGTTCACCTCATGGTCCCCCGACATGGTGATGATGGGCTCCACAGTGATGCCCGGCGTTTTCATATCGATCAAAAGAAAACTGATGCCTGCCTGTGGTTTGGCAACGGGGTCCGTGCGCACCAAACAGAAGATCATATTGGCAAAGTGCGCGTGGGTGGTCCAAAGCTTCGTACCGTTGACGATGTAATCATCCCCATCGCTTTCCGCCTTGCACTGAAGAGACGCAAGATCGGAACCGGATCCCGGCTCCGAATACCCCTGACACCAATAGTCCTCGCCTGACAAAATCCGAGGCAAGTAGTAGTTCTTTTGCTCTTCCGTACCATGACCGATGATGCACGGTCCCACCATGCGCAAACCCAGCGCGCTGAGTTTCGGCGCCCGCGCCTTCGCACTTTCAGTGGCAAAGAGATAGTTTTGCATAGGTGTCCAACCGGCCCCGCCATACTCTTTTGGCCACATCGGCGCGACCCAGCCCTTTTCATAGAGGATCTTCTGCCATTTCAGATTGATCGGCGCATCGGTAAAGACGCCGGCTTCTTTCTTGCCGGATTCGAGCATTTCCGTCGTCAAGTTATCCTTTAGGAAGGCGACGACCTCTTGGCGAAACGCTTCATCCTCTGCGCTCAGTGAAATATCCATGATGCCCTCCTAAAAAAAACCGTCAGTCCTGTTTGAAGTCGACGCACGTTATCCAGTTGACGAGCGTGATGCAATTGTAGTCTGTCGTACGGACCGGCTTACTTGACGGTTTTCTGACGCATTGTCACACTTGCACAACGCACCGGCCCCACCGGAAGCACAAACCCTTGAAAACCGAATAATGTACTTTGATCGGCATGTTACGCACAAATTCGCTGACGGTACTTTAAAGGATATACTTGAGGAGGATTAACCAGTGACCCACATTCCAGACATCAAAGTAATGGCCGATGTGCCGCGCTATCATGGAACGACGAGGCCGAATGACGTCGCGCTGGTCTTCGAGGATCGGGTTACAAATTACGCGGACTTTGAGGCGCACACGAGCAAAGTAGCAAACGGCCTCATTTCCGAGGGCATCAAACCTCAAACGCGCATCGGTTTCTTGGGCAAGAATTCGGACCACTATTTCGAGCTCCTGTACGGCTGCGCCAAAGCCAATGCCGTGATGGTGGGCGTCAACTGGCGCCTGGCTCCTCCTGAAGTGGAATACATCTTTAACGATGCCGAGGCGGAAATCCTGTTCATCGGATCGGAGTTCTATTCCCTCGTTGATCAAATCAAGGACAAGCTGACGTTCGCGCGCAAGATCGTCGCGATGGATGGCGCCCACGAGGATTGGCAGCTCTACGAACAATGGCGGGACAACCAAAGTGATTCGGATCCCAAGCTTTCGATCGGGCGGGACGAAGTCGCGGTTCAGATGTACACAAGCGGTACTACCGGCCGTCCAAAAGGCGCGATGATCACCAATCAAGGCTTCATGGCGGGCTTTGAGGCGGACAAAGACAATGCGGCCGGCGAGTGGAACATGTGGTCCGCAAACGACGTGACTCTGGTGGCCATGCCCGTGTTTCATATCGGCGGTACAGGCTGGGGGCATCAGGGTCTCTACCAGGGCGCCAAGAACATCGTTCTATCCGAGTTCACACCGGACGGCGTGCTTGATTCGATCCGGGATTTCGGCATCACAAAGATCTTCATGGTGCCCGCCGCCATGCAATTCGTTCTTCAGAATCCGCGGTCCCGCGAGACCGACTACAGTACGATTAAGTACATTCTATACGGCGCCTCCCCTATCCCGCTCGATCTCCTGCGAGAAGCGATAGAGGTCTTCAAATGCGGGTTCGTGCAGCTTTACGGCATGACTGAGATGACCGGTACGGTCGTTTATTTGCCCCCGGAGGATCATAGCGTGGAGGGCAATGAAAAGATGCGATCGGCCGGCGTGCCGATGCCGGGCGTTGAAATCTGCATCATGGATGAAAACTCCAACACCCTCGCCCCAGGCGAAATCGGCGAGATTTGCGTAAAGGGCCCCATGGCCATGAAAGGCTACTGGAATATGCCCGAGGCGAGCGCCAAGACAATTCCTGAAGACGGTTGGCTCCGGTCCGGCGACGCCGGCTTCATGGATAGGGACGGTTATGTCTATGTGCACGACCGCGTAAAAGATATGATTGTCTCTGGCGGGGAAAATGTGTATCCAGCCGAGGTTGAAAGCGCCATCTTCGGCCATGATTCCGTTGCCGATGTCGCGGTGATCGGTGTACCCAGCGAACGCTGGGGCGAAGAGGTCAAAGCCGTAGTTGTTCTCAAAGAAGGCCACGACGTCAGTGAAGACGACATCATCGGATTCTCAAGGGAACGCATCGCCGCCTTCAAAGCTCCGAAATCTGTCGACTTCATCGAGGCGCTGCCCCGCAATCCTTCGGGCAAGATCCTCAAAAAAGATCTGCGCGCACCCTATTGGGAAGGCAAAGAGCGGATGGTGAATTAGAATCTCGCCGAGCTTTGGCTATCGGTTGTTCACATCCATTTCCCCGGCCGCGCGAGGCGCGTGACCGGAAATCTATGAAATCAACCCAACGGGCACGCAGAATGGACCCCCGCCGTTCGGGATCTTCGATCTCTCCGCGGGGGAATGACGTGGGCAACGAATGTGAAAGTTTTCTGGAGGCACTACCCTCCCTGCACCGCTCCAGGCGCCCCGACCGACGTCAATGCCTCTGACCGCGCCGACCAATCCAGATCCGCCATCATCCGCTCATGCCGCCGGACGAGAGTCTTCTTGAACCTTGGGTCTGTGAATATATACAACTTGTTCTCCCGCACGCCTTCGATGACAAGTCGTCCGACCACGTCCGGATCGAGCCCCTTTTCGATCTCAGAAAGATCTAGGTCATGAGCAACGTCCGAGACTTGCGCACCGAACCGCTCGGGCCGATTGCGCGGCGAGTCGAATATGTTTGTGGCCACCCCGCCGGGGCAAAGGACAGATGCGCCAAAGCCGCTTTCCTTTCCCTCTTGCCGTAACACTTCAGTTAATCCGACCACGGCAAACTTGCTGGAATTGTAGGGCCCCCATCCGGCCATCCCGCCAAGCAGACCTGCCATCGACGACGTATTGACGATATGCCCACCGTCCCCATGCCGCTTGATATGAGGAACAAAGGCCTGGCAGCCATAAATGACCCCCAAATAATTGACGCCGATCACCCAGTCCCAGTCGCCCGGCTCGGCTCCGTCTATAAGGCCGCCACTGCTCACACCTGCGTTGTTGCAAAGCAAATGGACCTTGCCGAATCTCTCAATGGTCGCCTCCGCAGAGCGACGAACAGCGATTGGATCCGAAACGTCGCAAACCACCGTTCCCACATCACCGGATGTGCTCAAGTCCGAAGCCGCTGCGTCGAGAACCGGTGCCTCGATATCGGCCATCATAACCTTCATGCCTTCTGCCAGCGCGGCCTTACAGATGCCCAGACCTATGCCGCTAGCAGCCCCAGTGACAAAGGCCACTTTGCCTTTGAAGCTGTCCATAGTGTTCACACCTCCATATCTTTGCTCAGTTCTTTGAGCTATTGCGCCCAACATTTATCCCATGCTGAACTATGGTATGAGTGACTTGCATACGCAGTCTAGACCATGTCAACGAAGAGCCAAAAAAAGAGGGAAGCCCATGAAACCGCAAAGCCAGGTTAACCGGCGTTCATTCGTCAAAGGGGCTGCGCTCACCGCAAGCGCGGTTGCTGCGTCTCAATTTGCGCCTCTGCCGTCCTTCGCCAAAGCCGATGAGCTTGCCCTCCTCGATGGCTTGGGACAGGCGGAACTGATTCGAAAACGACAAATATCTGCTCTCGAATTAACCCGTGCAACGGTCGCTCGCATCGAAGCATCGGAACCCTTCATCAATGCCCTGGTGACCGAAACATTCGATGCAGCGATCAAACGCGCCAGGTCTGGTGGTCTTGGGCGCGGGCCTTTTGCCGGCGTTCCCTACCTCATCAAGGAATTGCAAGAATATCCGGGCCTTCCCCAAACGCTCGGCTCCCGCCACTTCGCGAACAATATGGGAAGAGTGGAGTTCCCCTACATTCGGCGCACAAGACAAGCCGGTTTCAATGTGCTGGGCACCTCCGCTTCGCCGGAGTTTGGTTTGTTGGCCACAACGGAATCGCTCCTCAACGGACCCACCCGCAACCCGTGGAACAGAGGCCACTCCGCCGGCGGCTCAAGCGGCGGCGCGGGGGCCGCAGTTGCCGCCGGCATGGTTCCTCTCGCCCATGCAAGCGACGGAGGCGGTTCCATACGCATTCCCGCGTCCTGTTGCGGCGTGTTCGGACTAAAACCAAGTCGCGATCGAAACCTTGCATCTCGGAAAGGCGGACGGGCGGTCGACATATCGGTTGGCCATTGCGTGAGCCGCTCGGTCAGGGACAGCGCGATGCTCCTATCCCTGACCGAGGCCAAGGGCCGGGCGGCCCGGCTCGAACCGGTCGGATTTGTGTCGGAACCCGACGCTAAACGCCTTCGCATTGCCGTTTCGGCGAGAAACGTATTCCAAGATCGGCCGCACAAAGAGGTTCGCCGCGCTGTAGAAGACGCTGCAGATCTTTGCGAGGATCTAGGACACGACGTGGATGACGAAATGTTTGAAGTGGACGGCGAGGAGTTCACCGAGCACTTTCTCATCTTGTGGGCGTCGGGGCCGGCGAAAACCGTCGCTGACTATCGTAAACGCTATGGCAAAATGCCCGACGACAGTGTCTTTGAGTCTTGGACGCTTGGACTGGCGGAGCACTTCAACTCCAAACCGGGCGACGCCTTAGAACAGGCCGTCCAGTACTTTAAAGGCGTAGAAAGAGGCGTCGACCAGTTTCTCCAAAAATACGATGTGGCCCTCACCCCAACGCTGTTTACACCGCCGCCGCCCCTCGGTGAACAAGGGCCCGTTGCCCCGTTCGGCGAGCTTTATGATCGGGTCGTGGACTACGTCTCGTACACGCCGCAGCATAATGTGGCTGGCACACCGGCCATGTCTGTGCCCCTTCATTGGACCAAAGACGGATTGCCCGTCGGAAGCCAATTCGCCGCCCGTTACGGACAAGAAGCGGTTCTGTTAAGCCTTGCCTACGAACTGGAAATGGCGAAACCTTGGGCCGACAAGTGGCCCGCGATTTGTGCCCACACTGAATTTGCTAAAGTCTAGCCCCGGAAACTAATTGGGGAGTGTCAGCGCACCCGTATCATCCAAATCCCAATGCGGGTTCCAGGCCACTTCCCAAGGATGTCCGTCCGGATCCGCAAAGTAGCCGGAATATCCGCCCCAAAAGACGTCTTCCGCCGGCTTGAGCAATGTCGCGCCCGCGGCAACTGCTTGTTCCAGAACGGCATCCACCTGTTCTTTCGACCGGGCATTGTGGGCAATGGCAATGCCGCCAAAATCGCCAAGCTCCGGCAAACGGCCTTTGGAGTTTGCGTCGTCCGCCAAATGCTTCAGACCAAACAACATGAGAGCGATACCGCCCAACTGAAAGACCGCCATCTGGCCATCCACACTGGCCGGTGATGCCCGCCATCCGAGCTTTTCATAGAAGGCTTTCGCCACGCTCAGATCCCGGACACCTAACGTGATGATACTCAGCCGCTGTTCCATGACGCGCTTCTCCTACTGACGTTGTTGAGGTCCAAGTATTGAACACCACAAGAGCGGTGTAAACCGCGAGAGACAGTCAAACTCTCAAAAACTCAGCTCGGTTGGGATCTCCCCGCTCTTCTTTCACGGCACGAAAGTACGCGGTTTTGGAAGTAAACGGCGGCAGTGGTTTGAAGTCGTCCAAACTTGCTTTGACGAGTTCACCGTCGGTCTTGGGCCGGACCTTCCACACCTGACCATCCTTCCCGAAAACAGGGATGTTTCGCCTCCAACGAGAGAAAACTCTCCGCATGCTCACCGACTGAGCAACAAAGGCATCGAGCTCATCCTCATCCTTTGCAAATAGATATTCATACGCGTCGATTAGATCGTGCACAAATTGAGCCTCAACAATCTTAAGGTTCGAAAGCACCCAGCAGCGATCTTCGAACGTCCAATAGTAAGACAGTCCAGCCAATTCCTTTTGGCGCGTAAAGTAAGGGAAAAAGGGAAAGGCGCGGCAGGCAAGCGTGCGATTGTCGCGTTCGCAAAAGGGCGCGCCTTTGCACTCGATGGCCTTGCTATGACTGGAGAGATCGCTGACGATCTCCTGGGCCACCCGATCCTCACCGGGATCGAACGCGCGCCACAGATCAGTCCGGCATTTCAGAAGCTTCCACTCACTCTTGTCGACGATGGGAATGGCGTGGGCTGTTGTACAGCACACCGGCTCACCACCGTTCAGAGGCGCACAATACTTACCGCAATCGTACTTCTCTGAGACAGGGACGGAAATAATCTCATAGATCCTGGCGTAATCTTCCGAAGTCGCTGACATATAGGAACCATCTAAGAGGGAGAAAGCGCTTCACACGCTCGGGACGTGATTCTAGTGTACCTGAGAATTCGCACTTGCGGTACCTTCTGGCACGGCGAACGAACCCAAAAAAGAGGAAGGCCCTATGAACGAGAATCTGCCGCCGTCACTTACTCCGGAAGAAGACGGCCATCGGTACCGGGCGGCCCTCGGCCAATTCGCAACCGGCGTGACCGTCATCACGACACGAACCGACGACGGACGGCCCGTTGGTATTACGGTCAGTTCCTTCGCCTCATTGTCTCTCGATCCCCCTTTAGTCCTATGGTGCCTGGGCGACAAAAGCGACGGTTACGAACATTTCAAGCGAGCTAGCCACTTTTCCATACACGTTTTAGCACAAAACCAAGACACCCTCGCGCTTCACTTCTCCAAACAATCGCCGAACAAATTTGAAGGCGTAGAAACGTTCGCCGGCCCCCACGACGTGCCCACGCTGCCTGGTGCGCTGGCCCGATTCGACTGCATTGCAGAAGCCCAGCACGCCGGAGGCGATCACCTCATTATCGTCGGACGGGTGGCCCAGTACCATCACACCAAGGGCGAACCGCTTCTTTACTGCAGCGGGGCATTTGGGCGCCTGACCGATCGCGAATAGATCGAAGAGCGTTGCGACGTGGAAGACTTCTCTTCAAAGCAACAGGCACGGCAATTTGTATGGGATCGGTTAAAGACCGAAAAACTTGCGGCCTTCCCGTTCCCTCCCCACGGCCGCATTCCAAACTTCAAAGGATCCTCAGAGGCCGCTCTCAAACTCTTCGAGATCCCGGTCTTTGCAAACGCCAAACGCATCAAAGTCAACCCCGACTCGTCTCAAAGACCGGTGCGTGCCGAGGCGCTGCGCCGTGGGATCACCGTCTTCGTTCCAACCCCGCGCCTCGCAGGCGGTTTCATGAAGTTGGATCCCTCCCGATTGGATCCAGGAGACATTAGAGCGGCAAGTACCATGTCGCAGTGCGGCCCGTATACGGAGGAAATACCGCTTACCGATCTTCCCCAACTGGATGCCATCGTATGCGGTTCCGTTGCCGTGACGAGGAGTGGCTACCGGGCAGGCAAAGGGGAAGGCTACAGCGATATGGAATATGCAATTCTAGCGGAGCTCGGCCATCAGCCCGTGCCCGTAGCCACCACCGTCCACGAAGTGCAATTGCTAAAGGGTTTGCCACAAGCCGTTAACGACTTGCCGTTGAGCTACATTGTCACGCCGGAAAGGATCATCGAGGTTTCCGCACCTCCGCCGCCACCAAAAGGGATCGAGTGGGATCGCCTGCCTGAGGGAGCGCTCAAGGCCATGCCTGTACTGGCTGAACTCCGAGCTCTTCTCGCGCGCCGCTAATCGGCGTTTTGGTCTGCAAGGAACTGCGTTTTGACGGGACCGTTGCCTGCGACCTGCACGACAACCTCGCCGCCGCAGGACCCGTCATAGTGCACTTTGCCTGCGGGATGGATGGCAACACTGCCGGCTTCCAAAGGAACCGCATTTTCACACAGACCGCTCGCATCCGTCCCAAAGTACCAAGTACCCGATATCACGGTGACCGTGCGGTCTCGATCGTGTGTATGGGGCGGCGACATCATGCCGTCTGAAAAGCGCACGCGCATGACGTAAGACCCTCCAGTATTTGGATCGCCAATCAACACCGCCGCTGCGAGACCGGGAATACCCGGAACCCACTGAAACTCTATGGTTTCTTGGGGAATCGTCACGAAATCGGTTTCCTCAGCAACCAACGAAGTGGAGAACCCCGGCATCGACACCAAAAGGACAAACATCAAGAGTTTAAACAGCTTCGGAAGAAAATAACTTGTCAATCTTACCTCCCGGCCGTGCGCGTGCTATCGGGGCCTGAAACAGTCAAACGGGGAACGGACATGACACTCTATGAAATTCTGGATTTGGCCGCATCCAATTTCGAGAAGGTCGATGGCTTATGGGATTTCTTCATTTGGATCCATTTGGGGATAATCGGTGGACTCATAGTCATTCAAAGGCGGCTCTTCATTCTCGAGCGTATCGTTGCATTGGCCGCCTACTATATTTTCATGGTCATGAATTACTCCGCTCTCATGGATACCTACAACTATCTCCAAGTGCTGACGCTAGAAGCCGCAGCCTTCCCGCTGCAGGAAGGCGAACATGGCGCACAGGTCGTGGAATATTTTCAGCGCTTCGACCTGGACGCAGTTATCATGGGCTATCTTCCCTACGTGCACGGAGCGGGGATCATTACCGTGACGGTCGCTGTCTTGATCATCAATCTATTCGCCACACCGGCTCACAAAAATTAAGCGGGAGCACCCTTCGTCAATCGCACTCTCGTATAAAGTAACGCAGGCAGAACAATCATTGTACATATCAAAAGATAAAACATCGAGATAGTGAGCAAGATTCCCATACTTTGAATGCCCGGATGGAGAGACGTGGATAAAGCTCCGAATGCTGCAATAGTGGTCAACGTACTGAGAAGAATAGCTCGCGGCGTGCTTGATCGCAACAGATTGGACATGGACTGGTCTTCCCGGAACCGCATCAATATGTGGATTCCATTGTCGACCCCCAAGCCCATAATAAGCGGCAAGACGATGATGTTAGCCTGATTGAACGGCAAGTTAATCAGGACTCCGGTTGCCACGGACAAAGCCGCCGCCAGCAACAAAGGGGTTAAGATCAAAACAACATCAATGATATTTCGCACAAAGATCAAAAGTATAATCGCAATAGACGCTAGAGCCAAAGTCATAGCCGTCTGAAAAGACGTAACGACAATTTCACCGACGCCGGCTTCTAAGACCGGCCGGCCTGTAGAACGGGGATAAACAGCTCTAACCTCTTCGACAAACTCCTTCATCACATCAAAGTCAGTGATGTCGTTTTCGGGAAGGGCTGTAAGCCGCGCCTGCCCGTCAGGGGAAACGAGCCGAACTTTTACGATGTCCGGTAGCTCTTCGAAGGTAACGCGATTCACGAACAACGCCGTCCTGACAAAATCAATCGGCCCCTGGATATTCGTGGTCAATCGCTCAGAAAAGTCGTCGACGAGCGGCAGCTCACGGGCGAGGACACGCTCAAGTATTTTTTGCAGGCGCTCACCCGCTTCCTGCAGCTTTGCATCCCCCACCTCAAGATCCCGCAAGGTGGCCTCAAGGCTCGCGATCGCCTCAAGTCGAACGTCGGTTGTGACCGGCGTCTCGTTCGGCTCAGCATTCAGGACCGGCAGGTATGTGCTCGCCACCTCCCCGATCATCGCCAGTTTAAGATCTTGATCCGTGGGCACCAAGGACTGAGGCGTTTCAACGGATCGAACAGAGTCCAACGCCAACAATTCCTCCTTCATATCCGGCACAGACTCTAAATCGGGAGCGAGCAAGTAAATCGCATAATCGGTCGCAACACCTTCTTCTTGCAGAAAAGAAAGCGCTTCTAAGGCTTCGGATTCCTTGGGCTTTATCGTCAGTGTACTGAAATCAAACGTGGCATCGCGAGAGATATAGCCGGCAACAATCGCAAAGGCAACGGCGGCAATCGACAGCGCGTAGGCGTGCCTCGATACCCCATTAAAGACACTTTCCGACGACCGCACGAACGCATCACCAGCTCCTCGGCTCCTCGGCACTCCCATCAGCGACAAAAGAGCCGGCAAAACCGTGAGGCTCGCAATAAGAGCAGCTGCCATGCCGCCGCCGGCGATGATGCCGAGATCGCCGATCCCTTTATATTCGGTTGGAACAAACGACAAAAACCCGATCGCAGACGTGAAGGCTGCAAGAGAAATCGCTCGGGCCACATGGGTAATCGCAAAATCGATCCGATCCGTTTCGTAGCCGCCTCCTTCGGCCACTTCCTGGAAGCGCAAGGCAAGATGGATCGCAAAGTCCACACCGAGTCCAACGAACAAGACCGCAAAACTTATTGAAATCGTGTTGAGTTCTCCGACAGACCACATGGCCCAGGCCATGGTCCATACGAGTCCAACGAACAATGTCACAATGATCGAGAGGATGATCCGCAGTGAGCGAACACCTACTCCTAATATGATCGTCAACAGAATAAGAGATGTAATACCGGCCACACCGATACTGTCCCTTACAATTTGCATTTCTTCAAAGGACAGGGGCACCGAGCCCGTCATCTGCAATTGAATGCCGTTTTCTTCGGTCAGGCCCAATCCGTCTGCGGTATCGCGGATCTTCCGAATCGTATCGCCTGCGGAGAGAACCTGGCTGTAGTCTTCATTGATTTGCAGAGTGATAATCTGATAACCGGGTCCGGATTCCGATGTAAACGTGTCCTCGAGGTCGAGCTCCCCGGGATCTCCAGCAAGAGCGGCAGCACCCACATCCGAGATTTCGTTCAAGAGATTGACGAGAGACTCAGCGTTCGAGGGAGACCTCTCATAGTTTTCCACTCCACGCTCGACGAGCCCAAATAGTCCACGAACGGACGGGTCCTGCGCAAGCGCCGCGAATTGAGGCTGCGCCTCGCTCAGGTCAATGAGGGTTCGATCCAGCCGCTCCAGATCCATATAGAGAAACGAGTGGTCACGGAAGAACGGCTCCGCAGTCGGACTAAAGATCGATTTGAATTCGCCCGACGTCACGAGCTCGTCGTACAGTTTTTGGGCGGCGTCGCTGGCGGTGCGATCATCGTCGGCCCGGATCAGCAGAATCATAGAGCGCTTGTATACGGGAAATGCCGACTGAAACTCCTCCCAGTCCTTTCGGTATTCTGCCTGGTCGCTGATGAGACCCTCTCGCTCGGAGTTGATTCTGAAATTATCCCAAAAATAGTAACCAAGCACCGCCGTGATGACGGAAATGATCAAGAGACTGATCAATGGTAAACGGACGAACAGATTGATGCCCCAATGGAGCAAGCTCACAAAGACGTTATTTTTACGCGTCATGAAGCAGCCATAGTTTGCAGATAGCGGAAAAGCCAATCCGTTAGGTTAACGGAACACTAAATTTATTTTTGTAGATTGGTGCGACGGTTTAAAAATATAATGACCCTTTATGATCACAGGTGATTGAATGACAAGAGTAATGCGTAATTGTGTCGCCGGTCTCGCGATCGCGTCCTTTTTTGCGGTCGTAACCGTCGCCGTTCCGGCGCAATCAGCTGAGCCGGCTCAAGAGAGCAAGCTCTCAGCTCTGGTCACGCAACTCCATACCGGTCTTCTTGAGATCATGAAAGAGGCCGAAGCGCTGGGATTCGATGGTCGTTCGGACAAAATCGGACCGGTTGTCGAAAAAACCTTCGATTTGCGGGTTATTGCGGCCAAAACCATCGGCATTGCGAAATGGCAGCAATGGACGGCCCCACAAAAGGATCAATATGAGGCAGCGATCACCCGCTTTTTGATCGCCAGCTATGCAGATCAGTTCAACGGTTACAGCGGGCAGAGTTTTGAAATCGCGTCCGTCGAAGATGCCCCCCAGGCGGACACGTTCATTGTGAAAACCAGGCTCGTGAACCCCTCCAAAGACACGGTAAATTTGAACTATCTCGTAGGAAACAGGGATAACTCATTGGGGATTATCGACATTTTCTATGATGGCGTAAGCGAAGTGGCCAGACGCCGCGGCGAATTTGCCAGAATCTATACGGTCGACGGGTTCGAAGCCCTGCTTGCGTCCATCGACGAAAAAATCGGCCATCTCTCTATGCCCGGTGCAGAACCCATCCCCGGAACGGTTCCCATAAAATCCGACGACAGTTAGTCACGGCTTGTTTGCTCAACGCAGCGGAAACAGGCTGGAACAGAACTGGAATCAGCGCTATGGCAAGGGCGTAACCTTACCCGTCTCGGAAATTTGGAAGTCAGATCGATGCACCCTCTCAGCGGGAGCGACATTGCTACTTTCTGTCGCGTCTTAAACCAAAGCAACGGCGTTCCTGTGAAGAAGTGGCCCGAAATTGCCTTGATCTTTGGATCCATTCTCGGCCGGCTGCCCTTTACAACACTTGAGCGCCTCCGATTCGACAACCTCATCCAGCGCCAACAGCTCGACCCGCCTCCCATTTTTGTCCTCGGCCACTGGCGCAGCGGCACAACGCATCTGTACAACATTCTCAGCAAAGCCGATTTTGGCTTCGTTCCACCCGTCGCGACGGGCATCCCCTGGGACATCCTCCAAATTGGCCGGTGGTTCCGGCCGATGCTCGAAAAAGCTTTACCGGAGACGAGATATATCGACAATATTCCGGTTCTTCCCGATTCTCCGCAGGAAGACGAAATCGCCTTGGCGAACATGACGTGGCTCTCCTACTATCATGGGCTTTATTTTCCCAAAGAGATCGACAAGTTTTTGAATGCCGGCGTTTTCTTTGACGGATGCTCGCATGATGACATCACCGCTTGGCAAGAGCGATTTCTCTACTTGCTCAAGAAGCTCGCCTATTACCAGGGCGGAAAGCAGATGCTGATCAAAAATCCGGTTTACACGGCGCGCGCTAAAATGCTCCGCGAGCTGATCCCTTCCGCCAAATTCATCCATATCAATAGAAATCCCTATGAGGTCTTCGAATCCATGCGGAATTTCTACACGAAGCTATTCGCACAGTTTGCCTTACAGCCTTATGACCACGTCGACGTCGACGCGATCATTCTACGCACCTATGATCGCATGATGACCCGGCTGGAGGAGGAGACGAAGGACTGGCCGAGCGAAGTATACGTAGATATCAGGTACGAGGAATTGGAACGCGATCCGATTGCGCAGATCGCAAAGATCTATCAGGACCTGGGAATAGACGGATACGCTACTGCAAAACCCACATTCGAGGCTTATCTGAAGTCCGTTCAGAGCTACAAAAAGAACTCTTACACGTATACAGACGATGCCGCTTCGCTGGTGGAGGCCAATTGGGGCCGCTTTCTAGAACAATGGGACTATCGAAGGCCAGGCAGCCAGCCGGCGGCTTAAAGGGCCAACGCGGTGCCGCTCCAACACATTAGCCGGGCCATCTGCATCGCCTTTGTTTCGCTCCTGTCGGCCTGCGACAAGACGGCGACAGAATCCACCGTGTTTACTGACGAGCAATGCAAAGTGATCGAGCTTGTCGATAGTGAAAATGCGGGAGTTCTTCGCGGCATTGAGGACCTCGCGCTTGATCCAAAAGGTGAGCACGCCATTTTGTCCGTTTACGACAGATGGGCAACGGAGAAGGCTGCAAGAGCGAAAGCTGAAAGACTGCCTCATGGCGGCTTGTATCGTCTAAGTCTGGCAGAGCTGCCGCGCGCACCGGACCGTATTCGCGTAGAGCGACTCACTTCCGGGTTTGAACATGAAGAAGACTTTCGCCCCCACGGCATCGATGTGTATGCATCGGCCAACGGTACCCTTGTTGCGAGCATCACAAGGTCCTACCGGCGGGGCAACACATCCGCATCGAGATGGGAAAAGCGGGTCGTTTTGGACATATTTCGCTTAGAGGGCAGCCGTGCCGTCCATCTTCTGCGAATGGGGGCTGAACGCTTCTGCAATGCGAACGATGTATCGTTTCTGAATGAGAACCAGTTGCTTGTTTCTTCGGATGGAACTGCCTGCAGAGGCTTTTCGAAAACCATGGAGCAGCTTCGGGGTTCAAAGTCCGGAAGCGTCTTTTTGGTGCGCCGTCCACAGAACGACAACGATCAGCTGGCCTCCATTACCGAGATCGTCAGTGATATCTATTTCGCGAACGGAATAGCAGTGACGTCCGAATCAGATCGAGCCTTCATTGCCGCGACCCGGGGGCGCGAAATTCTGGAGATCGACGGAATAGAGGGCTTTGCGTCGGAACGAACACGCGGATCATCATTCGAGGTACCCGGACACCCTGATAACTTGACACAGCTTCCGGAGGGCCGACTGCTGGCCGCTCTTCACCCGAACCTGATGCGCTTGGGCCTCTACAGGTATCGCCAATTCGGCGTTTCAACTGCACCGAGCCTCATCGCTGAAATCGACCCAGCACGCGCCCAATCACGCATACTCTTTTCCGATCGAACAGGGCACATGTTTTCCGCCGCCACCTCTGCGATCATGGGCGCGGGCCATCTCATCGCAGGCTCAGTCGCCGATGCTGGTGTGCTCGTCTGTGACATGAGAGAGCAACGCTAGCCATGCGAAATTTGGTGACGGGCGGCAGCGGCTTCATTGGACATCAGATTGTCAAGCAGCTCGTCGAGCGCGGCGAGACGGTACGGGTTCTCGATATTCAGCAACCCCAAGACCTTCCCGGCGCCATCGAGTTTGTACAAGGATCGATCACGGACCAGGCGATAGTCTCCAAGGTCACGCAGAACATCGATGCAGTCTTCCACGTCGCTGCCAACGCCTTTCTCTGGGCAAGAAACAAGCATGTCTTTGAGAACGTCAACCATCAGGGCACAAAGAACATTGTTCAAGGCGCCCTTAATGCAGGTGTCCAGCGATTAGTGCACACATCAAGCCTCACAATTTCGGTTGGCACGGCGACATCGCGGCGTCTCCACAAAGTTGATGAAACCGTGCAGCCCCCCCTCTCAGATCTGCTTGGGCCCTATCCACGCTCCAAATGGCTCGCCGAAGCTGCGGTTCGCCAAGGCGTTGGTTCAGGGCTGGATGCCGTGATTGTGATCCCCACACTTCCCATTGGCCCCGGCGACCACAATCTCACCGGCCCGACCCGTATGATACTCGACTATCTGTCCGGAAAGACCCCTGCGTTTCTGGAAACCCGGATGAACTTTGTCGATGTCCGCGATCTTGCGGCCGCTCACATCGCCGCACGAGACCAAGGCACCAGCGGAGAGCGGTATTTCGCGTGCGGAGACAATATGTGGCTTTCGCAATTCCTCGAAAGTCTATCGGATGTCAGTGCGCGTTCGATGCCTCAAACCCGGGTCCCCTTTTGGCTGGCCCATACGGTCGCCCTTGTCGACGAGTGGATCGCAGACACCTTTTCGCGCAAACCGCCAACCGCGCCGCTTACAGGCGTTCGGTTGGCTGGGTATCCCATCGATTTCGATAACACAAAGGCAAGCAACGAACTCGGCTTTAGATACCGTCCCCTGAAAGACTCGCTCCGTGATCAGATCAACTGGTTCGAACAAAACGATCTGATACCAACTAAGGAATCGTAGAGGGCCCAGAATAAGACCGTCCTTTCCACATCCCTCCCCGCCCCCGCCAATGGCGAATGGCCGAGTGAATGGTCATTGCCGTATAAGCCAAGGCAGCCAGGGGTAGAAGGAAAGCAAAGAGGGCAGGCTTGTCATACCCTTTTAAAGTGGGGATAAAGGTGAGCGCCATCAGAAAATAGCCCAAGCAACCCGCCAAGAGAACTTCCTCGTTCTGATGGAGCGGAAAAGCAGCGATCGAAACGGGCGGGACGAGATAAATCAACGTCATTCCAAAGACGGTTCCGACAAGCAATAAGATGGAATAGTTGAGCTGCGTGTACGCGGTCCGCGCGACCATGTTCCAAACCGACGCTAAGGAACGATTGTCCCGCAAACTCCGGACACCCGAATCAAAGCCCAACCAGATCCGTCGTCGCGGCGGTGTTCCTTTGATCGAGCGCGCAAGCGCACAATCATCAATGAGCTCGCCTTTGATTGTTTCCAATCCCCCCGCATCAAGAAGACTTTGGACATGAACGAGCGCACAACCCCCAGCCGCCCCAGCGGTCGGGTTGCCACCGTCGTTGACGCGAGCGAACGGATAGAGTTTTTGAAAGAAATAGACAAAGGCTGGAATCAACACACTGGCCCAGACACCGCGCGCATCCAACTTGGCCATAACTGACGTCAGTGCATATCCGCCTTGCCGCGCATGTGCGACCAGCCTCTCAAGGGCGTCGGGTTCATAAACAATATCGGCGTCCGTGAAGAGATAGTAGTCCGCGTCCGGCCAATATTGTTGCGCCTTTTCAACCGCCTGCCGCAGAGCCCACAGCTTTCCGGTCCATCCCATCTCGAGCTTTGGCGCCGATACAATTCTGAGCGAAACCGGGTTGGCAGACCCCGCGTCTTCTTCCACCTGACGCGCGATGTCTCCTGTGCCATCCGAACTATGATCATCCACCAAGACAACATGGTAGCCACCGGGAAATGTCGAGCGCAGATGGGACGTGACAACAGCGCCGATTGTTTCGGCTTCATCCCGGGCGGGAATGCAAGCCACGACCCGTGGCGCGGAGCTGAGCCCCCCTCGCCCCCCTGGTAAGACTTGGTTCGCCCGCCAAAACCCCCCGTGAAAGAAGGCGAGATAGACCCATGCGGCAAAACTCAACCAGGCAATCGCGGACAAAATCGTCATGATTTCCATCTCCACCGAGACTTGGTATAAGCCCCAAAACGACGACTGGCGGCTGACCTTGTGTTCTCCGCATGGCATCAGTAACGTCGCAGAACACCAACGGGAATGAGTTATGACCACCCAACAACCGGCTCGGCGCAGTGAGATAGCAGCATTTGAAAAAGCACTCAACGCACCGCGCAGCGATGCCGAAACACCATCGGGCAAAGGACATAACGACGAGAATTTCCCCGTTGGGTCTTTCTTGTTGCCCGCCCATCTCCGCAGCCATGTGATGGCCTATTACGCATTTGCGCGAGCCGCCGATGACATCGCCGACAACGAACAGCTTTCCGGCGAAGAGAAAATTGAGCGTCTCAATGACTTTGAAAATGCTCTCAAGGGCAAGCCGGGCTACGGCGAAGAATATCAAAAGGCGCACACTCTCAGAGAAAGCCTTGCCGAAGTGGGCGTATCTCAACAGCGCGCAATTGATCTCTTGATCGCCTTTCGCCAGGACGCAATAAAATCCACGTACACGTCTTGGGATGATTTGCTGGGATATTGCAAATACTCCGCCAATCCGGTTGGACAATTCCTCCTCGACTTACACGGCGAAGATCCCCAGAAATATAAGCACTCGGATGCTCTGTGTACAGCCTTACAGATTCTGAATCATTTGCAAGACTGCGGTGAAGATTTACGGGAAATTAGACGCTGTTACATCCCGCAAGATTGGATGGAGATGAACAGCACGCATACGGAAGACTTGAAAAGAAACGCATTTTCACCGGGGATGCGCCAGACGGTGAACCAGATGCTGGACGGCGTCGATGCATTGCTCTTCACGGCCAACCAACTCCCCAATGCACTCAACAGCCGGCGCCTGGCCATGGAATCTTCCGTTATCGTCAAGTTAGCCAAAAGACTGTCGGCAAAACTGCGCCGACAAGATCCCCTCGCTGAACGGGTATCCTTGTCCAAAATGGACTTCGCGCTCGCCGGCATGGGGGGCATCCTTGGCGGCGCCTTCAAGTTAGGATGACACCGCCCGTGAGCGACGCAGTTCAGCATTCCCCCGTCAGCGCACCCGAGCCGAAAGCACAGCCGCTCAGCCGCATCGACGAAGCCCGCGCCCATGCCCGAAGTGTCGTTGAGGCATCAGGAACCTCATTTGGACCGGGCATGCGCATTTTGTCGAAAGAGCGCCGGGAAGCTATGTTCGCCGTCTATGCTTATTGCCGGGAAATCGACGACATCGCCGACGAAGAAGGCACCCGAGACGAAAAGATTGATGCCTTAAAGGAGTGGTATGTTGAAATCGATCAAATCTACCAGGGCAACCCCTCAAAACTCACCGGGATAGCGTTGGCAGAAGCAATTGTGCGATTCAATCTCCCTAAAGAGGAGTTTACCCTTTTGCTTGAGGGCATGGAGATGGATGCAAGCGGCCCAATTCAAGGCCCGTCTATGGAAGACTATCTGGCCTACTGCCGGCGCGTCGCTGGCGCAGTCGGCATGCTCTCCATGAGGATTTTCAGGGCTGGCGGCGGCGAACACGAGGACCGCTTTGCGATAGCACTGGCAAATGCGCTTCAGACCACGAACATTTTACGTGATGTGGCGGAGGATGCGGAAATTGATCGTCTCTATCTGCCCCGCGAAATCCTGGTCAGGCACGGTATTAAAACGGTGGTCCCAGCCGAAGTGCTTCAACACCCGAATACTAAGTCGGCCTGCGCGGAACTTGGGGAACAGGCACGGACCTACTTTCAAGAGGCCCGAGAGTGTCTTCAATACTTTGACTGGCGTCTCGCCCGGCCGGCGCTGTTGATGATGGGCGTGTATGAACGCTACTGGCGCGCCTTGCGTGACGCCGATTGGGATCCAACCCGTCCCGTCAAGCTGACCAAACTACAAAAACTGATGTCCGCAGCGCGGTACATGCTGGCACCGCCACTTCAGGACAAAACCACCTAAGATGCCCAAAGCTCATATCATAGGCGCCGGGCTGGCAGGCTTAGCCGCGGCCGTGCGATTATGCAAAGACGGGTTCGAAGTTGCCCTTTATGAAAGCGCCGGCCAGGCCGGTGGCAGGTGCCGTTCGTTCTACGACAAAACGCTGGATCACCTGATTGACAACGGAAATCATCTCCTATTAAGCGGCAACAAATCCGCTCTCACCTATGTCGAGGAAATTGGCGCCGAAGATCCGTTCGACGTTTCTGAGCAAGCGATCTTTCCGTTTTATGACATGGCGACCGGTGAACGCTGGAGCGTCAAGTTCAATGAGGGGCCTGTCCCCCTCTGGGCGTTTTCGTCTGCAACTCGGATTCCAAATACATCCCTTACGGACTACCTGAGCATGCTGCCGGTCTTGTTTGCGGGAAAGAACAAAACCGTGTCGGACCTCGTTTCCCGCGATCACCCTCTCTATGAACGGTTTTGGGAGCCGATGACCATCGCCGTCCTTAACAGCAAACCAGAGATCGGCGCAGCGCATTTACTCGGCCGGGTGTTCTGGGAGACCTTTGTAAAAGGCGCCGCCGCGTGCCGGCCCATGCTGGCAAAAGAGGGACTGGGACCAAGTCTCGTCGAACCGGCAGTGCAGATGCTGTCAGACGCAGGCTATCCGATTCGTTTCAATCAGCGTCTCAAAAGCGTGAAGATCGACGAGGGACGCGTCACCGGGCTTGAATTTGATGAAGGAACGGAGCGCGTGCGCATCGGTGAAGCCGTTGTGATGGCGCTCCCACCTTCGCGCCTCTCTCAGATCCTGCCCCGGTTCTCCCTTCCCGATGAAGGCGAAGTAATTGTCAATGCCCACTATCGGGTATCTGAACCGACAAAGCCGATTGAAGGCTCGTTCCTCTTAGGTCTCGTCAACGCCAAAGCGCAATGGGCGTTCCTGCGGGAAGACATCATCAGCCTAACAATCAGTGCCGCATCCGAATTCGCAGACATCCCCCAAGACGAGCTCCTCGAAAGTCTTTGGTCCGAAGTACGCCTCGCCCTCGATCTCAGCCAAACCTCTTACGAGTCAGGACGGATTATTAGAGAAAAGCGCGCCACATTCGATCAATCCATCGAAGGCGTCTCCAAACGAAAAAAAACGCAGACGGAACTTACCAACTTGTTTTTGGCCGGCGATTGGACCGATACCGGCTTACCGGCCACCATTGAAGGCGCAATCCGGTCCGGCCATAAGGCCGTTGACGCGGTAAAAGCCCACACAATTTATGCCTGAGACCCCGGAAATAGCATTCGTTTGCGGACTAAAGTCGGAAGCGCAATGCTTGGGCGGTGTTATCGAATCACGCCTCATCCGTATCTCCGGGGCCTCAGCGGAAAGAGCCTACGACTGCAGCAAACGTCTCGCGTCCCAGGGCGCAAGAGCACTGATCAGCTTCGGCATATCCGGCGCCCTCACCGACGACTTAATCCCGGGAAGTCTTTTGTATGCGAATGAGGTAACCGGTCCGCATGGCGCGGAATGGTCGGCAAGCGAATCCTGGTGTTCTGCCGCACAGCACGCCTCGAAACAGATTGAGTTGGAGATCAAAGCCGTACGCATGGTTGGCAGTGACCGAATCATCGATACGCTATCCGCCAAATCGCAATTGCAACAAACGTCGCGCGCGCATTGCGTAGACATGGAAACACACGAAGTCGCCCGTGTCGCAAATGAAGAGAAAATTCCGTTCTTTGCTATTCGCGCAATCGCCGATTCATCCGAACAAGTCATCCCGCAAAGCGCATTGAACAGTGTGGCTGCTGACGGCAGCGTCAAACCGCTCGCCGTTATGGCACGATTGGCAACTCACCCATCTGACTTGCCGGCGCTTATTAGATTGGGCCAGCACAGCGCAAAAGCAACGGCTGCTCTACGCCGCTGTGCTCTCGAGTTCTTGCCGCTTTTCCTCCGGCGCGTGGATTTCGATTAGTTGCGCTTTGACGAGCTCTTCATGCATATACTTGGCTGGACGTTGATCGGCCATAGAGATTTCTGGCGCCATCTCGCCGTCGGTCTTGGGGCCACGAAGACTCACCCAAAACGCCTTGAAGGGATTCTTGACGGCATCTACAACGGCAGTCGGTTCATAGCCGCAATGCGCCATACAGTCCGCACACTTCTCATAGTTGCCGGTACCATAGTCGTCCCAGTTCGTCGTTTCCATCAATTCTTTGAACGAGCTGACATATCCCTCGCCCAGCAGATAACATGGACGTTGCCAACCAAAAACATTGCGCGTGGGATTACCCCAAGGCGTGCACTCGTATGTTTGATTTCCGGCGAGGAAATCAAGATAGAGGGCGGAATGACTGATGGGCCATTTGCGGTTCTTTCCGCGAGCAAGAATGCGGCGAAACAGCTCTTTGGTTTTCTTCCGCGTCAAGAAGTGTTCTTGGTTGGGTGCGCGCTCATAGGCATAACCGGGCGAAATCGAAATGCCTCCAACCCCAATCTCTTCGCAATAATCTAGGAAATCCGCCACCCGGTCGGAGGGGGTTCCATCGAAGATTGTTGCATTGACGTTGACTTGGAACCCTTTTTCCTGAGCGGCTTTAATGGCCGAAACAGCTTTGTCGAAAACACCGTCCTGACATACGGCTTTATCGTGCTCTTCTTTGAGACCGTCTAGATGCACCGAAAAGAAAAGGTAAGGAGACGGCCTAAACAGGTGGAGCTTCTTTTCCAGCAGTAAAGCGTTGGTACACAGAGAAACGAATTTCTTTCGGGCGACGATCCCTTCAACGATTTCCCCAATTTCCTTGTGGATGAGCGGCTCGCCCCCTGGGATGGCGACGATAGGGGCTCCGCACTCATCAACTGCATCGAAACATTCTTGCGGTGATAGTCTTTTGTTGAGGATGGCATCAGGGTAATCGATCTTACCACATCCGGCACATGCAAGATTGCACCTAAAAAGGGGCTCAAGCATGAGCACAAGCGGATATCGCTTATTGCCCTTCAAAGTTTGTGTCAGCACATAGGCGCCAACTTTCAGGGCCTGTCTAAGAGGTACACCCACTTTTTGCTCCTTCGTTTTCCCGAGCTGAATTCAATCCGCACGCTTATAGAGTTGATTGCCTATACCGCCCGCAATTCTGGGGGCTGAGTGTCTTGCAGTTCGCGCGGAAGCTTGAAGACGATATTCTCTTCGACACCGTCCATTGACTTAACGGAAACATCGAATCGCGCCTCCAGCCATTCGATCACGTCCCGCACAAGACTTTCAGGCGCCGACGCACCAGCCGTGATCCCAACCGTAGATACGCCCTCCAACCAGGCATCACTCATATCAGACGAGTCGCCGATCAAGTAACTCGGCACGCCTCGGTTTTCGCCAATCTCGCGCAATCGATTCGAATTGGAGCTGTTCTGAGCCCCAACAACCAACAGCAAGTTTACTTTTTCAACCATTTCAAGAACTGCCGTCTGGCGGTTTTGTGTGGCGTAACAGATATCGCGGACATCCGGGCCAACAATATTGGGAAATCGTTCTTTGAGCGCTTCAATGACTTCGCGCGTATCATTCACACTCAGCGTCGTTTGCGTCACGAACGCCACTTGATCGTCATCGCGAACTTTAAGCGAGGCGACATCCTCCGGCTCGGAGACGACATGAACCGGACCGGGAATCTGCCCTAGCGTGCCCTCCACCTCGGGATGACCAAGATGGCCAATCAAAACGACGTCGTAGTCTTTTTTGGCATAGCGCTGACCTTCTTTGTGAACTTTAGTCACCAATGGGCAAGTCGCGTCGATCACTTGAAGGTCTCTGTCCGAAGAATTTGATTCGACTTTGCGTGCCACACCGTGGGCGCTGAAAATCGTCACCGCACCAACAGGGATCTCGTCGACTTCTTCGACAAAAATTGCACCGCGTGCCTTTAGATTTTCCACAACATGTTTGTTGTGCACAATTTCGTGACGCACATAGATGGGCGCCCCGTATTTAACAAGAGCTCGCTCGACGATATCGATGGCTCTTTCCACACCAGCGCAAAACCCGCGTGGCTCAGCAAGTAGGATGGTGAGCGCGTTCGTCTCAACAGTCATGGCGTGAACCCCTTTTCACCTGCCAATACACGATTTTCAACGAGCGCGCCTAAACTGAGTTTGGACTACGCCCGAAATACCTGCCGTTGCCTTTTCCTGGCCCCACGTCGCGAATCCCCGACCAAATGGTCCCCCTTAAGAAACGCGCTGAAACCTGAGCAAATACTCCGGACAAGGGCAATGCTCGAATCTCATAATTCCGGTTACGCCGCGAAAAGCGACGCTCAAATCAACACTTATATGTTTTTGCCCCAGGGAAACAACCCTTGAGATAATCCGGGAATTTGTCGGCACATTGGAGAGCGATGTGCAGGGTTGCAAAAACGCCACTATTGAGAGCCAATCGGCGAAGCCGCCAACGAAAGCGGCAGGGGTTCCAAATCACGTCATTATGTTGCGTTAGTGGCGGGTATACTTTTCTGAAGATTGCGATTCGCGGCGAAGAACGCTACATACGCTCAGCCCATCGCAACAGGAGGCTTCATGAGTAGTGTTCGACCGTATCGCGAAATAGTGCGCCGCAAATGCCGGCAGATCCATGTGGGCCCTGTCCCCATTGGAGGCGACGCGCCGATAGCGGTTCAATCAATGACGAACACCCTGACGACGGATGTAAAGGCAACCGTCGCACAGATCAGAGCCCTGGAAGACGCGGGAGCGGATGTTGTTCGGGTCTCTTGCCCCGATGAAGAGTCGACAGCGGCCTTCAAAGACATTGTCAAACAAGTCTCAGTTCCGTTGGTTGCGGATATTCACTTTCATTACAAGCGCGCAATCGAAGCGGCCGAAGCCGGGGCAGCGTGCCTACGGATTAATCCCGGCAACATCGGCTCCGCGGATCGCGTTCGCGAAGTCGTGAAAGCGGCCAAGGACCACAATTGCTCAATTCGAATCGGTGTGAACGCTGGGTCGTTGGAAAAGGAATTGCTCGAGCGGTATGGGGAGCCTTGCCCAGAGGCCATGATTGAAAGCGGCCTCAATCACATCAAGATCCTCGAAGACAATGATTTCTTTGAAACGAAGATTAGCTGCAAAGCATCAGATGTATTCCTAGCGGTTGCCGCTTATCACGGACTGGCCGAAGCTTGTGATTACCCGCTCCACCTGGGCATTACCGAAGCGGGCGGCTTAATGTCGGGAACCATCAAATCATCAATCGGATTGGGATCCCTCTTGTGGGCCGGCATCGGTGACACCATTCGCGTGTCGTTGTCCGCCGATCCTGTCGAAGAGATCAAAGTAGGGTTCGATATCCTCAAAGCCCTCAATCTTCGCCACCGCGGCGTCAATATCATCTCTTGTCCGTCATGCGCCCGTCAAGGTTTCGAGGTGATCAAAACGGTTGAGATTCTTGAAGAGCGTCTTGCACACATCGCAACGCCGATGACGTTGTCCATAATCGGGTGTGTCGTAAACGGGCCGGGCGAGGCAAGAGAAACAGACCTGGGCTTCACGGGCGGCGGCTCGGGCTCGGGCATGGTTTATATTTCCGGTGTTGCCGACCACAAACTCGACAACGACAAATTGGTCGACCATATCGTCGAGCTGGTGGAGAAGAAGGCCGTTGAGCTAGAAGCTGAGCGGGCCGCGGAACAAACGTCACACGCCGCCTGATGGAATTCGAAGCTTCTCTGCGCGAATCAGGCGACCAGATTACGGGGTTGCTGGATGCCCTTCTTCCGCAGGAAGAAAGCCCTCGTGGCCGTGTCGTTGATGCCATGCGTTATTCGGCTTTGGCGGGCGGCAAACGCCTGCGCCCTTTTCTTGTTCTATCCTCTTCAGAGCTTTTCGATGTGCCTTCCCTCGCGGCGGCACGCACAGCAGCAGCTGTCGAAATGATCCATTGTTACAGCCTCATCCACGACGATCTGCCCGCGATGGACGACAGCGATTTGAGACGCGGCAGACCTTCCGCGCACAAAGAGTTCGACGAAGCAACGGCAATCTTGGCAGGCGACGGCCTTTTGACGAAGGCGTTCGAGGTCTTGGCATCAGATGAGATGGAGGTTTCTCCGGCGGTTCGAACGCGCCTCATATCATCTCTAGCGGTCGCGTCCGGCGACCAGGGTATGGTCGGTGGACAGATGATCGACATTTTGTCGGAGAATACCCCTTTGGGAATTGGGGAGATTACTCAATTACAGCGGCTCAAAACAGGAGCCTTGTTCGAATTCTCGTGCACGGCGGGCGCCTATCTCGGAGAAGGCAGCGAAAAAGAGTTGAGCGCCCTCAGATCCTACGCTGAGAGTCTGGGACTGGCGTTTCAAATCGCCGATGATTTACTGGATGTCGAGGGCACAGAAGCTGATTTAGGTAAGCCCGTCGGTCAAGACCAAGACATGGAAAAGGCAACGTTCGTCAAGCTTATGGGCATTGAAGGCGCACGGCAAAAAGCGAACGAGCTCATCGGTCACGCCTGCGAAGCGCTCACAATTTTTAACGGTCGGGCGGGAAATCTTGAAAATGTTGCCCGATTTGTAGTTAATAGAAGAAGTTAACCGAGTGATCCTGCCATCGGGGGCATCGAGCCGGGCGGGGGGAGCCAACAAGAAAATGACAATAGAAAAACCGGTACTCGATTCCATCTCGTCCACCGAAGACATTCGGAAACTGGGGAACGATGAGTTATGTCAGCTCGCTGATGAAGTTAGATCGGATGTGATCGATCACATATCGAAGACCGGCGGGCATCTGGGCGCCGGATTAGGCGTGGTGGAATTGACCGTCGCTCTGCATCACGTCTTCGAAACGCCGCGCGACAAGATAATCTGGGACGTCAGCCACCAATGCTATCCACACAAAGTATTGACGGGCCGGCGCGAACGCATGGGCACGATTCGCCAGAAAGACGGCCTCTCCGGATTCACGTCCCGCCAAGAAAGTGAGTACGACCCGTTTGGCGCCGCCCATAGTTCGACTTCTATCTCGGCTGCGCTCGGATTTGCAGCCGCCAGGGACTATAACGGCGCCGATAACAAAGTGGTCGCTGTCATTGGCGACGGTGCAATGACGGCCGGCATGGCGTACGAGGCCATGAACAATGCAGGCGCACAAAAGCGTCCCATGCTGATTATTCTCAACGACAACAACATGTCGATCGCGCCCCCCAGCGGCGCTTTGAGCGAATATCTAACGCAGTTACGGGCGGCCATGCCCGATGCCGAAACCAGAAAGTCGGCCATCGCCGATCACGGCATGCCGAACTTCCACAATTATCCAACCTTGTTCGAGGATCTCGGGATCAAATATGTGGGCCCTGTCGACGGCCACGACGTGACGGAATTGGTATCCGTCCTTGGCTCTTGCAAAGAATGCAATGACGGTCCCGTTCTGTTGCATGTCATTACCGAAAAAGGCAAAGGCTATGCCCCCGCCGAAGCAGCGGCCGACAAGTATCATGGCGTTTCCAAATTCAATGTGATCGACGGAAAACAATCGAAGGGAACACCGAAGGCGCCTAATTACCAAAACGTTTTCGCGGCCGCCCTGATGAAAGAGGCCGAGACGGACGACAAGATCGTCGCCGTGACCGCGGCCATGCCGTCCGGAACGGGCCTCGACAAGTTCGGCGCAGCCTTTCCGGACCGATGCTACGACGTGGGAATTTCAGAGCAACATGCGGTGACATTTTGCGGCGGTCTTGCGTGCGAAGGATTCAGGCCTTTTGCTGCCATTTACTCCACCTTCCTGCAACGCGCGTACGACCAGATCGTCCACGACATCGCCATCCAAAGCCTGCCGGTCAGGTTCGCCATCGACCGTGCCGGAATGGTGGGCGCTGATGGGGTCACCCATCAAGGGTCCTACGACATCACATATCTCGGCTGCCTTCCGAACTTTGTCTTGATGGGGCCTTCGGACGAAGCCGAACTTTTCCACATGGTGGCAACCGCGTGTCAGATTGACGATCGCCCGAGCGCCATCCGGTATCCCCGCGGCGAAGGAACGGGGGTTGCGTTGCCTGAGCGCGGTACGCCCGTCGAAATCGGCAAGGGCCGCATTTTGCGGGAAGGATCGCGCATCGCGATTCTGTCTTACGGTACGCGTCTCGCTGACTCGCTCGCGGCAGCAGACAAGTTAGGCGCCCTCGGCTTCTCAACGACGGTGGCCGACGCCAGATTTGCCAAGCCCATCGACGATGATCTGGTCCGCCGCTTGGCCCTTGAGCACGAAGTGTTGATCACAATCGAAGAAGCAGCCGTTGGCGGTTTTTCCACCATGGTGTTTCAGAGCCTCACGCAAAGTGGCAACCAGGAAGCCATCGCACGCATCTGTCCCATGTATCTGCCCGATTTCTTTATTGATCACGGCAAACCGGAAGATCAAGTCGCCCTCGCCGGTCTGGCCGCACCCAGCATTGTCGATCGCGCGCTACAAGCACTTGGCGTCGAAAACGCAGAGCGCATCCACGCAGCAGCGGCCGCGAGCGCAGAATAACTCTAAACCTTCGTCGCTTCGCCCACTTCTTTAGCGAGATCGCTCATGCGCATCTCACCTTCCGGAGTCTGACCACCCAACTCCAAGAACTTTCGCATATTCGTCTGTGCCCCATCTGTACGCAGCGTACGCTGAAAGTTGTACGCCTCGTCTTTAAGGCCCTCTTCGATGTCTTTTTCCGCGCTGTCGACGGCGTCTTTGGCGAGGGCAATCGCCTCCGCCGGAAACGAAGCAATCCGCTTGGCGAGCCCGTCAACAAAGGGACCAATGTCGTCAGCGGCAAACGCCCGGTTGAGGTAGCCCCACTTTTCCGCTGTCTCCGCATCCAGATCATCGCTTCCCAGAATAATTTCTAGGGCGCGCCCACGTCCCACCAATCTGGGCAAGCGCTGAGTGCCGCTCCCGCCCGGCAAGATACCGGCGGCAACTTCCATCTGATTGATTTTGGTCTTTCCCAGGACGCCGAACCGCATATCCATCGAGGAAACAAGTTCGCTCCCCCCTCCTCCAACCCGGCCTTCGATTTGCGCGATCGTCGCTTTGGGCATCGTGCGAAATCGCTCGCACATGGCGTGATAGTCGTTGAGCGTATCCGAGCGCCGCGCTGGCTCATCAGTGGGAAATCCAAGAATGGCCTCCACATCGAAATGGGCAATGAAAAAATCTGGATTGGCGCTCTTCATCACCAAGACCTTCACCGCCTCGTCTTGCTCAACCTCTGTCGATAGCGCACCGAGCTCCGCGAACAGCTCGAGGGTCATAAGGTTGATGGGTGGATTGTTAATGGTAGCGGTGAGAACACCGCCTTCCAACTGCGTTTTAATGAGATTGTATCTGTAGCTCACGAATCTTCCTCCTCAAACACACGCGACCTAGGTTGAATCATCCAACAATGCAACCCGAACTAGACCGCGGACTTAATCGGTTCTACACTCATTGGAGAGGATATCGGGAGGGAAAAGAGTCATGAAGAATTCAATTGCGTTCGCTTTGATCGCGCTCGTGAGCTTCACGTTCTTCCCAGCAGAGGCAAACGATCCGTCGGAAAATGCCAACCGCATCGTGTACGAACAAGTTGTGAAGGAGCCAGAGCCTCCCCAAGGGGTCAAACCGCTGAATCAAAAAACAACATATCCGCGTCAGGCGATCAAAAACGATCAAGGTGGTTGGGTCCACCTCAGCTTCAATGTTGAGCCCGACGGCTCCGTTTCAAATGTGGAGGTCATAAACTCCCGTGGCGGTTCTGTCTTTGAACGAATTGCGGTCAGAAACGTAAAAGCATGGAGGTATGAACCCTCCCCCGAGGGAACGCCGCGCGATGTCATTAGGGGTGTTCAACGTGTCCTCGGTTATGAATTGGGTGAAGTTACAATATTCGAGCCCGGAGAATCAGAGCTTTTCGAACCGCGCAGCATTCAGCCGATAAAACGCCCCGTCCGGTTTCCAGCACGAGCGGCCAGAAAGTTTGCAGACGGTTGGGTCCATTTGCGCTTTACGATCCATTCGGACGGCAGCGTGTCTAGTCCTTCGGTAATCGATTCGTTTGGCGGCGAAGAATTTGAGCAAGCCGCACTCAGAGATGTCGTCCGATGGAAGTATGAACCCGCACCGGAGGGCGCAACTCGACCTGATATTCAAAATTTTGAACAGGTGATTACGTATGTTTTGGAGGGCGCCGTCGCCCGAAACAAATTTCTCGACCGGTACAATCAAAGCGCTGACTATCTCGAAGACGGCGAGCTTGCGAAGGCGAAAGCAGAACTCGACGCGCTGCGCAAAGAATTAGACCTGAATTCTTATGAGAACACGTTCTATCATTTGGCTTACGCACGATACTTTTTGGCCAACGGAGAAGGCATCAAAGCGCTCAACGCCATGAGAAACGCTCTCAATCGATTGGTGTGGAAACAGATGGCGGGAACGAAGAAACAGCAGCTAAAGTCTCTTCTGCCCTTCAAGTTCAAGATCGAAGCAGGTCACGGCGCTCTGCGAGATGCTCTCCAAACATATGAAGATATGAAGGACATCGGAGTTGCGAAAAACGACAAAGACGTTCAGGAGATCTATCAAGCGCTCGTCGGCATGACCCAAAATCCACAACCGTTCGGTGCCTCGGGACTCATCATCAACGGTAAATGGCATCATCGCCCGCTACGAAGAGAATTCGGATTTCGGTCCGTGAACGGCAAGTTGGAGACCATATTTGTAGGCTGCGATTACCATACAGCTGCAATTCCCTTCGAGCTGGGATTGACATGGAAACTTCCGGATCATTGGGGCAATTGCGCGATAGAAATCAGGGGCGCTGAACAATCCAGCTTTCAGATTGTAGAGTATACCGGATAAGCTGTAGCCAAACCTGTTGAACCTCGGAAGGGTCGCTTGCGTTGGCGCGGTTGATACTTCGCGGAGAGCCCAGTAATTCGGCTCATGAGAATGGCACCAAGTGTCTCGCGAGATCTTGCATTGTTGGCTCCTAAACTCCATGCTGTCGAATTGACATTCAAGCACAAGGAAATGTGGGATGGGACGAATTGACGGACGGGTGGCGCTTGTCACCGGTGCTTCACGAGGGATCGGAGCACGCGTTGCCAAACGCTTGGCCGAAGAAGGCGCCAGCGTTCTGCTTACGGATATTTTGGAAGACACCTCCGACGTCACCGGTGAGATCCGCAAGGACGGCGGCAATGCCCACTTCGTTCATCATGACGTCACATCGGAGAAGGACTGGGATGCGGCGGTTAAGGCCGCTCAGGATGAACTCGGCGGCCTCGATATTCTCGTCAACAATGCAGGTATCTTCTTGAGCAAGCCCATCACGGAGACGACCCTCGAGGACTTCAGGCGCGTGATGGCGATTAATGTGGACGGCGTCTTTCTGGGAACCAAACACTGTCTTCCCGCAATCGCCGAGCGCGGCACCAAATGGGCGGGCGGAGGCTCGATCATTAACCTATCCTCCGTTGCGGGATTAACGGGCGCCCCTTACATGTCGGCTTACAATGCCTCCAAAGGTGCGGTCCGTCTCCTGACTAAATCCACGGCGCTCGAGTGCGCAGCAACCGGCATGCCCGTCCGCATCAATTCCATCCATCCGGGCGTCATCGACACACCCATGGGAACCCAGCTCGTGAACGAATTCGCGGACCGAGCCGACACCGGCGCCAACGAAGCGCGCGCTGCCGTTAGCGTCGCCCACCCTGTCGGCCATTTCGGCGAACCGCTCGACATCGCGAACGCAGCTTTGTTTTTGGCCTCGTCGGAGTCGAAATTTATGACGGGATCGGAAGTTGTTGTCGACGGCGGTATGACGGCCCAGTAGGCGAGCGAAGAGTATCTTCGCTCTTCCCGTGCGCTTCGCGGCATGCAATGACGCGACGCAGACACGGGATCTCAAACAGCTTACGCCCAGATTAAATTGCGAGATCTTGGCTCGCCCCCCGCCTCGGTCGTCCGGGAACGACGCTATACCAGATTAATCCTTACACCACACAACATAACTGTATCACCTTCGACGGGCACACCGCATTTCGCCGCTGCCGATTTGACGGCCTCCTTGTCTGTGGTGGTGATGTCGATCGCCGACAGACCCTCACCACGGTCATCCATCAGCTCTCCGAAACGAATCACGCCGTTCGCCATCGGCAATTCATAGTACTTTCCGTTCATGCGGAGCTCGCCGCCGACCACACCGGCCCAACGCTTTGCAAGCGCCTCTGGGTCGGGCGATTGAAGTTCCGCGGCCGATATGCCGTTCACCCGGTCCGTCTTCATATACGTCTCCCAGCCGCTGCCGCCCGCCGGCTCCCAATGACCCGCCGGTTGTTTGTTCTCATCCCAATCGATCTCAAAGAAGGAGCCACCGGTATCACGCGGATGAAGCTGCATGAAGTTCCCGCTTTCGTGTTCGCGCTCCCAGGCAATACGAATGCCAGCATCGGCGGCCCGCTGCCGGACTTCGGCTTGTTCACCGTCCCGATCACATTGGCAAATGACCATATAGCCGCCATCGCCTTTCCTGCGCTCCAAATAGCGGCCACCCGCAGTGCCTTCTTGCGTGGGCGCAACCACCTCAATGAATTGGGTTCCAACCGGCACAAGTGCGTTCTCCAGTCCGAAAACGGCAACGCCTTTATCGCGAAAGCAGATTTCCACACCAAGTACGTCCGTAATTGCCTGCATCGTCGGTGCAAGTTCATGGGCAACAAATGCGATCTGTCTGATATGAATGGCCATCAGGTCCTCCCACTTAGAGCCGTTTTGGTTTTGACAGAAAGACAAAACGGCCTCAGATTCCTTATTTTGCGCGTTTCCGGACTGTGAACCGGATTCCATCCCCGATCGGGTCGGGGACCGGCTTTCACCTGCAAACGCTCTAGTCTTTTCTCGGCTCCATCGATTTTGTAGCATATTTTCCCATGACACGCGCTATTCCACATGTGGCGTCCTACCGCCGCCAACTCCCGGTGAGCCTTGAACGGCTCTATGAAAACGCCCTCGATTGGGAGCACCTGCCTTACCTGCACTCGTCCAGCTTTGCCTGGATAAAATGTCTGGATGCGGGCGATTGGGGTTGGCGCGCCGAGTTTGCCTCAACCGGCGACGAGAGCAACAAATCCATCATCGAATTGCGGCTCGATCGGCAAGCGCGGCGCTGGATCACAAGCACCCTAGAAGGCAGATCCGCCGGTACCGAGATTTGGACTCATGCCTTTGCCGAAGAACCCTTTCGAACGGATATTGTTGTCGACTTCTTCGTACCCGGTGTTCCACCGGAGAAACAAGATCGAGTCGGAAAGACGTACACGGATCTCTATTCGACCCTCTATGACGAAGACGTTGCTATGATGGTGGAGCGCCAGCGGCAGCTTGATGCCCGTCGCGCACCCCGCGAGACATCCGATCGTGTGGATCTTGGCATCGAGGCAGATGTACGCGGCATATTACCCTTCACATTTGAATTCGCCGGACGAGAGTACCGGTTGGTAGACTTGGACGGCGAACTCTTCGCACACACAACCGTCTGTCCCCATCTCTTGGGTCCCCTCGGCGACAGCCCCATTGCCGATGGTGTGATTTCTTGTCCGTGGCATGATTATAAGTTCGATGTACGCACCGGCGCGGCGCTTTCGGATCACACGTGCAAGTTGCCCAAAGCCCCGAACATCGGTGTGAAAGATGGGCGCGTCATTGCGAGGCCGCGATAGCGGCCGCGGCAATCCAGAACAAAGACCACTCGTCTAACGCCCTTTGGATTGCTTCGTCGGGCCTTGCCTTCTCGCAATAATGCAGAGTCTCAGTCTCCGAGACCAACGCAGCACTCACGCAATCAGCCTGTCCCCCGCTTCGCTTTGATCTTTTGCATCGCAGGGGATTGCTCAAAGTCAATCCACCCGCTTTCCATTCCCGCCGTATAACCGCGATCGACGGGAATATCGGCCCCGTTGAGCCAAAAACACGGCTGCGTCGCGAGCATGACCAGCACCTCTGCGATATCTTTCGGACTGGCGGAGCCACCCGTTTGTTCATCCACCCAATCGCTGTGATCGGAGCCCATCAGCTTTCGAAAGGTCGGTGACAATTGCGTCTCGATCCCTCCGGGGCTGATACAGTTGATTTGCAACCCTTTTGAAATGGCGGTCTGGGCCCACAGCAATGTGAACGCCGTCACACATCGTTTCGAGAATGTGTACGGGTCTCGCTCATACCCGACGGCGTTGTCCCGGCACCAGGAGATCCCTTCCGCCATTGTCCGGGTTTCCAAGAGCGGCTGAATCCGTTCGAACCGCCGTTTCCAATCGCGCCCGGCAATCGAGGAGACGCAGGAAATGCCGCCCCCTTGGGGCATTCTTTGGGAAAGCGCTTCGGTCAAATGACGAAGACCGAGAAAATTGACCGCAACCACTTTGGCCGGTTCCTTCGCCGCTGCAATCCCCGCCACATTGATGAGGCGGTCGATGCTGGACGGCAGCTCGCCCGCGGCTGCATCAATACTGTTTTGATCGGACAGATCGCACGAGACGAAGGCATTTCCGTCAGACGAAGGAGGAGCTACCACATCAAGGTTCCACAGGTCGTGACCCTGATTCTTTAGGAGGTCCAACACGGCGGCACCGACCCCCGTTGTGCCGCCCGTCACCACGATCGTGCTCATTATTTAGACCTTTTTCTTGTACCGGAAATCGCAATGAGAAGCGCCCTGCATGCGGGTTTGCGTGCGGGTCAGCGTCATGCCGGCACGCTCCGCCATCGGAAAGTCCAAGTTGCAAATGAGCTGAGGGCCTAAATCTCGCGCACCCAGCCTGTCCATCATCTCCGCATAGGCGCAGCGCGTCACGTTCACGTCCACTTGGCTCTCGTTGAGCTCTTGCATCTCGAAGTCCAGCGCATCCCCCGCACTGTAGATTTCGAACCCGTCTGCCCAGGTTTGAGTGTCGATCTCTTGGACAGGTTCCGCTTTGGCCTCTTCCGTCTGCAGACGAATACGCTCCTCTAAGGCCTTATTCACCACGTCTTCGCCGAGAATCCGCTGCAGATCGCGGATGAGCGGCACCACATACTCCATCTGAATCGATAAGCGCTCATGGATGGTCAAATCGTCCATACTCATAGGTTTCCTCCCGTTTTTTGGGCCGGTGTTGACGTTTTCTGCCCCTTCTGCTTGATCTAAGCATCTTTGCAAGTTGATAGGGAGTCCCAGAATGCAAGTTGGTCCGTTAAACCATGTCGGCGTGGCCGTGCCATCCATAGAAGAAGCCGCCCAGAACTACCGCGACCTTTATGGCTGCACGGACATCACGGAGCCCGGCGAAATGCCGGAACAAGGCGTGCGGTATTGTTTTGTGAATCTACCCAACAGCCAGATCGAGCTGATCGAGCCATTGGGTGACGACTCTCCCATTAAGAAGTTTCTCGAACGGAACCCGAAAGGGGGCCAACACCACGTCTGTTTCGAAGTGGAAGACATCCATGTGGCCAAAGCCGCCATGGAGGAAAAAGGCGCCAAGGTTCTGAATGAACCCCGGATCGGTGCTCACGGCACGCTCATCATTTTCGTACATCCCAAGGACTCCAACGGCGTTTTGATCGAACTCATGGAAAGCCCGAAAGCGGGACACTAATGGCCGGGAATTCGCGCAAGCCCAAGGCCGGGACAAAGACAAGGGCCAACTGGGAAAGCTTGCGCGACATGGCGTTGGCCTTGGATTTGCCGCGGGTCGAACTGACAACCTCGTGGGGAGAGCCGTGTCTTAAGGCCCATGGCAAGAATTGGGTCTGGTGGAGCCCCCACGAAGACGCCCCGGTCTTCAAGGTTCCGTTCGAGGAACGCGATGTGTTGGTGGACGTTGATCCCGACACGTTCTTTTTCACCGACCACTATAAGAACCACCCTTTGATCCTTGTCCGTCCAGAAAAGTTGGATCTTGAGTGGGCGGAGAACAATCTCATCAAAGTTTGGCGCGCCCAAGCGCCCAAGCGGTTCCTGAAGGCGTGGGACGAAGAACAGGCGGGGAGAGGTGGCTAGGTTCTGGTTCGAAGGTGCCCCTCATCCTAACCTTCTCCCCGCACGCGGGGAGAAGGAATCTCGCTACATCCATGAATAAGGGAAATCAACTGATCGCCGGCTGGCCTGACCCCACAAACTGCTCGCGCAGCTCCCGCTTGAGCACTTTGCCGGTGGCGTTGCGTGGCAGCGCTTCGATAAACTCAACCGACTGGGGCACCTTGAATTTCGCCAGGTTCGCCAGACAATGGGAAATCACCTCGTCCTCACCCAGACTTTCCCCTGGCTTGACCACAATCACGGCCTTGCCCGTTTCCCCCCAGCGATCACTCGGCACACCGATGATTGCAGCCTCCGCCACTTGAGGAAGCTGGTAGATCACATTCTCCACCTCAGCCGGATAGACGTTCTCTCCGCCCGAAATGTACATGTCCTTCCAGCGGTCAACGATGTATACAAACCCCTGTTCGTCGAGCCGCGCCGCATCGCCTGTTTTGAGCCAATCGCCGTCAAATGATTTTTCCGTGGCCTCCGGCTTGTTCCAATAGCCGGGTGTAATGTTCGGACCCCGAATGAGCAATTCGCCCACGCTCCCACGCGGCAGCACGTTGCCCTCATCGTCGACAATCTTGATCTCCGTGTGGAGGAGCGGTTTTCCGGCCGATCCGAGTTTGCGCATGGCATCGGCCGCATCGAGACCGGTACCGCCCGGGCTTGTTTCCGTCATGCCCCACCCTTGGATAAGAGGAACGCCTCGCTCCAGCCACGTCTTGAGAATGACCTCCGCACACGGCGCACCGCCAACTCCTGCTTGCTTGAGACGGCTGAGATCCGTCTTCGCGAAGTCGGGGTGTTGCATCATGAATTGGTACGGCGCCGGGACAGCAAAAAAATGCGTCACCCCCAAAGCCGGGTCACCGATAACCCGCAAGGCTTCGCCCGGATCAAAGTCCCGCATGAGCAAGACCCGCCCACCCGCATGCAGAATCGGATTGGCATAACAGTTGAGACCGCCCGTATGAAAGAGGGGCAACACGACCAACTGCACGGCTTCGGGAGAGATCTGAGACGGGATACCTAGGTTCACGCAGTTGATGAAATTCATCTGATGGGTGATCATTGCCCCTTTGGGATGACCCGTTGTTCCCGAGGTGTACATGATCATCGCCAGGTCCTCGAGCTCCAAGTCTTCAGTCTTGAGGTCCGCGTTTACGGACGCCAGGGCCTGCTCGTATTCACTGGACGCGTCATCCGCATCAATTTGCAGGAGGGTGGGAATGCCGCAACGGTCCTTCAGATCTCGCGCCTGCTGTTCGAATTTCACATCATAGATAAGCACTTTGGGCGTGCTGTCTTTCAGGATGTATTCAAGCTCAGGAACGGTCAGGCGCCAATTGAGAGGCAAGGTCACACTACCAATTTTTCCGCCCGCAAACTCCAGTTCGAAAATCTCCGGCCCATTGGGCGCAAGAATGGCGACCCTGTCCCCTTTCGAAACCTCTTTCTGCTGCAGCCAGGACGCCAAACAAATCGCTCGCTCATCAAGCATCCCGTAGGTGAGTTCACGGCCCGTGTGAAGGTCGACAATCGCAACCGTTTCAGGTCGCACGTCTGCGTGATACGCACTCCAATCGTAATACTTCATATGTGTTTATCCCTCCCAAAATTATGGTGCGCTTCACCTAATTTACTAAGATTTTCCAATGACGTCTTTGCCAACGGCTTTGCGGGTGGCCGCTTGCATCTTTCGCCCATCAAATCCGATGGTCTTTACGGGCGTGAACTTCAGTACACGTCGGTTTTCAGTGTTATTAAGCTTCACAAACATGCGCTGGCCCTCCGGATCATCCGGCACGAGGCGCTCGGCAAGGGCTGGCAGGAACCAATCGATGGTCTTTTGGTCTTTGAGCACCTCGCACGTACCTTTGTAGGTCAAACTCCATGCGGATTTGATAGAACTGCCCTTACTGGTAATCGAAATCGAAGTCCGCGGCTCTCGCTCAACCGCCTTCACACGCACGCGCAGCGACGAAACACTGAGCCAAAAGCAACCATCCTCAAACACATAGGACATAATGACACCAACCGGCCACCCGTCCTTCGTGGACCACATGAACGTACACTCGTTCTGCGCCTCAATCAGGTCCTGCTCGTCGGCAGGGTCAAGCGTATAGGATTTGACATCATCGTAAGTAAATTCGTCTGCCATCACCTGTCCTCCATTTGTTTGGGGGAAGCTTACCTGCTCTCGGTCGGCCAGGCGAGCGTTCATCAAAACGCGGCCTCCGCAAGGGAAACCTTGCGCGCCCCGTTAAGAAAGTGCTTCCTGTTTTTAACTATACTTCGACCATCACGCACAGGGTGCGCAAACGACATCAACCCGCATAGCACTGCCCGTTCAAGGAGATATCCATGTCTGTGAAACCCGGAGTCGTTTCAGGCAAAGACTATTTGGCTTTGGTCCAGTCGTGCAAGGAAGGCAAATATGCACTTCCCGCCGTCAACGTGGTGGGGACCAACACGGCCAACGCTGTTCTTGAAGCCGCTGCCAAGAACAAGTCAGACGTTATTATCCAAGCCTCAAACGGCGGTGCCGAATTCTTCGCCGGCAAAGGCTTTCCCGACAGCTTCCAGGCCAAAGTTCTGGGAGCCGTTTCACTGGCCAAACATGTCCATCTTCTGGCCGAGCATTACGGAGTGTGTGTCGTTCTTCACACAGATCATGCCAATAGAAAGCTTGTTCCCTGGGTCGAAGCCCTCATTGATCACGGCGAAGCTCACCACAAAGACTACGGCAAACCCCTCTACTCCACCCACATGCTCGATCTGTCAGAAGAGGATCTGGACGACAATATTGGCGAATGTGCGCGTGTGCTGAAGCGGATGGTCCCCCTCGATATGAGCATCGAAATCGAACTGGGCGTGACCGGCGGGGAAGAAGACGGGGTCGGCTCAGACGAGGTCGACAATGACAAGCTCTATACTCAGCCGGAAGACGTTCTGAAAGCCCACAACGTGCTCTCACCGATCGGTCATTACTCTCTTGCCGCATCTTTCGGCAATGTCCACGGCGTCTACAAGCCGGGGAACGTTCAATTGCGACCAGAGATCTTGAAGAACTCTCAAGCCTTGGTGCAAGAACGCTATCAAACCGGAGAAAACCCCCTTGACCTCGTTTTTCATGGCGGCTCGGGGTCGGAGAAATCCAAGATCGAAGAGGCGCTGCGATACGGTGTCTTTAAGATGAACATCGACACGGACACGCAATTCGCCCAAGCCGAAGCCATCGGCCACTATGTGGATGAAAATCCGCGGGCGTTCAAATATCAAATCGACCCCGACGATGATACGCCGTACAAGAAGTTTTACGACCCTCGTAAGTGGCTCCGCAAGGCCGAGGAAAATATGGTCCAACGGTTAGGCGAGGCATTTGAGGATCTGCAATCGGCGGGCCGCTCGATCGCCGGCTAGGACACCAACGCCGCGTCTGCACACAGATCCCGGTAAAGTTCGACAGCGCCAGGTGACGCATTGAGACAGGGCACGCGGCTGAACCGTTCACCGCCACTTTCAAGGAAGCATTCTTTGCCCTCAATATCGAGTTCTTCCAAGGTCTCGATGCAATCGGCTGCAAACCCGGGCGCAATCAAGAGCACATTCTTCACCCCTTCTTTGGCAAGACGTTCCAGCGTTTCGTCCACATACGGCTCCATCCACTTTTGCGGACCAAACCGGGACTGATACGTAAGCAGAATATCATCTTGATCGAAGGGAAGCTTCTCAGCCAGCAAAGCAAAAGTTCCCTTACACTGTTCGACGTAAGGATCCCCCTCACGGTCATAGGACTGAGGGATCCCGTGAAAAGTGACGATGATTTTCTCAGGCGTAAAATCTAAACCGCCCACATGATCTTCCACAGAGCGCGCAAGGGCTTCAATATAGCGTCCATCGTCATGGTAGGACTCGATCAAGATGGGCGCTGGTTTCTTTTTGCGGCCCTTATTGAAAGCCTTGACCACATCTTGAATGGAGCTGGTCGTTGTATGACTGAATTGAGGATAAAGCGGCAAAAGGACGATTTTTTCACAACCAGCTGATTCCATGCGTTCAATGGTCGGTACGATGGCGGGGCTGCCGTAACGCATCGCCCATTCAACCATGTGGGCCGACGAAACCTTCCGCAGAGCCTCCGCCGTCTCGCGGGAATGAAAAATCAAGGGCGATTCGTCAGTCCGCTTATTCCAGATCTTTTCATAGAGCCGTGCGGTTTTGAGGGGGCGAAATGAAAGGATAAAGAGATTGAGAATGGGTTGCCAAAGGATTGGATTGAGTTGAATAACCCTCCGGTCACTGAGGAACTCCTTAAGGTAGGCGCGAACCTCGCCATAGCGCGGCGCCGCCGGCGAGCCTAGGTTCACCAGCAAGATACCGAGTTTTTCCCCGTTTGAACTCATCTCTTGATCCCGTGTTCATGAGACATGGTTGATGTGACATAGTTGATGTGACATGGCGCCCGCTTGCGAGGGGGCCCGCGATTTTCTAGACTCGTTACAGGCCACTACGCAACCGGCGGAAAGACGGTTTATGATTACACCGGGGGGTGATTTCTACACCTGGATTAAAGCGCTGCACGTGATTGCGGTGATCTCGTGGATGGCGGGCATTCTGTATCTTCCGCGCTTATTTGTCTATCACGTGGACGCCCCGAAAGGGTCCGAACAATCCGAAACCTTTAAGCTGATGGAGCGCCGCCTTTACTACGCCATCATGACACCGGCAATGGTGGTATCCCTGTTCACCGGGTTCTGGATGGCCGTCCCCTGGCTGTCAGAAGGCTGGATGCATGCAAAACTCCTGGGTGTCGCCATCATCTTCGGCGCTCACATGATGTATGGCCGCTGGCGGCGCAAATTCGCGGGCGACGAGAACGTATACTCATCCCGCTTTTTTAGGTTCATGAATGAAGTTCCCACATTGGCCATGATTTTAATTGTGATTATGGTCATCGTTAAGCCGTTTTGAGAGGACACATGCAGACAGCAACTGAAGAAAACACCATTGAGAACCGGGCCGCGGCCTTTTTTACGGACCTACAGAACCGGATTTGCGCTCGCTTCGAAGAGTTCGAATCCTCCGCGCGTTTTGAACGTGTTCCTTGGAAAAAGGACGAGCCGGAGGACGAAACCGGTAAGCGTTTGAACGGCAGTGGAGAACGCCGTCTTATGACGGGAAGCGTCTTTGAAAAAGTCGGCGTGAATTTCAGCGACGTCCACGGCACATTTTCCCATCAGTTTCGCGAAGAAATTCCAGGTGCCGCGGAAAGCCAGGGTCAATTTCGCGCGTGCGGAATCTCCCTTGTATCGCACATGGCCAACCCCTTTGTCCCTGCCGTCCATATGAATGTCCGCTTCCTCCAGACAAGCAAATCATGGTTCGGCGGCGGAGCAGATCTCACGCCCACTTTTCCCTACGATGAAGATACCGCCCTTTTCCATGACGCCATGAAAGGGGCATGTGACTCCTATCGGCCTGACGCTTATGCAGAGTACAAAGACTATTGCGATCGCTACTTCTATTTGCCCCACCGCGGCGAACCACGCGGCGTCGGCGGAATCTTTTTCGATAATCTCAACAGCGGCGATCAGGAAGCCGATTTTGCGTTTGTCAGGGCAGTGGGCGAGGCCTATCTGGACGTCTATCCGAAAATCGTCGAACGCCGCATCGATACATCGTTTACGGACGAAGACAGAGAAAAGCTCCTCTTCAAGCGAGGCCGCTATGTGGAGTTCAATCTCGTCTATGATCGTGGCACCAAGTTCGGCTTTGCCACCGGCGCCGACCCGGAAGCCTTTTTGATGAGCATGCCGCCCATCGTGAAGTGGTAATCTGGTTGGGGAGGAACTAATGGCCAGACTTGAAAGTAAAATCGCGATTGTTACCGGCGGCGCCTCTGGCCTCGGCGAAGGCATGGCGCAGCGCTTCGCCGAAGAAGACGCCAAAGTGATTATCACGGACATTGATGAAACCCGCGGGAACGCGGTCGCTGAAAAACTCGGCGCACAGTTCAAAAAGCATGATGTGGCAAGCGAAGCCGAGTGGGAGAACATCATTGCGGCGACCACGTCCGAACACGGACGGCTTGATGTATTGGTTAACAATGCGGGCATTTTCACCTCCTGTCCTGTTGACGAAACGGACTTGGAAGAGTTTCAAAAAGTCATAAATGTCAATGTCGTCGGCGTGTTCCTGGGGTGTAAGCACGGCCTGCGCGCCATGAAAGCCAATCCAGGCGGGCCGTCAGGGTCCATCATCAACTTATCCTCCGTGACAGGCCTGCGCGGCCAGATCGGCGGCGCTGCTTACACCTCGAGCAAAGGCGCAGTTCGGCTCTTGACCAAAACCGTCGCAGTTGAAAACGCCCCGAACGGGATACGCTGCAACTCCATTCATCCAGGCGTCATCGAAACACCCATCCTTGACCCGCTCTTTGCCGCCGCGCCGGACGAAGCCGCCATGCGTGCAGGGATCGAATCCACGCTGCCCATCGGCTATATGGGCGACCCCGCCCGCGACATTGGTAACATGGCGGTTTATCTGGCCTCTGACGAAAGCATTTACGTAACAGGAGCCGAGATGGTGGTCGACGGCGGTATGACCGTGGGGCTGCCGACTTAGCGGCCACACCCCAACGTCACACAACAATCTCATTTGTCGACCCTTGTGTTGGAGCCCGAGGATGACGCCAGAGAGATGGCAGGCTTTACGGTCCTATGTCATCCCCGCGAAGGCGGAGATCCAGCAAACTCATGAAACTCCCTAAATTCACTGGATGGTGCATGAAGTACCGGATCCTCCGGACAAGCCCGAGGATGACGCGAAATTTGATCGCAGAGTCAAGTAACATACTCTGTCAACTTCGCGCCCCGTTACGAGGATCAAAACCAAGCATCAACTAACCTCCCAACGCCAGCTCCAGCTGCACCTCCCTCACATGCTCTCTTGGCGGCGGCAGGGTAGACACCATACCCGTCGGCACAAATCCCATTCTTTCATAGAGCCTCCGCGCCGGACCATTGTGTTCGCCAACATCCAAACGCATCCGGGAGCACCCCTTTTCCCTCGCCCACTGAATAACATTTTCGATGAGAACCATCGCAATCCCTTGGTGCCGCGCCGCCGGCGCCACCCACATGGCAAAAAGGCCCGCCGCATCATCATAAGGGCCGCCAACAACGGCCCCGACATCGTCTCCGCCGTCAACAGCCACAAACGTGGCGGTCTCAGAGTTTGACAGGCGTTCGCGCCACTTTTCCTCGGGAAACTGGCTCTCGACTGCAAATGTTGCCGAAAAGGCGTCTGGGGCGTCCCGCAAAGCTCTTAAGCGAATGTTCTTCGAACGCTCCCAATCTTCACCGTCAAGCCGCTCAACCTTCATCGCGCCGTTTGTTCGTGGACGAAGTCCACAAGCCGGGCGACGGCATCCGGGTCCGTTTGGGGCCAAATACCGTGGCCCAAATTGAAGACGTGCCCCGGCAAACCTCTGGCATCGTCAAGAACCGCTTGAGCCCGCAACCGCAACTCTTCTGGCGAACCAAAGAGCGCTGCCGGGTCGAGATTGCCTTGCATGGTCTTGTTCGCCCCCACGAGCTCCGCCGCAACGGAAAGCGGCTGCCGCCAATCGACCGCAATCACATCAACCGGCAAGTCCCGCAGAACGGGTAGATAGGCCGCCCCTTGATTGGCAAAGAAGATGAGCGGCACCTTCCGGGGACGTATAGCCTCCAGGACGCGGTCAACAGCCGGCAAAGCATATTCCCTATAGAGATCAGGTGATAAGAGCCCGCCCCAGGATTCGAAGATCATCAGCGCATCGGCGCCCGCCTCCGCCTGGGCCGACAGATAGGCGCCCATGGCATCGCCGAGCTTCAACAAAAGAGCTTTCGCCGTCGCCGGCTCCTCGTACATAAAGGCACGGGCCGTCGGGAAGTTCTGATCCGGCTTTCCCGTTACCGCATAGCAAAAGAGCGTAAAGGGCGCCCCTGCAAACCCAATGAGCGCCTTGTCCGCGGCGAGATCCGCTCGTACGAGGCGCACGGATTCGATCGTATACGGTACATCTTCCAGCGGGGTCAGAGCGCGGAGTTCCTCCACTTGTTTCGCGGACTGAATGGGCTCATCAATGTACGGCGCAGGCTTAAACTGAACGTCAATGCCCATTCCGCCGAGGGGCGTCATAATATCGCTGAACAAAATTGCTGCATCCATCCCGAACCGGCGAATGGGCTGGAGCGTCACTTCAGCCGCGAGATCCGGTGATTTTGTCAAAGTGAGGAAATCCACGTCCTTGCGAACAGCCCGGTACTCCGGCAGGTACCGGCCTGCTTGCCGCATAATCCAGATCGGCGTATGGGAAACGGGCTCCTGGGCACATGCCGAGAGAAAAACAGGTTTACTGCTCATGTTTGAGGTCTTCCACTTCGCGTTCTATTTGGGTGAGCAAGTCACGCCCTCCCTCTTCCAATAGGCGTTGGCCTGCTCTACGACCGATGTCGTCTGCCTGATTGAGAAAACCGGATTCAGAAACTGTCAGAACCGTCTCTCCGCTTATGGAACAAAGCTTCCCTTCCAGCGTGAGAATATTGTCCTCTATCAGACCGCGGGCACCCAAGGGGGCATGGCAACCCCCTTCAATTTCGCGCAAGAGCGCCCGCTCGGCGGTTGTCGCACTTGCAGCACTAACGTCATTTAACTTTTCCAACAGGGACCGCGTCCCCGCATCGTCAGCACGGCAACAAATTCCCAACGCACCCTGCGAAACTGCGGGCAGAAAGACGTCAGTGGGCAGTTCCGAAGATATCTTATCCTTAAGCCCCAAACGCACGAGCCCTGCCGTTGCAAGAACGATCGCGTCATATTCACCGGAGTCCAGTTTCTGAACGCGTGTCGGCACGTTGCCTCGTAGGCTCTTAACGGTAAGATCAGGTCTGAGATTCAACAAGAACGCCCGCCGCCGCAAACTGCCGGTCCCTACGACAGAGCCGAGCGGCAGATCTGCGATCGATTTTCCAGATCGGGAGAGGAGCGCATCGCTGACATTTGCGCGCTCCGGAACGGCAGCGATAACTATCCCCGGCGGATTCTGCGTTTCCAAATCCTTCAGACTATGGACCGCTAAATCGATCTCATGTTCCAAAAGCGCCCGATCTATTTCTTTGGTGAAGAAGGATTTGCCGCCTGCTGACCAGAGCGGGGCGTCCGGAATTTGATCCCCTTCGGTTTCGATCACATGAATCCGAATATCAAGATCAGAATACTGATCTCTCAAGAGGCCCGACACATGGTTTGCTTGCCAAAGAGCGAGATCTGACCCTCTTGTGCCGAGAGTAAGCGAAGAGCTTGCCATGATCATGCGTCCTCATTTGGCTGCGGGGTAAATGTCAGGCGATAGCCCACGCCCCGAACAGAATGAAAGTGAACAGGAGATTGCGGGTTGGGTTCAAATCGCTTCCGGAGCCGCAAAATGAAATTATCAACCGTTCGGGTTGACGGAAAAACCTCGTCCCCCCAAACCGTTTCAAGCAAGTCGTCTCGTGAAATCACGTTCCCCTCTTGATCCGCCAAGACCTTCAATATTTCGATCTCTTTCTCCGTCAAGGAATGGCGCCGTCCATCCCATGATGTAGCTTCGTATCGCAAGACATCCACTTCATTCCCGCCGAAAACAATATTGGACACCGATTGAGTCTCGTTCCCCCGCCATTCCCATCGACGTAATATCGCCCGCGCACGAAGCAAAAGCTCCTCAAGCTGGAAGGGTTTCGTCAAATAGTCGTCTGCACCTGACATCATCCCGTCGATGCGATCCTGTGGAGAACCTTTTACCGTCAGGAACAAGACGGGTGTCTCCACACCCGCCTTTCGCGCACCTTGGCATACTTCCATTCCGCTCATGCCCGGCAGCATGACATCCAAGACAATCAGATCAAATTCGTTTTCAACGATCCGTTCGAGGGCATCGCTTCCATTATGACAGACGTCCGTCAGGAAGCCTTCTCCTGCAAAAGCGTCTTCCAGACCGGCTGCCAAATTGCGGTCGTCCTCAACGACCAGAATTCTCTGTTGTTCCGCCATGCCCGTCCTTAATGCGACCCGTCCGAAGGCGGCGTTCTCCATGTCAGCGAAAACGCAGCGCCCTGATTGGGCCCATCACTGTGTGCCCGAACCGAGCCCCGTTCCATCGCCATCACCTGGCGAACGATGAACAAGCCCAGCCCCGTCCCTTTGCGATCCCCTGAATAGGTTTCATCCGTCCGGTAGAACTTTTCAAATAGGCTCTTTGTCTGATCGGACGTAAATCCGATTCCATTGTCAGCAATGGTAACCGTCACGGATCCGGGCTCACTCTTTGCTGAGATCTTGATTGTCGGGTCGCGCACCTGTCTCACGGCCTCAAAGGCATTATCAAGGACATTGCGGACCACGGACTCGCACGCGATGGCGTCCGCTTGGATGATCAGCTTATCCGGCAACTCATCCTCTATATGCAGACCAATATCTCTTCCCTCACTGTGAAGCCGTCCAAGCGCATTGTTGAAGATATCTCTGACGTTGGTCGACTCATCTCTCAACTCCAACGAGCCTTCTTGCAGCCGGGCCGACTCCAGGATATTCGACACCATCGTTCGCATACGGTTTAAGTCGCTTTTCAGGCGATCGAGCTTGCCGAGTAAGCTGTCGCCGGACGGAGGATGACGCTGCATATTCTCGATGTTGAGCATCATACTCGCAATCGGCGTCTTGAATTCATGAGAGACCAAAGTCAAAAAGTTCTCCTGGTGATATCGAAGTCTCGCCTGATCCCGAAGCGCCTTCCATATCACAGCAAGTCCACCCATCAGCACAAGGACGAAAAAGGTCCATTCTGACCCATACATGATAACGCGCTGCTGTCTCGCCCGTTCAATGTCTTCGATCAGTGAATCAAGTACACGGACAGTCCCATCGACCAATTCCAGGTGTGGATAAATCGCTTGAACGTCGGGCCAAGCCTCCCCCCGTTCCAACAACCGGCTCGCCGCACGCTCGTCCCGCTCGAAGCTCGCCCGTCTGTCGGCCACCACATTTGCGGAATAGCTTGATTGGTCCAGGTACCACCATACCGTCTGAACGATGGAGATCGTAATCAGGGCTGCCATTGCGATTTGCAGCCATCTGGTGCTCACCGAGCTCATCGAACCTGTTTGTTCCTCATTGTGCTCAAATGGAGTCTCGCGCGGCGTTGAGAGACTGCGCCAGTCGCTCGATGTCCGCCGTTTCGTGCGCCAACGACAGAAAGCCTACTTCGTAGGCGGAAGGTGCCAAATAGACGCCCTGCTGAAGCAAAGACTGGAAGATTGCCTTATAGGGCTCCGCAATTGTATCGGGAATTGCCTCAGCTGTCCGCGGCGCTTCTCCTGGCGCCAAGTTGAGCCAGAACAACGAGCCTTGCCGAACCAATGATCCTCCCATCTCTGCCGCGATCGGAGAGAGCCTTTGCTCGAGATCAGACCCTAGCGCTTCCAACTGTTTCCAAGCGTGCTCTCGCTCCATCACATCAAGGGTGGCCAGCCCGGCCGTCATCGCAACCGGATTGCCGGACAATGTGCCTGCCTGGTAAGCTGGCCCGAGCGGCGCCAGAACGCTCATGACCTCGGCGGAACCGCCAAAAGCACCCACCGGCATCCCTCCCCCGATCACCTTGCCGAACGCCGCCAAATCCGGGGTAACGCCGAGCAGGTCCGCTGCCCCGCCCGGTGCCACGCGAAAGCCTGTAATCACTTCGTCAAAAATCAACAGACTGCCGTGCTGACGGGTGATCTCCCGCAACCTCTGAAGAAACGCAGTACGCTGAATAAGGAGTCCGTTGTTTGCCGGTATCGGCTCGATAATCACAGCAGCGATGTCTCGGCCGCATTCATTGAACAGAGCTTCCAGCGCTGCATCGTCATCAAGCGGCAAAACTGCCGTTTGAGATGTAAAAGCGTCCGGCACACCCGCTGACGAAGGCTCACCAAAGGTCACAAGCCCGGAACCCGCCGCAACAAGTAATTGATCCGAATGACCATGATAGCAGCCCGAAAACTTAACAATGCGGTCGCGGCCGGTCGCGGCGCGGGCAACACGCAGGGCACTCATCGTCGCTTCGGTCCCGGAAGAAACAAACCGCACTTGCTCCAACCCCGGATACAGGTCGACAATGCGTTCTGCCAGTTCCACTTCGGGTGCACACGGCGTTCCAAATGTCAGTCCGTCCGCAGCCGCCGCGCGCACGCGCTCGATCACCTCCGGATGGGCATGTCCTAGAATAAGCGGCCCCCAGGACATGACAAAATCGAGATAAGATCGTCCGTCCGCATCAGTGATGGTTGAACCCCGGCCGCTTTCCAAATAGATCGGTGTCCCCCCCACAGCGCGGAATGCCCGCACCGGGGAACTGACGCCGGCAGGGATAACGCGTTGCGCGCGGCCATAGAGCTCCTGCGATCGCTGCCCGGCATAATCAGTAGATTGGGAAACTTCGGTCATTCAGCCGCCTCCGATATTTCGAGCTCTAAGTCATCCAGATCTCCTAGCGCCCCGGAAAGCGAAGCGACCAGATCATCATCGGATGCATGAAAAAAGGTCTCAAGACTTTCGACTTGCTGATCCGCTGCAAGCGCTTTCGCGCCTTTGATCGGAATGTGGGCACAGCGTTTTGCAACGTCCTGCGACCAAGCCTTTATTTTGGATTTGTCCTCGTCGGACAGATGCGAAAGCTCGCGCCGTAACAACCATTCCACAGAGCGATCCAAGGTATCTTTATACTGATCGTTAATGCCTGCGATCACCGGCCCCGCCAAACGTTCTCCAAAATCGAGCCGCAGCCTCTCCACGCCCTCATCCAGAATTCGGCGGGAGGAGGCAAGCTCCAATTGCCGGTTTGCGCGCGACGACTGTGCCTCATCGATGATATCCTGCATGCCGATCCGCTCAAACTTGAGCTCCTCAGCTCCGTCCGGATCTACATTAGGCGGCACACCCATGTCGATGAACAATGGACGGTGCCCGTCCTCTGCAATTCGGCACAACTCGGCTCTTCCAAGAACAGGCTCAGGCACTGAGATGGCCGATATCACCGCATCCAGCCGGCCTGGGTCTTTCCGAAAGTCCTCAAGCGACTGCCATTGGGCATCCGTATTTTCAATGAGCGCCAACGCAGAATCAGGCGTGCGATTCGCAACGACAAGATCCACAGGCTGAGCAATTAACTGGTCAAAACAGGTTCGCGTCATGGGGGACACGCCAACCAACGCGATGCGTGGGCGTCCTTCATCACCAACACTCGCACGAGCCAACGCCTTTTCCGAAGCAATATGGGCAAGCGAGCGCACATTGCCCCTGTCATTCGACACAATCTCGGCGTGAACGCTGCGCGCGGTACGCAAGGCTTCGACCACCACGCGCTCGATCAACGGGCTGCATGTACCTGCCGCGCGGGCGGCACGTAGCGACTTTTTGAACTGAAGATAGATTTCTCGTTCTCCCAGTTGGGCCGAGTCCATACCTGCAGCCACCAGAAACAGATGTTCTGCAGCCCCTTCGCCCCCCCAAATCTTGAGCGTTTCTTTGAGGAGGGACTCAGGTGCTGACCGTCCGGCCAAATAGGTAAAGGCTTGGTGGCGCATCTGCATAGGATCACCTTGCGGAGCCCCGTCCAGCACAAGTTCGACCCGGTTGCAGGTCGCCACATACATAGCGCCTCTGGCGTGAAAGCGATCTGCCAATTGTCGCAGATGATCCGAGATTGCATCGGAAGCCAGAGTAAGCTCTCCTAAGAGCGGTGCATCCGCGCTGCGGTAAGTCGCCCCGATGACGGATAAGCGTTTCATGGCGTAAGTTTCTGTCTCCTAAACGTAAAAGCAAAAATAGGTCAATCCGCGGTGGCTTGTGTCACAGAAATGTCAGAACGTGCCTCCGCCATACCCTGTAACCATGCTAAATGAGAATCTTAGAAGAGGAACAAGATGACATCACGACGCTGGCTTAAGACAGTTGCCTCGATCACGACAGCATTTTGTATGCTGTGGTCACTCCCCTCTACGGCATTGGCTAGCACATTTCCTCAAAAGTGCGAGGTTTCGCAAGAAAGAGGGGATACCCAAGCGTTGGCAGCGGCGGTATTTGATCTCATAAACGCCGAGCGCGCGGAAGCCGGACGCAAACCCCTTAAGTGTGATGCGGGACTGAACGAGGCGGCAGAGAAGCACACGAAGTGGATGGCCGAGAAGAGAAAACTGAGCCATTATGGAGACGGGAGACGCGACTTTTTTGACCGTATTCGTGATGAGTACCCGGATTTTTACGGGGCCGGGGCTGAAAACATCTTTCAGCGGTATGTGGGCGACCGAACTCTCTCCCCCGAATTGGATGCTCCGTCAGTCGTTGAGGGCTGGATGAAAAGCCGGGGCCATCGAAAGAACATTCTAGACCGCGAGAAAACACATACGGGTGTAGCGGTCGTGCGAGCGGGAGACTGGATTTACGTGACGCAAGTGTTCGCTGTTTCCCAGTAGGTAGGAAGTCCATGTCCCAACTCAAAATGCCGGACGTTGACGAGACACTCATCGCTCGGCGGGCGGAAATCGCACGCGACTTAAGATCGCTGATCGCCGACCCCGAAAGCGTCATTGACGAAGAACATGGTCGTCTCGTCTATGACAGCGATGGACTGACGGCCTATCGCCAACCACCGTTCCTTGTGTGTCTGCCTTCGAGCACGTCGGAAGTAAGCGCAGTTCTGAGATATTGCTCCGACCACAACATAAAGGTGGTGCCGCGCGGTGCCGGGACGTCTCTGTCCGGCGGCGCCCTGCCCTTGGCGGACGGCATTCTGTTAGGCATGGCGAAATTCAATAAGATTGTTGAGATCGATTTTGACAACAAGTGCGTCGTAACCCAACCAGGTGTCACAAACCTTGGCATTTCAAAGGCCGTCGATCATGCCGGCTACTATTACGCACCCGACCCCTCCAGCCAGATCGCCTGCACAATCGGCGGCAATGTTGCCGAGAATTCTGGCGGCGTACATTGTCTAAAGTATGGGTTGACCACGAACAATATATTGGGATTGGAGGTCGTGCTGATCAATGGGGACGTGATGCGAATCGGCGGCAAACACTTGGATGCGGCGGGCTACGATCTCCTCGGCGTCATGGTCGGTTCCGAAGGCTTGTTGGGCGTCGTTACAGAAGTCACGGTCCGGATCTTGCGCAAACCCGAAACAGCACGAGCAGCTCTCATCGGCTTTGGTTCGGCTGACGCTGCGGGCGACTGTGTCGCCGATATCATCGCCGCAGGCATTATCCCTGCTGGGATGGAGATGATGGACCGCCCCGCCATCCATGCCGCCGAGGACTTTGTCTGCGCCGGCTATCCTCGGGACGTTGAAGCATTGCTTATTGTTGAACTCGATGGACCGGCAGCGGAGGTGGACGATCTGTGCACGAAGATTACCGAGATTGCCCGGACACGGGGCGCAACCTCCACCCGCGTCAGTGAAAACGAAGAAGAAAGACTGGCGTTTTGGGCTGGCCGCAAAGCCGCCTTTCCTGCCGTGGGCCGAATCTCACCGGACTATTACTGCATGGACGGCACGATCCCGCGCGCTCAGCTCGCCCCGGTTTTGAAACGGATGGCCGAGATGTCGGAGCATTATGGCCTGCGCGTTGCCAACGTCTTCCATGCTGGCGACGGCAACTTGCATCCTCTCATCCTTTACGATGCGAACGTGCCGGGACAACTTGAAACCGCAGAAGAATTCGGCGCCGACATACTGAAACTGTGTGTGGAAGTAGGTGGTGTGCTGACTGGAGAGCATGGTGTGGGTGTTGAGAAGCGAGACCTCATGCCGCACATGTTCACCGAAACCGATCTGGCTCACCAGCAGCGAGTGAAATGCGCCTTCGACCCAGAAGGACTCTTGAACCCGGGAAAAATGTTTCCCACACTCCATCGCTGCGCGGAATTGGGACGCCTTCACGTTCATCAGGGAAAACTGCCCCATGCAGACCTTCCCCGATTCTGACTCCGATAACATCTCAATTGCACGCGACGAAAAGGACTTGGAAGACTGTATCCGTCGATCCGTTGCAGAAGACACTCCCCTTTCGATTGAGGGGCTCGGAACAAAACGCGCCATTGGGAACGTGAACACCGAACATAGACGCCTCTCCCTGGAAAAACTCTCTGGTATCGTCGACTACGAACCGAATGAACTGGTCTTAACCGCTAGGGCCGGAACCCCGCTGAGCGAGATCCATTCGGCGTTGAGTTCCGAACAACAGCAACTGGCATTCGAACCTCCCGATATGGGACTCGTGATCTCGGGCAACCCGAACCCAGGCACCATTGGCGGCCTCCTCGCCACAAACCTATCAGGCCCAAGACGATTCGTTGCAGGCGCTCCCCGCGACCACTTTTTGGGCGTCAAAGGCATCAGCGGGCGCGGCGAACCCTTCAAGGCCGGGGGCCGGGTGGTCAAGAATGTCACCGGCTATGACATGTGCAAGCTTCTTGCGGGGTCCTACGGAACTCTAGCGGTGATGACGGAGGTGACGGTCAAAGTCCTTCCAGCCCCCGAAACATCCGTGTCTCTGGTTGTCGCCGGGTTGGACCAAAAAACGGCACAAAAGGCGCTCACCCAGTGGACGTCCACACCCTATGCCATAAGCGGCGGCGCTTACCTTCTGGAGAGACTGACCGCAAATTCCTCTGTGCCCGAAATTTCAGTCCTAGACCAATCGGCAACCATCATACGTATCGAAGGAACCGCTGTTTCCGTTAAGAGCCGGGCCGACTTTCTGAAGCAAGACCTGGCGCTCTCGGGAAATGTCATTGAAATTGAAGACGGCGCGTCGACGTCTCTTTGGGCGGAGATCTGCAGCCCTCAGCCAGGACCAGGCGATTGCGACCTTTGGCGGGTATCCGTGCCGCCAAGCAAATGGGTCCATCTGCTTGAGACGCTTGGTCGCGAGTCCATAGAAGACGACCCGCTTGTCGACTGGGCGGGCGGTCTCCTTTGGCTGCGCTTGCCAACGGATGCGGAGATGGTCCGTGAGAGACTCTTTTCTGCGATGGAGGAAATCGGCGGAGGATCGGCTGTGTTGGTAAGGCCCGGAAGTAAGGAGAGGACACCGCGCCAATCGTTCAGCCCACTTTTCGCTGGCGTCCACACACTCAATAGGCGCCTTAAAGAGAACTTCGATCCCAAGCGCATCCTCAATCCGGGCCGAATGTATCCGGACATATAGACAGCAAATGCAAACCAATTTCTCCTTCGCACAAAGACAAGACCAAGACATTCGGTCCTCCGAACAGATTCTACGGTCATGCGTCCATTGCGGATTTTGCACAGCCACCTGTCCCACCTATTTGGAAACCGGGGATGAATTGGACGGCCCGCGCGGCCGGATCTATCTGATTAAGGAGATGCTGGAGACGGGCGGTGCACCCTCCCCTAAGACTGTGCGCCACCTCGACCGCTGCCTTTCTTGCCTCAGTTGCATGACAACTTGCCCGTCCAGCGTGAATTACATGCATCTGATAGATCACGGCCGGGCCCATATCGAGGCCAACTTCGAGCGGCCATGGTTCGATCGTCTTATCCGCAGGTTACTGACCTGGGCACTCCCGGTCCCTGAGAAATTCGCCTGGCTGATGAAAGCTGGTGGGCTAATGCGGCCCTTTATACGGATGTTTAGACAAGTCCTCCCAGCACCACTGAGAGCGGCCGTAAACTTGATCCCGCGCGAGACCGCCGCGTTCGCACCACTCAAAAAAGGCACGACATTTCCAGCCGAAGGTGAACGCAAACACAGGATCGCACTCATTCCGGGCTGCGTTCAACAAGTGCTTCGCCCTCAGATCAATGAGGCAACCATCCGCTTCTTGACGCGCCACGGGTGCGAAGTGGTCATTGCAGGCGATACCTGTTGTGGCTCACTCACCCATCATATGGGCAAAACAGACCTGGCCCATCAGGCCGCACGAGATCATGTCAACGCAGTCATGGAAGTGCACAATGCCGGAGAACTCAACGCCGTTATTGTCAATGCGTCCGGCTGCGGAACAACAGTTAAGGACTACAGCTTCATGCTGCGGGGCGATGACCAAGTCGCCGCCGACGCAGACTTTGTTTCGAGTCTTGCAGTGGACATAAGCGAGTTCGCCGCAGAACTTGACCTAGCGCCGCCAGCAGACAAGTTGCCCAATCTTCGCGTTGCCTATCAGTCGGCCTGCTCCCTGCAACACGGTCAGAAGGTGCATTCTCTTCCCATTCAACTGCTCAGGAAAGCGGGATTTGCTGTTCATGATATACCGGACGCTCACCTGTGCTGCGGCTCTGCGGGGACCTACAATATTCTGCAGTCGGACATGGCGCAAAAACTGCGCACGAACAAACTCACATCAATAGAATCAGTAAAACCGGATGTTGTCGCCACCGGCAACATTGGGTGTCTCACTCAGCTCGCAGAAGGAACACAAGCGCCGGTCGTCCACACCGTGGAGCTGCTCGATTGGGCAACGGGGGGACCAGCGCCCATAGAGCTAAGCACCACTTAGCCCCCTAATCCCCCATCACAGATCAACACCTGACCGGTAATGTAGCTGGCCTCCGGGCTGCACAACAGGAAAACGGCACCCGCTGCATCTTCCACCGTCCCGTGACGGCCAAGCGGAGTACTCGCTTTCATCATGGTCAACTGCTCTTCACTCAAACCGACTTTGTGTTTACGTCCGGCGACTTCGATCTCCGGCACCTCATCTTTGAACGGCATTGTGAGCCTTGTATCAATATGACCAAAGGCGACCGCATTCACATTCACATTGTACCGGCCCCACTCTTTGGCCAGGGTCTTTGTCATTCCTACGACTCCCGCCTTGGCGGCGGCATAACTGACTTGTGTCGGAGACCCGTAAACGCCAGAGACAGATGAAATGTTGACAACTCTCCGGCTTGGCAGTGAGCGTCCCGCCAGTTTCTTGGCTTCCGCTCTAAAGTAAGCGCCCGCGGCCCTCAGAAGACGGAACGGTGCGGTAAGGTGGACATCCACCATAGCCGCCCATTGGTCATCCGTATGGTTGGTAATGGAGGAGTTCCAAATGTAGCCGGCATTGTTGACGATGATATGGAGATCCCCGAATGCTTCCACCGCGAAAGCGACTGCTTTGTCCCCGAAGTCTTCGTCCGTGACACTCCCCACGAGGGGTTTCACCAAACCGCCCGCCCCCGCGATCCGCTGGCAAGTTGTCGTCAACTGCTCTTCATCCAAATCATTGGCCACCACAAAGGCCCCTTCTCCGGCGAGCTTTAGAGCGATCTGGCGGCCGATCCCTTGTCCGGCTCCGGTGACAAGCGCCACCTGCTTATTGAGTTTCATCTTCAGCTCCCTGAAGTCATTTTACTCAGCTGCCGCATCGACCATCAAACCTTCGTCAGCAGCGTCCACCTCAGGCTGGGCAGCGTTTCTCAAAAACGCACCAATCGCTTTGAACGCCGCAAGGCTCTCTAAGTCTTTATTTTTGTCCCATGCAGCTTCCCAAACACTCGTCCTCGCAACGACAAGGTCCGAAGACGGATCAACATAAATGGTCTGACCATATGCTCCATCGGCTATGAAGGCGCCACCATCGAAGGTCCACCATTGATATCCATAGCCGCGCCCGGTTGACGGATCGTGGACAGCTCCCGGAGCCAAATAGCCCTCTGTTGAAACAGTTGCTGCCTCAACCCAGCCCTCCGGCAAGATCCGTACCTCGTCCCAAACGCCATCTTGCTCCATCAACAGCCCGATGCGCGCTAAATCCCTTAGCGAAGCGTTGAACATGGCTCCGCCGATCTCGACGCCTTCGGGACCAGCCCGATCGATGATCCAACCCGCATCATGATCCATACCAAGAGGGCGCCAGATCTTTTCTTCCAAATATGCGCTGGCATTGTTGCCAGTGACTTCACGAACCAGCCAAAGCAGGATTTGTGTTTCTGCCGTATTGTAGTTGAATGTCGTACCAGGATCCTCTGCACGGGGATAAGACACGGACATCTCATTGGCCCGCCGCTTTCCGACAATGACGGCATCCCTTAAAAGCGCGAGGGTATCGTTGCCAGGGCCGCCTGTACCTTCGTAATCAAAACGAACACCGGAAGACATTTGCAACGCCTGCTTGATAGTGACGCCTTCATAGGCTGTGCCCTTCAAGTCCGAAATGTACGCATCCAAACGATCATCCACGCTTCCAATCAGGCCGTCGTGCACAGCTGCTCCGACGAGGGTCGAGGTAATGGATTTCACGGCCGAAAACGTCGTGAAGCGTGTCCCGGGACCTGCTCCCAGGGCATAGTCTTCGAATACGAGCTCGCCTCTGTATAGAATCGCTAGCCCCATCATCGTCGTGTCTGTCATCAATTGGTCAAGCGTCTTGGAAGAGCCATCATAGTCGTAAGTGAAGCCATCGAGCCGTCCGAGGTTGTCCACCAAAGCCCTTCCGCCTTCGGCTCGGGACACAGTTCGTGTGGGGAAGACTTCGCTCGCATTTTGATAGAACCAAGCGGCATTCTCCGGCTCAAACGCCTTTCCACGTTCGACCACGTCATTGGGAAACGGGACCACCTCCCGGTAAGCGAAAACGGCAACCAACGCCCCGACCACGAACGCACCGATTCCAACACCAACTGTTTTGAACATTACATCTTCCTCATTGGACGCCAGTACAGGGGAAACTGGACGGTTTGTTTATTCCTGCATACGGTGTATAGCCCCGTTCAGAGGCGGAACAACCCAAATCTTGTCGCCGCCGAGTACGATAGGTCAAATGAAGCCGGGAGGAAACAGACGTGAGCAAACACACCATCGACATGTCGGGAAAGAAAGTCGTGATTACAGGCGGCAGCCGTGGTCTCGGCCGGGAGATGGCTCTTGGCTTCGCCGCAGCCGGCGCAGACGTTTGCATCACCAGCCGCAAAATAGAGTCGTGTGAAGAGACCGCAAAAGAAATTGAAGCCCTGGGACGCGATGCTTTTCCATATGCCTGTCATGTGGGCCACTGGGATCAGTGTGACGCTCTAATTGATGCCGTCTATGAGAAGTTCGGCCGGGTAGATGTGCTCATCAACAATGCAGGTATGTCGCCTCTCTACGGATCCCCGAACGAAATCCCCGAAGCCCTTTACGACAAAGTACTCGATGTGAACTTGAAAGGAACATTCCGTCTGTGTGCCGAGATTGGCCAACGCATGATCGATGGCAATGGCGGATCTATCATAAACGTGTCGAGCACGGCCGCCATCCGTCCCCGGAAAGACGTCATCACATATGCGGCCGCCAAGGCTGGGGTAAATGCCATGACCGAGGCCTTCGCGGATGCCTACGGCCCCAAAGTGCGTGTGAATTGCATCATGCCAGGACCATTTCTAACGGACATCTCGAAGGCATGGGACATGGACGCTTTCAACAAACGGGCGGCCGAAAGCATCGCTATGCAGCGAGGCGGCGCGCCGGACGAGATTGTGGGCGCTGCCCTTTATCTCGCCTCGGACCATGCTGGCTTCACCACCGGGGCCATCCTAAAAATCGACGGCGGCTCGAAATAATCGTCTCAGGGAGAAAATGACATGTCCAGACTTACCAAACTCAGCCGATCCGTCGAAGGCCGTGCCGTGATCGTGACAGGCGCAGCCAGCGGCATGGGCCGCGCGACCGCTCATTTGTTCGCTGATGAAGGGGCCATGGTGGCTGTGACCGACATCAATGCGGAGGGCGTTGAGACTGTCACCAAGGAGATCACCGATGCCGGTCTGCGCGCCCGTGGCTGGCAATTGGACATGGCCAGCAGAGACGACATCGAACGGGTCGTCGGCGAAGTTGTTCAGGAATTCGGTCGCCTGGACATCGTTGTCAACAATGCGGGCTTTGGCGCGGGCGCTGTCATCGATGCAGACAATTTTGAAGAGGTTTGGGACAAGGCTCATAACGCCATGTTGACCGGTCAGGTGAGGATGGTCCGCGCTGCTCTCCCGCATTTGCGCCAGTCTGATGCCGCGCGGATCGTCAACGTAGCATCAACTGAAGCGCTGGGCGCAACGCCCAATATCGCTCCGTACACGTCCGCCAAGCACGCTGTTGTCGGATTGACGCGGTCGCTCGCCGTCGATCTGGGAAAGGAAGGGATCACGGTCAATTGCATCTGCCCCGGCGCGGTCCGAACGGGCATCACCAAAGACATTCCGGAAGAGCACAAAACCAAATTCGTCCGCCGCCGTGTTCCCCTTGTCCGCTACGCCGACCCCGAGGAAGTCGCCCAAATGACCTTTAATTGCTGTTTGCCCGCAATGTCTTATCTGAACGGCGCAGTTATTCCTGTGGATGGAGGGCTGACGATTAAGAACGCATAGTGCCCTAGAACATCGAACTAGTATATTGATCAATATGGCTCTTCAATCTGCAAACGAATGAACATTCACAGTACCTCTGCCGTGAAACGGCGATTGTCAGTTAAATTAGCAACCATCACGTTATCTATTTGGCGAGGTTTCTGAAAACATCCTTGATCAATTGATCGTCTTCAAAAGCTTCCGAGTTCTTGAAAACTGTAGCAAGCCATTTCAGACCCGGATCGTTATATATTGTCACTGCGGTGTCGATAGCCTCAAGTCCCGCAACCAAGGAACACATAGAGTTGTAGTCGATTGCATCTTTGATCGCCTCCTCTACTGAGTATTGGTTGATTACCTTGTCTCTTCGCCCCTTCATTTCCTGATTTTTGGTTTTTCTTGCCCCATCCATGGCCTTCGTTAGAGCGTGTGCAACTTTCTCCCTGAAAATGTCGCTATTGAATTCAGCCCTTACTCCACTCAAAATACTGGCAGCACCCGCAAGAGAGTTCGACGTGACTGTATCCGCAAAGAGAGCCCCCAATCCGCCTGTCACGGTCGTCAAAGATCCTAGCGTAAAATTCACATCACTGAAGACTGCGTTAAGGCGTCTGTGATACCGATCACATGATCTATCCGATGCAGCCGTGATTCGATCTTGAATTCGATTGCGCCGGAGTTTTTGCTTTTCGCTGTTTCCATACCCTTCAAGATAAAAACCGTGAAAGGCGAGTGAGAGCGGATCAGGCTTTATCCGCCGAACATAAGAGTTACCATCATCTCTACCTAAAACCTCCCGACAATTTAGGAGTTCTCTATCATTCCGATCAGAAAGATTCAGCCGTTCACCGACGTTGCCAGCCCCTAAGCTGCTGTTCAACTTCTTGCACCAATCAAGTTCTCCTAGTCTCAAAGGATCCAATTCATGTACGAGATCCACTTTCTCCAAAGGCTCAACTTCTTTTCCGCCAAATCCGAGCCCCTCACGGTCCACCGGTATTTCGGACTCACCATCGGCCATATATATCGGACCGGATCCATGCAGATCCGGCGGCACAGAATTACAGGCGCCCACAAACAGCAAAGACAAGATTGGAAGAAAACGCTCAAGGAAAAATAAGACTCGTGACATACCACCCCTCCATCAGTATGCGGTAGAATTGACAAGTGCCTACAATCGCTCGTTTGGCGCATGTATCTGTCAGTATATACCTGGGGTTGCAGTATCGTCAATACTTGCCTGAAAATTGCACACGGTAGCGGTATGAGGACGAACCAACTCAGCAATACGGTTCAACAATCATTGTTTTCTTCGCACGGCACCCAGTCCTCCCGCGGCGGGGACGGTTTTTCAATTTCCGCTCCCGATTGCCACATGGCATAGCCCATGGCGGCCGCCGCCAGTGCGAATAGGGCAAATGCGATAAATCCTGATTGTTTCATGCCTCGTCTTTCTCGATTTCATACGCGCCGCACGAGCGCACAACACCATGACCAGATGCCCTATCGCGCTTGCGGGTCCCTCCTAAATCAGTACTATGTCACTTGAAAGGTGACGCAGCAGTCACGATTATAGTTAAAGCCCCCAAACGCAAGCCCTTAGGTGAAATCATGGATCATGTGGACGTTTTGATTGTAGGCGCCGGTCTATCCGGGATCGGCACGGCCTGTCATCTCACACGAGACTGTCCCGAGCGCACGTATGCGATTTTGGAGGGACGCGGCGCCATTGGGGGCACCTGGGATATCTTCCGCTATCCCGGCATTCGCTCTGATTCGGACATGTTCACATTGGGCTATGATTTCAAACCCTGGACGACCGGCAAAGCGATCGCCGACGGCCCTTCCATTCGCGACTACGTTAGAGAAACCGCGAAAGAATATGACGTCGAAAAGAACATTCGATTCCATCACAACGTCAAGCGGGCCTCTTGGAATTCGGACACCTCCGCCTGGACGGTGCAAGCCGAAAACACCCAAACAGGTGAAACCGTCAGAGTAAGTTGCAATTTCCTCATGATGTGCCCAGGCTACTACAATTACGAACACGGCTATGTTCCGGAGTTCGAAGGCGTAGACGACTATAAGGGACAAATCGTCCACCCCCAGTTTTGGCCGGAGGACTTGGACTATGCGGACAAGAAAGTGGCCGTGATCGGATCGGGCGCAACGGCTATGACCATCGTTCCGTCGATGGCCATGAACGGCGCGAACGTCACGATGGTCCAGCGCTCACCCACTTATGTGGTCTCGCGTCCCGCGGTCGACACACTGGCCGAACGGCTCCAAAAGCTCCTGCCCGCTCAAGCCGCCTACCAGATCATCCGGTGGCGGAATGTGTTGCTGCAAATGTTTTTCTATAACCAATCAAGAAAACGACCCGCATACATCAAAAAGCGCCTTCTTGATATGGCACGGGAAGAAATCGGTGACGACTGCGTCGATCAGCATTTCACGCCCACGTACAATCCTTGGGATCAAAGGCTCTGCCTCATTCCCGATGCAGATCTCTTTGAGACAATCCGGGATCAAAAGGTCCATGTTGTAACGGATCACATTGAATCCTTTACAGAAGCAGGGCTCAAACTGAAGTCCGGCCAACACCTGGAGGCGGACATCATCGTCATGGCCACAGGCCTTGACCTCAAATTCATGGGCGGCCTGGAGGTCGAAGTGGACGGCAAACGAATCGCGCCAGCCGACCAAATGTACTACCGCGGCGCGATGTTGTCAGATGTGCCAAATCTGGCGCTTATCTTTGGCTACACAAACGCGTCCTGGACGCTCAAAGCCGATCTTGTGTCGGAATATGTCTGCCGTATCCTCAATCATATGGGCAAGCACGGCTTCACCAAAGCCGTTCCTCAGTTGAACGATTGGAGCGTTGAAGAGGAAACCTGGCTTGATTTCACCTCCGGCTACATACAGCGCTCGATCCACAAGTTCCCCAAGCAAGGAAACAAGAAGCCCTGGAAACTGAACCAGAACTATGCCCTGGACACACTCAGCCTCCGGTTTGGCGCCCTGGATGACGGCGCCCTCACATTCAGCGGCTCAAAATCACAGGAAGTCCGCAAATCCAAGACGGTCACGCAATCGGATTTGGCGTCCGCAGAGGCATCCTAAAAGACGGGCCAACCTCACGATTATCTTATTGGACCGGGGGTGACAGACTGGACAGACTACGCGTTCGGCCTCATAAATCTCGAACGACACCAGGGGTTCGCCATATGACCGCACGATTGCGCCTTGTCCTTTCCATTCTGATCTTCTTTTCTGCGCAGGCCCAGGCTGCGCCGACCCTCTCCCAAGACCAGGCCGCGTTGGTCTTTTCCACACCCATGACCGTCCAAAACGTTCAGATCTCTCACGATGGCAGCCATATTGTCAGTGTACGAGGCACCCGTGATCGCAGTTTCATCGCAATCGATCCTCTAACAATTGGCAAGAACGGCTTGCCATCGATCAATAAAGCCCCTCCTGTGACGGCTGAATTTGGGGGCGGGATCGTTTGGGCCCGATGGCTGGATTCAAACTGGATCCTGGCAAAGGTCCGCTTCGTGGAACGCGTAAGAGGCAAACGCGAAGATTTCTACCGTATCGCCGCCGTTGATCGCAAAGGAGCGAACAAAAGATTTCTAGGACGCGGCGGCTCAGGGCAACTTGCGGCCCGGTTTGGCACCGATGAATTGATTGACCTTCTGCCTGGCCAAGATGAGCACGTTTTGATCCAATCGACGCGCAGTTTTGACTCGTCCACCCCCTCTGCCATCAGAGTGAATGTGCGAACGGGCGAGCGCAATACGGTCCAACCCTCGCGGTCCAACGTCTCCCACTGGCTTACCGATCCCGCAGGGGTTCCCCGGCTGGGTCTGGGGTTCGGCAATAAGGAAAAGTACTTGTTCTACAAAGACCAGAGCGGTCAGTCTTTCCGCCGGATCACCATCAAACAAGAAGAAGACTCGCCGTTCTTTTCACCCATCACTCTGAGTCGCACGAAGGACGAACTCTATGCCATTTCTACGCACGCAAGCGACACCCTTGCACTCTACACATATGACATCGGTACACAGACATTTAAAGAACGTATCTATAGTCATCCAAACTACGATGTGAGCGGCGCGTTGATCTCAACGACATCGCGAAATGTAGTTGGTGCAGCATATACAGACGATCTACCCCGGCGTCACTTCATCGATCCCGAGAGAAAAGCGCTGGAGAAAAAAGTGCGAGCCCAGTTTTCGGATGCCGTCGTAAGGATAGACAGCGCCGACAAGGACTATCGCTATGCGATCGTGTTCACGCGTGGGAAATATGACCCGGGCGCCTACCATTTCGTACGCTTGGACAACGGTAAATCGGCGAAAATAGCCGATGCATTCAGCGCCCTACCGTACAGATCGCTGGCTCCGATGAAAAAAATCGAATATTCGACCAAAGACGGAAAAACGATCAGAGGCTATTTGACCGGCTTTAACCTTGAACGCGCAGAGAACCGCCCCATGGTGATTCTACTGCACGGAGGCCCATTCTACCGTGACATCCAGCAATACAATCCCTTTGCGCAGTTTCTGGCAACTCAGGGATACTTGGTTCTGCAGGTCAACTATCGCGGATCTTCCGGATATGGCTGGGAATTCAGGAAATCCGGCTACCGCCAGTGGGGATTGGCCATCCAGCGCGACGTTGAGGAAGGCCTCGACTGGGCGGTTGAGAGCGGTATAGCGAATCCCAACCGGATCTGCGTTGCGGGAGCCAGTTACGGTGGCTACGAGGCGCTCATATCCGCCTACAAGATGCCTCAGAAAATACAATGCTCGGTCAGTTTAAACGGGGTAGCCGATTTATTCCGCATGCTTCGAGACAGAAGATCGCAACTGGATTTTGCGATCGACGACATTCTTGTTGGTGACCCTGTAAAAGACAAGGATCGGATAACGGCAACATCGCCTTACCACAATGCGGAAAAAATTGGTGTACCGATTCTCTTGGTGCATGCAGCTGATGACCAAGTGGTTTCCGATGCCCACTCGAAAGACATGGCCAGGGCGCTCCGTCGCAATCAAAAGCCGGTCGAGCTGGTGATCATTCCGGGCGCAGATCACGAACTTAGCTTTCCCAATGACCGCAAACGGTATTTCAATGAATTGGGAGATTTCCTAAGAAAACACCTAAGAGGAGCGGCAACGGGCTAAACGAGATCCATTTCAAACTCGCCTACGTCCAGATGAGCGTCGCTTTGCTCGCTGCAGCAGAAACAGCGATACCCACGGGGCATCTGAACGGTATACGCGATCACCGGACGATCACTTCCGCTGGGCAAACGATCTACCGTCCCGCCGGGGCTTCCCCAATCTGAAAAGTGCTCCGCCAACCGCGTATCCTTAAGCTTCGAATACGCCTCAAGCAAGGCCCACAACTCAATCTCATTCAAGGACGTTTTTTTTCGGGCATCCGCGCTGTTCGCAAAGCATACGTTGAGGCAATCGGTCGAAGATCTAATTTTTCTGGCGAGATCCGCCGAAAGGCGCTCATTGCGTTCGACATCAATCCCAACCGGACGAGACGAAATTGCGATAACCGCAAGTTCTTTCGTCCGCGAAAGACTGAAATGGATGTTCGCGCCCTGTACGCGAGGCTTACCTGATTTCGTCAGCAAAAAACGCTCTGAGTAAGCAGGTTCGCCCACCTCCTGGCCAAGCAATTGACGCAGCGCTGCCCTGGAAGCCAAAAAGTCCCTGCGCGCCCGGTCACTTTCCATACGGCGCGCCCGGTCCATCTCCTCTTTCACAAACGCATCGGCGCCGCGCCCCCAATCGACCAAGCGGTCACCATCCCGGTTCAACTCGATCCAACGTACACGAATGAAAGGCGCCGGATTGGCGACGAGACCGAAAGCCGCTACGCCAGAAGAATCGTCCCACCCCATGTGCACGTCTTGGGTTTACTCCGCTGCCTTGGGATGAGGGCGATCTTCGGATGTCTTACCTTCCTGAGGACTCGCGGCAGGCAGCTTGCCTTCTTCCACTCTCGCCCAATCAATTTCTGCACCGAATCTTTCGCGGTGACGGACATGCCCGGTTGCCGGTTTTTCGATATCCAGATTGTCAAGCATCGCATCGATAACTTGATCGGCTTGTTCGCGTGAGAAAGACGGCATTTCATAGGATAGCCACAGTGTGAGGTCCGTCGCTGTTGCAAGCGGGCGTAAGCCAATCTCCGAACTGATCAGAGTACGTTGTGGTAGGGGAAGTGTACGGATGGAAGTCGTGCCAAACGAAAACTCGTTCGCTTCTTCGCCTGTCCCGACACTTTGGAACGCAGAAGACTGCATAAGATGCTCAGGCGCCAAACTCGAGCATATCGCCCGTTGGTGCGACCAAGCCGTTGGGGTCGCCTTTTCGAAGACCTCACTGATCGAGAAGTTCATATCCGCCCGAGCATAACTTGACATCGCCTGCCGGTGCACTTCCGAAGCGATCTGGTGAACAGACATACTTTCGGAGCAGTTAATTCGCACAGGAACATCCGATACCAAGAAGCCGACAAAGTCCTTGAAAACCGGGTCTGTTCGTCTGGGGTAGAGAGAAGACAAATACATCGCCTCGTCCCCATGAAGGCCTGTGAGCGCCTTTGCAAACGCCGACATAAGCAACGAGTTCATGGAAACCCCGGACTTCTTGACTTGCTCGTTGAAGCGCGCGTAGGCCTCGCCGTCGACATGGGCGATGGCGGTCTCTCTGGGGAACACCCATCCGCCACTTTCGTTAAGCGGGATGTTCATATTGACTCGGCCGAACTTAGGAGCCGGAAGCCACGGCTCGAGGACCGACTTCCAATAGGCCGAATTCTGACGCGAACTGCTTTGTTTCTTCTGCGCGTCCATTTCCCGGAATAGGCTTGCCGTAGAGAGTGCCGGATTGTGCTCAATCGCAGCCCCCATGTACGTATTTAGCAAGCTTTCATAGAGCTTGATCTGCGACCAGCCGTCGATGAACAGATGATGGCATCTGGTTAAGATGGCGTCGCTATTCTTACCGAGCCTGACCAGCCGGACCTCGAACAGCGGCCCTTTCAGAACATCATAGGGACTATCCGCAAACTCAACGGCATAGCGCGTCAGTTCTTCATCTGAGATTTCACCTAGATCGACGACGGTCAGCTCAGAGATCATTTTGGGTTCAACAATGGCCCGCCATTGATTGTTATGGTAGTCAAACCGCGTCCGCAAAGCCTCATGAGCGTGCACCACCTGAGCAAGCGCACGTTTCAATCTCTTAGCATCAACTTTCGTACCGGCAACCAGAGCCTGAGGAAGCATCAGCCCTTCCCGGTAGGAAGCGGTACAATCGGGTGCCGCAAGGCCCTTCAACACAGAAAGTTGGTTGGGCGTAACCGGATAGCTGAGATTGTCATTGCTCGCTTGACGCGGTGCACTCTTCTTGGCCGCCCTCCGAGCTGTCTTAGGTGACAGCGGTTTGGCAACTTTTGGCGGCTGGTTGAGCACGCCGCGGTCTTGAGCCTGCCGTGTCCTTTCAACCACGCGAGCGACGAGTTTCTTGACATTAGCTTTGCGGTCGCAATGTCGGGCGATGCCTTTCGCAATTTTGCGCGCACGCACTTCGTCAAAGACGTCGGAGTCAAAGCTGAGCGTGAAGGCCAAGGTCTTCGAGTTCTTCCGCACCACAGCCAAACTGAGATCGTAGAAAAATCCGTTCCCACTCTCAACTTTAGTTAAGCGAACCTCGCCACCATCCACCGACAGTGCTTTGAGGGACTGACTCATTCGATCCTTTTGTGACCGATCAGCATATTTAAATCCAAACTGTCGCAGCGCGGCTGGTTCCGAGCATTCATCCGCGAGGTTCATTTCGATAAAGGCCGTGCCCAAATGTCCATGTTTGTCGCTCAGATCAAGCTGCTGAGCGATGTCTGCATACAGCGCCCTGCCTTCGGTGCGAACAAAGATCGGAGCACGAACCTCACGTGAAAGACAAGCACGGGACTGATCGTCCCCTGTTTCACTATGGCTCGCCCGCTCAATGACGAAGTCCGTCGCATTAGCATCTTCTTTAAGAGCCCGCGCCAAAGCCGCCAGGACGACCACTTCAGCCGAGTCCGTTTCACCATGCCAGTCAAGCTCGAATGAAATGCGGGATGGACTATCCCGGTGCGAACCGAAGTGGAGCGGAATCAAGGCACGCCGTCGCGAATCATAGGAAACAGGCAATGCACTTGACTTGAGCATTGTAACCCAGTGCGCCCGCGCCGCTAACGCATCATCTCTTTCCTCGTCGAATTGGCTTTTTGATAACGTACGGAACACGAGGCTATCGCCGATCCGCTTGGGCAATTTCTGACCATCGACCAGTCTGAGCAACTCTGAGAAAACGAGTGCAAACGATTGATCATCAGCAACCGAAAAGTGGATCTTGAGACCGAGTTCCGTTTTGCGCGCATTTTGAGTCACAACCAGGCGAACCAGCTGGCCGTTTTCCACATCAAGTGGCTGTTCCAATTCTGTTTTTGGATCGTCCACGACCTCCACTTGCGGAGCCCCATCCAACGTCAGCTGGAATTCGCCGGCCGCACGCGCCGGGCTCGCCGTGAGGCGCAGCAAAGGATGGCGCTTCAAAAGGGACCGCCAGGCGGACCGCACGCGTTTTGCCTCGACCGCACTATTGAGCTTCACCAGTGCGGTGTGCTCAAGCTCCCGTCGCCCGGCAACACTGGCAAGCGAACCGGTTGAAGCCGCAACGTACACATGCTGATCGTGAGACGGCCGAAACTTCGCGTCATTTCTAGATGCGCCGGACGCATCTCCGTTCTGGGTTCCACCGCCGGTCGCGGCCGAGGCTTGCTTCCTCAAATCTTCTTCAATCGTGTCACAGATGGTATCGCTCAAGCCCAGCAGGGTTGGACTCTGCAGGAAGGCGCTTACGGGGATGGAGATCCCGAGTTGCCGCTCAACCCGGTTCTTCAATTCGATGGACGACAGAGAATCAAAGCCGAGTTCGGTCAGAGCTTTGTTAAGATCAATTGTATCCGCATCAACTTTCAGGACCTTGACGATTTGATCCACCAAGAAGTTCGCAAGCAAATCGGGCCACTGATCGCGCGGCGCCTCAGCAATATCCGCTCGAATTCGTCCGCCTCCGGTATTTCCTGTTTCAAGTACACCTTTCAGTCGCGGAACCGTCCCGGCCTTTGGATTCGTCCTGGCCACAGTCGCCCAATCAACCGACCCATAGGCGATGGCTGGGGTCTCCAAGCCCAGCAAACGTTCCAAACCGTCCAACGCATCCTCGTCGGTAATGGGCGCCATTCCCATGCTTTCCAGATAAGTGGTCATAGAATCGCTTCGAGAAACAAATCCGGAATCAGCCAGAGCACCCCAATGCATGGTTTGACCGGAGAGGTCTCTGCCGGAGCGGTAATGAGAGATCGCCTCCAAAAAAGAGTTGGCCGCAACGTAGTTTGATTGCCCCGAAGAGCCCATCACTTGCGCAAGTGAAGAGAACTGAACAAAGAAATCCAGACTTTGACCGGTCTGTTCTACGGCCCGGTGCAGATTCCATGCACCCATTGTCTTTGGTCTGAGGACGGATGTGACGGAAGTCTCGTCCATTTGCCCAAGGAACCCATCAATAATCACAGCCGCGCCATGTATAATCCCGGCAAGCGGTCTTGGTCCCGTAGCCAACTCCGCAACCGCCTTAGCAACGTCACTCTCGTTTGTCACGTCGAGCGGAAGATGGCGAACCGCAGTGCCGTTCGCTTCAATGGCTTGAAGATGAGACTGTTGGTCCTCGTCCGGTCGCCCGCTCCGGGAAGCAAGAACAACCTGGCCGGCTCCGCGCTCGCTCATCCAGCGCGCAACAGTGATGCCGAAACCTCGAGAACCGCCGGTGATCAGATAGCTCTTGTCTCTGGACAGACAGAGTTCTTTATCATCAGCACTCAGCACAGGAACCGTCTCGTCGGGAAGCGTAACGACAACCTTCCCAATGTGACGCGCTTGCGACATGTAGCGGAACGCTTCACTCACCTCGGTGATTGGAAACGCGGTGACGGGCAAGGGCTCCAAATCCCCGTCCGCCAGCATATCGACAACTTCATCAACCAGTTGCCGCAACAACTGAGGCCGCTCATGCCCCATCGAGGCGAGATCGATCACGGCAAGAGAAGCGTTTCTGCGCAGCGCCTTCAAACCGATCAGACTATCCGCATAGACATCACGCTTGCCAATCTCCAAGAAGCGTCCATAAGGGGCGAGAACATCCAGCCCTTTCAGGATGAAGTCTGCCGGGAGTGAGTTCAGAATGACGTCAACACCCTGCCCATTCGTGATTTCAAGGACGCGGTCGGCGAAATCGAGAGAGCGCGAGTTCAGGATGTGCTTGATGCCTAAGTTCTCAAGATGCTCACGTTTATGCGGACTGCCGACGGTCGCTATGATTTCTGCACCAGCCCTCTTCGCCAACTGAATGGCCGCAAGACCGACGCCGCCGGTCGCCGCATGGATCAGGACATACTCGCCTTTCGCCAATCGTCCTACATGATTGAGGGCGTAGTGCGCTGTCGCGAAGGCGGAAGGAATGGTCGCCGCTTCGCTCAAATCCAGCGTGTCGGGGATCTTGGAAAGGATCGCCGCCGGCTGATTTGTGTAAGCTTGCAAGCAGCGCTTGCCCATTCCCATAACGCGGTCACCTGGAACCAGTGAGGATACCGCGGACCCAACCTCGACCACCGTGCCGCCATACTCAAGGCCCAAGTTACGATAAGCGGGCTCTGTCTCCGCCTCTTCGGGCAACAACCCGGTCGCTGCCATGATATCTCGGAAATTGAGCCCCACCGCGGAAACGGCTACGCGCACATCGTCCGCGCCCACCGGCTCGAGATCTGTTTCCTGAAGCTGGATCGCGTCAAGCGATCCGGGCGAAATCATAGTCGCGACATAATTGGCATCCGCCCCTTTGGGATCCAGCAGGATAGGCCGTTTTGGAAGCGTTTCCGTTTCGGGAGAATCGATGCGCGGAACAAAGATCTCACCACCCCGGAATACAAGCTCGGTTTCTTCGGTTCCACGAAGCATCACTTCGGCCATATCCGAAACGGCGGCGGCGCCGCTATTCTCAAGATCCAAATGGCGGAAGTCGAACTCGACACATTCAGAAGCGAACGTTCTTGATAATCCGACCACAGGTGACTGGATCAAACCGCGCTCGCTCAAAGGCGCATCTCCGGGAAGAGCGCGCGCGCCTTCCGTTAGGATCCAGACATGGGGATAAGGACCATTGTCTCGCAGATGGTCGATCGCTTGGCCCATCGCGGTGCACGAAAGAACGGTCTTTTCCGTTTCGGCCTGTAACTCCTCGCTCGAGACATCCCCACTCAGCTCTTTCGCATCAAGCGGCCAACACACAACGATTCCCTGGGGATCTGTCGCGACCTTCAACCATTCTGTCAGCAAATCAATCAGAAAGTCCTTATCCGAACGTTCTTCCAGAGAAAGCCGCCTTACATGCGTAAAGCCGCCTAGATCCGAGATGGCTTTGGACAGATTGCATCCGATCTGACCACCGGACAAGATCAGCCACTCGCCCGCGTTTTCAATTTCGTTCGTGGGCATTGGAACGCTGATAAACGACTCTCGATGGAAAAGAGCTTTGGTCGTCGCTTCACTGGACGAAGCTCCCTCACCCTCCATCTTTTTCATGCGAAATCCATCGATCTTCAAACAAACCGTGCCATCGCTTTTTGTTATCGTGTACGAAGCAAGATTGTCACCGGCAGCATCTTCATCGCCAAGAACGATAACGTTGGCCTCGGCAGATAAGGGAGCATAGAATCTGACGCGGTCCGCACCGATGGGAAGATAGAGGGGATAGGCATCACTTTCTTCCGACTCTTCATTGCCTCTTAGGTCGACACCCGCTGAAATATCAGCCAAGGGAATAGCGGTTTGGATACTGGAATCCAGTATTGAGGGATGGGCCGCATGCAGTTCGGCGCGCTTCTCCACAAAGTCAGTGGACCGGATATGAGCTTCCACGCCGTGAGCCGTGATGTTTATGCCCTGGGCGCCTTGAAAGTGCGTGCCGTACTGAAATCCATGGCGCAAAGCCAATGCGTAAAAGTCATCCTTTTCAAGACGATCGATATACTTGGCTTGCCCCAGAGGTTGAGCTTCAGGAACCACGACGTCCGGCTGCGAAAGCCGAGCCGAGGCCCGCTCCACCCAACCAATTGAGCTGTCTCTCAAATGACTGAATATCCGGATACGGCCTGAGTCTTCGTCAAAGACAGTCTTCAAGAGAATATCATCGTCCTGGGCAATAAACAGCGCATCTGAAATGGACAAGTTTTCGAGCTCAATCGGCGCCTGTCCGAAATATTCCAGGCCGGCTGCGAACATCATATCCATGTACCCGGCAGCCGGGAAGATAACATCTCCACTGACGGCGTGGTCAGCGATATATCCAAACGCCGTCAGGTTTATTTCATTATCCCAAATGGGGTGAGGACCCGCATCTCTCGTCCCCAACAGCGGATGACCGGGCTTGTAGTGCAATCGGCGCGATGTCTCTTCCGACTCAACCCAGTAATCATCTTGATCCCACGGATAGCTGGGCAGCGATACATCCGTCTGCGGATCACCGACAAACGCCGACCAATCGATATCGATACCGCTTGTATACATAGTTGCCGCTGCCACACCGACGGCGTGGAAATCATCGACGTTCTGTAAGAGAGAGTTCGCGTTTTTGATTTGCGCATCTAGTGCAGAGGCGATTGTGACGGAAAGTCCCGAAAGCGTCCGGTGAGGTCCCAGCTCAAGAAAGAACTCGGCCCCCATCTTGAGTGCCACGCCAACACTGCGTTCATAAGCAACGGGCTGTCGAAGGTTTTGCCACCAATAGTCGGTATCAAGACAGGTTTCAGGTCTCCCAGTGACGGTTGAGATGAATGGAACCGATGGCGCCTGCCATTCGATTTCTCCGATCCCGTCTCTGAACCACGCTTCCGCGGGGTCCAAAGCTCGTGAATGCCAGGGAATGTTCATCGCCAAGCGGCGAGCCAAAACCTCAGGTTTTTCAACCGTCAGACGATGCTCCAGATGGTCGATCGCTCCGCTCTCCCCACTGACCGTCACCATCGTCGGACCGTTATAGGCGGCAATGTCGACATCGTCAGTATCCATAAAGTCTAGGAGCTGATCGGAACTCATACCCACAGCCATCATGGCGCCGGTTTCACCGATCACCGACGCGATCAAGCCTCGCCGGTGAATGAGTTTGGCCGCTGTTTCGAGCGACAGGGCGCCAGCCACATAGGCCGCTGCCACCTCGCCAAAACTATGGCCAACAATAACGTCTGGCCGCACACCCGCCCTTTGCCAAAGCGCCGCCAAGCCGATTTGAATTGCGAATATCGCAGGCTGCGTCACCTCGGACTCGTGAACGCGTGATTTTCCTTCGGAGCGCTTCAGTTCCGAAATGATCGACCAACCGGCGATGTCACGGAAGATCTTGTCGAATTCTTTGACTTTGGCACGAAAGGCCGGTTCGGCCTCAAGCAGCCCGCGTCCCATCGCCCACCATTGTCCGCCTTGGCCAGCGAACGTGAAGGCGACTTTCGGCGCCTGCGTGGCTTGCCCTATGAGCGTGTGCGGAAGTGTTCGCGGCGCCGGTTCGTCAACACTATCGTCCGCAACGTCTCTAAGCTGTTCTTCCAAATCCTCCGGGCCCGTGAGGCAAACGGCCCGGTGTTTGAAGTGGTCTCTTTCCGCATTGATGTGCGCAGATAGTTCTTTGGCTGACACCCCTTCCAAAGAACCGCCCTCACCGAGTTGATCTGCCAATCGACCTGCAAACGCTCGCAGGGACGTCTCAGTTGCCGCCGATAAAGCGACCGGGCAATAAGGCGCAACCGGAACGTCACGAACTTTTGATCTCTTTGCACTGCTGTACTTGCGGACGGGCTCGTACCGCTCAACCAGCGCGCTCGCATTCGTACCCCCAAATCCGAAGGAGTTCACGGCTGCCCGGCAAACACCGTTCCCAATCGCGGTCGCTTGCTGGGGAACGGCGATGCCAAGAGTCTCAAATGGAATATTTGGATTTGGGTCCTCAAAATTGCGGTTGGGGGGAACTAAGGAGTTTTTCACCACCAAGGCAGACTTGATGAGTCCGGAGATACCGGCCGCTGACTCTAGGTGTCCTATGTTGGGCTTGACCGATCCAACCAAGGTTGGCTCTGCGGTTCCCCCTGATCCAAAGACGGTGCCAATGGCGGTTGCCTCAATCGGATCCCCGATTGGCGTACCGGTTCCGTGAGCTTCAACATAATCTACACTTGCCGTGTCAATGCCCACTTTCTCACACAACTGCTTCAAAAGAAGCACCTGGCGAGCGGGATTGGGTGCCGTCAGCGTCGGGGTTTGGCCATCCTGGTTGATCCCGGTTGAGCGAATAACCGCATAGATGTCATTGCCATCCCGTTCGGCATCTGAAAGCCGTTTCAAGACAACTGCTCCGCATCCCTCACCTCGGACATATCCGTTTGCCCGCGCATCGAACGTGGAAATTGTTCCGGTCTCGGACAACATGCCCGCTTTACTGAACGCAACAAATCCTGCCGGGTCCGCAAACACATTCACACCGCACACGAGCGCGGTCGCACATTCGCCGCTTAACAGATTCATACAGGCCTGATCGACGGCAACCAATGATGAAGAGCACGCCGTATCGACGGAGTAGCTAGGCCCTGACAGATTGAACCGGTGCGAAATCCGGTTCGCGACAATACTCAGTGCAGCACCTGTCCCGGCATAGATCTCGTTGGTGGTTTTGCGAAGCCTTTGCAGCCCGCCATAATCTGAAACGGAGACACCGACAAAGACACCGGTCTTCTGGTCCTGCAAATCCGCAATGCGCAACCTGGAGTCTTGGATTGCCTCGTAAACGACCTGCAGAGCGATCCGCTGCTGAGGATCCATACTGCTCGCTTCGCGCGGCGAAATGTCGAAAAACTCTGCGTCAAACGCACGAACACTTTCCAGAAAGCCGCCCCACTTCGTGCTGGCGCGCGCAATGGCCACGGGATCAGGGTCGTAAAAGCCGTCGATGCTCCAACGATCCGATGGGATCTCGCAAATGCCGTTCCCTTTTGAATTAAGAAAAGTCCAGAATTCTTCTGGCGAAGACGCTCCCCCCGGAAAGCGGCAACCAATGCCGACAATCGCGATGGGTTCCCGATGGAGTTTTGACATGGAAACACTCAAACTTAGTACGACACAAAAACTTCGTCGGGAGGGGCAAAGAACTCAGCACCGCCACAAACGCACTCGAAGAGAGCGTGAGTGGACCACGTGTTGAGCGGTTCCTCAACCGCATATGCGATATCGATTAAACTTAACGCGGATCATAGAACACGATGCGGGACCGACTGTCACCAAACAGTCACGCCGGAAAATCCACCCCATTTTTTTACTCAAACAAACCCAACACACCCGTCCCCACTGGCGGTAATTGCTTTTTTGTTCCGAATACACCGCTGGGAGCGGAGATCACAAAGACGTTTACGACAATCAAATTGAGAAAATCGGATGCTTTTCCACAATAGCGATCCAATGCGCTCGCGTCCATTGAAACCTTCCGACCCAACCACCCTGAATTTCAGCAATGGTCAGATCTGACCATTTTGAAACGGGTCGAAAGGCTCTATTCAGTCATAAAAGTGTTTAAAGGAGGGAGCGGTTAACATGTGCGAGTCGGGAGCGCGCGACCACCAAATCGCAGAAATAAGGGATGAACTCTACAAATTGTGGTACTCGGCGCGAGAACTTGATGACAAGGCCGGATTGTACTTCCTTGAGATGGCCATTCTTCATTTTGGCGGCAGCCCGAAACCAAATGGGACCCAAGACACCGCAACAATATGGCGTGAGCTTAAAGGAACCATCGAAGGCAGATGAGAGGGCCGAATCTAATCGACTGCGGATGAATGTATCTACAAGGAACAAAATCGCAGCGTGGAGATGGCATGTGCCGGGCTACTCATGCACTCTTCAACATAAGAGCTTTCTAAGGGATCGCAGTCACCAAAACGCATAATTGGGGTGATCACGAGGCTGTCCAAAACGTCTTCCGTTTTTTAGGGTCTTGATAAAGCGTTCAAAGAGCGGGATGGAAACGGACAATCTGTCATTCCTTCCGCCGGCCCCACTGGGCATTGGATGGTGGGGCACGCGTTGGCGAGGCATTGGGTGATCGGACAAATTGACGCCCCAATCCGCCAAGTGCTCCTACGAATGTCAGATTAAGCGAACGGATGTTGCGCTTGGTTCTTTCGTCACGCTCGTGATTGTACCATCGACCCTCTGTTAACCTTCCGTATACCATAGATTCCCCCATGACCTGTAGCGAGCAGTATTCGTCCGACTCGGTTTCGCGGGTTCTTAGACAAAGGAGATACAAGGTCGGTACCGCGGCTCGAAGCAACACCGCACACATCAACTGTATGCAATTTGGTTAATCTTTACACATCACGCGCCGCGTTCCCGCAACACTTTCTTCTGTTAAAGCATACACCGAAAGCCAGCGTCCCAAAACAGCACCGCTGCGCTCCGAAATACACCATACGAACAATCACATTCGTCGTCGCGCAAGCTCAGTCTTGATTAAAAAGTTATCAACCTCTCTTGGATAGGGTGAACCAAAATTGGGTGCTATGTTGAGAGTAAGAGTTATGTCTAAGGTGGCTTCAAACCGGAACATCACAAAAAAGAAACTTGGCTTTACGCTCGTCGAGCTGATGGTCGTCGTAACAATTATCGGCGTCATCGCGGCAATCGGTGTTCCTCGCCTTTTTGCCTATATTCGCACGTCGGAAACGGCAGAAGTGTCTCAGACCTTGGGCCGGATTATGGGCGCGGTTACAGGTTATGCTGAAACCCAGCGCAAAACACCTGCCACGCTCCAAGCAGAACTCGACGGCACAACCCTCACTCCTGACGGCTCCGGCGCCAATGAGCTCTCAGACATTATTCCACAAGCCCAGCTCGCGATTGATGGAAACTTCGATTACACCATCGACGCGATCGTTGCGACCGCGGGGCCGCTGAACGGCGAGGTTGTGTACTGCGTTCAAGCCAACGGCCGGGCGACAGCCAGCGTCCAAAACGGCAAACTAATGTACACGAACGTATTTACAACAAGCGCCGGCTGGGATGGTCGCGTAAATCGTCTGCCTTACGTGAAAGGCGAAACGGATTTCTCGTCTGCGGCCGCTGGAGGCTATTGTGCGGCCACAGGACTTGCGCAAGCCACGTGTACAAACTGTTAAGGTAAAGCGCTCCAGCCCGCCCGTAGCGAACTGGTCTGATTGGGTTGCCATACGGAAGGTATGAGGCATGTACGCTCGGGCCGTCAGCGAAAGATATCAGGACTGGCAACAGCTCGGCAGCGGGGGGGCAGCCGATGTCTTCAGAGTGTTCGATTCTGAACTCGGTATCCCCGTCGCGATCAAGATCCTAAAAGAGATTCATCACGCCGATGCCAGTCAAGTCGACAGCCTCCGCCGCGAAGTTCTCATTTCACGCGCTCTGCGCCACCCCAACATCTGTCCGATCCATGACCTATATGAAGGACCGGAAGGGATTGGGATCATCATGGAACTCTTGGAGGGCGAAGAACTCAAGGCCTGGTCCGCCCGCCACAAGGGAGAACTGCTTAACACGATCTCGGACCGCTTAACGGTCCTGAGGCTCACCGCTGCCGCACTGGCGACCGCGCACAGCGTGATTGTTCACAGGGACATCAAGCCGGCAAACATCTTTTTGCGCAACGGTTCATGCGAACATCCCCTCATTCTTGACTTCGGCCTTTCGGCAACCAGCACGGACGGCGGGCCGACATTAAGGGGCGGAACACCCAAATACATGCCGCCCGAGCAGTACTTGTTTCCCGATCGCAAAGATAAGCGCTCGGACATCTTCTCATTAGGCATAGTTGCATACGAACTGCTCACAGACGGGCGCCTGCCGGAAAGCAGCCTCATTTCGCTAACGAAAGGCGGCGATATACCCAACATCACCAGCAGCAAAATGACACCGCCCAGCAGCTTTTGCGGCGCCATCCCCCCTGAGCTTGACCGACTGATCTTACAGATGGTGGAGTCGGACCTCGAGCGCCGGCCGGAAGACGCCGGATTGGTTTGCGAGCTTTTAAGCGAAGTATCCCTCGGAACCGGACTCGAGTTTGCCTCCGCACCTAAAGAAGAGACAGGCGAGTATGTCGAAGTCCCCGAAGGGGCATATTTCATCGGATCCGCCAATCCCAATGCGCGGGAAAACGAGCGCCCCTCGCGAATGGTTCAACTCTCCGCTTTCCAGATCAGCCGTTCAACTGTGACGAACGCGGATTATCAAAGGTTCATGGACGCAACAGGGTCTTCCGCCCCTCCACTTCTCTCCGATCCGATCTTTGGGCGCCCCGACTGTCCAGTCGTTTGTGTGAGTTGGGAACAGGCGTCGACCTACGCTGAGTGGGCCGGAGGAAGACTTCCGACCGAGGCAGAATGGGAGGTGGCGGCAAAGGCGGGTGAGTCAAATGCCGAATATCCCTGGGGTGCAGCAAAGCCTGATGGCACCACTGCGAATCTAAACGGCGTTTGCGAAAGTCCGCTCCCTTCGGGCAGTCATCCGCGCGGTAACAATCGCTGGGGTCTGCGGGACATGTGCGGAAACGTATGGGAATGGTGCCAAGATGGTTACCTCGAACACGCTTTCGCATCCATAACCAAAGGTCACAAAGACCCGGTTTTCAATCCTGAAGGTGCAGAAAAAGTCATCCGTGGGGGGAGTTACGACAGTTTTCCCTCTCATGGAAGGTGCAGTTTCCGGTCGCATAGTGCAGCAGACCAGCCGAGACCGGATCTGGGCTTCCGCATCGTCATCCCCTTAGATCAGAGATGACGATATGGCGCGGCCCAAAGCAGTTGAAGGTGGAACCGAAACTGAGACTATGTCTCAGCAAGCAGATCATCTGGCCTCTGCACAAGAGGAGGACGAAACTGTATTCGAACAAAACCCCGCTTCTCCTGTCGGGCCTGATACACCAGTGTCAAAACTCATCAAGGTCGCCGTTGAGTTACAACAGGAACTGACGAGCCCAGACGACCAATCCCTCGAAAGCAGTGATGAAACAGTCTTTGAGCCGGATGCGGGTCAATCCATTCCTGCCGGAGACCGGAACCACACCGAAGCAAAACCCAAATCGAAAAAGTTCTTCGGCAAACCCAAGGTCAATATTTCGAAACCTCAGGTTTCCCCAAATGAGCAATCAGCCAGCACATCAGCGGCCAGCACGGGATTGCTCGGCGCCTTCATCCAGCACCTCATTGTTTCAGGCGTGCTCCCGGAACGCAAAGCCGTATCAATCGCTCTAAAAGCGAGAGAGCGCGATGAGACCGTTTGGCGGACATTGATTGCAGACTCTTCGATTTCGAACGTGGACGACCTCTGCCGTGAAGCCGCCCAAGCCCTCGGTACGCTATTCATCGAAGACAAGCTTGCGCTCCTAAATGAAGTCGAAGCAACCGACTGGCTTCCCCCGAATGTGGCCCTGCAGCGCGGAGTCCTCGTCATAAAATCAGACGATCCCTCCGTATGCACTTACGCCGCCTACGATCCATTTGATCTGTTTGCAAAGAACTGGGTGAGCCGAACCTCCGGTAAACCGGCACAGCCCGTCGTCGTCTCGCCCCGGGTTTTTCTCGAAGTGATCGGCCGACTAAGGCGCCACGGCGATGAACAAAAGACCCGCTCGGACTATTTGGTTCCCGTCGATGTCAATTGGGAGAAAACCGAACGTGCGATCGGGAACTCCGATGTCAACCAAGTACCTGCCATCGTTGATTTCCTCCTTCACAAATCAATCGAGCACAGTGCATCTGACCTGCATGTTGAACCCGCAGAAGACGCTTTGATTACGCGAATTCGAGTGGACGGTCTCTTGCAGGAACTCACGCGCCTGCCAAAAAATCTTCATGCGCCCTTAGTGTCTCGAATCAAAATTCTTTCCGGCATGGATGTGGCCGAACGACGTCGCCCCCAAGACGGCCGCATCAGTGCTGTTATTCGCAAGACCCCGATTGACATTCGCGTATCGAGCTTTCCCACTGTTGGCGGCGAAAAAATCGCTATGCGTCTTCTTGATGAAGACGCTCTGCGGCCCACGCCTGAGATGCTTGGACTTCGCAACGAAAGTCTTCGCTTGTTCCTCGACAAAATCAACAATCCCCATGGTTTAATATTCGTGGGCGGACCAACAGGTGCAGGAAAAACGACAACACTCTATTCCTGCTTAACGGCGGTTGACCGTGAAAACCGCCATGTCGTGACCATTGAAGACCCGGTCGAGTACCGCCTCCAAGGCGTTCACCAAATGCAGACCAACGACAAAATCGGACTGACCTTTGCTGCCGGCCTACGCACGATTCTGCGCCAGGATCCGGATGTCATTATGGTGGGTGAGTGCCGGGATGTACAAACTGCAGAACTAGCTGTGCAGGCCTCGCTCACTGGACACGTAGTTTTCTCCACAATCCACGCAAACGATGCCGTGGGCGTTGTAAGCCGCTTGCTCGACATGGGTGTCGAGCCCTTTCTCGTTGCATCTGCACTTTCGCTGACGGTCTCACAGCGACTTGTTCGTTCCGTATGCAGAGAGTGTGCGGTGTCGATTTCAGGCTCGGAGATGCTGGGTATCCTTCAAACCGAAGGGGTTTCTGAAGGCAAGATCGAAAGCCTCGGGATCGAATTAGATTCCAACACACCGCTCGTCCACCCAACAGGATGCGCATCTTGTCGGCACACCGGCTACTCGGGCCGCCAGGCGGTGTTCGAGCTGCTTGATATAGATCACCACATGCGAGAACTGATCGCCAGCACGAACTTCAGTACCGAGGACATGCGCCAGCAAGCAAAAGATTTGGGCATGAGCACGATGTTGAATCATGCAGTCGAGCTGGTGGAAGAGGGAGCCACGACCCTGACGGAAGTCATCCGCGTATTCGGTGACGGCCAGACATGAGCTCCTCGCGCGGACAATTGATCATCTTCACATCTCAGCTTGCCTCCATGCTGAGAAGCCGCTTACCGCTCGTCGACGCGCTCGAGCACCTGGCGAAGGACACGCCGGATAAGCAGCTCAAACAGGCGATCCGCAACGTGCTGGATAATGTGAAGATCGGCGTAGATTTCGCGGACGCCCTCGAGATCCAGTCAGCAACGTTTAGCGGCATCTACACCAGCATTATCAGGGCGGGTATGGAAACGGGACGCTTGAGCGATGCGGCGACAAATGTCAGCGAGTATCTTGATCAGGCAGGACGTATACGAACAAAGCTGCGCAACGCACTCATCTATCCGGTAGTTTTGTTTGCCGGCCTCCTTATCACCATGAATCTCATGGTGTTTTTCATCTTGCCGCGATTTGAGAAGATGTTCTCCCAGTTCAGCAAAGACCTGCCTCTCCCCACACAAATGCTATTGGCCTTTGGTGATTTTTACTCGTCTCATCTCTTGGAGATCCTGATTGCGGGGGCCGCCGTAGCAGTTGTTGCATCAGCCGTGCTGGCGACACCCGCAGGCCGCACCGCCTGGGATCGGCGCAAGCTGCACCTCCCGTTCTTAGGCGAAGTGTGGCGCCTCGCCGCCCTCGCCCAATTCACCCGCACAATGTCCTTGCAGGTTGACAGCTCTGTCGGCGTTGTCCGCGCCTTGCGTCTTTCGGCCCCCGCCACAGGAAACCTGCACATCGCTGATCGCGTTGAGAAAGTCGCAACCGACGTTGAACGAGGCTCTGGATTTGCAGACGCCTTGGGACGGCACACATTGTTTACCGGGGTCGTCCAACAGATGGCGGCAGTCGGCGAGCAAACGGGCGAGCTCAACGAAATGCTGGATTCAGTTGCGTCCTACTATGACCGCCTTTGGCAGCAGCGCATCGAAACGGCTGTATCCATTGCAAATCCGATCATGACGGCCGTTGCGGGACTTCTGATTGCGGCCATGATGATCGCGGCATTCCTGCCAGTCTTCGATCTGGCGGGAGCCACACTCGTTTAACAGTCCGTAAACCGGCCCCTCCGCCCGTTAGGAATATTCTTACTCAGCTCTAGTAGTCATACTTCTCCAGCGGGATATCCAAGACACACGTTCATGCAAGTCGGCGTCGACATTATACAGAACTTTATCTCTCGGGCGTTTTCTGCGGACGGTTTGAGGATTGGAGGCACAGAAGCGGCGGAAGAAACCGCATCAGGTACAGATCAACTCTGTCTTATCATCACCGACCAGAATTGGTTCTCACGAATCAGCGCAACTTCGCAAGACGCAGAGTCCGTTACCAGTTCGGGTCCTGGCGACGCGGCGGAAGCAAGTCTCGATCAGCTTGCCATCATCCAAGATGCTCTGGCTGCGATGTCTCCCAGCCAACAAAGGGCCATTCGCTGTGTGCATTTAATCATCGCCGACCCGACCATTGAAGCCTTTGACAATCGTCTGACACGCCTCCGGCACGATGACCCCCAGAAAGTTCGTGAATTCGCAGCACAACAATTGGGGGCGGAAGAAAGCGCGTTCGCCCTCGTTCCCTTCGGTGAATCGAGTAACGAGGAGCAGACCAGAGAGATTGTCTTTTCGACCGGTATCGACACGCTTCGGCGATACTTGATCGAGATGGGACAGTTGAGTTTGCGCATAACCGAAGTCGTCCCGAGACTGTCTCTCCTCATCCAGAGGCTCTCCCGTTCGCAAGATACGACGTCTTGTGCAATCGACATAGGTGGTCATACCACCACAATCTTGTTCGCAAACCGTGTCTCCGGTGCAGTGTTTCAGCAAACGGTCCGTGTAGGAACACAAACTCTGCGTCAAATCCTTTCTGACGAGATGGGTGTAAGCCCTGAAGAAGCGCAAGAAGCTTTGACAAACCGTTCGCTCCTACCGGATCCACAAGCCTTTCTCGAGCAGGATTTTTCAAATCCCACTTTATCGACCGGAACGGCGCAGGCCTTACGGGCGCCGCTTCTGAAAATCTATCATGCACTTCAAGAGGGCCTTGAGTTCTTCGCCTTTCAGCGCCTCCATGGTAAGCCGACTTTAGCGGTGGCGACACCGGAAATCGATCAAATCCGCGGGTTGGCGAATTGGATAAGTGCGATTTTAGGGGTAGGCGGAATATCTGTTTTGTCGAACGACGACCTCATCACCGAACTCGCCACGGGGCAATCTGCAAACCTTCTGGCGGGCGCCCCAAAGTCTCTGCTGACGATCGGAGATCAAACATACCGATTCGAAAAAGGACAGCTCACGGCCAACCAAAGCACGGCAACACCCAAGAAAGCCAAAACGACTGATCCGTTCTCAAGCGCGCCCGACCTCATGTCCTTACTCGGGAGCCGAACATCCGGGTTCGACGCAGAATCGATAAAGCAGGTTGGCGCATTTGCGGCTCTTCTCGCTTCGATTGTGTTTGGTCTTTGGCAACTCTCTTATGCCCCCGCCCAAGGCTCGATGAGGTCCGCACTCAACATCTATCAGCAAGCGGAAAACCAAGCCAAAAAAATCACTGCGGACCGGGAGACGCCCGTCTCCCCACAAGCAAACGAGTTTCAGCCAGCCTCAAGTTCAACGGTAGTTTGGGCGCCGAAGATCGTGTCCATCGCGCAGCATTCGATCGATGGCATGTGGATCACATCCATTAGCGGTGGCGCCCAAGACTCGCGTACAGACAGAGCAATCGAAATCAGCGGTTTCGTTAGAAATCAGGATGAGCAAGCCCTAGCAGCCATCAATCAGTTTGTCCGCCGTCTGAAATCAGACGAGACATTCATGGACGGCCTGTCCGACGTCAAAGTGATCCGAACAAGCAACAGTGAGGGCAGTCCGGATCTCAACTTCTTGATTGTGGCGAGGCGATAACCAATGATGCATCACCTCAGAAAGCTCGAATTCTCCCCGTTGGTTGCCATCCTCATGATCATCGTTTTGGCAACGCCGGTATTCGCTGTGCTTGCGTCCAAGAGTCTGAGGGCTGAACAGACACGGCAGCAAGCAATCGAACTGACGTCTCTGATACAGGCCAGTTTATCCCAAAACGCCCAGAAAGACAGGACACAATTTGTTGGACTCGACCCGGCCCTGGCCCAGCACCTTGATCTGGTCCATCGTAGCGCCACACGTCACGCCCTTCGATTGGAGAACCTCTTTCGCGAAGGGCCCCGAACCAACCTCATTCGGCTGGGTTTAGAGGGCACTTTTTGGGAAACCAACGCCTTCTTGCGGGATCTTGAGTTTGTGGGATTTGAGATTTCCGAAGTCGATCTGTCAGCCGAAAATTCGTTTAGCACTTCGCCGGATATCCGCACACGTATATTAGTGACATCCCCGCGGAACCTCATCTCGGATTCCTTTCCGGCGCATACTGAGACCACCCCAAAGTGGCGCAACCCCTTCTCGCGGCTTCGACCTACCCGCATTGAGGTCGAGGGCAAGTATTACTGGGCCCTAAATGCGATCCACTCCTTAACCGGCATCTCTTCCATTAACGGAATTGAAACCGCCACGATCGATGGACGGGATTACGTCGAAGGCGAGGTATTGGGAGGACGAAAAATCACGCGCATCGAGCCGAGCCGCGTTTGGCTTTCGGATGACTCCCGCAGTTTTGTGCTAGAGTTTGCCGCCCCTCTCAACTCTGGGTAGTCAAGGTTTTCTGCCGTTTTTTACGGGAACGAAAGACTTCTAGCCAATAATGAATGAGTAACCAACAGGGAACAGACGACTGAGTTTCGATGTCTCAGCCTCAAGAATCCAGTATCTCGCTCGTTCATTCGAATGACGCGCCGGCGAACCAGGACGCCGAGGCCACAAACAGCCCCGAGTCCGAAGTCGAGTTACTGCGCAAAGAGATTGCCAAGCTCCTCGCCGCTCAGGACGAAACCCGGCTGGCGAAGGACGCGTTTCTGTCCAACACCACACATGAGCTCAAAACACCACTCAACGCGATCGTAGGCTATTGCGATCTGATGCTTGCCGAAGTCGAAGGACCGATCGGCAATGACCAGTATAAGGAATACTTAAAATCAATCAAGGAAGGCGGAGAGAAGCTGACTGCTGTCGTAAACGATTTGCTAAACGTTGCCCGCCACGAAGCCGGCAAAGTCGCCCTCAATGAAGAGTATGAGTCGGTCCACGAAATTACGACGGCAGCTGTCCGCCTTGTCCAGAAGCAAGTAACTGACAGTGGCCAGAGCATTCGAACGGAAATCCAACCCGGACTTCCGAAAGTTTACGTGGATCAGCGCGCGTTGACCCAGGCGCTTGTCAATCTCATCGACAATGCCATCAAGTTTTCCGAGGCGGGAGACGTGATCACCGTCAGCGGAGCACAGAATGGCGAGGGACACGTCATTCTGAGCGTCAAGGATGTGGGCTGCGGCATCGAAAAACAGAAGCTTAACGAGATCACGGCCCCCTTCTACTTCGCTGAAGACGTACTGACCCGCAAGACTGCGGGATTGGGAACGGGTCTCACGGTCGTTTCGCGGATCGCTGATCTACACGGAGCGACACTAAATTTTGAGAGCCGTGTCGATGTAGGAACGATCGTCTCAATCGTTATGCCCACATTCCGCAATGAGGTCATCAACCACAGTGAAGATGAAACCATCTTCTTCGACGATACCGATCCAAGCGTCAGCCTCAAGAATCTCTTGAAGATCAGCTATCAAGGCTTTGAACGCGTCTTTTATGCCGGCTGCGGCAAAATCCTCATTGGCCGAAACAGAACGAAGCCGCCTTTAATTGGCTGCGACATCATCGTTGACGATAAACGTGTATCACGTCCCCACGCGTCAGTCTCTTACGAAAACGGAAGCTTTACATATCGCGACGAAAGCAGGTCCGGAAGCCACATTATGAAAGAGGACGACGAACTCGTAAGCTTACAACACGGCGCAAGCGTCAAACTCGAAGGTTCAGGCAGGATTTATTTGGGTGATCACCCGCTTAAGGGAGACACGCCATTCATTGAATTCTGTGTAGAGACGGAATAAAGCTTACGCCCGCGACCCATTGAGGTACGAACTTGAAAAGATGAAACTCTCATTCGCCTCGAAGTCCGAGATCGGACCGGTCAGACAGCTGAATGCCGACACAGTTCTCTCCGAAGAACGCCTGGGCCTCTGTGTCTTGGCAGACGGGATGGGCAGCCGGCCCGAAGCAGTATCCGCGTCTCAAACGGTCGTTGAAGAATTGCGCGCTCACGCAGAAGAGTCTCTTCCCGACACAGCAGGATCGCCTGGCCAAACGCTCAAGACACAGAGCGGAATAACGTCGGCGATCCTCAAATCAGGTGTCCAGCGGGCAAACGCACGCCTCTATGAGGAAAATCAAACGGATCCCGAACGCGCAGGGAACCCGGTGGGATCGACAATTGCGAGCTTGTTATGGCCCGAACATGACTATGAGTATCTTTCTTACTGCCATGCGGGCGACTCGCGCATTTATTTGTACCGCGATGGAAAGCTCAATTTGTTGACGAGAGACCACACATCCTTTGAGGCCTGGAAAATGGCGGGAAGCGAAGGGGAGTGTCCGAGCAAGAACATTCTCAACCGTGCCGTGGGTATACAGTCCTCAATTGAGGTCGACGTCGCGGGCATCAAACCACGTGTTAACGATGTCTTTATTCTCTGCTCGGACGGCATAAGCGGTACCCTGGATGATGACGCAATTTTGAATGTCATGGACGGGCACATCCCCGACTGTGGAACAGCGTTGTGCGAGGCGCTCATCACAGCGGCAACAGACGCGGGGTCGAAAGACAATCTCTCCGTCATTGTGGCTTGGATCCGCTGATCTTAGCCCCTTCTTAACCATAAAATTACGCTTTTCCGAAAAAGTGACAGTACCTGAAACCCGCCTAAGAGCTGGGCTTTTGCTAATTTGAATGCTGATCGGATTGCAGTGAAATGGTGACGGTGAACTATCAGAGAAGGGTGAGCACCGCTCTCGGAAAGAGCGGGCTCCCCGGCCGCGCGCGAACGGGACTGCTTGACGCCCGTGTTCTTCTCCGAACTGCCTTCGCCCTCATCTTGATCACAATCGTCTCGGGCAATGCCTATAGCCAGCAGGTATCGACCATCCCGTGGGATGATAGCGTCAAATACTCTCGTACATCCGTCAACGAACCAATCGGGACGATATTGCGGAGCCTCTTGTCCGCGAACAATCTTTCGGCCATGTTTCCCGCTCCCTTAGAAGGCAAAGTCACCTCGACCTATTCGGACGTGGCGCCTCGGTTGATCTTTGAGCAAATCGCGGATCAGTTTTCCTTGGCCTACCGGTACGATCCGTTGACGCGCACGGTCACGGTCTACCCTCAAAACTCAGAATACGGACGGGCGAACGAGAGGGCCTTCTTCACGCTGAAGCGGGTCCCCTTCGCCCAGCTCACCAAAGCGCTCAAGAATTTTGGCCTTGGCACATCGGGGATCAGTTACGATCCTGCAAGCCGCACAGTGTCTGCCTTCGGCTCTGAAAAACGCTTAGGCGAATTGGAAAAACTGATCGAGACCCTTGAGGAACATTACGCCAAGATCGATCCGGCCACTCTGTTGGGAGAAGATGGACAGCCGGTTGAGACCGCACGTCTTGGACTTGCCGATGACTTTGACTGGGAGTCCGCTCGCATCAAAGTGATCCCGTTGCGCTTCGCCGAGGTTGGTCCGACCACGAAAAAGTTTCAGGGCGAAACCATGTCCATACCCGGTCTGGAAGAAACTCTGAGGGCTCTCCTGGGCACCAGTCTCATCGAAGATTATCGCGATGAGATGGACTATCAGGACGGGGCTGCGAAGGGGCCAGGAGGCCTCTTAGGACGTGGACGAATCTCTATTGACGAGCGCACCAATTCCGTCGTTGTCTGGGGCGCGCCCCGATTTGTCGCTGAAGTTGAGCGTCTCGTTCGCGAACTGGACAAGCCCCAACGCATGGTCCTAATCGAAGTCGTCATCGCCCGCGCCGAAGTTGGAACCGCTGAGAATTTAGGGATCGCATGGCGCGGATCCCTCACCGGCGCAGACGGAGACCCCAAGAGCGGCGCCTTTGACACGGGCACGGACGGCGGCATTGTTGACGGAGACAGCGGCAACCTGTTTACGACCAACGGTTTGGACGCAATTTCCCTGCTCCCGTTAGCGCCGGGCGCCGGCGGCAGTGTGGCCTCTTTCGTCATACGCGGCTCGGAAGGGTTCCTACAGGCACAGTTGCGCGCGCTCTCGGAAGACAACAAAGGAACGGTTTTATCGGCCCCCCGTCTCGTTACGCTCGACAACAACACGGCAAGCATCACGCGCAGCCAAAACATATTTGTACAGACCGATACCGGAAGCGAAAATGGGGTTGGATTGGAAGAAATCAGAACCGGATTGACGCTGGAGATCAGTCCCTCGGTGATTGAGGCTCGTGGACCGTCTGAAGAGACCATGATCCGGCTCAATTTGAATGCGATCAACTCCGCACCGGGCGGCGGCGTTTTTGGCGAGATTGACGTGACCTCTCAAGAGGTTCAAACCAACGTGTTGGTGCCCAATGGAGCAACGTACGTAATTGGCGGGTTATTTGATGACACCTATATGGATCGCAAAACCGGCGTTCCGGGGCTGCGGAAGGTACCCGGGGTCGGCAAGCTGTTCCGCTCCCGGAACTCCTCGAATACTGTTCGCGAGACCATATTCTTCATCACACCAAAAGTCGTGGAAGAAACCCAACTCGCCGACAAAGACATAGCCACCATGGTCGGCTCGGCCGATTATATCGAGCGGCAACGCAGCTTCTTACAGGAACAAACAAACCAGGTTTACCGCGACAGCCCTGCACCCCCCATTTCCATTCACCGCCTGGAGGAGGATGAGTGATGGAAGTGACCCGCACCCAAATGATTATTGGCGCAGCCCTCATCCTTTCGCTTGTGACGATCGGAGTGTGGGTCGGTATATCTTCACTGTTACACAGTACACACATCAATCGCGTGAAGTCAGAAGTCGAGGACTCTCTGTTGACGGCAAGTGAATCGCATCGCACAGCACTTTCGCGTGGCGGTGATTTTGCACCCTTCGGTATCGATCATCGCGACGGGAAAAAGATGATCGCCAAAGCGGATGTCCCGCCCACTTTGTCCACCCACTACATGCTGGAAGCCTCGGAAGTCGATGAGGACAGATATCAGTTTCGCGCCTGGCCCCGAGCCCATTCAATCAAGGAAGGCAAAGTCGCAGCCCAGATGTTTTACCTAGAGTTCGACGGCGAAGGCAAAATCCTGGCGCGGGGGTGGACACCGTAAAGCCTCACATGGCTGATCCTGATAATCATGATAAACCGCCGAACGCTCCATCGCCTGACACTTCTGCTCACCCTTAGCGCCACCACCGGCGGCTGCGCAACGTTGAACGAACGCATCGTTGACCCGATCAGTACCTCTTTGTCTCCCAGTGCCGCGAGTGAGGAAGACCTGTCGAGTGCGCAGGCCTCATCGCAGCCTTTCGCAAAGCCGGGCTCCCTGTCTCGTTTGCGTGGAAGAATCACGCCCCCCGCTTGGAATAAAGGCGATTGGTGGACCTATAGCGATGGTTACGGATTACGTGTAACCTCCATCGATGAAGGAACAACTACGTTTCACCGAACCGACACACCAGACCAGTGGTTTACACGCAAGGGGTTTTTCCGGGATAGATCATCATCGGCGACAAGCACCCGGCAGGTCATCTACCGCACCTTAGAACCGGAACAAATGAAAAGCCTGAGTAGCAACAAACCGCTGACGTTTCAGCGGGAGTACCTCTCCAATGGGGAGCTGAGAACCCACGCGACCTCTTGGACTGTCGAGGGCAAGAAGCGCATCACCGTTCCGGCCGGTACCTTCGACACCTGGGTGATTGTCTGGCGGACCCGGAACATAACCACGAACTGGTCAGGATTTGAAAGGTGGTACTACGCGCCCGATGTGAAGCATTATGTTCGAATGGAATACCGTTACGGCACAATGCCGACCATGTCCCGTGTCCTGATGGACTATTGGATCATGGATTGGATGCAAGAAACGGCCCTTGATTTGGAAGAGTTCGAAACGGCATCCACCCAATAAAAACGCACACCAAGAGATCAATACCCGAGAACAAAGTTCGTCCAAGCGGTGATCCAGTCGACACCGCTTTCTTGAACGAGAAACGCAGTCGCCGCTCCCAAACACAAAAAGGGACCAAAGGGGACGGCCATCTGAAGCCCCTCACTGCGCCGCAGGACAAAGACCAGCGCAAAGAGAGTTCCGGTCACGAACGCAATCGTCAGACATAGCCACAGCCCCATCGGTCCCAACCACGCCCCCAACATAGCGGCAAGTTTAAGGTCCCCTTGCCCCATGCCGTCTTGGCCCGATGAAACCCGATACGCGGTCGCCAGGGCCCAAAGGGATCCGTACCCGAGAACCGCTCCCCAAACAGCCTCGGTCCCCGCACCGGTAAAGGCTGCATAGGTAAGACCAAGCATCAATCCCCCGAAGGAGAGCAGATCGGGAATAAGGCCCGTTTCAAAGTCAATGATCGCGACAGCGATCAACAGCCAGAAGAAAAGGGATGCCCCTAACGCGTGCCAGGTCATACCAAACAGCGCCACCGCAAAAAGAGCAGCGAAGGCGACCATGACCTCTGCTAGCGGATATCTGATCGAAATCGCAGCCTGACACGAACGGCATTTGCCTTTGAGAAGAATATAGCTGACGAGGGGAACATTATCATACCAACGCAGCGAGACCCCGCAGCACGGACAAAGGGAGCGCACCGAGGACGGGTCCATTCGGGCACATCCGAGCTCGTCAGCCGAAATACCGTCCGCCGCCAGAATGCGCAGTGGCAAACGCGTGACCAGAACATTCAAGTAACTGCCGGCCGCCAGACCCGCGAACAGCACCAGGCCATAAAGAACGAGGTCCGCAACGAGAGCAAAGGTCATGAGCCTGCCGGTCAGACCCCTTCGACAAGTTCTTGGGAGAGCCAGCGCGCAAGAGAGTCTCTGTGCTTTGCCGGATCAGTAAACTCTATCCCGCAAAAGTCATCCGAGGCATGAACAATACGTGCGCCAATCCAACCATATCCGGGAAGTTCGAGTTTTAAATACTCCCCAATGGGCGGTGGGCTGGACGCCAAAACGAGGGCCCCCGACACGCTGACGTCCGAAACCGTCACATGATAGATCTCGCCATCGAACTCGATATTGACGTTCCACTCCACTTCATAGCGCTTGTGGCGCCGGCGCTCCTGTCCCGCGGCGCCTACACGAAGGGGGTTTGACTGAGAGGTCATGGTCTGGCGGCTCCGAGTGAATTGAACACAGTGTGCCAAAACGGGGTGAACGAACTCTCAATGCCGCTGCGCGATGTTGGAAAGTAAACATAAGACTAACACTCGATCACAGAGGTCATTTCCCCGGCGTGACCGGGGATCCAGCAAGAAAATGGACCCCCGCTCGGCACTCGCTACGCCCGTTTGGCGGGCGAATGAGCTTCGCGTACGTTTCACCATCACCCACCTTCATTTCCCGGCTCGACCGGGGATCCATTCCCGAAATCTCAATGTGAGCACGTTCCGCATGTTACGTCCGGAAAGTACGACACTGGACCCCCGATCTTCGCAAACTCCGTTTGCTCGTCGGGGGAAAGGATCAGTTTCTATCCTTCCCACGACAACCACGTGTCATTTCCCCGGCTCGCCCGGGGATCCAACAAGAAATTGGACCCCCGTTCAAGACGGGGGAAGAACCATCATTGAGACTCCGTCGGCCAACCCACGGCGCTTTCCCCGGCCGCGCGAAGCGCGTGACCGGCGACCCAAAAACTTTGTCCACTCAACTCTGTTCTTGATATGTTCCATAGCTTCATATATACTCTTTGTATGGATCAAGCCTTCTATGTCTATATTCTAGCGAGCAAGCGGAACGGCACATTATATACGGGCCTGACCAACAACATCGCTCGGCGTGTGTATGAGCACCGGATCGCAGTCGTCCCGGGTTTCACCCGCAAGTACGATGTAAAGCGATTGGTGCACGTGGAGAGTTTCACCAATAGGTTCGATGCAGCCAAGCGCGAACGACGGTTGAAGCGGTGGAACCGCGCCTGGAAGATCGAACTCATTGAGCGCGATAATCCGGATTGGGACGATCTTTACACTTTGATCAGTCCCTAGGGTCACATCTGGATCCCCGTGTGAAGCGGGGAAGAGAACCAGTTTCTAAACTTCTTGCCACAACCTACGGCCCTTTCCCCGGCTCGACCGGGGATCCATTCCCGAAATCTCAATGTGAGCACGTTCCGCATGTTACGTCCGGAAAGTACGACACTGGACCCCCATCTTCGCAAGCTCCGATTGCTCTTCGCGGGAATGAACTTCGTGTACGTTTCACCATCACCCACCTTCATTTCCCCGGCCGCGCGAAGCGCGTGACCGGGGATCCAGCAAGAAAATGGACCCCCGCTCTGCACTCGCTACGCTCGCTTGGCGGGGGAATGAAGTAGGTTTGAAGCGCGGCGTGCCACACCTCTTCACTGACGGCGGACGTATTTTATATGCGTCAATCCCGTCGTCTCCGTGGGCGCCAGATCATCTGTGACCGCCGGACAATTCGCACCGCCCGTATCGATACAAAACCCCATCTCCCACACATGCAGCCGGTCGGCAATAGAACTCAAAAATCTGTGCGTGCCGACGGAGGAAATCGTTGCGACCATCTTCAAATGGCCATTGTCGGAACTGGAACCATCTTCATCATTCTGAATGTCCAGCGTAACGTTCATCGTGTAATCACCATCCAAATATTCATGCTCCAGCGAATAGGGTGTCCCCAGCTCATCCCGGAACACACTAAACGTGTAGACACGGTCCAGATCACTGGAACATTGGCCCGACGGATTAGGACACGTGGTCGTATCGAAATCGCAGGCACACGCGCCGTCCTGATTGGCGCGGGAGAGCACGTAATTGAATGCCCCCATCGCCGCCCAATAGGCCCGAGACTGAGCGAGATTCTCTTCAATCGCCCGCTGCTCCATCAACGAGGTCCCTTGAAACAGCAGGACCGTGCCCAGGGTGGCGATGCTGCCCAGCACCCCAACGAACATGACGAGGTATCCCTGCTGTGATCGTCGGCGCCTCATGGATCCCCGATCTCCCGATTGAGCGTGGCGATCATACGATAGCTTTCCGTCAGGCGCTCTTGCTCTGTCACCCCATCTTTCAACAGGTAAGGATTGATCAGCCGCATAAAGACCTCCACCGTGCGGTCATTGACCGAGCGATGATTGTCTTCCAACTTGCTTTCGTCCTTGTCGAACCATCCCTCCAAGGTGAAGTCGTCATTGTGGTTTTTGCACTCGCCCACGGGATCATCCTTTGCAGCGCAGTCAAATGTCTCCGGAGATACCTTGTCCCCTTTGATTGTAATACCATTCGTCGTCAGATGGATTTGAAAGTCGGTAATGGGTTCGTTGAACGCATCCTTTCGGGAATGCAACCCGTAGGCATAGCTGGACCCATCCGTTCCCGGTCCGCCCTTGATGTCTTGCCCCCCATCGATAACGATAGAAAAGGCCTGCCGGGCCTGGCGGTTGAATTCAAAACGGGACTCCGCACTATCCAAGAACGCAGCAGACCCTGCGAACAAACCAACCACAGGCAAAACGATCGCGGCAACGGCGCCCAAGGATGTCATCTGCTCAAGGAGCATATAACCGCTCTGCGAACGAGCGCGTCTTTTAGAACACAACATCTTGCCGCCCGATAATCGTTCGAAGGGTAAGCGTTTTGAGGGGACCCGATTGCTCCATTTCGTCGCTGTCATTCAGAGAATAAGGATAATCCAGCAACAGTTCCGTCATTGCACACAGATCGCCATTCGACGTGCCTTCAAAATCCACACATTCACAATCGGAGAATTCGCAATCATCAACGCTCACCCCCTGGACCCAAAAGCTGATCATTCCCGCAATATTACGATCCCGGTCGATCCATACATAGTTGCGGTCGGTCGTGAACCCGTTTTCATCGAACAAGACATAGTGATCGTTCTCGTGATCGAATTTGTTCACATCTTCCGTGACAAAATCATTATTCCCACCACCTGTGAACGGGTCCACAGTGTTTTCGTACATGTACCGTTCCCAGCTGAAGATAGGTAAGGCAAACGTCTTATAGGCAAGGTTGGGAAAAAAGCTTCCATAGTGAAGACCACTATGAAAAAACTCCGACCGCCGCGCCATGGACGTCAGCCGCTCCATTTCGCCGTGCAGAACAAAGACCGCCTTCTGCCGGATCAAAAGATCATGCGAGACTTGATTGGACGACACCCACATATGCATGGTGCCCGTCGCCATAACCGCGAACATGCCGCCCGCCACCATGACCTCAATGAGGCTGAAGCCTCGCCGGCTAGATGCTTTACGGCCGAAGGACCATCGATTTCGAAAAGCCATCGAGCCACTCATAATTGATCTCGCGCGCCCCTTGGACCGCGTCCCGTCCGTCCGGGGGCGGTGCATACCGCAAGACGTAAACTTGCCCCTCCCGTCCGGCATCCCCGGACGTTGAGGACCGCACCCATCCCGACGGATCCCGCTTACCCGTGGCCGGCGTACACGACGTCGCGTTCGGCGCGTTTATGGCGCCGGACGACGAACTGCGCAAAACCGCCCAAACTTCAAATTCAATGGTCGGATCATCCGCCTCCGCCGGCGCGATGAAATCCGTCGACACCGGCGTTTCGCAAAGTGAGGCATCCCGGCAAATCATGACAAAACAAAAGTCGCCGACGTCGGCGAGCTGAACGCCCAGGTCAGAGACGATTTCATCTTCTTGAATGGTGCTCGACCCGCAGCAATAGAGGCCGTTTTCCAGCATGTACATCCGGTTCTTGGCGGCAATTTCCGTGAGCCAGGGAACCGCTTCCTGCACTTGCGCATCGAGCATCGCGATGTTCAACCTCGGGATCGCCATAAAGGCGATAGTACCCATGACAGCCATCACGATCATCAACTCGCTGAGCGTGAATCCCTGTTTATGTCTTAGGATCTGGAAAGGTCGAACTTGCTTAATCATACGTTAACGGACGAGGTGATGACACGTTCAAATCCTAACAAATCCTGATTAATCAAGATTGAATTTGGGTCAGGATACGAGGTCAAACTCACTTGTTGCCCGCTCTTCGCCACGCTCCGGCGGGGAAAGAAGGCTACGCCGGTTTTCAAACTTGCTCATTCCCCCGCCTTGAGCGGGGGTCCGCTTTCTTCATAGGTCCCCGGTCACGCGCTTCGCGCGGCCGGGGAAAGAAGGCTACGCTGGTTTTCAAACCACCCCTTCCCCCGCTTTAAGCGGGGGCCCAGTTTTTCTGGATCCCGGGCGAGCCGGGGAAGCGTCATTGTTTGGGACTCAGCCGTTATTGCCATGGTTCTTCCCCCGCCCTGAACAGGCGCCCACCCTTGCACCCCGCCAACTCTCTTCAGCCGAACAAATCTCGTCCAGCTTTCGTGTTTAAAGTGTATTTCCAACCCGGGCCGCCGGCCGGTCCCTGCGACCTGCCGTTTCCGTCCTCAAAAGGCGCGAAATCCGCATTCTAGAGCGCTTTTTTGGTTGCAATGTGGGGCGTTGACCATGTAGCCGAATCTCGGCGGTATGGTTAACGGCCGCCGGGTTGGTGGAAACATGAGTATCATTGCCACTGAGGCAACAAATGAAAAGATCGCGCGGCGGTCCTTGGTCGAGGGAACAAGACGGGCGTCTTCGTTCTATTTGGTGGCCGATTTAGCCAGCCTCATCCTATCGATCCCTCTGGCGCATTATCTGAGTAATTTCGTGCGGGCGCAGTTGCACATCGAACTCCTCAGCATTACCAGTGCCAAGTTCGCCGATGAGACCATACTCACGCTCGCGTTGGGTGCCTGTCTGATCTTGTGGCTTTTTGCGCGCAAACACTATTCAACGCGCCAAACCAACAGTTCGCAATTCAAAGACATATTCGTGGGGTGTTTGGGCGCGTTTGTGGCAACCGCCTTGTTCAGTTTTTTGATCAAAGGCGATCCCTCCCGGCTTTCGGTCGTCCTCACTTGGACCTTCGCCGGATTTCTTATGCTGACGGCACGCCACATGGTGCGTCTGGCCCTGATGCGGTATGGCACGTGGTTCGCGCCCACCCTGTTGCTTGGCACACCCGAACAACATGAGCGCCTAGAACTGATCATACGTGCCCACCCCGAACTGGGCATGAAAGTTGTCTCCAATTTGAAAATCTCCCATGTCGTCGCGGAGATCCAGAGAATGGGCAACAGGATAGGCCCGGATGAAATGCACCGCGTTTTGAAATCGAACGGGGCGGTCCGGGTCTTAATCGCTCCGTCCAAGCATGACTTTGAAGATGCCCTCGATCTCATCGAGGTCTTGCAGCGTTTGCGGATACCGTACATCTATGCACCGGAGACCGGAGCTCTCTCAATCGACAACATGATGGTCCAGTCTCTCTCGCCGTTCGACGGTGTTCTCATGTCCCCCTTGGACAACTTAGACCGGCCCCTGGCCCGTATCGCCAAATCGGCCGCAGACCGCATCGTTTCTTTTGTTGCGCTTCTGGTTTTGCTGCCGCTCTTTTCCGTAGTCGCACTTGCCATCAAACTCGACGGCGGACCTGTATTCTTTCGGCAAGACCGCATCCGGCGCGGCGGAAAGATCTTCAAGTGTTTGAAGTTCCGGACAATGGCAGTCGATGCCGAAGAAAGACTGCTGAAGCTATTGGCAGTTGATCCGGACGCTGCCAACGAATGGTCACTCCATCAAAAACTCAAGAATGATCCGAGAGTCACCCCTATCGGATCGTTTCTCCGCAAAACCAGTCTCGATGAGCTTCCCCAGCTGATCAATGTTCTGAAGGGCGAAATGAGCATGGTCGGACCCCGTCCCGTCGTCCCCGGCGAGTTAGACAAATATGGTGACTATGCTGATTATTATCATCGGGTCGACCCCGGCGTGACCGGTCTCTGGCAAGTCAACGGCCGGAACAGTACGACCTATGAGGAACGCGTCCGGCTCGACGCCTACTATGTGCGCAACTGGACACTTTGGCGGGATTTTTGTATTGCCATCAAGACTATCCCGGAAATGCTGTGGAACCGCAGCGGCATGTAAGTGAGAGTCTGACCCGCAGCAAATTGCGCGCGTCTCCCCAGCCGTGACGGTCCTAACGCGAAGAACGATGCAACGCCGACTTCAGCCGGTAGTAAGCTCGGTCGCCAACCCACCGTCTAAGCGCAATCTTGGCAAGCCCTAACTGACTGGTTACTGCCGTTCTCGAAAACCAGTTCTTGCTAAGGAAGGGACCGCCAGGCTGCACGAGTTCTTGTGTCTCAACGCAGATCACGGGCTTGCTGGAAAGACTCGCAATCTGATGGGCTTGATCAGGCTCACTTTCAATGAAGAAGCTGTGACGAGAATCGCGAAGGTAGACGCCCTTTGCTTCGCCGTGGGAATACGAAAGATCCCCGACCATCTCGAGTTCATCATATTGCACCCCATGCCTTTTGAGCCAGTCTTCGGTTTCAGCCCGATATTTTTCCCGGCGTCCGGTTATCAGACATCCGATCCGCTGTGTGGGAAGGAAGTACGGCGGGGCGGTGCGTATAAACTCCAAATAGCGTTCGCCGTCATCGTCATCTTGGGGAGGAACATTTGGGCACAGCACGCCATCAATATCGCAGCACGCCTCGGCGATCTCCGGTCGGTGCATGAAGTTCCATTCATAAAGAGCAGGCGTGCTGACTTTTTCGAGAACAGCATCCGCGTCCGGATGCCGCGACATATGACCGTATACTGCGCAAAAATAGAACGTTCCATCGATCCCCGACTCGGCGATGCGCTTGCGATAGGAACGCATCGCGGTTCCTGACCCAATGGAATCATCGATCACCACCACGGTTCGATCACGTTGCAACGCAGCTTCAAAGTCGGGTCGCTTCTTTGTTGTTCCTGCTTCGAACACGCCCCCGTCCAGAAGCGTAGCAAGATCCGTCATAGGAAGATTGAGAGCAACCGACAAATACGCCGCCGAAATGAGACCACTCCGCGGAATTCCCACGACAAGATCGATCTTAGCTGGCAAGCGATGCCGGTTCAGAAGGATCGTCTTGTTCATATCCTGAAAAGATCGGTAATCCATCAGCTCTTGCGTCCCGTCAGCCTGCCGGGTGCGGCGCCCCTTCTAATGCAAAATCCGTACCCCACCTTGGCTGGGTCACACCTGCGCGCTTTCGCTCCCGCAACCCCATGGAGGCCCCCGCCAGAAGGCCAAACAACAGGCCGGGGTCCGGTGAAGGCCCCGACACCGAAATAGGCACCAAGAGCATCATAGCCGTCCAACTGAGAGCAGCTCCGAGCGCCTTCTTCGCCTCTTGATTGACCGCATAGGTCGACGTCGCAAGAGGCTTAAACACTTTGAGGCAATAGAGCACAAACAGGGCAATCCCTATGATCCCCATACTTCCTAATATTGCCACGATAAAGCTGGACGACCGAAAACTCCCGGGGCCAATTCCCAATCCATAGGACTGCAAGAACGCGTTGAACCCTTGCATCACCCAAAAGAGACGCTGTTGACCTGACTCCGAGTCGACCTTGCCGGCTGTCAACTCAACGATCATCGCAGTGAACTCCTGAGCCAAAAGCGGTTTAAACATAAACAAGGCCAGAACGGTCGCGAGTCCCACCGTCGCAAACCAGATCAAGATGAATATGCGAGAGGCTGTAATAGACCCCGGAACGATCAGAATGCGAACCAGCAGCAGAAGCGCATATGCAGCAAGCGCGGCATAAGCGGTGGAGGAAAGAGACAATATCAGTGCACACAAGAGCGCAACCGCAACGACCCCCGAATAGACCGGCATAATCCGTCGCAGCCAAAACTCGGTCATCAAGACAAACCAGACAAAGGCCATCGACGCATATGCCGATGCCTCCGGCATGATGCCGTCAATACGCGGCATGCCGCCGAAGTAATGGTTCGTTTGCGCATAGTTCGCATTTCTGAAGAAGTCCAGGAACTGTGTATAAACCGTTCCATTGAGCACAACATCGGAAAGACCCAAGAACGCGTGCAAGGCGCCTGCAGCAATGCCGATCTTAATCAGAGAGGAATGATCCTCGAGCGCTTTACAGGCAACATAGGCGCACACCGCGCCGGCCGCTGTGCCCGCCAAATAGAACGACGTGGTGATATTCTGGCTGCTGAACTGTAAAGGAAATGTGTCGAACAAGAAGCTGATATTTGACGGATTCATCGGAACGACGTCCATCGCCCCAGCAAATATGCGCGGCAGAAAGAAGGCTGCGATAAGCCCGTACAGAGCGAAGAAAACGAGCGCCCAATTCTCTCGCAGCCCATCCATGAGGAGGGAGTTCCTCCCGCGGCCGGGTAAAGCAACACTCATCATCAAAAACCCCAGCCCAAGCGAGACGGGCTGAACAGACGCGCCGCCGAGACTGCTAACGATCAGCGCCGCCGAACCACCCATGAGACTGAGAATGAGAACAAAATTCAGCAAGCTGATGGGCCGGCTCACAACCAACAAGAGACCGCCCACAAGCGCAACAAAAAACCCAAAGTAAGTGATCGTCATGGCTCAACCGATCCCCCACAATCACATATTCCTGCACGCACGGAAATCACCGGTCTAAGCTTCATAGAAGCGAAGCTGGGCACTCTTCACTTCTTCCATGAAGCTGCGTTCAAACTCTTCTGTTGAAAAGCGCTCAGCATTTGTCATCGCTGCGCTTGGACAAAAGTCGGGAAGCCAGTCTTCAAATCGGTTGATCGCGTCGATCAAACTTTCCACCGTTTGTTCCTTAAAGAAAAGTCCCGTCTGTTCATCCACAATGGTCTCGGTCGCGCCGCCACTGCCATAAGCAATCACAGGCCGGCCGGACGCATTGGCCTCCACGGGAACAATTCCAAAGTCTTCTTCAGTGGGGAAGATGAGCGCGCGGCATTGCGCGTAAGCCGTACGCAGATCATCAAGACAGAGTCTGGGAACAAACTCGATATTCGGATTCGCCATCTCCTTTAAACGGCCTTCAAGCTCACCTGTCCCCACCATGGTGATGGGCAAACCCAGCCGATTGAAAGCTTCAATAACCAACTCGGCCTTTTTGTAGGCGGTGAATTGGCCAACCCACAAATATCGGTCGCTAACGTGATTGGATTGTGAAAACAAATGCGTGGCCACCGGTGGATGGACAACACTGGCTTCTTGTCCCCAAACGCGGGCAATCCGCCGTCTGATAAAATTCGAGTTGGCAACATATTTGTCCACGCGCACCGACGAGGCGAAGTCCCAAATCCTGAGATAGTGAAATAGGGGCCGCATGAGCGATCTACTCAGAAAACCCGCAGAGTCGCGATAGTTGTGATAGTGATCCCACAAATAGCGCATGGGGGAATGACAATAACAGACATGCAAAGCATCCAAACCGGTAATCACGCCTTTAGCAGGCCCGGACTCGCTGCTGATAACGAGATCGTATTCTCTCAGATCCAACGCTTCCAAGGCCATCGGCATGAGCGGCAGATACTTCTGGTAGTGTTTCTTGGCCCCGGGTAGCTTTTGGATGAACGTTGTCTTTACGTTGCGCTCACGGATCAAGTCCGAGACACGCTCGGGATCATAGACATGGGTGTAAATGTCCGCATTCGGAAACAAGCGCAGCAGGCTTTCTAGGACGCGCTCGCCCCCGCGCATGGACACCAGCCAATAGTGCAGTATGGCAACTTTGATATCATCCATATGAACCCGAAAAGTCTTCAAAAGAGCTCAATGGAACTCTTTGTCAGCCAATATAATCCGTGATGTGCTTCGCATAGTAATGATACGAATCGCCAACACCGATGCGTTTCATGGCTTTCAAATCGACCTGCGTCAAAACCACACCCAGCTTCGCTTGGACGTGGTGCGGTAGCTTTCTAATCGCTTCCGATATGGCATCGCGCGGCGTAGAACGCCATTTGGCAGCCATAATAGTGTAATCGGCAAGGGCAGCAATTTCTCGAGCTTCGGCAATCGGCAAAAGCGGCGGACCATCCAGCACAATCAAATCATAATCTTGTCGCAACTTTTGTACCAACGCCGGGAACGAATGGTCTTCTTCAACGCGGCCGTCCGACAGTTTCGTGTTGCCAACGCCCAGAAAACTGCTGTTTTCATTGTACACGCCGTGTTGAACCAATTCATCGAGACCTTTCTTGCCGGTCAAATACTCGGCCAGTCCCGGTTCCTTTGCGCTCTTGAGCAGCCGGGTCAGTCCGCCCTTGAAGCGATCGCAGTCCACTGCGATTGTCTTGGCACCTTTGCGCGAGGCCACCAGCGCGATGAGAGCCGAAAGCGTCGATTTCCCTTCGTTGGGGAACGATGACGTCACGTAAATGACCTGCGTTCCGCTGCCGGACATAAACTGGACGGACGTGAGAATGTTCGAGACGGATTCCCCAAGCACTGACGCTTTCTTACCCGACAGAGACTTTTCCATTGTCTTCTTGCGGACTTTCCCGCGGGTATAGGTCGGCACAATTCCCAAATTGGGTAAGCGCAGTTTGGTCTCGACATCCCGGCCCAGAGTCAGCCCCGGATAATTCATCTCGGCGATGAAGGCAACTGCACTCGCAGCAGCAAACGCCAAAGCCAACCCAAAGGCAAGATTGAGCTTGATATTGGGACTAGACGGACTTGTTGGAACCAGTGCGTGGGACAAGATACGTGCATCTGCTTGCTCAATCCCTTCGCGGGCGACGGTCTCCTTGTAGCTGTTCAAATAGTTTTCATACAGAATTCTGGAGGTTTCAGACTGACGATCCAGCTCTTCAAACTGCACCAGGGCACGATTTTTGTCCGCCAACTGAGTTCGAGACGCCGCCACACTGTCCGACAACGAATTAACACGTTCCTCCAATCCTTGGACTTCGTTCTTCAGATTGGCAACCAGACGGTCGATTTCACTTTGGATTTGCCGATTGACGTCGCGCAGTTCTTGTCTGGTTTGCAAAATTGTAGGATGGCGAGAGCCAAGATCGACGCTGAGTTCAGCGAGTTTCCCGGTTACCGCAGCTTGCTGTGTTCTCAAGTTCTTGATGACGTCAGAGGACAACGCTTCGGTAAAGTCATCCCCCTTGGAACCCTTAGAAATCATGGTCGTCGCGGTCTTATATCGCGCTTCTGCCTCCGCGAGATCAGCACGGGCCTGCGCCAATTCCCGATTAAGCGCGGCGATGTTCTGTTCGTCCAAGCTCGAGCCGGATTCGCTCAAGAGACCATTTTCGATCCGATATTGGAGTGCCCGTTGCGACGCGTCCTGGGACTGCGCCCCAAGCTCGTCGATCCGTTTCTCCATGAATTCCGCAGCGCGCCGATTGGTTTCGCGCTTGTATTTCAACTGATCGTAAACATAGGCACGCGCGTACTCGTCGGCCACTTTCGCCGCAGTCTCGGCGTCCGGATGGGCATAGGAAATCGCAACGGCATGAGCATTGCCAATTCTCCGCACATTCAGACCTTTGAGGAATTGATCAATATGCTGGGATTTTTCTTGCTCGATTTCTTCCGGAGACAGAGTCTTAGGCGCAAACAAGCCGATCAATGCGATCTGACGATTGATAAACGTCACACCCGCGTTGAGGTAAGACTTCGCCAGATCCATAGGACCGGAGCCGGCCTCAAGGTCGGTTGACAGGACGGCATCCTGAGAAGAGTTGACCTTGTCGTAGACGGCTTCGGCAAGATTTCGGGAGTACAAGACACGAAGCTCCGTGCTGATGTCGGCGTCCCCTTTTGGTAAGTCGTTCGACATATCCAAAAGTTCAGGCCCTGACGATTTATCGCGTGTACTGAGGGCAACCTCCGTTGTCGCCGAGTAATGCGGTGTCTGAAGGAGAGTGAAAGCGACAACAAGGCCAAAGATAGCCGCGAAGACCAAAAAGAAGAGCTTGCGCTGACGCGCGAACGTTCCCAGAAGATAACGCAGATCAAGCTGATCATCATCAGGTTCAAAACCATAGGTCCCGGTCGCGGGACCTTGATTTGGCCCTGCCTGATAGGACGCCCCTTGAGGGGGCGCTACAGGTGCTTTGTTATGATCAATGTAGAGATCAGGAAGATTACTCATGCTCGACGCCCACCCAAAATCCTATTTACCCTTGCGCTTTGCACTTGAAGCTTTTGTTTGGTCAGTCGCGCAAACTCCTGCAAACTCAAGCCTAAAAGCGGCCACTCATCATGGTTAATGGTTGTAAACCAATGAGAAGGCATGCCTACATCTTTTTGCGCCTGTTCGCTCTATGTTCCCCCTTTTTTTGGTTGGTGTTGCATTGCGGTCAAGGATTTCTGCAATTGATTAAGGTAGGGTGCGCTCGCACAGTCTGAGACTCAAGCAGGATCGCCATCCTTTTGTTTTTGATAGTCTTTTTCATTTCATCCTTGGCGCTGTTTGCCGCCAGCTTTGGTGCGCACTTTTATGACGAACTTGATCTCGTCAACCATTTCGCGCCCTATTGGTTGACGGCACAAATCGGCCTTTGCGCTTTATTGCTCTTCATCCGGAGGGAAAAGCGAATGGGTGCAATGGCGGCAATCCTCATGATTTTTCTTGGAGCTGTCGGAACGTTCTCAGCGCGCGTTCTGCCAGATCTAACGACAACGACGCACGGCACGGCGCAAATAGCGGCTCGCACCATAAGCTTGGTCAGCTTCAACGTTTCGATGGACAACACCTCTTGGCGTGAGGCAGCCGATTGGCTACTCAAGACCAACCCTGACTTTGTTATTTTACTTGAAGCCACCAAGTTGGCTTTTCCCCTTATTGGCGAACTCCAAACGAAATATCCCTATTTGGTCGATTGCCTTCCGGCCGAAACCATTTGCCCGACGCTTGTTCTCTCAAAAACCCCGCCCCTGCGATCCAAAGGCTTGGCCAGCATCGACCCTTTTGATCGCCAATCCCTGTCTGCTGCATTTGCTGTTTTTGGGATTGAAGGTCGTCAGATCGGAATTGTCGCAACGCACTTGTCCAGGCCCAAAATCCCAGCGCTTGAGAGGCCTTGGAACCAGCCCGGTAAACAGGTGAGAGACATAAGTGATCTGACGCGTTTCATCCATTCCCTAAAAGACGATCCCATCTACGATGATCTCATAGTTGCAGGAGATTTCAACTTAACGCCGTGGTCCGTGGCGATGCGCCGCCTCGATCAGACCTTGGGTCCGGCGCGTGTAACCCGTTCTTTGCCCACATGGCCGGCGCTGCGTTGGACAGTACCCATATTGCCGATTGATCATGCTTTCTTGGGAGCAGGTCTCACCGTTCACAAAGTGTCGAACGGCCCTGCTCTGGGGTCGGATCATATCCCGATCGTGATAGAGCTCTCTCACCGGAACGCTGCCCCGACCGTCAGCAAAAGCCAACCGGGTTGAAACGCAAAGAGAGGCCCAGTTGACACATCCTTCCCCATTTCGCGTTACGATCAACGGCAAGTTTTTAGCCGCTGAGCAAACGGCCGTGCACAGAGTGGCGGAACAACTCATTTATGGCATCGACAGACTGTTAGGGGAAGACCCCCACCTTGCGCAAGAGTTTGAGTTCGAGGTCGTGACGCCGAACAGGCCGATCCGCGATCTGGGGCTTAAGAACATCAACCAAAGACAAATCGGCCTTTTGTCTTGGCAGCTTTGGGAACAATTGGAGCTCCCGCTTCACACTCGAGGTCGCTTTCTTGTAAGCCTCTGTAACCTCGCCCCATGCCTTAAGAAAGACGGCCTCGTTCTTATTCACGACGCACAGGTCTTTCTCGTGCCTGAGTCCTACCGCCCCGCCTTCCGGGTGTGGTACAGATACATACAGACCATTCTTGGCCACAGACTGAGATGTGTGGCCGCCATTTCCGAGTACTCCAAGGAAATGCTCTACCGCTACAGAGTCGTTCCTCCGAGCAAGCCGATCACCGTGATCCATAATGGGGTGGATCACTTTGGCAAAGAACAATCCGATACCGAAATCCTAACGCAGCACGCGCTCAGGCAAAATGAATACGTCTTGGCGCTATCGGACGTCCGCTTTCACAAGAATATCAGCATTTTATTCACTATACTGAACGATATCCGGATGAGCGATATGCGCTTGGTTCTCTTCGGCGCGGCCACCCGGGAAGACTTTGAGGCAGCGGGCCACTCAGTTCCAGACGGGGTCGTTTTTGCCGGGAAGGTCGCAGACGAAGACCTCGCGGTACTCTATCGGCACGCCCTTTGCCTGGCCTTTCCTTCCCTCACTGAGGGCTTTGGTCTGCCGCCGCTGGAGGCGATGCTCTTTGGCTGTCCTGCTGTGGTTTCCCCTGAAGGAGCGTTGCCCGAAGTTTGCGGGGACGCGGCCATCTATGCGCCGGCCAAAGAGCCAGGCGCCTGGGCGAATGCCTTCGCAAGACTCAAAAACGATGAAGCGGAAAGAACCCGCCGCTCGGAACTGTCGCGAGAGCGCGCTGCCCAATTCACCTGGAGCAATGCGTCAAGCAAACTGATAAAAACGCTGCAAGAGATTTCACGGCGACAGTGAAGACGATAAAGATGCATTCCACACTCATTGCCTTGCCCTGCCGTTCACCGGCCACCGCGCGCGGGACCGAGGGGGGCGAGACATGAAGTTATCAATAAACGGCCGGTTCTTGACCCAAGATGTAACCGGTGTGCAACGAGTCGCACGGGAACTCGTCAAAAGCATTGATCAGCTGATTGCCGGAGGCAACACCCCGATCCAATCCGCAAGATTGCTTGCACCAAACCGCCCCTTCATCGATCCGCCAACACTGTCCGAGATTAAGATAGAGAAGGTTGGACGCCTTGGCGGTCACCTCTGGGAACAAATCGATCTTGCTCATACCGCAGGTGATGAAACACTACTCTGCCTCGGGAATACTGCGCCCGCTCTGAGACTGGTATCAGGGGGTGCGACCGCCGTCATGATTCACGACCTGTCCTACGAGTATTTTCCGCAAGCCTACAGTCTGCCGTTTAGAGCCGTTTACAAGGCGCTCATACCACTGATTATGGAGCGATCAAGCGAGCTATTTACAGTGTCGGAGGCGGAGCGACTCAAGATCTCCGAACGGTTTCCTAAGGCCGCCAAGCGTATGCATGTCGTGGAAAACGGTGGGTTGCCAGATGAACTCATAGAGAAGGAACAGCCGGCCAACCAATCAGAAAATGGCTACGCCTTGTATGTAGGCTCGCTCTCGAAACGCAAGAATGCCGACGGACTGCTTCGCGCCGCGATCGCGTTGGCTCGGCAAGAAGGAACCACGTTCAAGATTGTCGGTGGAACCAGTGAAGTCTTTTCGGATCTGGACTTTGAAATGCCCGATGATGTTGCAGAACAAATTGAATTCCTTGGTCAAATCAATGACCCCGAACAGCTAATGGATATCTATCGAAACGCATTGTGCTTGGTGTTTCCGTCCCATTACGAATCTTCCGGACTGCCACCCATGGAAGCCATGTCCCTTGGGTGCCCGGTGGTCTGCTCCGATATTCCCGCGTTGCGCGAACGGTGTGCAGATGCTGCTGAATACTGCATTTCAACGGACCCAGACTCCATCATCGCAGCTGTTTCGCGGGTTCTGAAAAGCCGCGAACTCCGCGACCACATGAGGCAAAAGGGAATAGAACGGGCAAAAGACTACCGCTGGAAATCATCCGCTCAAAAACTTCTGCATGCTCTTGGCAGAACCTCTATTGCACCGCACGGAGGAAACAGCGAGATCACTGGCACGGCGGACCCAGTGTCAACGGACAGAGCCAGGTCAAATTGCCCGAAGCCGTGATGGATTTCATGCTATCCAACATTCCGGCGGCACGTCACGGCCAACGCACTGCTAGTTACTTCCCTTCCGGATGAAAAACCGGCGCTCGATGACATCTCCGAGGCTATCACCTTTGGGGTCATAAACAAACGCGATCTCAGCGCCGGACTCGAGCACCACTGACGCAGGGTCGAGATCAATGGAAAAACCGGGCACAAGTTGAACGGACGCCAATACCACCTCACCTGCCGAAATCTGAACGACAGCTTCTCCGCCGGCATCACCTTTCTTTTTGAGCCACCCGGAGATCTCGTAGCGTCCTGTCTCGGGCACGCGAAACTTCTCCACGACGCGACCAGAAAAAGCACCTGTCATGGATACGGTTACAGCATCAAGTCCAACCGCAACGTCGGAAACGAGAGGGCTTCCCAAATAACTTGACCAGACCCAGTCCTGCCGAGTCAACAGATACGCAGTTCCCTCTCTCGTAACGGCTCGATATGTCCAGGGTAACTTTGCATACTGATAAAGTGTATCGCCAACAATGTTCGAGTGGCCGATTTCGAGACTTTGCGATTCGACGATAATGGGACTATCAGACAGTACTGCCGGTGTGGGGATTTCTGTACCCGTGGCATCGCGAAAGACTGCACCATCGTCGGCCGCCAAGCTGTGTCCAGCCCCCCAGACCACATAAGGTCCGGCATCGCCATATCGGTAAACACGCGTAAGAGCGTCCGACCCCAAGCGTTTTGCAGGCCCAAAAGCCAGCAAGTCCTTCACCAGCACTTCAAACGTCGAAGCCGCTGGTTTGGGCTTGGCGTCCGTGGTGAACAAGCCGGTATTCGCGTACCATTCTTCGTCTCTCAGCGCATACCAGTGCATGTCGCAGACACCGCTTGCGGACAAGAGGGTGACCAATTTGAGAAAATGGGCCGGCGACTTGCTGGGGTGGTCCGTCTCAATACCAACTTCAGTTGCATGGATCGGTTTGAGCGAAGCGCTCCGCTTAAAGAGTTCCTTGAGCCCTTCTATCTCATCGTCCAAGAATTCTGGGATCTCTCGGTAAGGATGAACAACGATCCCATCCATATAGTCCGCGGCGCCCAGTTTGATGAGCTCTTGAAACCATCCGATCGGAACCGAATGGGCTGCGCCGCCTAAAACAGGCATTTCCGGTGCGACCTGTTTGACTTTGTGATAGACCTCGCGAAGCAAAGCAGCATAGTGTTCTTCACGATTGTCGGTCGCGGGCCCCGTTACGAATGACCCATTAAACTCATTCCCGATTTCAACCGCTTGGATTTCGTTTCGATAACGTTGCACAATGAAGGCAACGAAAGAAGCAAATGCCTGCCTCCCTTCAGCCGTATAAGGCGTGTATCCCTCATCATAAAGAGGGTTTCCTCCGGTAAAAACCACGGTGGCTTTCATGTTCCGTGCAGCAGCCTTTTTTAGATATGTATCTATATATCCAGGCACCTCATAATACCCGGGTCGGGGCTCTACTTCATGCCAAGGAATCCCATCGCGAACCCCGCCCGCACCAACCCGCTCCGCCAATCGAAGAGTTTCAATTGACCAGCCTTGCGCAAAATGAGTCTGTACCCCAAGTCTTGGAGTACAGCCTTCAGCTTCTAGGCGGTCGTTCGCTGAAAGGAGAAAAAGAGCAAGACCCAGAATAATCGGCTTCACCGAGTTCAATGCGTCTTCCCCATTGTGCGAGATCTTCATTCCTATCCCCGATTTTTTTTGAAGTCTGCGCCAGACCTACTTCTCGATTTCAAGCATTCGTGACGGCTCGACCTTGCCCAAAAGGAAGTCTCCGATGGCAAACCAGTTTCCTTTGGCCCGCCCGACCCGGTCGATCCAAGGCTCCGGTTTCATGAGTTTCGCATGGTTGGCAATAAAGTTCTTTATAGAAATCTTAAGAGCGAACGGAAGGGACATTGTTCCTTTACGAACGAGATAAATCGGATTGGCAATTTGTGAATAGCCGAGGCGTACTCCGCTGGTGCGGCCTCGGTTTACACCGCGATGAATGCCTGCGAAAGCCTTTGTCTTCCCCATATGTTTCCCGCGCCCGACCCGCGCGGAAAAGTCAATATCCTCCTGCCAGCCATAAAGCGGCAAACTCTCATCGAAACGATTACTGCCGATAGCGTCCGCCCGAAACGCCATGTTGCAACCATAAAGGCCATCTAGATCCGTCAGCAGAGTGGTGTCGAGCGCATCGCCCCGATCCTCCCATTGACGGATCATTTCAAGAGCTTGGTGGTAATCGATTCCTCCAGAATTGATACCATCCGCGATCAAGTTGCCGTTGACACCCACATAATCAGGATGTTCGTTAAAGAACTTCCTCATCCCCTCAATCGTGCTGGAAGTGGGAAGATAGTCATCATCAAGAAAAACAATGATATCATAGTCATCACGGCAAAGGTCCAGCCCTCGATTCCGCTGGGCGCACAAGCCTTTGTCTCCAAACACAACATCACAGCCATCAACCAACTGATCCCTATCGGGAAGATCTTGCTCGCATGTCACCGAGAAAATCACTCTATCAGGTGGAACCGTCTGACCCTTCAAGGCCACGCTCAACTGCGCAAGTTCGTCCGGCCGGCCAAGGCTCGCAATTATGACCGCTGTTCCCAAACTATCCGCCACGGCCACTTGCCTTCCACAACCACTCTCTACGCTGCGCAGGCTCGGTTGCACCAACCGTGACACCCCCAACACTGGCGTACAGGACTTCACAAAGTCCGGGTCTCCCAATCTTATCGGCTGACATCTTGATCAGCCCACACCTAAAGTTTTTCTTATACCCAATTGGGCTAGTCCCGCCATCTTTTTGAGTTCATCTCTGGAGGAGCGGAGCGCCAGACAAAAGGCAAGATGCAAAACCGCCACAAATGCGCCAGTTCCCGCCAAGTCGACGATCGCTGGCCAAGATGACAAGTGTTCACTCATCTGTCCGCGCACCTCCAGGACCACAAGGACAATAAAGCCTGCCTCAATAAAAAACGGCACAACTGCACCGAGCAAACCCCTTAGCGTCGCGAACCAAGGTCCGGATAACGCTCGGGCGGAGACAATCATCAAAACAGGCAAGGCCAACGCAACCTGTGTGATTGAATAGGATATGGCTAAGCCAACCATACCAAATTGGATACCGATCACGTATCCAAGAATCGATACAATCGCTCCGAATACACCGTATCTCAAAAGGCTCCTCGTATTCCCGGTCATCGTCACAAAGCTCTCAAGCGTCGACATGATCGGTGCGGCAAGCAGAATTAGACCAAACCAAGACAGGACAGATGCCGTTTCGATCCATGCCGGTCCCAACAGCAACAGCACGATCCCATCCGCGCACGTCGAAAAGAATGCCGCGAGCGGCACACTAATCATCGCTGCCAAAGTCACCGTACGAAATAATGCCCGCTTAGCACGAACATCATCATCCATAGCTCGCGCCAAAGCTGATGCGATGACCCCTCTGAGCGGGCCGATAACGCGCGTCATCGGCCACATCGAAACATTCCACGCACGGAAATAAATTCCCGCGGCTGTGGGCCCCAGAGTGCGCCCCACAATCACGGTCCCAAGAGCACTCGTTCCTTCCTGCAAAACGAAGTAAGCAGCCAAGTCCCCACCGAACTTCATCAAATGGACCGCCTTGCGCCAGACGCGGGGTCCTGCTGGCCGCCACTTCGTTGCCAACATGACGAAGACCAAATTGCCGCAAAACCGCGCAACAATTTGAACCACAAACGCCCAATAGCTCCAACCCGAAAGAGCCGCGATAACGGCCAGAATTGCAGCCAGAATCTCGGAGCCGAGAGACGCCAGAACGATGGCCCGGTAATTCATCTGGCGCCCCAAGATTGCTTCGTACAGCGTTCCGATCGGTGCAACGAACATTGGAGCGGCCAAGGCGAGCATAATCAAGACGACCTGACTATTGTTGTAGAACGCCACAAAAAACGGACTGGAAAGACAAAACAAAAGTGCCAATGCCCCGCCGATAAGCAGATTGATCCAAAACAGTCCGCTCACCTCATCATGTCCGATTTCACTGCGCTGCATAACAACAGAACCCAACGAATTCCGGCTCACATCGACAATGAAGAAAAAGACCGGAAGGATGAGTGCGACATGGCCAAATTCCGCCGGTGGCACCAATCGAGCAAGAATGGCCGTAACGCCAAAAAAGAGTACGATCTTTAGGAGCTGAGCCGACAGAACAAGCGTACCCCCAAAAGTTGCCCGGCGAGACAATTCGGTATCCAGATGCGAGACATCGAAGAGATCGTCATCTGTGGGCCGGCCATTTGGGGAAGATGGACTCATCCGGCAAGTATATCCAAAACAAACATAGCGTCCCAGTCACCTGCCATTTGTTATACGCACAATTCTCGGCCCAGTAATTTCAACTCGCGGATGAATGAAGACCGCCTACAGATCAACCTAAGACGGTTTCAAACGGCGGGCACGAGAAGAAATCGATCAAACCCGTTTGAGGTATCACATCCGAGCGCACACCACGCGATCAATTTGGTCAAAACAAGACTGCGCGCGCCCAATGGGACGAAACCCTTTCAAGTTGCAGTAGGGAGAGCCCAATTGCCAGGCAGATCCTAATCGTGCGCCGAGATTTGACGATTTCGGAAGAAGAAACGGCTTTTGTACTGTTCAGTTCGGACTCTTAGAATAGATTTCGAGCGACAAAACAGTATAAGTAAGATGCATAGACGGCGCCGAGACTGAAACGACTGCATCAACGCAGCCCGGTGGGGATGACTAACGGATGAATATTTTGATCACAGGTGGTTGTGGCTACATCGGCTCGCATTGCGCCGTCGTCGCAATCAAAGCGGGCTGGCATCCAATCATCCTAGACGATTTGAGCAATTCCGGTGAATTCGTCATTGAGCGGATTCACGAAATCACGGGAGTTCGTCCAACGTTTATCCGCGGAGACGTCAGGGATGCCACAACACTCAAAGAAGTGTTTTCATCGTGGGAGATCGATGCGGTCTTACATTTTGCAGCCCATAAGGCCGTCGGCGAATCCGTTGAAGTTCCTCTGAGTTACTACCACAACAATGTAGGCGGAACGCTGACAGTATTGGAGGCGATGAAGGAGTACGGAGTTAAGACATTCGTTTTTTCATCCTCCGCAACCGTATACGGCGAACCAAAAGAAGTTCCGATCCAAGAACATAGTCCCCGAAATCCCACGAGTCCGTACGCGCGGACCAAAGTCATAATCGAAGACATCCTTGCAGATCTAACCGAAGCCGAGCCCGATTGGAGGATAGCACGATTACGATACTTCAATCCGGTGGGAGCTCATGAGAGCGGCCTGATTGGGGAAGACCCTAGAGATACGCCAAACAACCTCATGCCGTACATTGCGCAAGTGGCCGTGGGGCAGCAAGAACGCCTGTCTGTCTTTGGAGGAGATTATCCGACCCGTGATGGAACATGCTTGCGAGACTACATCCATGTCATGGATCTCGCCGAAGGTCACCTGGCTGCGCTGGACCACCTGCGCGGCAACGAGGGATTACTCACCGTGAATTTGGGGACAGGAACGAACAGCAGCGTATTGGAAGTCATCGGCGCATTCCAAAAAGCAAGTGGGCAAGACATTCCGTACGAAATCGTTGGCAGGAGGCCCGGAGATGTGAGCGCTTACTGGGCAGATGCTTCACTTGCTAAGCAGCTGCTTGGTTGGCGAGCCAAACGCAATCTTGCCGCCATGTGCGCCGACACCTGGCGTTGGCAAGCCGCGAATCCTAGTGGCTTTCGTAAGCCGACAGAAGCCAGACAACATCGACTAGGCCTGGACAGTCACAGCCAAACATGATGTTTCGCCCTCTTTAACTTGGGTTTGGCCAGAACCAAATAGTCTGTCCAGTGACAAATAGTCTCAGCAAGGTTCTCCTGCGCTGCGTCGTTTACACTGCGGCGTTTCCAGGTGTGAGGCTGAGAGTCGACTGATCGAGGATCAATCGACCAAGCGAAGGAAACGTTCGGCACGAATGCACCTCGCCACCGTCCGAAATCGCGTAAAACAAGGAGTCTGGAGCCGTTTTGTGTTTCCGTCAAAACCAAAACGGATCTAGTGCAAAACAATTTCCTGTTGGGACCGCGCGGACTCACGTCTGACATTGAGTAAGGACCTGTCCGACACCTGGTACAACATCTCCGCATGAAATTGCTTCAACATTCGAACATCGGGTTCGGAGATGAGGTCTTTTTGGAAATAGCCGATGGTCTTCTGAGTGAGTTCAACGACGTCCTCGGACATCTCGAACGAGGTCGCAACAATACTTGTCCCCTCACCGACTTGCTCAGGCAATCCCAGAGGGTAGGTGGGAAGTCCCGAGGCCGCATACCGCCGAAACATCTCATAGTCATTGACCGAAGTGATCGCCGACAGGTCAACGTGGCGGCCAAACTCTGCCATGCCCACCATGAGTTCGCCGATATGCATTCTAAAGTAAGGAGTCTCAGGGTCGACGCAGAATCTCGAACCATCATAGATATCCTGCTCTCTTGGCACCCCGCGCCGCGTGAACAGGGAAGAAAAGATCTCAGACGACAATGTGGGCAACATCGAATGCACGAATCGTATCACGCCGACCATGGCTCCCTGATGCTGACACATCAGATAGATTGCATTCCCATCATCAAATTCGTCTCTTTCGCGACCGTTTTCGCTGGAAACGTCCCATTTTAGATGCTCAGCAAGCACCTTGTGACGCAATGCGAACATTTCGTCCAACTCAGCTTCGAATTCGCGAGCATTCAACCGCGTTACGACAAACAACATTGTAGCCCTCTTTATTTCGTTGAAGGCCCGATGTTGATGTATTCGCTTGAGGAACGATAGTCGCCAATATTGGCTACAAGTAATGCGAAGTTAATACCTGATCTGTCCTTGGCGAAGTGCTTCAGCAGCGAGATGTACCCTTGAGAAGACACCCAATTTGACCATCGAACGTCGGATATGCGTCCTTACCGTGTGCTGGGAAATATTAAGAATCTCCCCGGTTTCCCAATCCGATTTTCCGTGGGTCATCCAAAGGACGCATTCACGTTCTCTCTCGGTTAGGTCTTTTTGCCCACTCCAGTCAGGCCGTCCGCTCAAGCTGACCACTTGGCGGTAAAGGTAGATCGCAACGTAATCGAGAGCCCTGCACGCCAGGCCGCCTTCTTTCGCAAGAGGGCCAAGCATACTGACGCATGCCAATTGACCGCCTGAACCCTTGATGGGAAAGCTCACGCCCTGTTCAAAACCCATAAGCCGCGCGCGATTCATCACATCCCAAGGTTTGGATTGGGGCTCATACCGCTGAACCAAATGGTCCCAATATATTGGACCGGAACTCCCTTCATAAAGTTCAAGCACAACCGGATCATAACGCTCCAGCCGCTCCTGGAAATAGGCCTGCTTCCACTCATCATTGGCGGACTGGTCGAGATAGACACGCTGGTCAACAGGAACGCCGCCAAACTCGGACAAACCGAAATTATCAATCCCGAGATTTTTGAGCTCTTCACTCAAATATCTCTCAAGATCGCTCTGTTCCTGAAACGTCTCGATCTTCTCGACAATCTCGAAAACGGAACTCTGAAGTTTCACGCCATGCACCGAGTTTCACTCCCTGATGAGTAGATCATATTGCACGATAAAGTTCGGCTCAAGCGACCGCCGGAAAGAACGCGCTTCCAAGAAACCGCATCTCCGTAGTCAAGCTCCACCCCGCAAAACGCAGCAAGAGAGTACGAATCGATGAGGCCAAGATCAAATAGGAAGCGACTTTGCGGTTCGTGAGCCATTGATTACTTCTCTTTACTGACACAGAACCCAAGAACAAACGAACCGTGTTCAGAGCTTCGGTCAATCCCTAGTTTTTTTCTTCTGTGAGCGGACTAAGATATCATGGATGGTGTGTTGCGAAACGAAGAGTACTTCTCCACTTGCATCACGAGAACGGACATCAACAACGTTTGGACTCGCTCTCTCCGTGCTGCTCCGGCTCGCCCGAACACTTCCCGGCGAGCTCATATGGTGGATGAAGGTACACTGTCGCAAAATGTAAGGGGCTAACAAAGACATGGCTAACTGCGACTTTTTGCTTTCCCCTCGATCCAAACCGATCAGTGTTATTCCGCTCAATCGGCTTGAACCAGACAAGATTGGAACCAACAAAGAATCCGAAACCCAAACATCGCGGCCCGCACTTAGGGAATTCCAGATTTCCCCGATGGGATCGATAACCAAGTCTATTCTTCGCCAAGACTCTGGCTCGGACCCGAAACCGATCTCCAAAGAGACATGGCTGTCACTGGCCGTGCGGAAGCCCTTTTGCCGACAAAAGTCGGTCCAGTCCTCCGGCCAGTTCGGCCAATTCGCGCGAGACATAGTTTCAGCATGCGGAATTGTGAGCGCCGCGAGATGGTCGACGTTCGACAAGGGCAACGCGGCGGCCATCAACCGGTGAAGGTCCTCAAAATTCGTTTGAACTTCGATCTCTTCAATGAGCTCAAAAATAAGGTCTGACAGCTCCAAAAATTGCCCTCCAAGTATCCCCAAGCGCCGCGACGTCGTTTTGCAAACCACAGCCTCGAAGCGAATTTCTCTTGTCATACTCCGCTGGGCTCGTTTGCGACGCCTGCACGCGCCCATTCCAGAGCCGACGTCCCTAAGTAACCGCCCACTTGATAATAGCGGGCCCTATGAACACACTCAAGCAATGGCTTCGAGCGAGTTTTCAGCGGGTTCTCATAATGAGTTGAAGTCTCTTGGTTTTATGGTACCGCCTCCCCGGTTCGAACGGGGGACCTCTAGATCCACAATCTAGCGCTCTAACCAACTGAGCTAAGGCGGCACAATAGCCGATCGCATGTGCGATCTCTCGCAGCTGAACTCGACCTCTGAGGCGATCAACCAAAGAAGGACACATATATGGCGTGAGAGGCCGCGGCGTCAATGGATGCTGGCCATTCCCGAAAATTGTACGTGGGAATAACCGCTCCTACTCATCCCAGCTCGGGACGCTCGCAATATCGCTCCCCCATCCGGTACGACTTAGCGCTAGAATATCTTGTGCGGGCAATTGACATAATCCGCCGAGTCGGGGCAACCCAGGCGCTCAACACGTAAAGAGCGCTAAAACACAGTTTAGGTCGGTCCTCTCCTTCATGAAAACCGCTTCAAGAACCTTTACAACGATCGGGCAAGACGACCTCGCCCGGGCGGAGTGGTGCGCACCGGACCGCTATCGCGATCTGCGCGCTTCGTTCTCCGCCCCCAATTCCATCGTACAAGGGGCAGGCTTGTCCTACGCGTCGGCATCCTTCGCGGATCATTCTCGCACGGTCAGCATGCGCCACTTCGATCGCATTATCGCTGCGGAACTTCCACAAGACCAAGATTGGGGCTCGGTGACCGTCGAAGCAGGAATCACGCTGGGCAAACTCTACTCATTCCTGATCTCGCGAGGATATGTCCCGTCTGTATGCGCTGGGCACCCGCAATTGTCGGTCGGCGGATTGATCGCCTCAGACGCCCACGGAAAAAACCAATTTAGGGAGGGAAATTTCTGCTCTCTCATCGAGGAGATGAAACTCTTCCATCCAGACCATGGCGAACTCCTCTTAAGTCCAGCATCCAATCCTGAAGTGTTCGAGTTAACGTGCGGGGGGTTCGGTCTGACCGGCGCTATCTTAAGCGCAAAGATCAAAGTGGGGAGAATTCCGGCTCAGTGTGTCGAGCAAGAAAAGCAAAAACTCGTCGGTCTCGAAGAAGCATACAAACTGCTCCAGGAGAATTGGCAACGCGCGGACTTCATGACAAGCACGCATGACTTCGGCCGGACCGCGGACATACCCGGCACCACCGTTTTGGCCAGATTCCACCGTGGAGACGGCCGAAAAGAAACAGCAGAGTTCGAGTACCCCAAACTGAACCCGAACATCGAACCCGGAAACAATTCATTTGTCTTCAACTTACTGTCCAGATTTCGTGGGAGATCGTCACCGGCAAATAGCATGGACAACTCAGATCCTATCGCTCCCCTTCGAGACTATCTGTTTTCCCCGCATACGGACTGGTCCTATTTTGCTCTCCATAAAGACAAGATTATCGTTCAGCATCAGGTTCTGATCCCTGCGAACGCAGTGGACAGATATTTAAACGACCTCCGCACCCTTGTTCAACAGGGTGAATACGACATCAGCCGGACCGTCCTCCAAATCTTCCGCGGCAACCATAAGCTCCTGCGCTTCGAAGGGGACGGCCTGAGCATATCCTTTGACGTGCCCCGGACACCTAAGTCCGAAGATCTTCTGAAGAAGATCGATGCGCTAAACGTTGCCATGGGCGCGAGAACGAACCTCATCAAAGACAATCGAATCGATCAGAAAACGGTCAAAGCTCAGTACGCCGATTACGAAGAGTTTAGAGAGCGTCTACACACGTTCGATCCTAATCGGCGGTTCAAATCAAAACTCTCAGAAAGGCTGGGGCTGTGACGTCGTTGATTGTCGGAGCCTCAGCCGGCCTCGGTCGCGCTCTGGCGGAATCTCTGGCGCGAAGAGGTCAAGACTTGATCTTATGTTCATCGGCAATGGAAGATCTCGATCCCCTCGCCCAAGACTTGAAATTGCGGTTCGGAGTTGCGGTGGCGTGCGTTGAACTCGATTTGAACAAATTGGACTCAAGGTCTTTGGCAGACACCGCGATGCACTCAAAGAGCATCGACAGGGTCTTTGTCGTCGCCGGATCCTCAACCCATCAGGACGCGGGCCCCGTGTCGGACGATCAAGCCACACAGCTCATTCGGGTCAATTACGAGGGGGCGGTGCGCATCATCAACTTTGTCTTGCCAAATCTGCTTGAGCATCAAGCGGCCCAAATCGTGATCATATCCACCGTAGCGGCGAACAGGCCCCGCGGACGCAACACCGTCTATGCATCAAGCAAGCACGCCCTTGAGTTTTACGTTAAAGGACTTCGCCACCGCTTCGCAGACACCGGCCTAAGCATAAAGATCATGCGGGTCGGCTATCTGGACACGAACATGGGATTTGGCGAAAAGCGCCCTCTGCCGAAGCTCAAACCCGACCATGCTGCAGAATTGATTCTCAAAAGCTGCGCACAGCCCGGATTGGTTGCCTACATACCAGGATGGTGGCGTCCACTCATGATTGTCCACCGCTTGCTGCCTTGGTTTATCTATAAGCGGATCAACTTTTGAACAGGTTGGAAACGGCAGCCTGTCACTGCGCCGTCTTCCGCAAAGAAGAATACAAAGAACGAAAGAAGTCGACTCATGGCCGATAAAACCGACATCAACACGCAGACCGACGAAGCAGGAGAAATCCAAATTGGGCCAACCGACCAAGGCATGGTCCGCCTGTTCGTTAGAACGGAACGCCATTCTCTGCCGATGGACTTCACCCCTGATGAGGCCCGGGAAATCGCAGCGGAAATCGAACAGGCCGCCGCTCTCGCGGAACAAAACGCGCCCCATTAAGGTCGCCTCTTCCCCCGAGTTGAATGTGATGAAGCCCAACAGAGATTTACCCAATCGCCCTCAAAAAAGATGGCCCGCTGTCTGCAAGTAGGGTACAGTCAGGCGTCTTTAATCTGCGTCCGTACCTTGACACGAAAGCACGGTTCGACGCGGTTTCTTAGAGTGGTGCACTCAGGACGGTCTCGCGCCTGAACCCGAACCCGGGGCGACAAGTGTGCCGAATCAAACACTGTCTTTCGACCTGACGAACAGTTCCGAAGGGCGTTTGAGTAAATTTGGAACGACACCGCCGGTGGAGATGCCAAGCGCAGAAAACTCGGCAAACGGTGGCAGAGGACGACACGATGAACGAGGGAACCCAGCAAGACCTGCAATCCCTAAGGCAACATGATCGGCCCGCTTGGTTGTGGGATATAGAGCGCCGGCGCATCGTATGGGCCACAGATGCTGCTGTGGTCTTTTGGCGAGAGGCCACTTTGCTTGACTTGCTGGCACGCGATTTTGGTCCCGATGACGTATCCGTTCGCAGCTTCGAACGTGCCAAACGCCATGTAGCTGATGCGTCCCCACTGACGGCAAGACTGCAACTCAATCCTGATCACGAAACGGTTTTCGCCAACTGCGAGATCACTTTGTATCAGGTTGGCACAGGCCGGCCCGGACTGCTGGTCGAAATTGAGCATGTCGAAGAGAGCGGTCAATCTCCCGAACACAATCCGGAAATCGCACTCGCGCGCCACGCCCCGGTTGCCCTCAGCCTTTATGGGATCGACGGAGCATTGGTGACCGAAAATCAGGCCGCCAGCGATCTCTTCGGAACAAATCTGCCAACAGATCTGTCCGGCAGAATCAGCGGCGGCGACCAAGCCGTTCGCATTATTCTGCGCGTGCTCGCCGATGGAATTTGCAGCCGGACCGTCCGTGTCAATACCAAGTTTGGTGTGCGGCGCCACCGCCTTACGGCCAAAAGAGCAAGTCATCCACTGACCGGTTCACCAGCCTTCACCGTTCATGTTCGTGATATTGAGGATTCCTACAAGATCTGGATGGACGTCGCCCGTGTCTTCGAAGATGTTGCTCGCCGTGAGAACACATTCTGGAACAAGGAATCGGCAACCGACGAAGTTACATCTCTGTTCGATCATATGAGCCACCGGATGCCCAAAGCGTCTGCACGTCTGCGCGTCTTTGACGAAGTCGCCTGGGGCGTGATTTCATTTTTACCGAGCGGTATCATCGACTATGCGAACACGACCGCGGTTCACCTGCTGAATCCGGAAGAACCGGAAACGGACAGCGAGGAAACACGCGTTGTCGGAAAACGGTTCTCAACGCTGCTTGACCCGGCCACAAAAGACCTCGTCATGAATGCGCTGTCTACGGACAAAATCGGCACCGGCAATGCGACAATCCTGTCCCAGTGTCCGGCAAACCTCGTGCGGTCGGAAGGTCCGTTGAGTGTGACGTTGAGCCTAATTGGCGTCAATAACGATCAGGACGGTGCGCGCTACTATGCCGTTTTCGAGGAAGCAGGCGAACTGGAAGCAGCATCGCAAGACCCGGAGGATGGCGATCGCACGAGCGAATTACTCAGTTTCGTTGCATCGCTTAGTCATGACATGCGTACGCCTTTGAATGCGATCAAAGGTTTCTCCGAAATCATGCGGGACGAACATTTAGGTCCGCTCGACAATGATCGTTACAAGGACTATGTTTCCGACATCCACTCCAGCAGCACTCACTTGCTTGGACTAGTGAACAATCTCTTGGAACTGTCGAAGATCAAAGCCGGTCAGTTCGACGTGCGCCGCGCAGACGTCAATCTCAAGCAGCTCATGGCCGATTGCGCGCGCATGCTGCTGCCTCTCGCCAAAGAGGCGGGGGTGACGTTGAGCTTGCGGGCGTCCAACCACTTGCCGAGTGTCCATATCGATCCCGACGCATGCGAGCGCGTGCTGCTCAATCTTTTGTCCAACGCAGTCAAGTTCAGCAACCAAGGCGACAAAGTCTACCTTGTCGCCAAAACGCGCACCGACGGCGGTGTGACAATCCAAGTCAAAGACTCCGGCCCCGGCATGAGCGCCGACGACGTCGAAATCGCTTTACAACCCTTCCGGCAAACACAGTCGGCGCGAAAACTGGCGTCCGAGAAGCCGCACCTCAAGGGTACAGGGCTTGGACTTCCGTTGGCAAAGGCGCTGACTGAAGCGAATAGCGGCTCGTTTAAGATAGACAGCACACCGGGAACCGGAACAACCGTCTCCATCACGTTCCCCGCAGATTTAGCGGCTGTTCCTGGATAAGGCGCTCCGCATTCAGAGACGGACCCTCATCGTTGGGTCTGATCCTTTGTGACTTGCCGGTTGCGTCGAGACCTCTCAATTGGGCATGGCCGGAGGAACACGCGTTTTCCAATCGGTGGCGCCTTCGAAGGCCTCCATAAGATGGATAATAGTGCGTTCACTGTTCCGGGGGCCGATGAGCTGCAGACTGATCGGCATCGTCTCCGAAGAAAAACCGCACGGAGCCGAAATCGTCGGCAACCCGCCGAAATTGGCAGCCGCCGTGAACGTCAAGAATTGGGAGACGGCTTCCGGCGGCAAAACTTGCTGAGGTGGGAATTCGGCCAACGGCATCGCAGGCATTGGGCAACTCGGGCACGCCAACACGTCCACGAGGTCAAAGACCGAAATAAGCTGCGCGACCAGCCCCTCGCGGGTCTCAATGATATGGTTCTTTTGCTCCGACGTCAGTCTTTGCCCCTCCTCAAGCAAGTTTCGAAATACCGGTCCGTATTCATCTGCATGCGCCTCAAATAGATCTTTGTGGCCGTGCCAGGCCTCCATCGCCGTGGTCGCACCCCACAACTCCGCCAACTGAGAGAAAATGGAAAGATCCAGTTCCACAAGTTCGTGACCCAGGGATTCCAGCACCGCAAGGGCCTCAGATAGCGAGGCTGCAACTTCGGGATGTGCCGATTGCTCAACGAGAGTTCGGTCCAGGCCGATCCGAACGGACGATGGACGAGACCGATCAGCCGAAGGTTGCGCTGTGCCGGCGCAGACATCTAAGAGCAAGGCCGCATCGCCGACCCGGCGGCCAAACACGCCCACATGATCAAGACTCTCCGCAAGAGGAAAGACCCCTTCCCTGCTCAACAGGTCGTAAGAAGGCTTCATCCCTACACAGCCATTAGCTGCCGCCGGATAGCGCACGGACCCGCCCGTGTCTGTGCCAAGGGCTCCATAAGCGAGCCCGGCCGCAACCGCAACACCGGAGCCGCTTGACGAAACGCCTGCCCAGCGATCGTGCCCCCAAGGGTTTTGCGGTGGGGACAAAGTTGGATGATAGCCGGACAACGCAAACTCCGTCGTAGCGGTTTTGCCAAGAATAACGGCGCCCGCCCGGCGCAGACGCCGTACGACGGGCGCATCTCGTTCGGGCACAAGCTCTTCTGAAATGACGGAACCACACCGCGTGGGTAGATTTTCAGTTCCAAAGATGTCTTTGACCGCAAGGGGAACACCGTGCAGGGGCCCTTTGTAGTCGCCGGCCGCAATGGCACTTTCGGCCTCCCGCGCCGCCGCCATCGCGCCAGCCTCATCCACCAGGACGTAAGCCCCATAATGGTCATCCGTTCGTTTAATCCGCTCGAGGACGGCTTGTGTAACCTCAACCGGCGAGACCGTACGCGCCTTGATGCGATTTGAGAGCGCCAAAAGAGATTCAAAAGGACCATATGTATCGTTTGTCAATGTCATCTCCTAAGCCGCCTCCGACAGTCGCACAGAGTCCGTACGATTGAGATCCGTTTCTGGAAAGAAGTTTGCCCAAACACACCAATACGCCCCCGCCTGTAACGTCTCAACACGTTTCAGCCGTCCGCGATCTGAGTTGCCCCAGAAATCAATCTTATGAACAGGCAGCGCCCCTTCATTATAGTAGACACCGAGGGACTCGTAGTTCGGATCATAGGCGATGACCACGCGGCGACCCCCAACCTCTGCATTGACGACGTTACCCTCCCCGCGAACGAACTCCTCAGTATACGCAACAGGCTCGCCGTTAACGGTGAAACCCCAGATCAGCTCCTTGCGCGGCAATCGGTCATCTTCGTGATCCAAAGTTTCAAACAAGAGAGTGTGACTGTTGTGATGGGAAGTTACGGCCCATAGAAAGATCGCCTCTACAATATTGTCGAATACACACAGCAAGGGGTTCTCCCGAAATGTCTTGATCTTGTTGAGAAAGACTTCGCCATCGGGAAAGGCCTGCTCAAACGCCCGAAACGACATACGGAACGTCGGCCAGGGCGCCATGCCGACACCTCCCCTTCCATCCCGCTCTCGCGTGCCGTAGACCTGTTGGATGGGTTCGCCCGTTACCTTATCTCTCATGATCAAATTATTGCCGTGCTGAGCAATGACTTCCAGGTCCAATTTCTTGCCGTCAATCACAGGCTTGTAGGCCAAACCCAAATGCGTCATCGCGCAATAGGACATCATCACGTCCTCCCCTCCCAGACCTTTTGGTCGGCTCGCCAGATGCGGGCGTTTGATCTGGTGGTCAGGATAGGCCTGCGCCTCTCCGTTATTCTCGATCACGATGACGCTGTCCTCCGGCCGCACATGCTGCTTGGCCTCTTGGATCGAATAATGGGTTGCCCGGTCCTGCTGATCACGCAATCCAACGTGAAGCCAGAGCCAAGGCAACCCCAACATAACCAGCAGGGCGAAGGCCACGATCCACACGAGCAAAGCCACGCCGGTTTCCTGCCACACGTGAATCCCCAAAGCTCCGGCAAAGGTCAAAAGGCTTGCCGCAATCATGGCGCGTTCATGCCTGATGGCGCGCATCACGTTTCGCCGCTTTACGTCAAAGATGATCTGCGTAACATCCCCGAGATCTCTGAAGTAAAGAGAGGCAAGGCCAGCAGCCGATGCAAGCAACAGCCAATGTGCGATTTCCCAGATCATACCATCCTCCCTACGCCTCAGCGTAGTTGCGCTTCTTTTTCGTCTTCTGGCGGAAGGTTATACTTCACCAACCGTTCGGACAGGCGCTTGGCCTCCGATCGCAGCTCCTCAATGCCTTCATAGGGGACGCCCCTCGTGACCGGACGGTTCGGATAGTCTTCCATCTGTTTCAGGTGCCGTTCCTTCATATGATCGAATGCCAGCCACGCCCAAAGATAAGGCGGCATATCGCCGTTTTCTTCCCTTGTGTCACGGTACAGATCAAAGAACGCGTCTCCAACCAAGCCGGGACGGTCCTTTGTCCAGTCCCTCTTGATCTGTTGTTTGATGGACGCCGCAAGCTCGTCGCCCGTGTAGATGTGATAATAGTCGCGGCGCGAGCGCCCCTCCCCGTTCAGAAGAAGAGCCGTTTGGTCAATACCGTCAATTACACGATCGCGTGGAACGGACTCCAGCGCATCGCCCAACCGAGCAAAGGTCGTAAAAAGATCGTGTACGGTAATCATATCGTTCACGACTTGTCCGTCTTTGATCGTACCGGGCCACCAGGCAAAGGCCGGTACGCGCACGCCCCCTTCCCGATGGTCACTCTTGTAACCGGAAAAGATGACTTCGTGCGGTCCGTTAGGGGCCAACTCATGCATGGGACCATTGTCGGCCATAGCGATCACGAGAGTGTTTTCCGCAACGCCCAGGTCCTCGAGAAGCGCCAAGACTTGGCCGATATCCCGGTCAAGCTGCTCCATCGAGTACGCCCACCACGTGGACGCATCACTCGTCAGATCCTTTGGTTTCACAAACGGATCCGCCATATGCGGCCAATAGGTCAAAAAGAACGGCGCATCTCCGTTGGCATGCTCACGGACAAAGTTAAGGGCCTGTTGCTGATTTGCCCGCATGAGCTTCTTGTAGTTCTCGGGCGATGGCGGCCCCATAAACTCTTTGGCTTCGCCCCCTTTTCGCGCTTCCAGCTGATTTATGAATCCCAGGGGGCGAAACTCTTTGTCGAGAGTATGGGTTTTGTCCCATTGAAACGGAAACAAACCGTTCGCCCGGCCCGCCGCCGCCGCTTGCACGTTCCACGTCATGAAAGGATACTGATTGTAGAGCGAGAAATTCGCGTAGTCGAAGCCTTGTTTGTGCAAATAGGATTGCTCGATATCGCCCTGATGGCCCTTGCCCACAAAGCCGGTTCGATACCCATGGGATCCGAGAACTTCCGCCAGGGTCACCTCGTCCCCGTTAAGACCCGCCCCTTCCGGAGGAAATCCCACCTTGTACATGCCCGAACGGACGGACAATCGACCTGTCAAAAAGGCTGCGCGTGTGGGTGTGCAAGACGGCTCCGTATACATACGAGTAAACGCCATGCCTTCATCCGCCATTTGGTTTATGTGAGGCGTATCGAAGCCCAGAATCTTATTGATCTCGGGGATACCCACTTCGCCGACGCTCGTATCATCCCACATAATATGTATGAGATTTGGCGTTTTGCCCTGCTTTGACTTCAATGCATCGAGCAACTGGTCAATGCCGCGATCTTCCTCTTGCCAGTCAGCCGCGTGCTGATCGGCGATGATTTGTTGCTCAACGTCGTGAATGAGATCTGCAGATTGAACGCTTGTCCATCCGAAGAGAACAACCGAACCGACCAGGGTCATCCTTGCGCTAGTTTTCATTTTTGAACGCCTTTTCCATTTCTGCGGTGTCGTTGTACTCGCGCATGACACGAATCTTTCCGTATTCGTCAAAAGACAGCCAATGAACGAAACGCATTCGGTACGTGCGCCCCGTGGCCCGAACGAGACTCTCTTCGTGACCGCGCACGGCGACGACCCCATTTCCCTCGGTCCATTCTTCCATGTCCAAGGGACCCATATCGATGGCGCCGGCAATCTCGGTCAGATATCGCACGAAACCATCCGCGCCTTGATACGTTCCCCCAAACGGAACGATTTCGGGCAATGGGTTCTCAAGACAAAAATCATCCGCCAAAAACGTCTGACACGCCTGCCCTGGATCTGACAAAGCGAGAGCGTAAAACCCCTTGGCTTTTTCTATGAGCGTCATCTTGGTGTCCTCCTAAGTCGGCAAATCTGCGAGCAAGACTTTTCCAAACCCTTCTTTATAGGGACTAAAGGCTCGCGCCTTGACGAGAACTCTTTCGAATCTCCAGCCCTGCTCCGTCCGCGCATAGAGATCCTCGTACTGGGCACAGAGCCAGAAGCACGCCTCTTGTCCGTGGACGACCATTGGCTGGTGAAGATACCAGCGCCCCGTCGCCCTATCGCCGGTCACATCGATCAATGGGTTACTTACCCCATGAACGGCAAAGGCAACCACGTTGGAGGCGTTCCTGAAGAACTCACGAATGCCTTCTTTGGTTTCCGCCCTGCCCATGAAACCGCCATCCCAAACGGCATCTTCTGTAAACAGATCAGCAATTCCATCTGGATCGTAATTGTCATCGCAGGCCAGGGCATACCGCGCTTTGAGCTGTTTGATTTCCTCAATATCGGCCAACCAAAGCAGCCGTTCTTCTGTGGTCATCTTTTTAGGCAGCACGGCGCGCCTCCATCTGTCCACGTTCCACGTCGTCAGAAAACCGTTGGAGCAAGTGAGGAGGAAAGACGGCATCAAGCGGCACACTTCCCATAAAGGCACCGATGAACGCACCGACAGCATCCGGATTATTAACGATCTGGGGCAACATCGTCTGCAGGTCCTCAGGCAAGGGCTGGAGCATCGCAAGATGGACCGTATAGTCAAACATGGGTTTCAGCTTTTCGAACTGGCGCCGATCATAGTCTGACAAGGCCGTATCAAGATCTTTTTCACCCGCCAGAGCAAGGCCCAGCTCTTCACCAAGGATATCGGCATGCGTGAACGCGTTCGTAATGCCCTGAGCCGTAATCGGATCTCTATGGAGGGCTGCATCGCCCACTAGAGCCCAACCCGGCCCATGGGCCCGCCTGAAGAAATTGGGCAAAATGTGGGTGCCGGTGATCCGAGTCTGTCGCTCCCCTCGTCGCACGCGCGCCTCCAGATCTGGAATAAGACGAAGGCTAGCGTCAGAGGCTGCATTCAAATCTCTGCGCACATCTTTTGCCTCAGCCGTCGGCCAAAACAAAAACACCATGTCCAGATCATCATTCGTCGGAAACGTAATTGCGAATCTTCGCTTGTCGGTGAGAACATGCAAATGCGCCGTATCGTCCGCATCTCGAATACCGCTATAATAGGCATAGTAGCCACACGTATGAGTGCCGGCATCGACATAAAGGTCCGCACCAACGGATTTTCCAACCAATGAATGAGGCCCATCCGCGCCGACCACGACTTTGGCATGCTCGGTTACATCCGTGCCATTGGACGTTTTTCCTCTAATACCAGTCACACGGTCCCCGTCAAAGACAAGCGAGGTGACGGTGAATTCGTCCCGGATTTCCACGCCAGCATCATCGGCCGCATTGACCAGGATGGGGTCAAGGATCGTACGGCGCGGTGTAAAGTCTGTATCGACACCATCACATGCAGGTGCCCGTCCCGAGAGAGTGAGGGAATCAATATGGAAGTTGAGCGCCTGAATGGCAGGTGTGTCCGTCTTATTGAGTTCCTCAAGCAACCCCCACTTTCGAAGGAGACTCGCACCGGATCTCTTCAAGAAATGGGTCGACATGATGTCACTGCCGATCGGCATACGATCCAACAGAAGAACCTTCTGGCCTTGCCGGGCCAACAACATGGCTAGCGGAGCACCGCCGCACCGTGCACCAACAATAATCGCATCATACATCTTTCTTCTCCCGTTCCAACAATCCGTACATGAGCGCCTGTACCGTGGGCTCAATAAGTTCGCCGACAGATTTTCCCAGATCCAGCTGGCTCGCCACGTGCAACGTCGCCAGACCGTGGGCACTAACCCACATCAAGTGAGCCAGTTCATTTGGCTCCCGCCGGATCCCCGTCTCTTTGATTAGATTTTCGGCTATAGCTTCGGCTTCCGCGAACGCCTTTTCTCTTTCTGCCCGCACGTTCGGAAGTTCAGCGACATCTCCTTGATCCAACTCATACATCAGCTGGTAAAGGGCGCGCTTTTCATCAGCAAACCGAACATAGGCTTGAATTCCGAGCGCGCCGGCGTCAGCCGCCGAAGGTGCCTCTTCACGCGCTTGCCGAAGGAGAGTCTGCATTTCTTTGAACCCTTCGGCACGAACCGCTGCAAAGAGCGCCTCTTTGCTTTCGTAATAGCGATAAAGAGCCGTCGCGCTCCAACCCAACTCCCTCGCGATCGAGCGCAAGCTTGCGCCGCGGTAACCGACCTTCCGGAACAGCGTCAAAGCCGCATTCCTGATGTCGGTCTCAATGTCTTCGCGTTCAGATTGTGAATATGCAGGTCTAGGCATGAGTTTTGTTTACATTGTTTACTTAACAGTGTCAACAAAATTATTCAGCCGAAATGAAGGCAAGCCGGCAGTTAAAAACAGTGTCAGTGTGGAGGTTCAACGCGCCGAAAATGCCAGGAACCAGGACTTCGAGCAGCAGTTTGCAACCTTGTGAGACAAAAATCCTCGGTTCGAGGAGTACTCGCGGGCATGGCCGTAGAATTATGTTCGGGCCCAATCATCGCCGCCTCAATGTCCCTGTTCTGCCCTGTTTGGACCCCACTTGAAGGTAAAAGTGATTTAACCTCTTATTCGCCTGATACCTGTATCCGAAGCGTGAATTAACCTATACTGAACCAATCCCTCGCACCTTCGCGAGGCATCGCCATGCATCTCTGACCGGAGGTCTTTTATGAACCGAATATTGGGTGGGACTGTCACGCTTTTCGTTGTTTTGGTCATTGCCGTCTTGGTGGCACCAAACTTTATTCCCGCATCCTTGTACAAAGACCGGGTGGCTGAACTCGCAAGCAATCAAACAGGTAGAGATATCAGCATCGGTGACGACGTAAGTCTGTCTCTCTTTCCCACCCTAAAGGTGAAACTCAGCGATGTGAAAATTGGCAATGCGCCGGACGGCAAGTCCGATTTCTTTGCCAAGGCGGAAAAGGTCGATGTGCAGCTCCCTTTTGACTCGCTCTTCAGCGGCGGCGTTGCACGGGTTGAACGGTTTGTACTGATCAATCCCGAAATTAATTTGGAGGAAAACGCATCTGGTGGTGGGAATTGGGAGTTTGAGGGCGGATCCGGTAGCCCCGCAACCGAAGAAAAGACCCAACCCGAACCGTCCGGAGAAACTTCCGGCCAATCCGGCGGAACGAGCCGGATATCAGATATTCAGTTGGGGGATGTGCGCCTTGAGAATGGGACGGTCCGCTTGTTTCGGGCGGACGGCTCAAAGGACGTATACGAAAACGTCAATGTACAGGTTTCCCTACAGAGTATTGACGCACCGTTTTCCGTCGACGGCGATCTGGATTTTAATGGACAACCGGTCGCACTGAACGTCCGTATTGATAAACCCCGCGCTCTTTCGGACGGATCCGCCACTATGGCATTTATCGACCTCGACTCGACCTTAGGAAAAGTCAAATTCGATGGCTCATTGGAGGGGCTAAACAACGCCCAAACCAAAATTGGCGGCAATATCAATGTTGATATCCCGTCTGTACGGAAATTTGCGGCCTTTATGGGCAATCCCATCGGCGGAACCGGGGGATTTGGCGCGTTGCGGATCAAGAGTTCTCTAGAGGCCACAGGCGAACGCGCAAGCCTTCCCGATCTGGATATCTTTTTTGACGGAATGCAAGGCAACGGCCGGTTAGACCTCAACCTTACAACGAAGGTGCCGACCGTGACCGCAAAGCTTGCCGTGGACAAGCTTGATTTCAATAAGTTCATGGGAACCACACCGGCCGCCGGCTCATCCACAAGCGGAAATGCGGGCGGCGGCACCGTGACCGTGAATTCCGGCTCCGCAGACCAGTGGAGCACGGAACCGATGGATTTTGCAGCTCTCAAATCCTTCAATGCCGATCTTGATCTGACAACAGATCAACTTTTCTTCCAGGACATCAAGATCGGAAAGAGTGATGTAGACATTGATATCTCGAACGGCGTGATGACCGCCAAACTGAATGAGATGGCCATGTATAGCGGCGCCGGCCAAGGGGAATTGACTCTCAATGCCAATCAACGCACGCCCAGCCTCGTTTCCTCGTTTACAATCGATGCCATTAAGATGCTTCCATTTTTGCGGGATTCCTCCAAGTTCGACATGCTGGAGGGAATTGGCAGAGTGACGTATTCCCTGCGCTCGTCTGGAGTGAGCCAAGCTCAATTGGTCAGAAATCTGAATGGGACCGGCGAACTGCTGGTGCGCGATGGAGCGTGGCGCGGCGTAGACCTTGCCGCCATGGCAAAAACACTCGACCAAATTGCACCAAACCTGGGCCTGGGGCTCAACAATTCAGCGGGTCAAGACGATGTCGGCAACAGCAAGAAGACCTATTTCACCGAATTCGGCGGCACGTTCCAAATCGACCGCGGCATTGTGAAAAACTCGAACCTCTCGCTGATTGGCCCGCTCGTGCGTGTGACCGGCGGAGGAACAGTGGACTTGCCTCAGCAATATGTCCGCTTTCGGATCAACCCCAAAGTCACCGCGAATACGGGCGGCCAAGGGGGCGACTTTAATGTGAGCGGCGTAACAATTCCCGTAATCATCGAAGGCCCGTTAAGCAACATCAAGTACTCGCCTGACTTTGCAGGCTTGATTGGGGGTGCGCTTTCGACCACACCGCAAGAAGGTGAACCGACGGACCCGCTTCAAAACATCATTCGCGACACACTGGGAGATGTTCTGGGAACGAACGAAGAAACGGCTGAACCCGCACCAGAAGCGCAAACCTCGGACGCGCGCGAGGAACCCCAAGAGGCCCCTGCGGAAGAGCAGGCAGCAGAGGAGCCCACGCCTGAGCAAATATTTCGCGATATTTTTGGCGGCGTTCTAGAGCAGCAACAGTCAGAGCAGTAAAGTCGGGATACGCAGCAGCAAGACGTTGCTCCGATCCTATTGAGTGGAACCGCCAACAGCTTCTTGAACCGCGCGTTCTGCAGCTTCTAACGCGTCTTGCAGCTTTTCTTCTTCGGTCTTCTCAACTTGCTTTGCTGGTTCTTGCTTAGGCACCACCGGCTCTTCGGCAGCCTGACTTGCTTCTTCTGCGGCTTGGCTTGTATCTTCAACAGCTTCCTCGGCAGCTTGGCCAATATCCTCAGCAGCTTCATCGGCCGCTTGACCGGCGTCTTCAACCACATCTTCCGCAACTTCGCCCGCCTGCTCGGCAGCCTCGTTTACACTTTCAACCGCTTGTTCCGACTCTTCGACAACCGGATCGAGCAGATCGCCTGTTGGGTCAGCACCTTCTTCGACGAGCTCGCCAGCTGGATCCAACTCATCAGCCGCATTTTGAAGCTCGTCCGACAAGACCTCACCGGCCGCTTCTGTGTCGATCACATCCTCCGAAAGGGCACTTTCACCTTCGCCCGTCAATGTGTCAGACCCGTCTTCTGCGGGTACACCTTCAACAACCGCCTCCACTTCTTCTTCAATGACCGCTTCATCATCGACTTGAGTGTTGACCCGGTACGACACGAACAAGCCGAGCCCGCTCAGAAAGGCCACCAAAATGACTCCGACTAACAAATCTGGAAATCGACCCATGGTCCCCTAACCCCGCGAGTTTCGTTTGCGAACATATCCGACACTTACCCAAACAAGCCTGGAGTTTCAACACATGCCGTGCGTCTGAAATGGGGCCCCGGCGTCCGGAAATCTAGGAGAATGTTTGCAGAAGTCGCAGTGACGACGCTAAGAGCGCAGTGTTCCGCCTGTTGCTTTCTTCACCGATGCAACAATTTTGTCAGCAACAGCGTCGATTTCTTCATCTGTCAGGGTCTTTTTCGTTGGCTGAAGGCGCACAGACAAAGCGACGGACTTGTTTCCAGCTCCAAGCGAAACATCTTCAAACACATCGAAAATAGAAACATCAACGATCAGTTTCTTTTCTGCCTTTTGCACCGCAGACACGATGGCGGCTGCGCTTACCTCCCCGCCCACCACAAAAGCAAAGTCGCGTTCGACCGGCAGGAGATCAGGAAGATCCGCAGCGGGCTTCGTTTTCGTCGCCTTTGCTCGCGGCTCGGGCACACGGTCTAAGAAGATCTCAAAGCCAACAATGGGCCCTGCAATATCCAATTCATCTAAGACGCCCGGATGGATCTCTCCAAACACCGCCAGCACATTCTGCGGACCAAATCGCAGCGTGCCGCATCGTCCCGGGTGAAACCAGTCCGGCGCCTCATCAATGATTTGCGCGCTCGACGCTTGGGCTCCGCAGGCTGACAAAACTGCAATAGCGTCTGCCTTTGCATCGATTGCATCTGCCGCTCTGGCGTTGCCGGACCATTGACGGGCCGAAGAGGGCCCCTCGACGGCACCCAAACGAACACCGGCGGCGACCAGGCGCTGTCCATCGGGCGTATCTGAATGGTATTGCGGCCCAACCTCGAAAAGAGCTATGGACTGAATGCTGCGGTCTCTGTTCCGTCCAACCGCAGACAATAGGCCGGGCAAGATACTGGGACGCATCGTATCCAGTTCCGATGAGATCGGATTGACAAGCCGGAGCTGAAGGTTTGATCCGTCGTCAAACAAGCGTGCATGGTCTTCTGGCACGAACGACCACGTAACTGCTTCCATCATGCCTCTCGCGGCAAGCACGCGTTTTGCGATACGAGCCCGGTGCTGACCATGCTTTAAGAGCGGTTTGGCGATAGCCCGAGGCCGCTTCATCGGCACAGCGGGAAGATTCTCGTACCCGTGGATGCGCGCAACCTCTTCAACCAGGCACGCCGGACCCTCGATGTCCGGACGCCAGCTTGGTACACTGATGGAGAAAGTCCCGCCCGACCGCTCGGACTCAAAGCCCAGATCCGTCAAAATTTGGAGGATCTGCGTGTCTTCCAGTTCAAGACCCGAAAGACGCTTAACTTCGCTTGAGCGAAACTCGATCAGCTTTGGAGATTGGGAATGTCCCCCGGCAACGAAGACGTCGCTGGCTTCACCGCCGCATATCTCTAGGACGAGCTGGGTGGCGAGTTCCAATCCGGGCTCCACGAAAGCCGGATCAACGCCGCGTTCAAACCGATAGCGGGCATCGGAAATAATGCCCGTTGCACGGCCGGTGCGCGCCGTCCGCAAAGGGTCAAAGTACGCAGATTCAATAAAGACCTCGGTTGTGTCGTCAGTGGACCCGGTCGTCTCCCCGCCCATCACGCCGCCCAGGCCAAGCACGCCGCTATCGTCTGCGATCACACACATTTCATCTGTGAGCTGATACTCTTTACCGTCAAGCGCCAGAAGTTTTTCGCCTTTCTCGGCGAGCCGCGCATGAATTTCGCCTTTCACCTTACTTGCATCATAGACGTGAAGGGGCCGTGCGCGGTCATACGAGACATAGTTTGTGATATCGACAAGCGCATTGATCGGACGCAACCCAATTGCTAACAACTCCCGCTGCAGCCAGTCCGGAGACGGACCATTCTTCACGCCGCGAACCACGCGTCCTGCAAAATGAGAGCAAGCGTCGCGCGTGTCATCGGTAAATTTGAGCCCGATGGAAATCGGGCACGGAAACGCCCCCTTGACAGGCGTAACGTCGGGCGTGATCAGCTTGCCCAAGCCCGCTGCGGCCAAATCTCTCGCAACACCGGCAACCGCCAGCGTATCTGGGCGATTGGGCGTCACTTCGAAATCGATCACTGCATCGTCGAGACCCAGTGCACTGGCCGCATCGCTCCCGATCGGAACATCATCCGAAAGCTCAATGATCCCTTCGTGCTGTTCTGACAGCTCCAGTTCTTTTTCGGAGCACATCATACCGTTGGACTCAACACCCCGAATCTTTGCTTTTGTCAGCGTCAGATCAATACCGGGGACGTACGCCCCAACCGGCGCAAAGACACCGCGCAAACCTGCGCGCGCATTTGGCGCCCCGCACACAACATCAAGCGCTTCGCTACCTGTATTGACACGGCACACCTGGAGTTTATCTGCATTCGGATGAGGCCCAGCTTCAACGATCTCGGCGACGACAAAGTCCCTCAGATCCTCGGCGGGGTTCTTGACGCTCTCCACTTCCAATCCAATGCGCACCATTGTGTCGACGATGGTGTCCAGAGAGGAATCCGTTTCTAGATGTCGTTTAAGCCAGTTCAGCGTGAATTTCATGATGGACAATTCATTATTTGCAGGTTCACAGAACCGTCAGTCTACCAACTGAGCGCGGTGGCAAGATTGGGCATGTCGAGAGGCGCAAACCCATAGTGCTGCAACCACCGAACATCAGAAGCGAAAAAGTCTCTGAGATCCGGAATGCCATATTTCAGCATCGCCAACCGGTCGACTCCAAGTCCGAAGGCAAACCCTTGATAAACGTCCGGATCCAATCCCACATTGCGCAGAACATTGGGATGGACCATTCCGCACCCCAAAATCTCCATCCAGTCATCCCCCTCACCGATGTGGATCTCGTCGCCAACGCGCTTATATCCGATGTCCATTTCGGCAGAAGGTTCGGTAAATGGAAAAAAGTGGGGACGAAATCGCGATTTGATCGTCTCCACCTCAAAGAACGCCTTCGCGAACTCTTCGAGGCACCACTTCAGATGGCCCATATGCGTTTCTTGGTCGATCACCAGACCTTCGACCTGGTGAAACATGGGTGTGTGCGTTTGGTCCGAGTCGCAACGAAACGTCCGCCCCGGTACAATAATCCGCAATGGTGGCTTTTGGCTCATCATTGTACGGATTTGAACCGGGCTCGTATGTGTCCTGAGCAGCTTTTGATCGCCCACCTCATCCGCTTCAAAGAAGAACGTGTCATGAAGCTCGCGCGCAGGATGACCTTCAGGAAAGTTCAGCGCCGCAAAGTTATGAAAGTCGTCTTCAATGTCGGGCCCTTCTTCCACCACAAATCCCATATCATTGAAAATTGCCAAAATTTCCTCGAAGACTTGCGTAATCGGATGAATTCGTCCTTCCGCCTCCGCTCGGACCGGCAAGGTGATATCAATTTTCTCTGTCTCAAGACGTTTATTGATGCTTGCTCTATGAAGGTCGCCCTTGCGCACCTCAATCGCATCTGTCAGCCTGGTCTTAAGACCGTTCAGTTTTGGTCCCCATTCCTTGCGTTCCGCAGGATCCATCGACCCCAAGCCCTTGAGCAAAGCGCTCACAGCGCCCTTCTTACCGAGAGCCGCAATGCGCACGTCTTCAAGCGCCTTCTCCTCCGAGGCCGCGTCGATTTGGTCCAAAATGTCCTTTTCGAGTTCTAAAATGTCTTCCATACTTTTACGGTCAGCGTTTAGTGAGCGCTGCTTGTCTCATGTTGTTTCACCAAGATCAATAGAGGCAATCTGGGGGTTATTCACCATTTGACGGTCGATCGGTTATGCTTTCGTTACTTCGTTTATCTGTCTTGCTGAGCCTGTTTCTTTGGCCGTGTAACGGGTTTGCCCAGTCCTCCGCCGTCACACAAGCACCATTGGGAACGGTGGTCTGGATTGGACATTTGTCAAACCAAGATCGCTCCCGATGGGAAGAAGAAAAATTCCTCGTTCGTCACGACGAGTGCGCACCCTCCGACGTTGAGTGCGTATCCGACCTCCTAATGAACATTGATACGCCCGACGCACCCCTGCTGGTCCTCAGAGGAGATTATGACCAGACGCTCGGACAACTGTTATCGCGAAACAGAAAAGATACCCCGGTAAGTGCGATCGTAACATTCGGGTCCGAAAGCGCTCACATACCGGCCGCGATTGATCCGTCCGCTTCAAAGTTGGTCCACTTGGTCGAACAAACGGATCCCGGCGCCTACATATTGGAGGCGCGCAAGCGGGTATCTGCCGCCCGCTCAGCAACTGGGGATGCCACTCTTGTCTTTCTTGAAAACGGGCAAATAACGGGCCCCGACATTGGGGATGTCGCTTTTGAGACCCTGCTCTATTTTGCTGGATACGCTCCTTACTCAGAGCAAATGCTCGCTTTGCTGACGGCGCAGACCGTATGGCCTCACTTGCCCCCAAACAATAAAAAACTTCTGGCGGACCCCGCGTACATCAAACAGGGAACTGCACTCCATAATGTAAAGAGCATGTTTAGGTTTCACTACAGGTACGAGCCTTGGCAGCTCAAACAATGGGAGTTCAAAAGCTACACAGCCTTCGATTTGTATGCCTACCGAGACCACATGGCTCCCGGCGCCCGGTATGCCATTCTCAAGAACCGCCTCGGGCAAGTGTTCTTTATGGACCTCGACACCTACGCCCCGTTCGGGCCCGAAATCGTTGTGGGCTTGGATGACCAGTCCAATATGTATCATTTTGTTTGGTTTTACCAAACCAAGCTCATGTACAGTTGGCGTGATGAGGTACAGAACCTGTCTGCGCAACCACTGGGGCCCTTCCTCAGTTTTAAGACGGCACCACCGCCCGAACTGGCGGTTCCGCCCTTGATGACTTCTCTTCTCCATCTGGGCGGGATTTCCTTTTCCAGGGAAGATCCTTTATCAAGACTAGCGCCCTATCCAGAGCCCATTCGCAATGTGCTCAAGTCCGAAGGCAAATGCATTTATTGTCATCAAGTTGATGGGTTCGGCGGACGCGCCTATCATTTGGACGCTCTCACCGCACAAGGCCAAGGTGGCTTCGCTCTGCCGTTGGCTGAATATTCCGAAGACGTCATGCGGGAATTTCTATACAATCAGGAGGCGGTGGCAAAGAAAGTCGGCTTGACACCTAACCCTGTGCATCCCGATGTCGTGGACGAGTTTTTCGAACTCGTGAAGGGCCTCTCAACGCAGGCAGCCCCAAAAGCCGACTAATCGAGAACTTCTGAGGACAAGGACCGTTCGGCTGACTGAGCATCGAAAGCGGCAAGCCGTGTCGCCACGTTCTCTCGCACATTCTCATAGAACAGATTAAAGTCGGCAAAATGATGGGCACGATCTCCCTCAAATGGCGCGCGCCTGAGCGATCGAAAGCGAGGGCGATCCGTAAACAGGATACCATTTTGGCATTGGGCCCCAACCGTATTCGTGATGGGTTTGATTTGCTGTGACGCCCGCTTAGTGAGGGGGACCGAACCCTTGTTTTCACTCGCATTGGCCACTCGCCCGTCCGCTGACCAAGTTAGCGGATTGACGCAAAGGATCTCTTCGGTTTCGCCGGGCAGCAACTCCGCATCTCGCCAATAGAGCGAGTGCTTCAGGAATTCTCCGGGCTCGTCCCCGTCAAAAAACACATTCCAAGACGCAACACAGCCGATTTCGTCCGGGCGCGTACAGGGGCGAATTGTTTCGAGACCGCGTCGAAACAAACTCACCGGGACGGGAGATCCGGCAAGATAGGCCACCACGAAATAATCCTGAATGGAGGAGTTTTCAACATAATCCATAATCAACCGGATACCGTGAAAAGCCCCCTGGCCATGCCCCACAATGACAAACGGGCGTTCAACCTCGCGTGCGCTCAAAAAGGTCTCAAAAGCCAGAGCAATATCGCCATATGCCAACGCCCTTGCCCGGGAGCTGTCCAAGCTCCGTGTAAAGAAAGCATAAAGTGTCGCTTGCCGGTAAAGGGGAGCATAGATGTGGGCCAGTGGATCAAAGATCGAAGCCTGTCCAGGCAAAAGGATCTGCTCGACCTTCTGGCGCGCTCTGCCGTTTAATCTGCCATTCCAACTGTCATTCGAAAAATAAGTGGTTGTATGAATGTAGAACACATCAAGCGGCTTTGCGGCCGGATCCTCTTCCGGCCAAGCTGCCCATTGCTCTAGGTCTTCGTAGTTGGGAACATCATTGCGTTGTTCGACAGCGAACGGCTTTCGTGGATTGATTGAATACTCATAGAGGTCTTGGCGGAATATGAAATAGGCAACACCGAGCACCAGCGCAAAAGCGACACCAACACCAATCACAATCTCTCGTAAAGCGCTCACTCTGTGATCCCACACTCAACGCTCAGAACTGCTAGAGTGGGGTGTGTCGCCTTGTGCGTCAAGACTGGGAAGCGCGATTAAGCGGCCGCACGTGCCTTATCGACAATCGCTTTAAACGCATCTGGTTCGCGAATAGCCAGATCGGACAGAACTTTGCGATCCACCTCAATCCCCGCCTTCGTCAGGCCGTTGATGAAAGAAGCGTATGTCATGCCATGCTCGCGCACAGCGGCATTGATCCGCGTAATCCACAATCGCCGAAAAGACCGCTTGCGGACCTTTCTATCACGATAAGCATACTGGCCCGCTTTTTCGACAGCTTGGTTCGCGGTCCGAAACGTATTCTTGCGCCGCCCGTAATAGCCCTTAGCGGCCTTTATGACTTTGCGATGACGGGCGTGGGTGGTTACGCCTCTTTTGACACGAGACATAATTCAATTCCTCTTCTTAAGCTGCTTGGAAACTAGCGAGCGTACGGCAGATAGAGTTTGATGATCTTCTCATCCGGAGCGGAGAGAACCTTCGTGCCTCTGAGGTTTCGGATTTGCTTGGGCGAACGTTTGATCATTCCGTGCCGTTTTCCGGCCTGAGCAACCTTGATGCGCCCCTTTGCGGTCACCTTGAAGCGCTTTTTGACACCGCTTTTGGTCTTAAGCTTCGGCATTTTCTTCTCCTGACAACGGCTTACCGCCGTTTGTGGGTATGTATGTGTGTGTATGTAAAAGCGGCCGCGGCATGCCGTTCAGGCCGGACCACCCGTGAAGCCGAGGGTTATATGGGTTTTGGTTGAATTTGCAAGTCGTTCATAAGACGACATGCCCCTAATCCGGTGGCGCCGAACGAGGGGTCTTTGTCATTTCCGCACATGCCGGCGTTCGTTAGAGTAACCCAAAAGGAGACGACCATGACTGACGAATTGCATATCGGCTTTTTGATGTATCCCAACGTCACCCAACTGGATGCGACCGGCCCCGCCCAAGTGTTGAGCTTGGTACCCGGCGCGAAGATTCATATGATATGGAAAACTCTCGACCCGATCCCAACCGATGCGGGGTTTTCAATAAACCCGACGGACACGTTCGACACGTGCCCGGATCTTGACGTGATTTGCATTCCCGGCGGTTTCGGTCAGTTTGCCATAATGGACGACGCCGAGATGCTGAGCTTTGTCAAACGCCAAGGGGAAAATGCCAAATACGTTACTTCGGTTTGCAGCGGCTCGCTTATACTTGGGGCCGCGGGATTGCTCAAGGGCTACAAATCCGCTTGCCATTGGGCGCTAAGGGACCAGCTCGAAGAATTTGGCGCCATACCCGTTGCCGAACGCATCGTGCGGGATCGAAACCGGCTGTCGGGCGGCGGCGTCACGGCAGGGATTGATTTCGGGTTAACCCTTGCCGCAGAACTCGCAGGCGAAGACATGGCCAAACTGATCCAGTTGGGCGTCGAGTATGATCCCGGACCTCCGTTCGACACCGGTACGCCTGAAAAAGCCGGCCCCGAACTCACAGCCCAAGTGCAAGACCTGTTTTCCAGTCTTGCCGAAGCCAGCTGAAGAGAACAAACTCCCCTCGTTCTTGATTCAGAGGGGAGCTTCCCATGGGGCATATCGGTCCGAACGTTACTCTCGACAACCCAGCGTTTATTCACGAGTCGGCCTACATTTACGGCAAGGTCTATATTGGTCCGGACGCGTCGGTTTGGATAAACGTGGCTATGCGCTCCGAGATGTATGAAATCAGAATCGGCGCACGGACCAATATCCAAGACTTTGTAATGGTTCATGAGGGCGGCGCACCCACCATCGTCGGAGACGACTGCTCCATCACCCATCATGCAACGCTCCACGGCTGTGAAATCGGAGACAAATGCTTGATCGGCATCAACGCAACGTTGATGGATGGCTGCAGGATCGGATCGAACTGCATTGTGGCGGGCCATGCGATCGTGCGTGAAGGTGCGGTTTTCCCGGATAATGCCGTCATTGCCGGCGTCCCGGCCAAACAAGTCGCCGAGCGGGACAACAGCGAGGCGAACTTGATCAATGCCCGCTTCTATCTGCGCAATGCTCAGAACTTTGCAAAGGGCATAGATAGATTCTCAGACCACGACGTTGCCTTCATGATGTCCGGAAACAAGACTTAACACCGTTCGCCTCATGCTGAAGATCTACGCCCCAACGATCTCCACCTACGGCCGCATCGTCGCCATGGTCGCGGCAGAGGCCGGTCTTCCATGGCAAGTCGTCCCCACCGAGGCAGCTTCTCGCGAAAACCAGTTACGCCATCCCTTCATGAAAACGCCCTCCGTGGAGCTGGATGGACAGAGCTTTTACGAGTCGACAGCCATCTGTCAGTATATTGACGACTGCCACAACCAAGGCGCCTTACAGCCCAAAGATCCCGTGTTGCGCGCGCGGATGACCCAATGGGTATCCATCGCCAACCAGTACCTGTTCCCCATCACCGAAACCGGGCTCGTTCTGCCGAGATTGGTGGTTCCGCTTATGGGGGGCACGCCCAGAGAAGACCTAATTGAGAAAGCACTACCAACGATTGCTTATCAAATGACGATTGTCAGCAATCGCCTTGAAGAACGTACCCACCTAGCTGGCCCAGAAATCAGCCTTGCCGACATCTTCATGTACGGCGTTCTGCGCGCAGTAGAGCTTACCCCGGAAGGGGACATGATCGTCAGCCGCCTCCTGCCTTTGCGTCGTTGGCTCACCACCATGAGAGCACGAAGAAGTGCACAAGAGACACAATGGCCCACAGAAACCGAGGCGCCGAGCTGAATTGTTCATTTCTTTACGAAAGTTTCAGCCGGTAGTGCGCATATGCAAAGCGATGCGACAACAAGACTTAAACGAAATCTAATTGGTCCAACACATCATGGCGGATACCGAAAACAGCGCCCCATCTAGAGGCGATTGGAGGTCCCGCCTGGTGCGATTGGCGAACAGCCCTCAGGCACCCGCCTGGCTCTTCCTTCTCGCAACGCTCAACAGCTTTATCCTCCCCTTCCCTGCTGAAGCCATTTTGGTGCCCCTCTGCCTCGCCCACCCCCAGCGTTGGTGGATCTATGCCATTATCTCCATAGCAGGTGCCGTCCTTGGCGCATTGATCGGATACGCCATCGGTGCGATTGCGCTTGACACAATCGGTATGCCGATCATTCAGTTCTACAACATCGAAAGTGCGTTCGAGACCGCCAAAGAACAATTCCGGGCAACCGGTGTCTTCTGGATTATGCTCGCCTCCACCACACCTTTTCCCTACCTGGTCGTTTCAATCACCTGCGGCGCAGCGGGATTCTCATTACTGCTCTTCTTTATTGCCTGCACGTTGGGACGGTCACTGCAATACTTCGTAACCGCCGGCGTGGTCGCAAGATTTGGGGCCTCAGCGCTCAAACCCCTCAGATCTCGCCGTGTTCAACTCCTCGCACTCGGCGTAATCGTGATCGCTGTTTGGTTCGTGTTTTTCAGATAGAACAGTCAGAGAGTTCCAGCCGCTACTTTCCCTTAAATGCTGGCTTGCGCTTATTGAGAAACGCATCGATGCCTTCTTTGGCATCGTCCGTATGGCTCATTGCGGCGATCCCCCGCGCCTCTAGTTCCATCTGAGTTTCAAGCCCATTTTCCAGACTGGCAGTCAGCAAAGCCTTGACTTGACCGTAGGCCTTGGTTGGACCAGACGCCAGCTGGCTTGCAAGCTTACGCGCTTCTTCCATAAGGTCAGTATCGGGAACGACTTTGTTTACCAGACCCCACTCAAGCGCCTCAGCAGCAGACAAGCGCCTGTTTGTCAGCATCAATTCTCGTGTCCTCCGGTCGCCGATCCGCCGCGGCAAAAAATACGTGGAGCTGCCATCGGGAGACAGCCCAGCCGCGGTGTACGCCATCACGAAGCCGGCGGACTCCCCGGCAATGACCATATCGCCTGCGGCCGCAAGGCTAAGACCGGCGCCGGCGCACATGCCGTTCGCGGCCACAACAAGCGGGGCGTCCATGCGCGACAGCCGCGAAATGGCGGCGTGCAAATACATGGTCATGTCTTTAAGAAGCGGCGCCAAATTGTCTCCCTCAGAAGCGAACGACTGTAGATCTCCGCCTGCGGAAAACATCTTTCCAGCACCGCTGATCAGAACGGCGCGAACCTCTTCCGACTCGTCGCACTTTAGGGCGACTTCGGCAAACTCCTTCATCAACTCGAGATTCATCGCGTTGGCCGCATCAGGCCGATTGAGCTGGATTTCCGCAACTTGGTTCTCAATGCTGAAGGTAATGGTCGTGTAGGTCATTCGACAACTGGCTCCCTGCCGCTCCGTTTTCGAGGCAAGACCATACACACAGAGCGCCCGCTGTCGCCTCAAATCGAAAGCGCCGGACTATTTTGCGGTAACTTGCTCATAGTAGGCTGCGATAAGCGAATGAAAGTCATCGCGTCCTGAGGCAACATAAGGAATAATCTGCAAGACCAACTGATAAACGCCCCGGTGAATGATCTCGCGCTCAGAAGCACCAGGTGCATAAAGGCTCTGATAGGTGAGCCAATAGGTGACATGCATCGTTGCGCGTTCCGCGAACAACTCCAGCTCAGAGTCGCTCAATTCGATGAACCCCTGCTTCGAAAGGCCTTTCAGCAATGCCGACAGAGTCTCGCTTTTGAGTTTCAGCAGCCGCGCGAACCGCTTCGACAATTTCTCGTAGCGGTGCAAAAGGTCAGCCAGATTCTGATAGAAAAATCGGAAGTCGTAGATCTCCTCAAAGATAATATACAAGAAGATCCAGTTGTCCTCGAGCTCAAGCGGTTTCTTGATGGGCGCGCGCAAAACCTGTTTGATCTCGACTTCAAATGCGTCGAACAACGCCTCGATGATTTCGTCTTTACCGTGAAAGTGATAGTAGAGATTGCCCGGACTGATCTCGATGGCGTTCGCAACATCCACCGTCGAAATGTTGGCCTCGCCTTCTTCGTTAAACAACAGAAGGCTGGCGGCTAAAATCCGGTCGCGTGTCTTTCCGCGCGGCGCCATATCGGAACGTCTCCGCTAACGCTTTGCAGCCCTTTTCGCGGTCGTTTTTGTTTTGGGGGTTTTGGGTTTAGATTGCCCGCGCGTAGATTTCTTAGGCGCCTCTTGGGCCAAGAGCCGGTCGAGCTTTTCATCGATCCCTTCGAGCCGCTCTTCGATCGCCTCCAGGCGCGTTTCCACATCCTCGCCGGGCGCAACTAGTCCCAAAGAGCGCCGCATACGATCTAATCGATCTTCGATTGTCAGTGTTTGTTTCCGCATCTGCGGCATCAGATTCTTTCCCGCTTCGGCGACGGCGTCTTCGAGCCCCTCGCCCTTTTCTACCAGCTCTTCGAATCTCTTGGCAGTTTCCTTGCTGACCTTTTCGTAAGTTTCTTGTGCGTCATCGAAGGCGCGTCCATAGGCGCCGATACCGGCCAACCAAATGCGCCGTGCAAGGTCGCTCGATTTGTCCGCACGAGTTTTGCGAGCTGCCATAGTTGCCTATCCCTTCGTTTCGTTCCCGGTTTCGCAGACGATGCCTTTGGGTCCGCTTGCACGTTGATCCCTCAGGTTACCGTGCGGACGGTCCGAAAACAAATCCTCAAAAAGAGAGCGGCCCATACCCCTTTTTGCACGCGCAACAAGGAACTGGGCCACCAAGAGGGAAGAGAGTTAAAAGAGTGCAAATCCCTTATGCGGCTTTACTGTTTGCCGACTTCGCCCGCGTGGTTTTCTTAGCCCGCGAGGTTTTGGTCAGGGTTGCGATTTTCTTGTTTAGCGCTTCAACTTCAGCTTCGAGTTCGGCAACGCGGTCCTTGGAAGCTGAACTTGAGAACGGAGTAGCGAATTGAAAATTGCGGATCTGGTCAACGCTATCTTCGACGCGAGACTTTGATTCTTCGCGGAATTTTTCTAGCGATTCCTGAGCGGTTTGCTCAATCTCTTCGCCCTTTTCGACCAATTGATCGATGAAATCCGACGGCTTCTCGCGGATGTCTTCAATATTATCGCGAACTTCATTCATGCGGTTTTGAAACTGCTCGAAGGCCATCCCATAGCCGCCGATGGTTGCCAAGATTGCTTTGCGCGCCAATTCGGCGGGCTTCTCGAAAATGTTTGTTTCAGCGTTTGCCATTTTATTCTCCTTTGTCATCCCGTGCCCGCTGGTGTGTTGGGGGCTGTGTGATGATGCAAAGATAGGAAAGAAAGTTAGAAAACGCATTCTAATTTGTGCAGCGCACAAAACGGACTGGAAAAGCATTGGCCCAGCGGCTGTTTGGCTCCCGTTTGGTCCGAATTTCGACACAAAAAAGCGTAACGTCGCGACCCGCGAGGACTGCCTTTGGTTTGACGGAGCACGAGACCATCAAGCCAGACGCCGGGCCTCATACCTCGTTTACCTTTTAGTGGTTAGTTGCCCGTTCCGCTCAACCGATATGCCAACAAACGTCATGGTGCGCCTCTTTCGTTTTCTGCAATTATTCGAACGCGACAGATCTGTCAGACGGCTTTTGGTGTTGGCAAGCGCCGCCACCTTTATTGGCGCGCTGCTCGCACTCCTATTGGGTCTGATGGGCGCCTACTTACCCAGACTTGATCTGATCATGCAGTTCACCGTTCAGCTGGGTCTACTCGCATTGGCTGGACTGTCCGCACTTCTCATCTGTGGGCGGCGCATTCCTATTCTGGCCGCCGGGGGAGCAATAGCGTTTCTGCTCCCGGCTCTGATCTCCTATTGGAGCTTCAGTTTTGCAAAACCGGAAGCGCTCTCGCAAACTTCGCTTAAGGTTCTGACCTATAACATCTGGGCTGCCAACAAGAACTTCGATCAAATGATCGATCTGTTCGATCGTCACCAAGCAGATGTTCTTATTCTCCATGAATTTGCCAGATGGCATGCACCGCTGCTACAGCCGCTGAAAGATCGCTATCCCTACAGTCACACCTGCGAAAACAACTGGCATTGCCATACAGTCATCTTTTCCAAGCACCCGTGGGCAAGCACCGGGCGCCAGATCAGAGATCGCACCTATCCCGAGTTGGCATGGATACAATTCGGTCAGGACTTGGGGAGCGTACGGATTTACGGCGTCCACATGGCCCGCCCCCTCGAGTCAACGGTGAGACAAGGAAAGGAACTGCGGGCGTTGGCAAACCTTCTCCGCTCAACGAACAATCCATACATCATCGGTGGCGATTTCAACGCAACCCCATGGTCCATCACCGTCCGCAGACTCAAAAAATGGGCGGAACTAAATGCCTTCCCAGGCATTCTGCCGTCATGGCCCATCCAGCAACACCGTGTGGCGTGGTTCCCGCCTCAACTGGCCATCGATCATCTGTTCTTTTCATCCGGGATCGAGGCCAAGCGCGTATATCTTGGCAGGCCCGCCGGCTCGGACCATCTGCCTATCGTCGGTGAGTTTGAAGTTTCCGGAACGGTCCGCACCGCCTCTGCACCCAAGCGATCAAGCATCGTGCAGCCATGACCATGCACAGGGTGTTAGACGTGCCTGCGCCACACCTGCGGAAAGAACAGTAGGATGGTCACCATAAGCCACGACCCGCCAATAATAATCCAGGGCCCGATCGATTGCACCAAATCCATTACCGCAAAGTCAGCCATCATCTGCTGCCCGACCATGGACAGGGTCTTGTCGGTGGAGAGATCCTCAAGAGAAACTTCGAGAGCGGCCATATGCCGAACTTCCCAGACATAAAGGCTAAGCAGCGATCCATAACCCACCGAATAGAGGAAGTGAGCGGCCAGCTTCAAGACAAATGAGGCTTTGTGAAGAAAATAGAAGATGGCGGCCACCAGAGCAAAAGTGACAGCAATCATCTGGCTCGCCATGAAACCGATATTGTATCGGCCCATTTGGATTTGATTGAGAATTTCGGCTTCAGTCAACGTCTTGGCTCTCCTAAGCCAACGACATTACAGGGTGCCCGCTTCTGGAGCCAGCCCCGGTCTAGTGGTGCCCCATGGCCTTGATGACCGGTTCCGCAAGACCGAGTGCTTGATCCACGGTGATCCCATTGCGCTGGGCCGCCACAAGCGGATGATCTCCGTCGTGCAAGTAAACAAGCGGCCGATCACCGTGATCGCGCAGATCCACATCACATGGCAAGTTGAGCGTGTCTTCAAAGCCAACCACGTTGCTGGAAAACCATCCAAAGAACGGTCCGAGATGACTTTGAACATCGTCGTGGAACGTATCCTTATAGAGTTCGAAGTTTTCTTCACTGAGCGTTGACCAAATCCCAAAGCCGAACGGCTGCTCTTGACCGAGGATCGGGATTTCCAGAACACAGCGGACGAAAAAATGCTCATCGTCCATAATGCAGAGATCCGTATCGAGAGCAACGCGTTCCTCACGTTCCTCCTCCGGGATCATAAAGTAATATGCGGGAGCACTGTAGGTGACGTCAGGTAATCCATAGTGGATTTTGTCACAACAGGCACACTTATAGCTGAATTGTACGGACATACGCCTCAAGGATGTGAATTCGATGAACGAGAGAAATCACATTAACCAAGAAGCGTTAAAGAAGCCTCGCTCTGCGGGGCCGAGTCTCAACAATCTGGTTCAAGCTTTGTTAGGGACCATGCTTGCGAACAAAGTCATCGCGCGAAACCGTGTGCATGTTCACTTCAGTGCCGAAGATCTGTATCGATTTGGAACAAACCTCACCCAGTTTTTCTGCGACTCGTACGGACTTGTCATTTGCCGGATGGATGAGACTGCACAGAGAATCGAGTTCAAGGGAGTCAAAGGCCCAACGCGCGGAAGCGATCGCGGCTTCTGGCGCATAACCGCGCCCCCACCACGGTCGTCCGATCAGCCAACCGACTTCTATCGCTGGCCAACCATCAAAATTGATGAGCCCGACGCGCCCGACGAATTCGCCGCTCTCTTTTTCTTCTACCGCCCACATCCCGTAGCCGAACAGAACCCAATGACCAACAAACGAGGCATGATTTTGTGCGGTAAAGACACGCTCGCGCGGTCCACCCATATATTTCATCGTTTCCGGATCGGCGCACATCTCCACCAAGGGCGAAACATCTTCCAACATGAATCCTCTTAGGAGAAGCCGTTCTGTTTCCAGGCGCGGAATGGGTACGCTGGGAATGACATCTGCGATCGTCATTAGACTGCCTGTTGATGATCTTTCCAATAGGGAGCGCGAAGCTCTCTTTTGAGGATTTTACCGGACCCTGTCTTCGGCAACTCGTCCGCAAACTCAATGGTGCGGGGAACTTCGTAGCCTGCCAGATGCTCACGCGCATGAGCCTCCACCTCGGCCGCAGAAAGGCTCGATCCCGGTCTGAGAACCACGACAGCGTGCACACTTTCACCCCATTCTTCGCTCGGAATACCAAACACGGCCGCTTCGGCAATGTCCGGATGCTCTTCGAGCGCTGCTTCTATGCCAGCTGGATAGATATTCACGCCGCCAGAGATAATCATATCCTTTTTCCGATCACAGATGTAATAGAACCCATCTTCGTCGAAATAGGCTATGTCGCCGACGGTCTGCATTTCGCCCCGCCGGTCTTCCATGTATTTCTCATGGGCCTTGTGATATGTGGAAAAGACGCTCGCACTTTGCACATAGAGTTCACCAGGCTCACGCGGTGTGGTGACTTCCTTGCCATCATCAGTATAAAGTTTAATGACGACACCAGGAGCCGGCTTGCCGCAGGAGCCCGGTTTTGAAAGCTGATACTCGGGCTCCAAAATCGTATTCACCCCCAGCTCCGTCGAGCCGTAAACCTCAAAAAGCGACTCTGCGGGAAACCGAGCAAGATACTCCTTCTTGAGGGCGAAAGACCATGGGGCCGCATTGGCCACCATAATACGCATGGACGATACGTCATATTGGTCAAAGGCTGAATCCGGCAGGTGCACAATCCTGCGGATGGGAGTCGGCGCGGCAAATGTCGAGGACACCTTGTACTTGTCAACGAGGCGCAGCCAGTCTTCAGGGTCAAACTTTCTTTGAACGATTGCCGTTTGACCCAGCAAATAAGCAACAGCCAGAAATCCTCCGGGACCGGAATGATAAAGAGGCCCGGTGGTCAGATAGACGTCGTTCGATGTCGCCCGATAGACTTCGATCATCTTGGCCATTTGATTGGGATCTCCGATCCCGTTGCGAACAGCCCCCTTGGGCTTTCCGGTCGTCCCAGACGTATAGATCATCGAACGCCCTTGCTGGCCTTCCTCAAGCCCGATATCCAGCTCAGATGAGTCCACTCCCTGCGTCAAGTCATCGAACGACAACATCTCGGGCCCCGGCTTGCCGTCAAAAATGATGATATTCTCTACATTGGGAATGTCCTTGCGAATCTTATGAAATTTCTCCGCGTATTCGGTATCTGCAAAGACGACTTTCGCATCGGAATTGTCAATGACGTAGGCTGATTCCTCTTCAGACAGACGATAGTTTAGGGGTACCGCCGTCACGCCAATCTTGCGGCACGCCTGCCCCACCAAAACCACATAGACGGAGTTTTGGCCGCACCAAACCAATTTTTGACCGGGCTCAAGCCCCAAACCAACAAGAACTCGCCCCAATTGATTGGCCCGCGCTTCCAAGTCGGCATATGTCCACTGGATCAAAGTTCCATCGGGACGGTCATCGACAATGGCGAGCTTGTCCGGCTGCACTTCGGCATAGGTTGTCAGTAGATCTTTCATCTGTTCCCTCCAAGGACGCGTGGTTTTTGCGCAACCTTAGCGGGGAACAATGAATTCGAGAAGGGGTTACGCGATCTCCTTGGCGAGAGAGGAGCCCGAGAGCCAAGCCGCCTCCACGCGGGCATCGATGCACCAGTCTCCACAAAGTCCAAGCGCCAAATCCGCATCCCAGATATGGGTCTGGCCCAGTGCTCGCACGACACGCGCATACCTCCAACGGTGTGCGGTCAACCAAACAGGTTGCGCATCAACGCCCACGGTCCCGGCAAAGTCCTTCCACAGCCCATCCGCGACCCGTGCAGCGTCATCTTCTAGATGATCGCGGGTCCAATCTCCGGACGCATGAAGAACCCAACTTTCATGTCCCTCTTTTTGCGGGCGGCCCGGTTTTGAATTGTTCCGTGCAAACCAGGCTACGGGATGATCAGCGATAAAGCCCGCATCATGGGGGAGCCCACTGATCGGAGTCTCAACCATCACCGCCCAACACGGATCCATCTGGACGTGGTCTAACTGAGCCCTGATCGGCAGGTAGTCTTGCAAGAGCGCTACGGCTTGAGGCGCCGGAACAGCAAGCACCAACGCATCGAACGGCCCCCATTGGCTTCCGGCCTGTTCGTGCAGAATCCATCCGTTCTCATCCCGCCAAAGCCGTCCGATCTGGCACTCCAGTCTTACGTCAAGCTCTCCGGCCAACTCGCGAACAAAAAGCGGCATACGGGGCGAGCCAACCAGTTTTTTGGCGCCCGCCTCCTCGGGCTGCCAGGCCTGAGAGTTGAATTGCATAAGCTCCACCGGCCATTCTTGAACGAGCCCAGCCACGGCCAAGTGTTCCACGTCTTCCAGAAAAAGTGGATCTCTAACCGTAAAATACTGCGCACCATGATCAAAAGTGGTCCCCGCCTCCGAGCGCCGTGTCGCCGCTCGTCCGCCTATACCTCTGCTCTTTTCGAAGATCGTAACATCGTGACCGACTTCCAAAAGCCGGCGTCCGCAAGTCACACCGGCAAGGCCTGCACCAATGATTGCGGTTCTTGAACCTGTCGCGGGCATCGTCAGCTCCCTCAAACAGGTTGATTGGCAGTACGTTGGAGATAGGGTTGCGCCCGGCCCATCGCCATTAGCGGAAAATAGTGTCTATACAAATTGTAGTTGATCATAAAGGCGCGTGATAGCTCTGTAGACTGGGCCAAGTCATCTTCCAAACCGGAGCGCCCCAAGTCGATGCGCTCGCCAAGGCCATAACCGGGAAACCCGGTTCCCGTGAATTCAGGTTCATCCCAAGTCCCGTCTTTCTGCCGGTCCATAAGATGGGACAGTCCCCGTTCGATCACCGGCCGGTCTTCCGGGCGGCCAACGGCCAACAGAGCCATCAAAGCCCATGCGGTCTGCGATGCGGTAGACGGGCCGCAACCAGCAAGAGACGCGTCCATATAGGAGCCACAGGTCTCGCCCCATCCCCCATCCTCGTTCTGCTTACTGATAATCCATTCAATAGCCCGTGTTATGTTTGGCGCTTGCATGTCTTCGCCGATCGCCTCGAGCGCCGGCAGCGCCGCAGAGGTCCCGTAAATGTAATTGACACCCCACCGGCCCCACCAACTGCCGTCCGGCTCTTGTTCATTGCGGATAAAGTCCAAAGCCCGGGCGATCGCCGGATGGGATTTCTTATATCCCAAGGCCGCCAAGCCTTCGATAATGTGCGCCGTCACGTCAACGCTTGGTGGGTCGAGAGCCTCGCCGAAATCGCAGAACGGAATTTTCGTCAGGATCTTCTTATCGTTGTCCTTGTCGAACGCGCCCCAACCACCATTCTTACACTGCATCGCAAGAGTCCAATTGACCGCCCGATCAATGGCCTCACCTATGCCTTTAGCTTTCCATTTAGGATCATCTCTATAAGGAGCAAGAACGATAAGCGCCACGGCCGTATCGTCCAAGTCAGGATACATGGCGTTTTCATATTCAAACGCCCATCCGCCAGGCTCGACTTTCGGCAACTTGACGCTCCAGTCCCCTTTTGTTCGAACTTCGTTAGCCAGCAGCCAGTCGATGGCCCGCTCGAGCGCGTCTTCATTGTCGTCCGAGGCGCCACAGTCTTTCATGGCAAGCATTGTCAAAACCGTATCCCAAACCGGGCTCACGCTCGCCTGAACGTAGGTGGCGCCGTCTTTTTCATAGGCCCAGCGGGGATCTTCAATCGCTCCCAACCCCTTCGCCATGACGGGATGCGAGACGGGATAGCCTTCATTGTAAAGCGCCATCAGTCCGTAGATCCAAGGCGGTTGAATCCCTCCCCAAGCCCCATCCGCATCCTGATGCTTGATGATCCATTCGATAACGCGAGAAACCGCACCTTCGCGAAATGGCGGAAGCCCGAACTTTTGCGCTCCGTGCAATATCTTGTCAGCGCGCAGAAAAAAAGCTTCCCAGCTAATTGGTTCTGGTTGTTTTGGATAGCTGAAATCGAACCGGTCTCGGCCCTCTGGAAAAAACTCATCCAGCTTGAGGCCATTCGGCAGAGGACGAACTGGCCGGCGCGCGCTCAAAAGTGCGATCGGCATCAAGGTTGCCCGCGCCCACTGGGCGAAATTGTAGATGGAAAACGGAAACCACTTCGGAAAGTAGATGACTTCCGGGGGCAAATTGGGGGTCTTGTCCCAGGGCCATTCACCGATCAGCGCCAACCAGTATTTGGTGAAGACACGGATGTGTTTGAGACCGCCATTGGCGTGAATGAATGCGAGCGCGCTTTTCAGGCGAGGATCTTCTTTTTCCACTCCGGCGCACCGAAGTGCCGCGTAGCATTCTACCGTCGTATTGATGTCCCCGGCGGGAGCATCATGATAAATTCCCCAGGCACCGTCCGTGCGCTGCTCATTAAACAGGCATTGGACCAGACCGTTCCATTGAGGATGACTGCGGAGCTCCATGAAGTGCAGAGCCAAAATCCACTGAGCTTCCATGCAAGAGTTAGATTGCAAGTTGCCGACCCAATACCCTTCAGATGTTTGGGCACCCAGAGACCAAGATAGACCGGACTGGATAGAGGTCTCGAGTTGACGTTCGAGCTGACGTCGCTCGGTCTGCGTGTGATCCTCTGCGTTCACATAGTTTTGTCCGCCGGTTTCAACCCAATCCGCTTTCTCCTTGGAATTGTCGTTAATGTACGTCGCCAAGTTCTTGCCCCTTGTCCTGCGTTTGTGCGATGCTTGAGTCAGCGATTTTTTGTCAGAGTGACCCGAATGGGTCAAGTTCTCTTGCCTGGTGAGAATTGCCCGAAACCCAGTTCATCTGGAGCAATGCATTCAAGCCAAATTGATTTTTGTTCCTGGCCACAAACTGAAATGATCAAGCATGTCCCATCCCGTACCCTTTCCGGTTGGTGAGTTCGCGGATCTAGGCCTGACTGAGCCGAAACAGACAATAGAGTTCTCGGGAGACGGCGTTTTCCAGGCCTTTTTGTCCAGCCGTTCGGCATGTCTCGCAAAAGTCATCAACGCAGACAGCTTTTCGGCGGAAGAGGCAAAGGATCTGGTGTCGTTCTTTGGCGCCAATTCTGACATGTGGACAGTGCGCGATTTGAAAGCCGAACGAAGACTGCTTGATTGTGACGGCGGCCCGACAACCCAAGGCCTCTCCCCGTTTCTGTTTAAACTTCAGGTCGTGAATCGGTATCCGTTTGATGAACTCACGCGCTCGGTGCACAAAGCCGTGTTCGATTCAGACTACAGGCTGCTACTCCCTTCGGGCTTTGAGATCATCGGCGCCGACTTAGTCATTGGGCAGAACGGTATAATGTCCTTCGGCTTCGCAGGCCTTGTTGAAAACGGCTGGTCCTCGGGAGCCATTGCCACCCTCTTTGGTTCTGGACAACAAAAGAGTGCCGTATCGAAGGCATTTGCCGATCAAGCATCCTTCATGACAGGGAAAGCCGTCGCCACGTTTGCGAGTTTCCCAAAATCCAGAGGTGACAAATCAGTCACCAGAAAAGTGATACCGCAAAAAGTACCTGCGGACAGCCCGGAGTTTAAATCAGCACACTTCTTACTAAGCGGAGAAATTGAGGCGGGAGTTTCCCTGAGCGGGTCCCATTCGACTGCTTATTCGATGATCGACCCAAGCGCACTAAGTACCACAGACACCAATCCGATTTGGTCAGCCACCGAACATATCCAGTTTGGATCATCCGTTTCGCTGCTGGGTACGAAAGCCGAACTTGGCGCACGCATGTCTAAGATCGCATTTGTCCTGCGCACATGTCACGCTCTATATGCAAGATACGTAGACTCTTGCGCCCAGGCGGAACGTCTCTATCGTTCCGAAAAAGATCTGTCTGCGAATGACTTCGCAAAACTCCATAAGCGAATGACGCTAAACTATTTGCGGCTTATAGGCCCAATCGAGTCGGTAAAAGATGAGACCGCTGGAATTCGGGGAGCGATCTTGGACCGCTGGGACATCCAGGGAACACGCGAACGCGCTGATTATTTGATATCGGCAATGGAATCCAGATCCCGCAGGCGCCGCTTTCACCAAGAAAAGGAATTCCAGGTCGCAGTCCAAGGACTGTTGATGATCATGCTGCTTATTGCATTGGTGGGCGGCTTTGCCGATATGCGAATATTGGGCTGGCCACCGTAAAACGACCTGCGCCTTGCAAACCTTTGCCATTCCGGCCCAACACCGGTGGTTTCACGACCAGAAACGACTCTGAGCGAAGAATGAGCGCGCTGGGGCACCACTTAGCGTGGCGCCATGACCATAACCATTTGCCGGCCTTCTACTTTGGGCGGCAGCTCGACCTTCGCGATCTCTTCAACTTCGTCTTGAACCCGCTGCATGAGATCCATCCCAAGTTCCTGGTGAGCCATCTCCCGTCCGCGGAAACGCAAAGTAACCTTTACTTTGTCGCCTGCTTCGAAGAACCTGTGCATCGCTCTAAGTTTGGTCTGATAATCGTGCGTATCGATCATCGGACGCATCTTGATTTCCTTAACCTCGACGGTCTTTTGCTTCTTCTTGGCTTCGGCTTTCTTCTTCTGCTCTTGGTATTTGTATTTGCCGTAGTCGAGGATCTTAGTGACCGGAGGTTTAGCATCCGGCGAGACTTCTACTAAGTCAAGATCGGCTGCCAGGGCGGCAGCAAGCGCTTCCTTTATGGGAACGACACCCATTTTTTCACCATCTGCGCCAATGAGCAAAACCTCGTCGACGTCGATTTGCCCATTAATTCGGGGGCCCTCATCTTTCGGAGCCTCCATTCTCATTGGTCGTCTAGCTATGTCTCTACCTCCTTCAATGTTTAATCCAATGCCATCCCGATTGTCAGCGAACGCTTCAAAACAACAAAAGCGGGAGTCTAAGTATATGTATATTAAGGCCTGGTTATCAAGCGTTCCCGGTTATCCGTGAGTTTTGAGCATGACAGTGCGTCTTCAAGAGTGCAACCGTTTGCCGCTGCCGTTGCACAACAAGTGACGGGCGGACACAACCAAGCCCCTGCCATTCCAACACGACTCAGGTAAGAAAACGACGCGCAGCACACCCGTTCCCGCTAACGCTTCGGGACCAAGCGTTCCACATTATCGCCCAGCTTCTGGCCGGTCGGAGCATCCTTCAAGAACTCGAGCTTTCCGGTCATTTGCATGGTTTCCCAAAGCTCACCAGGCCCAAGATCTTGAAGATTCCGTTTCTTGATGACGGTGACTTCAAGGCCGCGCGGCGCGCATCTGTCTGGATCGGAAGAATCAGAAAAGAGCACAACACTGGGACAATTGGCCGAAGCAATCAAATGCATCGGGCCCGTATCATTTCCGATGGCCAAATTCGCCTGTCGCGCCAGCACGACAATCTGGATGAAATCGGTTCTGTTAATGAGGCTGAGCGCGCCAGGACAAACGCGTTGAATAACGAACGCGACGTCTTTGTCGGCATCCGTGCCCAAAATGACAGGCATCACACCTGCCCGCCGCAGCTTCATCGCAAGATCACCGAAATACTCGGCTTTCCATCGCTTGCCCGGCCGATGTGGAGCACTGCCCGGAACGAGAAGCGCATAGGGCTTTCTGACACCGAACCAATTAAGTTCCGTACGCGCCGCACCTTTTTGAACGTCGTCCATCCAGGTTAGATCGGGAGGCGGCGCAGTTCCGCCGACCCGGCCGCGGCCAAGCCCAACGCCCAACATCGCAAGTTGTTCCGCCTGCCGATCGATCGTGTGCATCTTTCCGCGATTGGGATTTTTGTGTGGATGGGAACAACCCAAAGCAACGCCGGACCATTCGGGTCGAAAGGGCCACAGCATTTGATAGTAAAAGTTTGTTCGCCCAGACGTCTGCAAGTCATAGACGCGATAGAATTTCCGCTTCCGGATTTTAGCGATGAGAGGCAGTACGCCAAACGAATTGTTGGGACGGCCACCGGACCAAACTTCGTCAAAATAGGGGGACGCCTCGGCGAGAGCCACATACGGGTCGGTGGTCAACAAGGTGATATAGTCACCTTCGTGATAATCTCGGATAGACTTAAAAGCCGCCATGGCTTGAACAAAATCACCCAGAGCACTCAACTTGATAACCAGCACGCGGTTCGAGCGCTTCTTCTTTCCTTTTGCGGATTTCCTGGCCGCTTCCTTTTTTTCTACCTTCTGTTTGATCTGTTCCTCATGCGAGTCCATTCGAAACAAGCTCCTTTCCCCATCCAAACACCCCACAAATGTGCCAATTCACTCCGCTTGCCCGACCCTTAGTACAGACAATGATCGAGTCGATTGTTCTTGCGAATCGGAACGACACCTTTCAAGTGTCTCGACTTTGTTCCACGATCGCGGTGCCCATTTACCCGCGTCTGCTCACCAAGAAGTTCCGCTCCTTGTTGAGCGCGCTTTAAGACGGTCCTACGTTCTTCCCATTACAATAGTATTGTACAGTTCTATTGTTTTCCGGGACATTTCATTAACCGTAAATGACGATAGCACATGATTTTGTGCTTGGCTGCATATCTCTTGCTTTTGTTCACCATTTAGCTGGAAAACATGGTGAATCTTTGACGCCAATGCGCTGGCGTCTCCGGGCTGCACGCGCCAACCCGTCTTCCCATCAAGGACCGTTTCTCGTGCCCCGCCATGATCGGTTACGATGACAGGACGCCCCATGGCCTGAGCTTCAATCGCAATGCGGCCAAACGCCTCTGGCTCCGTTGAGGCCGAGATCACAAGATCGGCCGCACAATAGGCCGCCGCCATGTCCGTACAATGACCAACAATCTTGACGCAGTCCGTCAGGTCAAGGTCCGAAATCCGCGCTCTCAACTCGTTCTCATAGTCCGTTCGGCCTTGGGCATCGCCCGCAAGAATCCCCAGAAAATCAGGGTTTTCTTGGCCTCTAAGCTGACCGAGCGCATCGATAAGAACCATCTGCCCCTTCCAGCGGGTGAGGCGACCCGGCAGAAGAATCACATTGGTCCTGGAATCCGTTATTCCCCATTCTGAGCGCAGCGCGGCAATCCGCTCCGGACCGACAGCACCGGGCGAAAAAACCTGCGGATCGTAACCGCGAGGAATTGTTACAATCTTCTGGGGGGGAATTCCGTGCTTGGTCTGGATGCGCTCTGCGGTGAATTCGGAATTCGCTATAACCCTCCGCCCACGTACCATAATCGAATTGTAGAGCTTCTTGAAAGGCGTTTTGGCATTGTACGTACCATGATAGGTTGTAATAAACGGAACGCGCTTTTGCGACGCAGCCGCGTACGCACTCCACGCCGGTGCCCGGGACCGCGCATGAACTACAGAGACGCCGTATTTGTCTATAAACTGGCCCATCAATCGCGCATTCATGATCATGCGCCAGGGCAATTTCGAAGCTGCGGGGATCAACAAAACCTGCCCGCCGTCCTCTATGACTTTGGGCACCATCCGCCCGCCCTGAGTCACAACAAGCGACCGGCGGCCCGCCTCCACCAGCGCCCGAGAAATATCGATGGTTGTTTGTTCTGCGCCGCCCGCGTCCAAATTCGGAATCACCTGCATCACGCAAAGACGCTTGCCAAATTCGATCATTGGGCCAGCCACCACCTCTACGACCGCCAGGCCAGAGACTTCAGCAAGAGGCTAGAGTTGCGCAGCGCTGAAAGTATCACACGCATCCGGGTTGCCCGATTGGAAACCGCGTTTGAACCACCGGGCCCGCTGGGCTGAGGTTCCGTGCGTAAAAGACTCGGGAACGACATAACCTTGAGCCTGCCTCTGCAAGCGATCATCGCCGATTGCTGCCGCCGCGTTGAGCGCCTCGTCAATATCTCCCGGTTCAATGACGTTCCGCGCACGATCCGCTTGCTTTGCCCATACACCGGAAAAACAATCTGCCTGTAGTTCCATCCGCACCTGGATCTGATTGGCTTCTTCTTTGCTGGCGCCCTGCTGAGCCCGGCGAACCTCACTCGCAATGCCGAGCACCGTCTGTACATGATGGCCGACCTCATGGGCCACCACATAGGCCTGGGCGAAATCGCCAGGCGCGTTATGGCGCCGTTTCAGATCATCATAGAAAGACAAGTCGATGTAGAGCTTTTGATCGCCCGGGCAATAAAATGGTCCCATCGCCGCCTGGCCCATGCCGCACGCAGAACTCACCGCACCGGAATAAAGAACGAGGGTGGGGTCGGGATATTGCCGGCCCATGTCGCGAAACAAAGCGCGCCAGACATCTTCCGTATCCGCCAAGACCACGGATACGAACTCTTTCAATTCTTCTTCCTCAGGGCTGCCTGTATACGTGCCGGGCGCCTGTCCGGAGGTCTGCCCCGGTGTCTGCATCGAACCGCTGCTCGTCAGAAGTGCCGACGGATCAACCCCCAACATCAACAAGATGACAATCAAGACAATTCCGCCAATACCGCTGATGCCAGTGCGCGGGCCAATATTGACACCTCCCATTCCGCCGCCTCTGCGGTCTTCCACATTGGTGCTCCGGCGTCCCTGTCTCCAGCGCATAATCTTAATTCCCTATCTTCATTCTGCTAGCGTCCCTGCGCCAACCGCTCCAACCCTGCCCGTTTGACGATGGGGACAATGATGGCCGCTAACAGCGGCAGATACAATAATGATGACAGAATGTGCAATAAGATGAGGAAACTGGTGAACCAGAAGTCCTTCGAATTGTGAACGAATGGGCTGATTTCAACTTCGAACATCTCCAAGACATCGAACAGAACACCTTTCAGGAACTGTTCGATAACAAAGAGGAAAATACCGTTGTTCTCTGCCCAATCACGCCCTTCGCGCACCAACAATATCTCATTGCCGTAAGCAAGTTGGCTCCAACCCAAAACGCAGAAATAGATGCTAAGGAGAATGCTGGGAATGCCGATCAAGTAATAGAGGAAGATCATTCGGTAAGAGTTTGGCAGCGTTCCGGAATCTTCGTCCTCATCAAATCCTTCCTCTTCCGCCGCCAGAAGGGTGAGCCCGCCCACGGAACGAAAACAAAACTCGGCGCTGAGGTAGAACCCAATGATCCCAGCCGTCATGAAGAGGTGCGGACCGTAGTTGTCGTACTGACCTGTCGACACCATTAACGAGACATAGCCAATCACCGGCACCGCGATAGCAGCAAGTTGAAAGGGCAGAAAATTCGGCTTCATAACGCCCCCCAGTTCCCCAATTCGGTCGTCTACCCGTTTAGTCTTGCCGTCGCCCGCCCATGATGTCAAAGCCTCAAAGATGAATGAAACACGACAAGAATCAGGGACCGAGGTACACCGTCTGGTAATGCCCTCCGGCGAGACCGTGGCGTACAGCCGATGCACACAACAAACGGCGCCTGACACACCCGAAATCCTGTGGCTGGGCGGATTTCATTCAGACATGTCAGGCACCAAAGCCTTAGCTCTTCAAGCATGGGCCGGGCGCACGAATAACACGTGCACACGGTTCGATTATTTCGGCCACGGCGCCTCGAGCGGCGCTTTCGAGCAAGGTACCATCTCCCGGTGGCTGGACGACTCGAAAGCCGTTTTAGAAAGAGTGACCAAGGGCCCACAAATTCTCGTAGGGTCCAGTATGGGCGGCTGGATCAGTCTTTTGCTTGCACGCGACTTGCCTGACCGCGTAGCTGGACTGGTCCTCATTGCGCCGGCTCCCGACTTCACCGAAGATCTTATGTGGCAGTCCTTTACTCCAGAGATGAGGAAACGAATGGAGAAAGAAGGACACATCATGCGACCCTCTCAATATGACGAGGAGCCCTACGAAATCTCGATGGCGCTGATTGAAGACGGTCGCCGACACCTCATCCTAGAGGAACCGATTGCAGTGTCGTGCCCGGTCCGAATCCTTCATGGCATGGCCGACCCTGACGTACCTTGGAAGCATTCTCTCAAGATCGTGCAGGCGGTGACCAGCGAAGACCTCACCGTGACATTTGTCAAAGGCGGAGACCACCGTCTCTCGACCCCCAAAGACATCACGCTCTTAGAGCGCACAGTAAACGGACTGTTGGAGGACCTAAAGACTTAAGACGCCACACTGGCAATAGCCCGGATCCCCTCTCGAAACGTCGGATATTTGAGCGTCACGCCAAGCTGTTCCTTAATCGCATCGTTCCGCACACGCCTATTTTCAATCATAAAGCTTCGCCGGAACGATCCGTCTTCCAAGTCCTCAAACGCAAGCGTCGGCGGCTTCGGTTGGCCCAACAGGTCCGCGGCAAATTCGAGCGGTTCGCGTTGTTCGCAGGGCAAATCATCCGCGACATTATAGATCGACCCTGGGGCTGGCTGGGCCATTGACGCACGCAGCACTTGCACAATGTCCTCGACATGCACCCGGGATGTAAAATGCCCCGGTTTGTCAATAAGAGTGGCTTTGCCGGACTTAACCGAATCGATGGCGCTGCGACCGGCCGCGTAAATACCTGAGAGACGAAACACATGAACGGGCAGCCCGAATTCTTTCCACAGCGTGAGCCAACGGCGCTCCGCTTCGATCCGCCTCAGGCCGCGATCCTGTTTGGTACGTAGCTCACTGCTTTCGTCCACCCATTTCCCGCTATGATCCCCATACACGACCGTAGACGACAGATAGCCAACCCATTGCAGCGAGTCTGCGTGATTGAGCAAGTCATCCGCATGAAGATTTAATATCGGATCGAGCATATTGGTGAGGGTCTCTTCCGGTGCGAGCGGCCGGACCGACACAAGCAAATGGGTAACGTCGGTCAAGACCTCTTCCAAAGAGCTAAGCGGCTTTGTCGGTGAAAACAAATGGACTTTGTCATGGTGAGCCCGAATCTGGCGGCGCCGCCGCATCGAGCGAACCGTTCCTGACGTCTGCCAGCCGTCTGCCCGAAGAGCCTCGCAAAGTTTGGATGCGGTAAATCCCAATCCGAAACAAAACAAATGTTCCTGTTCAAATTCGGCCATATTCGGACCCGTATTGTGATAGTACAAACAGACAACGTAATAGGGGAAGACGGGTGCGCACGATATCACTTTTTTGCCTTTGCCTAACTGGCGCTGGTTCGGCTTTTGCGGCAGAGACCCTTTCAAGCATCACTGAGGACGCCGCGAAATACGAGGCCTGCGTAGAAATGACTCGCGAGAAACCGGATGATGCCTTCGAGGTCGCCATCACCTGGCGGGACGAAGGCGGTGGTTCGGCCGCCAAACATTGCGCCGCCTTGGCGCTCCTGAACTTGGGCGCCGAGGAAGAAGCAGCCTTCCGTTTGGAAAAGATCGCCATCGCCCCTGATGCCGGTGGCCGGGCACAACGCGCCGCGATCTTATCTCAAGCGGGCAACGCGTGGCTCTTGACGGGGAGAACGGCAGAAGCCGAAGTCGCTCTTACCTCTGCAATCGAACTAACGCCCAACAATGCGCGCCTTTACTACGAACGGGCACAGGCTCATCTTCTGGCAGGGAGCTGGAAGAAAGTTGTCGAAGATGCCACCCGGGCCTTGGCGCTCGACAGGGCGTTCTCCGACGCCTATGTGCTTCGCGCAACAGCCAATATCGATTTGGGCGAGCTGGACAAGGCCCAGGAGGATATCGACATGGCGTTTAAATTCGATCCGCAAAATGTCAGCGCCGCCCTGCAGCAAGGTCGCTTACGGGAAACGCGCAAAGGCAATTAGGGCGCAGATATAGTTTCGGATTGCGGCACAAATCCGAGCAAACAAACTCTATTATTTCAGAACACTGAAGAAGTCTCGCGCCTTGAGTTCGTCATCATCGAGTTCATACACCAAAATCCATCGCTGGCCGGCAGAAGAAATCAAAGCCTCGAATTTACCTGGATAAACGCGCGACCGCTTCAAGACGTCAACCGAAAAACCGTTCTTCAATATCATCTGCACCAAAGACTTGATCTCCTTTTTTCTGCCGCGGCCCGACTTCACCTCTTGACCATGATCGGACTGAACGCTGTCGGCCTTCAACAAGAACGATGTAAAGCGCCGCCGACTTGAAGTGATACGGTCGATTTGCTGCTTGATGACGCCAAACGTGAACGTGTCTAAATCGTCCGTGCGGATGTAGGGGGTTTCCGCCGCAGTGTAGGGATCGCAGCGTTCCTTTTCTTTCAATTGCATATAGCTCGAAAGTGCATGTTGCCCTTGCGTTCGCGGATTCTCGTATCGCCATTCCCCAGTTCGTTGGTGCCAGTACATCCACCTGCTTGTGTAAAAGCAGACTCCATTATCATTTTGGATGGGAGACAGTGCTTCTACAGCGGGGAGCGCCGACCCGTATGAAGCGTCCTCGCAATACCGAACACCCGAAACGTCGGGAATAAACTGAAATGAGTTCGATATGTGCTCCGGCAAATCACGGCACTGATCTTCCAAACTGCACACTCTACATGGGGTAGCCGCGCCTATACTCGCTTCGGCCTCACCCAGCGGCGCAAACACCAAAACCACAACCCCTAGGCACGCGACAAAGTTAAGCAACGTCACCCCCATCACCGAAGGTCGGAACTCAATTCAGCCGGTAGGCCCGCTTTGCACTTCCTTGAAAGAGATCGTCCTTCTCAGCCTCTGAATATCCCGCCGCTATCTTTTTGAATGCATTCCACAGAACTGGGTAAGAAATTGACTGTTTGTCCACAGGAAAATTGCTTTCGAACATGCACCGATCCGGTCCAAAGACGTCGATCATGTGGGCATAATAGTCTTTGTGCACCGCAACGAGATCATCCGAAGAGGCGGGGCGCGCTTGTTTGTGCCAGCCAAATCCATTGATCGGCATGGCAAGCCCGCCAATCTTCGCATAGACGTTCTTGCAAGTCGCAAGATCGGCCACATCTTCTTTCCATTGGGCAAGTATTTCCGCGCGTTTTCCCTCATAGGGCCCAATACCCAGCGGGCCGCCAAAATGATCAAAAATGATGGTCGTATCTTCGAACACTCTGGCCAGGTCCGTCAGCCGAGGAATTTGGTGATGGTAATTCCAAGCATCAAAGCTCATCCCCAAACGCGCAAGTTCGGCAAAGCCCTGGCGAAAGTTTTTATCCTCATACAGATTTTGCGGAGGATTAGTGTGCGAATTGCGCACAACTTCGCTGGCATCCCAACCCGCTGCATGTCGAATTCCTTTGAAGAGGTCACCGCCAATTTCGATATGAGCTTCGAGCACCTCGCGAACCGAAGCGCCCAACGTCAGATCCGTATAGCCTACGATGCCGGCGATCTGGGCGGAATCGGGCCGGGCCTTCGCTTCGTTGGCAACTGACACGACAAATTCCGTTTCACCCAGTGGCTTGAGCGCATCGGGCCCCGATGTCCGATACTCCGCCATACACTCCACAAAAACAGTCTGAACCACCTTGTGGCCGCTGCCCGTATCCGCCCACAAATCATCTAACAGGTATGGGTTCTTATCGTGATGCCAGAGATGATGATGGGGATCAACGATCGGTCTGTCCGGATCTATGATCTCCTCGTCCACTTGCGCCAACCAGTCCAGCCGTTGCATTTGTTTCCTCCTCTCATCGCGTTCATTCATGAGTTTGCCACTCCCCTCTTACGTGCTCGTCGGTTTCGCCGGATAGGTGCGTATCCCTAAAATTGTGAAACTGTTGGGGATCCACAAGCTGCGAGAGTGCCCATACGGCCATCGCCCGAACGAGTGGCGATGCATCCCCCAGCAATCCCTTACAAGTTGGAACGAGACTTGGATCCCCTGAGTTGCCGATAGCGATCAGCACATTACGAACGAAGCGGTCCCGGCCCGTTCTTTTGACTGGCGACCCCCTAAAAATTTGCCGAAATCCTGCATCATCGAGAGCAGCGAGCTCACCAAGCAAGGGAGCCTGGAGCTCCGCACGCGCATGAAACGCACTGACACGGCTTGCCTTTGCAAATTTGTTCCAAGGGCAAACCGCCAAGCAATCATCACACCCATAGATGCGGTTTCCCATCGCCTTTCGAAAAGAAACGGGAATATGTCCCTTGTGTTCGATGGTGAGGTAAGAAATGCATTTCCGTGCATCCAGTTGATAAGGCGCAGGAAAGGCGTTCGTCGGACAGATATCGAGACAGCGGTGGCACGTCCCGCACTGATCCGAATGAGGTTCATCGGAGCGCAGCACCATCGTTGTAAGGATGACGCCAAGAAAGAGCCAAGACCCATACTCTGATGAAACAAGATTGGTGTGTTTGCCTTGCCAACCAAGACCCGCCCGAGCCGCTAAGGGTTTTTCCATCACAGGCGCCGTATCCACAAAGACTTTAACGTCTTCGCCCCACTCTTCGGCCATCCATCGCGCGACTGCTTTCAATCGCTTTTTGAGCAAATCATGATAGTCTGTACCCGATGCATAAACGGAAATATTGCCATGTCCTGAACGCTCAAGCTTCGTCATCGGATCGACGGTCGGACCATAATTCATCGCCGCAACAACAATTGATTTGGCTTCCGGCCAAAGAGCATTTGGGTGACGGCGTTCACGCGATCGGTTTTCCATCCAATCCATCGTCCCTTGGTACCCGTTGGCAAGATAGGTTTGCAGGAAAGAGCCGAACTCAGAATCGACAGCGGCCGCCGTGATGCCTGCGGAGTTGAAGCCTTCGGCCGCCAACCGATCTTTGATTTTTCCTTCAACAAATCCCGTTATCGTTTTCATACGCTTACGGACGACTTACAAGGTCTAAAAATCCAGATCGTCATAGTGCCGAGCCGGATGCATCCCCATAATGCGATCGGACAGAAGGGGGCGAAAGCTAGGACGGGACTTTATACGAACGTACCAGTCTTTGGCGGCTTCATATTTGTGCCAGGGCACATCCCCCATATAGTCGAGGATCGATAGATGGGCAGCCGCAGCCAAATCGGCGGCACTCAATTCGTCCCCGGCGAGCCAGCGGCGATGCTCCGTCAGGAAACCAATAAGCTCCATATGATAGTGGATATGCTCCAGTGCAGCGCGAATCACTTCCATATCCGGCGGCCCCAGATTCAGAGCCCGCCGCTCCATTTTTTCGAAGATCAGCCTCGAAGACACCTCTTGAGCGAATTTGTCATCGAACCAGGATTGCAGACGGCGCACTTCCGCCCGGCCTTTGACCGAACCAGGCAAGAGAGTGGTCCCTTCATAGACCTCGTCCAGGTACTCAATTATTGTCGCGCTGCCCACGACGGTGACTGAATCGTTTGTTTCGTCGGAACGCGGGTCGACAAGGACAGGAACCGTGCCCGCCAAGTTTATGCGCAGAAACTCGTCTCGCAAGTTCCAAGTATCTTCCTCCACCACCGTGAACTCCTGCTTCTTTTCAGCAAGAGCAATGCGAACCTTTCGGCAACGCGGGCAATACATAGTCTGGTAAAGGGTCCTCATACGTCCTTCTAACCCGACGAGAGAGCGAGGGCCAGAAAACTGTCAATGCTATCTGCCTATTCAAAAAGCAGTTACCCAATAGCGCACATTGCCTGCGTTGGGGACTTGATCTGGGCAAGCATTCCCACTTGAATACGCTTGTGCGTTCACCGTGCCACGAGGAATAACTTTGAAAAATTACACATTGGTCTTCCATGTTCCCGATCATCGCAGCATCATCTCGCGCAGCTTGGCACAAGATATCGCGCTGGAATCCGATCGCGAAGAGAGCTACTACATTGAAGAGGTGCTCACGCGCTTGCGAACAGTAAGGGCGTCCCAGCCTGACGCGGCGTTTTCTGGTCTGTTCGAAATCGAATCGGGAGAAGGATTTCTATCCACGGAAGCTCTCCTGTCCATCGTTGCGGAGCACGACATCCCACCGGACAATTCTTTCGCACAGCGCTATGAAATCACTCCCCGCGCCACGAACGCATCAGCCAAGCGCGGCTCGCTTTCAGACATCGCCGATAGGATGGAACGCCGGTCACTGAAACTCTGGTACGAAAACCAAGCGGACATCCCCCGGAAAGCAAAGCGTAAGTACAAAGATCATACGCTGATTTTTTTTGATCTCGAACGAGTGAGCATCGGCGTAAGAGAGTTTTATTTGCACACAGATTTTCAATCTGCGATTTCAAAACTTCTAACTGATGAACCAATTTGCCCTTGGGAACCCATTGGAGTGGTCACGGGTAGCGTGAACACCGTTTTATCAGCATCAGATTTTGATGCTTCACCAGCCGTTGCCAAACTTGAGCGCGAGACGCAAACGGCTTCCGCCCTTGCGCCGGTCACCGAACTCCCTCGGGTGAGTGTGACAGAGACAATGTCCGAGGTGCTCCTTAGGGAAGCGGTAGGCAATCTCAATCTATTGGACCCGACCGCGACAAATCAACTGGAACGCGCGTCGTCGGACACCACCTGGTCGCTCTTCTTGGAGAGAGTCAAGACGCACCGTCCACTGATTGTCATAGAAACATCGTTTTGGGAGCTCTCTGAGACGCTGGGCAAATATTTGGCCGAACAATTGGCAATCCCCTTCTCGTCAGCAGGACGCGCGTTTGGCGCCTACGGCATAGAAGAGTTTTCAGCTACGGAAAGGCTCGTGCTGTTCGACGACAGCATCTTTGGCGCCGGGCGGGATCTCAACCAAGACTGGGTCAGGCAAGCGATTTCGAACCTAGCCACGTCAAACGTCATCGGCCTATGCGTTCTCGCCAACCGATATGCACTGCCCACACTGTTTCGCGATCATGTCGATGTGGAAATTGAACTGCCCCAACTCCATTCATCTGTACGCGACAAAATATTCACAGCCATCTTCGGTCCACAAGCCGCCGGCGACAATGAAGACGACGCGTGGGCCCGCTATGTCGTACCACTTGACCTGCAAAAGATTGTCAACTCCGGAAAACGAGGCAGAGACGCCGTTCACGATCTCAAGGCACGAGTCGAGCGGCGCCTCTCCAACACAAATGCGATGAATGCACCGGGCTTGACCGATATCCATGGACTGGGAGAGGCCAAAGTTCAAGCTGAGGAGCTGGTGGCAGACATAAAGCTTGCCGCCTCCGGTCACATCTCGTGGTCCGAGGTGGATAAAGGCATGCTGCTGGTGGGGCCGCCGGGAACCGGAAAAACGATGCTGGCACGAGCCGTTTCGAAAGATACCGGTCTCCGGTTCCTCTATGGCTCCACGTCGGAGTGGTTTTCGACCCGCTATATCTCAACGCACATTGCGGCTATCCGCAATTTTTTCATGGAGGCCCGGCGCCTGGCGCCGACCATTGCATTCATCGATGAGTTTGACTCGATCGGCAATCGCCAACACGATCACGGCGTCAACAATCTCTACGTGAACGACATCGTCAACACGATGCTCCAGGAGCTCCAAGGATTTGAGGAACGCAGCGGTGTGATCGTCATCGCCGCCACGAACAACCCTGATGCCATCGACCCAGCGCTCAAGCGCGCCGGCAGGCTCGATCAAATCATTCGGATCCCTCTTCCAAACGCATTGGGCCTTGAGCAGATCTTTGAGTATTACATTGAGGAGTTGCGGACCGAAGGTCTCGTCTCGGGAGACATCGACACAAAGACCCTCGGCCGTATGACCCTTGGTCAAACGGGCGCCGACGTCGAGTTCTATGTCCGCGGCGCCCGCCGCCGTGCCCGCAAGGAACGCCGCTCCATCGTGTACGAAGACTTTGTTGCAGAAATCACCGGCCGGCCTCTCAGCGACAGTGACTATCAGCGCTTGTCCGACGAGGAATTACGGCGAACCGCTATTCACGAGGCGGGCCACGCGGTCATGCAGCTCGCCGGCCCGGAAAAGGGCGCTTCAATCACCTATATCTCGATTGTTCCCCGTGCAGATGGCTCTCTTGGCTTCGTCGCCTCGTTCAATGACCGGACCAGCGCCACGCGCGACGACATCTATGAATATGTCCGCGTTGCCCTTGGCGGGCGCGCCGCCGAAGAGGTAACCTACGGCAAAAGCGAAGTCAGCACGGGGTCAGGTGGCAGTGCTCGATCCGATCTCGCCCAAGCGACCCATATCCTCTTGCGGGCCCTTTACCAACACGGCTACTCGGAATCGTCCGGACTCGTTTGGTACGACGTAGACAAAATAATCGGCGGTCTTCTCCCGACACCGCCCGAGATCCGAGAGGAACTCAACAAGCTCTTGGATACGCTCTATCGCGAAGCAGTCAGCCGTCTGAAGAACAATCAGAGACTGCTCAAGAAAGTCGCGAGCGTTTTGATGGAAAGGCAAGAACTGACGGGCGATGAAGTCCGTACACTTGTCAAATAGAGCTTGTCTTCCGTAGCTCTGGCACCGTTAACCTTTTGTTAACCATTCTCTACCCACCGATCCAGTTTTATGGATAAGTGTCGGCTCACATATTCAATCGCGCTGCCGCAATGCACCGCCATATCCTGAGAAGGGGGTTCTCATCATGGGGATAATGCAAGAGTTCAGGGACTTCGCCCTCAAAAGCAACTTCATGGACATGGCGACGGGGATTGTGATCGGGGCCGCAACCACCAGTGTTGTGAATTCGCTTGTGAAAGACATCATTATGCCGCCGATTGGCCTTTTGACGGGGGGCGTCGACTTTTCCAAACTCGCCGTTACGCTGCAGCCGGCGACGGAGGACGTAGAAGCCGTTGCCATCAATTACGGACTGTTCATCAACGCCCTTATCTCATTCGCCATCATCATGTTTGCCGTCTTTCTACTGATCAAGGCGTACAATTCGGCCAAAGCGAAATTTGAAGAAGAAGAAAAAGCAGCGCCCGCCGAACCACCCAAGCAAGAAGTGTTGCTGACCGAGATTCGCGACGCCATCCGCGCCTCTAATTCTTAAGTTTCATACAACCTCAAGGAGGGCCTTTACTGCGGGGCCCTCCTCTTTTTCCCTTTTGACGGGCGTCTAGTCCAGGCTAGTATTCTGGCTTGGGCATCCGTGCGCGTGAGGGTTCATGACAGACATAGACTTAAACGGAAAAGTGGCGGCCATAACCGGCGGAAGCCGGGGTATTGGGCGCGGCATTGCCGAGTGCTTTCTGCGTGCCGGTGCAGACATTGCCATCAATGGACGCAGTCAGGACAAAGGGGATCAAGCGATCGCGGAGATGGCGGCACCGGAGAATTCTCTCTTCATCCCCGGCGACGTGACGAGGCAAAGTGACACCCAGAACTTCATCGATCAAACCATCGAGCGTTTCGGACGGGTCGACATTCTCGTCAACAATGCGGGCGGTTCATCAGGGTTTGCCTCGGTGGCCGAGCTGAGTGACGATGCTTGGTCCGAGGCCGCCGATTGGATCCTAAATTCAGCCTTCTGGGCAACCCGCCGCGCCCTTCAAGACATGCAAAAACGCCAGTGGGGCCGGATCCTAAACATTTCCTCCGTAGAAGGACGGCAAGCAAACAAAGCGAATGTCAGCCACTATATAACGTTCAAACATGCTCTGAACGGTTTCACCAAGGCGGTGGCGTTTGAATACGGCGCCCAAGGCATTACCTGCAATGCCATCAGCCCCGGGGCGGTCGAAACAGATTTGATGAAAAATACAGGCCCTGAGGCCGCTGAATCCATGGGCCTCACCTATGAAGAGTTTTTGGACAGTTACGCCCAGGACGCTGCAACCAAGAAGCTCAACACCGTCGAGGAGGTCGCCGGACTTGCCTTGTTTTTGGTTTCGGATCTAGGGGCAGGAATCACCGGAGCCATAATGCCGGTGGACGGCGGCACCGCACTTTAGCCCCACTCTTGCGCCCGGGTGCGTTGAATCTTAAAAGACCCCATGAGCAATACGCTATCCAGAGACGAGGCCCATACTCGTTCTCATGTGGCCGCCTTTTACAAGTTTGTGAGCCTGCCTCACTTTCAAGACTTGCGCGCGCCCCTCGTGCGCCAGTGTCGGCGATTGAAACTCAAAGGTACAATTCTCTTGGCGCAGGAAGGGATCAACGCAACCGTGTCAGGCCGCGAAGAGGCCCTCCACACTCTGATCTCTTATTTGAGCGATGATCTGGAACTCGGTGAAATCACGCCTAAGTTCTCCATCTGCGATTCGAATCCCTTCTTTAGGATGAAAGTCCGACTCAAGAATGAAATTGTTACAATGGGCGTGCCGGACATCGATCCGAATCGGTGTGTCGGAGCCTACGTCGAACCGGACGAATGGAACAGTCTTATCGACGATCCTGCGGTCACTGTGATCGACACACGAAATAGATACGAAACCCGCATTGGGACGTTTCCAAATGCGATCGATCCCCAAACGGATAGTTTCCGAGAGTTTCCAGACTTTGTGAAAACAGAGCTCAATCCTCACAAACATAAAAAGCTCGCGCTCTTCTGCACCGGGGGTATACGCTGCGAAAAAGCCACAAGCTATCTCCTTGATCAGGGTTTCGACCAGGTCTTTCACCTCCGCGGTGGCATTCTCAATTATTTGGAGAAAACCCCAGACAACCAAAATCGTTGGCTAGGGGATTGTTTCGTCTTTGACCAGCGTGTGAGTGTTGACACCACCCTTGCCAGAGGCACCTTCTCTATGTGTCACGCCTGCCGGACTCCGTTGACGGAAGAAGACCAGCTAGATCCTCTCTATGAAGAGGGCGTCGCCTGTCCTCATTGCGCACCCACTCAATCTGCAAAGAACCGGGCCCGCGCCGAAGCCCGGCAGCGGCAAGTCGAAATCGCCAAAGAACGCGGACAAGCGCACATTGCCCAAGCCATAAGGATGCCGGAACTGGAAGAGAGCAATTAGAGCGTTTCTAAGGGAAAGCCTGTCCCGGACCCGATCCGGGATGGAATCCGGTTCAACGTCAGGTAACGCGCCAAGCAAAGAACTTGGAGCTGTTTTGCGTCTCCATCAAAACCAAAACAGCTCTAGGCGGGTTCAGAGTGAACCGGCTCGCTGTCTTGTTTTTGTTGAATGGAGTCAAAGGCGGCCCAAACGCCCTCGCCGCCATGCCACTCCCCTTTTGTCGCCGCCTTGGAATACTCCGTTGCCCGCGTTTCGAAGAAGTTGGCGTGCTCAACGCCATTGAGAATCTCTGTCAGCCATGGCAACGGGTGCTTCTCGACGCCATAGATTTTGGGGAGGTCGAGTTGGGACAGGCGCCAATCGGCGATATAGCGAATATAGGTCTTGATATCGTCCGCTCTCATCCCTTCGACATCGCCCATTTCGAAGGCGAGATCGATGAACTTGTCCTCAAGACCAACAACGGTTTTCGCGCAGTCAACGATGTCGTCCCTCACAGGTGGTGTAACGCAACCGGTTTCCTTGGCAAACGTATGATACAGCTTGATCATGGCCTCGCAGTGTAAGCTCTCATCGCGCACGGACCAAGAAACGATCTGACCCATCCCTTTCATCTTGTTGTGCCGCGGGAAGTTGAGAAGCATCGCGAAGCTGGCAAACAGTTGCAAACCTTCCGTAAACGCTCCAAACATCGCCAGTGTGCGGGCAATATCCGGTTCCGTGTCGACGGAAAATCGCTGCATGTAATCATGCTTTGCCGCCATCTCTTCATACTCCAGAAAACTGGAAAACTCCGTCTCCGGCATACCGATCGTTTCAAGCAGCAAAGCGTAAGCCGCGATATGGATCGTTTCGATGTTGGAAAAGGCCGACATCATCATCTTCACTTCGGTCGGTTTGAAGACGCGGCCATAGCGCTCCATATAGTTGTCGTTCACTTCGACATCCGACTGAGTAAAGAAACGAAAGATCTGTGTCAGGAGATTCCGCTCGGCATCCGACAGCTTGTTCGCCCAGTCTTTGCAATCGTCACCGAGTGGCACTTCTTCCGGCATCCAATGGACTTGCTGCTGCCGCTTCCAATAGTCAAACGCCCAAGGATAGCGGAAAGGTTTGTAGGAGTGGGACGGAGCAAGGAGACCGGACAAAGTAGACACGTAGAGTTCCTATGAGAAGACAAGAACAGAGAGTGTTTCTCGATTCGCAGACATAATCAAACCAATGATCGTTTCCCCGCCGTGCCTGTTTGTAAATCGGAAAAGATGCCCTCTCCCCAACTTTGTTTGACTCGGCCGGGGAGAGGGCAAGCGGCTTAATTCAATTCGAACGCCGTTATTGGCAAGCCAAGCACTCTTCGTAATCCGTGCGCGGCGTAGAGATTGTTGGCTCGGCCTCCGCACGGCTTGTCCCTTCGGCAAACGCGGCACGCTGTACGGACTTGGAACGGCAATAGTAGAGGCTCTTTACACCTTTCTCCCAAGCGGACCAATGGAGCATCATCAGGTCCCACTTCTCGATGTCACCCGGCAAGAAAAGATTGATCGATTGGCCTTGGCAAATCAGCGGCGCCCGGTCGGCCGCAAAATCGACAATCCAACGCTGATCAATTTCAAACGCGGTCCGGTAACACGCTTTCTCGTCGTCGCTCAGGCAATCCAGATGCTGGACCGAACCGTCGTTCTCAAGAATCGACGCCCAAACCTCTTCAGTGTCATGACCTTTGTCTTTCAATAGTTCGTGAAGGTGTGAGTTTTTCACTGTGTACGAACCTGACAGAGTCTTGTGCGTATAGATATTAGCCGGAATCGGCTCGACGCAAGGGCTCGCCCCACCGCAAATAATGCTGATCGACGCCGTAGGCGCGATGGCCAGCTTGTGGCTGAAGCGGGCGTGAAGTCCCCGATCTTGTGCATCCGGACAAGGGCCACGCTCTTGCGCCAGTTTCAGGCTCGCCTCGTCCGCGCCCTGGCGAATGTGTTTAAAGAACCTCAAGTTCCAGCTCTTTGCCATCGCGCTTTCGAAGGGGATGCCTTGAGACTGCAAGAACGAATGAAATCCCATAAGGCCCAGACCGACGGACCGCTCGCGCATCGCCGAGTATCGCGCCGCGTTCATGGTTTCGGGTGCCCGCCGAATAAAGTCTTCCAACACATTGTCGAGGAACCGCATCACATCCTCAATGAACATGGGTTCCTGCGACCATTCAAAATACTTTTCGGCATTGATCGACGACAGACAGCACACAGCCGTACGGTCAACGCCCTTATGGTCGGGCCCGGTATGGAGCATGATCTCGCTGCACAGATTCGAGGTCGTGCACTTTAGCCCCAACTCCCTTTGATGTTTCGGCATAGAGCGGTTCACCGTATCCGAAAAGATCAAATAGGGCTCTCCCGTTTGCAGACGGGCCTCGAGAATCTTTTGCCACAAATTCCGTGCACTGACGTAGCGGATCACTTCTTCCGTCTTGGGACTTCTCAGCGCAAACTGCTCGTTTGCGCGCACGGCCTCCATGAATTCGTCTGTGATGTTAATCCCGTGATGCAGATTGAGACTCTTGCGGTTGAAATCGCCGGACGGCTTGCGGATTTCAAGGAACTCCTCAATCTCCGGATGATAGACATCAAGGTAGACTGCCGCCGAGCCACGCCGCAACGAGCCTTGACTGATCGCGAGCGTGAGAGAATCCATAACGCGAACAAACGGAATGATCCCCGACGTCTCGCCGCTTCCCTTTACTTTCTCACCAATGGAGCGCACCCGGCCCCAATAGGTTCCGATTCCACCGCCGTTGGACGCCAGCCACACATTCTCGTTCCACGTCCCGACGATGCCATCCAAACTATCGCCAACTGAATTCAAAAAGCATGAAATAGGAAGCCCTCGTTCCGTGCCACCGTTCGACAAAACGGGTGTGGCGGGCATGAACCAAAGCCTGGAGATATAGTCATAGATACGCTGTGCATGGTCACTATCATCGCTGTAGGCCTGAGCGACACGGGCGAACATGTCCTGGTAGGATTCGCCTGGCAATAAATACCGGTCCTCAAGTGTGGCCTTCCCGAAAGCAGTCAACAGCTCATCGCGGCTATGTTCCAACCGGATGGATTTCCGGGTGACACTGACTTTCTTAAGTCGTGACTCTGTTTTTAGTTTGGCCCTCGGCTGTTCGAACTGATGCTGTTCGACCCCGTGCTGTCCAACCGATGCCTGATCAACGGCTTCCAATGCGCCCATAATGTACACTCTCCCAATCTCAACATGCTCTAAGCACCGGCCCACCCAATTCACGGCCTGCACTCTTGAAGGCGCAGAGATGCATTCACACAAAACCAGCTTGCGTGTTGATCACTTCCCCAAATGCAAGAAATTCTATATTTAGATGTCCCTTGCCGCCGATTTACCGTATTTATTTGGATCCCCTAGATCGGGTGCCTCTCCAATTCGCCAATACCAGATATAGTGGCCAAGACAGAAAAAAGGTCAATATGGATTCTGCCTTTGTTAACAGAATTTCCCTTTTGGCGGGAAAAGCGGCGGAAGTTGGGGGCTTTTTGACCCTCACGTCCATCCGTAAGGACCAAGACGCAGAGAGAAGAATCGCGTCGGATCGGGTCCCGTCCAGAGCCATCCTTCGGATCGCGTGGACCTACCTGGGGTTCCGGGAGTCGAATCGGGAGGCGGGCCCTTTTAGCTCGGCGCTTCTATCAGAGAGGGGTCGAGAAGCCGCTGGTTGTCTTCATCACGAAACTCCTCTACCGACGTGCGCGCGGTTTCCGCTTCCCATCCAAGCGCCACGAGCGTCTCCTTGCCCAAACTGATACCGCACTCAAGGGTTTCGCGGAGCGCGTAGTGAACACCGGAATCCTGGATCAACGTTCGCGCATGTTGTCTGTTTCGCGCCCGCGCCAAGATTTTGACCTTGGGATAATTGCGTTGGATCATCTCCACGATTTTCTTAGAGATGGCGGGCTCACCAGCAGAAATGATCACAACTTCCGCATCGGCGATCCCGGCAGCGATGAGGACGTCTAACCGTGTCGCATCCCCGTAATACACTTCATAGCCGTACTTCTTCGCAAGCTCGATCTGCAAGGGATCCGCATCAAGGGCAACGAAGGGAACTTGTTGCTTCAGCAAGATCCGACCGGCCACCTGACCAACGCGGCCAAATCCAATGAGGATAACCTTCGCTTTCTCGACATGCTCAAGCGCGGAAGAATCGAAGGCGGCCAATTGGTTGAGATCGGCTTTGACCGGAAAGCGATCGAATATCGCCAACAAAATCGGTGTGCAAACCATCGAAAGTGTTGCGATCGCAACGAGGGGGCTTGCCAGTTCTGGGCTGAGTAATCCCGCGACGGAGGCCGCACTGAAGATCACAAAAGCAAACTCACCGCCTTGGGATAGGGTCAGCGCGAGCTTCAGCGCATCATGATTAGATTGTCCAAAGAAGCGCGCCACCGCCCAAATTGTAAAGATCTTTACAGAAATCAAAAGGACAACAGCGAGCAGGATCGTTCCGAGCTGATTGAGCACCAGATCAAAGTCAATCGACATCCCAACCGCGAGAAAGAAGAGCCCCAAGAGAATTCCTCTAAACGGTTCAATATCGGCTTCCAATTGGTGCCGATATTCGGAGTCCGCCAAAAGCACGCCGGCCAAAAAGGCACCAAGCGCCATCGACAATCCGACATATTGCATAAGCAGAGCAACGCCGAGCACGATCAACAACCCTGCGGCTGTGAAGATCTCGTTACTGTCAGAAAGCGCGATGATTCGGAAGATCGGACGCATCAGATAGCGACCGACCAGAATCACACCGGCAATCGCCACCACGACCTGAACAAGGGGCCATACCCACCCCGAACTTTCCCCGGAAGCATCCACAGCGAAGACGGCGATAAGGGCCAAAAAGGGGATAACCGCCAAATCTTGGAAAAGCAGCACCGCAAAACTTGACCGTCCAACATGTGTAGAGACTTCATTCCTCTCGGATAGCAATTGGAGAGCAAAAGCCGTCGATGAAAGTGCCAGTCCGAAACCGGCGATCAAAGCAGCAACGGGCGTCAGATTGGCAAGAACAGCCAAAAGTGTCAGAGCAATCCCCGAAACCAAGACTTGGGCAGCCCCAAGGCCAAAGATTGACCGTCGCATGACCCAAAGCCGCGCGGGCCTTAATTCCAACCCAATCATAAACAATAACATGACCACACCCAATTCGGCGACATGCATCAACTGCTCGCTTTCTTGGTGGATCAAGTTAAGACCCCAAGGGCCGATCAGAGCTCCTGCTGTCAGATATCCAAGGATGGAGCCCAATCCAAAACGTTTGAACAGGGGCACCGCCACTACGGCGGCGGCAAGAAAAATAACGGGATTTAGGAGAAACGATTCACTGTGCATGTGCATGTAGGACGGGTATCCACTTTCTTCATTTGTGACACAGTACCCGTGTTGATAAGATGTCCTCGGCTTCGCGTCGGCGCAACACGATTGTGCGTCGATAGACCTTTCTTTCAGCTTGCAGAGTAATAGGCGATGGCGGCTACATCACCCACCTTATCAATTGTCGACCGCGACGTGCCTTATGTCAATCCCGTCGAGCTATTTAGAGCGTTTTCCGCGACAAATTTTTGCCAATTGCTCCATTCTGGGCGGTCGGCCGCGGGTGGAGGCCGATATTCCCTCCTCTACTCGGATCCGTTCGATGTCATTTCGACAGAGGAACCCACGATTGAGTCGAGGCAGGACGGCCGCGCGGAAAGCCCATTCGACGCCATCCGCAGAGCAATTCAAACCCATCGCTGCACTCCGGCTATAGATCCCTCTGCAGACGGACTGATCGCACCTTTCGGGTTGGTGGGGTTTTTGGGGTACGAACTCCTCCACCAGCTCGAACCAACTGTTGGGCCGCCGAACAATCCATCTCACCTACCCGCATTGGCTATGGCCGCCTACGACACGGTCATCTGTTTCGACCATACCGAGCGGAGGGCAAAGATCTTCTCTTGCGGCCTGCCAGAACTCAACGAACCAAAGAGAATGGTCAGGGCGCAAAAACGGGCAGACAGTTTGCAGCAGCGGTTTTTTGAGAGTCTTCCCAATGCGCTAACCACGCTGGGAAAAGACTATTCATTAGGCCTAGACCCAATGGGAGGGACGCAGTCCGTTTTGTCCCAGTCAGTTTCCAAGCGCGACTATTGCGAGAAAGTGGAGAGGGCGAGGCGGTACATTCACGCGGGAGACATTTTTCAGGTCAATATCTCTCACGAGTTCGTTTTGGACGGCGCCCAGGATCTGTACACCCTTTTTGAGCTACTCTGTGACGCAAGCCCCGTTTCGTATGCTGCCTTTTGCCGCTTTCCCCAAATCTCCGTCGCCTCAAATTCCCCCGAGCGATTCCTTAGGGTGACACGCTCGAAGGACACGTTCCGTGTTTCAACAAAACCCATTAAAGGGACGGCAAGGCGCAGCGGATGCGATGAGGCCGTTGTTGACGAGCTGCGGAACTCTCCAAAAGATCGGGCGGAGAATATCATGATTGTAGATCTGATGCGGAACGACCTCTCGAAAGTCTGCACGGACGACTCGGTTGAGGTGAAATCGCTCTGTGAACCGGAAACTTACAAAACGCTACATCATCTGGTTTCTGAAGTGACAGGGATCCTGAAAGACGAAATGGATTGCATTGACGTCCTCGAAGCGTGTTTCCCAGGCGGATCCATAACGGGCGCGCCCAAAGTGCGCGCCATGCAGATCATCTCGGAGTTGGAACAGCGCCCGCGCGGCCCTTATTGCGGGTCCATAGGATATATTGGTTTCGATGGCACAATGGATCTCAACATCGCAATACGCACCTTGTACAGCCCCGCCTCAACCGATAAACCAGGCATCTTCTATCCCGTGGGATGTGGCATCGTCGCCGATTCAATTCCCGAGAAGGAATGGGAAGAAAGTCTAACCAAAGCGCTCAATCTGACGAGAGCGCTCGAATTGACGGGGCATAGGTCCGCAAGCTGATGTTTTTGATCATCGACAACTACGATTCCTTTGCCCATAACTTGGCGCGCTATTTCAGACAGCTCGGCGCCGAAACTACGATTGTGCGGAACGATGAACGCTCCGCCCAGGAGCTGCTGGCCTTCTCTCCAACAGCAATCGTCTTGTCGCCGGGACCGTGCACGCCGGCAGAAGCTGGAGTTTCGCTAGATCTCGTGAAAGCGGCAGGGGCCGAAACCCCTATTCTCGGAATTTGTCTGGGACACCAAACGATTGCCCAAGCGCATGGAGCACAAATCATCCGCGTTCCCCCGGTCCATGGCAAAACCGGCATTGTGCGTCATGACGGCAGAGGAATTTTTCAGGACATACCTTCGCCGCTGCGAACCGGACGCTACCATTCCCTTGCAGTGCACTTGCGCAAGAACGGCCCAATCGTCCCGACAGCTTGGCTAGAAGAACCAGGAAATTCGAGGGTGATCATGGCCGTTGCCCATCGGTCTCTGCCCCAGGTTGGCCTGCAGTTTCATCCGGAATCTCTTTTAACCGAAAACGGTTACGACCTCATCCGCAACTTCATTGAATTTGCCGAGGGGTGGAAAATCGCTCGGCAGTTTCATAAAGAAGCCGCCCAATGAAGTGTTGGCGCAACGGCGAATTACGGGATGCAGACGATCCGGCAATATCGCCCCACGACAGAGGCTTTTTGCTGGGCGACGGCCTGTTCGAAACGATATTCTATCGGGCCGGTGCGCTGATTCTAGGTCAAGCTCATTTAGCGCGGCTCCGCGCCGGTTCGGAGATGTTGGGCATCCCCCTGCCCCACTCCGACCGTGACTTGGAAAATGCCTGTTTGGACGTCGCCCAAGGCAGGCAATCCAGCGAAGACCTTGCAATTCGCATCACCTTATCGCGCGGACCCGGCGGGCGCGGCGTAGCCTTACCGCTCACTCCCGAACCCACCTGTCTCATCACAGCGGGTGGCACACCGGACTACACCAAACCATTCCGCCTCAAGACCGCTTCGATTCGGCGGAACACGACCTCGCCTCTGTCCCGGCTAAAGAGCTTGAATTACCTGGACAACATCCTTGCACGCCGGCAGGCCATGGCGGAGGGATACGACGATGCCCTTATTCTTAATACAGAGCAGCGCGTCGCTTGCACATCGATCGCCAATATCTGGCTCGTGGAAGGCAACCACATTATCACGCCGCCTGCCGCAGACGGCGTTTTGGAAGGCACGGTCCGGGGCAAATTGATCGAACTGTTGGCCTCGGGACCCGTTCAAGTCGATACAGAGTCGTTCAACCTGACGCGCCTCAAAAGTGCCGACGCCTGCTTCTTGACCAACAGCCTGATGGGTGTACTGCCAATATCGGCCATTGATGAGACTTCGTTCCAAACGGCGCCGGTTGATCCGATCAAGGCGCACTACGAAGCATGGCTCGAATCTTTGTTCGAAGGGGCACGGATTTAGTCGCCTAGGACGAGCCCTTCTCTGCGCGAGTCCGCTCCGCCGAGCAATCTGTCTTCTTCAATGACGATGCCGTGAAGTCCGCTCGGCATCGACCGGACCCGCACTTTGTGTCCCCGAGCAGCCAATTCGTCCTGCATTTCAAACATGGCAGGAGATGATTCGAGATCTGTCTCCCCGTTTAAGTTTGTCACGTGAGGCATGTCGATCGCCTCTTGGATGTTAAGGCCCCAATCGATATGGGCAACGATGGTTTTCGCAACAAAGCTAATGATGCGCTTCCCGCCCGGCGACCCGATAATCATATAGAGAGACCCATCCGGACGAAACACCATGGTGGGTGACATCGAAGAGAGCGGACGTTTTCCCGCGGCCGGACCATTGGCAACCGGCCGTCCATCCTTTTCCGGATAAAAGGAGAAGTCTGTAAGCTGATTGTTCAAAAGGAAACCACCGGCCATCAATCGCGACCCAAACGCTGTTTCGATCGAAGACGTGAGAGCAACCGCATTCCCTTCAGCGTCAATTACCGACAAGTGTGTTGTATCATCTCCCTTTGACGCCGTGTCGGGGCTGAGCGAAACCTCCTCCCCAGGCGTTCCGTGCACGGCCGTATGTTTTGCAACCCGCGCCCCGTCTAATTGCCCAGACCGCGTCGCCAGATATCCCGAAGATACGAGATCTTCAAGGGGAGCAGAGACAAAAGCAGGATCGCCCAAGTAATAGTTTCGGTCTGCAAAAGCCCATCGGTTTGCCTCCGCATAAAGGTGCAGAGCCTCAGCACTTTGTGGACCCATGGCCTTCAGGTCGAACCGTTCGAGCATGCCCAGGATCTGTAGAACCGTGGCACCGCCCGAACTTGGCGGGCGCATGCCGCACACTTTGTTGCCGCGGTATGTGCCGCAAATCGCTTCCCGTTCCACCGGTTGATAGGACCGCAGGTCGTCCATGGTGATCCCCGCATACCCAGTTGCATCCGATGTGGACGCCGCCTTGTTCACGCGGGCGATAATCTCTTCACCAATGGAGCCTTCGTAAAAGACCTTCGTCCCTTGCTCAGCGATTTGCCGTAAGCTTTCAGCAAACTGAGGGTTTTTAAGTCGGAAGCCGACCGCTAAGGGTTCTTGCTCGCGGAAGAAATAGGCGCGCGTATCCGGGAAAGCCAAAAGCCGCGGCCCACCCTGGGACAGCAATCCGGCCAAACGCGGAGATACGTCGAACCCCTCTTCCGAAAGCTCGATGGCGCTTTCGAACAACTCACTCCACGACAGTTTGCCATGCCGTTGATGGGCAAGTTCCAGCATCTTGAGTACGCCCGGAACGCCGGTGGCCCGGCCACTGTCGAACGTTTCTCTCCACCCGATGAACTTGCCGTCGGCATCCAGAAAGTGAGTGGGAGTAACCGCCGCCGGCGCCGTCTCCCGGCCATCGTAGGTCGTAAGCTCTCCCGTTGACTGATCAAAGTGGAGAAGAAACGCGCCCCCTCCGATCCCCGAAGATTGAGGCTCTGTCAGATTAAGTACCATCTGCGCAGCAATCGCCGCATCAACAGCCGACCCGCCTTTGCGCAGAACCTCGTACCCCGCTTGGCTCGCATGCGGGTTTGCCGTCGAGATCATGAACGTCTTGGCCTCGGCCTGTTCGTTGAGCTGCAACACCTCGGTCGCGCCCTCCGGATCGGAACGCGAAACCTCGGCAAGCACGACGTTGGTGAATACGATGAGTGAGGAAAGGCTCGCCAGAACCAGCTGGCGCGGGAAAGAACGGGTCACAAAAAGGCTCTTCTTGTCGAAAAAGAAGAGCCTATCACCTTTGATTCTGATCAGAAAAGGGCCTGACGCAAAGCGGCTATTCGCGCTGCACAGCCACCGTGCGGCGCGGAATGAAGAAGAACCTGTCGTTAAATGTCGTCGTGCCGGGCAAGAACTCCCCAAACAAGCTCGTATAATCATACTCGATTTCGGACATGATCACACTGGTATTGGGAACGTTCATCCCTCCCGGCAAAGTCACCGGCGCACCTTCCGGCAGGGACGACCAATTTGAGGAATCGCTCCACGCGACTGTCGCATCCCCCACAGGGTCGATCTCGACCGAAGTCAACCGCATTTTCAATGGTCCTGCAGAATTGGGGAACATGATCGCCATCGCCGATCCAAACGTATCCTCGATATCTTCATCCGACATTTCGAGAGCCTGCGAGGTCAAATCGCCGATCGTGCTGCCCGCAGATGTAACTTTGCGCGAAACCGAAAGCCCCTGAGAGATCTCGAATATGCCGATGAGCATAATCAGAAGGATCGGCGCGATAAGACCGAACTCTACCGCTGCAAGACCGGAAGAGTTTTCACTGTATGATTTCGCCAGCCGTGAAAGCTTCGCATTCAACTTTCCGATCGCCTTCAACATGTGTGTCTCCTTGCAATCCTAGAAAGGCTCATTTCGAAAGGCCATCGCCGATGAAACAAGACGATATTCTCCGCCCGTATTCACGAAGAGCTCGCCAATGAGCGGGGTGAGGATATCCCAAGTGTAAAACACCCGAACCAGGATCACGTCACCGCCTTGCCCGGGATCGAATTGGAGATCGTCGCCCAAATCATCGTCTTCGAGCGGATCTTCAAAATTGACGTTTCCAAAGTCATCGAATGTCCGTACATCAATATAAAGCTCGGACGGGTCGCAACTCATGAAGGCATCGATACTGTCGCAAACCACGTCGCGGAATTGGTTGGCTCCGCCACCGCCGAATTGCAACTGCCCGGTTCGCACTTGACGGGCCGCCTCGACCATCCCGTTTTCCAAGGCAACACCGCCAAAGAATAGGATCGACATCTCCATGATACCCATCAAGAACATGAAGAACGGAATGGCCACGATTCCAAACTCAATGGCCGCGGTCCCATCTTTTGATTTGAGAAATGGACTGAGAAGCGCTCGCCCTAGACGGCGGCGTAAACTGACGTTTTTAGAAGACTGCACAACTCTTACTCCACCCAACATACCATTTGCGTGACTGTTACGTCCGCTTTATCGCCGCACTTACTCTGCGACGAAATCAGTAAACATCTGTCTAAAAAACAAGGTTACTTTTAAGATAGTTTTTAGCTTTGCCGATGGTCGAAGTGGGCGCAGCAAAAAGGGTGCCAACCGGCACCCTTTTCGACATTCGGCAATCTTAGACGTGACTAGTTGGCTTTGCCCGCCAGCTTGGACTGTTCGGCCAACTGGATCTTCCGCTGAGTTTGGTCAACCAATTTCTTGAAAGAGAGTTCTTCATCGCCAGGCGCGACCACAGGACCGCATTCAGGCCGACAGGTATGCGAAAACCGCTCGGAATTCTTAAAGAGATTAACACTCGCTGTTTGTGTCGGTTCAACATGAACAACGCGGTTAACGATCACATCGCCCACTTCATCAACGGCGATGACATTGGTTGTTCCAACCATACGGCCAGTGACGAAAATATGAGTGCTGTCGTGGGCAATCACATCTGCAATCATTGGATTGCCAATGAGGATGGATGATGCCTTGCGCTCCAACTTTATTGAAACGGCTTGGTCTTGGCTCAAGTCAATATAGTCTTGAAGCTTTTCCTCGTTCTTGAATGCGATTGGCTGACGCGTGTCGTTCGCAAAGGCATTGGGCGCTACAACAATCATTGCCGCGCCGAAGAGGGCGTTGGTCAGCAGTCGAATAGACTTTGAATTTTTGCGCATGGAGCTCTCTAACGTTGGATAAGGCCTTGTCTTCTGCGTCCCACAAAACCAGGTCTGCAAGCACGCACTCGTTTTCAGAAACTCTTTGTATGAAACCTAAGGAAAAATTCGGTTAAATTTTCAACCGAATTTGGGGAGACGTCTCTCGAAATAAACTCATTCAAGTTCGACTAAAACTCTGTCGCCATTCTTGTCGGATAATCATAACTCATCATGTAAATGAATAAGAGAAATCGAGACGGGCAATCAAAAAGCGGAATACCGGCTCCCGGAAAACGCCGAAAACCTAATGTAAATGGGGCGCATCGCTCTACTCCGCATACGTTCAATCATTAACAGAACTTTACCATGGTTCTTAACAGAGAATTAGGAACACGTGGATACCTTTGGTTCAGTTTCAGAAAATGAAACGCTTTCCAGTGGAAAGATAAATCTTCGGAGTTAAATTAGTTAAGGAGTATGAGTCATGGCTAATCTTGTTTCTAAGTTTTTGAAAGACGAATCTGGCGCCACCGCTATTGAGTACGGCATCATCGCTGCTGGCATCTCAGTTGTTGTGATCCTCGCTGTACAGACCGTTGGTACCAACCTTAAGGGTACGATGACCAACGTTGGTGCTGCGCTTAACTAAGTCGTCTACGGCTTGACCTGCCAAAAGGTCAAACCTTTTCTGATTTGGGAATCGTCTCAGGCCCGGGCCTGAGGCGATTTTCTTTGTGGTAACCATTTTTCTGTAAGGATCGCTCAAACACAAGAGTGATCGATGCTTGAGTACATTCCAGTCCTTCTTTTTGCTTTTTTCATGAGTCTCGCCGCGGTGCACGACTTGGCGGCTCTGCGCATTCCCAACTTTGTACCGGCAGGACTAGCTCTTGGGTTCCTCGCCGCTGCCCTCCTGACCGGCGTGAGTTTTCCAACAATCGGGGCGCATCTGCTCGTTGGTTTCTTAATGCTGATCTTTGGTTTCACCCTGTTTGCGCTCAAGGTGATGGGCGGAGGGGACGGAAAGTTGTTGGCGGCCGCTGCGTTGTGGTTTGGTCCGGGTACGATCCTTGTGAGCTTTTTGTTCCACGTTGCTCTTTTCGGTGGCGTGTTGGCGGTGAGCCTCATATTTTTTCGCAGGATTCCGCTGCCCTCCATGGTCCACAATCAAAAGTGGCTCATGCGTTTGCATGATGCAGATGTGGGCATGCCGTATGCGCTCGCTATTGCTGCTGGCGGCTTTTTCGTCTTTCCCGAATCCCTGTTTTTCTCCTAATGCCCCTTCCCCATCTTTAAGCTTATCTAAATAAATCCTCTTACGGATCACTAAGAAAATTAACTCTAACTTGACTTCTTCTTGCGATAGTCGCCTCAACTGCTCAATCGGCGACTTCAGAATTCTAAGTGAACGGATAGACAGGTCATGGGTACAGCACGAATTGTCGTTTTGGTCATAGCTGCAGCGGCTGCTGCCTTGAGTGTTTTTCTCATTCGGGGATTGTTGTCGGACAACAACACCGCCACTGCAACGACAACCCCACAGATCGTACAAATGCCAACCACCAAAGTGTTGGTGGCGAACATAGATCTTCACAGGGGCGACCGCATCACCGAGGAAAGCCTCAAATGGCAACACTGGCCGGAAGAAGGACTACACAAAGCCTTCATCAAGGAAAAGTCCAACCCGGAAGCCATTGAGGACTATTTAGGTGCTATGGTCCGCATCACGACCAAAAGCGGGGAACCCGTAACGGAAGAGAAGGTCGTCGAATCCGACAACCGCGGCTTTATGGCGGTCATGATCACTGAAGGAAAACGTGCGGTATCAACGGAGATTTCTCCAGAAACAGGCGCGGGAGGCTTCATTCTTCCCGATGACCGCGTTGACGTTATTTCCACACGCACACAAACGACTTTAACGGGCGAGGAATTCCAGTCTGCGGAAACAATCCTTGAGAATATTCGAATTCTGGCCATCGACCAAACCTACGAACAATCCGAAGACGGTGAACGGGTCGTTGTGGGTAGCACCGCCACACTTGAACTCTCGCCAAAGCAAGCTGAGAAGCTCGCAGAAGCGGAAGTGGCCGGTGAAATCACACTTTCCTTGCGCAGTCTTTCTGACTCCAGCCCGCAAGCTAACTCATCTGAAGAAGAAGAAGGTGAGTTAGCGAGCGATTCAGCAACCGTCCGTATTCATCGCTACGGCGCCACTTATAACGTCTTTGTGGAGAACGCAAAATAATGTTCAGTCGCAAAACACTTTCCGTCCTCATACTGCCTTTGGTATGGATCGGACTAACTGCAGGTGCTCCAGGAACGTCTGCGCCCAAGCTCGAAGTCAAGCCGACGGAGTCCGGCGTTCCTTCACGGGCGATTGTCCTGCCGCTCAACAAAGCGGTCATCATCGACTTGCCCGCGGACGCGAAAGATGTGCTGGTGTCGGAGCCCGACATTGTTGACGCCGTCATCCGTACGCCCCGGCGCACATACTTGATGGGTAATCAAGTCGGTCAGGCAAACGCCTTCTTCTTTGATGCCGCCGGCAATCAGATACTCAACCTCGAGATTCGCGTCGAACGAGACCTTGCCGCCTTGGAAGGGATGATCGACAAATTCATTCCGGACAGCCGGATCGGTGTAGAGGCCATTAACGATAACATCGTTTTAACCGGGTCCGTACGCAACGCAATGCTGGCCGACCGTGCCCGCGAGCTGGCTGCTCGCTTCGTGGGGAGCCCCGACCAAGTCCTAACGATGTTGGCAATCGAAAGCGGAGAACAGGTTCTCCTGAAGGTTCGCATTGTCGAAATGCAGCGCCAGGTCGCCAAACAGATCGGTGTAGACTTTGACGCCGTGATCGAAGCCGGTGAATTCGTCTTTAACCCTCAATCACGCAACCCCTTCTCAATCGAAGGTAACCCCCTCAGCCCGAACCAGATCGGCTTCTTTGACTTGAACTCCAACGAAGGCAACGATCCGGACGCTGCAGTGCGCGCGTTCGAGCGGGCCGGTATCATTCGCACTCTGGCAGAACCAAATCTGACGGCGATTTCTGGTGAGAGCGCCAACTTCCTCGCGGGCGGTGAGTTTCCGGTTCCTGTCTCCAGAGACCGGGACGGCAACATAACCCTGGAATTCAAACCCTTTGGTGTCGGTCTTGGCTTCACGCCTGTCGTGCTCGACGAAGGCCGGATTTCACTGAGGATCTCGACTGAGGTCAGCGAACTCTCGTCCGAAGACCAATTTGTCTTCAACCAAGGTGTCACCACCGACGGTGATGGAAACGTCGTCGTGGTTCCTGGAACGACCATTCCTGGTCTGACGGTCCGCCGGGCAGAATCGACCGTGGAATTGCCAAGCGGCGGCAGCATCGTTATGGCCGGACTTCTCTCGGACAGCACAAAACAGAACATTGACGGCATTCCGGGCGTCAAGGACATGCCGGTGATCGGAGCCTTGGCGAAAAGCCGGGACTTTGCGACCAACCAAACGGAACTCGTCATCATCGTCACACCGTATTTGGCGGGTCCTGTGAACGAAAAGCAGTTGGCGACACCGCTTGATGGACACCTTCCGCCCAGCGATGCCGACACCATTCTCTTTGGGCGCCTGAATTCAGTATACGGCAAAGGAAGAGAGCTTCCGAACCGAAAGCTGCGTGGGCCCCACGGATATATCGTTCAGTAAGAGAATAATTGGAAACAGATAGCGCAAGGCGCATATCGATTTCATAACGGAGTAACGAACAGATGAAACGTTTTCTCACCATTAGCATGCTCTTGACGCTCGGTGCGTGCATGCCAGTTCTGAATGGCGAAGAGCGGGCTCTTTCCGTACAAGAACGTCATCCGATTGAAGTCTCCGCAGAAGACGCAACGCTCCATATTGCGGTAGAACCCGGACAAACACAATTGACGGCCGAAGACCGCTATCGGATCAACGAGTTTGCCTCCCTTTACAGAATGAAGGGACACGGTTTTGTAAACATCGATATGCCCATGCAGTCCGGCAACGCATTTGCCGCGAGCAAGGTCGCTGAGGACGTGAAGCGCAACCTTGCACAATTGGGCCTTACGGAAAAATACCTGCAAACCGGCGCTTATGACGGGTCAGCCGATGGCGCGGTAGCACCCATCATTCTGCGCTTCACACATTATGTTGCATCAACGAAAGAGTGCGGCGATTGGTCCAAGAATCTGGGCTTTTCTCCGCGGAACCTTCCGCACCCCAACCATGGTTGCGCGACACAGAACAACCTGGCGGCCGTACTTGAAGATCCGCATGATCTCATTGCGCCCCGGGGCATGACACCTTCCGATGTTCAACGTCGCACAACTGTCCTCGAAAAGTACCGCGAAGGCGAGTCATCGGGAACGGAACGCACGGATGAAGAATCAGGCGCTATCAGCGACGCGATCGGTGACGAGTAGAATTAGAAAAGCGTAACACATAAAAAAAGTGGTGGAAACAATGAATAATCCGCTAGGTGAACAAGCGTATCAGCCGAATACAGACTCGGCGAAGGGGCCGGACAGCAATCCGAGCACGGACGCTGGCGACGGTGCGGCGACTGAGACCGGCCAGCCAAGCGAAGCAGCCCCTAAGCCGGCTTATGTCGATGAGGCTGCAGCTGAAGCCGCCCTTCAGGGAGACCAAGTTGCGGAAGAGGCCATAAGCGAACTCACCGCAGATGAAGAGGGTGCCGATACGAACCAATCGAAAGGCGTCGATATCGCACCGATCCCCCGCATCAGCATTCAAGCCTTCTGCGCCTCTCCCCAAACGGGAGCGGTTATTCAAAAGGCGGCGAACGACCGGCGCTTGAGCAAAGCCCACGTCACCGTCCAAATGGGTGGCATTGTCGGCGCGGTCGACTATTTCAAAGAAACTTCAACACCCAATCTTGTTATCGTCGAATCCGAAAAAGACGACGAGTCGATCTTTGACGAATTGGCCCGCCTCGCAGAAGTTTGTGACCCAGGTACGAAAGTGATCGTTGTCGGACGCGCAAACGACGTAAAGATCTATCGCGAGTTCATCCGCCAAGGTGTCAGCGAATACCTGGTCGCACCGCTTAACCCGATCCAGGTTATCGAGACAATTGCCTCGCTCTACTCAGATCCGGAAGCCTCTACCATTGGCCGTACGATCGTCTTTATGGGTACCAAAGGCGGCGTGGGAGCAAGCACGCTCGCACATAATGTGGGCTGGCTCTTGGCTGAAAAGTTTGAAGAGGGAACAGCGGTCACAGACTTAGACTTGCCTTTCGGAACCGCAAGCCTGAACTTCAATCAGGACCCGGTGCAAGGCGTTGCCGACGCTTTGTTGTCTCCGGAACGAGTGGATGATGTGCTTTTGGAGCGCCTTCTCGTTCGCTGCACGTCCCGCTTAAGTCTATTGGCTGCACCGAGTCTGCTCGACCGGACACTCGACCTCGATCCGATTTCTTATGAAACGGTCCTCGATGTTGTCCGTAAATCGATGCCCTATGTCATCATCGACCTGCCCCATCAATGGACGGGCTGGAGCAAATCCGTTCTTCTCTCCGCGGATGAAATAGTACTCGTTGCAACACCTGAGCTTTCTAGCCTGCGCAACACCATGAACCTGTTTGAGTTGCTCAAAGTGGCGCGCCCCAATGACCCGGCACCACACTTGGTTCTGAACAAGGTCGGGCTGTCCAAAAAGATCGAAATCTCCGATCGGGACTTCGCAGAGGCGGTCGGGATTGCACCGTCATTTCTTGTTCCGTTCGATGCGGAATTGTTCGGCACAGCAGCCAATAACGGCCAAATGCTCGAAGAAGTAGAACCAAAAGCAGAAGCCGCTAAAGTGCTCACCGAGCTTGCGTCGGTCATCAGCGGCCGCGAACCCACAAAGAGACGCAAGTCTTCTATCTTCGATTTCTTGAAGTTCCAAAAGCGGAGTGCCTAATAGATGTTCGGAAAGCGTGGAACAGGGGAGGCGCCGAAGATAGATCAAGGCGCCGCGCAAAAGCCAAGCCCGGCACCAACCGGACCGGCAGGCGGAGCGGACGCACGCGCGAGTGAACCTGCCAAAACGGCTCCAACTCCCGTTTCGCCGGAAACCGCGCCCGCTCCCAAAGAAGCGGAAGAACGCTCCGAAGACTACTATGAGATCAAGACCACGATCTTCAATACACTGATCGATACGATCAATCTGGCCCAACTCGCGCAGCTTGACCCCGAGTCCGCCCGCGAAGAAATCAGAGACATCGTAAACGAAATCATCGCGATCAAAAATGTCGTGATGAGTATCTCCGAACAAGAAGATCTTCTCCAAGACATTTGCAATGACGTCCTGGGCTACGGCCCGCTGGAACCGCTTTTGGCCAGGGACGACATCGCGGACATCATGGTCAACGGCGCCAATCGAGTCTTTATCGAAGTCGCCGGCCGGATTCAACTGACGAAAACCCGGTTCCGCGATAACGCCCAATTGATGAACATCTGTCAGCGGATTGTGAGCCAAGTAGGCCGCCGCGTCGATGAATCGAGCCCCATTTGTGACGCCCGTCTGCAAGATGGCAGCCGCGTCAACGTCATTGCGCCCCCATTGGCCCTAGATGGTCCGACACTGACCATCCGGAAATTTAAAAAAGACAAGCTCAAAATGTCGGACCTTGTCAATTTCGGCTCCATCTCTCCGGAAGGGGCTGAAGTGTTGGAGGTCATTGGAGCCTGCAGATGTAATGTCCTGATCTCTGGCGGTACAGGTTCGGGTAAGACGACCTTGCTCAACTGCTTGACCGGCTTCATAGAAGAAGACGAACGCGTCATCACCGCCGAGGACGCCGCCGAGCTACAATTGCAACAGCCCCATGTTGTGCGTCTGGAAACGCGTCCACCAAACCTGGAAGGACAAGGCGAAGTGACGATGCGCGATCTGGTCAAGAACTGTCTGCGGATGCGTCCCGAGCGGATCATCGTGGGCGAGGTTCGCGGACCGGAAGCCTTCGACTTGCTCCAGGCAATGAACACCGGCCACGACGGCTCAATGGGCACACTCCACGCCAACTCACCGCGTGAAGCACTCAGCCGTGTGGAGAGCATGATCACCATGGGTGGCTATAATCTACCCTCTAAAACCATTCGGGAAATGATCGTTGGATCCATCGACGTGATCATCCAGGCGGCCCGTCTTCGCGATGGCTCTCGCCGCATTACGAATGTCACCGAAGTGATCGGGATGGAAGGTGATGTCATCATCACCCAAGACCTCTTCATTTACGACATTGATGGGGATGATGAGTCGGGTCGCGTGCTCGGAAAGCATCGTTCAACAGGCATCGCTCGTCCAAAGTTTTGGGATCGCGCCCGCTATTACGGGCTGCATAAGAAACTCGCCTTGGCCCTCGAAAAAGCGGAGGCCTAACGCTTCGCGTAACCAAGAGTAACCGTACATGTCGCAAACCGTTATCATTGCCATTGTTGCATCAATCACGATGATCGCCAGCATCATTGCGGTCGGCTTTGCCTTTTTCTCTCCTTCTCTAGAACGTCAGGAACGGACCAACAAACGCCTTAAAGGCGTGGCTCGCGCAGATGCGGGCAACGCGCCGACCAAAGCAAATCCGCTGGACAAGACAAAAGAGCGCCGCCGCCAAGTCGAAGAAACCATCAAAAAAATCGAAGAGCAGCAGCAAGAAGCCAAGAAGAACATCACCCTGCAAACCCAGTTGCAGCGGGCCGGATTGTCACTCACGCCTTCGAACTTTTGGCTGATTTCGGTCTTTGTCGGGGTGCTATTCAGCGTGGTAATATTCGTTCTCTTTTCCAATTTGCTTTTGACCGTGGCCGTGGCCTTTGCCGCAACCTTCGGAATCCCGCGCTGGGTGATTGGCTATTTGGCCCGCCAGCGCCAACGCGCTTTTTTGACCGAATTTCCGAACTCCATTGACGTGATTGTTCGCGGTGTCGAGGCAGGCTTACCCTTGAACGATTGTTTGAACTTGATCTCTCAGGAGGCGCCCGCCCCGGTCGGCCCGGAATTCGCACGTCTGGTTGAGGCTGGGAAAGTCGGCGTACCGATCGAACAAGCGCTCCAGAGCATGCACACACGCATTCCCGTTCCAGAGTTGAACTTCTTTTCCATCGTATTGTCGATCCAGTCAAAGACGGGCGGTAACCTATCGGAAGCCTTAAGAAATCTTTCCGAGGTGCTGCGTGGAAGAAAGAAATTGAAGGCGAAGATCAAAGCCATGTCGGCAGAAGCAAAGGCTTCCGCCGGCATCATCGGCAGCTTGCCGCCCGGTGTGATGATCATGGTCTATCTCACGTCTCCAGACTACATGAACATTCTTTTTACTGAACGGTTGGGAAATCTCATGATCGCCGGCGGCGCGATCTGGATGCTGATGGGAGTCATCATCATGAAGAAGATGATGAATTTCAAGATTTAGGCCACCGAACAAGATCGCGACAGACCATGGACTTTCTTTTTCTCATCCTCGACCCCCAAATTGTCGTTTCCGGCATCACCGCAGTCGCCGTTTTTGCGACCATCATAACGCTGGGCTACCCCTATTTGCGATCGGATCGGTTGGCGTCACGGCTGGACTCGGTGGCGCGCGAGCGCGAACGATTGAAGGCTAAACAACGCGAAGAGTTGCTCAGCGGGCGTGGGAATCTGCGCTCGACCCCAGCAACTTACATGGCGAACCTCGTTACCAAGCTCAACCTGCGCGAGGCCTTGTCGAATGAGAAAACGAAGCTCAAATTGACCCAGGCTGGTTTTCGCGGCGAAAAGCCTCTGATCACATTCCTGTTCTTTCGGGTCGTTACGCCCATCATCATGCTGTTTGCTGCAATCATCTATTTGTTCGTGTTAAACGTGATCGATCAGCCGGATACGGTGAAAGCTGCTATCTGTTTGGGTGCAGCCTATTTGGGTTTCTACTTCCCAAATTTGTTCATTACAAATCTTATCCAAAAACGCCAACAGTCGATCAGTGAGGCGTTCCCGGATGCTTTGGACCTGCTTTTGATCTGCGTAGAAGCCGGCATGTCGATCGAAGCGGCATTCAATAAAGTCGCAGAAGAGATCGGATCTCAGTCGATCGAATTGGCCGAAGAACTCAGCTTAACGACCGCCGAACTCAGCTACCTCCAGGAGCGCCGTCAGGCCTTCGAAAACATCGGCATACGTACTGGATTGCCTGGCGTAAAGGCAGTTGGAACGTCCCTTGTCCAGGCCGAGCGCTATGGAACGCGGTTGGGAACGGCGCTTCGCGTCATGGCCCAAGAAAATCGCGATATGCGGATGGCAGAAGCCGAGAAGAAGGCCGCAGCGCTTCCGGCACAGCTTACGGTCCCGATGATCGTGTTCTTTCTGCCGGTGTTGTTTGTGGTGATCTTGGGCCCCGCCATTATCCAAGTGATGCAGACGTTCTAAGCCTCCAAAACGCTGGTCACCAAATTCTTAGCCATGTGCAGCTGACCGAAAGAGTATCGGCGGTGTACGGAGACTGGCTCCCTGATGGTATCCGAACAGCTGAACGGCAAGTCGTGCCACCTGCCCTCCCCTTCAGAGCCACAAGGCGTCATCACCGAATGCAAGAGTTTATCACTAAAGCCCGTACCCATCACCTTCGGTATGGCCAGCTATAGAGCCGTCCAAAGAGTTACATAGGATGGAGGATCGCCGTGCACCACGGCACTCAATAAGCTGCTGGACACTCTAAAGATTGTCGTTTTGAAGAAGCGAGGACCTAGTGATCCAGCTCTTTGAGCGCTTCCCAAGGAGACGGTTCGTTAACCATCATTTTGAGCGCTTCCATGTTTTCGTTCACCAAATCCGGAGGAAGATCGAGCGAAGCATACTTCCTTGCGTCTTCGAATTTTCCTTGTAGACCCAAAATCAAAGCCAAGTTTTGACGCATCTGAGCTGTTGCGGACGGTTGTTGCACCGCCCGCCGCAAGAGATTCTCAGCGGCCTCGATTCGTCCATTCTCGGCTTCCGACAATGCGTAATTGTTCAGGATCGTGGGATTGTCAGGAGACACTGACAAAGCACTTTCGTAATAGCGTTGAGCCTCCCCATGGCGACTGAGCTTGTCCAAAGTCACGCCCTGAGCCGATAGGATTTTCCAATCGCCAGGCTGAAGCGCGTCCGCCCTCCTCAGATAATCCAGTCCCTCTTCCAATCGATTGGTTTCCGTTAACGCCTTACCGTATTCAGCAAGCAGCTCCGGGTTCTTCGGCACGATGACAAGCGCACCCGCCAAGACGCTGACCGCCTTTTTGTGTCGACCGATATATCTCAGGTTCTGACCATAATTGAGCGCAGCTTCGGTATCATTGGGATTCTTTTCGTACTTCTCGCCCCAGTACGCGGCGAGCGTTAAAGGATTGTCCGAGTTCGGATCCAATTTCATGGATTGGCGTTCAGGACCCGCCGCAGGATCCCCTTTTTCGCCCATAGAATTGCAGGCAGCCAGCGAAAGAACGACCGCGCCAATCACACCTGCCCTCACTACACGATCCAATTTTGGTTCTTTCATTCTACACATTTCCGAAATTGTTGTTCACACCAGCCATAATGAATGGGCCGAGAAGGTTTTGGGATCTAACGCACGCACCGTGTTGGGCTTTCCCATTTTGGGGCAAGTGTGTCTTGAACACATCAACAAAGCGTTAATCGTACCTTTGTCGCAACTGGGACTGGGTCGCGGACGAAACTTAAGCTATGAACTCTAGACAGGAAAATGCCTCCGAATGAGCGCATCACCCCCCGCGAAAACGAGGGGAACGAAGTATATCTTTATCATGAGGGATCGACACGCGAGCCGGAATGTGGTTCTCACCTCTCTTTGGTTGGTGATAATCGCTGCGGCATGGCTTTCGCCGACGCAAGCGCAGCCCATTCCCCAACCAAAGCCAGAAATCGAATTGGTTCCTGTTGGCGTACCCTCAGAACCTCTCCTTTTCAAAATAGCGACCGGCTCCCATTCCGGTACTTATTTCTCGATTGGCAACGGACTAGCGACAATTATCTCTCACCCACCTCAAGCCATTCGCTGTCTGGCATCTGAGCGGTGCGGACCTGAAGGTCTGATCGCCGTCGCGCAAACATCCGATGGCTCCGCCCGCAACATTCAGGCGGTATACGACGGAAAGGTGGCCTCGGCCTTGGTCCAAGCGGATGTCCTGGAGGCCGCCGCCACGGGTGTACCACCGTTCGAGAGGCTTGCGGGCGACAATGTCTTTAGAGTCATCGCCCGTCTCTATCCAGAGATCGTGCATTTGGTCGCTCTCAACACGGACGAAGTCGAAGACGTCAGTGATCTCGCAGGGAAAAGGGTCTCAATTGGTCAATCCGGCTCCGGCAGTCAAACCATTGCCTCCCTGCTCCTAGAGGCGGCGGAGTTGCCGGCACCGCCTGCCGAGATCAAGTTTCTAAACCTTTCACAATCGATTCAAGAGATGCAGGCCGGAGATCTGGACGCGTTCTTCTTTGTAGGGGGACCACCGATCGACCTGATCGCCGAGGTCGTTGGAAACGGGACCGCGAAACTCATTCCGCTCAGAGAGGATCAATTCGGCCCTCTGAACATGTCGGCATTTCGTTTTGAACCCTTGCCAAACGCCGTTTATGCCCAGTTGGACGGCATAGGGACCATCCAAGTAGATGCAATTTGGATTGCACACGCAAGCGTTTCGCACGAGCGGGTCTATGAGATCACGAAGGCGCTTTGGCACGAAGATAATCGCGAGATTCTGGATTCCAGCCACCCTCAAGGAACAAACATCCGGTTGGAAAACGCGGTCCACAACCTTCCCGTAGCTCTACATCCGGGAGCGGAGCAATATTACGGCGAGCTCGGTCTCCTGACCCCGGACCTCACTGAGGCAGAGGCAAACGCGGACATTGAATAAACCATCCGCAGAACTCACAAGAACGGAAACTCCGCGATATCCTCTTGCCAATCATGACAAATCAGGAGATCGTGAGAAAGGTCCGGCGGCGGGCCAGCCGAGAGTGCGGCATTGAGACACCAAAGTATCAGAGAGAGGAACGCATCCTTAGGTAAATGCTGACACTTACGCCTCTACCAGAACGCGGCCTCGATGCGATCTTCAACACCACTCGGGACCAGCCGAGCGTTCCGATTACGCCCCTGAGTTCGAATTCCCTGGACTCTTGGCAAAAAGATCAAACCCCAGCAGCACAATCTTGGCTCAAGTCGGAACGCTTTAAGGGGACACGCGGCCAAATCGTTCGAATACCCAACCCAGAAGGGCAGATCAAAGAAGTCGGCTTCGGCCTGGGGCCCGATCCGGCAGACTATTTCAGATCAAATCCATTCGCACTCGGAGCTCTGGTCAAGTCTCTGCCCGTTGGGCAATACAAGCTAAACGAGCTTGAGGAATTTGAAATTGATCCGGTGCTCGCGTGTTTGGGATGGGCAAACGGCTCTTATGGCTTTGATGCATTCAAAAACGCCGACCAACAGACCGATAGACCGCGTCTAGACTTTCCAAGAGGCGCGGAACCGTCACAGGTGCAGCGACTAATCGAAGCCGTCTTCTTCGTAAGAGACCTGGTCAATATGCCGGCAAATGCGATGGGGCCCATTGCACTCGAAACAGCCTGCCGCCAAATTGCCTCAAGCCACAAAGCAGATGTTTGCTCCATCGTAGGCGACGACCTTTTGACAAGCAATTTCCCGCTTATCCACACAGTCGGGCGTGCGGCAGCTCAAGCGCCCCGGTTGGTCGAACTCACCTGGGGAGAAGAATCGCATCCAACCGTGACATTGGTTGGAAAAGGCGTTTGCTTCGACAGCGGAGGACTAAATCTCAAACCGGGCAATTCCATGACCCTGATGAAGAAGGACATGGGAGGTGCTGCCCATGTCTTGGGACTCTCGCATTTGATCATGTCAGCACGCCTTCCAGTGCGTCTCAGAACGTTGGTACCCATTGTCGAGAACTCGATCTCGGCTTCGGCATTCCGGCCTGGAGACGTGATCGTGAGCCGTTCGGGACAAAGTGTGGAGATCGGCAACACCGACGCCGAGGGACGACTCATTTTGGCAGATGCCTTGTCGTACGCGTGCGAAGTTGGTTCTGAAGTCCTGATCGATATGGCCACACTGACCGGCGCCGCACGCACGGCACTGGGGCCTGACCTTCCGCCTTTTTATTCGGATGATGACGAATTTTCGGGCGCTCTCGCAAAGGCTTCGAACCAAGTGGCAGATCCTCTCTGGCGCATGCCATTATGGCCGGGCTATGAGAGCTGGCTCGACTCCAAGGTCGCCGATGTCAATCATATCGCAGATGCACCGATGGCCGGTTCCATTACCGCAGCGTTGTTCCTGAAGAGGTTTATCTCCAACGTGACAACCTGGGCGCACTTCGACATCTATGCTTGGAACTTGAAGTCCAAGCCTGGCCAGGCCGTCGGCGGCGAAGCACAAGCGATCAGAGCTCTGTTCCAGTACTTGCAGTCGCGCTTCACCTAGAGCCGTTCTGGATTTGATAAAAACGCTCTAGAGAATTTACTCTTGACGCGGCACAAAAACTACCGACAGGATTTCGAATCACTTCATTTCCGGAAAAAACTTGCCAAAAGGTAAACATTTGGTAAGTTTGTTCGTGTTCGGCGCAAATATGATTCGCATCACTGCATCGGTAGTGCGAACAACTGTTCGCTGATAGGTTGGACCAAATCGTGCCTTCCAAGATCATGGGAAGTCCCTATAAGGAATAGGAGTACCTCGCGGTTGATGCATGTGGAATTGAAACCGTTCGAAGCGTTGTCCATGTGGCACAATGTGGTGTTGGAGTCGGTGCGGAGTGAGTCTCCCGATCTTTCCGCACGCCAAATGGCAATCCTGCTGACAGTATACCTGGCGCCCCCTCCTCACACAGTAAAAAGCCTCTCTGAAAAGCTGGGTGTGACCAAACCAGCGATCACCCGTGCCCTCGACACGATGGGACAGATGGGCCTGCTTAAGCGCATTCGCGATCCAGAAGATAAGAGAAATGTACTGGTTTCAAGGACGGTCCGTGGATCGGTCTATTTGAGTGAATTTGCGGATCTGATAACCAACCACACCGCGGACATTTAGAAGGTGAGGTCCCAGCTAGATTAGCGCCAGACCATCGTCATCTTCGGGTTTCTGGACGGCGTGGCGTTTCGGCTTTTCACCGAGAGCACTCAAATCAATCCGTAACTCAGGTCCCACATAGGTCTCGGTTTCAACAAATGGCCGCGGGCAAAATATCGCCTGATAGACTTTGTCATAGATCGAGGCGGGAGTGACGGGCTTTGACAAGATCTCACTGACTCCGCTTTCGAGCCCTTCCCGAATGTGTTTCATGTCCGTATAGCCCGAACACATTACGATGGGAATCTCCCGATCGCGCCCCCAAATCCCATGACGGATTTTGCGAGTGATCTCCAGTCCATTCACGGGATACATCAGCCAATCGGTTACCAGGCAACTATAGTAGTTCTTTTCGAGATCCTGAAGGGCCAAGTTCACGTCCGAGTACGTCCTGACCTCCCGGAAAGCAAACGCCTTTAACACACTCTTGAACAACTCAAGCATCAGTCCGCTATCATCAAGAACGATAGCGGTGCATTCGCTGAAATCGGCGGTCGGCTGTGTCAATGTGAACCCCTCAATTAGGCTGCCGCAGCGCCCGCTACCGACACAAATGCGTTTTCAAACTCCTGCAGCAACACCTTGGTCTTTTCTGAATGCGTTTTCATTTTGGAGTTCACCAAAAGAACAAGAGAGTGCGCACCCAACAAAGCCAGGCGCTGTTTCCTATCTAAACCCTCCGCTTCCAAGACGTCCCTGATTTTTTCCGCAGTTTCGCTCACCGCGATCCATTCAAAGGTAGCTGCCTCACTGGCAATATTGTGAACGGCCGCAGTCGCCAAATCGAGCTGGCCTTTTTTCACGAGTTCCAGAAATTCAGTGGCACTCGCCAACAGCTGCTGGTCGTAATTTTCTTTGATCGTATCGATCACTTCATCCGCATTGCGGAGAGCTTGTTCGCGGCTGATGGGCATTCGTGAAGAAATCCCGGTTGTGGCCTCAAAAACGAAGGATAGAGCCTTTACCGTTAAATCGGAGTTACTGCGTGAAGTCCAAGCCTACGGGATGCAAACGCTGGCTTCAAACGCGCAGCCGGGCGTCTCAAAAATCCTCGTTGACAAATCAAGCGGTCTCAAGCAGCACCCGGCAGCGTTTCCAGGTCAAATGCCGATTTCATAAGCGCTTTGGTGTAGTCAGTCTGGGGCGAGTTGTAGATTTGATCGGCCGTCCCGCTTTCAACCACAAAGCCGTCTTTCAACACAATGATATTATGAGCCATCGCCCGCACGACTTTGAGGTCGTGACTAATGAACAGATAGGAAAGCTCATACTGCACTTGCAGGTCCCTCAAAAGGTCTACAATTTGCGCCTGGACCGACATATCCAAAGCGCTGGTCGGCTCATCGAGCATGATGAATTTTGGTTTCAACGCGATCGCCCGGGCGATTGCGATCCGCTGGCGCTGGCCACCGGAAAATTCGTGCGGAAACCTGTCTTGGCTTTCGCCTTCCAACCCAACTTCTTGCAGCGCCGTCTCTATCAGGGCCCGGCGCTCTGCTCGGTCGTCAGGCAAAAGCTTGTGAAGACGCAACCCTTCTGAAATGATGGAGCCAACCGACATACGCGGACTAAGCGAACCGAACGGATCTTGAAAAACGATCTGTAGGTCTTGCCTTAAGGGCCGCATCTGCTTATTTGTCAGATTACTGATATTGACGGAGTTGAAATCTATGGATCCTGTGCTTGACAGGAGACGCAAGAGAGCAAGACCCAAAGTAGTCTTGCCGGACCCCGACTCGCCAACAATTCCGAGTGTTTCTCCCGCCCGCAATTGCAGTGAGACATCATTCACAGCTCGGACATGATCCACGGTCCGGCGTAGAACGCCGCGTTTGATCGGAAACCAAACACGCAGATCGTTCGCGGAAATCACCTTCGCAGCTTGAACCGGAACGGGTCGCGGCTCTCCTTTGGGTGCCGCATGCAACAGATGCTGGGTGTAACTGTGCTGCGGTGCCGTAAATATTTCGTCTGTGTCCCCCCTTTCCACAATCTCACCTTGAGTCATCACACAAACGCGGTTTGCATACTTTCGAACAACAGCCAGGTCATGGGTGATGAATAGCACCGCCATGCCAAATTCTTTCTGCAATTCCTTCAAGAGCTCCAGAATCTGGGCCTGAACAGTAACATCAAGCGCCGTCGTAGGCTCATCTGCAATTAAGAGATCGGGCCGATTGGCGAGCGCCATGGCAATAATCACCCTTTGCCTTTGTCCACCCGACAACTGATGCGGATAGGACTTCATTTTTTGTTCGGGGTCTTGAATGCCAACCTTCTTTAAAAGCTCCAAGGTTTCTGAGTGCGCGTCCTCAGCCGTCAAACCTTTATGGATCTGAAGGATTTCGCCGATCTGTCTTTCCACTTTGTGCAGAGGATTAAGCGCATTCATAGGCTCTTGGAAGATCATCGAAATGCGGTTTCCGCGTACTTGGCGAAGTTGCTTTTCGTTTGCCTCCATGAGATTCTCACCGTCGAACAAAATCTCTCCGGACGGATGGCTCGCTGCAGGATAGGGCAGCAAGCGAAGGACAGAGAGTGCGCTCACCGATTTGCCGGAACCCGACTCCCCTACCAGGGCTAAGATTTCTCCCTTGTGGATATGGAAGGACACATTCCTTACCGCTTCGATCGTGCGTCCGCCCGAGCTAAACGAGACACTCAGATCTTTAACGTCGAGAAGAGGCTCCCTCATGCCAAGACCTTGCGGGGGTCAAACGCATCACGAACCGCCTCACCGATGAACACCAGCAAGCTGAGCATGACGGCAATCGAGAAGAAGGCAGAGATCCCGAGCCAAGGGGCGTGGAGGTTCGCCTTTCCCTGCTTTAAGAGCTCACCCAGCGAAGGCGAACCGGGAGGCAAACCAAGGCCGAGGAAATCGAGGGACGTCAGCGCTGTAATTGACCCGTTGAGGATAAAGGGCATCAGCGTAATGGTCGCGACGATCGCGTTCGGCAAGATGTGTCGATACATGATCACAGTATCCCCGACCCCCAGCGCACGTGCCGCCTGCACATATTGAAAGTTACGAGCGCGCAAGAACTCGGCACGCACAACTCCCACCAAATCCGCCCAGTTCAGCAGCAACAGGATCCCCAAAAGCACCCAAAAACTAGGTTCAATGACGGCTGCGACGATAATGATTAGATAAAGGGTCGGTATGCTCGTCCAGATCTCGATAAACCGTTGAAACAGAAGATCTGTCCACCCGCCAAAATAACCCTGTATCGCTCCCGCCGTCACCCCCACTATTGAAGACAGAATGGTCAGCGTCAAACCGAATAGAATTGAGATGCGAAAGCCATAAATGACCCTCGCCACCACATCGCGTCCTTGGTCATCCGTACCCAACCAGTTTTCAGAGGTGGGCGGCGACGGCACCGGCGTTGGCGTATTACGATTGATCGTATCGTATCCATATCGAATGATCGGCCAGACCATCCAGCCGTCACCTTCTTTGATCAAATCCTCAACAAACGGATCCCGGTAGTCAGCCTCTGTAGGAAAATCGCCGCCAAAATACTGTTCCGAATACTCGACAAAGATCGGGAAGTGGAGATCCCCCTCATAGGAAAGGATAATGGGCTTGTCGTTGGCAATAAACTCTGCAAACAGACTCAAAACAAAAAGAACAAGGAAAAGCCAAAGAGACCAATAGCCGCGCCGGTTCTTTTTAAAGTTGCTCCAACGGCGCTCGTTGATGGGACTCAGCTCAACGCGCGGCAACAAACCTTTCTGTGTTTTGAAAAAGCTCGCCACGATGTTCTCCTAAAAGGCCCTGGACTCAAAATCGATCCTTGGATCGATGAGCATGTAGACGAGATCTGAGATTAGTTTTACGACCAACGCGATCAAGGAGAAGATATAGAGCGTGCCGAACACAACCGCGTAGTCCCGGTTGAGAATGGACTCAAAACCCAAGAGACCCAAACCATCTAACGAGAAGATCGTTTCTATAAGGAGCGAGCCTGTGAAGAAAATCGCAACAAAGGCGGCGGGAAATCCTGAGACGATGATGAGCATGGCGTTGCGGAAAACGTGACCATACAAAACTCTGTTCTCTTCCAGTCCCTTCGCGCGCGCCGTCATGACATATTGTTTGTTGATTTCGTCGAGGAACGAATTCTTCGTCAACATCGTCGTTGTGGCGAACAAGCCAATCGTATAGGCGATCAGCGGTAAAATGAGATGCCAAAAATAGTCAGCCACCTGCTGGAAGAAATTCATCTCGGACCAATTCTCCGAAACGATCCCGCGCAATGGAAACCATTGGAAATATGAGCCTCCAGCAAATATGACGATCAGAAAGACCGCAAGAAGAAATCCCGGAATCGCATAGGCGACCACAATGACGCTGCTGGTCCAGATATCGAAAGGTTGCCCATCGGTCATTGCCTTGCGGATACCAAGCGGTATGGAAATCAAATAGACCAAAAGGGTGCTCCACAAACCCAGAGAGATGGAAACGGGCATCTTCTCAAGGATAAGATCGATCACTTTGACGTCGCGGAAATAGCTTTCACCAAAATCAAAACGCATGTAATTCCACACCATCAAGAAGAACCGCTCGTGGACCGGCTTGTCGAACCCGAACTGCTTTTCAAGCTCCTTGATGAATTCAGGGTCCAGGCCCTGGGCGCCACGATATCGGCTGTTCACGGACGTATCGACCTGAAACGTCGTCTGAGCTCCCGCTCCGAAGTCACCGGTCGCCGAGCCGCCGGCCCGGGTTGCTGCGGAGACATCAGTGCCTTGGATCTGTGCAATGATTTTCTCGATAGGCCCGCCAGGCGCCAACTGAACGACAATGAAGCCAATCAGCATGATCCCGAACAAGGTCGGAATCATAAGGAGCAATCGCCTGATGATGTAATCGGTCATCCGGGAACGCTAATCTTTACTTGTTGCCGCGGAATTTGAGTCGGCATCTTGGGCCCACCAAGTGTCGAGAATGCCTCGCCGATATTTCGGCTTTGTTTCAGGCCAGGCATACTTGTCCCAATAAGCGATATGATGAGCCGCCTTGGACCAATGAGACACCCAGTAGTGGCCTGAGCGCAGAACCCGGTCGAGAGCGCGGCTGGCCGCGTTGAGCTCTTCTCTGGACCGAGCGGCAAGGACGCGTTCAATAAGATCATCGACCAAAGGATCCCTCACCCCCGCGAGATTGAGCGAACCCTTCGTTCCAGCAGCGATGGAACTGAAGTAATTGCGCAATTCTACGCCCGGTGTGAGACGCTGAGAATACCGGCGCACGGTGATATCGAAGTCAAAGTCCTCCACCCGGCGTTGGTACTGCGCAGAGTCGACGAGCCGCATGTTGACAGTGAAACCAAGCAACTCGAGATTCTTTTTGAACGGAGCAATGACGCGCTCGAAGGACGGCTCAAACATTAGGAACTCAAGAACGAGAGGCTGACCCTCTTTGTCGGTGAGTTTACCCTCCACAAAGGACAAGTCTGCTTGCGACAGAGCATCTCGGGCGAGCCTCAATTGTAGACGATTGCGGCCTGAACCGTCGGTGACGGGAGGGACGTAAGGGGCATCAAGCAAACCTACAGGCAATCGTTCTCCGAAAGAGAGCAAGATATCGCGCTCCAACCCTTCGGCAGGGCCGGACGCCATAAGTTCTTTCGAGCCTTCGAAAAAGCTCTCGGTACGGTCATAAAGATTGTAAAAGAGGTTCTTGTTTGTCCACTCAAAATCATGCGCCAAATCAAGAGCGGCGCGGATTCGGGGATCCGACAAGTGCGGCCGCCGCGTATTCAAAAAGTATCCCTGTACACCTGAAGGCGTATCATCTGGAAGGGACCGGCGCTGAACGTCGCCTCGTTGGATAGCGGGAAAGTCGTATTGGGTTTGCCAAACTTTGGATGTAAACTCTTCGCGCAAGTCATATTGATTGGACTTAAACGCCTCGAACGCAATCTCCCGGTCCCGGAAATACTCGTACCGTAGCGTATCAAAATTCCATCGCCCGACATTGACCGGCAAATCCTTGGCCCAATAGTCCGGCACCCGCTCATACTCAATGAACCGTCCGGCCGCGAACGTTCCAACCTTATAGGGTCCACTCCCCAATGGCGGCTCGAGAGTCGTCTCGTCAAACTTTCGCGTCGCATAATACACCTTCGAGAAGATCGGAAGCTCGGCGATGACAATTGGCAAATCTCTCCATTCTCCGCCTGGGGCAAACGTATATCTGATCTCATGCTCCGATATAGCCTCAGCGGCTGTTACGTCTCTCAAAGACTGCCGGTACCGAGGATCTCCCTGTTCTTTCAAGGCCGCAAACGAAAAGGCCACATCCTCCGCTGTTAATGGCGTGCCATCATGAAAACGAGCCTCTGGCCGCAGGAAGAACGTAATACCTGACCCATCAGCCTCTATGCGGGCTCTCGAAGCGACGAGCCCATAGACAGAGTCCGGCTCATCGCCGGCCCGAGTCATAAGACTGTCAAACACGAGACTCGTTCCGTCGGCAGACGAAAGGATCAATCCTTCTGCAGGGTCACCCTTCAGAATGTAGGCGTTCAAACTATCAAATGAACTTTGTGCGGTGATCCCCTTGGCGGAAAGCTTGCCACCTTTGGGGGCATCCGGATTAACATAGTCAAAGTGCTCAAAGTCAGGTGGGTACTTTAGATCGCCGAACGTCGAAAGACCGTGTACATTCTTGGTCTCTTCAAGCGTTTCATCTGTCTGTAGAGCCCCACCAACCGCAACGTCTACACTGGCGCTCTTAGCAGGCTGAACGACAGATGCGGCCTCCGCCTCTTTCGACCACCAAATCTTAGGAACCTTTGTTGAGTAGGGAGGAGGATTGTCCGGACGTCCAAAACGATCCCAAACACCAACCCAGGTTTCCGCCTTATACCATTGAGGCACCACGTAATGATTCCACAAAAGCACCCGATCAAGAGCTTTTGTCGCCGTGATGAGCGCATCCCGATCCTCAGCAAAGATCAGTTTTTCGATCAGCGCATCAATAACGGGGTTCTTGATCCCCGCCACATTACGGCTTCCTTCTCGGTCTGCGGCTGCCGAACCCCAAAATTCCCGCTGCTCATTTCCCGGCGAAAGAGATTGGCGGACGGTATTGACCACCATGTCGAAATTGAATGTATCCAGTCTGTTGACATACTGCGCATCATCCACTGGCCGGATCGAGGCGGAAATGCCCAAGCGCTCCAAGTTGCTGATATACGGCTGAACGACCCGTTCGAAGCCCCCTCCGGACTGTAGGAGGAATTCGATGGTCATGACTTCATTCGTCGCCAAATGAGTGAGCTTTTGGTCTTTGAGCTCCCAGCCGGCCTCTTTGAGAAGGGCGAAGGCCCTTCGCAGACTCGCCCTTATGTTTCCCGTCCCGTCATTGACCGGAGCTTTAAACTCCTTCTCGAAGACTTCCGCCGGAAGTTGATCTCTGTACGGCTCTAAGAGGGCCAGTTCTCCTTCGCCTGGCAATCCTTTGGCCGCAAGTTCAGAATTGTCGAAGTAACTGTTCGTCCGATTATACAGATCAAAGAAGAGATTCTTGTTGGACCACTCAAAATCGAACGCCAAACCCAAAGCCTCGCGAACGCGCCGATCTGAGAACTTGCCCTTTCGGGTATTGAAGAAGAAGGCTTGCATCCCCGATGGCAATTCGGAAGGAATAGTGAGCCGCTTGACTTTGCCCTCTTGCACGGCCGGCTTGTTCTCGTACTGTGTTTCCCAGTTCTTAGAACTGTTCTCTACACGAATATCATAGCGGCCCGCAAAAAAGGCTTCGAGAGCAATCGTTGAGTCAAAAAAGAACTCATAACGAACAACATCGAAGTTGTCTTGCCCGCGGGAAACGGGAAGATCCGCCCCCCAATAATCCTTTACCCTTTCGTATTCGATGAACCGGCCCGGCTCAACTTTGCCGATCTTATAGGGACCGCTGCCAAGCGGTTTTTCTAGGGTCGAGTTCTTTATATTGCGCGGCTCACCGTCTTGACCGATGCCTTCCCAATAGTGCTTGGGCAAGACGTACAATTGCCCCGTAATAAGGGGGAGTTCCCGGTTATTCTTTTCGTCAAAAATAAACTTAACACTCCGCTCACCAACTTTTTGAGCCTCCACAATGTTGGCATAGTAGAAGCGAAACGTAGGCAGTCCTTCTTTCAGGGCGGTCAAGGAGAAGATCACGTCTTCTGGAGTAACCGGTTTGCCGTCATGCCATCGCGCTTCTTCCCGCAGATGGAATGTCGCCCAGCTATAGTCCGAGGGCACCTCGACGCTTTCTGCAATCAGGCCGTACTCGCTGCCCGGCTCATCGGCCGAGTCGATCAGTAACTGATCATAAATGAGCGCCAGAGCAGTCGCAGGATTTCCCTCAATCGTGAACTGATTAAGACTGTCAAAGCTGCCCACAGTGCTGAGACGCACGGTCCCACCCTTCGGCGCATTTGGATTCACATAATCAAAATGTGCGAAGTCGGCCGGGTATTTGAGCGAGCCAAACAGAGAGAGACCGTGGCTTTTGCGGATTGTAACTTCTGCTTGATTGTCACCCGATGGAACCTGCCCATTCGCCGTAGGCGCGATGACCGCCATCCAAACGAAGGAAAGGACAAATAAACACAAAGAGGGGACTGAGAAACGAGAGGAGAATATGGCGGTAACAACAGTGTCAGATCTCACAACTCTTCCTATAGCTGGTTACTCACAAAGAGCCGCAAAACGACTCATCCCGACATTGTTTACTATGTCGGTTAGGATTTCACTTCTTTTAGATAGTCCCTCTTCCAGGGCAGAACTATGACCGTTTTTTCGCTCACAAACACACATGCGTGAGCAAATCGTATTCGGCAGGTTACTGTCCCGAACTCGTGCCTTCTGCTTCGGGCGCATTTGGGGGCGTCTCAACAGGTTCTGCAGGGGGAGCGCTCGGCGCCGGTAAGGGCAGAGGGTTATCACTTTGAGCGCGCATATAGGCGATCATGTTGGCCCGTTCTTCAGGCTTGCGAAGACCTGCAAACGACATTGTGGTCCCGCTTATGTAGCCCTTCGGATTCTCTAGAAAGGCAGAAAGGGACTCATAGCTCCATTCGCCTCCGGAGGCCGGCAAAACGGAGGAATAATTGAAGCCAGGAATTGTGCCCCGTTGACGTCCGACAACATCCCACAAATTGGGCCCGGTCCCGTTTTTCCCGCCCTTTTCAAACGTATGGCACTGCAAACACTTTTTGGCCGTCCGCTCGCCTCTGCCCAAATCGGCACTTGCCAACAGAACGGCGAAATCGACTTCGGGCTCTGCGGCACCACCGGCAGCCGTGTCTGCTACCTCAATTATGTAGGCGCGCTCACCCTCGGCGGGGCCATGAGCAGCATAGATATTGGGTCCAACAACATAGGAAAGCACCAGCATCAACAACCAAGCGCCCAAAATTCCGCCAAAAATTTTGTTCATCAAAAGGCTATCCATGAGACTGTTCGCTCCTTCTTGGACCCGTCGGCGCAGTGACTCGACGCCGTTTTATAAAAGAGAGATTCTTCTGCGCAACCGCCTGCACCCGTTCATCTCTGGTTTTTGGGCCGGTGGCGTCGATGAGTCGCAGCACCAAAGCCTATATCGCCGCCGTTGCGAATCCCTTTCCTTCAACCAGCAATCCTGGCAAAGACACTAATATGAGAACCCTTACCGTGATTCCCGCAAGGCTCGCGTCCACGCGCCTACCCAATAAGCCTCTCGCTGATATTGCCGGGGTCCCGATGATTGTCCGGGTTTGGCAGCAAGCGACTGCCGCTGATTGCGGAGACGTCTTGGTTGCCGCCGGCGACGCTGAAATCGTAGATGCAATTCTGACTGCCGGGGGCGAAGCCGTAAAAACGGATCCTGATCTGCCATCCGGTTCGGACCGTGTTCATTCAGCACTCGAAATAGCAGATCCAACCCATCGGTATTCAACAATAATTAATTTGCAAGGAGACTTGCCCACGCTGGATCCGAAACTGATTGGAAGGCTCTCAAGTCATATGCGAACTCAATCGACCGACATCTCCACGCTTGCTGCGCCTATCCAGCTGGAAGAAGAGAAATCCGACCCTAACGTCACCAAGGCTGTTCTGACGTTTGGACAAGACCCAAGAACAGCTCGCGCTCTTTACTTTACACGGGCGACCGCGCCATGGGGTGACGGTCCGCTTTATCATCACATTGGAATTTACGCCTATCGACGCGAAGCGTTAGACAGATTTGTGGCTCTTCCCCCGTCTGCCTTGGAGAAACGCGAGAAGTTGGAGCAATTGCGCGCCTTAGAAGACGGAATGCAAATAGACGTCTTGATCGTTAACGAAGCCCCTGTAGGTGTCGATACGCCTGCCGATCTCGAACGCGCGCGCCGAGAATTTCAACCCGAGGACCAAGAATGACTTCCGCCTCCAAACCGAGCACCATCGCGTTCCAAGGCGAGCCCGGCGCATACTCTCATCTGGCGTGCCTAGAATTCCAATCGGGCTTTCAGCCGTTGCCCTGTCCCACATTCGAGGACACATTTAAGGCCGTTGAAGACGGTTCGGCAGCCCTTGCGATGATCCCCGTCGAGAATTCAGTCGCCGGACGAGTTGCAGATATCCACCACTTAATACCGGAGTCCGATCTCTACATTGTAGGCGAACATTTTTTGCGCATCAGCCATCAGCTTTTGGCCCCGCCAAAAGCCAGCTTAGACACGCTGAAAGTAGTCGCCAGCCATGCCCAAGCCCTCGGCCAATGCCGAGAAACCTTGAGGTCTCTCGGGCTTGAGCCCCTGGCAGCAGCGGACACGGCCGGAGCGGCCCGCATAGTCGCGGAGGAAAACAATCTCACAAAAGGGGCTTTGGCATCGTCCCTTGCAGCAGAGATCTACAATCTAAAAATACTACAGGACTCCATGGAGGATGCCGGCCACAACACAACACGTTTTCTTCTGTTTGCGAACGAACCGAATGACGCGGACCCGAGTTCAATCGGTGATGGGGCTCCTATTATCACCAGTTTTGTTTTCGAAGTCAGGAACGTGCCGGCCGCCCTCTATAAAGCACTCGGCGGATTTGCGACCAACGGCGTGAACATGACCAAACTTGAATCATACCAGCTTGAGGGAACATTCCTCGCTACCCAGTTTTATGCCGACATTGAAGGGCATCCCGAAGACCACAACGTACGCCTTGCCCTGGAAGAGCTCAAATTCTTTTCGCGGCACATGAGAATTCTGGGCGCCTACAAGGCCGATCCTTACCGCAAAAGAGCGGCTGAGAATATCTTTGTATAGCTCTCCATAATGCGTTAGCGCGGCTTAGGAAACTTGTGTTCCTCAGGCAACGTACAAATCCGCTTCATCCGTGTGACGCTCCCGTCCGCATATTCCCAAACCAAATGCTCACCGTCACGATAGCGACGCACAACAACAGGCCCCCAACCAAAGACGTGGAAGTCCAAAACGCCTTCGTTCCAGACCATACTGGCCGACGTACGCGGACAATAGGGCTTGCCCGCGATCCGGAAGACAACGCGGCCTTCGGTATCGTTGGTCATTTCCCCGCCGGTACTGTTCGGTCCGGAATCATGAATGATGCCGCTGCTCGTCACGACCGTCCGGCGACCACATTGCTCAATCCGCTCCACATGACCTTCGTGCCCACTCCCCCTCACCGCCTGCCAAAGACCGCGTATGTCATCGGCACCGTCAGCAAGCGGCTCGGTACAATCCGCAAGGATCGGCAACGGAAAATGCGAGTAGCTGCAGCCCGGCGTGTTGCCTTTGGGAATCTCAGCGGCCGTCTTACCGCTCCCGTCTAATTCGGGAAGTGCGCAATAGTTTAAGAGGCTGCCGTCCCCGGCGAGGATGGCCGGATCAGTCATAAGCGGCGGACGCGGCCAAAAGAAGAGGACCACAAACCCTGCCCCAAAGAGAAGCATCAAGGCCGTCAGTAAGCCACCCAAAAACCTCAACATCTCTTAAACACTACACCCACACTTCGAGATTGTTCGCGCGGCCGATCTCACGGGTGAGCTTCAGATTGAGCACGTCCTCCATACCACACGCGTTAAGGAGACCGCTCACGTTCTCTTTGGCATTTTCGTCCAGAGCTTCGAATTCATCTTGCACGCGCTTAAGCAAGTAGAATCTGTAGGGCTGGGCCAACGCGTTTATCGTCACGCCACGGACTTCGAACTGAGCCATGCCAACACCCCGTGCAACCTCAGTGCCGGGAGCCAGGTCCGACTGTTGGTCAAGCCACGTATTGATGCAATCGGCCGCCGCCCGTGTTTCCGGCACAAAATCGGTCGCGAGTTGCTTCAGTAACTCCACCAGGGTGTCAGGAATTTGATCATCTGACAGATACTCACCCGTCTGATCGTCAAATTCGCCAACGTCGGGTTCCGGACGGTTCATGCGCTCCACCCACCGAAACAAGCGAATTGCATGAGATTGCATGAGGGAAAGTGGTTTGGGATCTCTTCCCAGATGACCGTAAAAAGGTGCTATCATGCCGAAATCGCCGATGCACGGTCGTCCGCCCAGCAGGTATGGCTGCACAGCGAAATGGGCGTCGAGCTTTTCTAAAAGTTCCGCGTAGAGCGTTTCGACCAACTCAAACGTATCGGGGACCGCCCCAAAGCCCATACATGCCTCACGCATGCGGTCCATGGCCTTGTCTGCATATTGCTCCCGTTCGGGCACCGGTGGCATAACGGATTGAAAGTGAAATTTGAGAAAGGCGAGATTCTCGTCAGGAAAATTCCAGCGGTAATGCATAGCGGGGCGTAGCAAACCTTCCGCCCCGATAACATCAAAAAGACGGCTCAGGATGCGTTGCTTCGGTGCCTTGGGCGAAAACGTATGACCAGATTGATCTTCATAGTGATCAATAATGGCCGCCCCATCGCGAATGACGTCGCCGTCCGCAGTCTCAAGAGTGGGCATCCCCTGCCGTCCGCCCGCTTTCGGAAGCACCACATCTTTGTAGTGGACTGTCGTGGGTGTGACTTCCCGGTAGGCGAGTCCCGCATTAATGAGATAACTCCGCGGGCGTCCCGAATAGAGCGACAACGGAGTCCCGTAAAGCGTAATGGCGGTCATGGAAACCTCATGGAATAGCGAGTTGAGCTAGTGCATTACGAGGTCGACCGAACAAAGTCGACAAGGATCTTCGACACACGCTCAGGCGCCAGCTCCTGCACAAAATGACCCCCGCCCTCAATCGTTGTATGGGGCTGGCCTTTGGCGCCGGGCACCCGTTCTAGGAACTCTGCATCCATACCCTTCGTCACAGGATCGTTATCGGCAAAAGCGCACAAGAAAGGCTTTTCGAAGTTCGAAAAGAAATCCCAAGCTTTGGCTTGCGCGTCCAAAGACGGGTCCGTCGGCAACGTCGGCACCTGGCTGGGCATAGCTCTCGGCGCCATCTTATAGCTGGCATCCGGAAATGGGGCCGCATAGGCTTTTGCTAACGGCGAGGCGAACAGCATCGGCGCACCCAATCTGTAGGCCAGAAATTTGACGGCCCTCAGCACGGGGTTGTCGTTTTCGACGCCCATAGACATCATGAATCCGACGGGCAAATCCTCTGTTTCCCAACAAAATTTTTGCCAATGAGCGAAGGCGGTCGCCTGCGAATCCGGCACACCTTGCAAAGCACGAGCCATCTCCGGGAGTGTCGGTGTTTTTGCGTTCGCTCTGAATTCCTCAACTTGTTTGACCACCTCATCGGGCAGATCAGGATTATGCGGCAGACCCGTGTTCGAAATCATGACTCGGTCGAAACGATCCGGATGATCCGCAACCATTCGTAAGCCAATCAACCCACCCCAATCCTGTCCAAAAAACGTCAAACCTGAAAGATCGTTGGACTCGAGCCAAGCCCCCATCCAATCCACCTGGCGCTGATAACTGTAATCCACGCGGGCAGCAGGCTTATCGGACTTACCATAGCCCACCAGATCGGGCGCAATAACCCGCATCCCCTCACCCACCAACATCGGGATCATCTTCCGGTAAAGGTAACTCCAAACCGGCTGGCCATGCATGCACAGGACAATGGGTCTTTCTTTTGGCCCCTCATCCAAATGATGGATGCGTAAGTCGCTCCCGTCATGCGCTTTTATAGTGGTGTAACGAGGCGCAAACGGATAATCGGCGAGATCAGCAAAATATTTGTCCGGAGTCCTCAAGACTTTCATACGAGCAGTCCTATTGCGCGGAGCAAAATTGGGCATCTACACTATTGACATAGACTATGTCAATACTTTCCGAGCCCATCACATCTTTGATAGTGAGACCAATGCAAGGCGACGTGACGCCCGTTTCCTAGTATAAGAAGGTCGTCAAGGCGGATGAACGAGACGGGGAATCACATGCAACTGAAGGTCAACGGGAAAGAGCACGAGGTCGAAGTCGAGGAAGACATGCCTCTCTTGTGGGTGCTGAGAGACGAACTGGGAATCACAGGCCCAAAATATGGATGCGGCATTACCGCGTGCGGGGCCTGTACGGTCCACATTGATGGCATGGCCATACGCTCCTGCTCAATGCCTGTGGGCGATGTTTTCGGCGAAGTAACCACCATCGAAGGCCTAGGCACCCCCGATGCGCTCCACGCGGTGCAAGCGGCATGGATCGAACACCAAGTTGCTCAATGCGGATACTGTCAGTCCGGACAGATTATGGCGGCCGCCGCTTTCCTCGAGGTCAATCCCGATCCCGACGATGAAGCCATCGACCGGGCCTTATCGGCCAATTTGTGCCGCTGCGGCACTTATGTGCGGGTGCGCGAAGCAGTCAAAACAGCGGCTGCCAAACTGAGGGGGGTTTAGTCATGGCTAGCATAGGGACCATCGCACGGCGGACATTTCTTATCGGCTCAGCCGCCATCGCGGGCGGAGTGGCTTTTGGCTATTACGCCTATCAGCGGCCCGTATCTAATCCGCTTACGGACATATTAGGCGACGGCGAAACAACCCTCAATCCCTTCATCAAGATCGATCAATCGGGCGTCACGATCATTACTCCCAGGGCGGATCTAGGCCAGGGGGCCTATTCCATTCAAGCCGCGCTCGTTGCCGAAGAACTCGACATCGCCTGGGAAGACATCCGGGTTGACCCCGGTCCGCCTAGTCCTTCCTATTTCAACGCCATCGTCGCGTCTGAAGGCTTCCCCGCCGCCGCTTGGGACAAAGGTTTGGGCGCGTCCGCTCTGAGAGGATTGGGCTCAGCCATGTCCAAATTCATGGGCATGCAGATGACCGGCGGCTCCACTACGGTGCCAGACGGTTTTGATCGCATGCGGATGGCAGGTGCCGTCGCTCGCGACGTTTTGCTCTCTGCGGCAGCGGAACAATCGGGCATTGCCAAAGCGGAGCTCAAGACCAAGGACGGCGCGGTCATAACCCCGTCCGGTGACGAGCTGAGCTACACATCGCTTGCCGAAGCGGCAGCCCTTATCGAACCGCCCAGCAATGTTAAACTGAAACCGGAGTCCGAATGGCGGTATCTCGGCAAAAACATGCGCCGTCTGGACATTGTTGAGAAGTCAACGGGGACCGCGGAATATGGCATCGACGTCATCATGCCGGACATGGTGTTCGCCACCGTGCGCACTAACCCGCGTTTCGGCGGCGGCCTCAAGAAGTTCGATGCGTCAAGCGCAGAGAAAATGCGCGGTGTGATCAAAGTAGTGGAAATCGACGGCGGCGTTGGCGTTCTTGCAGACAATACGTGGCGCGCCTTCAAAGCGGCCGATGCGATCGACTGTGACTGGGGAAGCGCCCCCTACCCGGCGACATCCGATGAGCAGTGGACTGAGGCTGCGGCCTCCTTCACCGAAGAGCGTCAAGACAGTCAGTTTCGCAACGAAGGCGACGTAGCCCTCGCGCTCGACGGCGCGGACCTCATCGAAGCGGAGTACAAGGTTCCCTATCTCGCCCACGCGGCATTGGAACCTTTGAACACAATCGTTCAGTTTAAGGACGGGCAACTTGATATTTGGACGGGCACCCAGATCCCAGGCATTGTGATTCAGAACATTGCCTCGCTAACCGGTCTTGATGCGGACAACATCAAAGTCCATGTGCTGATCGGTGGCGGCAGTTTCGGTCGGCGCCTGGAAGACGACTATGTTCAACAGGCTGTTCAACTCGCGATGGCTCATCAAGGCGCGCCCATCAAAATGACCTGGAGCCGCGAAGAAGACATGACCCATGACTTTCCTCGCCCAATGGGAATGGCCCGAGGCCGCGGTTCGGTAAAGAACGGGAAAGTGGACGCCTACGATCTGGGGATCGCCTATCCGTCCGTCAGCGCCTCTCAATTCGGCGAGCGCTACGGGGTTCCTCTGCCCGGCCCGGATGTAACGATCGTCGCCGGCGCTTGGGACCAACCCTTCAGTATTCCGAACTACCGGGTGACAGGCTACCGGGTGCCGCCTCTTGTGCCCGTCAGTTCCTGGCGCTCCGTCGGCGCCTCAGGCAACGGCTTCTTCCATGACTGCTTTCTCGACGAACTCATCCATGCCGCAGGCGCCGACCCGTTGGAAGAACGTATCCGCCTGTGCTGGCATGAACCGTCACGCAAAGTTTTGGAGACCGTCGGAGAGATGTCCAACTGGGGCTCGGCTCTTGGCGAAAATCGCGGACGCGGCGTTGCCTTCACCTTCTCGTTCGGGGTTGCCGCCGCTGAAGTGGTCGAAGTGACCGACACGCCGCAGGGCATCAAGATCGACAAAGTGTTCGGCGCAGCAGAGGTGGGCAAAGTGCTGGACCCCGTCAACATCGAAGCGCAAATGCAAGGCGGCATTATATGGGGCCTTGGTCACGCCATGAACGCGGAAATCACCTATGCCGACGGAATGGCGGAGCAAACCAACTACCACGCTTTTGAGGGCATGCGGCTTTATCAGACGCCCGAAATCGAAGTGCGCGCACTGACCAACGGGCCTGATTTGCGGGGCATCGGCGAGCCGGCCGTGCCTCCCGCTGCGCCCGCCCTTGCCAACGCCATCTTTGCGGCAACCGGCAAACGCATTAGAGAATTGCCGCTCAACAAGCATATCGACTTCGTCTAGGGGGACAAGATGAAGAAACTAATCTTTGCTCTGACGGGGCTGACCGCCTTCATCGTTGTACACGCGTTGGCGGAAGAAGAAGAAGCGCCTTTGGCGCCGCTCGAAGCCGGATCGGTTTCGCAGGAAGACGGATTGGCAAATTGGGCGAAGATCCACGAGGTCTTTTCCCATCCGCGCTGCGCCAATTGTCATGTGGACGACAGCGGCATTCCCATGTGGTCAGGCCCCAGCTACGGCAAAACCAGACCGCACGGCATGTTTATCTCCGGCGGCGAGACCCGGATTGGGATCGAGTTCGTTCAGTGCGGCACATGCCACGGCAGGGAAAACTCGCCCACACCCCACGGCCCGCCCGGTAACGAGGTCTGGCTTCTCGCCCCCGCCGAGATGCAGTGGTTCGATAAGTCTTCGCAAGAGATTTGTGAGCAGATCAAAGATCCCGAACGCAATGGCGGCCGCACGATTCTAGAAGTCGCCGAGCATGTGTCCCACGATCCCCTCGTGCACTGGGGTTGGGACCCTGGCCCCGGCCGTGAGGCCGCGCCCTATTCCGCCGCAGAGACCACAGACTCTATTCTAAAGTGGCAGGCCGCCGGCGCACCTTGCCCCAGCGCGGAGTAGCTGTTCATACTTTGTCAGGAGTCCTTGCATTAGATGGCGCGACAAAACACGCAATGCACTGCGATCTTGTGAGGGGAATATGAGAACTCTAGCTTCAGCCGCCGCTCTGATATGGACAATCCTAGCCAGCACGACAATGCTCCACGCTGCCTGCCCGTCCGAAGACGCCGGACTACTGGAAGCTCGTGACGGCAAGTTTTCGACCGAGATAATCGTTGAAAACCGCACCAGCCGGCCCATCCAATTGTTCTGGATCAATTATGACGGCGAGCGCGTGAAATACGCCGATATCGGCGAAGGCCATGAGTATAGTCAGCAGACCTATATGTCCCATCCTTGGGTCGTGGCGGGCCCCAAAAACAATTGCTTGGGCGTGTATTTCCCCGACGGACAGCCTCGCAGGATCATTGTCGAAAATGTGGCCTACGACGTAAGCGCCGGCACCATCTGGAATGACGCCGATGCCCGGGCCAAGTGTCCAAAAGTGTGCAAAGACGACAATGCCAAGTGGACCGGACGTTGGAAGACAACCGCGCAAGGACAGATGTCCGTCTGCAATTGCCGCAGCAATTAATCTTTTGACGGCATAAGCCAGTCCGTCACTTGGGATTGGCCTGCCCTGAGAACGGCTCGAGAAAGCGCCCGGTCATTGCTCGCCCGGGCGAGTGACAAACATCCGATCGCAAGCGCCGCAATCACGAGAGCCCGCTCGTCATAGGCCCCATCTTCAGACGCGCTCTTGCCTCTCAAGATCTCTTTATTGAGCGCCTTTATGGAGTGAGTGAATCCATCGCGCGCGCCCTTAGAAGCACGCGAAGCGTCCACATTCAATGAAGACAGAGTGCAGTTCGGTCCCACTTTCGCGAAATTTGCGGGATCGAGATAGGCGGAGAGAATGTCTACCGCCTCAAACGCAAGGTCTCGTTTCGTTTCGCCGCTACGTTCCCTCAGCCTGCGCACCAAGTCGTGATTTTCGCTCAGCACCGCGGCAAACAGGTCCTTCTTGGATTGAAAATGGGCGTAGAACCCGCCCCGGGTCAGCCCCGCCTCCGCCATGATGGCATCGATCCCTACACCCTCATAACCGCGCAGGCGAAACAAACGCCCGGCAGCCGCCATGATCTTTTCGCGGGTTTCGGCTTTGTGTGCCTTTGAAAGGGGCATGGAATCTCCAAAGTTGACAGGCTTATGCAATCATATTTTAATATGATAATTAACATATATAAATGAGGAAAGCCATGTTTCCAATCACAATTTTCTATGCCGGAACTCTGGGACTGCTCATGGCGGTTCTTTCGATTCGCGTTCCCATGCGGCGTCTGAAACTAAACACTCCCTGGGGAGACGGCGAGGACAGCACCCTCGCAACTCGAATTCGCGTCTTCGGCAACTTTATCGAGTACGTCCCCATACTGATTGTTACAATGGCTCTTCTGGAATCTTCCGGCGCCCCTTCCACGTACCTCCACGGAACAGGGGCCGCTCTGGTCATTGCCCGCCTCATTCACGCATTCAGCCTAAACAGTACGGAAGCCCAACCTTGGCGCCGAGCCGGACGCGCTGTTGGCGCCTTCACGACGTGGTTGGTGCTGGTTTCCCACGCGGCCTACGCCCTCATATTAGCAGGGTGACGCGAGGATGATGGGCAAGGAATGAAACATCGGTCATACTCTTATAGCCCCACACGGCCGGACGCCTAACGAGAAGGAAGCTTTCAATGACCGACTTTGAGCTCGACTACATGTTTATGGAGCGAGTAGCCATGGGCTCCGCAACGATGATGAACTATATAACTTTAGTGTTCGCCATGGTGACCGCAAGCTATCTCGTTGCCCATCAATTAAACCGCACCATGATGATAACTGTTCTAACTTTGTTTTCCGCATTTGCCATGTGGATCACCGTGATCTCAATGAACGCGACAATTGACATGGCCGCCGCTGCTGCAGTCATCGCTGACAGAGCATCTGAAGAAGGATCGAGCCTGGCATGGCACGCGGCCGCAAAACCTCTAGCAAAAGCAACGGTTCCCTTTGCCCCGATCGTCGGCGTAATTTTGCACCTAGGTGCGTATATGGGCACTATCTGGTTTTTCTTTCAGGCGCGGAACAAAAAACTGCAGTTTGGATGAGCGCCCCTCTGACACCGCCTCCCTAAACAAAGAGCATGCGTTTTTCGCCAGACCCTCTATGATCGCCCTTCAAACGGAGGGACTGCAATGACCGAACAAGCCACCAACTACGATGACGTAAAGCAATACCGCCTAGACCCGGAGCGCGAGCAAGAACTCGTGAACACAGCGGGCGAATGCACCTTTATTTGGGCCAACAAAGCCGGTCACCCGATCGGCGTCATCACTGCCTATGTACCCGCGAAGGGCAAGATCTGGATGACGGCCACAAAAGAGCGCGTACGAATTAAGGCGATCGCCCGCGACGGACGCTCATCCATCGTGATCACCAGCAAGGGCACGCCCATGGGTGGCGGCAAATGCGTCACCTATAAGGGTCACACGGTCATTCACGAAGACGAAGAAACCAAACACTGGATGTACAATCTTCTCGCCCAAGGCATGGCCGCCGAAGGCCGGCAAGACGAAGGCAATCAATTCACCTCAGGTCTGGACCCGGACATGTTTGTCCGTTTCCTCGATACGCCGGAGCGCATTGTATTGGAGTTCACGCCAGAAATGTCGATCCCGTTCGATGGCGACAAGATGGCCCAAGGCACGGCCCAGGCCTATGCGGAATTTGCTAAACAGGACGCGGCAAAATCTGGAAGTTAGGGCATCGACTTTAGAAAACCCAAAAGTATACAAAAGGGACGCATCATGAAAATCGGAACCATGGTTCCCGCCCAAGAGGTCGGAAACGATCCGGTAGCGCTGAAAGACTTTGCGCAGGGAGCCGAAGATCTGGGCTTTGACTACGTTCAGCTAACGGATCATGTTTTGCAAATTGATCCACGCGGAGACCCAAACGTCTTTGCCCCTTACACGATCGAAGATGCCTTCCAGGAACCGTTTGTTACGATGGGTTATTTAGCGGCGCACACCCAATCCATCCAATTGGGAACCGCCATCCTCATCCTGCCCCAGCGTCAAGCGGTGCTCGTCGCCAAACAAGCCGCGCAGGCGGACTTCCTATCCCAGGGTCGCTTACGGCTTGGGATAGGCGTCGGCTGGCAAGAGATTGAATTCGACGCGCTTGGCATGTCGTGGAAGGGACGCGGTAAGGTATGCGAAGAACAGATCGAAGTTATGCGCGGCCTTTGGAACAATCGCCTCTTCGAATTCAAGGGCGAATATCACACGATCCCAGAGAGCGGTCTCAACCCGCGCCCGGTCCAACAACCAATCCCAATTTGGTTTGGCGGAATGTCCAATGCGGTGGCGGAACGGACGGGCCGGATGGGCGACGGCTGGATGCCGATCGGTGACCCCGATATGCTCGGCCCACAATTCGACATTCTCTATGAAGCGGCGGAAAAGGCCGGACGCAAACCCTCGGACATCGGCATCGAAGCCTTCTTCGGCTTCACGTCCGCCATCAGCGACACAGTTATCACCATGGACGAATGCATGGAGGGGGCGAAACGCTGGAAGGCAAAAGGGGCCACACACTATACCTTCACGGCTCTCGGATTGGACTACACCGATGTACGCGATCACCTCAAGCTCGCGAGTGAGTTTAAGGAGAGACTGGAGGCGCTTTAGAATTCGCCAACCAATTCATAGCGATAAATCCGACTACGCATCATATGCGCATCAGCCGGTTGCTCGGGGAGTCGGCGCATCCAGCGGCATTGCAAGTGTTCTGGCGTCGGCATCATCCCGGCCAAGGCGACCATTCCTAGTTCAATCCTACCGCCTCAAGACTTACGTCCCAGAGCTTCTCCCGCAATGCTGCATCGTTCACCAGAGGCGATGGCTCGACCTTTTTGCATTGATCATAATACTGACCATTGACGCCTTCTAGAGCCGGGTCCGAGGCAAGCATGATCGTGGTCTCCGCTCCTTTTTCCGGAGAGATAAAAACAAAGCCGATGAGCTTGCGCAGAATCCATGGCAGATCGCGAATGATATCGGTCGCCACTCCGCCCGGATGAAGATGGTTGGACGTAACGCCCGTCCCTTCCAAACGCTTGGCCAGCTCCACCGCAAACATAGAGACCGCAAGCTTGGATTGGCTATAGGCCGTCTGCGCATTGTATTTTTCAACGCCCTTGAACGAATCAAAATCGAGCTTGCCCCGCTTGTGAAGCGTGGAGGTTACCGTGACGATCCTGGCGGGCGCACTGGCTTTCAGGCAGTCGAGCAAAAGATGGGTGAGCAGGAATTGCGCAAAGTGATTGACCCCCATCTGCATCTCAAACCCGTCCTCAGTGAGACTTTGTTTTGTCGGGAACAGGCCCGCATTGTTTATCAGCACATCCAACCGATCGTAAGTTGAAAGAAAACGATCGGCCAAAACGCGCACTTCGCGGAGGCTTGCAAGGTCCACCGGTAAGTTGACCGCCTCGATCTTCGCGACTTCATTGATGACGCCGAGCGCCGTCCGAGTTTTGTCCGTGTCCCGGCACGCCAGCACGACTTCCGCACCTTGGCTCGCCAGCTCTTTCGCAGTCACGAGGCCGATGCCACTATTGCCGCCAGTGATCAGTATACGTTTACCGTCCATCATTGCACCCCGCGCTTGTTCATGAATCGCATTGCCAACTGAACTATGATCGTATCCCCCGCTCCACGTCAACCGGTGGAGTTGACGGGCCAGAATCGAAGAAAACTCATGGTGGTGTCAGGAAAGCAACTTCCGAATCGTCTCTGCAAAGTGTACCTGGCACGCGCTGTGCGATCACGATACGACAGCGCATTGACCTAATACCCTATAGGGGTATATAGTATATGCTCAAGAAGAACGAAAATCAAAACTCTACACGGAACAAATGCTGGAAAGCACGAATCCCTCCCTTGAGCCTAATCGGACACACCCCGAAGTCTTAGGTGCCGTTTACACGTGTCCGATGCATCCGGAGGTCCGGCAAACCGAACCAGGCGCCTGCCCCTTGTGTGGCATGGGCTTGGAAGTCGAGGGGGTCGGAGACGCCGACACGTCTGAACTCGACGATATGAGCCGGCGGTTTTGGATCGGGCTGGCGTTCGCTGTTCCCGTCATTTTGCTGGAGATGGGAGGGCACTTATTCGGTTCCCGTGTGCATTCACTTGTTCCACCCGGCATTTCTGGATGGCTTCAGTTTGCGTTTGCAACACCGGTTGTCATCTGGGCGGGCTGGCCGTTTTTCGAGCGCGGTTGGTCATCGGTGCAAAATCGAAGCTTGAACATGTTCTCGCTGATCGCGCTCGGAACCGGAGCGGCATTCGTTTACAGCGTCGTCGCCGTCACCGTGCCCGGACTCTTTCCGGACGAATTGAAAGACACGCACGGACATGTTCCCGTCTACTTCGAAGCCGCTTCAGTTATTATCGTTCTCGTGCTTCTGGGACAGGTTTTGGAGTTACGCGCACGCGCTGGCACAAATCGGGCACTGAGTTCGTTGCTTGACCTCGCTCCCGTTACCGCGCTGCGCGTGTTGGATGAAGGCCACGAAGAAGAAGTCCCCCTGAGCGATGTCCAGCAAGGTGAGCGGTTAAGGGTTCGCCCTGGCGATAAGATCCCCGTCGACGGCATCGTCTTGGACGGCTCTTCTTCCGTCAACGAGTCCATGATTACCGGCGAGCCCATGCCCGTCGAAAAATCCGTAGGCGACACTGTTGTCGGTGCAACACTAAACACCACCGGTACGATGATCATCGAAGCCACCGGTGTGGGTCAAGAAACTGTTCTTTCTCAGATTGTCCATATGGTTGCGGAGGCCCAGCGCAGCCGGGCGCCAATCCAAAGGATCGCAGACAAGGTTTCGAGCTACTTCGTTCCCGGTGTGATTCTCGTCTCCTTGTTGTCGTTTGTCGGTTGGTTACTATGGGGACCAACGCCATCACTTAGCTTTGCAGTCATCGCGTCCGTATCGGTGTTGATCATCGCGTGTCCGTGCGCCCTCGGATTGGCGACCCCCATGTCGATCATGGTAGGCGTCGGAAGAGGAGCACAGGCAGGCATCTTGATCAAAAATGCGGAGGTACTCGAAGCGCTGGAAAAAGTGGATACACTTGTCGTTGACAAGACCGGGACTCTGACAGAGGGAAAGCCAACCGTGGCCGCCCTTATGTCGGTAGCGAAACTGGAGGAGAAGGAGATTCTCCGGTTGGCGGCAAGCTTGGAACGCGGTTCGGAGCACCCCCTGGCAACGGCTCTTTTGCAGGCTGCCAAAGGTCAAGACTTAACCTTGGACGATGTCCAAGATTTCAAGTCGATTACGGGAAAAGGGGTCACCGGATCCGTTCGCGGCAACGCAGTCGCTTTTGGGAACGCGAAACTCTTACAAGATTTGGATGTGGCCGTGACCGAAGACGCCGCGCGATGGGCGCAGACGAGACGGACCCGTGGAGAAACGATCACGTACTTGGCCGTCAACGGCAGGTTAGCAGGACTGGTTGGCGTCACGGATCCCATAAAGGAAACAACCCCCGCTGCGCTGGACGCTCTGCGCGAACTCGGGCTGCGCATTATTATGCTGACGGGCGATACTGAAACGACGGCACGCTCGGTCGCCCATCGCCTTGGGATCAATGAAGTCAAAGCCGACGTTCTTCCTCAGGACAAAATCAAAGTCATCGAGAGCCTTCAGCGGCATGGACATGTGGTCGCCATGGCCGGAGATGGAATCAATGACGCGCCCGCACTCGCGCAAGCCCAGGTGGGTATTGCCATGGGCACAGGAACGGACGTCGCGATTGAAAGCGCGGCCATCACACTCGTTCGAGGCAACTTGGACGGCATCGTAAGGGCACGCCATTTGAGCAAAGCGACGATGAACAATATCCGCCAGAATCTTTTCTTCGCATTCATTTACAATGCGGCGGGCGTGCCGGTCGCGGCGGGCGTCCTCTATCCCATCTTGGGTGTCTTGCTCAGCCCCATGATCGCAGCTGCGGCCATGTCGGCCAGCTCTGTCTCCGTTATCTCAAACGCACTCAGACTAAGAGGGGTAAAGCTGTAGGATGGTTCGGAGGAGTGCTCTAACGAATTGAAATCTCAAGTTTCCTCCGCCCACGCCTTAACGAGTTGGTGAGCAATCGCAAAGGGCGGCGGCACCCAAAGTCGCTCTGCATTGCCGTTGAGGGCTGCTTTCAGCTCGTCGCGCGTGAACCACTGGGCGTCTGCGATTTCTGTTTCATCTATTGTGATTTCTTCGGTCTCAGCCTCCGCAATACATCCGATCATCAGCGAAGAGGGATAGGGCCACGGCTGGGTCGAATGGTATTCCACATCACCCACATCAATGCCCACTTCTTCTTTCACCTCCCGCGCGACTGCCTCCTCGATACTCTCCCCCGGCTCCACAAAACCCGCGAGTGCAGAAAACATCTTTTCCGGAAAGTGCGGCCCCCGGCCCAAAAGGCACCTATCGTCTTTGACGACCAACGAAATAACGACTGGATCCGTACGCGGAAAATGCTCGGCACCACACTCTGGACACTGACGCTTGTAACCGGCTTCTGCCAATTCGGTTCGCGCGCCGCAATTGGCGCAAAACGTATGGCGCCGGTGCCAATCAATCATCGACTTCGCTTGAGCCAGTATCGCGGCATCTTCCTCATGAAGGGAACCCGCAATCTCGCGGATCTCTGCAAAGTCTCCGAAGCCGGCGAGAGGCCCGTCATTAGCGGGATCGGCAAAATGAGAGATGTCGAGAGCGAATCGCGCCCGATCTTTTGAGTCGATCCCGAGCAAAACAATCACCGTGTTCGGACTGACCAGGGCCGCCATCATCCCGCTGCGTAGCCATCCTATATCGCACAGGCCGCCCTCTCGTTCTGGCGGCAGAACCAGCGGCTTCAATTGCCACAAGGGCACGATCATACTGTCGGCATCCTGCATACGGGCCGCAAGCCACCCATCATCAAGCCGTTTATCGGATGCCCGGTCCAGGGGATTGTTTGCAAAAGTATTGGGATTGACTCGAATAGGCATGAGTGTCGCTTTTCCGCAGTTTCTTCGTATCTTTCCTAAAACGGCCGGTAAAGTGACACGGAAGCCCGCCGAGAGCAACGCGGACGCAAATTCAGAGTTTTTCCCGCTCGCCCCTTGCGCTAAACGCCATAGCATCGGATATAGTGAGTTGGGAGGTCGGCGGCAGACGCGTCCCTCGCCAACCCGGTCAGGTCCGGAAGGAAGCAGCCGTAACGAGTTCGATTCGGGTTGTTGTCCGGCCTCCTATGAATTTCGCCCCTATCGCTTCGCTCAAGGCCTTTATCGCGCATCGCCAGTTTATGGACCAAGACTTCACGCTTACTTCCCCCGACGCTGACGAGGCGAGCTACCGGGTTCTCGCGCGCAAGTACCGTCCTCAGAGGTTCGAAGACCTGATCGGACAAACAGCGATGGTCAAAGTTCTCTCGGCCGCCTTTGAAACCGGCCGTGTCGCCCACGCTTACATGCTGACCGGTGTGCGCGGCGTGGGTAAGACCACAACGGCGCGGCTCCTGGCTCGCGCGTTCAATTTTGTGGACAGCGAAGGCAAAAGCCGCCCCTCGATCAAGCTGGATCCGCCCTCGCCGAATTGCGAGACCATCCTCGCGGGAAATCACATGGATGTCCTTGAAATGGATGCGGCTTCGCGAACGGGCATCGATGACATTCGCGAGATCATTGACAGCGCCCAGTTCAAACCTGCCATTGCTCCGTACAAGGTATTTATTATCGATGAAGTCCATATGCTGTCTAAAGCAGCCTTTAATGGACTCCTCAAGATTCTCGAAGAACCTCCGTCTCATGTAAAATTCATCTTCGCGACGACAGAGATTCGCAAAGTCCCAGTGACGATTCTCTCGCGATGCCAGCGCTTCGATCTAAGGCGGGTCGACCCGGCCACAATGGTGAACCACCTATCGGGCATCTGCAAAACGGAAAATGTGACCGTCGAAAAGGAGGCACTTAGCCTCATTGCACGGGCCTCCGAAGGTTCCGTACGCGACGCCCTTTCTCTTTTGGACCAGTCCATTGCTCAAGGGGCGGCCTCCAAAACACCGGTTACGGAAGAATTGGTGCGTGACATGCTCGGCCTCGCCGATCGCGAGCGCGTATTGGATTTGTTGGATTGTCTTTTCCAAGGGTCAACCGCCGCCGCCTTGAAAGAAGTCCGCGAACAGTACGAACTGGGAGCCGACCCACTTGAGATATTGCGGGACCTTCTCGATCTAACGAACTGGCTGACACGGGTAAAAGTCGTCGGAAAAGACGCCGAAGAAGCAGGCATCTCTCAGTCACAAGCAAAACGCGGTCGAGAAATGGCCGATAAGATGAATATAAGTGCCTTGTCAAACGGATGGCAGATCTTGTTGAAAGGTGTGGAAGAGTGCGCAAACGCACCGCGCCCCCACGCCGCACTCGAAATGCTGCTCGTTCGCTTCGCACACGCCGCAACACTGCCCTCTCCGGAAGAGTTGGTGAAGCGGCTCCGAACGGCGGACTCAGCGCCCGTCAAAAGCACAAACCGGACGGCTTCAAACTCCTCTCCGCCACCACCTTCATCCACACGCGCCGAAAGACCTGCGCCTCCGGCGCCGAATGAGACAAACGAGGTTCGGCCCGCAAACCCCATGGCCGCGGTCTCGGAAGCGGCGATTTCTGAGGCTGCTATTCCAGAAGAGCAACCGCAAGGTACCGCCAATTTCTCTTCATTTGCGGACATCGCTGATGCTCTTCGTCTTGACAAAGACTATTTGTTGCTGAACGAAGTTGAAACACATGTACATTTCGTGTCCATCGATCCTCCCCGCCTTGAAATCAGATTGGCGCCGGGAGCTCCAAAAGATCTCGCACGTCGCCTTAATCACAAAATGAACTTCTTGACCGGTGAAGAATGGACCGTTGCGATCACGTCGGAACAAGGGCAAGCCACATTGCGCGAGAAAGAGATTGAAGAGGACAATCGCTTACGCGAGCATTTCAGTCAGCATCCAGTCGTGGCGGAATCACTGAAACTCTTTCCCGATGCCCAAATCGTTCGAATACGAAAGCTGGAGTTGCGCAACGTTTCGCAAGAGGACCAAGAAACCACGGCCCATCCGGACCTCTCCGATTAGATAACGAGAAACACATCCACGACACGATAAAACTTGAAGGTGCCCCATGAAAGACCTCGGAAAAATGATGAAGCAAGTCCAAGAGATGCAATCAAAAATGCAGGACATGCAAAACGAGCTGAGCGAACTTCAAGTCGAAGGAGCAAGTGGCGCAGGAATGGTCACATTGGCACTCTCGGGAAAAGGCGAGATGAAAGCACTGAAGATCGACCCCAGCCTCATGAATGCGGAAGAAAAGGAAGTACTAGAAGACCTTATTCTTGCGGCTCACAACGACGCCAAACGCAAACTGGAGGCCGAAATGGAAGAAAAAATGGGCCAAATCACCGGCGGACTTCCGCTCCCCCCTGGGTTTAAGCTTCCAATTTAGGGCCCGGCAAAAGTCAGTCTATGCCAAATTCTCAAGGGGGTCCGGAGATCGAGCGGCTCATCCAGGCGTTCGCGAAACTGCCCGGTCTAGGCCCCAGATCAGCGCGCCGCGCTGTTTTGCATCTCATCAAAAAAAAGGAAACACTGATGCAACCTCTCGCGCAAGCGCTTGGGGTTGCAATTGAAAAGGTCGGCATTTGCTCTGTGTGCGGAAACATCGACACAGCCAATCCTTGCGGCATCTGCCAAGATCCCAGCCGCGCGGCTTTGCCCCTTTGTGTTGTGGAAGATGTTTCAGATCTCTGGGCATTGGAAAGAGCGGGAGCTCATCAAGGCAGGTACCACGTCATCGGAGGCACCTTATCCGCAATGGATGGAATTGGACCGGAAGATCTGAATATAAGCTCTCTCATCGAGCGGGTGGAGAAACTAGACGTTCCCGAAGTTATTCTTGCGCTGAATGCCACTGTCGACGGCCAAACTACGGCGAACTACATCATGGATCTTCTCGGCGACAAATCCGTCTCAGTCACACGGTTGGCCCAGGGGGTCCCGATGGGCGGCGAGCTCAACTATCTGGATGACGGTACATTGGCTGCAGCCATGAAATCCCGGCGCCCGGTCACGGACTGAGGGGCCTCAAGCCAAGCAAATCTCAGGGTGTCCGTTACAGCAATCATCAGTCAAGAAATCGATGAGGCCCTTCACGTTTGGGATATCGGGCGCATAATAGATGTACCGCCCCTTTTTTTCTGATTGAACGAGCTTTGCATCCACCAACTGTGTCAAGTGGAACGAAAGGTTGGACGGGGCAATGTCGATAACATCCGATATGTCTCCCGCCGCGACTCCCTCGGGTGCTCTTTTCATCAGAAACCGAAATACGTGGAGCCGAGTGACATTCGAAAGGGCGGACAACGCCAGAATCGCGGCCTCTTCATTCATCTGAGTTTTCCCTCCTAAGCCATTGATATTTCAATTTAATTTGAAATATTCTTTTTGTGTCCCCAAACATGAGAGCTATTTGCCTCCAAAACAATCAGATTTGAAAAAAAACTGACATGATCCGCCGCTTAGTTGTGGGAACTGGGTACAAATGAAGGACATCGATATGTTTGGTAAACGGTCCCTTGGCGCTCTGAGCCTGTTGCTAGTTGTCACAAGCGCAGCCGAGGCACGTGATTTTGTTCGAATCGTTGGATCCTCAACAGTGTTCCCGTTCACCGCGCGGGTGACAGAAAACTATCAAAGCGTGACCGATTATTGGACCGTTGTAGAGAGCACCGGCACTGGTGGCGGTTTCCAGGCTTTTTGCGCGGGCATTGGGGATGATCATCCCGACATCACAGGGGCATCCAGAGCCATAAAACAAAACGAACTCGATGAGTGCGAGGACCACGGCGTGTTTCGTATCACCGAGCTCAAGATTGGCAGCGATGGAATCGTTGTTGCCAACAATATCAAGGCAACCCATACGGATTTCACCCGGGCACAACTGTTTCAGGCATTAGCTCAAAGAGTCGAAGTGGACGGAAAGATTGTAGACAATCCGTACACGCGCTGGTCCGAAATCGATGGGCGGCTTCCCGACATCAAAATTAGGGTTATGGGGCCTCCTTCAACATCGGGAACCCGTGAAGCGTTCCAGGACCTTGCCCTCGCCGAAGGCTGCAAAGAGTTCGAAGCGATCGCAGCTCTGAGCGCCGAGGAACGCAAGGACGTCTGCACGACCATGCGTGAAGATGGACCGTTTGTTGTCGTGGGAGAGGATGACACCCTGATCATCAAAGAATTGGCGAATGACCCAGAAGCGTTCGGAATTTTTGGCTTTTCGTACGCACACAACAACGAGGATCTGATCGAAGCCAACAAGATCGAAGGTGTTTCACCTTCCATTGAAACCATCAGCGATGGTTCCTACGAACTCTCGCGGCCACTCTATATCTACGTGAAAAACCAAAATCGTCCCATAGCCAGTGGCCTGGACGCATTACTCACGGAGTATATGAGCGAAGAAGCAATCGGCCCGGAGGGCTATCTTGCCGACCTTGGCCTTGTGCCCTTACCGGATTTCGAAAGACGGCTCATGCGCGGCCGGGCGGAAGTGTACACTGCGCTCATCCGCGGGTTCGGCGAAGAAGAGGAAGACAGCGAACAACAGTAAGCAGAGCATTTACTGGAGGGGAAGACCCCGCTCCGGTTTGCGCCGCACGTCATGGGCGGCTCCGCTTTGATGCGGGGCAACGGTTTCATCTTCCAAGTTCACGGCCTCGATCTTATCCGCCCGTCCCACGATTTTATCCGTAGACGTATTTATTTCCGAGAGGTCCTTACCAACCTGGGAATAGTGGGTCTGCAAATTGGCGACGCGCTTCTGCAGACGGCGAACATCCTCCATCATCTTTCCCACTTCAACTTGAATAACCCCGGCTTGCTCACGCATCTTTACGTCCTTGAGAACGGCGCGGATGGTATTCAGAGTCGCCATCATGGTGGTTGGAGAGACGATCCAAACCCGGGCGGCATAACTTCGTTTCACCACCTCCACGAAAGACGCGTGAAGTTCGGCATAGACAGCTTCCGACGGCAAAAACATGAGCGCTGAATCGGCTGTCTCTCCAGGCACAATATACTTTGCAGAAATGTCCTTGACGTGCTTCGCGACCGCGTTTGCGAATTCTCGTCTGGCGGATGATTTTTCCGCGTCCGTCTTTGCATCCCTGTAAGCCGCAAATCCTTCAAGCGGAAACTTCGCATCTATAACCATGGGCCCAGGCGGGTCCTCTAAACGCAGCAAACAATCGGCGCGCTTGCCGTTGCTGAGCGTGACCTGGAATTCATACGCTGACGGCGGTAAGGCCGACTTCACGATATCGTTGAGCTGTATTTCACCAAAAGCGCCTCTCGCCTGTTTGTTGGCGAGGACGTCTTGCAGGGTGAGGACCTGCCCCGAAAGATCGGTGATGTTTTTCTGCGCGCTATCGATGACCGAGAGCCGGGTATTGATTTTCCCAAGGGATTCAGCCGTCTTGGACGCAGTCTCGCTGAGCGAACTGTTCATGCGCAAGCTGACCTGCTCCAGTCGCTGCTCCAACGTGTTGGCCAGCGAGAGTTGGCCACTGACGTGGCTCTCCGTTATGGATTGTAGGCGCTCTCCTGTCGCAATCTGGACGTTGGCTATATTTTGCAGATTTCCTTGGATTCCCTCAACTTTCTCAAAGAGCGCGGAATTTTGCGATCGCAGTTGAACCACGACGAGCACGAGGACAACACTGATGACACACAGTCCGCCGATAATGAGGTACGGGGAAACCATCAAATTCTCGGCCATCGCTGAAAACTCTCGCTAAACAAACGCCCATTATGACGCGATTCGGCCCACGCTTGACGCTGGGAATCTCCTCACTTATGTGGACGGTATGGCAGTATTACCAATCATCACCGCACCCGACCCGCGGCTTAAAGTAAGATCGGAGCCGGTCTCTAAGGTTGACGACGACTTGCGTAAGCTCATGGACGACATGCTGGAAACTATGTATGCGGCCCCGGGGATCGGTTTAGCGGCCATTCAAGTGGGCGTGCCAAAACGCGTTATCGTGATGGATCTGTCCCATGACGAACAACCACCTCAGCCGCTTCATTTCGTCAATCCCGAAATCAAGTGGACGTCCGATGACAAAGGGCCTTACGAAGAAGGCTGCCTGTCCGTTCCGGAGTTCTACGAAGAAGTAGAACGCCCACTTAAAGCACGTATCGACTACCTGGACTACAATGGAGCGCAACAAACGCTCGACGCCGAAGGCATGACGGCCGTTTGCATCCAACATGAAATGGATCATCTGGAAGGCATTTTGTTTATTGATCATTTGTCTCGCTTGAAGCGTCAAATGATTCTGAAGAAACTGACGAAGGCAAAGAAGCTTTCTGCGAGCGCATGAGGGCGACATGACGGGATTGCGCCTCGCCTTCATGGGTACGCCCCATTTTGCTCTCCCCACGTTCCGTGCGCTCACGCAGTCTAGTCACGAGGTCGTTTGCGTTTACACCCAGCCTCCCCGCCCCGCAGGTCGAGGCAAAGCACCCAAGCCCTCTCCGGTAGAGGAGTTTGCACAGACCCAGGCAATCCCTGTGCGAACTCCCAAGAACTTCAAGGATGCAAAAGATAAAGAAGCATTCAAAGCCCTAAATTTGGACGTGGCCATTGTTGCCGCATACGGATTGATATTGCCGAACGCGATCTTGGAAGCCCCTCGCTTCGGCTGTTTGAACGTGCACGGTTCCCTCTTACCGCGATGGCGCGGCGCGGCACCCATTCAACGTGCAATCATGGCCGGCGATACCGCAACCGGTGTAACCATTATGCAGATGGACGAGGGCCTGGATACAGGAGACATGCTCCTCTTAGAAGAGATTGAAATATCGCCGACCATGACGTCCGGCGAATTGCACGACCAAATGGCGGAGATTGGGGCGCGCCTTGTCCTGAGGACCTTGGATCAGATTGAAAACGGATTATTGGCGCCCACGCCTCAACCGAGCGAGGGTGTCACGTATGCGGACAAGATTCGCAAGGACGAAGCCCGCATCGATTGGTCCCAACCTGCCGAGAAAGTCGACTGGCACATCAGAGGCCTGTCTCCGTTTCCGGGCGCCTGGTTCGAAATCCGTGGCGGTGAGAAAACAGTGCGCGTAAAGGCATTACGATCTCAGCGGGGCGAAGGGTCCGGACCGCCCGGAACGCTTTTGGAAGGCGGCTTCCGCATCGCCTGCGGAACCGGAGCCGTGGAACTTCTTGAAGTTCAAAGAGAAGGAAAAAGGGTCATGGCCGCCGAAGACTTCCTGAAGGGAATACAACTGAAACCCGGCGACCGTCTCGCCTGACGACAGCGCCGCCCATGCCCCGTTATAAAATCTTAGTGGAGTACGACGGCACGGGCTTTGTTGGGTGGCAACGCCAGAAAAACGGGCTATCCATTCAAGAAAGCATCGAAACGGCAGTTGAGGCAGTCGTTGGATATGACGTGCGGATCCACGGGGCCGGGCGCACGGATGCCGGAGTGCACGCACGCGGTCAAGTCGCTCACTTCGATCTGAACACAGAGTTCTCTCCGGATACGGTCCGCGATGCCATCAATTTCCACCTGAAACCGGCGCCAATCGCCATCTTGCAAGCTCGGCAAGCCAGCGATCAATTCCATGCCCGGTTCGACGCAATAGAGCGCCGCTACAAGTACGTTATCAACAGTCGGCGGGCACCGCTCACGCTCGACCGTCATCACCATTGGCACGTCGCCGTACCTCTTGATGCGGAGCAAATGTCTGAAGCCGCTTCCCTTCTGGAGGGCACTCACGACTTCACAACGTTTCGCGCGGCCGAATGCCAGGCCCAGTCTCCCATCAAAACACTCACCGAAGCGCGCGTTCGGCGTTGGGGCTCGGCGATCGAACTCAGCGTACGAGCCCCATCCTTCTTGCACCATCAGGTTCGCTCAATTGCGGGGACACTCAAACTGGTCGGCGAAGGCAAGTGGCATCCTGGAGACGTGAGAGAAGCGCTAGAGGCCAAAGACCGATCGGCGTGCGGTCCCGTGGCCCCTGCCCGCGGCCTTTCTCTAGAGGCGATCCTCTATCCGGATGATCCGTAAGCATACAAAATTATGGTAGGACCGCAGAACCACGGAAATCAGGTGGTCTCAATGAGCCGGGGTGTCGTCGCCAAAGCAACCGCAACAATGATGAAGATGTCAAGCGCAACCACGCCCATCGCCTGGATCATGTCGACTTCAAGCAACAGCACCGTGATATACCACAAGAAATACAGCTGGAAGAACAATGCCAACCACTGAAAGGATTCTCTGCCTTCAATACTCAGGAACCCAAGATTATAGAGGGTCAGCGGCACAGCAACGAACATGAGGACAAATACGACGGACGCCCAATTGCGCACGGTGATATAGGCGGCATAGCGATCACGGACCCCCATCACCTCGGTGAGTTGGGCCATGATGAGGGGAAACATCACCCACGACAGAATGTATTGGACACCAAAGAGGAAGACCTCCCCACCGCCCATCCTAACTATGGCCGTCTCATCAGTCTGCGCCATGACATCACGCATATAGTCCGGATAATTGATGACGCTCCACGCGTATATCGGCAATACGATCAACATACCGAGAAACGAGTTCCAAAACCCCTCTGCGCTCCGATTGAAGTTGAGGACCCCATCAGAATCGCGCACGATTAGGCGAAAGACGCCATCGATACTTTCAAGGAATTCTCTAAGGGTCAGAGTCACCGGGAGAAATAGCCCTCCAAGATCCTCAAATAGATTTCTTTGAGAGACAGAATATCGGCAGTGAGCACATTCTCATCAATTTTGTGCATGGTTTGCCCCACAAGGCCAAATTCGGCCACATCACAGACATCCTTGATGAACCGCGCATCGGACGTTCCACCAGTTGTGGACAGTTCTGGGCGGACATGCATGACGTCCTCAGCCGCATCTTGAATAAGGCGGGAAAAGAAACTCGGCTCGGTGAGAAACGCTTCTCCGCTGATCTGAATCTCCAGATCGTAGCTTTGGCGATCGTCACCCAGCACGTCATTACACACACCGCGAATCCAGGCTTCAAGATCTTTGCCTTGGTGGATGGTGTTGAAGCGAATGTTGAAATGGGCAGAAGCGGACTCGGGAACGACGTTCGTGGCTGAGTTCCCAACATCGATCGTTGTGATCTCGAGATTAGAGGGCTGAAAAAAGTCATTTCCCTGGTCGAGTTCACGAGCTTGTACTGATGAAAGAATTTTAAGAAGCTTCGGGATAGGATTATCTGTAAGATGAGGATAGGCGATATGGCCTTGAGTACCGCGCACTGTGAGCCACGTATTGAGGCTTCCCCGGCGGCCAATTTTGATCATTTGCCCCAAACGTTCGGGATTTGTTGGTTCGCCCACCAAGCAATGATCTATCTTGATACCTTTCTCATTCAGCCATCCCAAGACTTTTTGTGTCCCGTTTATCGCCACACCCTCCTCATCGCCGGTGATCAAGAGGCTGATCGATCCGGGCAAGTCCTCAGATCGGGAAACAAAATCAGCTGTTGCGGACACAAATGCGCTTATTGACCCTTTCATATCAGCCGCACCGCGGCCATAGAGTCGGCCATCGCGCTCTTGGGGGTCGAACGGATCGTTCGTCCATTGTTTAGCATCGCCGGGCGGCACCACATCCGTGTGCCCGGCAAAACAGAAATTCGGCGCTTGATCACCCAACTGGGCGTAGAGATTGTCCACCCGTTCAGCACCTTCGCCGAAGGGCAAACGGGTACACACAAACCCAAGAGCCTCCAACTCGGACTGCAACGTGTCCAACGCACCTGCATCCCGAGGTGTAATACTCGGATGGCGGATCAGCCGCTTAGAGAGTTCAATGGGATCAACAATGCTCATAGACCACGATCGTCACTAAAGCGCATCGGATACCCTTTTTAGGTAAACGCAAGGTCAATCGCGCAACAACTCGTTAATGGATGTCTTCGAGCGGGTTCGCTCATCAACACGTTTCACGATTACCGCGCAGTAGAGGCTAGGTGCCGGCGCATTCTCTTGCCAGGTCTTGCCGGAAGGCAAGCTTCCTGCCACGACCACCGAGTAAGGGGGAACTTCTCCAGTAAAGATCTCACCGGTTTGCCGATCAACAATCTTCGTCGAAGCACCAATATAAACTCCCATCGACAAGACAGATCCCTCACGGACAATGACGCCTTCGGCAACTTCCGACCTCGCACCGACAAAACAATTGTCTTCTATGATGACCGGATTGGCTTGCAGTGGCTCCAAGACCCCGCCGATACCGACCCCTCCCGAAAGATGGCAGTTCTTTCCAATTTGCGCGCAAGAGCCAACAGTCGCCCATGTGTCGACCATGGTCCCTTCATCCACATAGGCACCTAGATTGACGAAACTCGGCATAAGGACGACATTGGGGGCGATATAGGCGGATCGCCGGACCACACAGTGCGGAACGGCTCGAAATGAAGCTGTCCTGAAGTCTTGATCCGACCATCCCTCAAACTTGGAAGGAACCTTGTCGAACCACGGCGACCGTTCACCGGGACCTCCAGGAATTGTGGTCATATCGTTCAAGCGAAAAGACAGCAGAACCGCTTTCTTGAGCCATTGATTGACATGCCAGTCTGATCCGAGTTTTTCCGCCACACGCGCCTGACCCGAATCCAACGCGCTAAGCGCGGTGTCCACCGCCTCTCTGACGTCGCCAGACGTATTCACGTTGACGTCATCCCGGTTTTCCCAGGCATGTTCGATGAGCGGTTCCGCTTCCGACAGATCCATGTGCAGGCCCCGTGGTTCCAATGAAGCCGCGAGCTTACTCCCTCGCCGCGCCAAGTCAACGGCTTAGATACGGTAAGATCAGTCCTCGACGTCGCACTCTGGGCCAGCGGCTGAGCGGGCAATCGACAACGAATGCTCGATCCGGCGAAGGAACTCGACGAGATCATCGGTTTCGTGGTGAATATGATCGTTGCCATCGGTCAATTCACTCTGGGCGCTCCAGTCAATTTCCGTCCGTACCAGAACTGTAGTCATTCCGGAGGCATGTGGATGCAGGAGGTTCAGAGAAATGTCGTCAAACATCACCGACGATTGCGGAATGAGTTCCGCATGTTCGCAAAAGTCATCGAACACTTCAGATTCATGCTTGGGAACATACCCGGCGGCGGAAACGTCAAAGATCGATTCGAAGTGATGATCGATCCCGAGTGCTGCCGTTACGCGCTCGGCGTGACCAAGGGATCCGTTCGTAAAGACAAGCTTTCGTCCCGGCAATTCGGAGAGCAGAGCATTGAGTTCACGATCCTTCTCAACAGAGCCCAGATCGATATTGTGGACATACTCAAGAAACGGTTCCGGATCCAATCCATGCTTGAGCATGAGACCCCGAAGCGTGGTGCCATAGGTCCTATAATATTCCTTCTGAAGCGCTTTGGCTTGCTTGGATGGTAGCTGCAACTGTCGACCGATGAACTCGCCCATCTTTTGATCCACTTGAGCGAAGAGGTCCAGTTCCCAGGAGTACAACGTATTGTCCAGGTCAAAGACCCATGTATCAATATGGGTCAAATCGACCTTTGAAGACAAAGTGCTGATTGTTTGTGTCCCCTCGGTCAAGTCAGCAGGAGCGTGATTATTTTTATCTTTGTTCAACATATTTACTCTTCCACGCGGTGACCGTTGTATCCACTTTGATTTAAGGCGGTTTTAACGCGGCTTAGACTATGTTCTCTCCAGTGGATGTCGGAAATTTGGCGGAATTGACACCCTGAATCGAACTGTCTTTGCCCGCCGGGAAACGGCCTGTTTCCGACCTTAATGCAGAAATCGGAACGATGCGGACACAGGACGGCAAACTTGCAAAGGCTGTACCGGGCAATTCAGATCGCGACGGCCGCCAACTCTTACCCCCTGTCGCTCTCGATCCCCAGTGTCTAGTGGCTTCAGAAGATCCCGTTGCCTTGGTAAACAGCAACGGCGACATTAAGGCCGCCAACGCGGCCGGCCGCAAATTACTGTGGTCGGCACTATCCGGATCGGAGGAGATATCAAGACTATTGGGGTTGGTTGAAGAAAGTCATGCGACCGGGACGGTTACCTCGTGCCGCGTTACGCTTTCCATCCCGATAGATGATAACGACGCAGATGAATTTCAAGATGTGAAGGTCGAAATAACCCAAGTTGACCCGAGCAGCAGAACCTTCGACATCTTTATATTGCCTGCGGACGCAGGCGCACGAGACGCCATTCTGATCGCGCGCGAAGTTACGTTTGAGCAAAACCTTTCACGAGCCTTAACGTCATCACGCAGCCTCTTTAAGGATTTGGTTTCATGCTCAGCAGACTTTTCATGGGAAATTGATCAATCTGGTTCGTTTACGTATATCGGGCCCCGCGGCGCATTGGGCTATTCTTCGTCGGAATTGAACGGGTGTTCGTTGTCCACCCTCGTCGTTGATGAAAACGCACTTAACTCCGCAATCGAACTTTTCCAATCGCCACATGAAGTGCGTGAAGTTCCGATCTGTCTCCTCTCAAAAGACGGCGAAGTTCGTCATTATTCCATGGCGAGCAAGCCGTTCTTCAACGAACATGGACACCACACTGGCAATCGCGGTGTCGGAAGAGACGTGACCGAATTGGTCCTTCAGCGGATCGAGTTAGATGAGGCACGTAGACGGAAAGATGCCATACATGCAGTGCTTGAAGCGACAACCTCAACCTTAGACCCTTCGGCGATGCTGGAGAAGGCCACACGCGCGCTCACGTCTTCCTTAGATGCAGTACATGGATTGCTATTTCTGGCTGAACCGAGTTCACAGGCTTCTGGCGCAGAACTCACGGCGGAAACCATCGCCATCCAAGAAGGAGAACAATGGCGTGATCTGCAGACTGAAGACTATCGACCTTCAGAGATGATCTCCAGTCTTCTTCCCTTCGCAGCTCGATCCTTGCTCAAGGGCCAAGAGCGCTCTGAGCTTATGGTCGACAACTGGCGACACCTGATCGTTCCCACATCGTTCCAAGATAAGTTGAACGGCGTGATTTGCGTAAGCAAACCGATGGCATCTGCCTCATGGTCCAAAGAGCAGCGCGAACTCTTTTCAGATCTAGCTCAGACCATCGGAATCGCCGTTGGTCAAGCCAACCAAACACTGCAGCTCACCAAACTATCCCGTCAAGATCCGCTCACCCAGCTCCTAAACCGGCGGAGTTTTGAAGAGGAAGTCTCGCGCCGTCTGCAACAACACAGGCGTCACAATCGGCCAAGCGCTCTTCTCTACATCGACGTTGATAACTTCAAGACGATCAATGACACGTACGGACATCAAGCCGGCGACCGTGTGCTTTGCAATCTTGCACGGATCCTCCAAGAAAACTTGCGCACGAGTGACATTGCCGTTCGCTTTGGCGGAGATGAATTCGGCGTTTGGTTGGAGGAGACGGATCAAGAGGGAGCAGAGATTAAAGCGCAACAGATCCTATCGCTCATCGCGCAGCTACAAAAACAACAAGGCCTCGCAGTCCCCGTCGAAGCATCCATCGGGGTCGCTCCTGTCTTATCGGGCGGAGTGTCATCCGTAGAAGACCTCACAACGATCGCTGATGCTGCCCTTTACCAAGCCAAAGCGGCGGGCAAAGGGACCTACCGAGTCACCGAACCTGAAGAGAAATCAACTCTTTCTCCTGAGGCTATCTGATGCTGAAGTGGTTTTCTCGGGCATTCAAGAAAGACAAGCTTCCCGACGCCCTCGAGTATGAAGAGGCTCGTGATGTTCTGCAAACTGAGAATTCCAGACTGCGAAAGCAGCTTGCAAAAAGACCCGATGTCCGCCCGGAAATGCTCTACTTCTTGGCATCCGATCAGGACATAGCCGTGCGCAGTCTTGTAGCGGCCAACCACACAACACCCATCCAAGCCGACTTGATCCTCGCCAACGACGAAAGCGAATATGTTCGTATCGAACTCGCACACAAAATAGCGCGCCTCGTTCCTGATTTGAAAGCCGAGGATGCGGAGAGAACGCAATCCTTAGTGGAAGAAGTCCTCCAATCGCTGGCCGACGATCAAATTGTCCGGGTTCGGCAAATCTTGTCAGAAGAGCTCAAAGATTCAAGCGAATTGCCCAAGGACATCGCGCTAAAGTTGGCACGGGACCTTGAGAACGTGGTCTCCACACCAATTTTGGAGTACTCCCCTCTTTTGTCTGATGCCGATTTGATTGAACTCATCGCCGGCGGACTAACCAGCGACGCCCTTCGCGCAGTCAGTCGAAGAAGCGGACTAAGCGAGAATGTCTCTGCAGAAATTGTTGCGACCTTGGACATTCCTGCCATCGCCGATCTATTGGTAAACCCCAACGCGCAAATCCGCGAGGACACCCTAGATCAGATTTTGGATCACGCAGCAGGTATTGAGGCCTGGCATCAGCCCCTAGTTGCCAGACCGGGACTTTCCTTACGCGCGATGCGGCGTGTCGCAAGTTTCGTCGCTTCTTCCCTTCTTATGGAATTGTGTGAACGGAATAACATTCCTGAACACGTACTGCTTGATGTCAAAGAACGCGTGCAATCGAGAATCCGAGTCGAAGAAGGCCTTTCGAGTGAAAACAATCATCCCGGTGGCACCGCCAAGGCTCGTGCCAAGAAGGCGGCACGCACTGGATCGCTCACGGACGAGTTTGTGGCAGAAGCAATCGAAGCGAACGATTATGACCTTGTAGTAGAATGCCTGGCTCGCCTTTCTAAGACTCCGCAATCGGTTGTCCAACGCATTTTGACGTCCAAGCATGGCAAAGCCATAACCGCGCTCGTTTGGAAGGCGGAATTACCCATGCGCATTTCATTGAAAGTCCAATCGCTTCTCGTGCAAGTACCGCCTCACTCAATGATGATGGCTCGCGACGGTATTGATTTTCCCATGACAGACGAAGAAATGGAATGGCAGCTCAAGTACTTCACGAAATCAAGCTAAAGCGTTTCCAAGCAGAACCCTATTCTACGCTTGATCGACGGATGACATGAGCCACGATAAACGATCTCACTCGTGAGAACTAAGAGAGCCTGGCGCTACCTGGACGCCGCCAACTGTGCGGGCGTCAACTTGTGGGACCAAAGTTTCTCTCCTCCGGTCTCAACCTTTTGGAATCCGTACTCTTCGAATCCTCGTTCATCGCATTTTTCTTTATCCGGAATATCGAACAATACGTCGGCGGTGCAGAAGGTATGTTCGCCGCTGGCAACAACCAACTCCTCGCCCTCGCCGGTCGCGCCGCGATCTGTCACGGCATAGACGTAGAATTCATTCGACGGCAGCGCTTGATTGATCACCTGCGTACATTGGCCGGGCCCAACCATCCACCACCCTTTCGACTGCCACTGCTTTTCATGCTTAAAGCCGACCGCCGTCCACATTTTCTCGCTGGTTTCGTTACATATGTTGTAACCCTCCTGAGAAGCTTTTGAAGCGGCTTGATCGACCAGCTTTTCAACAAGATCCTCAGACACCAAACTATTGACACGCAAACCGTGCTTCCTGCGGAACGTTGCGATAGCGCGCTGGGTTTTACGACCTAGATACCCATCAATACGGCCGGGGTCGTATCCAATATCCATGAGCAGGCGTTGCACACCTGCAACCGCCGCCTTTTCTCCCTTAAGCTCAATCGCCTCGGAAAAAGTCGTTTTGGACGACCCGTTCTTAGCCACACTGACCTGAATGAAGTCGACGGACTTCTGTCCAGATTGGGCGCACTCGCCTCTGCCGATGAGCTCGAAGTCATCTTGTCCAACACAAAAGGACTGGTCACCGGTAAAGTAGCGAAGTCCTCCTTTGTGGCCTGGAACAGATTCAGCGTAGGCAAAGTATTCGTTGCCGCGAAGTCTTCTGTCGAGGACGGTTCGGCATTTCCCTGGATGAAGAATCCACCATCCCTTTGATTTCCAATCCCCGCTGTCTTTGTAGGCAATCGAAGACCGCAATACGTAACTGGTATGATTACATAGCTCGTACCCGGCATTGGCCGGACTGACGAGACCACACGCCAGGAACAGTCCCAGCGCGACCGCACTTCGCGAAATTGTCATTTCCCCTGACACCCTTGAACCCGATATTCGTGCACGTCTTATTTTCTGAACGAATTACGATACAAACTCGAAGGCAAATGTTGCAGAACGCAAGCTTTGAAGAATTGCGTTCATATCCCTATTTGGCCCGAGCTACTGTGAAATTATTGTAAAAAAAAGGCAACACTTAGTTACCGGATTGACCAATTAGCGTGCCCGCACCGTGTTCAGTAAAAAGCTCAAGAAGGAGCGCATGAGGAACACGACCATCAACGATGACCGCGGCTTCGACCCCGTTCTTGATCGCTTTTGTACACGTTTCGACTTTTGGGATCATACCACCCTGGATTACACCCGACTCGATAAGCTCACCGACTTTCGGAGTCGTCAATCCCGTTAAAAGCGATCCATTTTGATCCAATACACCCGCAACATCCGTCAGCAAAATCAAGCGCTTCGCCAAGACGGCCGATCCAATCGCCCCCGCCGCGGTATCCGCGTTAATGTTGTAGGTTTCTCCCTTTTCGCTTGTTCCGATCGGCGCAATCACGGGGATGAGGTCTGAATCAAGAATGGTATCAATCACTTGGGGATCGACTCGCTTGGGTTCACCAACAAATCCCAAATCGAGAATACGCTCGATATTTGATTCGGGATCTTTCTTTGTTCTGTGAACCTTTTGCGCGGTGATGAGATTGCCGTCTTTGCCGGACAAACCAACAGCTCGTCCACCGGCCTGATTGATCGCGGTTACAATCTGCTTATTGATTTTGCCTGCGAGGACCATCTCAACAACCTCGACGGTTGGCGCATCTGTCACCCGCAGCCCTTCAACGAACGATGTCTGAATCGCCAAGCGATCGAGCATTGCTGCGATCTGTGGTCCGCCGCCATGGACAACGACAGGATTTACGCCGAGTTGCTTTATGAGGACGATGTCACGGGCAAAGCTCTTTGCAAGCTCGTCGTCTCCCATCGCGTGACCGCCATACTTAATTACGATGGTCTCACCCGCATACCGCTGGATATAGGGGAGCGCCTCCGAAAGCGTTTTTGCGGTGGCGAGTCCCGCGCTGAGGTCGCCGGATTCAGTCTTTCCCATTCGGGTCCCTAACACATTTGAAACGAGGACGTTATCAAGGATCTTTTGCCTCAACGAAAGAGGCGATTTCTACACGCACGCTTTCAATTCCAACGTGTTTCTCGCTCGAAGTGACAAGAATCTCTGGATGAGCCGCGATGTGAGGCTTTAGCTGGTTGTAGATCGAGCGTTCAGCGTCAACCACCGCATCGGCCCGCAACTTGTCCGCCTTCGTCATTACAACTTGATAGGACACAGCGGCCACGTCCAGCATTTCCATCACCGCCTTATCAGCATCCATGATCCCACGGCGCGAATCGATCAGCAAGAACGCCCGGCGAAGATTGGAGCGCCCACGAAGATAGTCGTAAACGAGCGACGTCCATTTTCGCACCAGACTCTTGGAAGCGCGGGCGTAGCCGTAACCTGGCAAGTCCACCAAATAAACGAGGCTCGCAACATCGAAATAATTGATTTCCCGCGTTCGCCCGGGCGTGTTGGACGTCCGCGCAATCGACCGTCGCCCTGTCACCGCGTTAAGAAGGCTAGACTTACCCACATTGGACCGTCCGGCAAAGGCGACCTCAGGCCGGTCCGGTGGCGGAAGCTCGTCCGATGAAACAACCCCTTTTACAAATTGGCAGTCGAGGGAAAACAGCTTGTTCGCCGCCTCAATCTCGACAGGCGACGGATCCTGGCACGAATCTGACATGAGCAAAAAAGCTCCAACACGCGTTGGCTCTAACCAGAGGCATCGTCTTTCTTCGCAGCGGAAGACTGCTCTCCCTTCCCTTGAAAGGAATCTTTCCCGCTGTCCTCGGACGAATTGCCCGACTGGTTATCCGACTGCTGATCTTTAAGAGTTTCCGTGCTCTTTTCTTGGACCTTCGGTTTCAAACCCGACACTCTTTCAGACACCCAGGAGGGCAGCTTGAACTTTTCGGCAAGATCAACTTCGACGCCCATCCGTTTCATAATCACATATTGCTGTAAGATGGACAAAGCGTTGTTCCAGGCCCAATAGATCACCAAGCCCGCGGGAAAGCTTGCCAGCAAAACCGTGAACAGGATGGGCATGAGCTGGAAGACCTTTTCCTGGATCGGGTCTGTCGGCGCCGGATTCAAGGCCGTTTGCAGGTACATCGTAAAGCCCATAATCAATGGCCAGATACCGATGATCAAAAATTCAGGGGGGGCCCACGGTATCAATCCGAACAAATTGAAGATCGTCGTTGGGTCTTTTGCCGAAAGATCCTGAATCCAGCCAAAGAACGGTTCGTGACGCATCTCTATCGTCACGTAGAGAACTTTGTACAAGGCATAAAAGACCGGGATCTGGATGAGGATGGGAAGGCATCCGGCAAGCGGGTTCACTTTCTCTCGCTTATAGAGCTCCATCAACTCTTGATTTTGCTTCATGCGATCGTCCGCATACCGCTCCCTGATCTTCATCATCTCAGGCTGCACCTTTTTCATCTTGCTCATCGCAGCATAAGACTGATTGGCGAGCGGAAAGAAGACCAACTTGATCGCAACGGTCACCAAGAGAATTCCGACACCGAAATTGCCGATCAGCCCAGCAAAGAAATCAAGGGCATAAAAGAAGGGCTTCGTCAGGAAGAAGAACATTCCCCAATCGATGGCGAGGTCGAAGCGCTCAACGCCGGCGGCACGATACGCGTTCAGGACTCTCGCCTTCTTTGCGCCCGCAAACAACCGATGGGTATAGGAAACCGTCTGACCTGGATTGGCCGCCATCTCCGTCCCCAGATACTCGGCAGTAAATGTTCCCTCGTCCTTACCCGGATAATTGTTAAAGGACGCATCAACACGGGCGTCTGGCAGCGGCAAAAGGGCGGTCAGCCAATATTTGTCGGTAATTCCAAGCCAACCGCCAGTAGACGATTGTTGGGACCGCTTTTCCTTGATCAAGTTTTTGTAAGTGATCTTTTCGAAGCCGCCGTTGAAGAACCCGACCGCACCTTCATGCAGAATGAATATTGGACGGGACGGTGGACGGCCATAGCGTGCAATTTGAGCATAGGATGAAATCACAGAAGCTGAGTTTCCGTACACTTCCACACTATCCGTAATCGTGAAGAGGTACGTATCGTCGAGCTCAAAGGTACGGCGGAATTTGGCGCCTGTTCCGTTGTCCCAAACCAGCGTTAGAGGAGTAGAAGGTGTAAGAGTGTTACCTTGCTCGACGGTCCAGATCGTCTTTTGCGTCGGCAAATCGATCTGCGCATCACCGGCCTTGGACCAGCCAAAATCGACCACGTAAGGAAATGCTGTTCCTTTAGGGGAAAGCAAGGTGATGTTGGGACTGTCGGGATCGAGTGTCTCCTGGTAATTCTTGAGCAAGACATCATCAATGCGCGCGCCGGTCAGCGAAAGAGACCCGGAAATGGTATCGGACTCAATGCGCACACGGCGAGTTTGTTGAAGCGCGTCCTCTCGCTCAAGGATCGCACCACCAACCGTTCCAGGTCTCTCGATGGACTCTACGGACGGCAAAGGCACATCCCCCGGCTCGCCGGACACGGTCTCGACGGTTTCAGCAACTTCTGGCCCCTCCACCGTGGCTTCGCGAGAGGGTCCTCCAAACACGATCTGCCACGTCACAATAACGAGCGTGCAAAGCACCAGAGCCAAAATGAGATTGCGGTCGTCAGACATGGCTACGTCCAGTTGTTTGAAGAGGCTTCAAGGAAACGATTGCATCCTGTCATTTAGTAAGAAGAATGCCAAAGAAACAGGTTCGTTAGCGGGTCTTTCGGCACAGAGACCATTAAGCATCTGTAAATGAATTACTGTGTGAAGCCCCAACCTTCCAGTGCAAAGCGGAAACACCACTACACTATCTCTTCTTCCCTCGGGCATTCCGCGCCTGCAGTTGCCGGAGGTTTATCAGCGCCGATTTCACATCGTCAAGTAAAGAGGCATAGCGACATCCAGAGGTTTGCGCGCGGCCAATCAGCACATAGTCGCAGCTTTCGCCGGCGACCGGCTTAAAGACCTCACGAAAAGCACTGCGCAAGCGCCGTTTGACGCGATTGCGCACCACCGCCCCACCCAACTTCTTTGTCGCGGTAAATCCTACTCGGACGCCCCCATGCTGGTGGACACGCCGTTGCACAACAACACTTTTTTTGATGCATTTCTGGCCCGACCTGGAAGCACGCACAAAATCGCTTCGCGACTTAAGAGTTTTCATCGCGAACGATAAACTCGATCTTCGGACACCTTGGGTCAGGCCGAAAGACGCTTGCGCCCTTTTGAACGTCGACGCGCAAGGACGGCACGGCCGGCTCGAGTGGCAAGCCGCGAACGGAAGCCATGTCTGCGTTTGCGAACCAATCGACTGGGTTGAAAAGGCCGTTTCATGAGAATGTTCCTAGCAGTTTCGCCTCTGACGAGGTCTTCTGGACCTCCCAAAAAGGCTAAGCGCTGGTCAATAACGCCTGCGCTGCGCCGCGTCAACGTCAAAGACGACGTGACGTCCCGCCAGCGAACACCCTCTCGCGGACGAACACAGAACGTCAATTCAACGTGACAAAGACACGACCGCCCCTTCCGGCTGTCTGGGAGCGCTGATATGTGAGAAGCCGAAGTTAAAGAGGGCGGTTCTCATGAGCGACATCAAACAGGAACTGGGCGAAGCGAATTCGGCCAACGACGAGGCGGGTTCGGCTGCAAATGCTCCGGCCCAATTCTCACTGACGCGTGCTTTGCCTCTCCTGGTGCTTGTTACAGGATTGGCGGCATTTTTCTTCTTCGATCTCGGCGCCTATCTGAGCTTTGAGGCGTTGCGAGACAACCGCGAGGTGCTCTCCTCTTGGGTCGCGCAAAATGCCGGCCTGGCGGCCGCAGCATTCGTCGGGATTTATATTCTCGTCGTCGCCTTCTCTCTGCCAGGCGGTGCAATAATGTCTTTGACCGGTGGCTTTCTGTTCGGTTGGCTCATCGGAGGCGCCTATATCGTTGTGGCGGCCACCATTGGCGCCAGCTTGGTCTTCCTGGCGGCCAAAACGGCGTTGGGCGACTATCTCCGGTCAAAGGCGGGAGGCGCAGTCAAAAAGATGGAAGCGGGGTTTCAAAAGAATGCCTTCAATTACATGCTGTTCTTGCGCCTGATCCCTGCGTTTCCGTTCTTCCTCGTAAATTTGGTACCCGCGTTTCTCGGCGTCCCATTGCGCACCTATGTGCTTGCAACTTTTTTCGGCATCATTCCTGGGTCCTTAGTCTATGCGAGCGTGGGAAACGGCCTCGGCGCTATTTTCGACCGCGGAGAATCCCCGAACTTGGGCATCATTTTTGAGCCTCAAATCCTTCTGCCGATTATTGGTTTGGCAATCTTGGCTATACTTCCAGTTGTCTACAACGCGTTCCGATCTCAAACCGAGAGTTGATCTGCCCGATGATGACTTCAAAAACAGCCATCAGATGCGACATCTGTGTCATCGGCGGAGGCTCCGGCGGATTATCCGTTGCAGCCGGCGCCTCGCAAATGGGTGCGAGCGTTACCCTCATCGAAAAAGGTGAAATGGGGGGCGATTGCTTAAACTATGGCTGTGTCCCGTCGAAAGCACTGATCGCGGCTGGAAAACACGCCTACGCCATGAGCTCGGGTGCCGAATTCGGCATTTCACCTCAAACACCTGAGGTCAACTTTGAACGCGTCAATGATCACGTACACGAAGTAATCGCGGAAATCGCGCCCATTGACTCCCAAGAACGCTTTGAAGGTCTGGGCGTAACAGTGATTAGAGAACACGCGCAGTTTGCCGGCCCACAGACCGTCGAAACAGACTCGCATGTCATCCATGCCCGCCGCATTGTCGTCGCCACCGGGTCCCACCCTTTCGCTCCACCCATCGAGGGTTTGACGGAAACACCCTATTTCACCAATGAAACGCTCTTTTCCAACCGCACTTTGCCGGATCACCTTATCATTATCGGCGGCGGACCAATCGGCATGGAGATGGCCCAGGCCCATCGACGGCTAGGCGCCTCGGTGACAGTCATAGAAGCCACCCGCATACTGAGCAAAGACGACCCCCAGCTTTCAGCAATTGCAATACAGGCAATGGAAGAAGAAGGCGTCACCTTGCTAGAACAAACCAGCGTCGAGAAAATAGAAAAATCGCCAGACGGCGGAGTTGTTGTCTCCGTAAGCGGATCATCCGGTAACGAGAAAATTAGCGGCTCACATCTTCTCGTTGCCGCCGGACGCCGTCCAAGCACCGCAGGTCTGAATCTAGACGCCGCCGGCATTGAAGCAACACCGCGCGGCATTACGGTTGACGCTCAACTACGCACCTCCAACAAAAAGGTTTTTGCCATCGGCGATGTGGCGGGTGGTCATCAGTTCACCCACGTGGCCGGTTACCATGCCGGCATTGTCATTCGAAACGCCCTCTTTCGAAGGGGTTCGAAAGTCGACTTGTCAGCGGTTCCCTGGGTCACTTATCTGGATCCGGAATTGGCCAATGTCGGCCTGACAGAAGCTCAGGCCCGCGAACAGTACGGTAACAAAGTCAAAACACTCACATGGCCCCTGAAAGAAAATGACCGCGCCCAAGCGGAGCGAAAGACACAAGGCTTGGCCAAAGCGGTATTGCTCAACAACGGCCGCATTCTGGGGGCGGGCATCGTTGCCCCCCACGCCGGAGAGCTCATCCAACCCTGGATTCTCGCAATCCAGCAAAAAATGAAAATTGGCGCAATGGCTACGTATATTGCGCCCTACCCAACTTTGGGGGAGATTTCGAAGCGGACAGCAGGCTCCTACTACACGCCTTTATTGTTCAGTGCCCGGACGCGGTTTCTTGTCAAAGCCCTTTCCCGCTTTGGCTGACAAGCGGTCCAAAGTTCGGTATATCGGTGTCAATGTCTGCAAGCGACCCAAATTCTCACCCCGCAGATCGGCTGGCAAAAGTTCTGCCGAACCCATCGCGCCTTTCCGGTCGGTTACTGATTTTGACAATCATCTTTGTCATGTTGGCGGAAGTTCTGATCTTCGTGCCTTCGATTTCAAAATTCCGCCAAGACTGGCTGAACGACCGACTTGACGACGCGCAGCTCGCCACCCTTGCCTTACGCACGACCGAAACGCGGGAAATACCGCAAATGTTAGAGGACGAATTGTTACGCAATGCCGGCGTCCTGCAAGTCGCCACACGACGGGATCAAAAACGGGTTCTGGTTCTAAGCGGCGACGACATGGTGATGGCCGACGCCATGTTCGACCTTCGCAAGGCCAACGCGATGTCCCTCATCATGGATGCTCTCAGCACGACGTTTGCTCCGTCCGGCCGCGTCATTGCGGTACGCGGAGCGCCAATACACAGTGGTGGTGAGTTGATCGAGATCATCCTAAACGAGCGCCCTTTGCGCAAGGCGATGGTGGTCTATTCAACAAACATTTTCTATTTGTCCCTGGCGATCTCTATACTGACGGGGCTTCTTGTCTTCCTCGCGCTCCATCACATGCTCGTAAAGCCGATGAAGAAACTCAGCGAGAACATGACCGCGTTCAGCGCAAAACCGCAAGATGCAACACGCATTATCAAGCCCTCCTCGAGCATTCTGGAAATTCGGGAAGCAGAAAACCAACTGTCATCGATGCAACGGGACATCAGAGCATCGCTTCAACAAAAGTCACGGTTGGCCGCTTTGGGGACGGCGGTAAGTAAGATCAATCACGATCTGAGAAACATCTTGGCAAGCGCACAACTTTTGTCGGACAGACTAGAACTCAGCGACGATCCCAATATCCGAAAGATGGCTCCGCGATTTGTCCAGTCTATCGACCGCGCCGTAGACTTGGCCAAACAAACGCTCCAGTACGGCAAAGCAGAAGAGTCCGTTCCGAACAAGCAGTCTGTCGAACTGGCGCCGCTTGTCGACGAAGTCATCACGGAAGTAAGCACAACGATCAAGTCCACGATCGACTGGAGTACGGAAATCCCTGAAGATTTTATGGTTTATGCTGACAATGATCAACTGTTCCGTACATTGATGAACATCGCAAGAAACTCAGCCCAAGCGATTGCGGCGGACGGTTCGGACAGAAAGCACTACGTAAAAATCAGTGCACAACAAAACCTTCAAGACGCGCAAGCGTGGGTCTACATAGATGTAGAGGACTCAGGGCCCGGCATCCCGGAAAAAGCGAGAGAATACCTCTTTGAAGCCTTCTCAGGCAGCCTCCGGAAAGGCGGGACCGGATTGGGTCTTGCGATCTCCCACGAACTCATGGAGGCCCATGGCGGCGATCTGAGGCTGGTCCGCAGCGACGAAACCGGCACGCACTTTCGAATCGCCCTCCCCCACGAAGACACCGCGAACTAGAAAGCATCCGCAACGGTCGCTGCGCCTCCCTCAGCGGCCTGCACAAAACTGTGTATTCGCGTGTGTCTTGCTGGGTCTTGCCCACATCATATTGTATTCAATTGGTCATGAACGTACCATATGTTTGATTCGCGTTTGATTTTGGTAAGACGCCGACCGCGGGAGGAGAAGTGGTATGCCAAAAGTCATTACAGTGGCGCAACAGAAGGGCGGAGCCGGAAAGACGTCGATCGCGGCTCATTTGGCGATTGCATGGGCCGGATTAGGAACCGAACAGCACGGACGTTCCTTCCGGCAAGACATGGACTACCGAATGAGCGAGCCTCCGAAAGCCCGCAAAAACATCCTTTTGATTGACCTTGATCCCCAAGAAAGCCTGTCGGACTGGTTCAGGGTGCGCGAGGACCGCCTAGGCAAGGACGAGAATCTGACCGTTGTGCCCGCCTCCCAGTGGCGGAGCAATCCCAATCTCTTGACGGAACATCGGGCCGCTGATTTCGTCATCATCGATACACCTCCGCACACGGAGGTGGCGGCGGCCCGCGAGGCAATTCGGATATCTGATCTTGTCGTCGTTCCCGCCCAATTGAGCCCGATGGACATCTGGGCGAGCGAAGGAACCCTCGCCCTGATCGCCGAAGAAGACAAGCCCTGCGTCATCGTCCTAAATCGGGTCCCGCCGCGGGCACGCCTGGCAGATGAACTCATGGCGCAGTTGAAGGCCGAGGACTTGCCCCTTGCCCGCACCCATGTGGGCAACCGGATCGCGTTTGCTGCCAGTATGCTTCACGGTATGGGCGTAACCGAAGCCGCACCATCGTCCTTAGCAGCGGCCGAAATCAGGCTCCTTGCCGGCGAAGTGCTCAGGAAAGTAGCTTAGAGTAATTTCGTGCCGGAACTAAAAATCAATTGATACCGTATCAATTGGCCAAACGAACACAGATCGTTCGGCACGAATGCCCGGCTGTCCGGGTACGCGACATTCGAAGAATCCAGAGCCCCGCTCCTATACCATCAAAGTCTAATCAGAAGACAATACGCCGCCACCACTAGAGCCGTTTTGGTTTTGACGGAAACACAAAACGGCTCCAGATTCCTTGTTTTGCGCGTTTCCTGACGGTGAACCGGATTCCACTTCACCTGGAA